>NZ_JBEZYV010000005.1:0-289497 GCF_040638905.1 Streptomyces virginiae | reverse complement strand
GCCTGGACCAGGCGGGCTATGACCGGGACCGTGCTGCCGCCGGCTGAAGCCAGCAGCATCATCGCCCGCCGGAACCGCACCGAACTCGTGCTGCCCCGCCGGACGATGTGCTGGAGTTTCTGGCCCTCCTGCTCCGTCAGCCCGCGAACCCGGACCGGTTTCGCCATCCCGCCTCCCCACGCTGCTTGGAGAACTCATTTCCAACCAGCACAACGAGCAACCCGGCGAACCTTCCCGGTCACAGCACTAGGCGGTCTCGTCAACTGATGAGACGCTCGCAGGCTCGATCCTCGGCAACGTAGAGGTCGGGGCGGCAGGGACCGTGTCCGAAGCGGTCGAGCGACTGAGGTGTAAGCCCACCGTGCTGGGTGGTGAACACGACGAGCCCTTCCGCGATGAGCGGAGCCCGGGCGGGCGTGCCTGCGTGGGCAGCCCGAGGGGAGTGCCGACGGTCAAGGGTCGGCCGTTGGCGGATGTCGAATATGTCCGGCCGTTTCACTGATGAATGTCTGTGGCTGATCGTAGGATCTGCGCACGAGTGAGCGCATGGACGGAAGTGAACTGTGTCGCCGAAACAACGATGGACTCTTGAGGACACGGCCATTGCCGACAGCGGCAACGACCGTTTTGATCACTACTCCGTGACCAAGCAGCTGAGCCGCATCATCCGCAGCTCCGAGACGTCGCTCGCCATCGGCCTGATTGGGCCTTTCGGTAGCGGTAAGTCGTCTGTGGTTCAGATGCTCCGCAACGAGTTGCGTGGGCCGGACTGGGCAGTCCTGCATGTAAGTGCCGAACACCATAGCGGCGTTGCGCGCGCCCGAGGACTGATATACGCGCTACTGGATGATGCCCACCGCCTAGACCTCATCGAGTCGGCAGAGCATAAAAGTGCCCGAACCACGCTGGAGGGTGGCCACCAGCGGACGATGCCGCGCGAAGACCGCGACAGTGGCGAGACGGGCAAGAATGCGTTCAAAAAATACCGTGACGCGGCCTGCGCTGGTATGGCAGCCATCGGGCTCATGTTGGCCGCGGTGTGGCTGATTGGCGTGATCGTTGTCGCCGGCCTGCACTGGTTCGGCAGTGCTGGCTCTGTCCCCGCCTTGACGTGGTTTGCCGCGAATGACGCTACGAGGCTCACCACTATTTTGTTCAGCGCTGCCGTGATCGCTGCGGTCCTGAATGCTGGCAAGGAAGTGAGTCTGCAAGCCCTCAAGGCGTACGAGATCACGGTTACCACGCCTCGCCCGGAAGCCACGGATGAGCTCGAACGCGCCTTCACTCGGCTCTTGGAGAAGATCAAGAAGAAGCGGGTCGTGATCGCCGTTGACGATATCGACCGACTTGGTGCAGACGACGTTCTTGATGCCCTGGCGACCGTCCGCAGCCTGCTTCTCACTGGTACGAATCACAAGCTGCACCCCGTATTCGTGCTGTCTTGCGATGAGGACATCGTTCGCGAGGCGATCGTCGGGGTCCGGCCGGGGCTGGCTCACCGGCCGGCGTCAGCCAGCCAGCCGACCGCCGGAGACTCGGCGGCACCGGCTTCGGAAGTCGCCGAGGGCTCGGTCTCGCGAGCCAGAGATGTAGCGGTTCGCAAGGCCACGGAGGAAGCCGCCCAGGAGTACCTGAACAAGTTGTTCACAGTGCGTATCGTCCTGCCCGCGCACCAGGACACAGATCTGCGTACCTACGCGGAAGACCTTCTGCTGAACGGTTCCCAACAGCACCCTGCTGTCGAACTCCTCGGTGGGCCCGCGGATCTGCGCACCTTGTTGGAAGTGCTCATCCACCGAGACGTGCAGAACCCGCGCCATGTCATCCGGCTGCTCAACTCCTTCTTTACGAACTACGACCTTGCCCGCCACCGGGAGGCAACCCCCGAACGCATCGGCAAGACAGCCCGAATCGCCCGCGGCGAGGTCACGGGCTACCCAGTGGAGCTGGCGCGGCTCACGGTACTGCGTCACGACTTCCGTGACCTCTACGACCGCGTCTGCGCCGAGCACAGCCTGTTGCATCTGCTCGATGACGCGCTGCTCGGTGACGAGGGAGCCATGCGTGACGTATTGCTCGACGACTTCATAGTCGAGCATGCCGGTAAGCCGCCGCGTATTGATCTCCGAATCCCTGGCCTCAGCTTCCTGAATGCCACAGTGCGACGCGCCAAGACGCAAAGACCTCCACGGATCGGCCCTCTGCTCAGTCTTGGATCCACCCAAGCGAGCCGACTGCTCGGTAGCGAAATGGCCACGGCCATCGAGACCGAGATGGTCCAGGGCGACAGTGCTGCCTTCGCCGAGCGTCTGGGCGAGGCAGATGGAAGGCGGCGTGTCCTGGAAGCCGCCACAGCAACACTCGATGCCGCTCGGGCTGGGCTGGATCGCGACAATGCTCTCGTTGCCGTCGTCGAAGGACTGGCGCAGGTGCCTGCCCTGACTGCCCTCACAGCGTCGGACGAGGACTTTCAAGCATTGCGCACTCTCACCGACCGCGTCGCGCGTATGCGAGGCAGTATGACTCTGCCGCTCCCCAGTCATCACCTGGTGCCCTTGTTGGGCCTGACTGACGACCCGCATCTGCCTCATCTGATCGCCACCCTGAAGATCGTTCCTCTCGATGCATTGGAATCGAGACGATGGGCCGTGGCGCTCCTCGCTCTTCCTTCCACTGCCCATGCCGCTGCCCTGGCACCGGCCGTTGTGACCTACTTCGAGCGAATGGCCGAGGACGGTACAAGTCTGGACACCTTGAACTTCTGGAGTAGCGGCGCTGAGATTCCGGCAGGTGCACTTCCCCTCGAAGCGTTCGGCTCCTTGATCCGTCTCACGGCGCGCCATGAGGACCCCGACGCGCTGCGGAGTTTGGGCCAGCTTGCAGTTGAGGCTGCGGACAAGGATGGCTGGGACGGCGTGATCACCAGGGCCCTGCTGGCTTGCCTCGTGATCCCAGAACTGGCGCCGGCTGCAGTGGAGATCCTCACGCACACCACCCCGGACGAGTCGTGGGGTCAGGCCGATGACCTCCCTGGACGCACGCTGGCGACAGAGATCGTGCTGGCTCTGAGTGGCTCGCTGACCGAGAACGATGAAGAAGCAGACATGCTGGCGACAGCCAGCTTGCTGCTCGACTGGCTGCCGTCGATTGCGGCACTACCCGATGCTGAGCAGGCTCTGGAGGCCGTCGCCACTGCTGTGGCTGGCGCGGGTGGGACCAACGAGGAGATCACGACAGTGGCCGGAGAGGTGCTGCTTGGCCTCACTGGGCAACACGCCGCCTCGCTGGCTCGCGGCCTCGCAGGTCAGGTGGCAGACCACAGAAGCGAGGCAGATCCCATTGGAGTGGTTCTTCGTGAGTCCTTGATCCGCTACCTTCAGGGCGTCACCGGCGACTCCCCCCAGCTCGTACTGCAAGCCGCCGCCGAGTGCGCCAGGGTGCTCACGACTGACCTTGAAGTTCTTGATGCAGGCGGCCACTTTGCCCGCATGTCGCTAGGTCGGCTGATGGTCACGCATTCCGGAAGGGTCATCGCGCAGGACCTTGCTCAACGGCTGATTGAAGGTGTTGAGAACCAACGGTCGTCGCCGCATGTGGAAGAGCTGCTATCGAGCCTCCATCTGCTCTTCCGGCATCCGAAGGTGCGGGAAGGTGGTCTGCCCAGGGCTCTGCAGGCCATGAACATGCTCATCTCGAGCAACCAAGTTCAGCCGGGCGTGTCATTCGCTGCTCACTACGTGGGTGAAACCGCACTCGATGGTTCTTGGCTCCACGTGTTCACGAACCACTGGGGGTCGGTCCCATCAGCAACCCACGCCCTGCTGGTGAAGGGGTTGGAACGACCGGACGCTGCGTCGTCTCCCCTTACTGTTCACCTGATCGACTTCCTGCTCGCTGCTGACGGGCCCGAGCTCTGGAAGCATGCTGAAGCCGCTTGGGCTCATGCGACTACAGAGGCCAAGAGCAGCCTGCTGGCCAAGGCTCAGGGCCAGGCTCCGGGGCTTGCGGGCTGCGCAGCTACTGCTGACGCCGATCTCCTGTGCGCCGCACTCATCAAAAGCGGCCCGCACATCGCAGAGACGCTGCAGCTCATGAAGGATGCTGAGCAAGCCGACGCCGCCATCGTACGGTTCATCGACCGTTGCCTTGTCCAGCCTCTGTGGGATCCGGAGCTCATCATCTCTGCGGTCGTCGCTTCCACTGCTCCTGAAGAGTTGTGGATTCACCTGCTACCCCAGATGACTGAGGAGCAGACAACGGCAGAAAGAGTCGCTGTGGCACTCAGGGCACTCATGAATGCCCATCCCGGCTCCTACCCCGACGGCCTCGTCGACAGCTTGCATCCGGTCCTCAGGGACGCGCGCCCAGACCTTGCCCGGGCGATCGGGCGGGTGTTCGCATCAGCCAGCAAGCTGGGGGACAAGCTTCGCAAGAGCCTGAACGGCCAGAGCAGCAGTCCGGAGGAGCGGGCACGCAACCAGGCATTCAAGGAAGGCCGGGAAGGCTAGGAGGGCGGATGGTGGCAGACGCTGGCCCTGTCGTAGGGGCTGGCGTCGGCCCGGTCGTGCGCAGTCACCACTCTGGCTTCGATTCTGCGAGCCTCGACGCACCCCGATGCGCACTGGCAAGAGCGCGGAGTTCTGGCGGACGGTGCCGCTGATGCCTGGAGGCAGGACATGGATCGCCGCCATGCGCCTCGTGCGCACAACCTGGGGGCGTTTTGAAATCCGGGGGATGTCGTTTTGGGTCACTTCGCACTGAGGCGCTGACCTGGACCTTCAGGGTTTTTGACAGATCCCACGAAGGCGGGGGCTTGTCGCGAACCGTGTCGGAAACCCCGCTGGGGCCGCCCGACTCGGACGGACAAACGTCATGGTCAGCTTGCGTGCGTATGCGGATCGGGCAGCGCCCTCGCGGACACTTTCCCGGGCACACGCCTGGTAGCCGTCTGACCGCTGACAGCCTAGCGGATCAGGCTGGGAGTGGTCGCATGGATTGCCGCAGCAGCGGGTCTGAGGCGAGGGCATGGTCGTGACCTGGGGGTTTTGAAGCCGGGGGGACGCGGAGAGAGGTTGGGTCACCTGGCAGCGTCGCCGTCGAGGTCCAGGCGGATCAGGGCCAGCGCGTCGGCGATCTCGACGGTCAATCTCGTCGTCAGGGCCGAACATCATGCACATGTCCGGATGGAGCGGTTCGAGGACCTGCCGGGCTTCGGCGCCTTGGCCCTGGGCGAGCAACAGCATCCCGATGTTGTGCCGCAGCTCCACCGCTTCCTCGCTCACGTCACTGTGACGCGGGCGTAGGCGTCGGCGAGGGCCTCGAACTCGGGCAGGGCGGCCCGGTAGTCGCCGCCGAGGAGGCGGATTGCCGCTCGCTCGCGGCGCAGCGCCAGAACGGCCTTGCTCTCGGAGCCGAGGGCGAGGGCCGCGGTTCGATGATCTGTGGGACAAGAACAAGGGCCGCATTGTCCATCGAGCCATTAGCATCGGCGTCGGTTTCGGCACAGGCCTCACTGCCGTAGGTGGGACGCTGTCCGACGTGCTTACATCGCCACGTTCGGCTGGGGAAACTGGATCTGAGCGTGCCGTACGCACACTGCTCGCGCAGCGTGCGTACGGGCGTCAGTCGACCCCTCTCAGGTAGATCCGGCTGCTCCGTTCGTCGATCTGTGCCACCGCGACCTTGAGCCAGTTCAGGTCGCCCTTGCAGGGAGCGCACACCTGCCCCTCCCTGACCTTGGGAAGCGAATCCGGTTCCGGCAGCCCCAGGCGTGCGAACGGCGTGGCCGGTGTTGCCTCGGCGGCGAAGGGCTGCTCGCGCAGTCTGAGGGGCTGCTCCGGCTTCAGCTGGGTGAGGAAGGAGTCCACGGCTTCCGCGGGCAGGACGAAGGACAGGATCAACCCGTCGTCCTGGAACCCCCTGCGGTGCGCTGCCGCGGTTTGGGTCGCTGTCGAGGGGACTTCCACGTGCAGGGTCCGAGCGATGGACTCGGCGGTGGCCCCCTCGACCCAGTCGGACGTCCCCGGGTCCGCCGAGCGGCCGCCTTCCCTGCCGCTACCGCCGGACGCCCCGGAGCATCCGGCGGCGAGCGCGCCGAGCAGCACCGCTGCCATGGCGAGCGCCGGGGCGCGGCCCGGGCGTCGTGCGCGGATCATCGGGCGGCCGTATTACGGCCGATGTCCGTGCGGGTGCCGTCCCGCCCGGTGTCCTCGGGCGCGGGCCAGGAATTTCCTGCCGACAGGTCGTGCCGCTGTACCGAGCTGCTTCCTCGCATGTCGAACTCCCTGGCCAGTCCTGTCGTGTGCATGCGGGCCATGTCGGCATCGGTGACGGTGGTCGGTCCGATCGGCGTGGCCTTGATTCCGTCCCAGTTGTAGCGGTCCCACACATTGACCTGGTAGTCGATGCTGACCTGCGGCTTCCCATCGGGTCCGGGGACGGCGGTGACCACCCCGGTCGTGTTGGTCATGCCGCTGCCTACGGCCAGGTACCAGTTGTTCGTACCGTCCGGGCCCTTCTCGTGTTCGTATCCGCTGCTGCCGGATTCCACGGGGATGGCGACAGGCTTGCCGCCTGACTTCTCGAAGGCATCCAGTGCCTGCTGCCGCCACTCGTCCTGCTCTGTGGCCCGGATCCGTGCCACCTCGTCCCGGAGCGCCGGGTCGTCGGCCAGCATGCGGTCGACGTCCAGATCGAGCGTCTTGCCGCTGCCGTTGAGGTAGTGATCCATGTGTCGGGCCGCGTCGGTCTTGCCCATGAAGTCGCCGGAGTTCGAGATGCCGTTGGCCTGGATCTCTTTCCAGTAGTCCGATATTCCGGGCGATTCGACGTCATACGGTCCAGCGCCGTCGTCCGCGGCGACCTGCTTGACCTGGGGGCGGAGCAACCCGGCCGCAAGGAGGTCGTCCCGGTGCTGGGTCCACAGCTGGGCCCGGGCCTCGGGCCCGAGTGACTGCCAGAGCCGCTGCAGCTCCTTCCGCTCTTTGGTGTTGGCCTCCTCGCCGAGGCCGCCCAGTTTCAGTGCTCGCGGGAGCATCTCCTGGTCGAGGGAGGTGTACGTCGCATGGCCGGCGTTGTGCGGATCCGCACCGTGACTGCCACGCAAAGCGCGTACGGCAGCGGCATCGACCTCGGCCGCGTGGCTCACTACTCCGCTCAGGGTGTCGGCGTACCAGCGCATGAGGTCCTGCTTGCGCTGGCCGGGACCGTCCACCTCGCAGACCAGGGCATCCTCAATCGTCACCGCTCCGCCTTGCCCCACACGGACGTTGAAGCCTGCCTCCTTGGCGTCGGCGGTCACGTTCTTCGCCTGCTGCTGGATGGCCACCAGTTCGGAGTGGGCGTCCTGGAGGACGCTGAAGATGCTCTTGGCCTCCGTATGGAGGTCCTCTATCTCCTTGACCGTCTTGCCGACGAAGGCGCGGGTCACACCGGCGTTCACGCCTTCCCAGCGGGCCTTCTCGGCCTTGGCCTTTGCACCGTCGCGGGCCTGTCCCCCCAGGCTCTGCAGAGCGTCGGCCATGCGCTTCCAGTCCTGAACGGCGGATCCCAGCTTCGTGAGGTCGAGTTCCATGAGGTCCGAGTAGTCCATGCCGTGCTCCCTACTTGAGGTACTCGTCGATACGGGAGACGGACACGGCCGAGCCGTCGCGGTTGCGGAGCGAGGCTGCGATGGCCTCGTCGTCCGCGGCGTGCGCCTTCTTGGAGTAGTCCAGGTGGTTCGAAATGTGGGCGCATGCCTGCAGGACCGTCTTCACCTGAGAGGTCCACACGGACACGGCGGTCTCCAGCTCGCCGCCGAGTGAGAAGCCGGCCGTCTTCAAGGATGCTGCGGCCTGCATCGTGGAGCCGTTTCCTGAGCCGTCGGCACCGGCGCCGGCGATGTCGGCCTGTTTCTGCAGTTGGCCGTGGAGCAGGAAAGCCTCATGACCCACTTCGCCCAGGTCATCCTGGTGTACGACCAGGTCGGCCTGACCGCCACCAGGTCCGCTGGTCAGCTGATTGAGGCGCATCGACACCTGGCGCTCGCCGGCGACATCTACCTTGGCCTTTTCCCATTCGTCCCACACCATGGCGCCATTTGATCATGATTTGACAGGCGAGGTAGGAGCAATGCGAGCCGGGTTTTCACAGCTCTGACCTGCCCGACACGGGCGGCCTGAGCCCACCGTCAGCCACCTGATGTATCGGCTGGTCGAGATGCCGATGCAGCGCCTGGGCCGGCGGGTGCACGCGGCGGTGGACCGCCGTCGGCCGGTGACCCCGACCGCGCTCCCGGCCCCGTCCGGAGCCTCCGTCGAGGCCGAGGCCACCCTCTCCGGGACCCGGCGCACCGGAGCCGCCCGGACGTAGGCGATGGCGCCCCGGCTCCCCTGTGGGGGCCGGGGTGGAGTCGTCAGGCCCGGCGGGGGCCGGCGGGGTCGTCAGTCGAAGGGGCCGCGGCGGGCCAGTGGGGGGATCGCGATCGGCGTGGCGATCTCGTCCTGCGCTGCGCCGCTGTCCTGGCGCAGCGCCGACATGACCATCAGCTGCGGGTCCTGGAGCAGCAGCCGGGCGTGGAGCGCGCGCAGGGCCGGGCCGGGCTCGACGCCGAGTTCCTCGACGCTGGTGAACGAGCGCGTGGAGATCCGGCACAACGGCGCCCACCTCGACCTGGCCGGCGTCGAGGACCTGTCGGGGGAGGAGTTCGGCCGGGGGCCCGACCTGGGCAGGGCCCTGGGCGGGCGGGAGCTCTCGCGCCCCGTCGTGCTCCTCGCCCACCAGCCGGTCTTCGCCGACGAGGCGGCCCGGCACGGCGTGGACCTCCAGCTGTCCGGGCACACCCACGGCGGGCAGATGTTCCCGCTGACCGCGGTCACCTCGCTGGCCAACCCCGTCAACTCCGGGCTCGGCAGGGTGCAGGACACGCAGCTGTACGTGACGAACGGCGCCGGCTTCTTCGGCCCGCCGGTCCGCGTCGGCGCCCCGGCGGAGATCACCCTGCTGGAACTGCGCTCGCCGCTGCCCGCGTAACGGGCCGTGCCCCGGGAACAGCCTGTACGGCTGTTCCCGGGGCACGGTCGTCAGGGCGCGGTCCGCCCGGTGGATCAGTTCTGCTGGTAGACGCCGAACATGTCGACCACGAGGTCCGCGGGCTCCCAGCCCCGGTTCCAGAAGTCGATGACGCCGGTCTTGCCGGTGCTCGCCTGGACCAGGTTCGGGACGGTTGCGCCCCCCGTCCAGTTCAGGTTCGAGGAGTTCGGCGGGGTCGGCGGCTTCCACGTGTCGTTGTCGTACTGTGCCCAGGTGTTCGGGTCCGGGGCGACCGAGAGGTGACCGCTGCCGCGGGTGTTGGTGACCGTCGTGTTCAGGACGTACGCCGTGTTGTTCGGCTTGCCGTCCGCCAGCGGCAGCCAGCGGTAGTCCTGGCCCTCCACCGGCCAGTCCCACTCGCGGGAGTCGTGCAGCCGCGTCGGCAGCACGGGCAGGTAAGCGGCCCCGCCGTTGGGGGTGTAGTAGCCGACGACGTCCACGACCACGTCGGCCGGGTCCCAGGCGCCGTTGCGGACGTTGATCTGGCCGTCCGGGCCGACCGGGACGATCACCGAGTTCGCGATCGTCTGGTTGGCGCTGAAGTTCACGTTCGACGTGCCGGGCGCCTGCTGTCCGCTCGGGAAGACCGTCAGGTGGCCGGCGCCGCGAGGGCCGGTGACGGTGACGTTGAGGGCGACGGCCGTGACGTTGGAGTACGGGATCGCCCCGCGGCCGGCGACCTGGACGGGGAACTGGCTCTGACCGGCGACCTGACCCCAGGTGCCGAGGCCCGCGCGGCTGTCGACGATGCGGGTCGGTTCCAGCGCGGTGTAGCCGCCGGCGGCGGCGGAGCGGCTGAAGTAGCCGGTGACGTCCGCGAGCAGGTCCACGTCGCCGTAGCTGCGGTTGACGAGCTCGACGTAGCCGTCCGCGCCCACCGGCACGATCGTCATGTTCGGCACGGTCTGGCCCGCGGTGAAGTTGACGTTGGAGGTGGTCGGCTGCTCCGTGCCCGACGGGTAGGCCGTGATGTGGCCGCCGGAACGGGGGCTGACGACGGTGAGGTTGAGCGCCACGGCGGTCGCGTCGTCCGGGATGCCGCTGTTGCCGCCGACCTTCACGCGGGCCACGCCGTACGGGGTGACCGGACGGTTGCTGCCGCCGATGCCGGAGCGGGTGTCCAGCAGCCGCGTCGGGGCGTGCGGGGTGAACTTCGAGCCGGCGGCCTGGACGTCGACGCTGTTGGTGGCCGTGACGTTGTTGTCCTGGTCGGTCAGAGTGACCGTGACCTTGTGGGTCCCGACCTCGGCGAAGGTGTGCTTCGAGGTCAGCAGCTTTCCCCCGGTGACGTGCTCGGTGTCGGTCTTGCCGTCGCCCCAGTCGATGTCGACCTTGACGGGCGAGCCGGCGGCGCTGGTGATCTGGGACGCAAGGCTGAAGCCGTGCGCCGAGGTGGCCGAGGCGCGCAGATCGACGGCGAGGCCGGCGTTGCCCTTCGCGGCCCCTGCGGCCCCTGCGGCCTGCGGAGCGGCCGCTGCCTTGCCGGATGTGCGGACCGTACGCTCCGCCGGGCTGTGGAAGACGGCGGACTTCGCCGCGGCGGCCTTGGCGGCGTCCATCGCCGCGGCTGCGCTCCCCTGGCGCTCCGCGGGGCGGTCTGCGGCCTGGGCCGCGGTCGGTACGAAGCCGATGACTGCCGCTACGACGGCAGCCGAAATCATGACGCGGTGACGCTGCACCGGTCCCCCCTTGTTTATTGAACCAGTTCAGAAATGAAGCGCGTTCAGAGTACACATACCGGATGGTCGATGCGAACAAGTTTCCGAAACGTGTGAACGCCCTGTCGAAGGGGACGACAGGGCGTTCGCGGCGGTTGCACCGAAAGTGATCAATGTGGCTGGAGAGGATGTCCGACCGCAGGCAGCCGGCGACGGTGCGGGCGATGGGGGTCAGGCATCGCCCGCGGCCGTGCTGCCGTCGTCGTGCGTGCCCGGGATCCGGTCCCCCCGTGCCTCCGGGCAGTCGCGCCGACGCGTCAACCGCCGAGGTGGCCTCGTCGATCCACGCGGGTGGACGTCCCCCAAGGCCCCGACAGGCGGCTGTCTTTCGGGACCATACCCGCAAGTCCGCGCAGGTGGGCGGAGTCCTCGGGCCGCGGGGCGGACACCGCCCGGCGTTCCCGCGGTGCGTACGGAGGGTGGCCGGGCGGTCGCGGTGGGAGTGCGTCAGGGCGGCTCCTGAGCCCGTCAGGCACGGGATCGGGCGCCTCTCGGAGGGTGTTGTGGCCCGCCGGGCCGGGGCCGTCGGATGTCCGGTTCGGGGTGGTACGGCCGCCCGCCGCAGGTCGCTTTCGAGCCGTTTGAATTTGGCTTGATCGGCTGGGGCGCGTTGGCGGGAAATGGTCGCTCAAGGGTGACGAAGAAACGGAATCGGGTCATGCCGGATGAGTGTGAGATGTGGCCGATTCGTGTGGAGCGTTCGTAATCCGGAGATTCCCTCTCGACACCTCAAGAGTTCCTCAGATGCGAGATGAGCGGCTTGACTCGATCTAGGTACCCCATGAAAGATCTAGGGGTGCGGAGGGGGGCTGCACGTTGCAGGCCGGTTGTTCGCATCCCCTTCGTGGCGCAGAGATCTACCAGGGGGAATGCCGTGAAGTTCCAAGTGCTCGGACCAGTAGAGATAGAGACAGAGGACGGGACCCAGGTTTCGCCGAGAGCGCTCAAGCTCCGCTCCCTGCTGGCCTATCTCTGTGCCCACCACGGCGAGGCAGTGTCCTCCGGCCGGCTCATCGAGGCCCTGTGGTCGGGCGCTCCCCCGCAGACCGCCTCCACCGCCCTGCACGTCTACGTGTCCAAGCTGCGCAAGCACCTCCAGGGCCTCGATCTCGACGCGGCCGCCCTCATCACCACGCAGCCGCCCGGATACAAACTCCGGCTCGTCGGGTGCGATCTCGACGTCTACGAATTCGACCGGCTGCTCGTGACAGCCCGGGAATTTCGCCGGAACGGTGAAAGGGAGAATGCTTCGAAAACCTTCGAGCAGGCCATTTCTTTGTGGCGCGGGCAGGCTCTTGAGGATCTGCGCAGCATTCCGGCGTTCGAATCCCTCGGCCGCAGGCTCGACGAACGCCGTTCTTTCGCGCACGAGCAGCGTTTCGAGCTCGAACTCGAACTCGGAAACCACAAGGCTCTCGTGGGCGAGATATACGCCCTGCTCGACGACCGGTCGACGTGGGAGAACCTTTACGCCTACCTGATGGTGGCGCTCTACCGCAGCGGGCGGACCGCCGAGGCGCTGGCCACGTACAGCCGGGTCAGGCGGAACCTGGTCGAGGACCACGGGATCGAGCCCGCCCCCCGCCTCCAGCGGCTTCAGCATGCGATCTTGACCCACGCCCCCTCCCTGGACGACTGTGGCGCGGATCAGCTGGTGGGCGTGACCGCGGCGTGAGGGCGGTCACCCCGCTGCATAGGCTGACCATTGGTCAATCCGGATCCGGGTCAGGGTCCATGGAACGAGGAGAATCACTGATGGTCGGGTCCCGCGTCCTTTCCTTCGGGCACTATCAGCCGTCAAAAGTTTTGACCAACGCCGATCTGGAGCAAATGGTCGAGACCAGTGATGAGTGGATTCAGAGCCGGGTCGGGATCAAGACCCGTCGGGTGGCCGCCGAGGGCGAGTCCGTTTCGGACATGGCAGCAAAGGCCGCTGCAAACGCTCTGGCGAATGCGGGCCTGACCGGAGCCGACATAGATTTCGTCATCGTGGCCACCTGCACGGCGCAGGACCGCTCTCCCAACATGGCGGCCCGCGTCGCCGCGGCCGTCGGCGCGAAGGCTCCGGCCGCGATTGACGTGAACACGGCTTGCTCTGGATTCCCACACGCAATGGCGCTGGCGGACCAGAGCATCCGGACCGGATCCGCCACCAAGGCTCTGGTCATCGGCGTGGAGAAGCTGACGGACTTCGCCGACTGGACCGACCGCACCACCTGCGTGCTCATCGGCGACGGAGCCGGAGCGGCCGTCGTGGTCGCCTCCGAGGAGTCCCTGATCAGCCCGGTCGTATGGGGGTCCGTACCCGAGATGGGCCACGCCGTGCGCATCGAGGCGCCGTCCCACACCTTCTCCCAGGAGGGGCAGTCGGTGTACCGCTGGGCCACCACCGCCCTGCCGAAGGTCGCGCTCCAGGTGTGCGAGCGGGCCGGGGTCAAGCCCGAGGACCTCGGCGGCGTCGTCCTGCACCAGGCCAACCTGCGGATCATCGAGCCGCTGGCCCGCAAGATCGGCGCGGTCAACGCCGTCATCGCCAAGGACGTCGTGGACTCCGGCAACACCTCGGCCGCCAGCATCCCGCTCGCACTCTCCAAGCTCGTCGAGCGCGGCGAGATCGAGAAGGGATCGCCCGTACTGCTCTTCGCATTCGGCGGCGGCCTGTCCTACGCCGGCCAGATCATCCACTGCCCGTGACCGGGAGAGGCGACGTGACCACGGTGAAGTCTTCCTCCACCGCCCCCTGGTGGCCGCTTCTGCGGCTGCAGGGGGCGGCGGTCGCGCCCCGGCTGCGGCTGCTGGTGTTCCCGCACTCCGGCGCCGGCCCCAACACCCTCTTCCCCCTCGTCGAACCGCTCCCCGACGACATCGAAGTGCTCGGGCTGTCGCTGCCGGGCAGGGAGCGCCGCTTCGGCGAGACCCCCGGCTGCCGCCTCGACGAGGTCCTCGACTCGGTCACCGACGAGGTGCTCGGCCGGGACCCGCTGCCCACCGTGGTCTTCGGCCACAGCCTCGGGGCGCTCCTCGCCGTCCGCACCGCGCACCTCCTCGGTCCGCACTGCCGCGCCGCCGTCGTCAGCGGCCAGGTGCCCGGCCGGACCAGGCGCCGGGCCCACGCCACCAGCAGCGAGGAGGACGCCGTCAGGCTGCTGCGGGACGGCGGGGGCACCCCCGAGTGGGTCATGCAGGACCCGGACATGCTCGCCCACGTCACGCGCGTCCTGCGCGCGGACATCGACCTCAGCCGGGAGGCCGCCGTGGGGTTCGAGGACATACGGCTCGACGTGCCCCTGCACGTCCTCGGCGGCACGGCCGACCCGCTGGTCCCGCACGAACCGCTGGACGGCTGGGCCGACCACACCACCGGCCCCTGCCGCGTCCGCCGCTTCGACGGCGACCACTTCTTCCTCCTCGCCGGCGAACACCGCGGCGCGGTCGTGGACACCCTGCGCGAGGCCCTCGCGTACTGACCGACCGGCAGCCGGCCGCCGCCGTGGGGACTGCCCCACGGCGGCGGCCGCTGTCATGCCCCGTCCATCTCGGCCGCCAGGTGGGCGGCGAGGGCCACGGCCGTCGGGTGGTCGAAGGCCGCCGTCGCGCCCAGCCGCACCCCCGCCTCGGTACCCAGCCTGCCGGTCAGCTCCAGCGCGGTCAGCGAATCCAGGCCCAGCTCCCAGAAGTCGCGGTCCGCGGCGACCGCCTCCGCCCCGGCGTGCCCCAGCACCTCGGCGACCCGGCGGCGCACGATTTCGACGAGTTCCGCCCGCCGCTCCGCGGCCGGCAGCCCGCGCAGCGCGTCCCGCGGGGAATCCGGCCCCGCGGACCCGGCCGGGGGCACCCCGCCGCCGAGGGCGAGCCCCCGCAGCAGCGCGGGCAGCCGGCGCCCGTCACCCCGCAGCGCGGCGGGTGCCAGGGCGACCGGTGCGACGACCGCCTCGTCGCCCGCGCAGGCCGCGTCGAACAGGTCCAGGCCCTGCTCCGCCGAGAGCGGCGCCAGGCCGATCCGGCCCATGCGGGCCAGGTCGGCAGCCGTGAGCCGGCCACCCATCCCGGCGCCGCCCCACAGCCCCCAGGCCAGGGACAGCCCCGGCAGCCCGAGGTCCCGCCGGTGCCGGGCCAGTGCGTCCAACTGGGCGTTGGCGGCCGCATAGTTGGCCTGACCGGCGCCGCCCAGCAGACCCATGACGGAGGAGAACATCACGAACGCCCGCAGCGGCGCGCCCTCCGTCAGCCGGTGCAGGTTCAGCGCCGCCGCCGCCTTGGCCTCCAGCACCCGCTCCAGCCGGCGCGGGGTGAGTCCCGCGATCGTCGAGTCGTCGGTGATCCCCGCCGCGTGCACCACGGCCGTCAGCGGCCGGTCGGCCGGTACGTCCGCCAGTACGGCGGCCAGCGCCCCGGCGTCGGAGGCGTCGCACGCCACGACGGTGGCCGACGCCCCCAGGTCCGCCAGGGCGGCCACGAGCCGCCCCGCGCCCGGGGCCTGCGACCCGCTGCGGCTGAGCAGCAGCAGGTCGCGCACCCCGTGGCGGCGCACCAGGTGCTCGGCCAGCAGGGCGCCGAGGGCGCCGGTGCCGCCGGTGACGAGCACCGTGCCGTGCGCACCCCATGCGGCCGCGGCCGGCTCCAGGCCGCCGTCGCCGCCGGTGACGGCCCGGGTCAGGGCCGGGTGCAGTACGGCGCCGGCGCGGATCGCGGACTGCGGTGCGCCGGAGGCCACGACCGAGGCCAGGGCCCGCGCGTCGATGTCCTCGTCCGCGGCCACGTCGACCAGGACGAACCGGCCCGGGTGCTCGGTCTGCGCGCTGCGCACCAGCCCCCACAGGGCGGCGCCGGCCAGGTCGCAGAGCTCGTCCGCGGCCGTCGCGGCGACCGCGCCGGAGGTGACGAAGACCAGCCTGCTGTCGCCGAGCCGGGTGTCGGTCAGCCACTCCTGGAGCAGCAGCAGCGTGCGCTGGGTCGCGGAACGGGTCGCGTCGGCGGTGTCCGGGGCCTCGCCGCGCGCCGTGACGAACACGACGTCGGGGACCTCCCCCGCCGCGCCCAGCCCCCCGTCGAGGGCGAGCAGGTCCACGAACGTGGTCACCGCTGTGTCCCGCGCCTTGAACGCCGTGGCCAGACCCAGGCTGTCGGACCCCAGCACCGCCCAGCGTCGGCCGTGCACGGCGGCGGAAGCGGCTTCCGGCGCGGGCGCCGGCTCCGCCCCCCGCTCCGCCCCCGATTCCGCCCCCGGCTTCGATGCCGGCGACCAGTCGAGGAGGAGCAGGCCGGCCGCCGGGTCGTCCCCGGTCGGACGGGCCCGGAACACGACGGACTCCGCCGTCAGGATCGGCCGCCCCCCGCCGTCCGTCAGCTCCAGCGCGAACGCGCCCGCTCCCGGCCCGGACTCCAACCGCACCCGGGCCGCGCCGGCTCCGGGGCTGTGCACCCGCACACCCCGCCACACGAAGGGCAGCAGGACCTCCTGCCCGCCCGAGTCGAGGGAGTCCACCAGGAAGGGGTGGAGCGCGGCGTCCAACAGCGCGGGGTGCGCCGCGAAGGCCGACCCGGCGGGCCGCTGCCCGTCCGGCAGGGCCACCTCGGCCCACAGCGCGCCGTCGGTGCGCCGCATCGACCGCAGCCCCCGGAAGCCCGGCCCGTACGCGAACCCCAGGCCGGCCAGCCGCTCGTACGTGCCGTCCGGCAGCCCGTGCACCTCGGCCGGGTCCACCGCCGCCGCCGCGCCGGGCGACCGCTCGTCCTGCGCCGCCGGGGCCTCCAGCAGGCCACCGGCGTGGTCGGTCCACGGCTCCCCGCGGCCCGCACCGGCCGGGCGGGAGTGCACCGTGACGGTGCGCGCGCCGTCCGGGCCGGGGGCACCGACCTGGCAGCGCAGGTCCACCGCGACCCCGGGGCCGAGCGCGAGCGGGCGCCGCAGGACCAGTTCGGCGATGCCCGCGGCACCGACGGCGGCACCGGCCTGCAGGGCGATCTCGACGAAGGCCGTACCGGGCACCAGGACCGCGCCCTGCACGACGTGATCGGCGAGCCACGGGTGGCTCTCCGTCGACAGCCGCGAGGTGAACAACAGGCCGTCTTGGCCGGGCAGTTCGATCTCTGCACCGAGCAGCGGGTGGCCGCTCGCCCCGATGCCCGCCGCGGCCAGGCCCCCGCCGGCCGGGCCCGGCAGCGGCAGCCAGTACGCGGCGCCCCGGAAGGGATAGACGGGCAGGTCCACCCGGCGCGCCCCGCGCCGGGACAGGACCCGGTCCCAGGCCACTGTCGTGCCGCGCACGTGCAGTTCGGCGAGGGCGCCGAGCAGCGTGGCGGGCTCCGGCCGTCCCCGCCGGGCCGCCGCGGCCAGTACGGTCGCCCCGGGCTCGGCCAGGCACGAGCGGGCCATGGCGCCGAGCACGCCGTCGGGGCCCAGTTCCAGACAGGCCCGTACGCCGTCCCCGGCGAGCGCGGTCATCCCGTCGAGGAAGCGCACCGGCAGGCGGACGTGCTCCACCCAGTGGTCGGCGGTGCACAGCTCGGCGGCGGACACCGGCCGCCCGGTGCGGTGCGACACGACGGGGATCCGCGGCGGGTGGTACGTCACCGACCGGGCCACGGCGGCGAACCGCTCCAGCATCGGCTCCATGAGCGGCGAGTGGAAGGCGTGACTGACGTTGAGGAGCTTGCCGCGCCGGCCCGACTCCCGGCAGCGGTCCAGGAGTTCCCGTACGACGTCCTCGTCCCCGGACACCACGACCGAGCGGGGGCCGTTGACGGCGGCGATGCCCGCGACGGCCTCGTGCCCGGCCAGCCAGCCGAGCACCTCCTCCTCGGGCGCGTGCAGCGCGGCCATGGCGCCGCCCTCGGGCAGCGCGCCCATCAGCCGGGCCCGGGCCGCGACCAGCGCGCAGGCGTCGGGGAGCGACAGCACACCGGCCGCGTGGGCGGCGGCGAGTTCGCCGACGGAGTGCCCGAGCAGCCGGTCGGGGCGCAGGCCCCATGCCTCGACCAGCCGGAAGAGCGCGACCTCGAAGGCGAACAGCGCCGGCTGCGTCCATTCCGTACGGTCCAGCAGCGCGGCCTCTGCAGTGCCCTCGTCGGCGAACATGACGGAGCGCAGCGGGCCTTCGAGCAGGCCGTCGAGGTGTCCGCACACCTCGTCGAGCGCGCGGGCGAACACCGGGAACGCCGCGTACAGTGCGCGGCCCATGCCGGGGCGCTGGCTGCCCTGCCCGGTGAAGAGGAAGGCGAGGCGGCCCGGTGCGGAGGCGGCGGTCCCCCGGTGGACGGACGTGGTCGCCGTGCCGTCCGCGAGGGCCGTCAGCGCTGCCGTGAACTCCTCGCGGCCGGTGGCGAGGACCACCGCGCGGTGCGCCAAGGCGGCGCGGCCGGTGGCCAGGGAGTGTCCGACGTCGGCCGGTGCGGGCGCCAGCTGCCCGCCGGTGACCGTGTCGCGCAGCCGGGCGGCGGCCTCGCGCAGCGCGTCCTCGTCGGCGGCCGACAGCGGCCAGGCGACGGGCACACCGGCCGGGACCGGGGCGGCCGCCGGTTCGGCGGCGGGCGCCGGGGCGGGCGGTTCCTCGACGACCACGTGTGCGTTGGTGCCGCTGATGCCGAAGGAGGAGACGGCGGCCCGGCGCGGGGCGGCGGCCGCCGGCCAGGGCCGGTGCTCCTGCAACAGCCGTACGGCGCCCGCCGACCAGTCGATGTGCGGGGAGGGGGTCTCGGCGTGCAGGGTGCGCGGCAGCAGGCCGTGGCGCATCGCGAGCACCGTCTTGATCACGCCGCCGACGCCGGCCGCGGCCTGGGTGTGGCCGATGTTGGACTTGAGGGAGCCCAGCCACAGCGGGGAGTCACCCGGCCGGTCCCGGCCGTAGGTGGCCAGCAGCGCCCCGGCCTCGATCGGGTCGCCGAGCACGGTGCCCGTGCCGTGGCCCTCGACCGCGTCCACCTGGTGCGGGGCGAGCCCGGCGGCGTCGAGTGCCGCGCGGATGACCCGCTCCTGGGAGGGGCCGTGCGGGGCGGTCAGCCCGTTGCTGGCGCCGTCCTGGTTGGTGGCGGTGCCCTTGACGACCGCGAGGACCGGGTGTCCGTGGCGGCGTGCGTCGGAGAGCCGTTCCAGCAGCAGCAGGCCGGCGCCCTCGCTCCAGCCGGTGCCGTCGGCGTCCGCTGAGTACGCCTTGCACAGGCCGTCGGCGGCCAGTCCGCGCTGGCGGCTGAACTCGGTGAACATGCCCGGGTTGGCCATGACGGTGACGCCTCCGGCGAGCGCCGCGTCGCATTCGCCGCGCTCGATGGCCTGCGCGGCCAGGTGCAGGGAGACCAGGGAGGACGAGCAGGCGGTGTCCACGGTCAGTGCGGGCCCCTGGAGGCCGAGGACGTAGCTGATCCGGCCGGATATGACGCTGGGCGCGGACCCCGTCAGCAGGTGGCCCTCGGCGTTCCTGGGGGCCTCGTGCAGCGGGGGACCGTAGCCGGAGGGCATGGCGCCGACGAACACGCCGGTGCGGTGGCCGCGGACGGACCGCGGGTCGATGCCCGCCCGCTCGAGGGCCTCCCAGGCCAGTTCGAGCATGATCCGCTGCTGCGGGTCCATGGCGAGGGCTTCGCGCGGGCTGATCCCGAACAGGGTCGCGTCGAAGCGGGCCGCGTCCAGGAGGAAGCCGGCCCGTCGGGCGTACGTGGTGCCCGGGCGGGCGGGATCCGGGTCGTGCAGGGCGTCCAGGTCCCAGCCGCGGTCGGCGGGGAACTCCGACATGGCGTCGCCGCCCTCGGTGACGAGCCGCCAGAGGTCCTCGGGGGAGCGCACGCCGCCGGGGTAGCGGCAGGCCATCGACACGATGACGACGGGGTCGGCGTCCTCCCGCGCGTCGCCGTCCACCCGCGCCACGCCGTCCACCCGCGCCACGCCGTCCTCCCGCGCGTCGGCGGCGGCGGCCGGTTCGGCGGGCGCGCCCGCGGGCCCGTGCGCCCGGTCGCCGTCCAGCTCCCGCAGCCGCCGCGCCGTGGCGTCGGGCGTGGGGAAGTCGAAGAACAGGGTGGAGGGCAGCCGCAGGCCGGTGGCCTCGGCGAGGCGGCGCCGCAGCTGCACCAGGGTCAGGGAGTTGAAGCCGAGGTCGCGGAAGGCGCCGTGCGGGTCGACGTCCGCCGGGTCCGCGTACCCGAGCAGTGCGGCCGCGTGGCCGAGTACGAGGTCCAGCGGGTCCGCGGCGGACGCGTCGGCGGCCGGTGCCGCCGCCGGCTCCGGCTCGACCGGGCCGGCGGGCCCGGCGGGGGCCGGGGTCGCGGTGCGCGGCTGAGTACGCAGCCAGTGCCGGCGCCGCTGGAAGGGGTAGGTGGGCAGCGTCACCCGGCGGCCCCCGGCGGCCCGGGCCACTTCGGCCAGGTCCGTCGCGGCGCCGCCGGCGTGGGCCTCGGCCAGCGACAGCAGGAAGCGGTCCCGGCCGCCCTCGTCGCGGGCGAGGGTGCCCACCACGCTGACGTCGGCGCCGCCGTCGGCCGGGCGGGACTCCAGGGTGTCGGCGAGCCCGGCGGCCAGTACGGCGTGCGGGCTGACCTCGACGAACAGGTCGAAGCCGGCGTCCAGCAGGGTCCGTGTCGAGCGGTCGAAGCGCACGGTGTCGCGCAGGTTGCGGTACCAGTAGCCGCCGTCGAGCACCCCGGTGTCGAGGAACTCCCCGGTGGTGCTGGAGCAGTAGGGGACGCGGGCCGCGCGGGGCCGGATGCCGCTCAGGGCCGTGCGCACCTCGTCGGCGATGGCCTCGACCTGCGGGGAGTGCGAGGCGTAGTCGACCGGGAGGGTGTGCGTGCGGACGCCGCGTTCCTCGCATGCCGTGCGCAGGGCGGCGAGCGCCCCGGGGGATCCCCCGGCCACGGCCGACGAGGGGCCGTTGACCACGGCCAGGGCCAGCTCGCCCGGATGCCGGGCGAGCAGCGGCTCCAGCTCCCGCGGGGACAGGGCCACCGACATCATGCCGCCGGTGCCCGCGAGGCGGACGATGGCCCGGCTGCGCAGGGCGACGACGCGGGCGGCGTCCTCCAGCGAGAGCGCCCCCGACACGCAGGCGGCGGCGATCTCGCCCTGCGAGTGGCCGACCACCGCGTCCGGCTCCACACCGTGCGAGCGCCACAGGGCGGCCAGCGACACCATCACCGAGAACAGCACCGGCTGGACCACGTCCACCCGGTCCAGGCCGGGAGCCCCCGGCGCGCCCCGCAGGACCTCCGTCAACGACCAGTCGGTGTGCGGCGCGAGAGCCGCGGCGCACTCCTCGACGGACGCCCGGAAGACCTCCGAGGTCTCCAGCAGGTCCAGCGCCATGCCCTCCCACTGCGAGCCCTGGCCGGGGAAGACGAAGACCGTACGGGCCGGGCGGCGGACCCGTCCGCGGAAGAGGCCCGGCGCGGGGCGGCCCTGCGCGAGGGCCTCCAGGCCGGTCAGGAACTCCTGCCTGGAGCCCGCCACGAGCACGGCGCGGTGTTCCATCCGGTCGCGGGTCGCGGCCAGTGCGTAGGACACGTCGGCGGGGGTCAGGCCGAGGTCGGCGGCGAAGCGCTCGCCGAGGGCCCGGGCCTGGTCGCGCAGCGCGGCGGTGCTGCGGGCGGAGAGCACCCACGGCACGACGGCGCCCGCGGCGGTCTCCCGGGCCGGAGCGGTGGCGGGCCGGGGCGGTGCCTGGCCGATGACCACGTGGCAGTTGGTGCCGCCGACGCCGAACGAGCTGACGCCGGCCAGCCGCGGTCGGTCCCCGCCGGGCCAGGTGCCGTGCTCCCGCTGGACGGCGAGCCCCAGCCGGTCCAGGGGCACGAGGTCGCTCGGCCGCTCGAAGTTGCGGCTGAGGGGGATCTCCCCGTGCCGGACGCTGAGCGCCGCCTTGAGCAGCCCGGCGATGCCCGCGGCGCCTTCCAGGTGGCCGATGTTCGTCTTCACCGAGCCGACCCGCAGCGGGCCGACGGCCTCGCGGCCGGCCGCGAACACACCGCCCAGCGCCTCGGCCTCCACCTGGTCGCCGCGCCGGGTGCCGGTGCCGTGCAGCTCGACGTAGCCGATGTCGCGGGCCGCGACGCCCGCCCGGCGCAGGGCGGCGCGGATGACGTCGCCCTGCGCGTCGGGGCTCGGCACGCCGAGTCCCTCGCCGCGGCCGTCGTTGTTGACCGCGCTGCCGTGGATGAGGCAGACGATCTCGTCCTCGTCGGCGAGCGCCCGGGCCAGCGGCTTGAGCAGGACGACGGCGGCGCCCTCGCCGCGTACGAAACCGTTGGCGCGGGCGTCGAAGGCGTAGCACTCGCCGTCCGGGGAGAGCACCCCGAACTGCGAGGCGCGCACGGCGCTCTCGGGGATCAGGTTGAGGTGCACGCCGCCGGCGAGCGCGAGCTCGGACTCGCCGCGGCGCAGGCTCTCGCAGGCCAGGTGGACGGCGACCAGGGAGGAGGACTGTCCCGTGTCCACGGTCATGCTGGGGCCGGTGAGGCCGAAGGTGTGGGAGAGGCGGTTGGCGACGAGGGCCCGCTGCAGGCCGGTGAAGGCGTACGGGCCGATCGCCTCGGGGCCCTGCTGCGCGAGCAGGGCCTCGTAGTCGGCGGCGATGGAGCCGACGAAGACGCCCGCGGCGCTGCCGCGGACCTCGGAGGGGCGCAGTCCGGCGTTCTCGAAGGCCTCCCAGCCCAGCTCCAGCACGAGCCGTTGCTGCGGGTCCATCGCCTCGGCCTCCAGCGGGGAGATGCCGAAGAACTCCGCGTCGAAGCCGGCGACGTCGTCGAGGAAGCCGCCGCGCCGCGTGTTCACGCGGCCCGGCCGCTGCGCGTCCCCGTCGTAGAAGTCCTCGGCGTTCCAGCGGTCGGCGGGGACGTCCTTGATACCGCTCGCCCCGTTGCGCAGGAGGCGCCAGAGGCCGCGTGGGCCGGCCGCGCCCGGCAGGCGGCAGGCCATGGCGATCACGGCGATCGGTTCGGCCGGCGTGTGCGGCTCCGGGTGGCCGGCTGTGGTCCCAGGCTTGCTGCTCATCGCTCTCTCTCGTCCGCTCGTCCGCTCGTCTGTTCCGTCCGCCGGCCCGCCGCGTGTGCCGCCGCCCGCCGGTTCAGTCCTTGAGGAAGTCCAGGACCCTGCCGATGACCTCGGGGTCGCCCAGGATCCGGCGGTGGCCGAGCTTGCTCGTGATGAGCAGCTCCGCCCGGTCGCCGTAGCTCGCGGCCAGCCGGCGGCCCTGGTCGACGCCGACCTCGCGGTCGTTCTCGTCGTGGACGACGAGGATGCGCGCCGTGATCTCCTCCGGCCGGTGGTCGGCGGAGAAGCGGTTCCAGACGTCCCGCTCGGGCGCGAAGAACAGCTCGGTGCGCCGGCGCAGTTCGGCGGCGAGGGCGGGTCGCAGGCCGAGCTGGCCGCAGAAGGTGTCCGGCAGCGAGCCGAAGTCCGCCACGGAGGAGATGGAGACGAGCCGCTCGGTGACGAGGCCGCGGCGGGCGGCCAGGTAGGCGGAGGTGCCGCCGAAGGAGTGCCCGACGACCGCGTGGAAGTCGCCGTACCGCTCCTGCAGCGCCGTCATGACGGCGCCGTGCTCCAGGATGGTGCAGGTCGAACCGCCCGACGAGCCGTGGCCGGGGGCGTCGTAGGCGACAGCGGTCAGGCCGAGGGCCTCGATGCCCTCGACGAAACCGGCGAAGTTCGCGGCCCGCCCGCTCACGCCGTGCACCAGCAGGACGGGCTTCTCGCCGTTGCCCCAGCGGTAGGTGCGGATGTCGCGGCCGCCGACGGTGAGGGTCTCCTGCTCGGCGCGGTCGTGGACCTCCCGCTGCTCGGGCCGGACCGGGGTGCGGGGCGGTGCACCGTGGAACAGCTTCCAGGCCGGGCCCCCGGCCGCCTTGACGGAGACGTACGACACGGCGTTGATGACGTTGCGTATGGTGCTGAGGGAAGCCATCCGGCTGCCTGCTTTCTCGCTGGGTCGGGACGGGAAGTGGGGGAACAGGCGCCAACACGACGCGCGTGGGACTCAGTTGACCTGGCGCTCCCGGTCCTGCCAGAAACGGTCGCGCAGTTCCCGCCGGAGGATCTTTCCACTCGGGTTGCGCGGGAGGGTCTCGATGAACTCGAAACCGGACGGAATCTTGAAGTCGGCGACCGTGCCCTTGAGGGAGAGCACCAGCTGCCGCGGACTGACCTCGTGACCGGGCCTGACCACGACGAACGCGTGGACGGCCTCGCCCCAGCGCTCGTCCGGGACGCCCACGACCGCCGCCTCCACCACGGCTTCGTGCCGGGCGAGCGCGTTCTCGATCTCGGCCGGATACACGTTCTCGCCGGCCACGATGATCGTGTCCTTGATCCGGTCGCAGATGAACACGTAGCCGCCGTCGTCGAGGTAGCCGGCGTCCCCGGTGTGGATCCAGCCGTCCACAAGGGTGTCCGCGGTGGCCTCGGGCAGCCCCCAGTACGAGAGCATCCGCGAGGGCGTGCGCAGGCACACCTCGCCGATCGCGCCCGTGGGTAGCACCCGGCCCGCCCGGTCGACGATCTTGGCCTCGAAGCCCGGGTAGGACCGCCCCGCCGCCTTCAGCCGGGCCCCGCCGGCCACGTGCTCGTGCGGCGGCAGGCACACCGCGGTGTTCCCCGTCTCGGTGAGTCCGTAGATCTGCGCGAATTCGCAGCCGATCCGCTCCAGGCACTCCTGGAGCAGGCTTTCGGAGATGGGCGAACCGCCGTAGACGATCTTGCGGAGCGTCGCGAAGTCGGCGGTGCCCGCGCCCGGTTCGGCCAGCATCATCTGGAGCATCGCCGGCACCAGGCACGTGGTGCTGACCCCGTGCTCGCGGATCAGCCGCACCGCCTCGCCGCTGACGAACATCCGCATCGCGACGTTGGTGACACCCGCGTTGAAGCCCTGCGTGGCCCACCAGAGGCCGCCGATGTGGAAGCCGGGGATGCCGATGAGGCTGACGTCGTCCTCACGCCAGTCGATCCACCCCAGCCCCTCGGACGCGAGGGCGTCGCGCACCTTGAAGAAGCTGCGGTGCGCGAGCACCACGCCCTTGGGCAGGCCCGTGGTGCCGCTCGTGTAGATCTGGGCGATCGGGTCGTCGGGGGAGGCGGACGTCTCCGGGTCGGCGTCCGAGTGCCCCGCCTGCCAGGCGGTGAAGCCGCTGCCGGGGCCCGCCGGGCCGTCGAGGGCGACGATCCGCACCTGCGAGGGCAGTTCGGCGGCCGCCTTGTGCGCGACGTCGAGGAACTCGTCCTCGACGAAGAGCAGTGCGGTCCCCGAATCCCGCAGGATGTGGTCCACCTCGGAGGCCGTCAGCCGCCAGTTGATGGGGACCAGGACCGTACCGGACTTCGCGCAGCCGAAGAGGATGTCGTAGTAGTGCTCCGACTCCTTGCCCAGGTACGCCACCCGGGAGCCGCGCACCGCCCCGGCGGCGTGCAGTGCGCGGGCCGTCCGGTTGCTGCTCCGGTGCAGCTCCCCGTAACCGACCTCGCGGCCCTCGCAGACCACGGCCGTCCGGTCGGGGCGCTCGGCGGCGTGGAAGGCCGCCGTACGGTCCAGGGTCTGCAGCTGCGGGTGGTACATGTCGGGCTCCTCGCTCCTCAAGTCCACTGGTTGCCCTCCGGCCAGTACCGCCGGCCGCGCACGGGCGCCGGTCCGGGCGCCTGCCGCGGGGGCCCGTCCACGCCCTCCATCAGGACGTGGGCGTTGGTTCCGGTGAAGCCGAACGCACTCACCCCGGCCAGCCGCCGCGGCGCGTCCGGCCACGGCTCGGAGGCCGTCGGCACCCGCAGCGCCAGGCGCTGCCAAGGGATCGCCGGGTCCGGCACGTCGAAGCCGGGCTGCACCGGGACCGTGCGGTGGTTCAGCGCCAGCACGGCCTTGATCAGGCCGGCAGCGCCGGACGCCGTCTCCAGGTAGCCGAGGGTGCCCTTGGCCGAGCCGACGAGCAGCTCGGGCGCGTCCGCCGCGTCACGGCCGTAGACGCCCGCGAGCGTCTCCGCCTCGATCACCCCGCCCAGCTTGGAGCCGTTGGCCTGCGCCTCGACGTAACTCACGGCGTGCGGGTCGATCCCGGCGGAACGCAGCGTGTCCGCGATGACCCGCCGCTGGCCCAGCGCGGACGCCGCGGCCATGGCGGGCCGGTCGCCGTGCTGGTGGATGCCGCTGCCGCGGACCACGGCGTACGGGACGTCCCCGTCCGCCTTGGCGTCGGACTGGCGCTTGAGCACCAGCACCCCGCAGCCCTCGCCCCGCACGTGTCCGTCGGCCGCCGCGTCGAATGGCCGGCTGCGGCCCGTCGGCGAGACCATGCCCGCCTGGGCGAACACGGCCGTGGTGAACGGCGCCAGCAGCAGGTGGCAGGCGCCGACGACGGCGAGGTCGCACTCGCGGGCCCGCAGCGCGTGCGAGGCCAGGTGCAGCGCAGTCAGCGCCGAGGAGCAGGCCGTGTCGACCGTGAGCACCGGCCCGCCCAGGCGCAGCCCGGTGGCGACGCGGGCCGCGGTGGCGCTCAGCGCGCCACCGGTGCCCATGTACGGGGAGAGGCCCTCGGGCCCCACCCCGTTGCGCAGACAGGCGTAGTTGTACTCGACGGTGCTCACCCCGGCGAACACGCCGACCCGGACGTCGGTGCCGGGCGCCGCTCCCGCGTCCTGGAGCGCCTGGGCGGCCACCGTCAGCAGCAGCCGCTGCTGCGGGTCCATGAAGGCCGCCTCCTCCTCGCCGATGCCGAAGCGCTCGGCGTCGAAGAGGTCGATGTCCGCCAGGTAGGAGCCCTGGCCGAGCAGCCCGGCCAGGGGAGCCAGGTCGGGTGCTTCCACGTTCCACCGGGGGCGGCCGGTGGAGTCGACGGGTATCCCGCCGCCACCGGCCACCACGCGGCCCTCCCGCAGCGCCTCCCAGTACTGCCGGGGGCTGTCCAGGCCGCCCGGCAGGCGGCAGGCGAGCCCGGTGACGGCGATGCCCTCGGTCTCGCGCAGCCGCTGCCGTGCCAGCATCAGGACCAGCTGCTTGCGGGAGAGCCCCGACAGGGACTCGATGTACTCCTTCACCGCGTCACAGATCCATCAGTTCGGCCAGTTCGGCGTCGGCGTCCGCCTCGGACAGCTCCCGGACGTCCGCAGGCTTCCGGCGCGCGGACCCCTCGTCGGCGGCCGGCGGGGAGATCTCCTGGTCCAGGTACTCGGCCAGCAGCAGGATCGACGGGTAGTCGAACACGATCGACGTCGGCAGCGGCACCTGGAAGCCCGCCTCCAGGGCGTTCTTCAGCTCGACGGCCACCAGGGAGTCGAGTCCCAGCTCGGTGAACTTCGCGTCCGCCGGGACGTCGTCCGCGCCCTCGAAGTGCAGGAGCACGGCGATGCGCTCACGGATCAGCTCGTTGACCGTGGCCCGGCGTTCGGCCCGCGGCAGCGCCCGCAGCGCCTCCAGGTCCACCGTGCGCACCGCCGCGGCGGAGGCCCGCGCCACCTCACGGTAGAGCGCGCTCACCGCCGGCCGCCCGGACGCGTACCGGTCCCAGTCGAACTCGCCGATCGTCACGTGCGACTCGCTGCCGCCCAGCGCCTTGAACAGGCACCGCGCGCCGTCCGTCGGCTTGAGGAACCGCATCCCCTGGCCCTCGATGCCGCGGATCAGCTCGGCGCTGAGGTTCGCGGCCATGCCCACCTCGGCCCACGGGCCCCAGCCGATGCTGAGACCCGGCAGGCCCGCCGCGGAGCGCCACTGCATCACCGTGTCGACGAAGGCGTTGCCCGCCGCGTAGTTGCCCTGCGCCACCGGTCCCAGCACCGAGGCCACCGAGGAGTACCCCACGAGGAACGGCTCCTCGGGGAAGGTCCGCAGGACCTGGTCGAGCTGCCAGGTGCCGAAGACCTTGGCCTCGAAGACCTTCTCGATGCTCTCCCAGTCCATCGCCGAGATCGGCATGTCGGCCAGGACGCCGGCGCCGTGGAAGACGCCCGCCAGCGGCCTGCCGGACGCCTTCAGGTCCTCGGCGATGCGGAGCACGTCCTCGGTGCGGGCGATGTCGCCCTGGTAGGCGGTCACCGAGACCCCCTCGCCGAGGCCGGCCGCGATGGCCGCGGTCCGCTCGGCGGACACGGCCCGCCGGCTGACCAGCCCGATGTGCCGGGCGCCCAGGGCGACCAGGCGTTCGGCGGTGACGGTGCCGATGGCGCCCAGACCACCCGTGATCAGGTACGTGCGGTCCGCGGCGATCTCCACGGGCCGGGCCGGGCGGTCGCCCGACGAGGTGAGGTCGAGGACGAGCTTGCCGATGTTCGCACCCCGGCTGAGGACCCCGAACGCCTCCTCGATCTCCTCCAGGGAGTACGAGGTCGTCGGGATGGGCCGGATCTCCTCGCGCTCCAGGAGGCCGGCGACGGTCTCCAGGATCTGCTTGTTCACCGCGCGCAGCTCGCGCTCGGGGAACTCGCTGAGGTCGAAGTTGTGGTAGGCCACGTCCGGACGCGCCTCGCGCGCCTGCTCCGCGGACCAGATGCCGATCTTGCCGAGCTCCACGAAGCGACCGCCCCGGCCCAGCGCCCGCATGCCCTCGGCGATGTACTCCTTGTTCAGGCTGTTGAGGACGATGTCGACGCCCGCACCGCCGGTGATCTCCAGGATCCGCTCGGCGAACTCCGGGGAGCGGGAGTTCAGGACGTGCTCGACCCCCTGGGCGTGCAGCAGGGCCTGCTTGCGCGGGCCGGCCGTGGCGATGACCTCGGCCCCGGCGAGCTTCGCCAGCTGCACCGCGGCCTGCCCCACCCCGCCCGCGGCGGCGTGCACCAGCACCTTGTCACCGGCCTTCATACCGGCCAGGTCGTGCAGGGCGTAGTACGCGGTCACGTACGCGGTGGCCAGACCGGCCGCCTCGGCGAAGCCGACGTTGGCGGGCTTGCGCACCGCCATGGCCGACGGCACCGTCACCCGGCGCTTCATGCACCCGAGGTGGCTGAGGACGACCTCGTCGCCCGGGGCGAACTCGGCGTCCGGGCCGGCCGCGAGGACCGTGCCGGAGCCCTCGAAGCCCAGCGGCAGCCGCTGGTACGGCACCCCGGTGTCCTCGGCGTGCTGCTTGAGCAGGCCGAGCGCGTTGAGGACGTCCTTGAAGTTGAGGCCCGCGGCGTGCACCTGGACCTGCACCTCGTCCCCCTGGGGGGTGACGTCTGCGAGCGGCACCGGCTTGATGTTCGAGAACTCGCCGTACTCCGTCACGGTCAGCTCGAAGTTGTCGTCGTCCGCTGCGGCCGGCTCCACCGGGCGCAGCCGGCGCACGTGGCGGTTGCCCGCCCGGTAGCCGATCTGGAACTCCTCGGCCTCCGCGGCCAGCCACTCGTCGGCCAGCGACCGCGCGTCGCCGCCCTCCGGCAGGTCGACCAGGGTGACCTTGTACGTCGGGTACTCGCTCCACAGGGACAGGCCGAAGCCCCACAGGGAGGACGCGGGCACGGCGCCGGCGCCCGGCGCGGGCACGTCGCCCGGCAGCCGCTGAGCGCCCTCGGTGACCAGCCACAGCCGCTGATCGCGGCCGAAGCCCTGCTGCTCCAGCGAGGCCAGCAGCGCCAGCAGGTCCCGGTAGTTGGCCTCGGACTCGGCGCGCAGCCGCTCCTCGGTGAGCGGCCCGGGCTCGGCACGCCAGAACCAGGCGACGTCGGTGGGCCGGCCCGCCAGGCCCTGGGCCGCGCGGGCCGTCGAGCCGGCGTCGGGGGCGAAGGCCAGGGAGGCGTCGGCCGCCTCCAGATCGCCGACCGCCCCGGCGAGGGCCGTCTCGTCCCGGCCGACGACCAGGATCCGGCGGGCTCCCTCGGCGCCGCGCCGCACCAGCGAGCGCTTGGTCCAGCGCGGGGTGTGGAAGAACCTGCGGCGGGGCCCGCCGGCGGTGTTGGCGACCCGCTTGAAGCCCAGGTCGCGCACCACGAACAGCGGCCGGTCGCCCTCCAGCAGCACCAGGTCGGCGGTGAGTTCGCCGTCGGCGCTCTCCTCGCTGGTGATCCGCGCCAGGCTGCGCAGGGCGCCCTGCTTGGGCTTCTTCAGCAGCTGGAAGGTGCCGAAGGCGACCGGGAGGTAGGTGTGGCCGTTGTCGAGGACGGCCGCCAGGGACTGGATGACGTTGTCGAGGACCGACGGCGGCATGTGCTCCACCGCGCCGGCCGGCCGGCCGAGGAGCTGGGCGACGGCCACGCCGTCGCCCTCGCGGGCCAGGAGCTCGATGCGGCGGAACTCGGGGCCGTACTCGAGACCGAGGTCGGCGAAGTCGGCGTACAGGTCGTCCGCCCGGCGGGGGGCCGGAGCCTGCCCGTCGGCGTCGGCGGCGGCCCGCGCGGACAGTTCGGCCGCCGCCTGCTCCAGCTCGGGCAGCAGGGTCCAGCCGGCGGCGATCCGGGCGACGGCGTGCCGCCGCTCGATGGCCCGGCCGGAACCGTCGACCCGGCTGACGATCTCCACCTCGGCGCCGCCGTCGGGCAGTTCTCTCAGGCGGGTGCGGACCTCGGTGGGCTGGTCCTCGGTGAGGATCAGCGGTTCGAGGATCTCCACGCCCTCCAGCGGCCGGCCGGTCTCGCCGTACACGGCGTCCTGGAGCGCCAGCAGGATCTCGACGTAGCCCGCTCCGGGGAACACCACCTGGCCCATGACCACGTGGTCCGCGAGCTGGGCCGGGCGGTCGGGGGCGATGGTCGCGGCGAACTCGCGCAGGCCCTTCTCCCGGCCCGCGGCGTCGGTGATCTCCTGGCCGAGCAGCGGGTGGTGGACGCGCGAGGCGTCGGCCACCAGCTCCTTGGAGTGCCGGACGCCGTTGATGGGGAGCCAGTAGCGCTTGCGGTCGAAGACCGTGCGGGGCAGCGGGACGCGGCGGTGCGGGCGGCCCGCGTGGTAGCCGGCCCAGTCCACGTGCAGGCCCGCGGCGTAGACGTCGGCGAGCGCCTTGCGGGCCGTGGAGCCGGCGGTGTCCTCGGCGCCGGTGCTCGCCACCCACACGTGGTCGCGGGCGTCGAGGATGCGCCGGCCCAGGCCCAGCAGCGTCGCGGCGGGCCCGACCTCGATGAAGGCGTGGCGGCCGCGGGCGCCGATGGTGGCCATGCCCGCGCTGAAGTCGACCGGCTCGCCGATGTGGCGCACCCAGTACTCGGGGGTGGCCAGCTCGGCCGGGTCGGCGACGGCGCCGGTCAGGTTGGAGACCAGGGTCAGCTCGGGCACCCGGAAGTCGATCGTGGAGACGACCTCGCGGAAGGCGTCGAACACCTCGTGCATCAGGGGCGAGTGGAAGGCGTGCGAGACCGGCAGGGCCTTCGTCTTCACCCCGCGGGTGGTGAGCGCGGCGGTGATCTGGGCGAGCGACGCGGTGCCGCCCGAGATCACGCACTGGCCGGGGGCGTTGAACGCGGCGAAGGAGACGTCCGCGTAGGACTCCAGCAGGGGCGCCACCTCCTCGGCCGGCGCCGTCACGGCGACCATGCCGCCGGGGGCGGTCACCGACTGCATCAGCCGGGCGCGGGCGGCGACCAGCCGCACGGCGTCCTCCAGCGAGAACAGCCCGCCGATCGCGGCGGCGACGACCTCGCCGATGCTGTGGCCGATCAGGACGCTCGGCTCGATGCCCCAGCTCAGCCAGAGCTTCGCGGTGGCGTACTCCAGGGCGAACAGCGCCGGCTGGGTGTAGCGGGTCTCGTGGATCACCTCGGCGTCCTCGGCGGTGCCGAGGACGAGGGCCTTCACCGACCGGCCGATGGCCTGCGAGAACAGCTGGTCGCAGGCGTCCAGCTGCTCCCGGAAGACCGGGTGGGCGTCGTACAGCGAGCGGCCCATTCCCGGGTACTGAGAGCCCTGCCCGGTGAAGAGCAGCGCGACCTTGCGCAGGTCGGAGGCGGCCGCGGGGGCCTTGTCCAGGAGCGCCTCCAGCTCGGCGCGGTCACGGACCACACCGGTCAGGCGGGTGCCGAAGTGGGCGCGGCCGATGTTGCCGGTGTAGCAGAGGTCGGCGAGGTCGGCGTCCGGGTTCTCGGCGAGGAAGGCGCGGTAGTTCTGCGCCTGGAGGGCCAGGGCCTTCTCGCCCTTCGCCGAGAGGGTGAAGACGTGCCCCGCGCCCTGCGGCGGGTCCTGGTCGGGGTGCTCCTGCCCGGCGGGTGCGGGCGGCTGCTCCAGCACGGCGGAGGCGATGGTGCCCTGGAAGCCGAAGGAGTTGATCAGGGCGCGGCGGACCGGAGCCTTCCAGGCGCGGCCCTCGGTCGGCACCTCGACGGGCATGTTCGCCCACGGGATGTGCGACGAGGGCCGGTCCGCGTGCAGGTGCGGGTAGATCTCGCCGTTCTGCAGCTGGAGCGCGGCCTTGACGACACCGCCGATGCCGGCGGCGGCCTCCATGTGGCCGATGTTGCTCTTGAGCGAGCCGACGACGAGCGGCGCGTCCGCGGTGTGGGAGCGGGAGAACACCCCGTTGATGGCGCCCATCTCGATGGGGTCGCCGAGCGAGGTCCCGGTGCCGTGCGCCTCGACGTAGGAGACGTCGCCGGGCTCCAGCATCGCCGCGCCCAGTGCGGCCCGCATCACCTGTTCCTGGGCGGAGCCGTTGGGGACGGTCAGGCCGCCGCTCTCGCCGTCCTGGCGCACCGCCGTGCCGCGGACCAGGGCGATCACCCGGTCGCCGTCGCGCAGGGCGTCGGACAGGCGCTTGAGGACGACCATGCCGCAGCCCTCGGCACGGCTGTAGCCGTCGGCCGAGTCGTCGAAGGTCTTGCACATCCCGTCGGGCGAGAGCATGCCCGCCTGGGAGAAGACGATGTGGTTGCGCGGGTGGTGGATGGCGTTGACGCCGCCGCACAGCGCGATCTCGCACTCGCCGCGCCGCAGCCCCTCGACCGCGAGGTGCAGGGCGACCAGCGAGGAGGAGCAGGCGGTGTCGATCGCCATGCTCGGGCCGCGCATGCCGAGGAAGTAGGAGATGCGGCCGGCCGCGACGCTGTGGGCCGTACCGGTGCCGACGTTGGCGTCCAGCTCGTCGTAGGCCAGGTCGTCGATCTCGATGGTGTAGTCGACGCAACTGATGCCGACGTAGACGCCGCCGTTGCCGCCGCGCAGGCCGGTCGGGTCGATGTTCGCGTGCTCCAGCGCCTCCCAGGCGGTCTCCAGCACGAGCCGCTGCTGCGGGTCGATGTACTGGGCCTCCTTGGGGGAGATGTTGAAGAAGCGGGGGTCGAACCGGTCGATGCCGTCCAGGAAGCCGCCGCTGTGCGGCAGGATCTTGCCCTTGGCGTTCTCACCGCCGGACGCGAACTCCGCCACGTTCCAACGCGATTCGGGAATGGGCCCGGTCCCGACACCGCCGGCGCGCAGGAACTCGGTGAAGCCCTCGGGGGTGTCGTTGCCGCCCGGGAACCGGATTCCGGCCCCGACGATGGCGACGGGTTCGTACTTCTCCAGCATCAGCTCCTTGAGGAGCTGCTTGTGCTGCTGGAGAGCCTCACGGGACGCCTCCAGCTCATCCTGCTCACGCGCGGGCGTGTTGGGCACGGTCTTTCCTCCAGATCCGGCAGGGCCGCGAGGACCCTGCCGGAGAGACGTGGTCAGGCCTGGTAGAGGTCACTCAGCAGGTCGTCCACCAGGGACTTGCGCAGGTCGGGTGCGGCGGGCGCGGCGGGGAGCGCCGGGCCGGGTGCCGGCGTACCGTCCAGGGGCTGCGTGAGCAGGTGGTCCAGGAGCCGGTCGACCGTCGGGCTGCCGAAGAGCACGGACGTGTCGATCGTGACGCCGAGACCGGCCTCCAGCCGCTGCTTGATCTCGGTGGCGCGCAGCGAGGTCAGGCCCAGGTCGAAGTAGTTCTCGTCGAGCGGAACGGTTTCGTCCCCGGTCATCAGCAGGGCCGTACGGAACTCCCGGACCACGAGGGCCTCCAGCTCCGTCCGCCATTCCGACCGGGGGAGCCGCCGGAAACGGTCGGCCGCACGGGGGTCGATGGTCATCGTTGCACCGCAGTCGTCGGATGGGTGATGGCGATCTTCACTTCGCCGTGGCAGTTGCCGCCGCTCGCGTCCCAGTACCGGCAGGCGGTGTGGACGACGAGCAGCGGCTCGCGGATGTCGCTGCCCTCCCACTCCACGACGTCCAGGATCTGGATCTCGCCGGAGAAGTGACGGCCGCGCATGGCCCGCTTGAAGGTGCTGCGGAAGTCGGTGATGAGGAAGTCGGCCAGCTGGCGCTGCCAGTAGTCCTCCATGGACCAGTGCGCGAAGGACTCCAGGAGCCCGTCCTGCACCGACTTCGCGATGACGTAGTACAGCATCTGGTTGTAACAGATGTTGAACTCGACCGAGTTGAAGTGCCCGGTGTCGTCGATGTAGCACGACTCGGGGATCTCGAACTCGCAGCGGGCCGACACCAGCCCGGCCGGCCCGTCACCCCCTACCGCCACCTCGCACGACTTCAGGTACTGGCAGTGCTCCCGGTAGGGCTTGAGCACCTGCGCCAGCAGTTCGGTGTCGGTCATGGTCAGTAGCGGATCGGAATGGCCTTGGGGGCGCGGATGAGGTACGCCTCGCGCCACTGGACGGAGTCGGCGGGCGCGGCCAGTTCCAGGTTGGGCAGGCGGCGCAGCAGGGTCTCGATGGCGATGGCGATCTCCATGCGGCCCAGCTCCGATCCGGGGCAGTAGTGCGGGCCCTGGCCGAAGGCGATGTGCGTGAGGTTGGGCCGGTCGAAGTCGACCTCGTCCGGGTTCTCGAAGCGCAGCGGGTCACGGTCCGCGGCACCCATGGAGCACAGGACGACGTCGCCCTTCTTGATCTCCACGCCGCCGATTGCCATGTCCTCGGTGGCGAAGCGGCGAACACCGGTGTGGGCGGTGCCGTACAGGCGCAGCAGCTCCTCGACGGCGTCCGGGATCTGCTCCGGGTGGGCCCGCAGCCGCTCCAGCTTGGGCCGGTCGTCCAGCAGGGCGAGCATGCCGCCGCCGATCATGCCCACGGTGGTGTCGTAGCCGCCGAGCAGGACCATGAAGCCCAGGCCGATCAGCTCGTGGTCGTCGAGGTGCTTGCCGTCGTCGTCCGTCCAGGCGATCCAGTCGGAGAAGATGTCGTCGCCCGGGTTGGCGCGCTTGTCGTCGATGAGGCGCTTGAGGAAGCCCAGCATCGTCGCGCCGGCCTCGCGCACGACCTCGGTGTTGATGCCCAGCATGGAGTCGGTCCAGTACTGGAAGTTCGCGCGGTCCTCGTCGGGGACGCCCATGATGTCGCCGGTGATGGTGATCGGCAGGGGCAGGGCGATCGCCGTCATGAGGTCGGTCTCGCCGGACTCGCCCATCGCGTCGATGTAGCCGTCGGTCAGCTCGACCACGCGCTTGCGCAGCGCGCGCACGCGCTTGATCGCGAACGACTTGTTCATGAACTTGCGCAGCCGCATGTGCTCGGCGCCGTCTTCGGTGGCGACGGTCTTGGTGCTGAACTCGGCCGGGAGCGGGAGCGTGCGGTAGTCCTCCCCGGCGTGTTCGATGCTGCGGGCGAGCCGGCGGTCGGCGAGCGCGTCCCGGGTCTCCTCGAAGCCCGTGACCAGCCAGGCCGGGAAGCCCTCGGGGGTCATGATGCGGTGGACGGGCCCCTTCTCGTGCAGGGACGCATAGGTCCCGTAGGGGTCGCGCATGTACTGCTGGTCGAACACCTCATGGGCGACCGGGCACTGGGGAGCGGTCATTCTTCACCTCTGTAGAGCGGGACTCGTGGGGGGCCGGCGGGAGCGTGCACCGCGTCAGGCGCCGATGCCCTCGTAGAAGGGGTACTGGTCGTACACGGTCACGCGGTGCGAGACGGCGGGCTCCGCAGTGGCGGTGTGCAGTGCCCGGTGGACGAGGCTGCGGTTGTCCCAGACGAGGAGGTCGCCCTGCTCGAAGGTCTGCAGGTGGATGTTCTCGTGCTCGAACGTGTCGTCCAGCTGGCCGCTCGACTCCAGGAGGGCCGTCAGCAGGGACTTGTCCAGCGCGTTGCCGTCCGCGTCGATCAGACCGGTGGTGAAGCCCTCGCTGATGTAGAGGACGCTCTCGCCGGTGGCGGGGTGCTTGAAGGCGGTCGGGTGGGGCGACGGGGGCGTCTTGGCCTGGATCTCGTCGACCAGCTCCCCGACGGGGCGGTAGACGTCCTCGGGGCGGATCTTGAAGTAGCGGCTGACGTTCTGGACCGCGCGGGTGCCCTCGACGGCGTGCTTCAGCTCGTCGGACAGGCCCTCGTAGGCGCGGCCCATGTCGATGAAGAAGGTGCCGCGGTTCTTCTTGGGGACGACCTGCGGGTAGATGAGGGTCAGGCCGAAGGGGTGCGGCATGAACTGGTAGTCCGCGTGCCAGAACTTGCCCGTCTTCGGGACGCCGACCTGGGTGCCGTCCGAGCTCGTCACGTTCGAGGACACGAAGATCTCGGAGACCTCCGGGTGCTGGTACATGGGCTCGTAGTACGTCTCCACGGTGCCCAGGCGGCGGCCGAGCTCGGCGAATTCCGGGGAGGACAGGTGCTGGTTGCGCAGCACGACGATCTTGTCACTGTAGACGCGGTTCTTGATCTCTTCGAAATCCGCTTCCGTGGCGGTGCTGAGATCGAATTCCTCGACGGTTACGCCGAACTTCTTGTCTTCTTGGCGGAGAATCTTCACGAGAACCTCTCTCGGTGGTCGAGTCGCGCTCGAATCGAGACTATCGGCGGAGACTAAAGCCCTTCTTATTCCGCGCTTGCTGCCGATGTGGTCCGGGATTCCTCCGCCGCCCGGCTCTTGACCGTGGCGGCATAGGTGTCCACGTATTCCTGGCCGGTCAGAGCGGATATCTCCTGGGTGATCCGATTCGTGACCGTCCGGCGCACGCGGCGGTCGTCCTCGCGCCCGGCGTGCTCGGGGAAGGTCATGGGGGTGCCGAAGCGGACGTCGAAGCGGGAGACGTAGAGCCGTTTGGCGCCGGCCGGGTGCACCCGCTCCGTGCCGGTCAGCCCGCACGGGACCACCGGCGCCCCGCTCCGCAGCGCGATCCACGCCGTGCCCGTGTTCCCCTTGTACAGGCGGCCGTCGGGCGACCGGGTGCCCTCGATGTGCACGCCGACCCCGTGCCCCTCGCGCATGATCCGCAGGGAGGTCTCCAGGCCCGCCATGGTCGCGGAGCCGCTCGTGCCGTCCACGGAGATCATCCCGACGGAGCGGAAGAACAGGCCCTGCAGCCGGCCCTTGAGGCCCGGCATCTCCAGCCAGCCCTGCTTGCCCACGAAGTAGAGGTGCCGCGGGACCAACAGCGCGATGAATATCGAGTCGAAAAAGGACAAGTGGTTCGCCGCGATGATGAACGGGCCGGATTTCGGCAGGTTGTCGACGCCGCTGACGCGGGGCCGCAGGACGAGCTTGAGCGGAATGAGGAGAAGCCGCCTCAGCAGCATCCGGAGCATGTGCACGTCTCCATCTCTGAACGTCTCGGCCGAGCGTTCACCGGGAATATAGGAGGGGTCGACGGGGTGGGCAAGGCTGATTTAGTGCCGCGGACAGCCGGATGAAAGGGTCGCTTTAGCCGGGTGCAGTCCGCTTCTTGTTAGGCTGCTGCGCGTTTCACTGCTCAGGATTCAGAGACGAGGATGTCGTGCCCCAGCCCGCCGATCTTGCTTCCGTCCGTGCCTTCGTCGAGCGCGAACTCGTCGACTTCGGGGCGGAGCCCGACGCGATCACGGACCAGGCCAGGCTGGAGGAGCTGGAGATCGACTCGCTCGGCGTCGTCGAGCTCACCGCTTCCGTCAAGCGCGAGTTCGCCGTCGACGTCCCCCTCGAAGCGCTGACCAAGGACCTGACGGTCGCTGCGGTCGTCGCCCTGATCCAGGACGCGGCAGCGGCCTGACCGGACGGCGCCGCGCAGGCAGGGCCGGTCCCGGACCACCGTCCGGGACCGGCCCTCGCGCGTACCCGCCGGCGGTCAGCCCGCGGGCGGGCGCTCCGCGTCGAACGGGGCGTAGCGCCGCCGTTCCCACGGGTACGCCGGCAGGTCGACGACGCGCCGGGGCAGGTCCGCGAACCCGGGTGCCGTGTCCGCCGCGACCTCCCGGACCTCCGGCGGGGTCAGGCCCCCGGCGACGGCGTCCAGGGCGGCCGCCGCCCGGTGCCGGTCGGACGCCTCGACCCGGATGCGGGTGGCCAGGGCCGTACGGCCGTGCGTGACGGTGTAGGCGAAGGCGGCGTACTCCTCGTCCTTGATGCCGGCCAGGCGGGCGGCCAGCCGCCCCGCGTAGGACCGCAGCGCGGCGGGGGTCCGGGCCGACACCTCGAAGCCGGTCACGGCCACGGGGGCAGCCGCGGCCGGGCCCGCGGCCGTCCCCGGGGCCGGGTCCGGTGCGCCGAGCACGACGTGCGCGTTGGTGCCGCTCATGCCGAAGGAACTGACGCCCGCGTACGCGCCGGCTCCGGCAGGCCACGGCTCCAGTTCGGTCGGGATGCGAAACCCCGTCCCCGACAGGTCGATGCGCGGGTTCAGGGTGGTGAAGTGCGGTACCGGCGGCACCGCCCGGTGCCGCAGGCTCAGCATGGCCTTGATCAGGCCCAGCACACCCGCCGCCGACTCCGTGTGGCCCAGGTTCGCCTTGGCCGAGCCGAGCAGGACCGGCGCCCCCGCGCCGCCCGGCCGGCCCAGGGCCGCCGCCAGCGCCTCCACCTCGATCGGATCGCCCAGCGAGGTACCGGTGCCGTGGGCCTCCACATGGCCGATGTCGGCCGGGCCCAGGCCCGCCTCCGCCAGCGCCCGCTCCACCAGCCGGGTCTGCGCCAGCACGTTGGGCGCGGTGAAGCCGGAGGCCCGCCCGTCGTGGTTGACCGCCGAACCGTGGATCACCGCGTGCACCCGGTCGCCGTCGCGCACGGCGTCCGCCAGCCGCTTGAGGACCACGATGCCGCAGCCCTCGGAACGGGTGAAGCCGTTGGCCCGCGCGTCGAACGGACGGCACACCCCGTCCGGGGACAGGGCGCCGGTGCGCGCCGCGAGCGCGGTGGCGTGCGGGGACAGCACCAGGTTCACCCCGCCGGCCACCGCGATGTCGCACTCCCCGCTGCGCAGCGCCTGCCGCGCCAGGTGGATGGTCACCAGCGAGGAGGAGCAGGCCGTGTCCACGGCCATGGCCGGGCCGGTCAGGCCCAGCGTGTGCGCGAGCCGCCCGGCGGAGAAGCAGTGCCCGTTGCCGGTCGCCCAGTACGAGTCGGGCCCCTCGCGCATCCACTCCCGGTAGTCCTGGCCGGTGATGCCCACGTACAGGCCCGTCGCGGCCGCCGCCGCCCGGCCGGCGGGGATGCCGGCGTCGTCCAGGGCCTCCCAGACCACTTCGAGCAGCATCCGGTGCTGCGGGTCCAGGGAGCGCCCCTCGCGGGGCGCGACACCGAAGAACGGACCGTCGAACTCCAGTACCTCGTCCAGGAACCCGCCCCGGTGCGGCACCTCGTCCCAGGCCTCCCCGAAGGGGGCCCGCCGCGACTGCGGGATCGGACGCACCGCGTCCGTCCCCGACGCCAGTGCCGACCAGTAGCCGTCGAGGTCCTCGATGCCGCCGGGGGCCCGCAGGCCGACGCCGACCACGGCGACCGGCTGGGCGCCCCGCAGCGCCGCCAGCTCTTCGCGCAGGGCGCGGATCGTCTCCATGGCCCGGCTGACCGGGGTGGCGCGGACCGCGCCCGCCGCCTTGCCGCTGTCCTGTTCCACCGTCAGGCCTCCTGTTCCGCGAGCCGCTCCACCAGCGCGCCGGCCAGCGGCCGCAGCGCCCCGTACGTCCACAGGAGCGTCGGCGACAGCCGCAGCCCCAGGTCGGCCTCCAGCCGGTTGCGCAGCTCCAGGCTCATCAGCGAGTCCAGTCCGAGCGACTTGAGCGGCGTCTCGCGGTCGATGGAGTCCGCGGACAGCCGCAGCACCCGGCCGGCGAGCTGCCGTACGCGCTCCTCGACCACCGCGTGCCGCTCCTCCTCGGGACAACCGCCCAGCAACTGGCGGAAGTCGCCGCCCGAGCCGGCGCCCGGCTCCTTCGTCGTGCGCAGCAGGCTCCAGCTGGGCAGGCCCGCCGCCGCCGGGTACGTCTCGAACCAGCGGCGCGGGTCCAGGGCCACGTACCCCACGACGCTCTCGCCGTCCGCGAGGAACGACTCCAGCGCCCGCCAGGCCTCGGCGGCCTCGAAGCCGTCCATGCCGCGGTCCGCGAGGCGCTCGCCGCGCTCGGCGGACCGGGCCGCCAGGCCGATGCCGTCGAAGGTGCCCCACTGGACGCTGAGCGCGGGCCGGCCCGCGGCCCGCCGGGCCGCGGCCAGCGCGTCCATGTACGTGTTGGCCGCCGCGTAGGCGGACTGGCCGACGTTGCCGACGAGCCCGGCGGCCGAGGAGAACAGCACGAAGAGGTCCAGCGGATCGTTCGCCGTCAGCCGGTCCAGTTCGGCGGCGCCGTCGACCTTCGGCGCCAGCACCCGGGCCACGTCGTCCGCGTCGAGGTTGCGCACGACGGCGTCGGAGAGGACGCCCGCCGCGTGGAACACGCCGCGCAGCGAAGGGAGTTCTGACCGCACCCGGGCGAGCGCCAGGTCCAGGGAGGTGGCGTCGGCGACGTCCGCGTGCACCACCGCGACCCGGGCGCCGGCCCCGCGCAGCGCCGCGATGCGGTCCGCGGCCTGCTGGGACGGCGCCGAACGGCCCAGCAGGGCCAGGGCGGTGGCCCCGCGCTCCACCAGGTGCTCGGCCAGGGAGAGTCCGAGGTCGCCCAGGCCGCCGGTGATCAGATAGGTGCCGTCGGCGCGGAACCGGCCGTACGGCAGCGGGTCCGCCACCACCCGCTCGACGCTCTGCGGTCCGTACAGCACGAACTTGCCGATGTGGTCGCCGTGCGACATGGCGCGCAGCGCCTCGGCCGCGTTGTCGAAGGCGTACTGGGTGACGGGCAGGGCCGTGAGCCGGCCCGCCTCCACCTCGTCCCAGACCGCGCGGAAGAGGCGGGCGAACCGCTGGGGCCGCCGCATGACGAGCCCCTCCAGGTCCACGGCCGCGAAGCTGACGCCCTTGCGGAAGGGGGCGAGGCCCAGCGTGCGCTCGCCGTGGATGTCCTTCTTGCCGACCTCGACGAACCGGCCGTCCTCGGCGAGCACCTCCAGTCCGCGCGCGATGGCCGCGCCGGTCAGCGAGTTGAGGATGACGTCGACGCCCCGGCCGCCCGTGCGCTCCAGCACGGCGTCCGCCCAGGACAGGTCGCGCGAGTCGAAGACGTGCTCGACGCCCAGTTCCCGCAGGTAGGCGCGCTTGGCGGCGCTGCCCGCCGTCGCGATGACCTCGGCGCCCAGCATCCGGGCCACCTGGACGGCGGCCAGGCCCAGGCCGCCCGCCGCCGAATGGACCAGGACGGTCTCGCCCGGCTCCGTGCGGGCCAGGTCGTGCAGCGCGTACCAGGCGGTCGCCAGGACCAGCGGCAGCCCGGCGGCGTCCTCCTGCGTCATCCCCTCCGGCACCGGCCGTGCGTGGTCGGCGCGGACGGTCACGTGCGAGACGATCGCGCCGAAGATGCACGCCACCACCCGGTCGCCGACGCGGAACCCGGTCGTGCCGGGGCCCACCGAGACGACCCGGCCGGAGCAGTCCCCGCCGAGCAGGTCCTTGCCGCCGGCCTCGTCGGGGTAGGTGCCCACGGCCTTCATCACGTCGATGAAGTTGAGGGAGGCCGCGTCCACCTCGATCTCGATCTCGCCCGGCCCCGGCCGGCGGCGCACCAGCGGCAGGTAGCGCAGGGACTCCCACAGGCCGGGCCGCGGGCCCGGGTGCAGCCGGAACGGCTGGCGGCCCGTGTACGGCAGCGGTGCGGCGGAGTCGTCCGGGCGGTGCCCGCCGCGCTCCAGCCGGCCGGCCAGGCGCCGCTCCCCGCGGCTGAGGGCCTGGTCCTCGCGCTCGGCGTCCAGCAGTTCCCGTACGACGCCGACCGCCCACCCGTCATCGCCCGCGGTGTCCACCAGCCGCGCCGCCAGCCCCGGGTGCTCGCCCTGCAGGACCCGTACGAAACCCCAGTACAGGGCGGCTCCCGGGTCGGGCGCCTCGGTGGCCGAGGCGGCCTGGGCCCGCGTGGTCAGCACCGTCAGGCGGGGCGCCACCGGCCGGTCCGCACAGGCCCCGGCGAGCGCGCCGAGAGACGGCAGGCCCGCCCGCTGCTCCTCCTCGCCCGCCGCACGGTCCGGGGCGACGAACACGACCTCCCCGCCGTCCGCGGCCCGCAGCGCCTCGGCCCAGGCCTGCGTTCCGTCGGCCCAGGCCCGCGGCAGCGTCACCGCGGTCCCGCCCAGCGCACCGGCCAGTTCGACGACGGCGGCGCGGGCCGAGTCCGGTCCGCACACCAGCCAGGGCCCCTGCTCCGCGTCCGGTCCCGGTCCCGCGTAGGGGCGTTCGCGGAAGCCGAAGCGGTGCACGCGCTCGGGGGCCGGTCCGGACCGCTCGCCCGTGCGCAGGCGGCGCAGCTCCAGCCCGCTGACGCGGGCCACCGGCTGGCGGTCCGGCCCGTACAGGGCCAGGTCGAAGAGCCCGTCGGGGCGGTGCACCGCGTGCACCCACAGCTCCGTCAGGTCCGAGGGCCGCCCCGGCAGCAGCGCGAGCCGCTCGATCGCGACGGGCACCACGGTGTCCTCGTGCCCGCACAGCGCGAGGGAGACCTGGAACGCCCCGTCCCACAGGGCGGGGTGCAGGACGAACCGGCGGGCGCCGGGCCGGCACTGCTCGGCCAGGGTCACCCGGCCGAGGGCCTCGTCGCCGTGCACGCGCAGTTCGGTCACGCCCTGGAAGGCCGGGCCGTAGCGCAGCCCGCGGGCGGTGCAGGACCGGTAGAACGCGGCTCCGTCGACGGCCGGTTCCCTCAGCAGGTCGGTGGGGAAGACCGGCGGGGCCGCCTGCTCGGAGCGGTAGGAGGCGTGCGCCGTCATGTGCCGCGTCCAGCTGTCGGCGCCGTCGGGCAGCGACAGCACCTCCAGGCCGGCGCCCTCGCCGGCGTCCTCCCGCCAGACGCCGCCCAGGTGCAGCCCGCCGTCCGTGAGGGTCATGTCGCTGAGGAAGGACAGGCCGCGCAGCGACTGCGGGACACCGCCGGTACGGGCGGCGGCCGTGCCGAGGCACAGTTCGATCGAGGCCGCGGCGGGCACGACGACGGCGTCGTGCACCTGGTGGTCGGCCAGCCACGGATGGGATCCGGTGCCGATCTCCGTGGTGCCGTGCCAGGTGCCGGCCTCGGTCGGCAGCGGGGCGAGCGGGAAGGCGAACGCGGCCGAGCGGCCCGCTCCGCGCTGCGGCGCACCGACCCAGTAGCTCTCGCGCTGCCACGGGTACGCGGGCACTCCCGCGTCGCGCGAGGTCGGGCGCGGCCCGTACGCCGTCAGGCCCGCGACGTGGCCCTGCGCGAAGCTCTCGGCGAGGTCCTCGGGGGCGCCGCGGTCGCGGTGCAGGGTGCCCAGCACGGCCGGGGGCTCCTTGCGCAGCGCGCCGATCTGCTCCAGCGCCGGTACCAGGACCGGGTGCGCGCTGACCTCCACGACATGGGTGACGCCCTCGTCGAGGAGCGCGTCCAGGGCCTGTGCGAAGCGCACCGGGCGGCACAGGTTCTCCACCCAGTACGCGCCGTCCATCTCCGGGCCCGCCAGTTCCGCGGCGCGCACCGTGGACATGAGGGGGATCGAGCCCTCGCCGGGCCGGACCGGGGCGAGCACCTCGTGCAGTTCGTCGGTCAGGTCGAGCATGAGCGGGCTGTGGGACGCGTAGTCCACGTTGATCAGACGGCAGTACGTGCCGTCCGCCTCCAGGAGTTCCTTCAGCAGCAGCACCGAGTCACCGTCGCCGGAGAGCACGCAGGAGCTGGGGCCGTTGTGCACGGCCAGCGCCACGCAGTCCTCGAAGCCCTCCAGGGCGGCGGCGGCCGCGTCGGCGTCGAGGTCGACGGCGAGCATCCGGCCGGTGCCCGCGGCGGTGCGCAGCAGCACGGCGCTGCGCCGGGCCACGACGAGGGCGGCGTCCTCCAGGGAGAGGATCCCGGCCACGGTGGCGGCGGCGATCTCGCCCTGGCTGTGCCCGACGACGACGTCCGGTTGCACACCGGCCGCGCGCCAGGCGGCGGCCAGGGCGACGGAGACCGCCCACAGCACCGGCTGGACGATGTCGACGCGGCCCATCCAGGCGTCGCCGTCGCGGCCGGTGAGCACCTCGGTCAGGGACCAGTCGGTGTGCGGGGCGAGGGCCGCGGCGCACCGGTCGATCACCGCGGCGAACCCCGGGTCCTCGGCGTACAGCCGGGCGCCCATGGCGGCCCACTGCGAGCCCTGGCCGGGGAAGACGAAGGCGGTACGGCCGCGGTCGCGGGCCCGGCCGCCGACGGTGCCCGACGAGGTGGCCTCCGGGTCGGCGGCGTAGGCGTCGAGCGCCGCGCGCAGGCCCTCGCCGTCCGTGGCGACGAGGCCCGCCCGGAAGGGGAACTGGTCGCGCTGCCAGCCGAGGGTGGCGGCGATCTCCCGCGGGTCGGCGCCGGGGACGTCCAAGGCCTCGCGGACGTCGCGGGCGCGCTGGACGAGGGCCGCCTGGCTGTGGGCGCTCAGCGGCAGGACGAAGGGCGCCCTGCCGCGGCCTTGCGGCGCCGGTCCGTCCGCCGTTTCGGTGGCCGGTGGCGCCGCGGTGATCACGGCGTGGGCGTTGGTGCCGCCCCAGCCGAAGGAGCTGACGCCAAGGTAGACCGGGCCGCCGTCCGAGGGCAGCGGCAGCGGCTCCCGCACCACCTCCAGGCCCAGTTCACCGAAGGGGATGTCCGGGTTGAGCTCGGCGGAGTGCAGGCTGGGCGGCACGACGCCGTGCTTCAGCGAGAGCACGGCCTTGAAGAGACCGGCGAGCGCGGCCACCGGTTCGAGGTGCCCGATGTTCGTCTTCACCGACCCGATGCCGAGCGGCCGGCCCGCCCGCTCGGGGGCCTGCCCCAGCACCCGGCCCAGGGCGGTCGCCTCGACGGGGTCGCCCGCCCGGGTGCCGGTGCCGTGCGCCTCCACGTACGCGACCCGGTCGACGGGGATGCCGGAGTCGGCGTAGACGCGGCGCAGCAGGTCCTCCTGGCCGGCCAGGCTGGGCGTCACCAGGCTGGTGCCGCCGCCGTCGTTGTTCGAGGCGGTGCGCACGATCACGGCGTGCACGCGGTCCCCGTCCCGGCGGGCCCGCTCCAGGGTCTTGAGGTAGACGGCGGCCACACCCTCGCCGCGTACGAAGCCGTCCGCGCCGGCGCCGAAGGCGCTGCACCGGCCCTTGGGGGAGAGGCCGCCGAAGTGGGTGAGGCCGATGGTGACGTCCGGCGTGAGCATCAGGTTGGCCGCGCCGACCAGCGCGCCGTCGACGTCGCCGGCCCGGATCGCCTGGCAGGCCAGGTGCAGGGCGACGAGGGAGGAGGAGCAGCCGGTCTCCAGGGTCAGGCTGGGGCCCGTGAGACCGAGGAAGTAGGAGATCCGCGCGGACAGCATGTCGAGGGCGTTGCCGGATATGGAGTGCTGGGTCGGGCGGGCGCCGCGGTCCTCGCGCAGCCGCTCGTAGTCCTGCCACAGGCCGCCGAAGTAGACGCCGGTCCGGGTGCCGCTCAGGCTCGCCGTGGGCACTCCGGCGTCCTCCAGCGCCAGCCAGCTGGTCTCCAGCATCAGCCGCTGCTGGGGGTCGAGGACCTCCGCCTCGCGCGGCGAGACCCCGAAGAAGGCCGCGTCGAACTCGTCGATGCCGTCGAGGAAGCCTCCGTGGCCCTGGATCTCCTTCTCCGGGTCCAGGGGCTGGTCGGTCTTCCAACGGGCCGACGGGATCGGGCGGATCGCGTCGCCGCGGTCCATGAGCAGGTCCCAGAACCGGTCCGTGTCGGGAGCCTCGGGGAATCGCCCCGCCATCCCCACGATGGCGATCAGCTCAGCCGGGTCGTGATGCACTTCCTACCTCCGTACGGCAGGGGGCCGGAGCTCCGGTTCTCCCTGGTTCGTTCATGGGTTCTGGTACGCGCGCCGGGCGGGCGGCGGCCCGACCGGCGGGACACGGCCTACGGGGTGCGCAGCACCACGGCCGAGGCCTGGCCGTGCTCGTCGGTCGTCAGGACCAGAGCGGGTCCGCCCGCCAGGGCCCGCGGGCCGTCCGCGGTGGCGACGGCGGGCAGCTCCGGATCCGGGGCGCCCCGGCCCGCGGTGGGCGGGGCGCACCGGTCGGCCAGGGCCCGCGCGGACAGCGCGACCTGGAGCAGGGCGGTGGCGCCCGCGCAGTCCCCGAGGGCGCCGAAGGGGCTGTGGACGGGGGTGCCGGATCCGACGGCGCCGTGCACGGCGAAGGCCTCGGCGCGGTCGGTGTGCGGGTCGCCGGCGGCGGAGGAGCAGACGAGGGAGAGGTCCCCGGCCGGGACGCCGGCCTCGGCCAGGGCCGCCGCGACGGCGGGAGCGGCGGCGCTCGCGCCGTCGGCGCCGCCCCGCAGGGCGCTCACGCCCGCGATCTCGGCGTGCACCCGGGCACCCCGGGCCCGCGCCCGTGCGGCGTCCTCGACGACGAGCACGACGGCCGCCTCGCCGGGCGGGGCGCCGGCCCGGGCCGCGCCGAACGGCCCCGGTCTGCCCGCCCGTTCACCCGCGGCCAGCCGCAGCGGGTCCAGCACGTCCACGGCCGCCACGAGCACGGCCTCCGCCTGGCCCGTACGGACGTAGTCGGCGGCGACGGTCAGCGCGTGCGCTCCGGAGCAGCGGCCGGCCGTGACGGTGACGATGCTGCCCTGCGCGCCGGCGGCGATGGACAGGTCCGAGGCCGCGGCGTTCAGGCTGCCCTGCGGGCCGGCGTACGGGCTGACCAGCTCCGGGCCGAGGGTCAGTCCGTCGCGCATCACCTGGAGGTAGCCCGTCAGACCGCCGCCGGCGGTGCCCAGGACCACGGCGGTCTCCTCCGGGTCCGGGGCCGTCCCCGGTCCGAATCCGGCGTCCTGCCAGGCGAGCATCCCGACCCGGGAGACCAGCAGGGACTCGCGGCTGAGCGCGCGCAGCCGCTTGCGGCCGAAGGCCGGTACGTCGGGCAGGTCGTCGGCGAGCGCGCCGGCCGTGGCCTTCACCACGCCCGGGTACAGGCCGTCGGCGGCGGTGGCCCGTGTGAAGCCGGTCCGTCCGGCCAGCAGCGCCTCCCAGGTCGCGTCGAGGCTGCCGCCGAGCGGACTGGCCAGGGCGATGCCGGTGACGGCGGCCGTGGGGCTCATCGTGCGCTCCCTGCTGTGCTCGGGCGGGTGAAGACGGTGCATGCGGTGTTGCCCCCGAAGCCGAAGGCGTTGTTGACGGCGACCCGCACCGGCGTCTCGCGCGCCTGGCCGCGCACGACGTCGACGTCGCACTCCGGGTCCAGGTCGACCAGGTTGGCCGTGGGCGGGACCACCCCGTCGCGCAGCGCCAGGACGCACGCCACGGCCTCGATGGCGCTGGCCGCGCCCTGGGTGTGCCCGAGGGCTCCCTTCAGCGAGGTCACGGCGGGTGTGCGGGCCCCGAAGACGTCCCGCAGGGCCTGTGCCTCGACGCGGTCGTTGGAGGGGGTGCCGGTGCCGTGGGCGCTGACGTGGTCGACGCGGTCGGGGGAGATCCCGGCGGACTTCAGGGCCCGCAGCATGGAGCGGCGGGCGCCGCTGCCCTGCGGGTGCGGGGCCGTCATGTGGTGGGCGTCCGACGCCGAGGCCCAGCCCGCCAGTTCGGCGTGGACGTGCGCGCCGCGCCGGCGGGCGTGCTCGTAGGACTCCAGGACCAGCGCGGCCGCCCCCTCCGAGACGATGAGCCCCGCGCGGTCGCGGTCGAAGGGCCGCAGGAAGTCGGGGGCCAGTGAGCGCAGGCTGGAGAACATCATCATGATGCCGCTGGACAGTTCGTCGACCCCGCCGGCGATCATCACGTCGGCGCGGCCCGCCCGGATGGTGTCGGCGGCGTGGGCGAGCGCGCTGTTGCCCGAGGCGCAGGCCGTGGCGACGGCCAGGCCCGGTCCGAGGAAGCCCAGTTCGCGGGCCACCGCGTCCGTGAGGTCCGGCGCCGGCCGCGGCCCCGGGTACGGCGCCCCGTGGGAGTCCGCGCCGCGGTGGAAGCCTGTCACGGCCGGTTCGAGCCCGGCGCGGCTGCCGAGGAGCGTGCCCAGGCACACGCCGGCCCGGTACGGGTCGCCGGTCCACCGGGGGATCCCCGCGTCGGCCGCCGCCGCGGCGGCCGCGGCCCTGGCGAGCGCCAGGCTGCGCTCACCGCCGGCCCGCGGCACGTCGAAGCCGGGCACCTCGCCGGCCAGCGCGGCCGGGAAGTCGGCCGCGTCGGGACGGGTCAGCGGGCCCGTGCCCACAACTCCGCGGACCGCGGCGTCCCAGAAGCCCGCCACGGTCGTGCCGATCGGCGTGAGCACGCCGAGCCCGGTCACGACGACCCGCGCGGGTCCCGTCTGCGCTGCCATCGCTGCCATCACCGCGCTCCCTCAGTTGCTGATGCCGCCATCGACCCGGATCACCTGTCCCGTGATGTAGGCGGCGCGGTCCGACGCGAGGAACGCCACGGTGTCGGCCACCTCCCCTGCGGTGCCGATCCGGCGGAGCGGGATCGTGGCGATGACGCCGTCGCGCGCCTTCGCCGTCATGCCGTCGGTCATGTCCGTCGCGATCAGGCCGGGCGCCACCACGTTGGCGCGGATGCCGAAGCGGGCCACTTCCTTGGACAGCGACTTGGTGAAGCCGATGATCCCGGCCTTGGAGGCCGCGTAGTTGGTCTGCGTGGCGCTGCCGTGGACGCCCGCCACGGACGACACGGTGACGATGCTTCCCCGGCCCTGCTTGATGAGGGCGAAGACGGCGGCGCGGCACACGTTGTAGGTGCCGGTCAGGTTGGTGTCGATGACGCTGTTCCAGGCGTCCTGGCCCATCGTCACCAGCGGGCCGTCGTGGACGATGCCCGCGCTGGTGACGAGTGCGTCGATCTGCCCGAGCCGTTCCTGCGTCCGCTCCAGGAAGCCGCGTACGGCGTCGGCGTCGGTCACGTCCACGGACGCGTCGAAGACCCGGCCGCCGTGCTCGGCGGCGAGGCGCTCGACCGCGTCGGCGTCGGCGGGCCTGGAGCGGTAGCAGTAGCCGACGTCGTACCCGTCGGAGAGGAACCGCTCCACGACGGCCCGGCCGATGCCGCGCGACCCGCCGGTGACGACCGCGACCCTGCGCGTGTCGTGCGGCATCAGGCGGCGAGCTTCTCGGCCAGCAGGTCGTGGACGACCTCGAAGGACCGCATCAGCTGGAGGTTCGACTCCTCCATCTTCACCTGGTACTTGCGCTCCAGGGTGACGAGGATCTCCAGCGCCAGGAGGGAGTCGACGTCGAGGTCCTCCTTGAAGTCGGCGGTGTCGGTCACCTCGGAGGGGTCGACGTCCAGGATCTCCGCGATGGTGGAGCGCAGGTCCTCGGTGTCCAGTACGGCGGCGGCGCTGGTGGTCTGCTCGGGCATGATCGTTTTCTCCTGGGATGGGTGTGCGGGTGGTGCGGGGGAGGGGTCAGACGAGGCCTTCGCCGCCGTCGACGTCGATGACGTTGCCGGTCATCCACGAGGAGTCGGTGGCCGAGAGCATGACGACGGCCTCGGCGACGTCCTCGGGGACCGTCAGGCGGCCGTGCGGGTTCGACTCCGTGGCGTAGCGGGCCAGGCCCTCGCTGCCGGGGATGCGCAGCAGCGCCGGGGTGAGGGTCAGGCCGGCGCGCAGGGCGTTCACCGAGACGCCGGAGGGAGCCAGTTCGACGGCGAGCTGGCGCACGTGCGAGGCCAGGGCGGACTTGGCGGCGGACACGGCGCCGTAGCTGGGCATCACCCGGCCGTCGCCGCGGCTGGTGAGCGCGAACACCTTGGCGCCGGCCGGCAGCAGGCCGGCGACGTACAGGTCGCGCACCCAGTACACGAGGCTGTGGCCCATGACGTCGACGGTCATGTCCATCTGGCGCGGGGTGATGACGTCCTCCTGGCCCTCCTGCGGGAGGAAGGGCAGCAGGCTGCCGAAGGCGAGGGAGTGCAGCAGCACCCGTACGCCCCCGGGCCCGGCCAGCTCCTTGAGGACCGGCACCAGTTCGGCGCGGGTCTGCTTGCTGGCGGCGTTGCAGTTGTGGAAGGACACCTGCACGCCCGTGGCGCGCAGCTCCGCCACCAGCTCGTCGGCCTCCTCCTGCTGGGCCGCTGTGCCGAAGTGGACGCCGAAGATGTTGGCGCCCTCCTTGGCCATGGCCAGGGCGGTGGCCCGGCCCATGCCGCTGGAGGCGCCCAGGATCAGGCACCAGGAGCCCTTGAGGGATGTCAGCATGCGTACCTCTCAGTCGGTGTGTTCGGGGGTGTGTGCCGTGGCGAGCGCGACGTTGCCCGCGCGGGAGGCGGTGACGACGAGCCGGCGGCCGGCGCCCGCCGGGAGGGGGCGTGCGGCCAGCCGGACCACCGGGGCCAGGGCTCCGGCCCGCGCCCCGGACCGGCGCGTGGACACCGGTGCGCGGTCGGCGCACCAGGAGCGCAGGGCGTCGGCGACGGCGTCGCCGACCGGCGAGGGGTCGGCCAGCAGCTCGACCTCGTCCGGTGCGGGCCCGCCCGCGCCCAGCGCGTCCAGGGCCTGCCGTACGGAGTCCCGGGCGCGGCGGCGGCCCTCCGCGGCGGCCAGGGCCGGCGGCGGGACGAAGCGCAGTACGGTCCGCAGGACCGCCCCGCCGGCCGGTACGGGCACTCCGCCCGGGCGCAGCACGAACAGCGCCGCGCCCGCCTCCGGTTCGGCGTCGCCCGCCCGCGGGTCGGGGGCCTCGGCGGCCCCGGCCAGCGTCACGGCGGCGCGTCCCGCGGCCAGTTCGAGGGCGGCCAGGTGCAGGGCCTCGACGCCGGCCACCCGCGGCGAGGTCACGGTCAGGTTGAAGCCCTTGAGCTGGTGCTCGGCCGACAGGCGGCCGGCGACGAGGTTCACCGCGAAGTACGGCACGCTCATCGGGCTCAGCGCGGAGGCCCCCTCGCGGCGGACGGTCTCGTCGATGGCCGCGTGCAGGGCCGCCACGGCGCTGTTGGTGCCGACGACGGCTCCGCGCAGCTCCGGGGCCGCGGTGTGCGGGTCCGCCTGCGGGCCGGAGTCCTCCAGGGCCGTCCGGGCCGCGGCGAGCAGGTACTGGCAGGCGGGCGGCAGGTACTTGTACCCGCGGCCGAGCCGCGCCCGGTGGTCGAACCAGGGCTCCGCCGGGCCGGTCCCCTCCGGCGGCAGGACCAGTCCCGCCCCGTGGACGACGGACTCTGCCACCACCACACGTACCGTCACCGCGCCCCGCCCCCGAACACCATCGTGAAGTTGCTCCCACCGAACGCGTAGGCGTTGACCAGGACGTTCGGCTGCCGCAGCACGGTCGGTCCGTCCTGTGGCAGCCAGACGGGACACTCCGGGTCCTGCTGCGCGAGCGCGACGTTCGCCGGGATCTCCCCGTGCCGGACCATCAGCGCCGCGGACACGGCGGCGAAGGCGGCGGCGGCGCCGGCGGTGTGCCCGATGAAGGCCTTCAGGCTGAACAGCGGGGTGTGCGCGGCGCGGTCGGCGAGGAGTTCGCGCAGGACCTGGTACTCGACCACGTCGTTCTGCCGGGTGCCGGTGCCGTGCGGGACGACGCACCCGATGTCGCCGGGACGGCGCCCGGCCTCCGCCAGGGCCGCGCGGGCCACCCTTACCAGCTGCTCGCCGCCGGGATCGGGCGCGGTGGGGTGGTGGGCGTCGCAGCTCCACGCGGTCCCCAGCACCCGGCCGTAGACGGCCCGGCCCGCCGCGGCCCGGGCGGACTGCAGGACCAGCACGGCGGCCCCCTCGCCGAAGACGGTCCCCCGGCGGCCGGCGTCGAAGGGCCGGCAGGTCTCGGGGTCGGCCGCGCCCAGCCGGCTGAAGCTCGCCAGGGGCACCCGGGAGATGCCCTCCGCACCCCCGAGCAGCACGGTGTCGGCCTCGCCGCGGCGGATCAGGTCCACGGCGACGGACAGCGCGTAGCCGCTCGCGGCGCAGGCGTTGCTGACGCTGATGTTCGGCCCGAAGGCGGCGAGTTCGGCGCCGACCGTGGATGCGACGGAGAACATGGGCTCCCAGGACCCCGCCGCCGGAGCCGTCCAGTCCCCGTCCCCGGCGCCCTCGCCGCCCGGCCCTTCCTCGCGCCCGCCGCTCTCGCCGACGGCCGTACCGATCACCACGGCGGCTTCCGAGACCTCGTGCGCGCCCAAGCCGGCGTCGGCGATCGCCTCGCGGGCGGCGGTCAGCGCGAACCGCGCGGCACGGCCCGGGGCGCCGGAGGGCGCGTCCGCCGTACCGGTCCCGTCGTCGGGCACCTGGTAGGCGAGTACGTCGGGCACGTGCTCGGTCAGACCCGGTACGGGGGTGGGCCGCGAGGCGGCGGCCTTCAGCCCGGTCCAGAACGCGTCCGCGGTGGCGCCGAGGCAGCTGACGGCGCCGATTCCGGTCACGAAGACGTCGGGGGTGGCAGAGGGGCGCAAGGGTCAACTCACTCTCGTGGGAGCCGCGGAAGGCTGCGCGGCCGACCCGGCGATCAGCAGGCGGACGGCGTCGGCGAACGGCCGGGGCCGCTCGGTCATCGGGAAGTGGCCGCAGCCCCGCAGCAGTTCGAGCCGCCCCTGCGGCAGCGCGGCCGCCAGCAGCCCGGCCTCCCGCGGCGGCGCGAAGCGGTCCTGCTCCCCGGCCACGACGAGCACCGGCAGGTCGAGGCCGCCGACATCGACGAAGGGGCTGCGCAGGTAGCTCTCCCAAAAGCGCGTCCAGCCGTACGGGCCGACGCGGTCGCGCACGAGCAGGGCCATGTCCCGACGGGTCTGCGGTGACAGCCGCCGCGCCGAGGCGACGCCCAGCGCCTCCTCGAACACCTCCTGGAAGATGCCGAGGTAGTGGCCGGCGTCGTCCCAGTGGAAGTCGGCCGGGTCGCGTCGGTGGAAGGGCGACACGGCCACCAGGGCGCGGGGCCGTCCGGCGTGCGGGACGCGGGCGAGGTGCTCCACGGCGAGGACGGCGGAGAAGGAATGGGCGACGAGGACGTCGGCCCCGCCGGGGACCGCGTCCAGGGCGCGGCAGATCCACTCGGCGGGGTCGCCGCGGTGGCTCCACGAGGTCGGGCCGCCGACTCCCCACGGCAGCTCGGCCGTCCACAATTCCACCTCGTCCGCGGCGTGTTCACCGAAGGCCGTCCAGGTGGTCGCGCTCGCGGCCAGCCCGTGCAGGGCGAGCACGCGCACCGGGCCGGCGCCGCGGGCGGGCCGCTCCATGCGGACCGCGAGACCGTTCCCGCCCATTCGCACCCCGTTCCTGGATTTTGCGGCCAGTTCCTCGAAAAAGTGGCGACGATCCGGAAATTGCGATTTCCTGCCAAGCCGACGGCGAGCGTACCCGGGGGATGCTAAAACGCCACTAAACAGTTCTGCCCGCAGGGCCGTCGTCCTGGTGAAGCAAAAGTTAAGGCGGGCTTTAGGGGGCTTTTTAGGGAGCGTGTTTAGGCTTTTGTGGAAGTCGAAACGAGGAGAGAGCGATGCTCGATAAGGTCATAGACCGGCTGCACGATCCAGCGGTCTACGCCCTGCCCGCCATGGCGTTGCTGATCGTGATCGAGATGCTGGCGATCAAGTTCGGTGACGACCACGACGAGCGGCCCGGATACGACCTGCGCGACCACCGCGCGAGCATCCTCACGGGCTTCGGCGCGCTGTTCTCGTCCACCATGCTGCGGACCGTGGCGCTCGCGCTCTACCTGCTCGTGTACGAGTACGTGGCGCCCTGGCACCTGTCGTCCTCGTCCTGGACCACATGGGTCGTCCTCTTCTTCGGCGTGGAGTTCCTCCTCTACTGGTACCACCGCGCCGCGCACGGCATCCGGCTCATCTGGGCCGGTCACCAGGTGCACCACTCCAGCCAGTACTTCAACCTCTCGACCGCGCTGCGCCGCAAGTGGGCCCAGTGGTTCGAGAAGATGATCTGGCTGCCGCTCCCGCTGCTCGGCGTGCACCCCGCGCTGGTCTTCACGATGCACTCGGCCCACCTCGTGTACGGGCTCTTCGCGCACACCGAGAAGATCGGAAAGCTGCCCCGCTGGTTCGAGTACGTCTTCGTGACGCCCTCGCACCACCGCGTGCACCACGGCAACGACCCGGAATACCTGGACAAGAACTTCGGCAGCATCCTCATCCTCTGGGACCGGATCTTCGGGACCTTCCAGCCCGAGGTGCAGCGCCCCACGTACGGCCTGACCAAGCAGATCGAGACCTTCTCCATCTGGAAGATCCAGGTCCACGAGTTCGGCAACATGTTCCGCGACGTGCGCGGCGCGAGCACGCTGCGCCACAAGCTCGGCTACGTCTTCGGCCCGCCCGGCTGGAAGCCCGCCGAGGACGGCTCCGGCCGCCGTGACGGCGCCGGCAAGCGCGACGGCGCCGGCCGGACGGCCGCCGCGGCGGCCGCGGGACAGCCGGGTGAGCTCCTGACATGAGCGGGGCGACCGGACACACCGCGGCCGCGGAGGGGCAGGGCGGCCCGCCCTCCCCGCCGCGCCGCGGGGTACGGGGCCACCCCTGGCTGACCCTGCTGACCCTGTCGGTCGGGGCCATGATGGTCTCGCTCGACGGCACCATCGTCACCGTCGCCCAGCCGGCCATGCAGGCCGACCTGGACGCGAGCCTGACCGGCATCCAGTGGGTGACGAACGGCTACCTGCTCGCCGTCGCCGCCCTGCTCATCGCCGCCGGCAGGCTCGGCGACCGCTACGGCCACCGCACCGTCTTCCTCATCGGCGCCGCCGGCTTCACGGCCACCTCGGTGGCCATCGGCGCCTCCGACAGCCTGGGCCGGGTCATCGCACTGCGCGTCCTCCAGGGCGTGTTCGGCGCGCTGATGCAGCCCGCCACCCTCGGCCTGCTGCGCACCGCCTTCCCGGCCGACCGGCTCAACATGCCGATCGCCGTGCGCAGTGCCGTCATCGCCGCGTCCACCGCGGCCGGCCCCGTCGTCGGCGGCCTGCTCGTCGAACACGCCGCCTGGAGCTGGGTGTTCTACCTGAACGTGCCGCTCGGCGCGGTCGCCCTGGCCCTCGGCGTCACGGTGCTGCGCGACGTGCGCGGCGAGCGGCCGCCCGGCCGCCCGGACCTGGCCGGCATGGCCGTCCTGGGCGCCGCGCTGTGCCTGTTCGTCGGGGGCCTGGCCACGGTCGCCGACCAGGGCCGCCCCGACGCCCGTACTCTGGCGCTGCTGGCCGCGGCGCTGCTCCTCGGTGCCTTCTTCACCTGGTGGGAGCGGCGCACCGCCGACCCGCTGGTCCCACCCCGCATCTTCCGGTCGGTCCGCTTCACCGTCGGAATCCTGGCCATGCTCGCCATGTCCTTCGTGATGTTCGGCGCGCCGTTCGTCCTGATCTTCTACCTGCAGAACGTGCTCGGGCTGACCCCCGCCGAGTCGGGCGTCCGCGTCCTGGGGCTGACCCTGCTGATGATCGTGGGCGCGCCGTTCGCGGCGATGTGGATCAGCAGGTCCGGGCCCCGGGCCCCGGTGGTCGCCGGACTGCTGGTGACCGCGGCGGCCATGTGCGCCCTGTCCCGTCTCGACGCGCAGTCCGGGACGCTGGAGACGACGCTGTGCTTCTTCCTGCTCGGGCTCGGCTTCAGCCCGGTCATGGTCGGCGCCACCAAGCTCGTCATCAGCAGCGCACCGGTCGAACTGTCGGGTGTCGCCGGCGGCATGCAGCAGACGGCCATGCAAGTGGGCGGAAGTCTGGGCACCGCCACCGCGGGCGCCCTCGTCGCGGCCCACGCCGCTTCCGCCCTGCCCGGCCGCCTCGCCGCGGAGGGCGTCGAGATCGCCCCCGGCGCCCTGGACGCGGCCGTACGCGCGGTGGCCGTGGGCCTCGCGCCCGATCCGGGGACGGTGGACGCGGCGCGCTCCACCCTCACGGACATCGCCCGGGCCGTGTTCCTGGAGGGCATGCAGCACGCCCTGCTCGCCACTGCGGCGGTGGCCGCCCTCGGCGCGGTGGCCGGCCTCTTCGCGGGCCCCGGCCGGGCGGGCGCGGAGCACGCGGACCCGGAGCACGCCGACTCGGAGCACACCGACCCGGAGCACGCGAGCGGGGGGCGCACGAAGTGATCGAGCGGATCCTGCCCGCGTGCGTGGCCAGTTCGGCGGAGTACGCGGACCCACCCGGCGCCGTCTCCCGCCTCCACCCCGAGGAACGGGCGGCCGTGGTGCGCGCCTCGGAAGGACGCAGACGGACCTTCGCCACCGGACGGCTCTGCGCCCGCCGCGCACTGGACCGCCTGGGCGTGCCCGCCGGGCCCGTCGCCGTGGGCGGCTCCGGAGAGCCGCTGTGGCCCACGGGCGTGGCCGGCGCCATCACCCACTGTGACGGCTACCGGGCGGCGGCCGCCGCCCGGTCCGCCGATCTGACGGGACTCGGCATCGACGCCGAACCGCACGTCCCGCTGCCCCCGGGAGTCCTGGAGGCGGTGGCGCTCCCGCACGAGCGCGTCCGGCTCCGGACGCTGGCCCGGTCCAGGCCGGGTCTGCACTGGGACACGGTCCTCTTCAGCGCCAAGGAGTCCGTCTACAAGACGTGGTTCCCGCTCACCGGGCGCTGGCTCGACTTCACCCAGGCCGAACTGCGGTTCCACCCGGAACCCGGCCCGGCCACCACCGACGGCGAGTTCCACGCACGCCTCCTGGCCGACGGCCCGGAGGTGGCCGGCCGTACCGTCCGGCATTTCGACGGACGCTGGCTGGTGGCCGACGGCCTGGTATTCACGGCCGTCACCGTATGACCGACCAATTTGAATTACCGGCAATTGCATTATGTGGGCCGCCCCGATGATGCTGCGCCCCCTCACGCACGAATGCGGACAACAGGAGAATCGGCATGACTACTGGGACGACAGAGGCACGCGGGGACCACAGGACGACCGGAGCCCGGCAGCTCCGCGACCTCTTCGCCCGCCCGGGCACCGTACGCATCATCGGCGCGCACAACCCGCTCGGGGCGCGCCTCGCCGAGCGGGCCGGCTTCGACGGCGTCTGGTCGAGCGGCCTGGAGGTCTCCGCCTCCCAGGGCGTGCCCGACACCGACATCCTGACCATGAGCGAACTCCTCGCCACCGCCACCTCGTTGGCGGCCGCCGTCGACGTTCCCGTGGTCGCCGACTGCGACGCCGGCTACGGCAACGCCCACAACGTCATGAACATGATCCGCCGCTACGAGGCGGCCGGGATCGCCGGCGTGTCCATCGAGGACAAGCGCTTCCCGAAGGTCAACAGCTTCATCCCGGGCCGTCAGGAACTGGCCCCCATCGCCGAGTTCTGCGGCAAGCTGCGCGCCGCCAAGGCCGCCCAGAGCACCCCGGACCTCATGGTCATCGCCCGCATCGAGGCCCTCATCGCGGGCTGGGGCATGGACGAGGCACTGCGCCGCGGCGAGGCCTACGCGGCGGCCGGCGCCGACGCCGTACTGATCCACGCCAAGGGCAGCTCCCCGGAGCCGGTCCTGCGCTTCCTCGAACGCTGGACCCTGCCCACCCCCGTGGTCGTCGTCCCCACCACCTACCACACCATCACCGCCACCGAACTGGCCGAAGCCGGCGCCAAGATGGTCATCTACGCCAACCACGGTCTGCGCGCGGGCATCGCCGCCGTCAGCGAGACCTTCGCCTCGATCCTGCGCGACGACCGCACCACCGGCATCGAGGACCGGATCGCACCCCTGTCCACCGTGTTCGACCTCCAGGGCATGGCCCTCCAGAAGCGCCACGAGGCCGAGTTCATCACCCCGTACGCCGGCCGCGCCCGGGCCGTCGTCGTCCCCGGCCGGCCCACCGCCCCCGCCGCCGGCCTGCTCGCCGAGCAGAGCGCCGCACTGCGCCGGGCGGACATCGAATCGGTGTCCGCCACCGCGGACGCCGACGCCGCGCGGGCCCCGCAGGACGTCACGCTCCTGCCCGCCCAGGCCGACGCCACCGGCGCCGTACTCGCCCTGGACGACGACGCCCTGAGCGGCACCGTGCTGGTCTCCGGCGACGTCTTCGTCGAGGGCGAGCCGCTGCGCCGCCTCGTCGCCGCGGGCGGCGACATCGCCGTGCTCGTCGACGTGTCCGGCGGACCCGGCGCCGAGCGCCGCGCCGACGCCCTGCCGCTGACCCTCGACTCCACGGTCCGCGGCGGCCGCCGGCTCGGCGGCGCCTCCGGCAGCGAGGTCCTCGCCGTCGCCGGTACCGAGGCGGACGGCGAGTTCGCCGGCGCCGCGGCCTTCTCCGCCCAGGGCTTCGCCGCACTGCGCCAGGTCGCCGAGAAGCGCCGCGCCGACGGCAGCGAGGGCACCCTGGCCGACCTGCTCACCGACCTGCTCGCCGCCGGGCACCGGGTCGGCGCGGTCGAGATCGGCTCCGGCTGGCTGGAACTGCGGACCGCGCAGGACATCGCCCGCGCCACCGAGCTGTTCGCCACCCGGGAGGGCGGACAGTGAGCACCGGACCCCTTCAGGCGCGCACCCTGGTCGAACTGCTCCGTCAGCAGGGGCACGGCCCGTTCACCGGCGTGCCCTGCTCCTTCCTCGGCCCGGTCATCTCCTGCTTGGAGGCCGAGCACCCGCAGGAGTACGTCATCGCGGCCAACGAGGGCGAGGCCGTGGCCCTGGCCGCGGGCGCCGTCCTCGCCGGACGCCGCCCGGTGGTCATCCTCCAGAACTCCGGCCTCGGCAACACCGTCAACCCGCTGACCTCCCTCTGCCACACCCTGCGCCTGCCGGTCCTGCTCCTCGTCACCTGGCGCGGCCGTCCCGGCCGGCCCGACGAGCCCCAGCACGAGCTGATGGGCCGGATCACCCAGGACATGCTGACGTCCATGGGCGTGCGCAACGAGGTGCTCCCAGACGACCCCGCGCTCCTCGCCGAGCGCCTCGACGTGGCCGCCGAGCACATGGACACCACCGGACTGCCCTTCGCGTTCATCGTGCCCAAGGGGGCCGTCGCCCCCTACGAGGCCCCCGCCGCGGCCCCCGTCCCGGCAGCCGGCTCGCAGCTGATGAAGCGGGCCGAGGCGATCGGCCACATCGTCTCCGCCATGGACCCCGACACCCTGCTCGTCGCCACCACCGGCAAGACCGCCCGGGAACTGGAACACGACTGGGACCGCCCGCAGAACCTGTACGTCGTCGGCTCCATGGGTTGTGCCTCCAGCGTGGCCCTCGGCGTCGCCCTGCACACCCCCGACCGCCGGGTCGCCGTACTCGACGGCGACGGCGCGGCCCTGATGCGGCTGGAGGCCATGGCCACCATCGGCCGCCACGCCGACACCGACCTGTGCCACCTCCTGCTGGACAACGAGTCCTACGAGTCCACCGGCGGGCAGCCCACCGCCTCCGCCGGGGTGGACTTCGCGGCGATCGCCGCGGCCTGCGGCTACCGGGCCACCCACGACGTCCGCGACGCCGGCGCCCTGCGCGCCGCCGTCCTGCGCGCACAGCAGGACGGGGGAGCCCACCTGGTCCGCGTCCGCATCGCCTCCGGATCGGACCCGAACCTCGGCCGCCCGGCCCTCGCCCCGCCCGCCTCGGCGGCCCGATTCAAGGAAGCGATCGCCCGATGAACGACAGCACGCCGCCGCGCCCGGAACGCCTCGTCCTGATGAACCCCGGCCCCGTCATCACCGACGACCGGGTGCGCACGGCGCTCGCCGGACCCGACATGTGCCACCGCGAGCCGGAGTTCTCCGACCTCCTCACCCGCGTCCGGCACAAGACCACCCTCGCCGCGGGCGGCGACGACCGGCACACCTCCGTCGTCCTCACCGGCTCGGGCACCGCCGCCGTCGAGGCCGCCGTCAGCTCGGCCGTGCCCCACGACGGAGGCCTGCTGGTCATCGACAACGGCCACTACGGCGAACGGTTCCGGCACATCGCGGACGCCCACGGCATCCGCGCCCACCGGCTCGAACTGGGCTGGGCCACACCCGTGGACCTCGCCGCCGTCGACCGGGCCCTGGCCGCGGACCCCGGACTGACCCACGTGGGCGTGGTCCACCACGAGACCAGCAGCGGCATGCTCAACGACGTCGCCGCCGTGACCCGGATCGCGCACGCCCACGGCCGCGAGGTCGTCGTGGACGCCGTCAGCAGCATCGGCGCGGAACGCATCTCCCTGGCCGCCGACGGCGTCGACTGGCTGGCGGGCTCCGCCAACAAGTGCCTCGAAGGAGCCCCCGGCCTCGGCTTCGTCAGCGCCGCCAGGACCTCCTTCGAAGCCCTGGCCGGCCACCCCCGCCGCGGCTACTACCTCGACCTGCACCGGCACTACGCCGCCCAGGAGAAGGCCCAGGCCCCCGCCTTCACCCCGGCCATCCCCGGCTTCTACGCCTTCGACGCCGCCCTCGACCTGGCCCTCGCCGAGGGCTGGGAGGCCCGCCACGCCCGCTACACCGCCCTCGCCCGGCGGCTGCGCGACGGCCTGGAGGCGCTCGGCCTGGAGATCCTGCTCCCGCCCGGGCAGCGCGCCGCCTCCCTGACCGCCGTCCGCATCCCGGCCGGCTGCCGCTACGCCGAGCTGCACGGCGGCCTGCGCGCGGAGGGCTTCGTCATCTACAGCGCCCAGGAACAGCTGGCGGCGGACTTCTTCCGGCTCTCCACGATGGGGCAGATGACGGAGCAGGACATCGACCGCTTCCTCGCCGCGCTCACCCGGATCCTGACGGCCCGCGGCTGACGGCCCGCCACCGACGGCCCCCAGCCCCGGCAGATCTCCTCCGACCCCTGAATGAGGTGCCCGTGACCACCCCCCGAGCTGACGCATCCGGCCGACCCGCGGCGACGCCCGAGCCTTACCGGCTCGCCGTGGTGGGTGGCGGGCCCAGGGCCACGTACGCCCTGGAGCGGCTGTCGGCGACGATCGACCGGCTGGGGGAGGGGCACCGCCTGGAGGTCCACCTCTACGAACGCACCGGCGCGTTCGGCGCGGGCCGCGCGCACGCCCCCGACCAGGCACGCACCAGCTACCTCAACCGCATCGGCGCCCAGGTGGGCTTCGCCGCCGACGAGACGGTGACCGGCGCCGGACCGCTGCGCCCGCCCGCCGAGCGGCCCACCCTGCACGAGTGGTGCCGCCGCCGCTTCGAGGAGACGGCAGACCCGGACCTCGACCTCGGCCCCGAGGACTGGCCCAAGCGCTACGTCCACGGACTGGCCCTGCGCGACATGTTCGACGCCTTCGCCGCGGACCTGCGCCGCCACCCCGGCGCCGAACTCCACCTGCACCACGCCGAGGTCGTGGACATCGCCCCCGCCGCCGGCGACCGGCTGGAGGTCGTCACCGCCGACGGCGACCGCCGCACCGCCGACGAGGTGCTCCTGCTGACGGGCCACTCGTACCACGACCCGGAGCGCTCCGCCGCGGACCGCCCGGCCACCGGCGGCGCGACCCGCCACGTACCGCACCCGTACCCGCTGGAGGAGGAGCTCGGCGCGGGCAGCTGCGGACCGGACACGGTCGTCGGCTGCGCCGGCATGGGCCTCACCGCCATCGACGCGATCCTGCACCTCACCGAGGGCCGCGGCGGCACCTTCCACCAGGACGGACCGCGCCTGGTCTACCGGCCCTCCGGCCGGGAGCCCGCGGCCGTCGTCGCGTTCAGCGGCTCCGGCCTGTTCACCTTCGCCCGCCCCGACAACCACAAGCCCAGCGACGGCGGCGGCGACCACCCCGGCACCTTCCTGACGCGCGAGGCCGTCGACCAGCTGCGCGCCCACGTCGGCCGGCCCCCGGGCGGCGACGGCACGGGGCGCCGGCAGCTGGACTTCGAGCGCGACCTCCTGCCGCTGGTCGTCCTGGAGATGGCCCACCTGCACTACGTCACCCTCTTCGGGCCGGCCGTCGCCCTGCTGCTGACCCAGCGCGCACTCCCCGGCCACCTGGCCTTCGTGACCGGCACGCCCGCCGACGGGCCCGGCGCCCTGACCGCCCCGCTGGAACGCGCCGTGGACGAGATCGCCGACGTGCTGGAGGGCGTACTGCGCGGCAAGTGCTCACTGTTCGGGGCCCAGGCCACCGTGTCCTGGCCGGTCCGTGACGTGCTGCTGCACTGGACGAGGACCGTGTACGGGCCCACGGCCGAGGCCGAGGTCCGCCGGTGCGTCGACCGGTCCGTGCCGCCCGGCTCCGTGACCGACCCCCTCGACTCCGCATGGGGGCTGGAGACCTACCTCCACGGCAACCGCTTCGACTGGCACCGCGCCGTCTCCCCGGTCCCGCCCGCCCCCTCCCCCGAGGAGTTCCGCGCGTCGGTCGCCGCGTTCATGGCGCGGGACCAGCTGTGGGCCCGCCAGGGCAACCTGAGGAACCCCCACAAGGCCGCCGCCGACGGCGTCTGGCGCGACCTGCGCCAGGTCATCTCGTACGCCGTGGACCACGCGGGCCTGACCCCCGCCTCCCAGCGCCACTTCCTGGGGACCTACGTACGCCACCACAACCGGCTGGCCAACGGGGCCGCCGCCGAGATCATGGCCAAGATGGCCGCCCTGGTCGACTGCGGACTGCTCGACGTCGGCGCCGGACCGGGAGCGCGCACCCGGGTCGACGAGGCCGGCGGGAAGACCGTGGTCGAAGGCCCGCACACCGGCCTGTCCCGGCCCGTCGACGTCCTGGTCGAGGCCCGCATGCACGGCTTCGACCCGCGGCTCGACGTCCTCCCGCTCTACCGCAACCTCCTCGACCGGGGCCTGGTCCGGCTGTGGCGCAACGAGTCGGCGGACGGCGAGGTCTTCCAGCCGGGCGGCCTCGACCTGAGCCCGCGGTTCCACCCCGTCGCCCCGGACGGAACCCCGGACCCGCGGTTCACCGTCCTCGGGGTCCCCTCCGAGGGCGCCCGCTCCTTCCTGCTCTCCGCGCTGCGCCCGAACGCCGACCACTACGTCATGCGGGACACCCTCGTATGGCTGGACGCCTTCTGGCCCAGAGCCACGGGCCGCTGACCCCTCCCGGCGGCCTGCGGAAACACCGATGGGCCCCCGCGCGAAGCGGGGGCCCATCGGTGTTTCCGCACGTCTAGAACAAGTCGTCGACGACGCCCAGGGCGATGAACGCCGCCACCACCAGCACGGCGACGGTGATCAGTCCGGCGCGTCGCCAGGCCGGCACCGAGCAGACGGCGACGAGCGCCGGGCCCAGCGCCAGGGCGATCAGGTTCGGCGCGTCGGCGTCGGGGACGTCGTGCGGCGCGAGCGGGCCGATGATGGCCAGCGCGTACGCCTGCAGGGCGAGGGCGGCGGCCGTCACCGACTTCCGGGGCCGTACCCCCAGCAGCGGCAGGACGACCGCGAGGACGACCGCGGCCAGGGCCACCCATGTGAGGATGCCGATCAGCGGATGGAAGGTGATGCAGACGGACTGGCTGTCCGCGCAGGTGCGCTTCTCCTCGGCGTCGGCCCACTGCCACAGGGCGAGCGCCAGCCACCCTGTGAGGGCGCCGGCGAGGGCGGAGCCGAGAACACCGAAGGCCTTGTTCATGGGGGAAGCCTTTCAGAGGAACGGGCGGGGGCCCTGAGTACGGATACTCAGGGCCCCTTCAGCCGGAGGCTGTTACTTCATTTCCGGACTGTTGAGCGTGCTCTGCAGGGAGTTCGCGTACAGCCGAGCACCGGCGATCTTCGGGTGGAAGGATTGGGCGGAGGTCGGTGCGTCCTCGTCACCCGGGGTCTTGTCCGTCACGATGCCGTGGATGGTCTCGGGCTTTCCACAGATCGCCTGGCCCTTGAAGTCGTCCGTGGGGTCGGAGAACCAGGCCTTGACGCCCGCCGCCCGCGCATCCGCGGCGGCGCCCGTCATCTCCTTGACCAGCAGGGCGCCGATCTCGTTGATCCAGGGCTGCTCGTCTCCGTTGATGCCCGGGATGCAGACGCTGCCCTCGAGGAGGGGCGGGTAGCCCATCAGCACGATCTTGGCGTTCGGCGCCCGCTCGGCGATCTCCTTGAGCGTCGTGACGATGGAGGGCCGGACCTTCTCCTTGATCAGTCGGGGTTCGGTGACCTTGAGATCCTCCGACTCGCCGTCCAGGCTCGCGCTCTGGCAGTTGAGGAGGACCGCCTTGTAGATGCACTCCTTGATCACGTCGGTGAAGCGGGCGTCGTTTCCGCCGATCGACATCGTCACCAGGGTGGTGTTCTGGTCGAGGTAGCCCTTGTCGAGCTGCGGGAGCTCGCCGTAGGAGGGCTGGCCGTACTGGCCTTCGGCGTTCTTGGCCTTGACCGAACCGATTCGGTCGTCCTTGGAGAGGATGTTCTCGGTCTGCGCACCGGAGCAGGCGATCAGGTGGTAGTCCATGTTGCCGTCACGGTCGTCCGACATGGCGCCGATCGACTTGGAGTGGCCCGGCAGTGTGGCCTGACGCGACCACGCGTGCTTGGACCGGTGGCAGGCGTTGCGGAGCTTTTTGTCCTTGCCGAGGAGGTCCGTCTCCTTGTAGTAGTCGCCGCCGCCCGAGACGGAGGCGCCTTCACCGGAGGAGTACGAGTCGCCCATGGCAACCACGAAGTTCGCCGGCTTGGCGCCGAGCGGCTGGAAGCCGACGGCGTCCCATGCGATGTCCTCGCTGCCGTCGCCGTCGATGCTGTGACTGTCGAGGACCACCTGGGGCGTGGCGGTGAAGTTGAAGACGCCGAGGTCCGCCCACTTGTTCTCCAGTACGCGCTGCGGCTGTACGCGCACGGGGCTCCTGGAGTCGGTTCCCTTGACCTGGTAGGAGGCCTGACGGGTGTGCGCGCCGTGGTCCGGGATGTGGACCCAGACGCGCATCCAGCCGCGGTTGGGCTTGTTCAGCGTCCAGGTACCGGAAGCGGCGAGCCTGGTGCCCTCGGCGGTGTTCTTGTCACGCGTGTGCGTGAACCAGAAGTGGTTGCGGAAGCCCGCGCCGATCTGGTGCGTGTCGATCTTGCTGGGGTAGACCCCGCCCGAGCCGCTGAAGGTGAACTGGAACGATCCGGCGGACTCGGCGTTGGCGCAGTTGCGCGCCCCGCCCGCCGGGTAGGCACCGTTCGGCATGTCGTCGACGACGAGCGTGCCCTCCGGCAGGCCGATGGTGCAGCGCGGCGGGTACGAGGCCTCGTCGGGCTGCTCAGGGTAGGTGTCGTTGAACCGGTGCACCGGGGTGCCGCACTGGGCGTCCTTGCAGTTCTTCCACGTGGCCGGCTTGTTGTACCAGCACTTCAGGTACAGAGGGTTCTTGCTGTCCGGATCACCCGGCAGCAGGCAGGCGCCCTGGCCGGTCTTGTTCGAGTCGTTCTCTCCGATCTTGGACCTGTCGCAGTCGTTGGAGGCGTCGCAGAACAGCCCGATCGGAGGCATCGCGCGGGTGCGCTCGCCCGGGTTGAGCCACCAGGCCTCGCGGTAGCCGGCGCCGAAGGTGCCCGGCTTGGTCATCGCCTCGATCGGGCGCGCCGCCCAGCCGATCACCTTCTCCTGGTACGGCCAGTGCTGCGGGTTGGCGGCGTGGTAGTACGCGTTCCCGCCGCTGGCGTCCTCCAGGAAGGGGGTCCGGTTCGCCTTCCACAGCGGGTTCGCCGGGTTGTTGGTCCAGCCCACGCCCCACTTGCCGCTGTTGGCGCCCGCGGTCGACTTCGGGTGGTAGCCCGCGTTGTAGGCCCAGAGGGCGTACGTCCAGTTCTCGATCCACTTCGGGTGGCCGTCGTTGATGACCAGCCCGTCACGGCGAGTGGAGTTCCACTTCTCGATCAGGATGGTCACGCCGGAGGCGATGTTGGCCGCGTAGTCCAGGGCGACGGCCTCCTGCTGGACGGCCGTCTTGGGCTTCTCGTCCTTCTTCTCCTTGCCGTGCATGCGCATGCCGTCGGTCACCTGGGTGATGCCGTAACCGCAGTCGGCGTCCGCCCAGTCGATGGCCCAGGGGTCCTGCTGCTGGCCGTTGGAGGCGTACTTGACGCCGTAGAAGTTGCCGATCAGGGAGTTGGCGGTGACACCCGGGACGGCGTAGCGCGTGGCCTGCCACATGTTGGACTCCTGCGCGGTGATGCCGAGCATCACCTGCGAGGGCACGTGCCACTCGTCACCGCGGTCGGGAGCGCCGTTGGGGTCGCCGTCCAGCACCGTGAGCGGGAAGAGGGACTGCGGCGCGTACGCCGCCATGCCCGTGTTCTTCCAGTTCGCCGGACGGCTGGCGCCCTTGTTGAGCTGGCCGATGACGGTCTGGTTGACCGCCCACTCCACCTGCCGCGGCGTCGGCTGGAAGGCCTGCTTGCGGGGGTCGTTGCGCGGGACGGAGCAGTACCGGTCGGCGTCGACGGTGTCGTTGGCCGGAGCCGCCGCCGCGGCCGAGGAGACGGCGGAGGGGGCGTTCTTCGCGGCCGGCTTCGCGGCCGGGGCCGAACCGCCCGCGGCGTTCTCCAGGGCCGGAGAGGTGGCCTGGCCGTCCTTGAGGGACTTCTCGCCGCCGATCGGGTCCGAGGTCGGGAGGGCGTCGAGCTCGACGGTCCTGCCCGTGTCCAGGGCCTTGAGCGAGGTGCGCGCGGCGCGGGCGCTCAGCGTGTCCTCGGGACGCAGACGGGAGTCCTTGCCGTCGGCCCAGCGGGTCATGACCGAGGCCTGGCCCTCGCTGGAGACCGAGGACTCCTTGGCGATGCCGCCCGGGTTCTTCACCGCACCCGGCAGGTTGCCGGTGGTGGTCGCCGTACCGGTGACGAAGACGGTGCCGGACGGGGTGCGGGCCAGGTCGAAGGCCTCCAGCCGGCCGGTGGCCACCTGGGTGCCCGCGGCCGTGCCGTCGGCCTTCGTCACGTCGTCCGCGGTGACCCGGGCGACGGCGCCGGTGGGCTCGGGCGCGGCGGGACCGCCCTTCGCCGAGGGGGCGAGCAGGCTGCTGCCGGGCTTGGCGGCGTTCTTCGCGCCGGGCTCGACGCGGTCGATGTAGGTGACGCCGCCCTCGGCGTCCGCCATCAGCTGGAACGGGACGGCCGAAGTCTTCTTGATCGGCAGGACCTTGGCGTCCTTGGCCACCTTGACCAGCGTCGGTCCCTGCGCGGCGACGATCTCGCCGTTGACCGGGATGGCCGAGGTCACCTGGCCGGGCACGGTCAGGACGTCCGACTTGGCCGTCGGGGCGTCGACCTTGACGAGGCGCGTCTCGTTCTTCGGGGCCGTCTCGTCCGCGAACTGCGAGAAGACGGCCGTGTCGCCCGTGCCGCAGCCCGGGGAGAAGTAGCCGAGGCTGGCCTGCAGCGGCAGCTTGGTCACCTGACCGGTCTGCAGGTCGACGATGGCGGTGAAGGCACCGCGCGCCATGAGCTCCGGCTTGTTGGTGAAGGTGCGCGGCGCGTACGCGACGGCGGCGTGGTTGCCCGACCGGGTCAGGCAGGCGTTGCCGATCCAGGTGTCGGTGTCGAAGCCGGGCTCGGCCAGCGTGGCGGCGGTGCGCCACTTGTAGCCGTCCTTCTCGTCGGCGAGCAGGACGTGGAAGCCCGTGCCGTCGCCGGAGGTGGTCCACGCGCGGTCCTTGGACCCGCGGTAGTCCTTCCCGAGGGTCGCGGAGCGGTCCTTCTCCGGAACTGCCTCGGGTTTGGGCGCCTCGGCGCCGGGGGGTCGGGCGGCCGGGTCGGCCGTCGCGTTCGGGGGCGGCGTCGGGGCCGGGGCCGAGAAGGCCTGCGACGTCGAGACGCCGGCGGCCAGGGACAGGGTGATGGCGGCGGTCACGGGTATCCGCGCACGCCTCAGGCTACTTCGGTTCACTCTTCGCTCTCTCGCGGTGGAGCCGGCGGCAGGATCCGACCGGGCCACGGGGACGGACACCAGTGGCCAGACTTGTAATGCTCATGTCAGATAAATGCACGCCGGGGGTCCCGGTCTCCCGGCCGGCGGGACGCCGGGACGGAGGTGCCGGGTGGTGGCGGGTCTTGAGGCGCCGCTGCGGTCAGTTGCAGGAGCCGACGACGCGCATGTGGTCGACGACGACCTTGCCGGACTTCTTCATGTACGAGTACACGTGGCCGCAATAGCCGCGGTTCTGGTAGACGGGGCCGGCGTAGGACGTGTAGGTGCCGAAGTCCTGGGTGTCAGGGGTGGAGGTGTAGTTGTCCTTCAGACGGACGCCCATGTACTGGGCCGAGCCGGTCTCGTTGTGCAGCACGGCACAGGTCGGCTGGTCGTAGATCTGCGGGCCGGTCTCCTTGCCGTTGGTGTAGACGTACACCGTGGCGTAGCGGGTGGTGGCGCTCGGCAGGCGCTCCGCCAGGAGGATCTGCGTGTAGCCGGCGCCGCAGGCGGTGGCCCCCGCGGCGGCCGCCTGCCGGTTCGCCGCCACGAGGCTCTGGGTCGAGGCCGGGGCCTGGGCGGCGACGGTGAAGTGGCGCCCGGGGGTGTCGGCCACGGCGGCCTGCGGGGCGGCGACGCCCAGCGCCGCGAAGGTGGTCGCGGTGGCCAGGGTGATGCGCAGGGTGGTCTTCATCGACATGGGGTGGTCACTCCTCATGAACGTCCCGTAAGTGATGCGGGTCAGGAGGAGCGTCCGCCGTACGACTCGGATGGCCGGCCCCCCTCCGACGATCGCTTATGGGGAAGCTACCAATGTCGATTCCGGGAGAATGTCCGCATAGCGGTCATATCGCCGCCAGGCGTCCGGAATTTAACCAGCGTGCACGAACCGGCTTTAGCCAAAGCTTAGTTGCACGCACCATGCGTCTTCCGGCGCGGGCATGCGGAGGAGCCGGGGCCACGCCGAGCGTGGCCCCGGCTCCGGAGCGCGATCCGTACCCGCCCGCAGGGGCGTTACGGGCGGGTGACGCGGATCCGGTAGCTGCCGTCGCGCAGTTCGCCCACCACGGAGATGCTGATGCCGGCCTTCTCGTCGGTGAAGGTCTCACCCGGCCGGAACGGCGCGTCCGACAGCTCGGCGTGCACATTGGGCCGGCGGGTGCAGCCGCCGCTCGCGTCCGAGCTGTCCGAGACGGTCACCGGCCCGTTCCCGGTGTCCACGTCGGAGTCCACCTTGTAGATGAGGACGCCGGACCGGCAGACGGCCTCGTCATTGCCGGCCCGGGTCCGCACCTCCACGGCGTACCCGACGCTCTCCGACAGCGGCACGAAGGCCAGCTTCATGCCGCCCTCCACCGCCAGCGGCGTCAGGACGTGGTCGCTGGTGCCCGACTTCGACGCGCAGGAGATCTGCGTGCCGTCCAGCCAGCCCAGCTTCCACTTGTGCCAGCCCATCAGGTCGTTGTTGGCACCCCAGTCCTCGCTCATGATGTCCCAGTGCCCCACCGTGTTCCCGCCGTCGGAGGTGTAGAGGTCGGGGAGCCCGAAGACGTGCCCGTTCTCGTGCGGGAGCACCCGGTAGCCGGTCTCCCGGTAGGTCCCGGACCCGTCGTCCTGCCGGCTGTAGACGAAGGACGTGTTGGACAGCGGGACCCCGTCCGCAGTCGGCGCCTCGCCGTTGCCCGAGAAGGTCACCGACAGGACGGTGTCCAGGGCGGAGGGCCCGGCGTTCGGCGTGACCAGGATGTTGATCAGGTCGTACCGGCTGAAGTCCACCTCGGCGTCGGCGGCCTTCGCGATGTGCTCGACGAGCTGCCGGTAGCCCGGCTCGTACGAGGACCCGCGCTCGATCCCGTACGCCGCGAAGGGCATCGGCATCCGCAGCCAGGTCCTTATCGGAGCCTCGGCCCGGTAGGCCAGCCGGCCGTAGGAGCTGGTGCGGAACCAGTCGGAGGTCTGGGGGAAGAACTCCGCCAGCCGGTCCAGGGCCGTGCCCTCGCCCTTGGCGTCGGGGAAGTCGATCATCAGGTTCAGTGCCCGGACCTCACCCGTCGAGCGCGAGTACCCGGGCGGGGTCGGCATGCCCTCGGACATCTGCACGCCCATCGTCCCGGCGATCCGGCAGGGCGCGAGAGCCGATTCGACGGTCGTGGCCACCGGTCCGGCCGCGGACTGGCCCCGGCCGGATGTCCCCGTGCTCGCGGTCGCGCTGACGCCGATCGCCAGCGCGGTCAGGCCGATGTACGCGCCGGTGAGGCGTGGTCTGCGTATCCGGTGGCGGGTCTGCGTCATGGAGATCGCCTTCGGGTCCGCGGCAGCCGGCCCTCTCCGGTCTGCGCCCTGTGCGCTCACCCTCCGCCGGGCGCGCCGCGCCCGCGCGTCGGAAGAGGCCAAACGGTGAGGGGCGGCCCTCGGCAGCGTGACCCGGCTCACACGGAAGGGTGAAATAGCCGGGGAGCCGTTCCCCGTTTGTACGTGAGTCCCGCCAAGCGGGGAGCGGCTCCCCGTTTGGCGAGTCGGCCCGCCCGTCCGATCCGTTCGTCACCGCCCCGGAAAGGCCCCGCGATGAAGCGCACCACCACGACCGCCGTGGCGGCCCCGCCCGCCCCGAAGGCGGCCGCGGGTCCGGCGGTCCCGGAGGCCGACCGCTCCCGCGCCTCCCGCGAGGGCGCCGTTCCGCGACCGCGCGCGGACGCCGTCCGCAACCGCGAGCGGATCCTGGCGGCGGCCCGCGAGGCCTTCGTCGAATTCGGCTCGGCGGCCCCCCTCGACGAGGTGGCCCGCCGGGCGGGCATCGGCAACGCCACCCTCTACCGGCACTTCCCCGACCGCGACACCCTCGTCCACCACGTCGTGCTCTTCACCACGGAGCGGGTCACGGCCTCGGCCGAGGCCTCCCTCGCCGAGGAGCCCGACGCCTTCGCCGCGCTGTGCCGGTTCACGCACACCGCCGCCGACGAGCGGATCGGCGCCCTGTGCCCGATGCTCGCCGACGGCTTCGACCGCGACCACCCCGAACTCCTCGCGGCGCGCACCGCCTTGGCGGCGGCCGTCGGGACCCTGCTGGCCGCCGGCCAGGAGGCCGGACTGGTCCGCGCGGACATCGGCGCCGGCGACCTGATGGTCGCCCTGTCCCAGCTCAGCCGCCCCCTCCCGGGCACCGCCTGCTTCGACACCGACACCTTCGCCCACCGCCATCTCCAGCTCTTCCTCGACGGGCTGCGGGCCCCGGCCCACTCCGAACTCCCCGGTTCGGCGGCCACTTTGGAAGACCTGACGCTGAAAAACCCTGTGACATCGCCAAAGCTTACGAACTAGCCTTTTTCAGTCATTCCGCACAGTGAAGTGGGTATCCCCATGCCGAAAACAGCCGCGACACCCCCGTCGGCTGCCGATCCCAGCCGCTGGAAGGCGCTCGTCTTCATAGCCCTGGCCCAGCTGATGGTCGTCCTCGACGCGACCATCGTGAACATCGCCCTCCCCTCCGCCCAGACCGACCTCGGCATCTCCGACGGCAACCGCCAGTGGGTCATCACCGCGTACGCGCTGGCCTTCGGCGGACTGCTCCTCTTCGGCGGCCGCATCGCCGACAAGTGGGGCCGCAAGAACGCCTTCGTCGTCGGTCTCATCGGCTTCGCCCTGGCCTCCGCGCTCGGCGGCGCCGCGAACGGCGAGGCCATGATGCTCGGCGCCCGCGCCCTGCAGGGCGCCTTCGGCGCGCTCCTCGCACCGGCGGCCCTCTCCCTGCTCGCGGTGATGTTCACCGACGCCAAGGAGCGCGCGAAGGCCTTCGGCATCTACGGCGCGATCGCGGGCGGCGGCGGCGCCGTCGGCCTGATCCTCGGCGGCGTCCTCACCGAGTACCTCAATTGGCGCTGGACCTTCTTCGTCAACATCCCGTTCGCGATCGTCGCGGCCGTGGGTGCCTGGATGGTCATCCGCGAGCCCGCAGGCTCCCGCAACAGCGCCCCGCTGGACATCCCCGGTGTGGTCCTGTCCACCGCCGGTCTCGTGGCCCTCGTGTACGGCTTCACCCGCGCCGAGTCGGCGGGCTGGTCGGACGCGGTCACCGTGGTCATGTTCGTCGCCTCGGCGGTCCTGCTGGCGGCGTTCGTCCTCGTCGAGTCCAAGGTGCAGTCCCCGTTGCTGCCGCTGCGCGTCCTGCTGGAGCGCAACCGCGGCGGTGTCTACCTCTCGCTCGGCCTGGCCGTCATCGCCATGTTCGGCCTGTTCCTCTTCCTCACCTACTACCTGCAGGTCGTCAAGGGCTTCTCGCCCGTCAAGACCGGCTTCGCCTTCCTGCCGATGATCGCGGGCATGATCCTGGGCTCCACCCAGATCGGCGCCCGCCTGATGACCCGCGTCGCACCGCGCCTGCTGATGGGCCCGGGCTTCCTGGTCGCCGCAGCCGGCATGCTGCTGCTGACCCAGCTGGAGGTCGGCTCCTCGTACCCGGCGCTGATCCTGCCGGCGCAGCTGCTGCTCGGCCTCGGCATGGGCACGGCCTTCATGCCGGCCATGTCCCTGTCCACGCACGGGGTGAACCCGGCCGACGCCGGTGTCGCCTCCGCCATGGTCAACACCTCGCAGCAGGTCGGCGGCGCCATCGGTACGGCGCTGCTGAACACCATCGCCGCATCGGCCACCACGGCGTACCTGACCGACCACGCCGCCGAGGCCGCCGGCGGCGGCGCCGCGGCCCAGCTGGTGCAGGCGCAGGCCATGGTCGAGGGCTACGCCTCCGCCATCTGGTGGGCGGTCGGCATCCTGGCCGCCAGCGCGGCCATCGCCCTGACGCTGATCAACACCGGCCGTCCGGGTGCGGGCGACCCGGTGGCCTCCGGGTCCGGCTCCGCCGAGGACGCCGGGTTCAAGGTCCCGGTGATCGCCCACTGAGCCCCTGAGCCCCGGCCGCTGGCCCGCGGGAATGACTGGACACCCCGCTTGGTTCAAATTTGAACCAAGCGGGGTTAGTCTTTTCGAGGCAGCCCTGTACGACGACGGAGGAGCGCCCCATGACCCCGGCCCCCGCACCCCAGGCCCCCACGGCCACCGGAGGGACGCGCATGCCGGCGCTGTACCTCAGCCACGGGGCGCCGCCGCTCGCGGACGACCCGCTCTGGCCGGGCGAGCTGGCCGCCTGGTCGGCGCAGCTGCCCCGCCCCACGGCGGTCCTCATGGTCTCCGCCCACTGGGAGGAGGCCCCCCTGGCCCTCGGTGCCACCGAACCCGCCCCGCTGGTCTACGACTTCTGGGGCTTCCCCGAGCACTACTACCGGGTCCGCTACGACGCCCCGGGCGCCCCGCGGCTCGCCGCCTCGGTCCGGGCGCTGCTCCGGGCCCCCGGCACCCCGGTCCAGGACATCCCGGACCGCGGCCTGGACCACGGCGCGTACGTCCCGCTCGTGGAGATGTTCCCGGAGGCCGACATACCGGTCCTCCAGATATCCATGCCGACGCTGGACCCGCGCCGCCTGATGGACCTCGGCCGCAAGCTGGCACCCCTGCGCGACGAGGGCGTCCTCATCGTCGGCAGCGGCTTCTTCACCCACAACCTGGCCGCACTGCGCCACACCGGCCCGGGCGTCCCCGCCTGGTCCGCGGAGTTCGACGCGTGGGGCCGCGAGGCACTGGCCGCCGGCGACCTGGACTCGCTGCTCGACTTCGAGGCCAAGTCCCCCTCCGGCCGCCTGGCCCATCCCCGTACGGAACACTTCGCCCCGCTCTTCGTCACCCTCGGCGCGGCCGAAGCCGCCGGCGACCTCACGACCCGCCGCGACCCGGTGGAAGGCTTCTGGATGGGCCTCTCGAAGCGCAGCCTCCAGTTCGGCTAGTCCGCCCGGCCCGGTCCGGTGATCTCCTCCCCGATGGTGAACCCCTTGGCCGGCCCGTCGGAGAGGGTCACGCCCGCCCGGTATGCGGCCCGGACCTCGTCGGCGTAAACGGCCGCTTCCGGGTCGGGAGAGGACAGTACGGTGATGGTGCCGCCCTCGTCGAAGTCGTCGATGAGCACGTAGACGGGAATGCCGGCCCGGGCGTATTCGCGCCGCTTGCGGGTGCGGTCGCGGGTGATGCCGTCGCTGCCGGGGGAGACGACCTCGACGATCAGCCGGACGGCGGACGCGTCGATGCCCAGCCCGTCCTCGGTGACGTGCTCCTCGGCGTCCTCCCGCGCCACGAAGAGGTCCGGGATCCAGACCTTGCGACGGCGGATGACGTTCGTGTCCTGCCAGGCGGCGAACTCGCTCTGGGCGAGGTGGAGGACGAGCCGGTCCCGCAGGCGATTGACGATCCGGCTGTGTGCGTAGCGCCCCGTGGGTGACACCTCGATGAACCCCTCGACGATCTCGGCGTGGTAGCCCTCGGGGAGTTCGATGGCCTTCCACGCCTGCCACAGGGCGTCGTCGAGGTCCGACGGGGAAGTCGCCTTCGACATCACAGCCTCCTGCGTCGCGTGGGCGAGAGCGGTCATGGTTCAGCACCTCCTCATCAGTGTGTGCGTCGCCGACCGGGCGGCACAAGCGACGCCCGGACGCTACGGAAATGGTGTCTTGTGCCACCGGGATATGCGCGCGTGTCACCCGGGCGGGTGGCCGACTCCGCGCGGTTGGGGGCGTAAAAAGCCGGTTCCGGGGTATTCGGGCACTCGATCGTCAGTCCAGGCAACCGGAAGCCGGTGGGGGTCGTCTTCAGGGTGGGAGTGCAGTCGGGAACGGTGCTGTTCCGGAGCGAACGCGGTGCGCCGAGCGTGACGGCTGTCTCACGGACTGGTGGTCGCACGAGTCCGGGACGTGGCGTCGGATCGGCCCCCGTTCCGGGTCTGACCTGCACCTCTTCGAGGACCCGCGGTATACGACCCCGTCTCGTGGCGGGGCAGCATACTGCAAGATCTCGAAAAAGAGGGACCAGCGTGGGAATTCTGTCCCGTTTCCAGTCGTTGTTTCCTTCGGAAGCGGGCACTCGGGAGAGTGTCCGAGGGCGCACCACCGCACCACCGGTGGCCGTCCGGCAGCCGCACCGCGACCGAACTCATCGCAAGGGAGCACGCATGGCAACCCGCGCCGTCGCCCGCCGTCAGTCCACGAGCAGCGCACGCGCTGTGGGCGGGGAGATCGCAGACCGCGACCTGGTCGGCATGTACCTGGACGAGATCGCGCGCACCCCGCTCCTCGACGCCGCCAAGGAAGTGGAGCTCTCCCAGATCATCGAGGCCGGTGTCTACGCCCAGCAGATCCTCGAAGGCGCGGCAGAGCGCGACGGGGACACCCCCACCCGCGAGGAACTGGAGGCGCTGGCCGCCGAAGGGGAGCGGGCCAAGGAAGTCTTCATCCGCTCCAACCTCCGCCTCGTCGTCGCCGTCGCCCGGCGCTATCCGCGCAGCGGCCTGCCCCTCCTCGACCTGATCCAGGAGGGCAACGCCGGCCTGGTCCGCGCCGTGGAGAAGTTCGACTACACCAAGGGCTTCAAGTTCTCCACGTACGCCACGTGGTGGATCCGCCAGGCGATCACCCGGTCCATCGCCGACCAGTCGCGCACCATCCGCCTCCCCGTCCACCTCGTCGAGGAGCTCGGCCGGATCCGCCGGGTCCAGCGCGAGTTCAACCGCGAGAACGGCCGCGAGCCGGAGCACGCCGAGATCGCCGCCGAGCTGGACTCGACGGAGAAGCGCGTCGGCGACGTACTGGACTGGGCGCGAGACCCGGTCAGCCTGAACATGTCGGTGGACGACGAGGGCGACACGCAGTTCGGCGACCTCCTGGAGGACACCTCGGCGATCTCCCCCGAGCAGTCCGTGCTCTCGCTGCTGCGCAGCGAGGAGCTGGAGGACCTGCTCGGCAAGCTCGACCAGCGCACCGCGTCGATCATCAAGATGCGGTACGGGATCGACGACGGCCGCGAGCGGACCCTGACGGAGGTCGGCAAGCAGCACGGCCTGACCCGCGAGCGGATCCGCCAGATCGAGAAGCACGCCCTGCTGGAGCTGAAGCGGATGGCGCGCGACACCGGCTTCGACGCGGTCGCCTAGCCACCCGCCGTCGAGCCCCCTGTACGAGCCCCGGTGCCTATCCCCCCCAGGCGCCGGGGCTCCCCCTGCCCGGTGGCCCGGCCCGCCACTGCACGTCCCGCTACCCGTCCGCCCCCGCGAGGGAGCCGGCCCCGCTCAGCCGTGCCCCCAGAGTGCGGGCCGCCTCCGCCAGGGATCTCGGCTCCCGCACCGTGAAGGCCAGGCCCGTCAGGGCCAGTCGGGCCGCCAGCCACTCCGGCGCGTCCCTGCTGTCGAAACGGACCACGGTCGGCGTCCTCCCGCCCGGCACGGCGTCCGCCCGCAGCCACTCCGGCAGCTCCGCGGCCCCCGCCTCGAAGGCGACCTCCACCGCGTACGCCTGCGTGCCGTGCGAGCCGAGCCCCCGCCGTACGAACTCCTGCGCGTCCATCGGCAGCTCCCGCGGCGCGAACCGGGCGCCCGTCGCGAACGCCTCGGCCACCCGGTCCACCCGGAAGGTCCGCCAGTCCTCCCGCTCCATGTCGTAGGCGACCAGGTACCACCGGCTGCCGGTACTGACGAGCCGGTACGGCTCCACCAGCCGCCGCGACTCGGCCCCGTCGCGCGCCCGATAGGCGAACCGCAGCCGCTCCGGTCCCGCCACCGCCGACGCCATCGTCGTCAGCGTCCGGGGGTCCACGCTGGCCCCGTCCCCGCGCGTCAGCGCGATCGTGGCCGACTGCAGCGCCCCCACCCGGTACCGCAGCCGCGACGGAAGGACCTGCTCCAGCTTCGCCAGGGCCCGTACGGAGGCCTCTTCGACCCCCTCGATCGCGTGCCCGGCACCCGCCCGCAGCCCCACCGCGATCGCGACGGCCTCCTCGTCGTCGAGCAGCAGCGGCGGCATCGCCGCACCCGCCACCAGGCGGTAGCCGCCCTCGGCGCCGAGCGTGGCCTCCACCGGGTAGCCGAGCTCCCGCAGCCGCTCGATGTCGCGCCGGATGGTCCGCGAGCTCACCCGCAGCCGCTCCGCCAACTCGCTCCCGGGCCACTCGCGCGGGGTCTGGAGGAGGGACAGCAGGGACAGCAGCCGTGCCGGTGTGTCGGTCATGTGATCCAGGTTGCCAGCGAAATAGGACACTCACTGACCTACATCCCGTCTAGGTTTCTCCTCATGACCACCGAGACGTCCAAGACATCGCCCGAAAGAGAGAACGGGCCCGTACAAGAAGAGCGGAACGACGTAGCCCACGACGCACCCAGCTCACCCCCCGACCGCCGCCGCTGGCTGGCGCTCGCCATCGTGATGACCGCGGCCTTCATGGACCTGGTCGACGTCACGATCGTCAACATCGCGATCCCCACCATGCGCCAGAACTTCGGCGCCTCCACCAGCGCGATCCAGTGGATCACCGCCGGCTACGCGCTCGCCTTCGCCGCGGGTCTCATCACCGGCGGCCGTCTCGGTGACATCTACGGGCGCAAGCGCCTCTTCCTCATCGGCATATCCGGCTTCACCGCCGCCTCGCTGCTCTGCGGAATCGCGGCCGACCCGGCCATGCTCGTCGCCTCCCGCATCCTCCAGGGCGCCATGGCCGCCATGATGGTGCCGCAGGTACTGGCCATCATCCACGTCACCTTCCCGCCCCAGGAGCGCGGCAAGGTCTTCGGGATGTTCGGCGCGATCGTGGGCCTCGGCGCCGTCTCCGGCCCCATGCTCGGCGCGCTGCTCACCGAGTGGAACCTCTTCGGCCTCGAATGGCGCCCGATCTTCCTGATCAACCTGCCCGTCGGCATCGCGGGCGTGATCCTGGGCTGCAAGTTCATCAGCGAGTCCAAGGCCCCCCAGGCCCTGCGGCTGGACCTGGTCGGCGTCGTCCTCGCGACGCTCGCCCTCGTCATGCTGATCTTCCCGCTCACCCAGGGCCGGGAGAACGGCTGGCCGCTGTGGGGCTTCGTCTGCATGATCGCGTCGCCGTTCGTCTTCGCCGCGTTCATCGCGTACGAGAAGTACAAGATCAAGAAGGACGGCTCCCCGCTCGTCGAACTCTCCCTCTTCAAGGTCAAGAGCTTCGCCGGCGGCATCGCGGTCCAGCTGACGTTCGGCATCGCGACCGGCATCTTCTTCCTGGTCTGGACGCTCTACATGCAGATGGGCCTCGGCTGGAGCGCCCTGCGCGCGGGCACCACCGGCATTCCCTTCTCCATCGCCGTCTCCGTGGCCGCGGGCCTCTCGGTCGAGAAGCTCGTCCCGCGCTTCGGCCGCAAGGTCCTCCAGGCGGGCGCCCTGGTCATGGCCGCCGGCCTGATCCTCTACATCTGGGAGTCCGAGCACTACGGCATGGAGATAGCCTCCTGGCAGATGGCCGCCCCGCTGGTCCTCATGGGCGTCGGCATGGGCCTGATCGTCGCTCCGCTCAACGACACCACGCTGTCCGAGGTGCCGCGCCGTGACGCGGGCTCGGCCTCCGGCCTGATCAACACCACCGGCCAGATGGGCAACGCGCTGGGCCTCGCCCTGACCTCCGTCGTCTTCTTCGGGCTGATCGAGGACGACATGGCCTTCGGCTCCCCCTACGTCGAGGCCTTCCGCGGCGCGCTCTGGTGGGTCGTGGGCGTGCTGGTCGTGATCTCCGTGGTGATGTTCATGCTGCCGCGCAAGGCGATCCCGATGGAGGAGCGCGAAGGCGCCGCCGAACACACGGGCAGCACCCCGGAGAAGGTGCCCGCCCTCTAGGTCGTGTCCGCCCAGGCCCCCGGCCTCGCCTTCTTCCACGGACATGCCCGCCCACCAGGGGCGGGCATGTCCGCTTTTCTTTGGCCGCCCGCGAAACGGTGGGCTCGGGCGCAGCCGCCCTGGCCGGCTTCCTGATCGCCGGCGGCCGACGGACCCGGCGCCCTCTGCTCCGGCCTGGCCCACGGCGCGGGCCGCGGACCGGCTGCCGGGACCGGTTCGCCGAACCCGGGACGCCCTGACGCGGCCGGGGGTGGGGAGGGGGCTCAGCCGACGCGGGCGCGCAGCTCCATCGCCCCGCGCGCGGCGGCCTCGTTCTCGTACACCTCGCACATGTGCCGCCCGTCGGGCGTCGCCGTGTGCTCGACCTCCCACAGGCTCAGCTCGGTCCCGTCCAGCAGCACGAAGGCGTGCTCGTACAGGTGGAAGCCCGCGCCCCGCCCGTTCGGTAGGAACTGCCGCGTGCCGAACGCCTGCGTGATGTGGTGCCCGTACGCCGACCGCAGCAGCGCCGCCACCTCTTCGCCGGGCCGGTCCGGGTTCTCCGCGCGGCGCAGCACCCGCCGGGCGTGGTCGGCGGACTCCTCCACCACGTACTCCCGGTGCCGGGCCGGCGGCCCCGGGGCGGCGAACAGCGAGCCGAGCACCGCCGGGTCGTCGTCGTGCTCCTCCTCACCCGGGAGCGGCAGCGGATCGGGGACCGCCCCGGCGGCGGCCTCGCCGAACAGCCGGGCAACCGCCAGGCAGGTCTCCGCCCTGCCCGCGAACACCTCGTGCCGCACGGCCCGGTCGCCCTCCAGCCGGTACGACAGCTCCCACAGCGAGACCGAGCCGCCGTCGGCCAGCAGATAGGTGTGCCGGCGCGTCTCCCGCCAGACGCCCGCCGCCGGGTTGTGGTGGGTGGTGCAGAGCGAAGAGCTGTGGGCGAGCGCCGTGCCGAGGCGCTCGACCAGCCGGTCGGGCAGGTCGAAGGAGTTGAGGGCGCGGCCGAGGAGTCGGTCGAGGTGCGCCTCGGTTGTCTCGTACGGATCGCTCAAGGTGGGTCTCCAGGCCGTCGCAGCTTGTCACTTCGCGGAAGCTCAACGTAACCCCTGGCTCTGACATCACGTCCGGGGTTCGGTAAAACGTCCGGGAAGCATCGGCGGTTCCCGCCACACCTTCAGGTCAACTTGCGTACGGCTGGGCATGGTTGGACCCGCTCTGGGTGGAAGCGGGGGACTATGGGCCACATGGCAACGAATACAGTGGACGTCCCGCGCCAACAGAGTCGGCCCCGCAGCGGCCACGAGGACCAACGGGACGCGGCCCCGAGGGGCTTGGCGTGGCTGCTGGCCGTCACCGGCGGGGCCGGGGTGCTGGCGTCCTGGGTGATCACCCTGGACAAGTTCCTCCTGCTGGAGGACCCCGACTTCAAGCCCGCCTGCAGTCTCAACCCGGTGGTCTCCTGCGGCAGCGTGATGCAGAGCGAGCAGGCACAGACCTTCGGCTTCCCCAACCCCATGCTGGGACTGGTCGCCTACGCCGTCGTCGTCTGCGTCGGCGCGGGCCTGCTGGCGGGCGCCCGCTACCGCGGCTGGTTCTGGCTCGGACTGAACGCCGGCGCGGTCCTCGGCGTGGGCTTCTGCAGCTGGCTGATGGTCCAGTCGCTCTACGAGATCAACGCGCTCTGCCTGTGGTGCTGCCTGGCCTGGGTCGCGACCCTGCTGATGTTCTGGGCGGTCACCGCGCACAACGTCCGTACGGGCGTGCTCCCCGCCCCCGGCCCGCTGCGGGTCTTCTTCACCGAGTTCGGCTGGGCCCCGCCCGCCCTGCACATCGGGGTGATCGGGATGCTGGTCCTCACCCGGTGGTGGGACTTCTGGACCGGCTGACCGCCGCGTGCGCGGCACGTGCGGGGGCCCCGGCAGCTGGACGCTGCCGGGGCCCTGTCACATCACCGGGCGGGCTCGTCGGCCCGGACCCCCGCGCGGGGCGGGGGGAGCGGAGATCAGCTGCCGACGGAGCCGTTGCCGGACAGGATCGGGATGTTGTCCAGGATGTGGGAGAGCGGCTCGTCGCCCTTGGCCTGGGTGGAGTTCTCGGTGCACTGCTGGTTCTGCGGGTTGGACAGCACGTTGATGTCCTGGACGCCGATGTTGAGCGCGGCGATCAGCGACTGGGCGTTGACCTTCGCCGGCAGGCCGATGCAGGGCTTGTTCAGGGAGCCCTGGACCAGGCTGAGCTGGGGGCTCTGGTCGCCGTGGGTCTTCTGGTTGCCGTAGATCTGCTGGGCACCATTGCCGTTGACGGTGTTGACCCCGTTGTCGTTGCCGATGGCCATGGCCGGGGCCGCGGCAGCAGCGCCCGCGCCGACGGCAACGGCGGAAACCGCGGCGGCGGTCATGAACTTCTTGAACATCTTGATCCTTTTGTCGCACGAGTGCCCGCTGATGGAGCGCCCTGATCAACTGCCCGGTCAGGAGGTTGGTTCCGCTGCTTCACTCAAACGGCCCGCGCGCCGCGAAGTTTTCCCCACCCCGGGTGAGCCGCCTGCGGACACGTGCGCGAAGCCCGTACGCGACCCCAGCCGCCCCGGCTCCTGTTGCGCTCCGTAAGAGGTGTTCGCACGGTGAGTGATGGGCGGCCCGTCCGGGTCCGTCCCCGTGCCCCGTGTCCCCACGCGAAGGAACCCCCCATGCACCGCACCAAGCCGTTCCGCGCCCGCCTCCTCGTCCCCTCGGCGCTCGCCGTCGTCATACTGACCGGCGCGGCGGCCCCCGCTAGCGCCGTCGACTCGGGCTCCGGCGCGGTGTCCAAGGCGGCCCCGGCCGGCCCGATCGACGACCTCGTCAACGGCCTCCTGGAGCAGATCAAGGCGCTGCTCCCGGCGGGCGTGACCCTGCCGGACATCAAGATCCCGGAGATCAAGCTGCCCGAGATCAAGCTCCCGGAGATCAACCTGCCGAGCGTCCCGGGGGTGCAACTGCCCGAGATCCCTGGGGTCGAGGTCCCGCAGCTGCCTCCGCTCACCCCGCCGGCGCTGCCCGATCCGGCGACTCCCGTGGAACTCGTACCGGAGGTCCCCGACGTGGAGGTCCCCGAGGTCGAACTCCCGGACTTCCAGTTCCCCGCCGTCCCGTAACGGCCCCGAACGGCAACACGGTGACGGCGATTGAGCCGAACAGGTCAGATCGTGCGCAGAACCGTGTCGTCTGGGAGTGTGGACCGTTTCGTTCGGTGTGAGCCCCGGAGCGGGGCGGAACGTCGAACAGAAGGTGCACTTCCCATGAACTCTGCCAAGAAGGCCGCCCTGGTCCTGGCCACCGCTGGTCTCGCCGCGGCCGGTGCCGCCGGCTCCGCCGTCGCCGACTCGTCGGCCGAGGGCGCGGCCGTGGGTTCCCCCGGCGTCCTCTCCGGCAACCTGGTGCAGGTCCCGGTCCACGTCCCGGTCAACGTCTGCGGCAACACCGTGAACGTGATCGCCCTGCTGAACCCGGCGTTCGGCAACACCTGCGTCAACACCTGAGGTCGGTTGCACAACTGACCGTGGGCGCCCCGGCCTTGCCGGTGGCGCCCACGGTCGTGTCGGCAGGTGCCGGACGAAACCCGGCCGGCCGGAGCCTGGCCGGGGCGGTTCAGCCCTTGCCGCCGTTGAGCTGTACGCCGCCCAGCATCGGGGACGCCTGGGTGGCGCCGTTGGCGAGGCCGAGAACGGTGCCGGGCACGTCGTTGCGGGCCTTGTTGACCTTCTGGGCCGTGCCCACGACCCCGTTGACGGTGTCCCCCTGCTCGGCCAGCCCGTTGCCCACCGTCTGCGGAAGGTTCTCGGTCACGGGCGCGACGGCATCCAGGGTCTGCGTCACCCCGCCGGTCAGGCTCATGGGGGGCATCGCGGCGGCCGGCTCGGCGGCGAACGCGGTACCGGAGGCGCCGAGGGCGGCGACGGAGCCGACGACGACGGCGGCGACCTTCGTGAGCTTCATTATCGAAATCCTCTTCTTTCGTGGACAGAGGCGTCAGCGGCGACCGGCGCGCCGCTTTCGCCATGCGTAACGATTACCGGGCGCCGTGGAAACGGAGCGCGGGTACATGACAGCGGCCGGAGAATCCGACGAGGGATTCTCCGGCCGACATTTCTTCCGATTACCGGTATCGCCGGTCAGGCGACGCGCGAGCGCCGGTACAGAATGGCGCCGCCCAGGATGAGGGCCGAGGCGAGCACCGCCGCGGCCGCGGGCTGGCCCGCGCCGGTCTCGGCCAGCACGGGCGCGCCGACGTGGGCGGGGGCCGGAGCAGGAGCCGGCTGCGGCGCGGGCGCGGGCGCCGGCGGCAGGTGGACGGGGGTGTCGCCGCCGGGGGCGGCCGGCGGCTGGTCCGCGGGCGGTGCGGCCTCCGGGCCGGAGGCCGGAGCCGGGCGCTCCACGGGGTGGCTGCCGCGGGGCGGCGCGGGCGGCGCCCCCTCCTCGACCACGGGGCCCGGCCCGGGCGCCGGGGCGGGGAGCGTGTGCGGGACCTCCTCCTCGGCCGGGGGCTGCGGGGCGGGTGCGGGCGCCGGGAGCGGTACGGGGTGTTCGGCGGGCGGTGCGGGCGCCTCCTGGACCGGCCCCGGGCCGGGCAGCGGGACCGGGTGGTCCTCCACCGGCTCCGGCATCGGATGCGGGTGCTCGGGCGCGGGCGGGGCGTGGTGCGCCGGCGGGGGCGGTGCGGGGTGGTCGTCGCACTCCTCCTCCGGGCCCTGCTGCTGCTCGCCGGATCCGCCGTGGCCGCCCTCGTGGCGCGGCTCCTCGTGGCGCGGCTTGGCGTGGCGTGGCCCCTCCTTCCGGGGGGCCTGCTGCTGCGGCACCTCCTGCCGCGGCACCTCGTAGCGGCGCGGTTCCCGGCGCTGCTCCGGGACGGCGTGGCGGCCCGGGCGCTCGTCGAGGTAGCGCTCGAAGGCCTCGGCGTGCTCGGGGCTCAGGTAGCGCCCGTAGTCGTGGCCCTCGTCGGTGTGCGCGCCGGAGCCGGTGGCGCAGGTGTTCCCCATTGCGGGATTGAGCGCCGCGCCCCCGTCCACGCTGTTGCCGCACACGTTCGGCGAGAGAGTGATCGGTACCGAGACGCTGTTGCCGGCGAGCACGCCCGGCGAATGCGAGACCTCGGCCGTCCCGGAAGCCGCGCAGGCCGCACCGGTCGCGATCGACAGCAGGCTCGAGGCGGCTGCCGCCGTGAGCATGCCCTTGCCCAGAACCTGTCGGCTCAGTACCTGTCGCATGGGTCCTTACCCTGTCTACCGGCAGGCGCCGGTGGTGAATCGGAGGTGGCCTCGGAGTGCACCGCCGTGCACTGCGAGGCCGCCTCTGAGGAGGTCTGCCCTTCCGGGCGCACGCACTGCGTCAGGCGTTGACGCACGTGTTGCCGAACGCGGGGTTCAGCAGCCCGACGATGTTCACGCTGTTGCCGCAGACGTTGACCGGGATGTTGACGGGGACCTGGACGGCGTTGCCGGAGAGGACACCCGGGGAGCCCGCGGCCGTGGCGTCGGCCACCGCGTCGGCCATGGCGGGGGAGGCGGCACCAGCTGCCATCAGAGCGCCGGCGGCCAGCACAACTGCCTTCTTGTACGTCATTTCGTTTCGATCCTTTCCGCAGAGGCGTCTCCGCTGCAGAATCAACAACGAGCCGCCGGGGCAAAAGAAACCGCGCCTTTTCGGCGGCGGTCCGGTAATTCACCCCGATGCTCCGCACGAATTCCGGCGGCTGGTCTTCCGGCTATTTGTGCCGCCAATTCCCCTGATGCGGTTCCGCCCGATATGCGGCGAGGCCGCCGCGACCCGAAGGTGCGACGGCCTCGCGTGCGCGGGGAGCGGTCAGCTGCCGGCGGAGGCGTTGCCGGAGAGGACCGGGATGTTGCTGAGGATGTGCGAGAGAGCCTCGTCGCCCTTGGCCTGGGTGGAGTTCTCGGTGCACTGCTGGTTCTGCGGGCTGGACAGGACCGGGATGTCCTGGACGCCGACGTTGACCAGGGCCAGCACGGACTGGACGTTGGCCTTCGCGGGGAGCGCGATGCAGGGCTTGTTGAAGGAGCCCTGGATGAGCGCCATCTGCGGGCTCATGTTGCCGTAGGTGGCCTGGTTGCCGTAGATCTGCGCGGAGTTGTTGCCGTTGACGGTGTTGATGCCGTTGTCGTTGCCGACCGCCATCGCCTGCGGCGCCATCGCGGCACCCATGCCCACAACCGAGGCGGCAACCGCGGCCGAGGCCATCATCTTCTTGATCATTGTCGTCCCTTTTTTGCAGGATTGCCCGGTAGCGGAGCACCTGGATCAACGGCCGAGACCCGGCCCGGGTTGCGTGGCTTCACTCGGATGCAGCCGTTTCGGGGGGCGCGATTGACGTTCAGGCGTTCACGCAGGTGTTGCCGAACGCGGAGTTCAGTGCGCGGACCACGTTGACGGTGAGGGCGCAGACGTTCACCGGCACGCGGACCGGGACCTGGCCGAGGTTGCCGCTCAGCACGCCCGGGGACCCGGCGGCGAGGCCGTCGGCCGTCGTGCCGCCCCGTGCGCGGAAGCGAGGCCCGCGCCGCCCATCAGCACGGCGACACCCGCGGCGGCGACCGGTGGTGCCGCGCGCCGGCCCCTTCTTCATCTGCGTATTTCCTTTCGGTTCGAACAATGGTGCACCTCATAACGACCCGCCCGTTGTGAGGGTGTGCGCCATCGCCCAAAAGGCCGTACGGGCGAGTCCGGCGTGATTTCCAGCCCGATTTCTGACAAAGTTCACTCCTGTTTTGTCCCCCTTGATCGAAAAATGGAGACGGGGTCATGGGTTCCTCCGGCAGAATCCTCGGGGCGTTCGGCCTGCTGTCCTGCCTCGCGCTTTCCGTGAACGCTCCCGCGGCCGCCGCCGCGCCCACCCCGAAGGAGCTGCCCCGGGTCCCGTTCACCCAGCGTTACCAGGCCGTGCAGCACGGCGGGCTGGTCCGCGCCTCCAACTCCGGCATCAGCTGCCGGAAGGAGAAGTCCCCGCAGGCGGAGCCGTGCGCCGAGGTCAAGCGGGGTGCGGCAGGGGTCAACAGCGAGTTCGAGATGTTCTACAGCGAGGTCGACAAGGACCCCGACACCTACAACTCCACCCGGGCCGAGCTCAAGGTCCCCCAGGGCGCGAAGGTCTCCTACGCCCGGCTCTACTGGGGCGGGAACCTGCGGGTGGGCGAGCAGAAGCCGCCGGAGGACAACGGCCGGGTGCTGGTCGCCGAGCCGGGAGGGGCGTACAAGGAGGTCCTCGCCGACACGGTGATGGGTCACCGCACGGACGCGGGCAGCGACGCCTACCAGGCATCCGCGGACGTGACGCCGCTGGTGCGCAAGGGCGGTGCCGGGATGTGGACGGTCTCACAGCTGAACATCGCCATGGGCCACTCCGAGGTCGGCGCCTGGGGCGGCTGGACGCTGGTCGTCGCCTACGAGCACCCCGGGGAGCCGCTGCGCCGGATCTCGCTGTGGGAGGGCTTCGAGTCGCTCGCCGCCCGGGCCGGCGACGCAGCGGTCGGGATCGAGGGCCTGGACGCGCCGGCCGGCGCGGCGGGCAAGGTCGGAGTGGTCGGGTACGACGGGGACCGCGGAACCCTCGGGGACTCACTCATCGTGACGGCCGACAGCGGCCGCCGAGTGAGCCTCAACGACGCGGAAAATCCTTTCAATGATGTTATGAATTCTTCGATCACTGAATTCGGAGGTCAGCCGTTCGTACGGCAGCCAGATCATATGAACAATCTCGGATATGACGCGGACGTCTTCGACCTGAGTCCCGCCCTGTCCGGTGGCGCCCGCAGCCTGAACTTCACGTTCACGGGCGAAAGTCAGGGTCATTTCCTCGGTGTGCTCTTCGTTCAGACAGACGCGCGCCGCTGAACGCAGGAGACCACTCCACGTGCCCACGTACTCCCGGGCGGCACAGCCCACGACCGTCCTCCATCTCGTCCAGCCCGTCGACGGCGGTGTGGCCAGGGTCATCACCGACCTCGTCCGCGCACAGACCGCCGAGGGCATCCGCGCCGTCGTCGGCTGCCCGCCCGGCGGCACGCTCGGCGGCGCGGCCCGGTCCGCCGGGGCGGAGGTGTTCACCTGGCGGGCCGGCCGGTCCCCGGGCCCCCGCCTGCCCGCCGAACTCGCCGGCGCCCGCGGGCTGCTGCGCCGCGTCCGGCCCGACCTCTTGCACGCCCACAGCGCCAAGGCCGGACTGGCCGGACGGCTCGCCGCGCGCGGGTCGCTGCCCACCGTCTTCCAGCCCCACGCCTGGTCCTTCGACGCCGTCGGCGGAGCCACCGCCGCTCTCGCCCTGCGCTGGGAGCGGTACGGGGCCCGTTGGGCCGACCGGGTGCTCTGCGTCAGCGAGGCCGAACGCCGCGCGGGCGAGACCGCGGGCATCACCGCCCACTGGACGGTGATCCGCAACGGGGTGGACCTCGCCCACTTCCGGCCCGGCGCACCCGACCCCGGCCGCGACCGGGCCGAGTCCCGCGCCGCCCTGCCGCTGCCGTCCTCCTTCCCGGCCGACGGGCCGCTCGCGGTCTGCGCCGGCCGGATCTGCGCGCAGAAGGGCCAGGACACCCTGCTGCGGGCCTGGCCGGAGGTGCTCGCGACCGTCCCCACGGCCCGCCTCGCCCTCGTCGGCGACGGCCCCGACACCGAACGGCTGCGGCGCGCGGCCCCGCCCGGAGTGCACTTCGCGGGCGCCGCCGCCGACATCCGACCGTGGCTTCGGGCCGCCGATCTCGTTGTACTGCCGTCGCGGTGGGAAGGCATGGCGCTCGCCCCGCTCGAAGCCATGGCCTGTGGCCGACCGGTCCTGGTCTCCGACGTCAGCGGAGCCCGGGAGAGCCTGCCGCCCGGCCAGGGACGCCTGTGCCTGGTACCGCCGGACGACCCGACGGCACTGGCCAAGGCCCTGGGGCGGCTGCTCTCCGAGCCGCGGCTCCTCGCCGAACTCGGGGACCAGGCCCGGCAGCACGCCCGGACCGACTTCGACGTGCGGCGGACCACGGACGCGGTCAGCGGCCTGTACCACGAACTGCTCAGCAGGCCCCGGCCCTCGAACCAGGAGCGCATCAGCCGATGACGATGGACAGCGCACCCGCCCGGCACACCGGGCAGGGCGGCACAGGGCCCGGCGGCAGCGCCTTCGCGCCCGCGCCCCACGCGGCAGCCCGCCGTTCCGCGACCGCCATCCACCCGCCGCGCGGGCCCAGGGCCGAGCAGGCCCGGTCCGCCGTACGTCCGCGGCGCGTCCGCCGCCGCAGCCGGGTGCTCCCCCTGCTCACCGCCGACACGCTGGCCGCCGTACTCACCGCGGCCACCCTGCCCGCACCGGCGCTGCCCGCCCTGGCGGCCGTGCCCGCCGTCGCCGCGCTGCCCGTTCTGCTCGTCGCACTGCACGCGCAGGCCGGCCTGTACCGGCCGCGGCTCGCCCCCTCCGCCCTCCTCGAACTGCCCGCGCTGGTGGCGCGCTCCGCCGTCCTGTGGTGCGCGGCGGCCGCCGTCACGGCGGCCCTGGCCCCCGCCCGCGCCATGGGCTGGAGCGCGCTGCTGACCGCCGTGTGCCTGCAGGCCGTACTGGTCTGCGCGGGCCGCGGGGTCGCCAACCAGCTGCACCGCCGCGCGGCCCTGCGCCACCCCGCCTCCGCCCTCGTCGTCGGACCCGGCGCCGGGGCGAGCGCGGTGGCCGCAGCCCTGCACAACCGCCCCGAGTTCGGTCTGCGCCCGGTAGGGCTCGCCGACACCGCGGCCGCGGCCGACGCGGGCACCGGCGCCCTACCGCTCCTCGCCACCCACGAGGACATCCGGCGCGCGGTCATCCAGAACTCCGTCCGGCACGCGGTGTTCACCCGGCCGCCCGAAGCCGACGAGCGCACCGCCTCCCTGGTCCGCCTCTTCCACGACCACGGCTGCCGGCTGTGGCTCGCGGACCCGGCCGGCACCGCCAAGGTCACCGGCATGAGGCTGGCCCACCCCGCCGACCAGCTGTGGGGGTACGCCGTCCAGCCGCTGCTGCCGCGCCCGGCCCGGCCGCTGGAGCGCTGGGCCAAGCGCGTGATCGACTCCGCGCTCGCCCTCGTCGCCCTGGTCGCCGCCGCGCCCGTGATGCTGCTCTGCGCGGCGGCCGTACGGCTCTGGGACGGGCCGGGGGTGATCTTCCGTCAGGAGCGGGTCGGCCTGTACGGGCGCCCCTTCACCCTGCTGAAGTTCCGGACGCTGCGCGCCGACGCGCACGAGGCCGCCACCCGCTGGACGGTGGCGGGCGACCGCGGCATGAGCCCGGTGGGCTCCTTCCTGCGCAAGTCCTCCCTCGACGAACTGCCGCAGCTGTGGAACGTCGTCCGGGGCGACATGAGCCTGGTCGGCCCGCGCCCGGAACGGCCCTTCTTCGTCGCCAAGTTCTCCACCGTCCACCCCGGCTACGAGGCCCGCCACCGGATGCCCGTCGGCATCACCGGCCTCGCCCAGATCAACGGCCTGCGCGGGGACACCTCCATCGAGGACCGGGCCCGCTTCGACAACCACTACATCGACACCTGGTCGCTGTGGCAGGACCTGTGGATCCTCGCCCGCACCGCGGCCTCCTTCTTCCGCTTCCGGCTGGGGGGCAGCTGATGAGCCTTGCCGCCCCCGGCCACTGGGCCCGGCCGGACGTACCGGACATGCTGCGACGGCACTGGCCGCTGCTGCCGCTCGCCGCGACCGTGCTGTTCCTGCTGGCCCCGCTCCCGGCCGGGGACGCGACCGCCTCCGGCAAGGTCGGCCCGGCCGACGCCGCCTCGCTGCTCCTCGTCCTCGTCTGCGCCGTGCAGGCGCTGCGCGGCCGGGTACGGGCACTGACCCCGCTGGGGGTCCTCGTCCTCGGGGCGCCGGCCGTCGGCCTCGCGGTCGCGACGGTGACCGCGGGGGACCCGTACGCCGCCCTCCCGGGTTTCGTCCGCTACCTCCAGGTCTTCGTGCTCGTCCCGGCCGCGGTGGTGCTGCTGGTCCGCGACGCGCGGGAGTTCCGGATCGCGGCCGGCTGCTTCGTGGTCCTGGCGCTGGTCCAGGGCGCGGTGGGGGTCGTGCAGTACGCGACCCACACCGGCGCCTCCTACCAGGGCGAGGACATCAGGGCCGTCGGCACCTTCGGCCCCGGCGACGTCATGGGCATGGCCACGGTCGTCGCCTACGGGCTGGTCGTCGCGGCCGCGGCCGCACTCGCCCCCGGACTGCCGCCGCGCCTGCGGCGGATCGCAGCGGGCGGCGCCCTGGTGCTCGTCCTGCCGCTGGTGCTGTCCTTCAGCCGGGGTGCCTGGATCGCCACCCTCGGCGCGGCGCTGCTGGTGATGGCGCTGGCCGGGATCCGGCGGGCCCTCACCGTCCTCGCCGCGCTGGCCGCCGCCGGGGTGGTCCTGGTGGCCGGGCTCGGCGTCGGCTCCGAGATGGTCGCCGAGCGACTGACCTCCATCACACAGGTCTCCAGCGCCCCCGACCAGTCGGTGACCGACCGCTACACGATGTGGGCCGCCGCCGAGTCGATGTGGCGCGAACGGCCGGCGGCGGGCGTGGGGCTCAAGGGCTTCCCCGCCCACCGCGACGGCCACGCCTCGCTCGGGCTCTCCTCCGGCAGCGACACCGCCGGCGCGGGGCAGGCGTACATCCGCCAGCCGCTGCTCTCCCCGCACAACATGTACCTGCTGATCCTCAGCGAGCAGGGCCTCATCGGGCTGATCGCGCTGGTGGGCGCCTGGGCGGCGCTGCTGGTCGCCGGGCTGCGGAGGCTCGCCTCCGGCGCCGGGGCGCGGATGCGGGACTGCGGGCTGATCGCGACCGGGCTGTTCGTGTGGCAGCTGACCGACTTCCTCTACGCGGACATCGGCGGCCCGTCCACCGTCCTGACCGGCGTGATCATCGGCCTGGCGGCCTGGTGGGCGCTGCCCTCCCCGGGCGATGCGGGTCCGCTGCGCGGGGGCCCGGCCCCCGAGAGCCCGAGCGGCCGGTGACGGGCACCACGCCCTGGCGGCCCGCCCCCGGCCCCCCGGCCGGGGCGGGCCCCACCCGTGTCCCGCCGCCCCCGCCCGGCGACCCGCGCCCCTTCGGCTCCGCCGGGTACGCGCGCAGTGCCCCGGCCGGCCAGGGGCCGGACCGGACCGACCCCGGTTTCGCCGCTGCCGGCGGGCCGGGCAGGGGCCCCGCCGTGCCGGTGCCGGCGGATCCGGGGTTCGTGGCCGGACGTCTGCCGGGAGGTGCGTCCGCCGTGCCGGCCCCCGTATTCGGCTCCGCCGGACATCCGGGCAAGGTCCCGGAGCGGCACAGCGTGCGGGTGGCGGCCCGAGCCGCCCGCGGCTCCGCCGGCCTGTCCGGGGGCCGGGGACCGACGGCCGGCGGGGCCGGCCGTGCCCGCCCCGCGGGGGAGCACGCCGCGCCCGACCGGGGTCGCTCAGGACGCGGCCGCCGCCGCGGCGTACCCGCCGTACCCGCCGTCCCCGTCGTGCCCGTCGAGCCCGCCGCAGGAGGAGGGGCACCGCTGGGGCGGTTCCTGGCCAAGGCCGCCGCCGTCACCGCCGGGCTGACCGCCGCCGGGTCCCTGCTGGGGCTGGTGCGCGACCAGACCATCGCGCACCTCTTCGGCGCCGGGCACGCCAGCGACGCCTTCCTCATCGCCTGGACCCTCCCGGAGATGGCCTCGACGCTGCTGATCGAGGACGCCATGGCGCTGCTGATGGTCCCCGCCTTCAGTCACGCCCTGGCCCGACGGGCCGCCGGCCGGGCCGGGCTGACCCGCAGCGAGGCCCGCGCGCAGGACCCCGTACGGCTGCTGGTCGGGGCGACCCTGCCGCGGCTCCTCGTGCTCCTGGCCGTCGTCGCCTCCGTCCTCGCCGTCGCCGCGCCGGCCGTCGTCTCCGTGCTCGCCCCCGGCCTGCCCGACCCCGGGCTGGCCGTCGAATGCACCCGCCTGACCGCGCTGACCGTGCTCTCCTTCGGCGTCGCCGGCTACTTCAGCGCCGCCCTGCGCGCGCACCGCTCCTTCGTACCGCCCGCCGCGATCTACGTCTCGTACAACATCGGCATCATCGCCACGATGGTGGCCCTCCACACCCTGTGGGGCGTGCGGGCCGCCGCCGCGGGCGTCGCCGTCGGCGGCCTGCTGATGGCGCTCGTCCAACTCCCCGCCTTCATCCGCAACGTGGGCTTCGGGCGGCCCCGGGCCAAACGGGTCACCGCCCCGCGCAGCCAGCGCGACCGCGACCGCCCCACCCTCATCGCCTTCGGGGTCATCGCCCCCGTCGTCCTCTTCGCCGTCTTCCGGCAGTCGCAGGTGCTCGTCGAGCGGTTCCTGGCCGCCTCGCTCCCGGCCGGGGCGATCTCCCACCTCAACTACGCGCAGAAGGTCGCGCAGATGCCGATGGTGCTGTCGCTGATGATCTGCACCGTCACCTTCCCCGTCGTCGCCCAGGCCATGGCCGGCGGCGAGCGGGAGAAGGCCCGCCGACGGGTGGAACGGGACCTGGCACTGGCCTCCCTCGCGGTCCTGATGGGCACCGCGCTCGTCATCGGCTACGCCCCCCAGATCATCCAGGTCCTCTTCGAACGCGGCGCCTTCACCCACCGGGACACCCTCGCCACCGCCTCCGTCATGCGGGTCTACGGACTCGGACTGCTCGGCCACTGCCTCGTCGGGGCACTGTCCCGGCCCTTCTTCTCGACCGCCCGGCCCACCTGGTTCCCGGCGCTCGCGATGGGTGCCGGACTGCTGGTCAACATCGTGGCCGGAGCCTTCGCCGTCCGCTGGTGGGGCACCTACGGGATCGCCGCCGCCAACGCCGCCGGCATCTCGACCGCCGCCGCCCTGCTGCTCACCGGCCTCGGCCCGCGGATCATCGCCATCCACCTCCGCCGCGTCGCCACCGGCATCGGACGGCTCGCGGTGGCCGCCGGCGCCGCCTGCGCCACCGGGTGGATCGCCGGGCCGATGATCCCCGACCCCCTGCTCAGCGCCGCCCTCGGCTGCCTGCTGGTCCCGGCCATGTTCTGCGCCACCGGCACTGCCGTACGCGCCCTCGAAGTCACCGCCCTGCCCGCCCAGATCGCCCAGTTCACGCAGAGGTTGCGCAATGTCCGCTGACACCGACACGGCCCCCGCCGCCGTGATGGTCCCCGCCCGCCGGACCGCTCCGCCGTGGGTCCTGATGTACCACTCGGTCGCCGAGTTCACCGACCCCGCCGAGGACCCGTACGGGATCACGGTCACTCCCCTCGCCCTGGAGGCCCAGCTGCTGTGGCTGCGCTCCCGGGGCCTGCGCGGGGTGTCGGTCGGCGAGCTGCTGCGGGCCCGGGCGGCCGGCCGGGGAGCCGGGCTGGTCGGACTCACCTTCGACGACGGCTACACCGACTTCCTCACCCACGCGCTGCCGCTGCTCCAGCGCCACGACTGCACCGCCACCCTCTTCGTACTGCCCGGGCGGCTCGGTGTGGACAACGTGTGGGACCCGCTGGGGCCGCGCAAATCCCTGCTCACCGCCGAGGGCATCCGCGAAGTCGCCTCCGCCGGTCAGGAGATCGGTTCGCACGGCCTGCTCCACCAGGACCTCACCGCGGCCGCCGACGACGTGCTCCAGCAGGAACTGCGCGGCAGCCGCGACCTGTTGCGCGAGCTCACCGGAACCCTGCCCGAGGGATTCTGCTACCCGTACGGGCACCTCGACGCCCGGGTCGTCGACGCGACGCGGGCGGCCGGCTACGGCTACGCCTGCGCCATCGACCCCGGACGGCTCGCCGGCCCGCACGCCCTGCCGCGCACGCACGTCAGCCAGGCCGACGGCGGTGTCCGGCTGCGGGCCAAGCACCTGCGCCACCAGGTCCGGGAGCTGCGGCGGGCGGTGCTCCGGTGAGGGCGATGGAGTCGGTCAGGGCGCTGCACGTCATCACCGGCCTCGGCGTCGGCGGTGCCGAACAGCAACTGCGGCTGCTTCTGCGGCACATGCCGATGCGGTGCGACGTGCTGACGCTGACCAACCCCGGCCCGGTGGCCGAGGGGCTGCGCGCCGACGGGGTACGGGTCGTGCACCTGGGCATGCGCGGCAACCGGGACCTGGGGGCGCTGCCCCGGCTCGTGCGGTTCATCCGGCGCGGTCAGTACGACCTCGTGCACACGCACCTGTACCGGGCCTGCGTGTACGGGCGCGTCGCGGCCCGCCTCGCGGGCACCGCGGCGACCGTCGCCACCGAGCACTCCCTCGGCGAGGGCGAGATCGAGGGCCGCCCCCTCTCGGGCGGGGTCCGGGCCCTGTACCTGGCCAGTGAACGGCTGGGCGCGGCGACCGTTGCGGTGTCGGACACCGTCGCCGCCCGGCTGGAGGGGTGGGGGGTGCCGGCCGCGCGGGTCCACGTCGTACCGAACGGCATCGAGGCCGTCCGCTTCCGTTTCGACGAGGGCGTCCGCCGGGCCACCCGCGCGCGCACCGGCCTGCCCGAACGGGCCTTCGTGGTCGGCGGGGTCGGCCGGCTGGTCCCGGGCAAGCGCTTCGACGTGCTCGTCCGGGCCGTAGCAGCGCTGCCGGGCGCGCACCTGCTGCTGGCCGGGGACGGTCCGCAGCGGGCGGGGCTGCGCCGGCTGGCCGCCGAGCTCGGCGCGCAGAGCCGGATCCACCTGCTGGGGGAGCGGGACCCGCTGGGCGACAGCACGGACGGCCGTACCCCGGGCATCCCGGCCCTGCTGGCCGCCATGGACGTCTTCGTCTCGCCGTCGCGGGAGGAGGCCTTCGGGCTCGCGGTCGTGGAGGCCCTGGCCGCCGGGCTGCCCGTCCTGCACGTGACCTGTCCGGCCATCGACGACCTGCCCGCCGCCCAGGCCCCCGGAGCCCGCCGCATCGGCACCGGCACCGAGGAGCTCGTCGCCGCGCTGCGCGGGCACATGGAGGCGGGCGCGCGCCGGCTGCCCCCGCCGCCGGTCGTGCGCCGTTACGACATCGCCGGCAGCGCGCGCCGGCTGCTGGACGTGTACGACCTCGCCCTCTCGGCCGCGCCGCGCGGGTCGGGGACGGGCCGGGGCTCCGAGCCGGACCCGCAGGCGCCGGCCCCGCAGGCACCGGAACCCTCAACGGGCCCCGCACCGGGTCCCGCACCGGGTCCCGCACCGGGCCCCGCGCAGCGACCGCCGGCGGGGCTGACGGTGCCCGGGCCCGGCTCCCCCCGGCAGGCGCCCGGCGCCGGCGGCTGACCCCCCATGCCCGAAGGGGTCCCGGCCGGGACCCCGCAGGAACCCACCTCCCTCCAGGAAGCGAGCACGACCATGGCCGACAGCGCCGAGAAGAAGTCCGAGAAGCCGGAGAAGAAGGCGGACCACCGCTCCGGGAAGAGGCCCAGGCGGCGCTTCACCCGGCCACCCGTGTGGTGGCCACTGCCCGCCTGCGCCGTGCTGGGGCTCGCCGCGGGCGGGGCGTACGGGGTGCTCAAGGCCCCCGAGTACGCCGCGACCAGCTATGTCGTCGCCGTCCCCGACGACACCACCGAGCCCGCCACCGCCCTCGGCTTCGCGCAGGCGTACGCCCGTATCGCCACCAGCAGTTCCACCCTCGCCTACGCGCAGCCCCGCGCGGGCCTCACCGCGCGTCAGCTGCGTACCCAGGTGCGGGCCGAGACCTCCCCCGAGTCCCCGATGATCGCCATCACCGGGACCTCCACGAGCCCCGCCGAGGCCGCCGACATCGCCAACGCGGTCGCCGACGCCCTGTCGCTGAGCAGCAACCAGGCCGCCAAGAGCACCGGCGTCCAGCTGCTCCTCTTCAACCAGGCCGTGGCCCCCGCCGAGCCCGCCTCCCCGTCCGCCGCCATCAGCGGTGCCGTGGGGACGTGCGCCGGCGGGCTGCTCGGCGGCCTGTGGCTGCTGGCCCGGCCAGGCCGCGCGCGGCGCCCCGAGGGCGGCGTGGCCGCACCCGCCGCCGCTCCGGTGGCCCGGCCTGCCGCGGAGCACGTGGCCGCGGCCCCGGCCGAGGAGTACGCCACGCTCCCCGCGCAGGGTGAGCCGGCCGCGGCCAAGGAGAAGGAGTCCGTTCGATGAGCTCGGGCTCCGCCGGGGCCCTGACGGTGACGCTGTGCCGCGACCCCCGGCAATTCGCCGCGCTGGAGGAGCCGTGGAACCGGCTCGTCCGCGCCTGCCCCAGCGCCACCCCCTTCCAGAGCCACGCCTGGCTGCACTCCTGGTGGCTGACGTACGGCAAGGAAGGCCGGCTCCGGATCGTCCTCGTCCGGCGCGGCGGTGAACTGGTCGGCGCGGCCGCCCTGATGCTCGTGCACCGGCCGCTACCCCTGCTGGTGCCCCTCGGCGGTCGGATCACCGACTACTTCGACGTGCTGGTGGCCGCCGAACACGCCGGCCAGGTCGTCCCGGCGCTGGCCCACGGGCTGCACCGGGCGGCCCGCGGCGCGGTGGTCGACCTGCGGGAGGTCCGTCCCGGGGCCGCCGCCGAGGAGCTGTACCGGCAGTGGCCCGGGATCGGCAGCAGGCTCGCCGACTCCACGTGCATGGAGCTGCCGACCCTGCCGTTCGACGAACTGGTCAAGCGGATGCCCGCCTCCGGCGCCCAGCGGGTGCGGGCGAAGCTGCGCAAGACCGACGCGGCCGGGATCGAGGAGCACGAGGCCACCGAGCAGGAGGTACCGCGCGCGGTACGGAACCTGCTGCGGCTGCACGAGAAGCAGTGGCGCGGGCGCGGGGTGACGCCGGAGCACCTGCGGCCGCGCTTCGCCGAGCACCTGACCCGGGCCACCCGCCGGATGGTGCGGGCGGGAGAGGGCCGGCTGACGGAGTTCCGGCTGGACGGGAAGGTGGTGGCCGCCAACGTCACGCTGCTGTCGGCGGGACTGAGCGGCGGCTACCTCTACGGGGCGGACCCGGACCTGCGGGCGCGCAAGGTGGACGTGGCGACGCTGCTGCTTCGCTACGAGGCCGGCCGGGCGCTGGAGGAGGGCCGGCCCGTGGTCAGCTTCCTGCGGGGCAACGAGCCGTACAAGAACCACTGGCGGCCGGCGACGGTCGTCAACCAGCGCTTCCTGATGGCCACCAGCGCGCTCGCGCCCCTGCTGCGGCTGCACGAGTCGCAGGTGACGGGGCGCGAGCGGGCGGTGGACGCGCTGCGGGAGGCGCTGCCGGCCGCCAGGGACTGGCGGGCGCGGCTCAACGAACTGCGGGTGCGATGACCCGTGCAGGTCGTGTCCGCAAAGCCCCGCCGCGCCCGCCCTGCGGCCGGCCGGCGCTGCCTTGCGGACACCCGCTAGAAGGGCCAGAAGCCGGAGCCCTCCCCCAGGTCGATCTTGACGCAGACCGACTGCTTGCCGACGAGCTTCGACAGCCACTCGCCGAAGTTGATCGGTACGCACCACTGCATGCTGTTGAGCGGCGGCTGCTGCGGCAGCGGCTTGGCCGGCGTGGGCTGGGGCTTCGGCACTTCGGGGCTCGGGGTGCCGGGCTCCGGGACCTCGGGGCTCGGCTCGGGCTCCGGCTCCAGCGGGCTGGGGCTGGGGTCGACGGGTGTCGGGACTTCGGGGCTCGGCAGGACAGGGCTCGGTTCGGCCGTCGAGGGCTCGGGGAGCGGCGTCGGGACCTGCGGGGTCGGCACCTGCGGGGTCGGCAGCTGGGGTGTGGGGACCTGGGGCGTGGGGACGGTCGGGGTCGGGACCTGGGGCGTGGGGACGGTCGGGGTCGGGACCTGGGGCGTGGGGACGGTCGGCGTCGGCACCTGCGGGGTCGGGACTGCCGGAGTCGGGACTTCGGGAGTCGGGACCTGGGGCGTCGGGATCTGCGGCGTGGGCACGGACGGCGTGGGAACGACCGGGGTGGGCACCACGGGGGTCGGCACCACGGGCGTGGGCACGACGGGCGTCGGCACGACCGGCGTCGGGATCACCGGGCCAGGCACCTCGGGCGTCAGCGCCGCCCGGAAGGCCTTCGTGGACTGCGGGTTCTGCTTGCACTGCCACACGCCGTGCGGGCAGTAGTCGGTGATGGTGTGGTAGAGCGGCTTGTTCTGCTCGATCCACCGCAGCATGCGCCGTACGTACTCCGGGTTGTCCCCGCGCCGGAACAGCCCCCACTCCGGGTACGAGATCGGCTTGTGGTGCGCCCGCGCGAAGTCGACGTGCTTCTGGAGCCCGTACGGCTGGGAGATCTGGTCGTCGAAGGTCTGTCCGGGACCCTGGTCGTACGAATCCATGCCGATGATGTCGACGAAGTCGTCGCCCGGGTAGCACTTCGTCCAGCCGATCGCGTCGGTACCCCTGTTCGGCGCGAAGTCGAACTTGAACTTCTGGCCGGGCACGGCACGCATCACGTCGACGATGCGCCGCCAGTACACCTTCCAGTTCGCCGGGTCGGGGCGGCAGCGGTGGGTGTAGGTGACGCCGTTCATCTCCCAGCCGAGCACGATGACGGTGTCCGGGACACCCAGCGACACCAGCCGCTCGGCGAGCCTGCGGAAGTGCTCGTCGTACCAGCCCTGCGCGCCCGCCCGGATCAGCCGGGCCACCTGCCGGTCGGGTACCCGCGCCTCGTTGCGCGCCTGCATGGGCACGTTCAGGACGAACATCCGGTCGTCGTCCGCGCGACGCCACCGCGCCCAGTCCTCCAGGAAGGAGACCCGGCCCTCGATGCCGGCCCACTGGTCGCCGGGGAGGTAGGTGTGGCCGACCCGGATGTCCTTGCCGCCCAGCCAGCGCGAGAGGTACGGGATGCGGGCCACCCCCCTCGGCCCGTAGTCGAGATAGGCGCCCATGGCGATGCCGGAGTCTTCGGCACGGTTCTCGTCCGGCGCCGCGAGGGCGGCACCGGTGGCGAGCAGTCCGGCCGTGACCGTGCCGATGCAGGTGCTCGCCAGTCGGCGACTTGGTCTGGGCATGGCGTCTCCCGAGCTTTCCCGAATCGGTGTGCTTGCCAGAGACGTTAGGCATCACATCTGACGAACGGCCTGTTCGGTGACCGCCGCGTAGGCCATTAGCAGCTGAGCACCACCCCCGCTTGGTCCGACTAGGTGAAAGACACCGTTGCCATGCACGCGTTCGCCAACCATGTGCCCGCCGTTGTGCTCAGACTCGACCGCAATCCGTTCCACCACGGAACCCTCGGCGCCGTCAGATCCCTTGGCCGCAAAGGCGTCGAGGTCCATGCCGTCGTCGAGGCCGGGGGAGGTCCCATGGGGCGTTCGCGGTACCTGCGCGCCGCCCATCCCGGCCCTGCCGGGGGGCTGGACCCCGAGGCGCCCGAGGCCCTGCTGGAGTGCCTGACCGGGGTGTCGGAGCGGATCGGCCGCCCGGCCGTGCTCGTCGCGATGGACGACCTGAGCGCCATCGCCGTGTCCCGGCTCGCCCCGATGCTCCGCGACCGTTTCCACATCCCCCATCAGCCCGACAACCTGCCCGCCCGCGTGGCCGACAAGGCCGAGCTGTCGCGGCTCTGTTCACGGTGGGACGTCCCCCACCCGCAGACCGTGGTCCCGGCGAGCGGAACGGAGGCGGCGGAGGCCGCCTGGCGGCTGGGCCTGCCCGTGGTCGCCAAGTGGAGCCGGCCCTGGCTGCTGCCCACCGGGGCGGCCGGGCTGCGCAGCACCACACTCGTGCACACCACCGCCGAGGCGCGCCGGCTGTACGAGCGCTCCGCCGAGGCGGGGAGCAGGCTGCTGCTCCAGCGGTTCCTGCCGGCCGGCCCGGACACCGACTGGTTCTTCCACGGAGCCTTCGCCCGCGGCGGACGTCCGCTGCTCGCCGGTTCGGGCCGCAAGGAGCTGTCCTGGCCGGTGCGCACGGGCCTGACGGCGGTGGGGCGCTGGCTGCCGGACCCCGCGGTGGAGGAGGCGGGGCTGAAGCTCGCCGAACGCCTCGGCTACCAGGGAATCCTGGACCTGGACTTCCGCCGGGACGAGCGCGGCGTCTTCCGGCTGGTGGACTTCAACCCCCGCCCGGGCGCGCAGTTCAGGCTGTTCACGGACGCGGCCGGGCTGGACGTGGTCCAGGCGATGTACCTGGATCTGACGGGCCAACGGGTCCCGAAGCCCTCGGGCGGCACGGGCCGGGTGTTCGTCGCCGAGAACTACGCGCTGCTGGCGGCGGTCCGGGGCCGGTCCCTGCCGCGCCGCCGCCCGGCGGCGGACCCCGCGTCCCCCACGCCGGGACCCGCCGCCGAGCGGGGGCAGGTCGAGGCGGCCTGGTTCGCGGCCGACGACGTCCGGCCGTTCCTGGCCATGCTCGCGGCGTTCCTGGGACGCGGCGCGGCCAAGGGGGCGAGGGCTCTGCGCGGCGTCCCGGCGCAGGGCCGCCGCACCGCGCGCGCGGTCGTACGCGCGCCCCGGCAGCGCGGGCGGGAGCAGCCGGGGGTGACCTCCGCCGGGTCGGTGTCCCGCCCCGCGCCGCCGGAGGCTCCGGCCGAGCCGGACGAGCTGGTGAGCCGTTGACCGGGCGGGCCCGGCGGGCGGGGCCGGGCAGGTGACCCGCAGGTGACGATCGAGGTGGAGGAGCGGCCGTGACGCGGATCGACGATCTCGTGGTGATCGGCGCGGGCCCGTACGGGCTGTCGATCGCCGCGCACGCCGCCGGCGCGGGTCTGGGCGTCCGGCTGCTGGGGAGGCCCATGGCCTCGTGGCGCGACCACATGCCCGACGGCATGTACCTGAAATCGGAGCCGTGGTCGTCCAACCTGTCCGCGCCGGACGGCCGGCACACCCTCGCCGAGTACTGCGCCTCCCTCGGAACGGTCGCGGAACACGGCACTCCGCTGCCCATCGGCACGTTCAGCGCGTACGGGATGTGGTTCGCCCGGCACGCCGGGCCGGAGGTGGAGGAGGTGACCGTCACGGAGGTGACCCCGCAGGGCGACGGCTTCCGCGTCCGCACCGCCGAGGGACCGCCCCTGCTCGCCCGTACGGTCGCCGTCGCGGTCGGGGTGATGCCCTTCACCCAGTACCCCGAGGCGCTGCGCGGGCTCCCGCCCGGCCACTACTCGCACAGCAGCGGCCACCGGGACCTGTCCGGCTTCGCCGGCCGCGACGTCGCCGTGCTCGGTGCCGGGCAGGCGGCCCTGGAGACCGCCGCCCTGCTGGCCGAGCAGGGTGCCCGGCCGTGCCTGGTCGCCCGGCGCTCCCGGCTGAACTGGAACAGCGTCCCGCAGCCGCTGAGCAGGCCCCCGCTGCGCGCCCTGCGCGATCCGCACAGCGGACTCGGCACGGGCTGGCGCAACTGGGTGTGGTCGGAGCTGCCCTGGGCGGTGCGCCGGCTGCCCGCGCACACCCGGGAGCGGATCGCGGCGACCGCGCTGGGCCCGGCCGGCGCCTGGTGGCTGCGGGACCGTTTCGAGCGGCGCGTGCCCGCGCTGCTCGGGCACAGGCTGCACCGGGCGGCGGCGGTGGGCGGACGGACCCGGCTCGGGCTGACCACACCCCAGGGCGAATCGGTGGTCATGGACGTCGCCCACGTCATCGCGGCCACCGGCTTCGCCCCGGACCTGCACCGGCTGGAGATGCTCGACGCGGAGCTGCGCTCGGCGCTGACGACCGTCGGCGGCGGCAGGGCCCCGGAGCTGGGCCCGGCCTTCGAGTCCTCGTGGCCCGGGCTGTTCTTCGCGGGGCTGCTGGCGGCTCCCTCATTCGGCCCTTCCATGCGATTCGTGCACGGTGCGGGCTTCACGGCGGGGAGACTGGTGAGAGGAGTCCGCAAGCGCCTCGGTGCCCGGGGGCCGCGGCCGGGCTCCCCCGGTGCCGCCCGGCTCGTCCGGGCTGCTTCCCCCGGGCCGGGTCCGGGGGTACAACCCCCGGGGCATCCGAAGACGTACCTGCGGTGAGATCCGCGGGGAGAAGGGGTCCGTGATGAGCGCGGAGCGAGCACAGGGCCGCGGCTGGGTACGCATTCCCGCCAGCCGCGGCGAACAGTCCGCCACGGCCCGGACCGCCGGGCACGAGCGGCCCCCGTACGCGGCGCCGTATGCGGCCCCGTACGGGGCGGCGTCCGCCGGCGACCAGCCCACGATCTACCTCTCCGTCGTCAAGCGCTGGCGGGAGGCCGGGCGCACCCTTCCGGGGCATCCCGACGAGGAGTGGGAGCGGCTGATCTCCCAGCCGTGCTGGCCCGGCCGTTAGGGGGTGCGCAAGGTGGCAGCGGCGGAGCGCGACGGACCCGGGCCGGCCCGGCGGACCCCCGTGACCGACGCCGGGGAGCGGCTCGCGCTGAACGGCATGGGCAGCTTCGAGTGGGACCTGGGCTCGGGGACGGTGGCCCTGGACCCGGCCGCCATGGCGGTGTTCGACCTGGAGCCGGCGGAGTACGACGGCACCGCGGAGGGCGCCGCGCTGCGCGTGCGGCCCGAGGACGCGGCCCGGCTGCGCGCTACCATCGCCGGTGTCCTGGCGGAGGGCGGGGAGACGTTCGGCGCGTACTTCACGGTGCACCGGCGCGACGGCCGCGACCAGTGGACGCACACCACGGGCCGGGTGGTGCGGGACGCCGGGGGCCAGGCGCTGCACATCGCCGGGATCGTCCGGGACGCGGCGGCGGAGCTGGCCCACGCGACGCTGCTGCGCAAGCTGGAGGCGGCGCGCGCGCAGCAGACGACGATCGTGCAGCGGACCACCGAGGCCCTGTCGCGGGCGGTGACCGTCGACGACGTCACGGCCGCGCTGACCGGGGCGGGCGCGCTGGAGCGGCTGGGGGCCGACGGGCTGGCCCTGGGGCTGGTCGAGGGCGGCACCATGAAGATCATCGCGTTGAGCGGGGAGTCCCTGGAGGTCCTCAGTGAGCGCCGCTTCACCCGGATGGACGGGTCGCTGCCGCTCTCGCACGCCGTGCTGACCCGGCAGGCACGTTTCGTCACCTCGCTCACCGAACTCGGCGGCGAGTTCCCGCTCCTCGCGGAATACCTGGGCCGCATCCGGTTCGACGCCGCCGCCTACCTGCCGCTGATCGCCCAGGCCAAGGCCATCGGCGGGCTGGTCCTCTTCTACCGGCACCGCGAGGAGTTCAGCCCGGAGGAGCGCAACCTGTGCCTGGGCCTGGCGGGCATCGTGGCCCAGTCGCTGCAGCGGGCGCTCCTCTTCGACCAGGAGCGGGAGTTCGCGACGGGCCTGCAGGCGGCCATGCTGCCGCGCCGGATCCCGGAGATCTCCGGCGGGGAGATCGCGGTCCGCTACCACGCCGCGTGGAGCGGGCGGGAGGTCGGCGGGGACTGGTACGACGTGATCGCGCTGCCCCGCAACCGGGTCGGCATCGTCGTGGGCGACGTACAGGGCCACGACACGCACGCGGCGGCCATCATGGGCCAGCTCCGGATCGCGTTGCGGGCGTACGCGGGGGAGGGCCATCCCCCGTCCACCGTGCTGGCGCGGGCCTCGCGCTTCCTCGCCGAGCTCGACACCGAGCGGTTCGCCACCTGCATGTACGCGCAGGTCGACCTCGAGACGGGCGGGGTGCGCGCCGTCCGCGCGGGACACCTCGGCCCGTTGATCCGCCACACGGACGGGCGAACGGGCTGGCCCAACGTGCGCGGCGGCCTGCCGCTGGGACTGGCCTCGGTCTTCGCGCAGGAGGAGTTCCCCGAGACCCAGCTCGACCTGGTCCCCGGCGAGACGCTGGTGCTGTGCACCGACGGCCTCGTGGAGGAGCCCGGTACGACCATCACCGCGGGCATGGACGCCCTTGCCCACGCGGTGCGCAGCGGCCCCCAGGGCGCGGGGGCGCTCGCCGACCACCTCTCGGACCGGCTGTGGGAGCGCTGGGGTTCCGGGGACGATGTCGCCCTGCTGGTGCTGCGCAGGGCCCCCGACCCCGGCACCCACCGGGCGCCGCGCATCCACCAGTACATCCACCAGGCCGACCCGGAGGGCCTCTCCGAGGCCCGCTACGCCCTGCGCCAGGCCCTGCGCGACTGGGGCGTGCCGGAGCTGGCCGACGACGTGGAGATCGCGGCGGGGGAGCTGCTGGTCAACGCCCTGCTGCACACCGACGGCGGAGCGGTGCTGACCATGGAGGTGCTGCCGGAGCCGGTGCGGCGGATCCGGCTGTGGGTCAAGGACCGCTCCAGCGTGTGGCCGCGCCGGCGCAGCCCGGGCGAGGCGGCCACCACGGGGCGCGGGCTGCTGCTGGTGGACGCCCTGGCCACGCACTGGGGCGTGGAGTCCCGGGGCGACGGCAAGGCGGTGTGGTGCGAGTTCGACGTCGGCGGCGGCGGCCGGCGCACGGCGTGAGCGGTCGGCCACGCCGAGTTGTGGGCGGCGGGGGCCGGGGTGATGATGCCGCCATGGAACGGAACGTGCTGTGCGCAGGCTGAACAAGGGCGCCGTGACCGGCGTCCTCGCCGTGCTCCTGCTGGCCGCCGGGGTGCCGACGGTCGTGGACTGGACGACGGGGCGGCCGCACGCGGACCCCGGCTGCCAGGCGGTGGCCTTCATGTCGATGACGGGCGTCGCCCCCGAGTGCCGGTCCCGGTAGCGGGGGCTACCGGGAGGGCGCGTGCCGCGTGTCCCGCACTGCTCAGTGCTCGCGGACCTCGACGTCCGCCGTGGCCTCGGCGACCGTGGCGACCGATTTCGGCATCAGGCCCGAGAGGTGGATCTCCTGGAGTTCGGCGGTGACCACCGCGTGGCCCGGGCGAACGTGCACCCAGCGGCCCGGGGCCGTTGCCACCCACCGGCGCTCCTTGCCGTCGCAGACGGGCTGCTCCGCGCCGATGCTCAGCTTGCCGCCCTCATGCTCGACGGTCGCCTTGATCTGCATCGCCCCCGTGGGTGACGCCTGCTCGCAGTGGTACGAACCGGAAAGGGTGACGGTGCCGTCCGCCGCGACGTACGCGTGGTGATGTACGGAAATACCTTGGTCGAAAACGGTCGCGCCGGCCGGAGCGCCGAACAGCGTGGTGGCGGCCAGTGCGGAGAAGGCCGCCAGGGCCATTCGGCGGGCGGGGATGCGCATTCTTCCTCCAGGGGGTGAGGGTGGCGGGATTCCGCCGGAACGCATTGTGCTGGCAGGTGGCCGCGGGCACTCGCTCCGCACACTCGTGTCGCTGGGTGCAATTGCCGGCCCGGGCGCGTGAAACTGGCCGAAATACGTGCCCGAAGGGATCTCGCATGCGCCAGCCCGCCCTACCCGCCCTCTCCGCCCTCCCAGCCCTCGCCCTCCTGTCGTCGCTGCTGTTCGGTGCCACCGCCTGCCAGGGCGTCCCCGACGGGGACGCCCTCGCCCCGGCCGCGGCGCCGGCCGTCCCGGTGGACGACGGGGCTCCGGGGGGCGAGGGCGCCCCGGTCCGGCCCGGGGCGGGGGATGCCCATGTGGGTGACGCCGTCCGGGTGCACGGCACGCAGGTCGGCCGCCACCTGGAGGTCGTGCTCGGCGCCTTCGTGAACCCCGCGATCAGCGCGGACAAGCACTTCGCCCCGGCCGCCGGCAAGCGCTGGGTGGCCGCCTCGATGTCCTTCGTCAACGTGGGCGGTGCCTCGTACGGGGCGCTCGGACGCATGTGGGCGCACGACGGCGCGGGGCAGCGACACCCGGTGGTGCCCACCGGTGAGCTGACGACCGGCAAACCGATCGTCTTCGATTCCCTGGAGGTCGGTGAGCGGGCAGAGGGGTGGGCCGTGTTCGAAATCCCGGAAAACGCGCGCATTGTGCGGCTCGAATACCAGGACGCGAACATCCGGGCGAATTCCGGAGAGGGATTCTGGGCGGTCTAGCCCGCCCGGGTGAAAGGCCGTGAAAGGCCCGGGCGCGCGACCACTAGGGTGCGGCGCATGACTTCTACTCAAGCCGAAATCGACCGGTCCCAGCTCGGCACCCTTTCGGTGCTCGCCTGGATCGGCGACCCCGCCGAGGCGCACGACATCCCGTACCTCCTCGCCTACACCCTGGGCGACGGCCCGGGTGGCCGGGAGGCCGGTGAGGCGGCAGCCCGCGGGCTGCTGGAGGAGATCGGCCTGCCCATCGGCGACGTCGTCATGGACGGCACCCGCAACCCGGCCGGCTTCCCCGTGCAGATCCTTCTGGAGGGCAACCAGATCGCGCTCACCCTGCCCGGGATGAACGCGCAGTGCACCGCCCCCGACGAGTGGGTCGCCGCGGCGGACGAGAGCGGGCAGGCGTACTTCCTCTTCGCCACGCGCGCCTGGCCCGAGGCGGTCCCGGGGCGGCCGGTCGACGCGAAGACCCTGCAGGCCTTCGCGGGCGACGAGGAGGTCCTCACGGGCAGCGCCCACTGCGTGCTGTCCGTGCGGCGCCTGCAGAAGTAGCCGCTCGCGCGCCGGGCGCCCGCCCCACCCGCTCCGGCCGCCGGGCTCCCAGCCAGCCCGGTGGCCGGGTCCCCCCTCCCCCGGGGGCGCCCCTCGGCGTCGCCCTTCAGGGCCGCTCGAAGGCGAACCTGAGCGAGCGGACCCGGTTGTCGAAGTTCGAGCCCGCCAGGTCCGGCAGGCCCACCGCGCGCAGCCCGACCGGCCGGGTCAGCAGCTCGCGGAAGAGCGCCTTCATCTCCACCCGGGCCAGGTGCGCGCCCAGGCAGAAGTGCGGCCCGCCGCCGCCGAAGCCCAGGTGCGGATTGGGCGAACGGGTGATGACGAAGGCGTCGGGGTCGGGGAAGACCGCCTCGTCGCGGTTGGCGGAGGCGTAGTAGAGGACCACCTTCTCGCCGGGCCGGAAGTCGCGGCCGCCCAGGGCGTGTTCGGCCACCACCGTCCGGCGGAACTGGATGATCGGCGTCGAGTGCCGGATCATCTCGTCCACCGCGCCGTCCGCGTACTTCTCGAAGTCCGACAGCAGCAAGTCGCGCTGGTCCGGGTGGTCGGTCAGCAGCGTCAGCCCGTGCGTGATGGCATTGCGGGTGGTCTCCACCCCGGCGACCATCAAGAGCGAGAAGAAGGCGCCGAGTTGGCGCGCGCCGAGGGCCTGGCCGTCCACGTTCGCACAGACCAGCGCCGAGATCAGGTCGTCGGTGGGGTGCTTGCGCCGCTCCCGGCCGATGCCCGCCACCATCCGCTGCATCCGGGCGAGGGCGCGCAGCCCGCGGCCGGGCATCCGCAGCCGGGAGGCCAGGCCGCGCTCCACGCCGATGTTCTCGGAGGCGTGGTTGACCCGGTCGGCGATCTCGGCGCGGTGGCGCTCGGGGATCCCCATCATGTTGCAGATGACCTCCAGCGGCAGCCGGGAGGCCACCGCCGAGACGAACTCGTCGGGCCGGTCGGCCAGGACGTCGTCCACGATGCGGGCCGCGACGGCGTGAATGTCGGCCTCGGCCGCCGCCAGCAGGCGCGGGGTGAAGGCCCGCTGGACGATCTTGCGCAACTGCGCGTGGTCCGGTCCGTCCAGATTGACCATCGAGTCCCCGAACAGGGCGCGGACCCAACGGGCCGGCTCGGGGGTGGTCACGCCGGGGGCGCTTGCGAAGACCTTGGGCAGCCGGCTGGCCTCCTGGACATGGGCGTGCCGGACGAGGGCCCAGTGCCCGGCCCCTTCGGGCACGAACACGGGGCCTTCGGCGGCGCGCAGGCGGGCGAAGGCGGCGAGCCGGTGGGCGGGCGGCTGCTGCCAGAAGCCTGGCTCGGCCAACTCCCGCCCGGGGTCGGTGCCGTGGCGTTGTGCCGGGAGTGTCATGGCCGGGCCTCCAGTCGATGCGGTTCGTCCTGCTCGTTCTGTGCTGGAGAACGGCGGCGGGGCCGCGGGAGTGACGGTCCCGCCGCCCCTGCCGCTAGGCCGTCGCGCCCGGCCGCTCGGCCAGGATCACGCCGACGGTGACCGCGACCACCCCGACGAGACCCGCGTAGAGGACGGCGTAGGCACCCGTCCAGGTGCAGGCGAGGATGACCAGGGCGGCCACCGGCAGGACCAGCTGCTGGGCGATACCGCGCTTGAAGTGGCGCGAGTGCAGGAACCACACCATGAACAGGAAGGCCGCGGCCGGGACCATGACGGCGGCGTTCGCCGAGACCTGGGAGATGTGCGCCTTGCCGACCGCGTGCTCGACCGCGACCTCGATGCCCGCACCGATCGCCGCACCGGACGCGAAGACCAGCAGGTGGCCGTAGCCCCACGGGATGGCCTCCCGGTTGGACGTCAGGTGCTCGTGCATCGGTACGGCGAAGTAGATCCACCACGCGGCGAAGACGATCAGCAGCCCGCCGGCGGCGATGGGGAGCAGCAGGCCGAGGGCCTCGTGCTCGTCGAGCGCCGACTTCACGGCCACCGTGCTCGCCGCGATCGTCTCGCCGAGCACGATGATGGTGAACAGTCCGTACCGTTCGACGATGTGGTGGGCGTGCCAGGGCGTCTGGTGGCCGCGCTCCGCGATCACCGGAACCATCAGCTCGGCCGCGACCAGCACCAGGAACAGCCACCCCTTGGCGTCGTCGGGTGCGAACAGCAGCGCCACCCAGCCGGCCTGGCAGATCACCAGCCCGGCCGCGTACTGCAGGGCCGCGGTGCGGGCGGCGCCGCTCTCCCCGGCGGCGGCCCGCAGCCACTGTGCCGTCAGAGCGACGCGCATGATGATGTAGCCGATGACGGCGACCGTCCAGTCCATCTCGTCGAAGGCCTCGGTGACCCCGGCCGCGTAGACGAGGACGCCGGCGATCTGGATCAGGGTCGCGATCCGGTACGGGACGTCGTCGCAGTCGTAGGCGGAGGCGAACCACGTGAAGTTCATCCACGCCCACCACACGCCGAAGAAGACGAAGAAGTAGCCGATCACCCCGGTCCCGGGATGGCCCTCCGCGAGCGCGTGCACGAGCCGGGCGCCGGCCTGGGCGATCGCGACGACGAAACAGAGGTCGAAGAACAGCTCCAGCGGTGTCGAGGTGCGGTGGTCCTCTTCGCGGCTGCGGGCGGTCATGGGGGAGTAGGCCATAGCGGCCAGAAGACCAGAGGAACCGGCTTCCGGCAGGTCGGGCGCGCTGTCCGGGCGCCGGCTGTGCCCCGGGCGGCCGCTGTGCCGCTGTGCCCCGGGCGCCGCCCGGACCAACGCGCCGCACAGGACGGGACCTTGTTCCGGCGAAGGCGCGGCAGCTCGGCGACTCCCGCCCCGAGATGACCCGGCAGCTCGGCTGCCCTGGCGCCGACCGGGGCTGAACCGGCCGGTGCGCCGAACGCTGTCCGCCGATCCGCCCCACCAGCGGATACGGCGATCCGCGGATCCGGCACACGGGCCCCGGCCCGGGCGCCGCCACCGAGCAGGAGCCGGAGCGGTCCTCGAAGCTCAACGCCCGTCCGGTGGCGGCCCTCACCGTCGTCGTCGCACAGCTCCGGGCGTGACCCGTCACGATCGACGAGTGGATGGACGGCAACACCGGGACGGCCTGGTGGGGAGCGGGATTCCTGAGCCTGTCGTTCCTCGTGGTGATCGGCCCGTGGCTCCTCGGCCCGAAGCACCGGTGATCACGGCCGGGCCGCCACCACCGGCGGCCGTACCCTGGAGGCATGAGCAGCACCCCCGCCTCCGACCCGCAGCCCCAGAGCTCCGCCCCCGAGGCCCGCCGGCCCAGGCCCAAGCCGCGAATCGATTTCGACGACCCGCTGGACCAGCAGTCGTCCGACGACACGGACCGCGGCTGGGGCGAGCGGCCGCCCACCGGCGGAAGTGCGGCCGACCTGGCCCGCTTCCTCGACGAGAAGCCACCGCACCACATCTGACCGGCCGGGGCGGCCGGCCCGGTCAGAACCCGTCGCGCGAACCCGCCTGGCCGCCGACACCGCCGCCCGCGCGCTGCGCGACCAGGGTGTCGCGGATCTCCTTGAGGACCTCCAGCTCGGTGATCTCGACGATCTCCTGGGCCCCTTCGCGGGCCTTGCGGCGCTCCTCCTGACGCGCCAGGTACTTCGCCATCGGCAGCACCATGAGGAAGTACACGACCGCAGCGGTGATCACGAAGGTCAGCGTGGCGTTCAGCACCGACCCCCAGAGGATCTCGACCCCGGTCGGCTGGCCGTCGGGGCCGATGGCGCAAGGCGACTTCAGGCAGGACTTGTAGCCGTCCAGGCTCTTCGTGCCCACCGCGCCCACCACCGGGCTGATGATCCCCTTGACCACCGCGTTCACGATGTTCGTGAACGCGGCGCCGATCACCACGGCCACCGCTAGGTCGACCACGTTGCCGCGCATCAGGAAGGCCTTGAAGCCCGCCAGTACGCTTTCCCTCTTCTCGCTCATCGCTGAGCCCTTCTTCACAGGAGCCGAACACGGAGCCAACGGTTCCGAAAGTTACGGCAGTCCGGGCGCGGTGTGTCCAATCGGCCGTCACTTTGAGGTGAATTGACCGATCGTGCGTGCAGGTCAGCACAACGTCACCGCCAGTCGCGTCAGCGCGCCCGCCCCCACCAGGGCCCGTGCGGTTTCCCGCGGCACGGACAGGACGACCAGCGCTCCGCCGTCCCCGACACCCTGCTCCGCGACGGGGACTTCGGCGACCCTGGCCCCCGCCGCCACCACCCTGGGCGGCTGCGCCCGCTCCGCCGCGACCACGTCCACCCGGTCCCCGGGCCGCAGCAGCCGCACCGTCGCGGCATCCGCGATGCGCACGGGCGCCGAGACCATCCGCACCGCCGCCGGCGGCGGTTTCACCACGGGAGGCGGCGCGCCCCGAGAGGCCTGTGCCTCGGTGCCCCCCACGGCCAGTGCCGCCGCCACGACGGCCAGGGCGGCCGAGACGGCCCGCCGCCGGCGCCGCACGGCCCGGCGCAGCCGGCCCGACCCGCGGCCCACCCGCAGCGGCGGGAACGGCGGGACGGGACGCAGGGGAGGACAGGTGGTTGAGGTCGCGCACCCGGAGAGGGAGCGGGAAGGCAGGCCCGCAGGGGCTGCCACGGCCGGGGCCACGGCCGGGGCCGGGGCCGCGCAGGAGGACCGGGGGGAGGCTGCGGAAGAGGACGAAGACGTCGCGGACGTACGGGACATGATGAGCACCACCAGACGCAGTGAGTTCCTGTGCCCGGACCCACCGCCCGGACACACCCCACGATCCGGCCTCCCGCCGGATCCCGCTCACGCCTGTGGACGGTCCCCAGCCTGTGGAAAACCCCCTCACCCCCCGGAGTGACGGAGCCCGGCCCCCGAGGCCTCGCGCGCGGCCTTCCGGACCTGCCGCAGCGCGGCCACCGGGTCGGCCGCCCGCGCGACCGACCGGCCCACCACGACGTGCGACGCCCCGGCCGCGAAGGCCGCCCCGGGCGTCCCAGGCCGGGCGTGCCCGCCCAGGTGCCCGCCCGCCCCGCCCTCCGCGGGCCCCAGCGTCACTCCCGGCGTCACGATCAGCGGCTGCGGCCCCAGCAGCGCCCGCAGCGGCCCGGCCTCGCGCGGTGAGGCGATGACGCCGTCGCAGCCCGCGCCCATCGCCAGCCGGGCCAGCCGCAGCACCTGCTCCTCGGCGCCCGCCCCGACGCCGATGTCGGCGAGATCGGTTGCGGTCATGCTGGTGACCACCGTCAGCGCGAGCACCCGCAGCCGCGGAAACTCCCGGGCCGCCTCCACCGCCGCGGCCATGATCCCCGTACCGCCCATGCCGTGCACCGTGACCATCGACGCGCCCAACGCGCCCGCGGCCCGGACGGCGCCCGCCACCGAGTTCGGGATCTCGAACAGCTTCAGGTCGAGGAAGACCTCGCGCCCCCGCGCGACCAGGTCCCGCGCGAGTCCGGGGCCCGCGGCGGTCAGCAGCTCCAGGCCGATCTTGTAGGAGCCGCACGCGTCCCCGAGGCGCTCCACGAGCACCTCGGCGGACCGTCGGTCGGCGAAGTCGAGGGCCACGATGACCCGGTCGTCGCCGGCGCGGCCGGAAGAACCGCAGGATGCGGAGAAGTCGGTGTTCACGCCGTCATTGTCGGCGTCACCGGCCCCCGGCAGGCACCTGGCAGGACTCCGAGAAGCCCTGGCTGGTCAGGCCGAAGGCGCTGTTGACGCGCGAGCGCCAGTTCTCCAGCGCGACCACCGCCGTGAGTTCGACGAACGCCGCCTCCCCGAGCCGCGCGACCAGTGCCGCGGCGAGCTCGTCCGTGACCGCCGGCTCGGTCTCGGTCATGGCCTCGGCGTACTCCATGACCAGCTGCTCCAGCTCACTGAACATCTCGGGGGCCTCCCGCCACTGCGGCACCCGCTCGATCTTCTCCGCCCCCATCCCTTGCTGACGGCCTTCCCAGTAGCCGAAGTCCAGGCACCACGAGCAGTTGATGCGGGCCGCCGCCGCCATCACGGCGAGGTGCTTCAGACCGGCGTCCAGCGCGTTCCACTTCGCCGCCCGCTGTTCCAGGCGGACGTACGAGAACAGCACGCGCGCGTTGTGCCCGTAGGCCTGGCCGGGGTCGAGCACCTTGCCGTAGGTGCGTCGCGAGTACCAGGCACCGATGCGCGTCAGCAGGGTGCGGGGCGGGGTGAGCGAGATACGAGGCACGACTGTCATCTCCCGGAGCTGTCTGTCCCGACTGGGCCTTCACAGAGGAAGACAGGACAGCCGCCCCGGATGTGACAGCCCACGACCGGGCGCCCCGGCCGGCCCGGCTCCGGACTACGGAAGCTCGATGCCCAGGTCCCAGCCGTCGTGCGCGTGCGTGCACAGGCAGTCGCGGGTCTCCGCGGGCGGCAGCGCCGCCACCGCGTCGAAGAGGACCTCGCGCAGGCGTCCGACGTTCTCGCCGAACACCTTCAGCACCTCCGTGTGGGAGACGCCCTCGCCGGTCTCGGCACCCGCGTCCAGGTCCGTGACCAGCGCCATCGAGGTGTAGCAGAGCCCCAGCTCACGGGCGAGGACCGCCTCCGGGTGACCCGTCATGCCGATCACCGACCAGCCCGCCGAGGCGTACCAGCGGGACTCGGCGCGCGTGGAGAAGCGCGGCCCCTCCACGACGACCATGGTGCCGCCGTCGACCGGCTCCCAGTCCCGCCCGCGGGCCGCGGCCACCGCCACCGACCGGCCCACCGGGCAGTACGGGTCGGCGAAGGTGGTGTGCACGACCTTCGGGACGCTCCCGTCCGGCAGCGGAACCCCGTCGAAGAAGGTCTGTGCGCGGCTCTGCGTACGGTCGACCAGCTGGTCGGGAACGAGCAGCGTGCCCGGCCCGTACTCGGCCCGCAAGCCCCCGACCGCACACGGGCCGAGCACCTGGCGGACACCGACCGAGCGCAGGGCCCAGAGGTTCGCCCGGTAGTTGATCCTGTGCGGCGGGACCGTGTGGCTGCGCCCGTGCCGGGGCAGGAAGGCCACCGACCGGCCGGCCAGCTCGCCCACGTACAGGGAGTCGCTCGGAGGCCCGTACGGGGTCTCCACCTGGACCTCCGAGACGTCCTCCAGGAAGGAGTAGAAGCCCGAGCCGCCGATGACACCGATCTCTGCGTTCACCATGCCGCTCACCCTAACCGGGCATGCCTGAGGCCCCGCTGCCCGGTGGGGCGGGCGGGGCCTCGGGAAGGAGCGGTCAGGCGGCCGACGTGGAGCTGCTGCTCGTGCTCGACGACGTCGAGGAGGACGAAGCGGCGGGAGCGGCGGCGGTCGACGTCGAGGACGCCGACGAGCTGGAGGCGGGCTTCGAGGCAGGGGTGCTGCTCGACGAGGCGCCACGGCTGTCGTTCCGGTAGAAACCGGAGCCCTTGAAGACGATGCCGACCGCGGAGAACACCTTCTTCAGGCGTCCGTCGCAGTTCGGGCACACGGTCAGCGCGTCATCGGTGAACTTCTGCACGGCCTCAAGGCCCTCACCGCACTCGGTGCACTGGTACTGGTAGGTCGGCACGAATTTCCTCCTGGCACTCTCACTCAATGAGTGCTAACGACGCTCCATGGTGACGCATTCCGGCGGATCAGTCCACCGCCACCGGCACGCGGTGACCCATCCCACGCTCGTTCACCCGGTTACGGGGGGCCTGCGAGGAGGTGGCGGCGGGGGTGGCCCCGACCGTGACGGCATCGGCGGCCGCGGCCTCGCCGTCCGGCGCGGACGAGTTCACGATCCGGCTCGGGGCCTTCGGGGCGAGCTTCGCCCGCAGCGCCAGCAGGGTGGCCAGCGCCAGCGCGGTGGCCGCCATCGGCACCAGGAAGCCGTACGAGGACCCGTGCGCGTCCGTCAGGCGGCCGGCCAGGATGACCGCGACGGCCTGCCCGAAGGCGATCGAACCGGTCAGCCAGGTGAAGGCCTCGGTCCGGGCGTTCGCGGGGATCAGCTGCTCGACCATCGTGTAGCCGGTGATCAGGGCGGGGGCGATGAACAGGCCGACGACCAGGCCGAGCGCGCCCAGCAGGATCACCGAGTTCGCGGCCCACAGGACGGACGCGGCGGCGGTGAGGCCGATGTAGCCCAGGATCAGCCGTCGGCGCGGGCCGATCTTCCACGCGACGGCGCCCATGGCGATGCCCGCGATCATGTTGCCGGCCGCGAAGACGCCGTAGAGCAGGCCGTTGGCGCCGGGGTTGCCGATCTCGTTGGAGAAGGCGGCGAGCGAGACCTGCATGCCGCCGAAGACGGCGCCGATCCCGAGGAAGGCGAAGATCAGGACGCGCAGACCTGGGTATGACAGTGCGAACGCGCGCTTCGCGCCGGTGGCCGACGGGGCGTGCGTCGTGGGCTGGGAGGCCCGCCGGGCCGCGAAGAGCAGACCGCCGAGCAGGGTCAGCGTGGCCTCGGTGACCAGGCCGGCCGCCGGGTGGACACCGGTGCACAGCGCGGTCGCCAGGACCGGGCCGACGACGAAGGTGAACTCGTCGGTGACGGACTCGAAGGCGGCGGCCGTCGGCAGCAGCGGCGAGCCCTCCAGCCTGGCGGCCCAGCGCGCCCGGACCATCGGTCCGACCTGCGGGACCGAGGCGCCGGCAGGGATCGCGGCCAGCGCCAGGAGCCAGACGTCGGCGTCGGCCAGCGCCAGGGCGGCGAGGCCGGTGACGGCGGCGGCGTGCGCGAGGACGACGGGCACGAGCACGGCGCTCTGGCCGAACCGGTCGGTGAAGATGCCCATCAGCGGGGCGGAGAGGGCCATCGAGATGCCGGTGACGGCGGCGACGATGCCGGCGCTGCCGTAGGAGCCGGTGGTGTGCTGGACCAGGAGCAGGATGCTGATGGTCAGCATGCCGAAGGGGAGCCGGGCTGCGAAGCCGGGGAGTACGAAGCCGAGGGCGCCCGGCGTGCGCAGGAGCTGCCCGTAGCCGGGGCGGGCGGACTTGTCGGTCGTGACCGCGGATGTCACGGCCTTGCCTTTCCGCTGCCTGGTAGAGCATCCCCGTCTGCGGACGGTGCCGTGCTTTGTGAGCGGTCGCACCCGTACGTGTTGGGAGCCCCGAGAGCTGTCCTCTTGCGCATAACCGAGTGATACCTGGGCGCCCATTGCGGGGGGTGCCACGGCCGCTTTGCGGTCGCGCCAGCTCTGCGTCAGGCAGAGTTGGTTCGATCTGTTGTGCCTTCATCGTACAGGGGAACCCGTTATCACGCCCTGTGATTGTGCCGACAGCCCGTGCCTTCACCTGCGATTAACGAGAGCTTCGCATTCAAAAAACCGCATATGTCCGCATAGGGGCGGGCAGATCTCGCCGAATCCGGCCGAATTAGAACGCCGCTCTAATGCGACGCGGATCCGTTGCCGGTCCCCAGCCAGCCCGCCAGCTTGCCGCCCCGGGCCACCGCCCGCAGCCGTGCCTCCGCCGCGTCCCGGACCGGGTCGGTGGCCACCACGAGCAGTTCGTCCCCGTGCTGCAGCACCGTCGTCGGCGCCGGTACGAAGCTCCTGCCGTCCCGGACGACCAGCGTGACCGAGGCCCCGGACGGCAGCCGCAGCTCGCTCACCTCGACGCCGTGCATCCGCGAGGCCGGCGGGATGGCGAAGGACAGCAGGTGCCCGCGCAGCTTCTCCAGCGGCGCCGACTCGATGCCGAGGTCGGACGCGGTCTCCATGCTCTGCCCGAGGTCCAGCTTGCGCGCCAGCCAGGGCAGGGTCGGCCCCTGCACCAGGGTGTAGACGACGACCAGCACGAAGACGATGTTGAAGACGCGGTCGCTGCCCTCGATCCCGGACACCATCGGGATGGTCGCCAGGATGATGGGCACGGCGCCGCGCAGGCCCGCCCACGACATCAGGACCTGCTCCTGCCACGGGATCCGGAAGGGCAGCAGGCTGAGGAAGACCTCCAGGGGCCGAGCCACCATCGTCAGCACCAGGCCGATGACGACCGCGGGCCAGAAGTCGCGGACCAGCTCGTGCGGGGTGACCAGCAGGCCCAGCAGTACGAACATGCCGATCTGGGCGATCCAGCCGAGCCCGTCGGCGAAGCCGCGCGTGGCCGGCCAGTGCGGGAGCTTGGCGTTGCCCAGGAGCATCGCCGCCAGGTAGACCGCGAGGAATCCGGAGCCGTGCGCCATCGCGCCGGCCGCGTATGCCACGATCGCGATGGCCATCACGGCGATCGGGTAGAGGCCGGAGGCGGGCAGTGCCACGTGCCGCAGGCCGTAGGCGCCGAGGAAGCCCACGGCCAGGCCGATCGCGGCGCCGATGGCGAGTTCCAGGGCGATCTTGCCCAGCAGGACGTACCAGTCGTCCACCGGGCCGACCGTGGAGAAGGCCACCACCAGGATGACGACGGGTGCGTCGTTGAAGCCGGACTCGGCCTCCAGGACGCCCGTGATCCTGGAGGGCAGCGGGACCTTCCGCAGCACGGAGAAGACGGCCGCCGCGTCCGTCGAGGAGACGACCGCGCCGATCAGCAGCGCCTGGCGCCACTCCAGCCCCACGAGGTAGTGCGCCCCCGCCGCCGTCACGCCCACGCTGATCGCCACGCCCACCAGTGACAGCATGATCGCGGCCGGCAGCGCCGGTCTGATCTCTTTCCACTTGGTGCCCAGACCACCCTCGGCGAGGATCACGACGAGGGCGGCGTAGCCGATGACCTGGGTCAGCTCGGCGTTGTCGAAGACGACGTTCCCGATGCCGTCCTGGCCTATGGCGACGCCTATGCCGAGGTAGATGAGCAGGCTGGGCAGGCCGCTGCGTGACGAGACCCGCACCGCGGCCACGGCGACGAGCAGTACGAGCGAGCAGACCAGCAGGAGCTCATTGAGCGTGTGCACAGTCAGCGGGCGGCCCTCCTCAATGCGCCCGGCGGATCGATCCTCCCGGCGACAAGTTCGGCAAGTAGTTCGTTACCTTACCTAATCTTTGACGCGCCCTTTACGCGATAACCACATTGTGAAACGGCTGTCCGCCCCTGTCCTCGGGACCGCCGGAGCCGCCGGTAGATCGTTTTCCGGCCGCCTCCGGGACCGTCGCGGAATACAGGCCCTCCACACGGCCTCCACCCCTGGCGGATCAACGGAGTCGGTCCTGCGCCTATGGTTGCTCCCAGCACTCCCAGGACCACCCTGCCCCTCTAAGGACAGCGATGCCCGCCAACGAAACCGCTCCTCCCGTCAAGAAGAAGGGACGACGCGCCCGTCTGATCGTGCTCGTACTGGTCCTGGGACTCGTCGCGGGCCTCGGCTACGGGGCGTACTGGAGCGTGGACGGCGTGCGCGCCTCCTTCCCCCAGACGACCGGCTCCCTCGACGTGCCCGGCCTGACCGGGACGGTCGAGGTGAAGCGCGACGCCAACGGCATTCCCCAGCTCTACGCGGACAACGACGGCGACCTCTTCCGCGCGCAGGGCTTCGTGCACGCGCAGGACCGCTTCTGGGAGATGGACGTACGCCGCCACATGACCTCGGGGCGGCTCTCGGAGATGTTCGGCGCCGGCCAGGTCGAGACCGACGCCTTCCTGCGCACGCTGGGCTGGCGCCAGGTCGCGCAGGAGGAGTACGACACCAAGCTCTCCGCCGAGACGAAGAAGAACCTGCAGTCCTACGCCGACGGGGTCAACGCGTACCTGAAGGGGAAGTCCGGCAAGGACCTCTCCGTCGAGCACGCCGCCCTGGGGCTCAGCGACGGCTACGCCCCCGAGAAGTGGTCGCCGGTGGACTCGGTGGCCTGGCTCAAGGCGATGGCCTGGGACCTGCGCGGCAACATGCAGGACGAGATCGACCGCGCGCTGATGACCGGCAAGCTCTCGCAGGCGCAGATCGCCGAGCTCTACCCGCCGTACCCCTTCGACCGGAACAAGCCGGTCGTCGAGGGCGGCAAGGTCGACGGCGGGAAGTACACCCCCCAGGGCCAGACCGGGAACTCCGGCAGCGGCTCGGGCAGCGGCTCCGGATCCGGCAGCGGCTCGGGCGGCGGCCCCGCCGCGTCCCAGGCCTCCACCGCCGCGGGCGCCGGCGACCCCACCGGCCTCGCCGGCAACGCCACCGCCCAGGGCGCGACCGTGGGCCTGCGCACCCAGCTGAGCGCCCTGGCCGACACCCTGGAGAAGGTGCCCGCGATCCTCGGCCCCAACGGCAGCGGCATCGGCTCGAACTCCTGGGTCATTTCGGGCAAGTACACGACCACCGGCAAGCCGCTGCTCGCCAACGACCCGCACCTGTCGCCGCAACTGCCCTCGGTCTGGTACCAGATGGGCCTGCACTGCCGCACCGTCTCGGCCCAGTGCAAGTACGACGTGGCCGGCTTCACCTTCTCCGGCATGCCCGGCGTGGTCATCGGCCACAACGCCGACATCGCCTGGGGCATGACCAACCTCGGCGCCGATGTCACCGACCTCTACCTGGAGCAGATCAAGCCCGAGGGCTACGTCTACGACAACCGGGTGATCCCCTTCGGCCTGCGCGAAGAGGTCATCAAGGTCGCGGGCGGCGCCAGCAAGAAGATCACGGTCCGCACCACCAACAACGGCCCGCTCGTCTCCGACCGCAGCGAGGAGCTCGGTACGGTCGGCACCCGCGCCCCCGTGGACGTCTCCGCCCCCGACCGCGGCGACGGCTACGCCATCGCCCTGCGCTGGACCGCGCTGGACCCGGGCAGGACCATGGACGCGGTCTTCAAGCTCGACCAGGCCAAGAACTTCGACGACTTCCGCAAGGCGGCCGCCGACTTCGACGTCCCCTCGCAGAACCTGATCTACGCCGACAACAGGGGCCAGAGCGGCAACATCGGCTACCAGGCCCCCGGCCGCATCCCGGTCCGCGGCCAGGGCGACGGCCGGATGCCCGCCCCGGGCTGGGACTCCAAGTACGCCTGGAAGGGCGGCCGGGACGGCAACACCGGCTACATCCCGCAGAACGAGCTCCCCTGGGACCAGAACCCCTCGCGCGGCTACATCGTCACCGCGAACCAGGCCGTCGCGGAGGGCGGGACCGGCGCGGGCAAGTACCCGCACCTGCTGACCACCGACTGGGGTTACGGCGCCCGCAGCCAGCGGATCAACGACCTCATCGAGGCGAAGATCAAGGACGGCGGCAAGATCTCGACCGACGACATGCGCACCATGCAGATGGACAACAGCAGCGAGATCGCCGCGCTCCTGACCCCGATGCTGTCGAAGATCCAGATCTCGGACCCGGGCGTGCGCGCCGCACAGAAGCTGCTGGACGGCTGGAACTACACGCAGGAGTCCGACTCGGCGGCCGCGGCCTACTTCAACGCGGTCTGGCGCAACATCCTCAAGCTGTCCTTCGGCGACAAGATGCCCAAGGAGCTGCGCATCGAGGGCAGCTGCATGAACGTCCTCGGCAACGGCACCGGCCCGGCCGACGACCTGTCCAAGACGGTCCGCGAGTGCGGCACCCGTGACGCGGACTCGGCGCAGCCCGACGGCGGCGACCGCTGGTTCGAGGTGGTCCGCCGCCTGGTCAAGGACGAGAAGTCGGCCTGGTGGAGCGCGCCCGCCAAGGGCCTGAACAAGCCGGCCACCACCACCCGCGACGAGCTGTTCGCGCGGGCCATGGCGGACGCCCGCTGGGAGCTGACCGCCAAGCTCGGCAAGGACCAGTCCACCTGGAGCTGGGGCCGGCTGCACCAGCTGAACCTGAAGAACCAGACGATCGGCACCGAGGGCCCCGGCTTCATGCAGTGGCTCCTCAACCGCGGCCCGTGGAACGTGGGCGGCGGCGAGGCGACCGTCAACGCCACCGGCTGGAACGCCTCCAGCGGCTACGGGGTCACGTGGGTGCCGTCGATGCGGATGGTCGTCAACCTCAACGACCTCGACAAGTCCCGCTGGATCAACCTCACGGGCGCCTCGGGCCACGCGTACAACTCCCACTACACGGACCAGACGCACATGTGGGCCAAGGGCGAGCTGCTGGAGTGGCCCTTCGGCAAGGACGCCGTCGACAAGGCCACGGTCGACACCCTGACCCTCAGGCCGGCCGCCTCATGAGCTGAAGCGGCGCACCCCCGAGGGGGTGGCCACCGCCTGTACGGGGTGGTCGTGCGGTTCCTCCGGGACCCGCGCGACCACCTCGTCGTCGTAGAGGAGCACGACCAGCGCCGGATGCGCCCCGGCCCGCTCCAGCCGCTGGAGCACCCGGTCGTAACTGCCTCCGCCGCGGCCCAGCCGCATGCCGCGCCCGTCCACCGCGAGCCCGGGCAGCAGCACGGCGTCGGCCCCCGTCACCGCGTCCGGGCCGAGCGCCGGGCCGGACGGCTCCAGCAGCAGCATCCTGCCCGGGTGCGCCACCTCGGCGAGGCTGCCCGGGCCCTCGTACGCCGCCCAGTCGAGGTCGTTGTCGGGCAGCAGGAGGGGCAGCAGCACCCGCTTTCCGGCCGCGCGCAGGGCGTCGAGGAGTGCGCGGGTGCCGGGCTCGCCGCCGACCGAGACGTACGCCGCGACCGTGTGCGCACCGGCCAGTTCGGGCAGTTCGAGAGCGGTCACGGCGAGCGCCGCGGCCGCCGTGCGGCGGGCGTCGGGGGACAAGGCGCGACGGGCCGCGAGGAGTTCCCGGCGCAGCTCGGACTTGGCGGACGCCGTGGGCGGTTTCTCTGCCACGAGAATCAAATTTCCTTCGAATCAGGGCATATATGGACCTACTGACCGCGGACTCGTCGGGCGTTCGGCAGGACCCACTATCGTTCTGGCCATGACTATGTTGCACCCCGTGATCAAGAAGGCCGTCATTCCGGCCGCTGGCCTCGGCACCCGCTTCCTTCCGGCGACCAAGGCGACCCCGAAGGAAATGCTCCCGGTTGTGGACAAGCCGGCCATCCAGTACGTGGTGGAGGAGGCCGTCGCGGCCGGGCTCGATGACGTCCTCATGATCACTGGGCGTAACAAGCGTCCCCTGGAAGACCACTTCGACCGCAACTACGAGCTGGAGTCGGCCCTCATCGCCAAGGGCGACGACGACCGACTGAAGAAGGTCCAGGAATCCAGCGACCTCGCGACCATGCACTACGTCCGCCAGGGCGACCCGCGGGGCCTGGGCCACGCGGTGCTGTGCGCCGAGCCGCACGTCGGCCGCGAGCCCTTCGCCGTCCTCCTCGGTGACGACCTCATCGACCCGCGCGACCCGCTGCTGCGTCAGATGGCCGACATCCACGCCCGCACCGGCGGCACCGTCATCGCCCTCATGGAGGTCGACCCGGCCAGCGTCCACCTCTACGGGTGCGCCGCCGTCGAGGCCACCGACGAGGCGGACGTGGTCCGCATCACCGGCCTCGTGGAGAAGCCGGAGCCCCAGGACGCCCCCAGCAACTACGCGGTCATCGGACGCTACGTCCTCAACCCCGCGATCTTCGACATACTGCGGGAGACCGAGCCGGGCCGCGGTGGGGAGATCCAGCTCACCGACGCCCTGCAGAAGCTGGCCGCCGACGAGAGCGTCGGCGGCCCGGTGCACGGCGTGGTCTTCCGGGGCCGTCGCTACGACACCGGGGACCGCGGCGACTACCTGCGGGCCATCGTCCGCCTCGCGTGCGAGCGCGAGGACCTGGGCCCCGAGTTCCGCACCTGGCTTCACCGTTACGTCACGGAGGAGATGTAGCACCTTGAGCAGTTCCGCACCGCAGCATCCACGACCGGCGGGCGGCCACCGTCTGTGGTCCGTGGACGAGCACCTCGCGGACGTCCTCGGGGCCGTCCGGCCGCTGGAGCCGATCGAGCTCCAGCTGCTGGACGCCCAGGGCTGTGTCCTGGTCGAAGACGTCACCGTGCCCGTCGCCCTCCCGCCCTTCGACAACAGCTCCATGGACGGCTACGCCGTCCGCACGGCCGACGTTCAGGGTGTGAGCGAGGAGTTCCCCGCGGTGCTGACGGTCATCGGGGACGTCGCGGCGGGCAGCGGCGAGCTGCCCACCGTCGGCCCCGGCGAGGCCGCGCGGATCATGACCGGGGCCCCGCTGCCGCCCGGTGCGGAAGCCGTCGTACCGGTGGAGTGGACCGACGGCGGCACCGGAGGCGGCGCCGCCCCCGGGATGACCCCGGCCAGCGCCGCCCCCGAGCAGGCGGGCGGCGAGGTACGGGTGCACCGCGCGGCCGAGGCGCGGGCGCACGTCCGCGCGCGCGGCAGCGACGTCCAGGCGGGCGACCTGGCCCTCGCCGCCGGCACGGTGCTCGGCCCGCCCCAGATCGCCCTGCTCGCCGCCATCGGGCGCGGCACCGTCCGGGTGCGCCCGCGCCCGCGCGTGGTGGTCCTGTCGACCGGCAGCGAGCTGGTCCAGCCCGGCGAGCCGCTCACCGCCGGCACGATCTACGACTCCAACAGCTTCGCCCTGGCGGCGGCCGCGCGGGACGCCGGCGCCATCGCCTACCGGGTGGGCGCCGTGGCCGACGACGCCGACACCCTGCGCTCCACCATCGAGGACCAGCTGATCCGGGCCGACCTGCTGGTGACCACGGGCGGCGTCAGCGTCGGCGCCTACGACGTGGTCAAGGAGGCCCTCTCCTCCGTCGGTTCGTCCGGCTCGTCCGGTACGGGCGACAGCGACGCGGACGTGGACGTGGACGCGACCCGGATCGACTTCCGCAAGCTCGCCATGCAGCCCGGCAAGCCGCAGGGCTTCGGCACGATCGGCCCGGACCACACCCCGCTGCTGGCGCTGCCCGGCAACCCGGTCTCCTCCTACGTCTCCTTCGAGCTGTTCGTGCGCCCCGCGATCCGCGCCCTCATGGGGCTGCCGGAGTCCGAGGTCCGGCGGCCGAGCGTGCGGGCCGTGCTCAAGGCCGACGAGGCACTCGGCTCCCCGGCCGGCCGCCGCCAGTTCCTGCGCGGCAAGTACGACGCCGAGACCGGCACGGTCAGTCCGGTCGGCGGATCGGGCTCCCACCTGATCGCCGCACTGGCGCACGCCGACTCGCTGATGGTCGTACCGGAGGACGTCACCTCGGTGGAGCCCGGAACCGAGCTGGAAGTGGTCCTGCTCGGCTGAGCCGCGTCGTCGCCGCGGGCGGGCCCGGAGCCGTTCCCCCGGGGCGCCCCTCCGGCGGCCCGTGCGGGTAGCGTGTGTCGCACCACACAGGCCCCCGGGGGCCCAGAGCGGAGCGGCACAGCAATGAGTACCGAGAGCAGGCTCACCCACATCGACGAGGCCGGTGCGGCCCGGATGGTCGACGTCTCCGCGAAGGACGTCACCACCCGGACGGCGCGCGCCAGTGGACGCGTACTGGTCTCCCCCCGGGTGATCGAGCTGCTGCGCGGCGAGGGCGTGCCCAAGGGGGACGCCCTCGCCACAGCGCGCATCGCCGGGATCATGGGGGCGAAGAAGACCCCCGACCTGATCCCGCTGTGCCACCCGCTGGCCGTCTCGGGCGTGAAGGTCGACCTGTCGGTCGCCGACGACGCCGTGGAGATCCTCGCCACGGTGAAGACGACCGACCGCACGGGCGTCGAGATGGAGGCGCTGACCGCCGTCGCGGTCGCCGGCCTCACCGTGATCGACATGGTGAAGGCGGTCGACAAGGGCGCCGTCATCACGGACGTCCGGGTGGAGGAGAAGACCGGCGGCAAGTCCGGCGACTGGACGCGCTCGTGAACGCCCCGCGCGGCGGGGAGGTGCACAGCCACCACGCGGTGGCGGCGCCGGAGGCCGGCGCGGCCCCGGCCGGGGCCGCGGAGTCCCTCGGGAGGGCTCTCGTCGTCACGGCGTCCAACCGGGCCTCGCAGGGCGTGTACGCCGACAAGGGCGGCCCGCTGCTGGCCGAGGCCCTGGAGAAGCTCGGCTTCACGGTGGACGGCCCGCGGGTCGTCCCGGACGGCGACCCCGTCGAGCGGGCCCTGCGCGAGGGCGTGGCCGCCGCGTACGACGTCATCCTGACCACCGGCGGCACCGGGATCTCGCCGACCGACCGCACCCCGGACGCCACCGCGCGGGTGCTGGACTACGAGATCCCGGGGATCCCGCAGGCGATCCGCGCCGAGGGCCTGGCGAAGGTGCCGACCGCGGCTCTGTCCCGGGGCCTGGCGGGCGTCGCCGGGCGCACCCTCATCGTCAACCTCCCCGGTTCCACGGGCGGGGTGCGCGACGGCCTCGCGGTTCTGTCCCGCATCCTGTCGCACGCGGTGGACCAGATCCGCGGCGGCGACCACCCCAGACCGGCGGGACCCTCCGGGAGTGCGAGCTGAACGGCCCCACCTGGCCCGTGGTCCTGACCGACGGCGATGTCACGCTCCGGCCGATAAAACTGCGCGACCAGAAGGACTGGCGCGAGGTCAACCAGCGCAACCGCGACTGGCTCCGGCCGTGGGAGGCCACGATCCCGCCGCCCGCGCCGTGGGGGCCGGTGATCCAGCGGCCCACGTACCGCCAGATGGTCCGCCACCTGCGGGCGGAGGCGAACGCGGGCCGGATGCTGCCCTTCGTCATCGAGTACCAGGGGCGGCTGGTGGGCCAGCTGACGGTCGCCGGCATCACCTGGGGGTCGATGTGCGCGGCGCACATCGGCTACTGGGTGGACCGCGACGTGGCGGGCCGCGGCGTGATGCCGACGGCGGTCGCGATGGCGGTCGACCACTGCTTCCGCAAGGTCGGCCTGCACCGGATCGAGGTGTGCATCCGCCCCGAGAACGGGCCGAGCCGACGGGTCGTGGAGAAGCTGGGCCTGCGCGAGGAGGGACTGCGTCCGCGCTACCTCCACATCGACGGCGCGTGGCGCGACCACCTCGTGTACGCGATCACCGAGGAGGAGGTGCCGGAAGGGCTGCTGCGCCGCTGGCACCGGTCGCGCCACTCGCAGTCCCCGCCGAAATAGGGATGACGAACCGGCCGTGCCCGGACACAGCGATAAACGAATCTGTGTTCGAATTAATGGCCCGGGGTAACCGATTCGCCCATAACCTGATCCGAAGAATCACAAAAAAAGTCCGTGATATCAGCGAGAACGCGCGACACACCGGCCCAATTGGCCGATCCCCTCGCCCGCGCCCCTCTACGGTGTGAGGTGTGAGCAGCAGCGGCCTCATCTACGCAGTCATTGTCGGGGCCTGGGCCGCCTACTTGGTGCCCATGTGGCTCCGGAGGCAGGACGAGCTGAACGAAGCCCGTCCGACGGAACGCTTCTCCACTGCCATTCGGCTGCTTTCCGGCCGGGCGGGAATGGAGCGCCGTTACGCCAAGGGGCTGCGTGAGCGCGGTGACGAGGAGGCGGAGCCCGAGCCCCACGCGGACCCGGACGCCGAGACGGAAACGGTGAATTCCGTCGACGCCGGCGCCCGGGCCTTCGGCGTGTCCCCGACCAGGGCGGAGCCGCGCTCGGCGGCCGCCGAGCGGGAACACCGGGCGGAGCGGGCCCGGCGGGAACAGCGCCTCCAGGTCCTCGCACGCCGTCGGCGTACGACCGCACTCCTCTTCCTGGTCTTCACCGCCGGCGCCGTCGTCGCGGCGGTGGGCGGGCTGCGCTACCTGTGGGCCCCCGCCGTGCCCGCCCTCCTGCTGAGCGCGTACATCGCGCACCTGCGGGTCCAGGAGCGGCGGCGCTACGAGTTCACCATGGACCGGCGGCGCGCCGAGGCGGCCGCGCGGCAGCTGCGGGAGGCCCGCCCGCGCCGCCGCCACCCCGAGGAGAGCGCGGAGGCGGGCAGCGAACCGGACCCTGCCCCACCGGTCTCCCCGCAGGAGGCCGGACGGCGCGCGCTGGTCGAGCAGACCGACCACGCCGAGTGGGTGGACCAGCAGCGCGAGCGCGAACGCGGCCCCGTCCGCGGTGACAGCTGGGAGCCGGTCCCGGTCCCGCTGCCGACGTACGTGACGGCCCCGGTCGCCCCCCGCGCCACCGGCCCCCTGACCCCGGACGCCTGGAGCGCGACCCGCTCCAGCACGGCCGAGCCGACGGAGCCCCGCCTGCGCGCCCAGCCGGCGGTCCCCGCTCCGGCCACCGGCGAGGACGACGCGCAGGACCGGACCGCCCAGCGCCCCCGCGGCCAGGGCCGCGGCCGCACCCCGCTCTTCGACCAGTACGAGAGCGAGGACCGCCCGCGGGCGGCGAACGAGTGATCGGTGACCTGCGCGGACCCTCGTGCATACGCGTTTTGGAGCACCGGCGCGGGGGTGCTAATGTTTCACACGTCGCAAGGGCCTGTGGCGCAGTCTGGTAGCGCACCTCGTTCGCATCGAGGGGGTCTGGGGTTCAAATCCCCACAGGTCCACAGACGACAGTTCGCGAGTAGCTCTCGTGAACGTCACGAGATCCCGTCCGGTCGAAAGACCGGGCGGGATCTCGGCGTTTCCGGGGGCGGTTGGGACTTCGGGCCGGCCCGGTCCAGGGGGGCGCGCGGTGGCGCACCGGAGCTCGTCGGACGGGCGCGGTACGCCGCAAGCGCCGCTGTCGGGAAGGGCCGCTCCCGGTGCGGGAGTTGGCGCGCGCGGCCGTCGCGGTCCGCGGACCGCGACGGCCGGGTCCGCAGGCACGCCAACTACCCGCACCATGAAGCCGCGCTGGTACGGGCGCTGCGGCTGCCGTCCCCGACACCGGAGGCGCCTGGTCGGCGGAGCCGTGGCTGCGGGAGACGGGTCGGTGGCGCCGTCGCCGGGGGCGCCGCCCAGGGCCCCCGCGCCTCAGACCCCGGCGGGGCTGTGTGCCCGGAGGGGTTTGGCCATGCAGCGGCTGGAGTCGTAGAAGCGGTAGAAGCCGAACTTCGGCGACGGGGTGTAGCCCGCGGAGAGGTAGAGGGCTATCGCCTCCGGCTGCCGGTCGCCCGTTTCGAGGACCATGCGCAGGCGGCCCGCCGCGCGGGCGTCCTCCTCCAGGGTCGCCAGGATGCGGCGGGCCAGGCCCAGGCCGCGGGCCTCCGGGACGACGTACATCCGCTTGAGTTCGGCGTCGCCGTCCGAGTAGCCCTCGTCGTTCTGCTCCTGGCTGCGCCAGCCGCCGGTCGCCACCGGGGCGCCCGTGGTGTCGTACGCCACGATGTACAGGCCCTGCGGCGGGGCGAACATAGCCGGGTCCAGATGGGTGGCGTCGCCCTCGCCCTGGTACCGCACCTGGTATTCGAGCTGGACCTGGTCGTTGAGCTTGACCGCGTCCGGGTGGTCGTACGGCACGGTGCGGAGGTCGATCCCATGAGACATCCGAACATCGTACGGAACCATCCCGCTATGGTGCTGGGATGCTCACTGTGACCTCCGTGAATGTGAATGGGATTCGGGCCGCCGCCAAGAAGGGCTTCGGGGCGTGGCTCGCGGGATCCGACGCCGACGTGGTGTGCCTGCAGGAGGTACGGGCCGAGGAGGGGCAGATCCCGGACGGGGTGCGCTCTCCCGAGGGCTGGCACACCGTCTTCGCTCCGGCCGCCGTGAAGGGGCGCGCCGGGGTCGCGCTGTACACGCGGCGCGCGCCCGAGCAGGTGCGGGTCGGGTTCGGCAGTGCGGAGTTCGACGCCTCCGGGCGGTACCTGGAGGTCGACCTGCCCGGTGTGACCGTGGCCAGCCTCTACCTGCCCTCCGGTGAGGCGGGGACGGAGAGGCAGGACGAGAAGTACCGGTTCATGGGGGAGTTCCTGACCTACCTCGCCGAGCTGAAGGTGCGGGCCGCCGCCGACGGGCGCGAGGTCGTCGTCTGTGGTGACTGGAACATCTGTCACCAGGAGGCCGATCTCAAGAACTGGAAGACCAACCGCAAGAACGCCGGCTTCCTCCCCGAGGAGCGCGAGTGGCTGGGGAAGGTCTACGCGCAGGCCGGCTACGTCGACGTGGTGCGCGAGCTGCACCCCGACACCGAGGGCCCGTACTCCTGGTGGTCCTACCGCGGACGCGCCTTCGACAACGACGCCGGCTGGCGCATCGACCTGCAGGTGGCGACCCCGGGGCTGGCCGCGAAGGCCGTGAAGGCCTTCGTCGAGCGGGCCGAGACGCACCCCGAGCGCTGGTCCGACCACGCGCCCGTGACGGTCGTCTACGAGCTCGGCGTCTGACCCGGCCCGGAAGCCAGCAGGCGGTCCATCGCCATCGTCAGCTCCGCCTCGACCACGCTCTTGGCCAGTGGGCGCAGCCGCGTGAGCGCCTCCGGCGAGATGTGGTCCGAGATCAGCTCGGTGAACAGCAGCGCCATCGCGTCCGCGTGCTCGCGGACGCGGCGCCCCGTCTCCAGGACCGCCGCCAGCGGCACCCCTTCGCGTACCAGCGCCGAGGAGACGTCCAGCAGGCGGCGGCTGACGTGCACGATCGTGTCGCCGTCCACGGCGAGGTAGCCCAGGTCGAGGGAGGCCGCCAGGTTCTCCGGGGTGACCTCGCCCTCGAAGTAGTCGGCCAGTTCCTCCGGGGTGAGCCGCACCGGGGTCTCCTCCGACCGGCCGATGCCGAGCAGCTCGCCCAGCTGGCCGACGTCGCGGCCCTTCTCGAAGGCGGCGGTCAGCTCCGCGATGCCGCCGAGGGTGTGACCGCGTTCCAGCAGGCCGGCGATGGTGCGCAGCCGCGCCAGGTGGTGGTCGTCGTACCAGGCGATGCGGCCCTCTCGGCGGGGCGGCGGGAGCAGTCTGCGCTCGCGGTAGAAGCGCAGGGTGCGCACCGGTATGCCGGCCGCTTCGGCCAGCTCCTCGGTGCGGTACTCGCGCCCCGTCTTCGCTTGCATCTCATCCTTCGCCACGGATGCAGCCTATGAGGTACCGGCGGTAACTTTCCGGGTCCGCCCCCTACCCATGAGTACGGGGCTGCTCTACCCTCCCGATTGTGCCAGTGATTGCTGGCAGTGTTTCGATGTTGTGTGCGGCGTTGCGTGGCTGGGACTGCGATGAGGCGGAAGGCGGCGGACATGGGTGACAAGGGCGGCAGGGGGCGGGCGCGCGAGCACGTGCGCGTGGCGGTGATCGGGTCCGGGTTCAGCGGACTGGGCGCCGCCGTACGGCTGCGGCGCGAGGGGATCACCGACTTCGTCGTGCTGGAACGCGCCGGCTCGGTCGGCGGCACGTGGCGCGACAACAGCTATCCCGGGTGCGCCTGCGACGTGCCGTCGCACCTGTACTCCTTCTCCTTCGCGCCCAACCCCGACTGGCCCCGGTCCTTCTCCGGGCAGCCCCACATCCGGGCGTACCTGGAGCACGTCGCCGACACCTTCGGACTGCGCCCGCACATCCGGCTGGACTCCGAGGTCCGGATGATGCGCTGGGACGAGTCGGAACTGCGCTGGGAGATCGAGACGGCGCAGGGGGAGCTCACCGCCGACGTCGTGGTGTCGGCGACCGGCCCGCTGTCCGAGCCGAAGCTCCCGGAGATCCCGGGTCTGGCGGGCTTCCCCGGCAAGGTCTTCCACTCCGCGCGCTGGGACCACGGCTACGACCTGCGCGGCAAGCGCGTCGCCGTGATCGGTACGGGCGCCTCCGCCATCCAGATCGTGCCCGCCGTCGCCCCCGACGTGGAGCGCCTCACCCTCTTCCAGCGGACCCCGGCGTGGGTGATGCCGCGCACCGACCGGGCCATCACGGCGGTGGAGCGCTGGATGCACCGCCGGCTGCCCTTCACCCAGGCGGCGCGCCGCGGGCTGACCTGGGCGATCCGGGACCTCCAGGTCGGCGCCTTCACCAAGCGGCCGAACCAGCTCGGCTTCGTCGAGGCCCTGGCCAAGGCCAACATGGCCCGGTCGATCAAGGACCCGGCGATGCGCGCCAGGCTGACGCCCTCCTACCGGATCGGCTGCAAGCGGATCCTGCTCTCCAGCACCTTCTATCCGGCGCTGGCCCGGCCCAATGTGGACCTGGTCGCCTCCGGGCTGAAGGAGGTCCGCGGCTCGGTCCTGGTCGCCGCCGACGGAACCGAGGCCGAGGTCGACGCGATCGTCTTCAGCACCGGCTTCCGCGTCACCGACCTGCCGATCGCCGAGCGGGTCGTGGGCGTCGACGGCCGCTCCCTCGCGGACACGTGGAAGGACGGGATGGCCTCGCTGCGCGGTGCGACCGCGGCCGGCTTCCCCAACTGGATGACGATCATCGGCCCGAACACCGGGCTGGGGAACACCTCGATGATCCTGATGATCGAGTCGCAGCTCAACTACATGGCCGACTACCTGCGCCAGCTCACCGTGCTCGGCGGGAACGGCACGGCGGACGGGGCCGGGAGGGTCGCCCTGGCCGCCCGCCCCTCCGCCGTGAAGGCCTGGAACCGCATGGTGCAGGCGCGGATGGAGCGGACCGTGTGGAACACCGGCGGCTGCACCAGCTGGTACCTGGACGAGAACGGGCGCAACACCACCGTCTGGCCCGGCACGACCGGTGAGTTCCGCCGCGAGACCCGGACGGTCGACCTCGCCGAGTACGAGGTCGTACGGGTACGGGGGCGCGAGCGCGACCGGATCACGGCGCCCGCACCGCTGCCGGCCCGCGATCCGGCGCCGCTGCCCGCCGCCGATGCCGCACCGCTCGCCGCGCAGGCGGAGGGCGCCGCGTGAGCCGGCCCGCGCACGTCACCTCCGGTCCCTACGCCCCGCCCGCCGCGCGGCGCGAACTCGTCGCCGTCTCCGCCGACGGGGCCCGCCTGCACGTCGAGGTGCACGGGGACGAGGGGGCGCCGCCCGTGGTGCTGTCCCACGGCTGGACCTGCTCCACCGCGTTCTGGGCCGCGCAGATACGGGCCCTGGCCGCCACCCACCGGGTCGTCGCCTACGACCAGCGCGGACACGGGCGCAGCCCCGCCGCCCGGGAGCACAGCACCACCGCACTCGCCGACGACCTCGTGGCGGTGCTCGGCGCCACCCTCGCCCCGGGGGAGCGCGCGGTCGTCGCCGGGCACTCCATGGGCGGCATGACGATCATGGCGGCCGCGGCCCGGCCGGAGTTCACCGAGCACGCCGCGGCCGCGCTGCTGTGCAGCACCGGCAGTTCCGCCCTGGTCGCGCAGGCGCGGGTGCTGCCGGTCCGCGCCGGGCGTGCCCGGACCCGTGTCACCGGCGCGTTCCTCGGATCGCGCGCCCCGCTCGGACCGGTCACGCCCGTGGCCCGTTCGATCCTGAAGTACGCCACCATGGGCCCCGGTTCCGCGCCCGACAAGGTCGAGGCGTGCGCCCGTATCGTCCATGCGTGCCCCACCGGGGTGCGGCACGCCTGGTCCCGGGTGCTGTCCGGGCTGGACCTCGACGCCGACGTGGCACGGCTGACCGTCCCCACCACCGTGATCGGCGGCACCGCGGACCGGCTCACGCCGATCGTGCACGCCCGAGGACTCGCCGCGGCGCTGCCGAACTGCGTGGGCCTCACCGAGCTCACCGGCATCGGGCACATGACCCCGGTCGAGGCTCCCGAGGCCGTCACCCGTGCCCTGTGCGAGCTGACCGCGCACTATCTCGACACCACCGAGAAGGAGAAGACACCGTGAGTGCTCGCAGGAGTCTGGAAGGCCGGGTCGCCGTCGTCACGGGGGCCGCCCGCGGGGTCGGCGAGCTGCTCGCCCGCAAGCTGTCGGCCCGGGGCGCGCAGATCGCGCTCGTCGGCCTGGAGCCGGAGGCCCTCAAGGAGGTCTCCCAGCGCCTGCACACCGACAGCGAACACTGGTACGCCGACGTCACCGACCACGAGGCGATGGCGCGCGTGGCGCAGGAGGCCAAGGAGCGCTTCGGGAAGGTCGACATCGTCGTCGCCAACGCGGGCGTCGCCGCGGGCGGACCGTTCGCACACTCCGACCCCGACGCCTGGCGCCGGGTGATCGAGGTGAACCTGATCGGCGGGGCCGTCACCGCCCGGGCCTTCCTGCCCGTGCTGACGGAGAGCCGCGGCTACTTCCTCCAGATCGCCTCGCTCGCCGCCATCACCCCGGCGCCGATGATGACCGCCTACTGCGCGTCCAAGTCCGGCGTCGAGGCCTTCGCGCACTGCCTGCGCGCCGAGGTCGCCCACAAGGGCGTGGGCGTCGGCGTCGGCTACCTCTCCTGGACCGACACGGACATGGTGCGCGGCGCCGACCAGGACGAGGTCATGCGGGAGCTGCGCCAGAGGCTGCCGTGGCCGTCGAACCGCACCTACCCGCTGGGGCCTGCCGTCGACCGGATCGTCGCGGGCATCGAGCGGCGCTCCCCGCACGTGTACGCGCAGTGGTGGCTGCGCGGGATGCAGGGGGTGCGCGGCTACCTGCCCGGGATCATCGCGACGGTCGGGCAGCGGGAGATGAAGCGCTTCGAGCCCCGACTGTCCGGTGTCTCCCGGGGGCTCGTCGGGGCGGGCGGCGCCGCGGACGAGCAGGAGCGCACCCGGAGCCGCTGATCGGCCGGCACCGGACGCCCGGAAGGGGCGCGGCCGTCACGGACGGCCGCGCCCCTCGCGTCCGGTCCGCCGCTCACTCCCGCGGCGGCAGCTTCGGACGACGCCGGTCCGGTACGTCCGTGTAGCCGGGCGGCATCGCGGCCGGGTCCTGTTCGAGCAGCTCCAGCGCCAGGTGCACGGCGTCGTCCATCTGGGCGTGCCGCCCCTCCGCCCAGTCGAGCGGGGTGCGCAGGATCTCGAAGTCCGGCTCCACGCCGTGGTTCTCCACCGACCACCCGTACTCGGGGAACCAGGCGGCGTTCATCGGCACCGTGATCACCGTGCCGTCGCCGAGGGTGTGCCGGCCCGTCATGCCGACCACCCCGCCCCAGGTGCGCTGCCCCACCACCGGTCCCAGCCCCAGCAGTTTGAAGGCCGCGGTGATCATGTCCCCGTCGGAGGAGGTCGCCTCGTCGGCCAGCGCCACGATCGGGCCGCGGGGCGCGTTGGAGGCGTAGCTGACGGGCTGGGCGTCGCGCGTCAGGTCCCAGCCGAGGATGGAGCGGGTGAGTTTCTCCACCACCAGCTCGCTGATGTGGCCGCCCGCGTTGCCGCGTACGTCCACGATCAGCGCGGGCCGGGACATCTCCATGCGCAGGTCGCGGTTGAACTGCGCCCAGCCCGAGCCGCCCATGTCGGGGATGTGGAGGTAGCCGCACCGGCCGCCGCTGAGCTCCCGGACCACCTGGCGCCGCTTGGACACCCAGTCCTGGTAGCGCAGCGGCCGTTCGTCGATCAGCGGGACGACGGCGACCCGGCGGGAGCGGCCCGAGCCGTCCGCCGGCTGGAAGGTCAGCTCGACCGTGGTGCCGCCCGCTCCCGCCAGCAGCGGGTAGGGGCCGGCGACCGGGTCCACGGGGCGGCCGTCCACGTGGGTGAGCACCGCGCCCTCCCGGATGCCGGTTCCGGCCAGCGGGGAGCGGGCCTTGGAGTCGGAGGACTCGCCGGGCAGGATCTTGCTGACCACCCATGTCCCGTCGCGGGGGACCAGGTTGGCGCCGAGCAGGCCGATGGCCCGCTGGTAGTGCGGGGGGCCCTCGTTGCGGCGGGCGGGGGAGACGTAGGCGTGCGAGGTGCCGAGCTCGCCGAGGACCTCGCGCAGCAGGTCGGCGAACTCGTCGGGGGAGGCGACCCGTTCGACCAGGGGGCGGTACTGGCGCAGTACGCCGTCCCAGTCGATGCCGCACATGTTCGGCTCCCAGAAGTACGCGCGGATGATCCGCCCGGCCTCCTCGAAGGCCTGGCGCCACTCGGCCGCCGGGTCCACCTCGTGCAGGATGCGCCGCAGGTCCAGGTAGACCGTGGAGTCGCCGTCGCCCGACTCGGTGGCGGGGACCGCGCGCAGGTCCCCGTCGTCGTTGATGACGAGGCGGGTGCCGTCGCCGCTGACCGCGAACCAGTCCAGCCCCGAGGCCAGTTCGCTCTTGCGGGCCTTGGTCAGGTCGAAGTGCTCCAGTGTGGGCTTGCCGCTGATGTCGTTGGGGTTGGCGAAGGTCTCGCCGAGCGCGCCCGAGATCGGCCAGCGCAGCCAGACCAGTCCGCCGCCGCTGACCGGGTACAGGGCCGAGTACTTGGAGGCGCTCACCGGGAAGGGGGTGACCCGGCTCTCCAGCCCTTCCACCTCCACGGTCACGGCGCTGCCTTCGCCCGAGTTCTCCGAGTCGCCCTCGGCCGGGTCCAGTCCGCCCGCAGCCGGCCGCCCCTCGGCCGAGAGGGCGAAGGGCGAGGGGGTCGCTGAGGACAGCGGCACCAGGTACGGGCGGCAGCCCAGCGGGAAGGACAGGTCGCCGGTGTGCACGTCGTAGACCGGGTCGAAACCGCGCCAGGACAGGAAGGCCAGGTAGCGCCCGTCGCGGGTGAAGACCGGATTCTCGTCGGCGAAGCGGCCGTTGGTGACGTCGACGACGGTGCGCGCGCCGGGCCCGGAGATGCGGGCCATCTTGATCTGCCGCAGCGAGCGCCCGATGCCCGGGTGCGACCAGGTCAGCCAGGTCCCGTCGGGGGAGAAGGCCAGGTCGGTGACGGGCCCGTTGATGGACCGGATCAGCTCGGTGACCTCGCCGTCGGACTCCTCCGTCGCGTCGACGAGCAGCAGCCGCCCGTCGTTCGAGGCGATGGCGAGGCGCTCCCCGTCCGGATCCGAGAGCAGCTCGGTCACGCGACCCAGCTCGCCCGACGCCAGCCGGCGCGGCTGCCGTTCGCCGGAGGCCCGGGGCAGGTAGGCGATCTCGATGGCGTCCTCGCCCTCGGCGTCGGTGACGTAGGCGACCTGTCCGCCGCTGCCGAGCATCTCCGGCAGCCGCACCCGCACGCCCGGGGTGTCGGCGATGGTCCGGGCCGGCCCGTCGCGGTGGGTCAGCCAGTACAGGCTGCCGCGCACCACCACCGCGCTGGCCCGCCCGGTGGCGTCCACGGAGAGCGAGTCGACGTGGCTGGCGGCCGGCACCTGGTAGCTGCGCCGGCCGGCGCGCGGACCGCCGAGGCGGACCTGGAGCTTGCGCGGGGTGGCGTCGGGGGCCAGGGAGTCGACGAGCCAGAGGTCCCCGGCGCACTGGTAGACGACCCGGGAGCCGTCGCTGGAGGCGTGCCGGGCGTAGAACTCGTCGTGGTCGGTGTGGCGGCGCAGGTCGGTGCCGTCGGGCCGGCAGGAGTAGAGGTTGCCGATGCCCTCGTGGTCCGAGAGGAAGGCGATCCGGCCGCCCACGAACATCGCGGCGTCCAGGTGCCCTTCGAGGTGCTCCAGGAGCTGGCGCCCGTGGAGCCAGAGGCGGCCCATGGCGCCGCCCCGGTAGCGCTTCCAGGCCGCGGGCTCGTGCGGTGGCTTGCCGGTGAGCAGCAGACTGCGGTGCTCGCCGTCGATGTCGGCGACCTGGATGTCGGACACCGGCCCCCAGGGCAGGCGCCCGCCGGGGCTGCCGTCGGTGGGCAGTTTGTAGGCCCAGGAGAAGTACGAGAACGGCTGTTCGTGCGACGAGACCGCGAGGATGTTGCCGTCGGGGTCCCAGCCGCAGACGCGGGTGTCGGTGGCGCCCCAGTGGGTCAGCCGGCGGGCGGGGCCGCCGTCGACGGGCGCCAGGTGGATCTCGGGATCGAGGCTGCGCCAGGTGGTGAAGGCGATGTGGCGGCCGTCGGGGGAGAAGCGGGGGTGGCCGACCCGGGTCCGGTCGACGGTGACCCGCCAGGCACGTCCGGGGGTCTGGCCGTCGGGGACCAGCGGGGCGACCCAGAGGTCGTCCTCGGTGGCGAAACACAGGAGGTCGTCGTGCAGGTGCGGGAACCGGAGGTACGCGACGTCGTGACTCACCCCCCAATGCTTTCCGCGTGGAGGGCCCGCGGCAACTCGTACTGGTGATCCACGCCACCCCTTTCAGCGAAACGGAACGGTTTCGTTTCGCTTGCGAGGGGGGTATCGTCTTGAACGTACGGAACAGTTTCGTTCGGATGGAGGGCACGGAGATGACCGAGGCGATGGCGGCCCGGCGCAGCCGGATCACCCCCGAACGGCAGGCCGAACTGCACGAGGCGGTCCTCGACCTCCTGCGTGACGTCGGCTACGAGGCGCTGACCATGGATGCGGTCGCCGCCCGTACGAAGTCCAGCAAGGCCACCCTCTACCGCCAGTGGGGGAGCAAGCCGGAGCTGGTCGCCAAGGCCCTGCGGTGCACGCAGCCCGTCTCGCTGCGCGAGATCGACACGGGCAGCCTGCGCGGGGACTTCGCGCTCATGGTGGAGCACTCGGACGACGCGCAGATGGCCAAGGACACCGCGCTGATGCGGGGTCTGGCCCATGCCGTCCACGAGAGCCCGGAGCTCCACAAGGCGCTGCGGGACCTGTTGGTCGACCCGGAGATCACCGGGCTGCAGGTGATGCTGCAGCGCGCGGTGGACCGGGGCGAGATCGCCCCGGGGTGCCCGGCCCTGGGCTTCGTACCGCACATGCTCATCGGGGCGTTCATCGCGCTCCCGCTGATCGAGGACCGGCCGGTGGACCGGGCGTTCCTCGGTGACTTCATCGACGCCGTGGTCTTCCCCGCCCTCGGCGTCTGAACTCCCCGTCCCCAGTCCCGGCATCCCGTGCCGGCTTGCTGCTCCTGACACGCCGCTCTCGTCGTCGGGCCGGCTCCCCACGCCCTGATCCCTCCGGATCCATCCCACGACCTGAACGGGAGAACCACGACGTGGCCACCTTCCTTTACCGACTCGGCCGGGGCGCCTTCAGGCGCCGCGGGCTCGTCGCCCTCCTCTGGGTGGCGCTGCTGTTCGCCGCCGGATTCGGCGCGGCCTCCGCCGCCGCCCCGACCTCCGGCTCGTTCTCCATACCCGGCACGGAGGCCCAGAAGGCCTTCGACCTGCTGGACAAGAAGTTCCCGGGCATGGCCGCCGACGGCGCCACCGCGCGCATCGTCGTCAAGGCCCCCCAGGGCGCGAAGGTCACCGACCCCGGCCCCAAGGCCGAGGTCGAGAAGATCGTGGGCGGGCTGAAGACCGGTCCGGGCGCGGAGCAGATCTCCTCCGTGACCAACCCGTACGAGACGCAGGCGGTCAGCCAGGACGGCTCCACCACCTACATCAGCGCCAAGTACACCGTCAGCGGCATGGAGCTGAAGGACGCCACCCGCGAGGCGCTCAAGGAGTCCGGCGACGGCGCCAAGGCCGCGGGCCTGAACGTCCAGATCGGCGGTGACGCCCTGATGGCGGCCCCCGAGACCGGTTCCGGCGAGATCATCGGCATCCTCGTCGCCGCGATCGTCCTCGTGATCACCTTCGGCTCGCTGGTCGCGGCCGGTCTGCCGCTGCTGACGGCGATCATCGGCGTGGGCATCGGCGTCTCCTCCATCACCGCGCTCGCCAACGTGCTGGACCTCGGCAACACCACCGCCACCCTCGCCACGATGATCGGCCTCGCGGTCGGCATCGACTACGCCCTCTTCATCGTCTCCCGCTACCGCGCGGAGCTCGCCGAGGGCCGCGCGCGGGACGAGGCCGCCGGCCGGGCTGCCGGAACCGCTGGTTCCGCTGTGGTCTTCGCCGGTCTGACCGTGGTCATCGCCCTGGTGGGCCTGGCCGTGGTGAACATCCCGATGCTGACCAAGATGGGCGTCGCGGCCGCGGGCACGGTGGTCATCGCCGTGCTCGTCGCGCTCACCCTGGTCCCGGCCATCCTCGGCTTCGCCGGCAAGAAGGTCCTGCCCGCGGGCGAGAAGAGCAAGCTGTTCGGCAAGGGCAAGCCCGCCGGCGCCGAGAAGAAGGCCAACGGCGGTACCCGATGGGCCCGGTTCGTCCTGCGCCGCCCCGTCATGGTGCTGCTGGCCGGTGTGATCGGCCTCGGCGTCATCGCCGTCCCGGCGAGCAAGCTGGAGATGGGCCTGCCGGACGACGGCGCCCAGCCGGTCTCCACCACCCAGCGCCAGGCGTACGACCTGCTGTCCGAGGGCTTCGGCCCGGGCTTCAACGGCCCGCTGATGGTGGTCGTCGACGGGAACAAGGCCCTCGCAGACTCCACCGTCGACCGGATCAAGGGCCTGGAGGGCGTTGCCGCAGTCACCCCGCCGACCCCCAACGAGGCCGGGGACGCCGCGGTGATCACCGTCATCCCGAAGGACCGCCCCTCCTCCACCCAGACCGAGGACCTGGTCCACGAGATCCGCGACGGCAGCGGCGACGACGTCCTCGTCACCGGCGCCACCGCGATGAACATCGACTTCTCGCAGAAGATGAACGACGCGCTGCTGCCCTACCTGGCACTCGTCGTCGGCCTCGCCTTCCTGCTGCTGATGCTCGTCTTCCGCTCGGTCCTGGTCCCGCTCAAGGCGGCCCTCGGCTTCCTGCTCTCGGTCGTCGCGGCCCTCGGTGCGGTCGTCGCGGTCTTCCAGTGGGGCTGGCTCGGCTCGGTCTTCGGGGTGGAGCAGACCGGTCCGATCATGTCGATGATGCCGATCTTCATGGTCGGCGTGGTCTTCGGCCTGGCCATGGACTACGAGGTCTTCCTCGTCACCCGCATGCGCGAGGCGTACGTCCACGGCGAGCGCCCGGGCCAGGCGGTCGTGACCGGCTTCCAGTACAGCGCGCGGGTCGTCGTGGCCGCCGCCGTCATCATGATCGCCGTGTTCGCGGGCTTCATCGGGGCCAGCGAGCAGATGGTCAAGATGATCGGCTTCGGTCTGGCCGTCGCGGTCTTCTTCGACGCCTTCGTGGTCCGCATGGCCATCGTCCCGGCGGTGCTCGCGCTCCTCGGCCACAAGGCCTGGTGGCTGCCCAAGTGGCTGGACCGGCTGCTGCCGAACGTGGACGTGGAGGGTGAGAGCCTGCGCAAGCACCTCGCCGAGTCCGCGCAGGGCGAGGGCCCGGACAAGGACCGCGAGCTGGTCAACGCCTGACCGCCGCGTCAGGACGGCCCGGCCCCGTACCCCCCGATCGACAGGGGAGTGCGGGGCCGGGCCCGTTGCGCCGGGCGGGCTAACGCGTGGCGGAGGCGGCGTACGTGCGGCGCAGGAAGCGGCGCAGGGCGGCGATGTCGAACTGCACCACCGCCACGCCCTCGGGGGAGTGGAACTCCACGATCGCCTGGACGCGGCCGCAGGGCCAGACGCGAACGTCCCCGGTCCCCGTAGGAGCCTGGAGGCCCGCTTCGAGCAGCGCCCGGGGGAAGACCCACTCGTTGTCGGTGCCCTCGGGGGACAGGTCGGCGGGGAAGACGATCCGCACGGCCAGGGGCTCGGCGGGGGTGAAGCGCAGGGCTACGGGGATCGCCCGGTAGAGGGGGTCGTCCGTGATCACACGGGCGCGGACCCGCTCTTCTACGGGGGCCGCGGTCGCGGTCGCTGGGAGATTCTCGGCGGGGGCTGACATCGACCAGACTCCTCGAATCGGAACGTACCCGTCCGTTTACCCTCCAGCCTCGCACATTCCCACGAAAACGCGCGACGCTATTTGTGGTGCACCCGCTCTTGCCAACGGTTTGCAACTGGGCATTACTCTTGAACGGTTAAAGACCGTAAAGAAGCGGAGCCCACTCCATGCATGTGCCCGACGGATTCATCAACGCACCCGTCTCGGTGGCCGCCGGAGTGGCGGCGGCCGCGGCGGTGGCCGTCAGCCTCCGCGGCGCCCGCCGCGAACTCGACGAGCGGACCGCGCCGCTCGCCGGACTCGTCGCCGCCTTCATCTTCGCCGTGCAGATGCTGAACTTCCCCGTCGCCGCCGGCACCAGCGGCCACCTGCTGGGCGGCGCGCTCGCCGCGATACTCGTCGGCCCCTACACCGGTGTGCTCTGCGTGTCCGTCGTCCTGCTGATGCAGGGCATCCTCTTCGCCGACGGCGGCCTGACCGCCCTCGGCGTGAACATCACCGTCATGGGCGTCGTCACCGTCGTCACCGCGCACCTGGTCTTCCGCGGCCTGCTCCGCGTCCTGCCGCCCACCCGCCGCTCCGTGACCGTGGCCGGCTTCGTCGCGGCCCTGCTCTCGGTGCCCGCCGCGGCCGCCGCCTTCACCGCCGTCTTCGCCGTCGGCGGCACCACCGACGTGCCCCTCGGCAAGGTGCTCGCCGCCATGGTCGGTGTACACGTCCTCATCGGCATCGGCGAGGCCCTCATCACCGCAGCGACCGTGGGCGCCGTGATCGCCGTACGGCCCGACCTGGTGCACGGGGCCCGCCGGCTGACCACGCCGCTGAAGCTGCGCGTCGACGGCGCGCTCGTCGACGCGCCCGCCGCGACTCCGACGCCCGCGGCCGGTGCCGCGGCCGGCTCGACGAAGAAGGTGTGGGCGACCGGCCTGGCCACCGCCCTCGTGCTCGCCGGGTTCGTCTCCTTCTACGCCTCCGCCAGCCCCGACGGCCTGGAGAAGGTCGCCGCCGACAAGGGCATCGACGAGAAGGTCGAGGAGCACGCCGCCGCCGGCTCGCCCCTCGCCGACTACGCCGTCGAGGACGTCGACGACGCCCGCCTGTCCGGCGGACTCGCCGGCGTCATCGGCGTCGGCGTCACCGTCGTCGCCGGCACCGGGATCTTCTGGGCCGTGCGCCGCCGCCGCACGGACGACATGACCGCCACCGCCACCTCCACCCCGGTCGCCTGACATGGGCGCCGGCCACGCCCACAGGCTCTACCGCCCGGGCCGCTCGCCGGTCCACGCCCTGCCCCCGCACTGCAAGCTCGCCGCGACCTTCGGCTTCGTCCTGGTCGTCGTGTCCACCCCGCGGGAGGCGGTGTGGGCCTTCGGCCTGTACGCACTCCTCCTCGCCGGCGTCGCGGCCGTGGCCCGGATCCCGGCAGGCCTCCTGCTGCGCAGGCTGCTCATCGAGGTCCCCTTCGTCGCGTTCGCCGTGCTCATGCCCTTCGTGGCCGAGGGCGAGCGGGTCGAGGTGCTCGGCATGTCGCTCAGCGTCTCCGGCCTGTGGGGCGCCTGGAACGTCCTCGCCAAGGGAACCCTCGGCGTGGCCGCGTCCGTCCTGCTCGCCTCGACCACCGAGCTGCGGGCCCTGCTGCTGGGCCTCCAGCGGCTGCGGCTCCCGCCCCTGCTCGTCCAGATCGCCTCCTTCATGATCCGCTACGGCGACGTGATCGGTGACGAGCTGCGCCGGATGTCCGTCGCCCGCCGCTCGCGCGGTTTCGAGGCGAGCGGAATCCGGCACTGGGGAGTGCTGGCGAAGACCGCCGGCGCGCTGTTCATCCGCTCCTACGAACGCGGCGAGCGGGTCTACCTGGCGATGGTCAGCCGCGGCTACGCCGGTTCCATGCCGGTGATCGACGAGGCCGTGGCCACGCGCGGCCAGTGGGCGTACGCGGCCGTGCTCCCGGTGACGGCCCTCGCCGTCTGTCTGATGGGATGGACCCTGTGACCGCTACCCCCGCCCCCGCCCCCTCGCTCGAAGTCGCCGGGCTGGCGTACGCCTATCCGGACGGCCACCAGGCCCTGTACGGCGTCGACCTGACCGTCGGGCGCGGCGAACGCGTCGCCCTGCTCGGCCCCAACGGCGCCGGCAAGACCACCCTCGTGCTGCACCTCAACGGCATCCTCACCGGCGGGGTCGGCTCGGTGGCCGTGGCCGGGCTCCCGGTGGAGAAGCGGAACCTGGCCGAGATCCGGCGCCGGGTCGGGATCGTCTTCCAGGACCCCGACGACCAGCTGTTCATGCCGACCGTGCGGGAGGACGTGGCCTTCGGACCGGCGGCGGCCGGCATGCGGGGCGCGGAGCTGGAGGAGCGGGTCAGGGCCGCACTCGACCAGGTCGCCATGGCCGACTTCGCCGACCGGCCGCCGCACCACCTGTCCTTCGGGCAGCGCCGCCGGGTGGCCGTGGCGACCGTACTGGCCATGCGGCCGGAGATCCTCGTCCTGGACGAGCCCTCCTCCAACCTGGACCCGGCCTCGCGCCGCGAGCTCGCCGACATCCTGCGCTCGCTCGACGTGACCGTGCTGATGGTGACCCACGACCTGCCGTACGCGCTGGAGCTGTGCCCGCGCTCGGTGGTCCTCAGCGAGGGGGTCATCGCGGCGGACGGCCGCACGCAGGACCTGTTGTGCGACGAGAAGCTGATGCGGGCCCACCGGCTGGAGCTGCCCTTCGGCTTCGACCCCCGTACGCCCCTTGTGGCGCACCCCTCGCACTGATCGGCGCCGGGACGCCTCGCGGCCTTCGGGCCGCTGCGTCGGACTCCGTCCGCCGGCCGGTATGCCGGGCCCCACGGGTCGCTCCCGGGACCCGGGAAGCAGGACCGTCCGGTCAGCGTTGCTCTGTGGCGTAGGGGTAGACGTAGGCGCCCTCGGCGTCGCGGCAGGTGGTGGGAGCAGACGTGGATGTCCGCGGGACGGTGGCGGAGGGCTTCGAGCCCGTCAGGGACGCGTTCGTACGCAACTTCGAGGTGCTCGGGGACCGGGGCGCGGCCGTGGCCGTCTACCGGGACGGCCGCAAGGTCGTCGACCTGTGGGGCGGCACCCGGGACGCCGACGGCACCGAGCCGTGGACCGAGGACACCGCGCAGATCGTCCGCTCCGCCACCAAGGGCGTGGCCGCCGCCGTCCCGCTGCTCCTGCACCAGCGCGGGCTGCTCGACCTGGACGCGCCGGTCGGCTCGTACTGGCCGGAGTTCAAGGCGGGCGGCAAGGAGAGGATCCTCGTACGGGACCTCCTGGCGCACCGCGCGGGCATACCGGCCCTGGACCGGGGGCTGACCCCCGCCGAGGCCGCGGACGGGGTGTCCGGGCCGCGCGCCGTCGCCGCACAGCGCCCCTTCTGGGAGCCCGGCACCGGGCACGGCTACCACGCGCAGACCTACAGCTGGCTGCTGTCCGAGCTGGTGCTCCGGGTGACGGGACGCACGCTGGGCTCCGTCCTGGCGGAGGACATCGCCGAGCCGCTCGGTGTGGACTTCTGGATCGGCCTGCCGGAGGCGGAGGCCGAGGCCGGCCGGGTGGGCCGGGTGGCCCCCGTCGACCCGCCGGAGAGCGCCGGGATGCTGAGGACCCGGCCGCGCAGGAACGTTTCGGAGGCGTACGCCGACCCCGGCTCCCTCACCCGCCGCGCCTTCGCCGCCATCGACCCGCTGCCTGACGAGAACGCCCCCGCGTACCGGGCCGCCGAGCTCCCCGCCTCCAACGGCATCGGCACGGCCCGCGCCCTGGCCCGCTTCTACGGGGCCACCATCGGCGTGGTCGAGGACGGCGCGCGGATCTTCACCCCGGCCACCACCGGACTCGCCGCCCGCGAACACTCCTCGGGCCCGGACCGGGTACTGGTCGTCAACACCCGCTTCGGCGCCGGCTACATGCTGCACGGCCCCGCCTCGCCGCTGCTCTCGCCCGCCTCCTTCGGCCACCCCGGCCGCGGCGGCTCCCTGGCCTTCGCCGACCCGGAGGCCGGCATCGGCTTCGGCTACGTCACCAACGCCCTGGCCAAGTCGGTCACCGCCGACCCCCGCGCCCAGGCCCTGGTCCGGGCCCTGCGGTCAGCCCTCTGACCGGCCGGGGACCTCGCGTACGGCGGCCACGGCGGCCACGGCGGCCACGGCGGCGCCGGCGGCGCCGGCGGCGCCGGCGTGGCCGACGAGGTCGCCGACCCAGGCGCTCAGCGCCTCGGCGAAACGGCGGCCCCGGCGTCAGCGCGCGTTCAGTACCGCCGCGACGATCGGGCCGGCCGCCTCGCCGCCGTGGCCGCCGCCTTCGACCATCGCGGCCGCGGCCACGTCGCCGCTGAAGCCGGTGAACCAACTGTCCGGGCTGGCGTCGGCGCCGCCGACCTCCGCCGAGCCGGTCTTCGCGCCCTTGTCCGAGCCGCGGACCGGGGCCATGGCCTCGCGGGCGGTCCCGCTGGTCGCCGTCAGCTTCATCATGCCGACGAGCTGTTGCTGGACGGAGGACTTCATCCGGCGCTCGGCCGTCGCGATCGTCCGGCCGTCGAGCTCCGGCGAGACCAGCAACGGCTGGCGGAACACACCGGTGCGGGCGGTCGCCGTGATGGACGCGACGTTCAGGGGGTTCATGGTGATCTGGCCCTGCCCGATGTACGCGGCGGCGGCCGAGGCGCCCGTCGCCGGGGGGACCTTGCCGTCGGTGGACTTGATGCCGGTCTTCCAGTCCAGGCCGATGCCGAAGACCTCCGTGGCCTCCTTGGGCAGTGCGGAGTCGTCGTCGACGGGCTTTATCTGTTTGATGAAGGCGGTGTTGCAGGACCGGGCGAACGAGGTCGCGAAGCTGGTACCGGGCGGCAGGTCGAAGTTCTTCAGGTTGTGGAACTCCCGGCCCCACGTCACCGTCTTCGGGCACTCCGCGGCCTTGTCGGCGGCGACCAGGCCGCGGTCCATCAGCATCGCGGCCGTCACTATCTTCATCGTCGATCCGGGGGCCCGGTTGCCCCTCATCGCCGCGTTGAAGCCGTCCTTGCGGTTGTTCGCGACGGCCAGGACGTGCCCGCTGCTCGGCTGCACGGCGACCACCGAGGCCTCCGGAAACTTGCCGACCGCCGCTTCCGCCGCCGCCTGCACCTTCGCGTCCAGGTACGTCTTGAGGGTGCTCGGCTCGCCCTCGACCAGTGTCAGCAGGGTCCGCTTGGGAGCGTCCTTCGCCGCCGGCTCGATCCACACCTCGGCCCCGGCCCTGCCGCCCGCCCTGGTGCCGTAGTTCTGGCGCAGCTCGTCCAGGACCTGGCGCAGCGAGGGGTACTTCTCCGCGGTCAGCTCCTCGCCGTTGCGGTCGACAGCCTTGACCGGCGGGCTCGCCGGCGCGCCCGCGCGCAGCTTCTCGTCCTTCTGCAGCTGCGGGTGGATCACCGAGGGCTGCCAGTCGACCAGGGGCTTGCCGCTGGTCAGGCCGCGCACCACCGTGAGCTGGGAGTCGTAGGCGAGGGGCTTGGTCGTGCCCTCGTAGGTGATCTCCGCCTCGACCTTGAAGGGCACGGTCGTGCCGTTCGCCCTGCCGGGGGTGATCACGGCCTTGGAGACGTACGCCTTCGTCCGGAACTCCCCGACCGCGCTCTGCGCGGCCGCGGCGTTGTTGGTCAGGTCGGCCGCTCCCCGCTCGTCGCCGGCCGCCCATGCGGCGAGGAAGGCCTTCGCGGCCGCCTCGGCCTCCTTCTCCTTGACCGGGCCGGTGCCTTCGGACAGGGCGGAGACGTCGTCCCCGTCCCCGCCGCCGTCCCCGACCAGCGCGTACACCCCGTATCCGGCACCGCCGACCATCGCGAGGAACACCCCGCCGATGATGGCGCCCTTTGCTGCCCCGTTCACTGTCGTCCTCCCCCATGGTCACGGCCCTCTGAACGCGTTCAAAGAGCCCTTGGCTCCGACCTTACTCTGTGGAGTCGCGCGGTGTGCAGTTGTTACCGGACCGGAATGTGCGGGAGGCCGCCGCCGAAGGTCCGCCCCCAATTCGCTTGGGAGCGGCCGGTGTTCGCCCTAGAGTGCGCCCGTGGAGCTCACTTACCGGCGGTTCGACCCCTCCGAGGGCGATGCCCTGGTCGCCTTCCTCACCGCGGACACCTGGCCTTTCCACGGCGCGGCCGTGGTCGGCCCCGACCAGGCGCGGCGCTGGGTCGCGGACGGCCGCTTCGACGGCGACGACACCAGGACCTTCTGGATCGGCGACGGCGACGACATCCTCGGCCTGGTCCGCCTGATGGACCTCGGTGACGGCACGCCCGTCTTCGATCTGCGCATTCGCACCCGTTACCGGGGCCGGGGCATCGGCGGCCACGTCCTGAACTGGCTGACGGCGTACCTGTTCGCCGAGCTCCCCCGGATCCTGCGCATCGAGGGCACCACGCGCCGGGACAACGCGGCGATGCGCCGCACCTTCCGGCGGTGCGGCTACGTCAAGGAGGCCCACTACCGGGACGGATGGCCCGGCGCCGACGGCACGGTCCACGACGCGGTCGGGTACGCCGTCCTGCGACGGGACTGGCTCACCGGTACGACCACGCCGCCCGCCTGGGACGACGAGCCGTCCTGACCGGTCGACATGCATGCGCCAGGGCTGTGTTCCAGCGTCGGAGGGCGAGGGCGACCGATGCGCCGAGCCGCGCCCTTGGAGCCTCGCGCCCCTGGAGCCCCGCTGAGCGCCGCCCAGGGCCAGATCGGTAACCGGACCAGCTGCGTGTCGAGTCTCGTAGCGGTCGGCGCGAGCAGGACGCGGCGAACTCCGCCTGCGAAGCCTCCCGCTGACCCGGACGGCGAAGGGCCCGACACCTGATGTCGGTGCCGGGCCCTTCGTTTCGCGCCGCTAGCCCCAGGTGTCCAGCCACATGCGGCCGCGCCAGGAGTCCATGGGGAGGGTCTGGCCCGTGTAGATCGGCCAGAAGTAGACGTCTCTGACGTTGCCAAGCGACACCTGAAATCCTTGCCGTGCGGGCTGATCAGTGGGTCTGCGCTGCGGGCGGGGCTTGGCACGGTAGGAGTGGGTGATGACCGCTTCTGGCTCTGCCCGTGAGGTGCCGGCGTCGAGTGGGTGGGAGCCCCGCCTGTACTGGCGCTGGATCGCGTACAACTCGATCGCATTCGTCATCGTCCTGAGCGTGGGCATCGCGCTGGCACTCCTCGGAGGTGACGTGCTGCACCTGAGTCTCGTCAGCCGCCACGTGTGGGTCGCTCTGGTGATCGCGACACTGGGAGCCTTGCTGTTCGGGGGTGTCCTCGGCACGCTGCAGTGGCTCGTCGTGCGGGAGCGGGCGGCCATTGCCCGCAGGGCGTGGGTGACGTCCAACATCGGCCCGGCGCTGCTGGCCTGGCTGCTGGTGATCATGCCCGCCGTGATCGGCGCCCAGAAATCGGACCAGGACGTGTCCATGGCCTACCTCCTGGCCGCCAGCCAGAGCCTGGCCCTGGGGCCCCTGCTCGGCCTGTCGCAGTCGCTCGTACTGCGCAAGGTCACCACACGCTGGAAGTGGTGGATCGGCGCCAACCTGGCCTCATGGCTCATCGTCGACGTCGCCCTGCTCCTGTTGTCGCGGCTGTCCGGCGGCCTCGACGTCCTACGGGGCGACGGAGCAGTGGCCGAGGTCTACCTCTCCCTCATCGCCACCACGCCACTCACCGGCCGAGCCCTGCTCTGGGTTCTCGCCCCATCCGCCCTGACCGTCACCGAGGACCCGTAGCCGAATCACGGCGGCGGCGCCCGAAGCAGGCGCCGCCGCCGGTGATCAGCTCGTCAGGTAGTTGTCGATGTCGCGGGCGGAGCGGTAGCCGCTCTCGATCGCCCCGTCGATGAAACCGCGCCACACGGTCGCCGAGTCGGCGCCCGCGAAGAACAGCCGCCCTTCGGTGGTGCGCAGGTCCGGCAGCACCTTCGCCAGCTGCCCCGGCCTAAAGATGCACCACGTGCCGAGCGCGAGCGGGTCGTTGCTCCAGTCCCAGCCGACGATGCTCTCCACCTCGACACCCGGCAGGAGCGGCTGCAGCGCTGCCTGCATGCCCTGGACGTCGTCGAACTGGGGCATCTGCAGCTTGTCCGGGTTGGCGGAGAACACGATCAGCCACGAGCCTTCCGAGTCGTGGGTGTAGGTCACCAGATAGTTCACCGCCTGGGCTTCGGGGGCCACGATGCTGACGTTGCCGATGTCGCCCTTGACGCGGACGAAGCACTTCCTACCGGCACCCGCGTGCCGGTCGGCCGATGCGGTCCTCTTGATCTCGGACAGCTCAGGTTCGAACTTCACGCTGTTCAGGACGTTCATCGGCAGCGCGATCAGGGCGGTCGGAGCGCTCACGGTCTCGCCGTTCTCCAGCTCGACCTGTACTCCGCCGTCGGTCTGGGCGACGCGCCGCACGGGCGAGTTGAGGCGGATGTCAGCCAGGGTGGCTTGTCCGGCGATGGAGTTGATCAGCTCCCGTGTCCCCTTGACCAGCTTCGTCTGCGACAGGGAGGCCATGGCCTGCGCCGCGCTGTACCCGGCCAGGGCGTGGCAGCGGAAGATCTCGGAGGCGCCGGACTTCTCGAGGGGGCCGAACGCGATCAGGCAGCACATCCCCTCCACCCAGTCATGCAGCACCGGCTCGGTCTTGAAGGAGTCGAGCAGGTCACGCATCGACCGTCGGCCCAGGCCGTCCGGGTCCGAACTCACCGTTTCCAGGAAGGGCTCCGGGAACAGACTCATGCCCGGGGCGCAGAACTCGTCGAACGCCTCCAGCGCCCGCTCGAGGTCCTCGTCGGACAGGTCCACGACGCGGCCGTCGGAGACGACCGCCTGCCGCAGCCCCTCCAGCACCGGGAACGTCTCCGTCTCGACCTCGTAGCGGTCGACCTCCGACCACACGTGCGGCTGCAGAGGGTGGACCCACGTGCCGCCAAACTCCATCGGATGCCCGCCGTGATCCTTCGTGTACGTGCGGCCGCCCAGGCGGTCACGCGCCTCGACCAGCACCGCCCGTCGCCCGCGCGCCGACAATTCACGCGCGGCCGTCACCCCGGCAAAACCGCCGCCCACGATCACGACATCCACTTCAGAATCTGACGTCGCCACGTTCTGCTCCCTTACTTTGTCTGGCCTGACTCGCGAGCCACTATCCGGGAATGGGCGGCAGCCCGTCGCGCGCCACGCTTTGCCTGCATCTCGTGTCTTCTCGATTGATCTCCTGTGGGTACGCCGACGCCGGTGTCACGCTGCGCACAGTTCCGGTTCTCAGCCCACGACGAAGAACTTCACGAACGGCGACCGGGTTCTCCAGGTGGCCGCGAACCCGGCCGGGAAGGAATAGATACCCCCGGCGACGACCTCGATTTTCTCGCCGTCCGGGGTTTCCAGCTCGGCCTCACCCTCGATCACGTGGAACGTGTCGGTGGCCGCGGGCTTGTAGGGGAACTCCGCACCCTCCTCGGGGCCGATCCTCCACAGCCCCGACACCTGGCCCTCCTCCGCCTGGACGAGCCAATGAATCTCCCCCGTCTCCCGACCGTCCTCAACGTAGGGCTCCCACGACTGGGCCGTTACCGATGAGCTTGCATAACCCGCAGAGTTAGTCATATTTCCCTCCACAGGGAGTGAGGTCGACATTTGCCCGCTAGCGATAGCGGTGTCGAAGAGCAGATCGTTCGTTCCACGGCCGGCGGCGCCTCTACCCTGAGTGGATTGACCACTGATTCGCCGGTGGATCTTCTAGTGGGTTGCGCACCCCTCCCACACCAACGTACCCACGGTCGGGGCTTTGAGCCCGACGGAGGTCTTGGGCCGTCTGTGGGCCGTCGGGGGGCAGCCCACGACGGCCGGCGACCACCACTGACAACCACGACGGGCCCGGCACCATCCGGTGCCGGGCCCGTCGTTTTCGCTGCTAGACCCAGGTGTCCAGCCACATGCGGCCGCGCCAGGAGTCCATGGGGAGGGTCTGGCCCGTGTAGATCGGCCAGAAGTAGATGAAGTTCCACACGATCAGCAGGACCAGTACGCCCGCGCCGATCGCGCCCAGGGCGCGGCGGCGCTCCGACGAGCCCGCCGGGCCCAGCAGTGCGCCGATCATCATCGCCACCGCCAGGCACAGGTACGGGACGAAGACCACCGCGTAGAAGTAGAAGATCGTCCGTTCCTGGTAGTTGAACCAGGGCAGCAGGCCCGCGCCCAGGGCGCAGGCGATCGCGCCCGCCCGCCAGTCGCGGCGGAAGAACCACCGCCACAGCACGTACAGCAGCGCGAAGCAGCCCGCCCACCACAGCAGCGGCGTACCCAGCGCCAGGACCTCGCGGGCGCACTTGCCCGCCGCCGTCGCCGGGCAGCCGTCGGTGCCGGGTTCGGGGGACTCGTAGAAGTACGAGACGGGCCGGCCCAGCACCAGCCAGCTCCACGGGTTGGACTCGTAGGTGTGCCCCGAGGTCAGGCCGACGTGGAAGTTGTAGACCTCGGTCTCGTAGTGCCACAGGCTGCGCAACCATTCCGGGAGGAACGACAGCGAGCTGTTCTGGTCGCTCTTGGCCGCCCAGTCGCGCAGGTAGCCGCCCTTGCCGTTGTCCGGGCTGAAGATCCAGCCCGACCACGACGCCACGTACGTCACGACCGCCACGGGCACCGTGGACACGAACGCGGGCAGCGCGTCACGGCGCAGCATCGCCGCGTAGGGGGCACCCGCGCCGGCGGTGCGGCGGGCGGCCGCGTCCCACAGCACGGTGAGGATGCCGAAGAAGGCCAGGACGACGAAGCCGTTCCACTTCGTGCCGGCGGCCAGCCCCAGGCAGACCCCGGCCAGGATCCGGTACGGGCGCCGGCCCAGCCGCAGCGTCTCGGCGATCCTCGTGTCGGGGCGGGTACGGCACTCTTCGTCCACCGGTAGCGCGTCCGCGAGCCGGGCGCGGGCCCGGTCCCGGTCGATGAGCAGCGCCCCGAACGCGGCGAGCACGAAGAACATCAGCACCAGGTCCAGCAGCGCCGTACGGCTCATCACCAGGTGCAGGCCGTCCACCGCCAGCAGCGCGCCCGCCAGGCAGCCCAGGAACGTCGAGCGGAACAGCCGCCGGCCGATCCGGCACAGCATCAGCACCGACAGGGTGCCGAGCACGGCGGTCATGAACCGCCAGCCGAACGGCGTGAGGCCGAACATCCATTCGCCGAGCCCGATCACCCACTTGCCGACGGGCGGGTGCACGACGTAGCCCGGGTCCGCCGGCAGGGCGACCCCGTCGGGGTTGGCGAGGATCGACTTGTCGATGTCCTTGGGCCAGTTCGCCTCGTAGCCCTGCTTGATCGTGGCCCAGGCGTCCTTGGCGTAGTACGTCTCGTCGAATATCACCGCCTTCGGGCTGCCCAGGTGCACGAACCGCAGCACGCCCGCGACCAGCGCCACCAGCAGCGGCCCGGCCCACGACACGATGCGCTGCCAGGTCCCCCACACCTCTGGCGAAAGCCCGAAGGTCATCCACAGCTGCCGGGACGGCTTCGTGTACGGGGGCACCAGGCGGGTGCGGACGTCCACGTGCGGGGACGCGCCGGCGCGCGGCGCGTAACCGAAGCGGCGCAGGTCGCGCAGCCAGGTGGACGGCTCTTCTGCGCCGCCGGCCATTGCGGAGGGCATGGCCCCCGCGGGGCTGGGCGGCGGCGTCGCGGTACTGGTCACCGGCACATCGTAGGGAAGAGATCTGTGTGCGCCCCAGTGGCGTGGGGTGACGAGCCGTGGGACTGAGAGGATGGGCGGGTGACAACTGACCAGCCCCACGGCACCGAGCCCACCTCCACAGCCGCCGCGGCCGAAGGCCGGACGGGCACGCTCGTCCTCGCCGGCACCCCCATCGGCGACCTCGCCGACGCCCCGCCGCGCCTGGCGGCGGAGCTGGAGCGGGCCGATGTCGTCGCCGCCGAGGACACCCGGCGGCTGCGCCGGCTGACCCAGGGGCTCGGCGTGCACACCACCGGGCGCGTCCTGTCGTACTTCGAGGGCAACGAGTCGGCCCGCACCCCGGAGCTGGTCGAGGCGCTGGCCGGCGGGGCGCGCGTCCTGCTGGTGACGGACGCCGGCATGCCGTCGGTCTCCGACCCCGGCTACCGGCTGGTCGCCGCCGCCGTGGAGAAGGACATCAAGGTCACCGCCGTCCCCGGGCCGTCCGCCGTGCTCACCGCGCTGGCGCTGTCCGGGCTGCCCGTGGACCGGTTCTGCTTCGAGGGCTTCCTGCCGCGCAAGGCGGGCGAGCGCCTCGGCCGGCTGCGCGAGGTCGAGGGCGAGCGGCGCACGCTCGTCTACTTCGAGGCCCCGCACCGGCTCGACGCCACCCTGGCGGCGATGGCCGAGGTCTTCGGCGCCGAGCGGCGGGCCGCGGTCTGCCGCGAACTGACGAAGACGTACGAGGAGGTCAAGCGCGGCGGGCTCGGCGACCTCGCCGCTTGGGCCGCCGAGGGCGTGCGCGGGGAAATCACCGTCGTGGTGGAGGGCGCCCCTGCGGCCGGCCCCGGCGACGTGGACGACGAGGAGCTGGTGCGCCGGGTACGGGTGCGAGAGGAGGCGGGGGAGCGCCGCAAGGAGGCCATCGCGGCCGTCGCGGCCGAGGCCGGCGTACCCAAGCGCGATGTCTTCGACGCTGTCGTGGCGGCAAAGAATGCGGCACAAAAGGCGCCATGAACCGGTAAAGAGCTAACCTGAAAAGCAAAGCTCAGACCGTGCGCCGGGCGCTTTGGGCATGAGTCGCCCAAAGGCCGTCCAACACTGGACAGGACCTGATGCGCTCCCGCCCGGAGAGGCGTCCACTGGCAGAGGCACCAGTGGACAAGAGGAGCTGGCATGAGTGAGATCGCAGACACCCCGGTACCGGTCCAGGCCCCGGCCCCCGCACGTTTTTCCGGCCCCGACGTGCAGACCGTGCACGAGGCCTACTCCTTCGCGTGCATGCGCTGCGGGTACGGCTGGGAGCAGGAGTACCGGATCGAGCACCACGTCGACGGCCGGGGCGAGCCGTTCATCATGTACACGGTCGACGGCGAACGCGTGTCCTCCCCGCTGTCCAACCCGACCTGCATGAACTGCGGCGGGCACGTCGTGCGGATCATGCGGGCGGGGCAGGTCTCCTCGGTGCTCGGAATGATCGACCATCTCTACCACCACCGCATCGCCCCCGGTATCGCGGGACCGGTGCCGGCCGGGGCGGACGTCCCCCGCACCCCCAAGCCGCGCGGCGCCGCCGCACACCACGACGCCCCCGGACCCGTCGCCGTCAGCGAGACGGACAGGCGCGGGGGCCTGCTCTCCCGGCTGATGGGGTTCTTCCGCCGGTCATAAGATCGGCCCCATGAGCCCTTCCACCGCCTCCAAGGACGCACTGCCGCCGCTGCCCGAACCCCTCCGGGTGGCGGTCGCGGATTCGCACACCCACCTGGACATGCAGTCGGGGACCGTCGAGGAGGGCCTCGCCAGGGCCGCCTCGGTCGGCGTGACCATCGTCGTCCAGGTCGGCTGCGACGTGAAGGGCTCCCGGTGGGCCGCCGAGACGGCCGCCGCGTACGACAACGTCCACGCGGCCGTCGCCCTCCATCCCAACGAAGCCCCCCGCATCGTGCACGGGGACCCCGACGGCTGGTCCCGCCAGGGCGCCCGGACCGGCGGGGGTGAATCCGCCCTCGACGAGGCACTCGCGGAGATCGAGGCGCTCGCCGCCCTCGGCCACGTCAAGGCGGTCGGCGAGACCGGCCTCGACCACTTCCGCACCGGACCGGAGGGCATGGCCGCGCAGGAGCGTTCCTTCCGCGCCCACATCGAGATCGCCAAGCGGCAGGGCAAGGCCCTCGTCATCCACGACCGCGACGCCCACGCCGACGTGCTGCGGGTACTGCGCGAGGAGGGCGCCCCCGAGCGGACCGTCTTCCACTGCTACTCCGGGGACGCCGACATGGCCCGCGAGTGCGCCGCCGCCGGCTACTACATGTCCTTCGCCGGAACGGTCACCTTCAAGAACGCCGCGCCGCTGCGCGAGGCACTGGCCGTGGCCCCGCTGGAGCTGGTCCTCGTCGAGACGGACGCGCCGTACCTGACCCCCGCGCCGTACCGCGGACGGCCCAACGCCCCGTACCTCATTCCGCTGACGGTACGGGCGATGGCCGCGGTCCGCGGGATCGACGAGGACGCGATGGCCACCGCCCTCGCGGCCAACACCGCCCGCGCCTTCGACTACTGACCGGCTCCACCTGGTCGACACGTAGGGTAGTCGTACGACTTTGTTCCGTGACAGCTCCTCCGCTAGGGTGCCGTGCCCCAACCAACGGGTGCCGGACCACCAGTGGAGCGAGCATCGTGAGCGATACGCAGGGCAGTCACCGCCGAGGCGCTCCCGTCACGGAGGCGTACGGGAGCGAAATCCCGGCGGCATGGCCCTCCTGGACGGCCGATCCCCGGCCCGGCGAACCCGGGGCCGGCGATCCCGCGGCCGGCGACCCCTGGTCCGGGGGTCCGTGGCACGGCGCTGCGGGGACCCGGGACCTCGTGCCGGCCGATGCCGGGCCCTCCTCCTGGGACACCGAACCCGCCGTCCCCGTACCCTTCCCGCGCGCCGAGGACCGGCGGGCCGGACGCCGCCGGCGCGCCGCGGAACCCGCCGCCCCGGCGGACGCCGCGGGCCGGGACGGCGAACGGCCCGGGCCTGCCTCCGCCCCGGGGACGGGCCGGCGCCGCGCCCCCGCACCGACCCCGACCATCGCCGACTGGGCCGCCCAGGGCCGCCGGGCCCGAGGCCGTACCGCCGTCGCGGAACCCCCGGCCGGCACCGGCCGCCGCCGCGGCCCGGCCGCCCCGGCCCCCGCCGCGGCGCCCGCCGGGGCGGGGCACGGCCGCCGCCGGGCGGCGGGACCGGTGCTCCTCGGCCCCGCCGCGCCGGGCGCGCCCGGCGCCCCCGGCCGGAACTGGCGGCGCATCGTGCCGCAGGCCCTGGTCGTCGCCTTCCTCGCCGGAGGCACGACCGCCTTCGTCGCCGCCGACAAATCGGTACGCCTCACCGTGGACGGAGTCCCCCGGGAGCTGCACACCTTCGCCGGCGACGTCGAGGAACTGCTCGCCGCGGAAGGCCTCGACGTCGGCCCCCACGACCTCGTCGCCCCCGCCCCCGGCGAACCCCTCGACGACGGCGAGGAGATCGTCGTCCGTTACGGCCGCCCCCTGAGACTCATCCTCGACGGACAGCAGCGCCAGGTGTGGACCACCGCCCGCACCGTCGACGGCGCCCTGCGCCAGTTCGGCATCCGCGCCGAGGGCGCCTACCTCTCCGCCCCGCGCACCGCCCCCGTACCGCATGCCGGCCTGACCCTCAGCGTCCGCACCGAGCGCAGCGTCACCTTCATGGCCGACGGCCGCGAACGCACCATCCGCACCAACGCGGCCACCGTCCAGGAGGCCCTCGACCAGGCCGGCATCACCCTCCAGGGCCAGGACACCACCTCCGTGCCGCCCACCGCCTTCCCGCGCGACGGCCAGACCGTGACCGTGCTCCGGATCACCGGCACCCGCGAGGTCCGCGAGGAGCGCATCCCCTTCGAGACCGAGAAGGTCAAGGACGACGATCTGTTCGCCGGGACCGAGGTCGTCGAGCGCGCCGGCCGGCCCGGGGCGCGCAGGGTCACCTACAGCCTGCGCACGGTCAACGGGGTCCGGCAGAGGCCCCGCGCCATCGCCGACGAGGTCGTGCGCGAGCCCGTCACCCAGCTCGTCCGGGTCGGCACCAGGTCGCTGCCCAGCTCCGTCTCCGGCGCGGACGGCCTCAACTGGGCGGCCCTCGCCCGGTGCGAGTCCGGCGGCCGGGCCTCCGCCACCGACGCCTCGGGCACGTACGGCGGCCTGTACCAGTTCGACGTCCGCACCTGGCAGGCCCTCGGCGGCAGCGGCCGCCCCCAGGACGCCCCGGCCGCGGAACAGACCTACCGGGCGAAGAAGCTCTACGTGCAGCGGGGGGCGAGCCCCTGGCCCCACTGCGGCCGCAGGCTCACGTCGTAGGCCGCGGGCCCACGTCGGAGCCCGCCGGCTGACGTCGTCGGCCGCATGCTCACGTCGTCGTCAGGACCACTCGGCCGATCTGAGACGCTTTACCGGTGAGCACCGCAGAGCAGCAGCCCGATAATCCCGCGCCCAGCACCCCCGACGCCCTCCTCGGCCCCGCCGACATCCGGGAGCTGGCCGCCGCCCTCGGCGTACGCCCGACGAAGCAGAAGGGGCAGAACTTCGTCATCGACGCCAATACGGTGCGCCGGATCGTGCGCACCGCGGAGGTCCGCCCGGACGACGTGGTCGTCGAGGTCGGCCCCGGCCTGGGCTCGCTGACGCTCGCGCTGCTGGAGGCCGCTGACCGGGTCGTCGCCGTCGAGATCGACGACATCCTCGCGGCCGCCCTGCCCGCCACGATCGAGGCCCGCATGCCGGCGAAGAAGGACCGCTTCGCGCTGGTCCACTCCGACGCGATGCTGGTCACCGAGCTGCCCGGCCCGCCGCCGACCGCGCTCGTCGCGAACCTGCCGTACAACGTGGCCGTGCCCGTCCTGCTGACCATGCTCGACCGCTTCCCGAGCATCGAGCGGACCCTCGTCATGGTCCAGGCGGAGGTCGCCGACCGGCTGGCCGCCGAGCCCGGCAACAAGGTCTACGGGGTGCCCTCCGTCAAGGCCAACTGGTACGCACACGTCAAGCGCGCCGGAGCCATCGGCCGCAAGGTCTTCTGGCCCGCCCCGAACGTCGACTCCGGGCTCGTCTCCCTCGTGCGCCGCACCGAGCCGATCAGGACCAGCGCCTCGAAGGAAGAGGTCTTCGCGGTCGTCGACGCGGCGTTCGCGCAGCGCCGCAAGACCCTGCGCGCCGCCCTGGCCGGCTGGGCCGGCTCGGCGGCCGGCGCGGAGACCGCGCTGGTCGCCGCGGGCGTCTCCCCGCAGGCGCGCGGGGAGTCCCTGACGGTGGAGCAGTTCGCCGCGATCGCCGAGCACAAGCCCGCACCGGAGAGGCCCGCCCTGTGAGCACGCGCACGACGCCCGTCACCGTACGGGTCCCCGCGAAGGTCAACGTCCAGCTGGCGGTGGGCGCGGCACGGCCCGACGGCTTCCACGACCTGGCCAACGTCTTCCTCGCCGTCTCCCTGTTCGACGAGGTGACGGCGACCGCGGCCGACGCCCTGACGGTGACGTGCGAGGGCCCGGACGCCGACAAGGTCCCGCTGGACCGCACCAACCTGGCGGCGCGGGCCGCCGAGATCCTCGCCGCCCGCAACGGCCTCTCCCCGCTCGTCCACCTGCACATCGCCAAGAACATCCCGGTCGCGGGCGGCATGGCGGGCGGCAGCGCCGACGGCGCGGCGGCCCTCCTGGCCTGCGACACCCTGTGGGGCCTGAACACCCCCCGCGAGGAACTCCTCGACATCTGCGCCGAGCTGGGCAGCGACGTCCCCTTCAGCCTCGTCGGCGGCGCCGCGCTCGGCACCGGCCGCGGCGAGGTCCTCACCCCGGTGACCGCCGGCTCCTTCCACTGGGTGTTCGCGGTGGCCGACGGCGGCCTGTCCACACCGGCGGTGTTCCGCGAGTTCGACCGCCTCGCCGAGGGCACGCAGATCCCGGAGCCCGCGGCCTCCCCGGCCCTCCTCGCCGCCCTCGCCTCCGGCGACCCGGACGCACTGGCCGCCACCCTGGCCAACGACCTCCAGCCGGCCGCCCTCTCCCTGCGGCCCTCGCTGCGGGCGACCCTGGACGCGGGACTCGGAGCCGGCGCCCTGGCCGCGCTGGTCTCAGGCTCGGGCCCCACGACGGCCTTCCTGGTCGCCGACGAGCAGGCCGCCGCCAAGGCCGCGTCCGCCCTCGAAGCCTCCGGCACCTGCCGCGCCACCCGTATCGCCTCCAGCCCGTCCCCGGGCGCCACGGTCCTGCCGCGGTGAATCCCCGCCCAGGCCGCCTGCCCCGGTCGGCCGGGTGGTCCGGCCCGGCTGACACGTACTCAGGCCGGAGCTGAGTACCCACGCCCTGTCGGGCGGCGGGCGGCGGCGGGCACCGTGGCTCCATGACGACACGACCTAGCGCACGCGCCATGGCCGCCGCCACCCCCGCCGACCGCGACCGGTACGTCGACCTGTTGCGCGTCGCCTCGCTCGGCACCGTCATCGCCGGACACTGGCTGATGGCCGCGGTCAGCACGGACGGCATAGGGAACCTGCTCGCCCTCGTGCCCGCCCTGCAGGTGCTCACCTGGGCGCTGCAGATCATGCCCGTCTTCTTCTTCGTCGGCGGCTTCTCGCACGCCCTCTCCCACCGCTCCCTGGCCCGCCGCGGCGAAGGCTCCGTCTACGCCGCCTTCCTGCGGGCCCGGCTGCGCCGACTGCTGCGCCCCACCCTCGCCTTCGTCCTGGTGTGGGCCGCCGTCGCGCTCGCCGTGCAGCTCGCCGGCCACGGCGGCGGAACGCTGACCGGCGCCGCCCTGCGGCTGGTCACCCAGCCGCTGTGGTTCATCGGGATCTACCTGGCCATGGTCGCCTTCACCCCGCCGCTGCTGAAGCTGCACGAACGCCACGGCTGGGCGGCCTTCGCCGCGCTGGCCGGCGCCGCCGCGCTGGTCGACGTACTGCGCTTCGCGCTCGGCGTGCCGTACGTGGAGTTCCTCAACTTCGCCCTCGTCTGGCTCGCCGTCCACCAGCTCGGCTTCCTGCGCGCCGACGGCCGGATCCGCCGGCCCGCCGTCCTCGCCGCCGCCGGCCTCGCCGGAGCCGCTCTGCTGGTTGCCTTCGGACCGTACCCGCTGTCCATGGTCGGGATGCCCGGCGAGAAGGTGTCCAACATGGCGCCGCCCACCCTGGCCCTGCTCTGCCACGGCCTGTGGCTCGTCGGCGCCGTACAGCTCGCCGCCCGGCCCGCCGGCGCCTGGCTGGAGCGCCCCCGCGTGTGGCGTACGGTCGTCGCCGCCAACGGGGTCGCCATGACCGCCTTCCTCTGGCACCTCACCGCGATGCTCGCCGTGTACGGGGCCCAGCTCGCCCTCGGCATGGACCTGCCCGCTCCCGCCACCGCCGCCTGGTGGGCGCAGGTCCCCGTACGGATCCTGGCCGCGGCCGCGCTGACCGGCGTGTTCGTCGCCCTCCTGCGCCGCTTCGAGGCCCCCGCTCCCGGCCGGCCGGCCGGTCCGGCGGGCGCCGCCGCCGGCCCCGTCGCCGCCCTCGGGATCACCCTGTGCCTGCTCGGCGTGCTGGGCCTGTCCATGACCGGCCTCGGCGGCCTCCTCGACGGCCACAGCGCCACCCTCATCGCCGTCCCGGTCACCGCACCCGCCGCGATCGCCATGGCGCTCGGAGGCGCTTTGCTGGTGGAACGGTCAGCCCGGGCCCGGAGGGTTAGGCTGAGGGGCTGATCCACACCCTTTCCCTGGAGCGCGTCTGATGGCCGTCAATCTGGTCAATGTCGAGGCAGTCAGCAAGGTGTACGGCACACGTACCCTGCTGGACGGTATCTCCCTCGGCGTGTCCGAGGGAGACCGGATCGGCGTCGTCGGCCGCAACGGCGACGGCAAGACCACCCTCATCCGCATGCTCGCCAAGCTGGAGGAGCCCGACAGCGGCCGGGTCACCCAGTCCGGCGGCCTGCGCATGGGCGTCCTCACCCAGCACGACTCGCTCGACCCCGCCGCGACCGTCCGCCACGAGATCATCGGCGACATGGCCGACCACGAGTGGGCCGGCGACGCCAAGATCCGCGACGTCCTCACCGGGCTCTTCGGCGGCCTCGACCTGCCGGGTTTCAACCAGGGCCTCGACACCGTCATCGGCCCGCTCTCCGGCGGCGAGCGCCGGCGCATCGCCCTCGCCAAGCTGCTCATCGCCGACCAGGACCTCCTGATCCTCGACGAGCCCACCAACCACCTCGACGTCGAGGGCATCTCCTGGCTGGCCGGCCACCTCCAGACGCGCCGCTCCGCCCTCGTCTGCGTCACCCACGACCGCTGGTTCCTCGACCAGGTCTGCACCAGCATGTGGGACGTCCAGCGCGGCGAGGTCTTCGAGTACGAGGGCGGCTACAGCGACTACGTCTTCGCCCGCGCCGAACGCGAACGCATCGCCGCCACCGAAGAGGTCAAGCGGCAGAACCTGATGCGCAAGGAGCTCGCCTGGCTGCGCCGCGGCGCCCCCGCGCGCACCTCCAAGCCGCGCTACCGCATCGAGGCCGCCAACGAGCTCATCGCCGACGTCCCGCCGCCGCGCGACAAGTCGGAGCTGATGCGCTTCGCCAACGCCCGCCTCGGCAAGACCGTCTTCGACCTCGAGGACGTCACCGTCCAGGCCGGCCCCAAGACCCTCCTCAAGCACCTCACCTGGCACCTGGGTCCCGGCGACCGCGTCGGCCTCGTCGGCGTCAACGGCGCCGGCAAGACCTCCCTGCTGCGCGCCCTCGCCGAGGCCGCCCGCACCCAGGGCGAGGCCCAGCCCGCCGCGGGCCAGGTCATCGTCGGCAAGACCGTCAAGCTGGCCTACCTCTCCCAGGAGGTCGGCGAACTCGACCCGTCCCTGCGGGTCCTGGAGGCCGTCCAGCGCGTCCGCGACCGCGTCGACCTCGGCAAGGGCCGCGAGATGACGGCGGGCCAGCTGTGCGAGCAGTTCGGCTTCACCAAGGAGAAGCAGTGGACGCCGGTCGGCGACCTCTCCGGCGGCGAGCGCCGCCGGCTGCAGATCCTGCGCCTGCTGATGGACGAGCCCAATGTCCTCTTCCTCGACGAGCCCACCAACGACCTCGACATCGAGACCCTGACCCAGCTGGAGGACCTCCTCGACGGCTGGCCCGGCTCGATGATCGTGATCTCCCACGACCGGTTCTTCATCGAGCGCACCACCGACACCGTGATGGCGCTGCTCGGCGACGCGAGCCTGCGGATGCTGCCGCGCGGCCTGGACGAGTACCTGGAGCGCCGGCGGCGCATGATCGAGGCGGCCGCCCCGGTGCCCGCACCGGCCGCCGCCGCGGCGAAGTCCAGTGCATCGGGGGACTCGCGCGCCGCGAAGAAGGAGCTCCAGAAGATCGAGCGGCAGCTGAACAAGCTGGCCGACCGCGAGGGGAACCTGCACGCCCAGATCGCCGAGCACTCCACCGACTACGACAAGGTCGCCAAGCTCGACGCGGAGCTGCGCGAACTGCTCTCCGACCGCGACGACTTGGAGATGCGCTGGCTGGAGCTGGCCGAGGAGGCATAGCTTCCGCCGGTCCTCGGGGCCAACTGGCCGGATAACGGCGGCATCACGGGCCGGTCCTCCCTTGGGAACAGGGGGCGGACCGGTCCGTTGTATGTACGGCGTCAGTGATAGAAAGGTCATTCTCCCCGCCCCCCCCGAAGCCGAAAGTGCGCTGATGACCGAGCCGCCCCAGCCGCCGAACCAGCCGCCGACACCTTCCGGTTACGGACACCTGCCGGGCCCGCCCCAACAGGGCTACGGATACCCGCAGCAGGGAGAGAACCCCTACGCGCAGCAGCCCGCCCCCGGGCAGCCGCCGTACCCGCAGCAGCCGGCCACCGTCCCGGCGTACCCGGCCCACGGCCTGCAGCCGCCCGCGCCCGGCACGGCCGGCATGCCGCCGAAGAAGAAGCTCACGCTGCTCGTCGCCGCCTCGGTCGCCTCCCTCCTCGTGCTCGGCGGCGTCGGCTACGTCGCCTTGGGCGGGGACGGCGAGGACCCCGAGCAGCCCGTCGCCCAGGAGTCAGGCGACGCCAAGCCCTCCGGCTCCCCGTCCGTGGACGTGGGCGACGGCAGCGGCCCCGGCGGCAACCAGCAGACCGACCTCAACGCCGGCCGCAAGCAGGGCGAGGACAAGGTCCTCTGGCTCAAGACCACCAAGATCGACGGCCCCGGCGCCGGGGTGGCCACCAAGGGCCAGTGGGTCGTCGGTGACACCGTGGCCAAGACCGTCGGCAAGGCGATCAAGGGCTACGCGGTGGCCGACGGCAAAGAGAAGTGGTCGATCGACTTCCCCGCAGAGATCTGCGGCATGTCCAACCGGACCACCGACGACGGCAAGACCGTCGTCATGTTCCGTGACGGCACGACGGAGACCGCCACCTGCAACCAGATCCAGATGATCGATCTCAAGGCCGGCAAGGGGGGCTGGAAGAAGGAGGTCACCAAGGAGAACGACTTCGACCTCTTCGTCGACCCCAGCCTGGCCATGACCGGGGACACCGTCACCGTCAACCGGCTCACCCGCGCCACCGCCTTCAGGATCAGCACCGGCGACAAGCTCTTCGCCACCCCCAACGAGGGCTGCAAGGCGGGCGCCTACGCCGGCGGCAGCGGCAAGATGATCGGTGTCGCCACCTGCGGCGACGCCGACATGACCGTCGAGGTCCAGGACGCCGACCCGGTCACCGGCAAGAAGACCTGGGCCTACCGGCTCCCCAAGGGCTGGAAAGTCGCCCGGGTCTACTCCCTCGACCCGATCGTCCTCCACCTCACGAACGCGACCTCCAAGGAGAGCTCCATCGTGGTCCTCGGACCCGACGGCAAGCAGCGCACCACGCTCTCCGGCGAGGGCAACTTCTCGACCGACTGCAGCATGAGTCACGACGACACCCTGCAGGGCTGCGCCACCGCCGTGGTCGACGCGGGCACCCTTTACCTGCCCACCACCGTGGACCTCGGCAAGGCCAACGAGATCGTCGCCTTCGACCTGAACACCGGCAAGGTCAAGTGGCGCGTCCCGGCAGGGGAGGGGCGCACCCTCATTCCGGTCAAGGCCGAGAACGGAAAGCTGATCGCCTACCGCCAGGCCGAGCCCAACCTGGGCGGCGAGGTCCTCTCGATCCCGGCCGACGGCAGCACCCCCACCGCGCTCCTGCGCCACCCGTCGGGCCTCTCCGCACCGATCGAGAGCTCCTTCTACTCCCCGAAGGTCGACTACGTCGACGGGCGCTTCTTCATCTCCACGTCCCGCCTGCTCGCCCAGGAGAAGGACGAGAAGCTCCTGATGGTCTTCGGCAAGTGAAACCGCGTCCAACGAGCCGCCCAGCGAGAGGCAACAGCAACCGATGAGTACCCCGCCGCCCCCCAGCCAGCCGCCGTCCGGCGGCTTCGGAGCGCCGCAGGATCCCCCGCCGGGCGGGTTCGGAGCGCCCACGCCGCCCGCGGGACCGCCCTCGCCGCCGCCCGGGCCGCCCGCGGCCGCCCCGCAGCCGCCGGCCCAGCAGCCCGCGTACGGCTACCCGCAGGCCGACCCCGGCTACGGCTACCCGCAGCAGCCCCCCGCGCCCTCCCCGTACGGCGTGCCCGCGCCCCCCGCCCAGCCCCCGGCCGGCGGTGGCGGCGGCGGGGACAAGCGCACCCAGCTGATGATCGTCGGCGCGGCCCTCCTGGCCATCGTCCTGATCGTCGGCGGCGGCCTCTGGTACGCCTCCGGCGACGGCGGCGGGACCACCGCGCAGAGCGACCCCAGCGCCTCCCCGGGCGGCGACAAGAACCAGGCCTCCACGCCCGGCACCGAGAAGGTCCCTGGCAACCCCAAGTCGAAGACGCTGTACAACCAGCCGGCCCCCACGGTCGCCGACCTGGTCTCCGTCAACGGCTCCTGGCTGACCGACACCACCTACGTCAAGTCCGACGTGTCCAAGGTCGTCGGCTACAACCTCGTCGACGGCGCCAAGAAGTGGGAGGTCCCCCTCACGGGCGAGATCTGCGGCGCCACCCACCACGTCAGCGAGAACAAGACCGCCGTCATCTTCCGGCCCACCCAGCCCACGGCCGAGAACAAGTACCCGCCGTGCACCGAGGTCGGCGTCATCGACCTGGAGGCCGGCAAGCTCGCCTGGTCCGGCAACGTCAAGAGCGCCAACGGCGGCGACAAGCCCGTCCAGTTCTCCGAGGTCACCATCAGCGGCAAGACCGTCGCCGCGGCCGGCGTCTCCAACGGCGGCGCCGCCTGGAACCTCGCCGACGGCAAGAACCTCTGGCAGCCCAAGGTCGACGGCGAAAGCTGCCGCGACACCGGCTACGCCGGCGGCGAGGCCCTCGCCGTCATCCGCAAGTGCGGCCAGCACCCCAACTACACGCTGAACGCGCAGATCCTCGACCCCGCCACCGGCGCGCCCACCGCCTCGTACAAGCTCTCCCAGGGCATCGAGTACGCGCACATCGTCTCCACCAAGCCGTTCGTCGTCGCCGCCGACGTCGGCGACAACGCCAAGGGCGGCAAGGGCGTCAGCGACCTGTTCGTCGTCGACCCCAAGGGCGAGCTGAAGGCCCGCATCCCGCTCGCCGCGGGCACCTTCGCCGCCAAGTGCGCCTCCACCGACGTGGAGAAGTGCTCGCACATGGTCGTCGGCAACGGCAAGATCTACGTGCCCTCCGCGGAGCACCAGGGCCAGTCCCCCACCGGCCGCACCAACGAGCTGCTCTCCTTCGACCTGGAGACCGGCAAGCAGACCACCGACCGCGCCGACGCGGGCGAGCGGTACACCATGTACCCGCTGCGCATGGACGGGTCGAACATCATCGCCTACAAGGTCCCCCCGTACGACAAGGGCGGCCAGATCGTCAGCATCGACGGCAAGACGATGAAGGAGACCCTCCTCATGGAGAATCCGGCCGACAAGGACGTCCGGCGCGCCGAGACCTCCTTCTCGCCCGAGTTCTCCTCCGAGCTGCGCTACCACAACGGCAAGCTCTTCATGTCCAAGCAGAACGTCAGCAAGCCGTACTCGACCGATCCGGAATACCTGTTCGTCTCGTTCACCGCGAGCTGATGCGCACAGCACCGCCTGGAGCCCCCGAACGGTCCGTACCGATCGGGGGCTTCTGCGCGGTATCCCCCTCGCGCCGTCGAACAAGCGTGTAGCTTGCCGGGTCAGAAGGGTGGGGGGTGGGTTCCTCAATGGGCGTACGCGTCGTGGTGGTCGACGACCACCGACTGCTGGCCGAGGCACTGGCCTCTGCCCTGAAACTGCGCGGCCACCGGGTCCTGGCGGCCGCGGCCCCGGCGGCCGGCGCCGCCGAGCTGGTCATCAGCCGCGCCCCGGAGGTCTGCCTCCTCGGCACGGCCAACCCCGCCGAGCCCGGCGCCTTCGAGCCCGTCGTCCGCATCAAGCGGGAGCGCCCGCAGATCGCCGTGGTCGTCCTCGGCCCGGTGCCCAGCCCGCGCGGGATCGCCGCAGCCTTCGCCGCCGGCGCCTCCGGGTACGTACGCCAGGACGAGCGCATCGAGGGCGTCGAGCGGGCGCTGGCCAAGGCGAGGTCGGGAGAGGCGGCGATCGCCCCGCAACTGCTCCAGGGAGCCTTCGCGGAGCTCCTGAACCCCGCCGTCCAGCCCGACGACGAGGGCAGCCGGCTGCTGCGGCTGCTGACCCCGCGCGAGGTGGAGGTGCTGGTGCGGGTCGCCGAGGGCGAGGACACCCGGCTGATCGCCGCGGGCATGGCGATCGCGCCGAGCACCGCCCGTACGCACGTACAGCGGGTCCTGATGAAGCTGGGCGTCGGATCGCGGCTGGAGGCGGCCGCGCTGGCCGCCCGTACCGGCCTGCTGGACCGGGCCCTGCCCGGGCCGTCGTCCACCGCGCCGCAGGGCTGACCGGGAGGCCTCCGACGGCCGCCGATTTCCCCCGCGGGTGCCGCATCGGGTAAGCCAGTGCCCAAGCACGCGCACGCACACGTGCGTGGTCCCCCGCGAGAGGCAGTAGGCGAGTGAGCAAGTACCTGGTAACCGGTGGCGCCGGATACGTCGGCAGCGTGGTCGCGGCCCACCTCCTGGAGGCCGGCCACGAGGTCACCGTCCTCGACGACCTCAGCACCGGCTTCCGCGTCGGGGTCCCGGCGGGCGCGACGTTCGTCGAGGGCCGGATCCAGGACGCCGCGCGGTACCTGGACCCCTCCTTCGACGCGGTGCTGCACTTCGCCGCCTCCTCGCAGGTCGGCGAGTCCGTGGTGAACCCGGGCAAGTACTGGGAGAACAACGTCGGCGGCACGCTCGCCCTGCTCGCCGCGATGCGCGGGGCGGGCGTGCGCAGGCTCGTCTTCTCCTCCACCGCCGCCACCTACGGCGAGCCCACCGAGGGCCTGCTCACCGAGGCCTCGGTGACCGCGCCGACCAACCCCTACGGCGCCTCGAAGCTCGCCGTCGACCACATGATCGCGGGCGAGTGCGTGGCGCACGGCCTGGCCGCGGTGTCCCTGCGCTACTTCAACGTGGCCGGCGCCTACGGCGAGTTCGGCGAGCGGCACAGCCCCGAGACGCACCTGATCCCCCTGGTCCTCCAGGTCGCGCTCGGCGAGCGGGAGTCGATCTCGGTGTTCGGCGAGGACTACCCGACCCCGGACGGCACCTGCGTACGCGACTACATCCACGTGGCCGACCTGGCGGAGGCCCACCTGGCCGCCCTCCGGTCCGCCACCGCCGGGGAGCACCTGATCTGCAACCTGGGCAACGGCAGCGGGTTCTCGGTCCGCGAGGTGATCGAGACCGTCCGCAAGGTCACCGGGCGGGAGATCCCCGAGGTCGTCGCCCCGCGGCGGGCCGGCGACCCGGCGATGCTGGTCGCCTCTGCCCGCACGGCCCACGAGCGCCTCGGCTGGACCCCGAGCCGATCGGACCTCACCGGCATCATCCAGGACGCCTGGAACTTCGCCCGCACCCACACCGCCTGATCGGGGCTCCTCCCCCTCCGGGACACCCCCTGGCAGGCTCGGGGGGCCGTACATGCTCGGAAGCCGCTCAACACCGCGGTCTCTCCGCGTGTTCGGCCCCACTCCCCGTCGCGCCCCTTCGGCCCACTCGCCGGCGCAGCGGTTCCGTCGACCCTGGGCGCCCGGGAGGGGTGTGCGCCCGGCGGGGGCGTGTGTGCTGGAGGCACGCGCCGCGGCCGGGCACCGCGCGCGGGCGCCCGGCGTGCACACGCCGGGTGAAATGCCCCCCGTGCAACTGCCCATGGCACACGCCCGCCCGGAAGTCGTCCCACAGCCCCCGATTCAGGCGATTTCCAGCCACAGCCGAGCCCGTTCGGGACGCACAATCCTGAAAACCGCGGGGAAAACTTCTGCTATTCGGCCAACCGCGGGCCGCCCCCGGCCCTACGCTGATGCGTGACACCGGTGGGGGCCGGTGTTGATTCAGGGGTCGAGACAAGTCGGGTACGGCGTCCGGTCCGGGGTAGTGCAGATATGTCTCGGCGGCGGCCGGGTCTGCGGATCACCCGGTCCTGGCGCCGTACCCGCCGTCGTCCGTTCCCCTACCCTTGGGGGTTTTGTGGTTCGTATCCGGGTTCTCGTCGTCGACGATCACCGCATCTTCGCCGAATCGCTCGCAGCCGCGCTCGCGGCCGAGCCGGACGTGGACGTGTCCGCGGCCGGCAGCGGCCCCGCCGCGCTGCGCTGTCTCGAACGCGCGGTGGCCGAGGGCCGCCGCTTCGACGTCCTGCTGGTCGACGCCGATCTCGGCGCGGCCCCCGGGGCCGTGCCGGCCATGCGGGAGCCGGGGGCCGGGCCCCCGCCACCCGCCTCGGACGGGATCGCGCTCGTGGCCGGCGTACGGGTGGCCCATCCAGGGGTCCGTACGGTCGTCCTCGCCGAGCGCGACGACCCGCGCCGGGCCGCCCTCGCACTGCAGGCGGGCGCCTCGGGCTGGGTGGCCAAGGACTGCTCGCTCTCGCGCCTGCTGGCCGTCATCCGCGGGGTCCTGCGGGAGGAGACCCACCTCCCGCCCGCACTGCTCACCGGAGTGCTCCGCGAACTGACCGCGGCGCGCAAGCACCGTACGGACAGCGAACGGCTCGTGGAGTCCCTCACCCCGCGCGAACACGAGGTGCTGCGCTGCATGGTGGCGGGGCTGGGCCGCAAGGACGTGGCGGCCAGGCTGTTCCTGTCCCCGCACACGGTCCGCACGCACATGCAGAACGTGCTGGGCAAGCTCGGCGTGCACTCCACCCTGGCCGCGGTGGCGCTGGCCCGGCGGGCCGGCGTGCGACCCGCCGACCTAGCCGGGGATGTTGTCGAACGGAGCGGTCAACTGGCGTAGCAGTCCGGCGAGATCACCACGCTGGCTCTGCGAGAGCTGTGCCAGGATCGCCCGTTCCTGGGCCAGCAGCCCGGCGAGGGCCTGGTCGGCGCGGTCCCGGCCCTCGGGGGTGAGCCGCACCAGGACCCCGCGGCGGTCGCTGGGGTCCGGGAGCCGCTCGACGAGGCCCTTCTTGGCGAGCCGGTCGATGCGGTTGGTCATGGTGCCGGAGGTGACCAGGGTCTGGGTCAACAGCTGGCCGGGGGAGAGCTGGTAGGGGGCGCCGGCGCGGCGCAGCGACGTGAGGACGTCGAACTCCCAGGGCTCCAGGCCGTGCTCGGAGAAGGCCAGCCTGCGGGCGCGGTCGAGATGGCGCGCGAGCCTGCTGACGCGGCTCAGGACCTCGAGCGGTTCCACGTCGAGGTCAGGGCGCTCCCGCCGCCATGCCGCCACCAGTCGGTCGACCTCGTCCTCCATGCCGATCAGTGTAAGGGGTCTGTCGATGTGAAGTCTCTTCATCCCGAGTATCTCGACCACGAGTATCTTGACATCGAGATATAAATGAAGCGAGCATGGGGCATGGAGGGGGCCGGAACAGATTCCGCTTCCGAACGCCCCGCCAGCAGGGAGGCTCGAACATGTATTCCGATACCACGCGTGCAGGGACCCCCACGTCCACCGCGCCCTCCGCACCCACCTGGGATCCCCAGCAGTACCTCCGGCACGCGGGCCACCGCACACGGCCCTTCCTCGACCTGCTCACCCGCATACCCGAACTCCCCCACCGGCCCGCCCGCATCGCCGACCTCGGCTGCGGCCCCGGCAACGTCACCGAACTCCTCGCCACCCGCTGGCCCGAGGCCGCCATCACCGGCTTCGACCTCTCCCCGGAGATGCTCCAGCGCGCCGACGAGCAGTACGCCGGCCCCACCGCCGGCGGCGGCAGCCTCGACTTCCGCCACGGCGACATCGCCGGCTGGCTCCCCGAGGAGCCCTACGACCTGATCGTCTCCAACGCAGCCCTCCAGTGGGTCCCCGGCCACCCGGGCTCCTTCGGCGCCTGGATCAACGGCCTGCGCCCCGGGGGCACCTTCGCCTTCCAGATTCCCGGCAACTTCACCGCCCCCAGCCATGCCCTGCTCGCCGAGCAGTGCGACACCCCGCGCTGGCGCTCCCGCCTCGCCGGACACGGCGCCCGCTACACCCACCTTCTCGAACCCGCCGAATACCTCGCCCGGTTCACCGCGCTGGGCTGCACCGCCGATGTCTGGGAAACCACATACCACCAGCTCCTCCACGGCCCCGACCCCGTCCTCGACTGGGTCAAGGGCACCGCCCTGCGGCCCGTCCTCACCGCCCTCGGCGACGACCGCGAAGCCGTCGACGCCTTCCTCGCCGAATACCGAGACCGGCTGCGCGCGGCCTACCCGAGCGGGCCGCGCGGAACCGTCTTCCCGTTCCGCAGGATCTTCGCCGTAGCCCGCAAGGAGGCCTGACCGTGCTCACCGCCGTCGACCACGTCCAACTCGCCGCGCCGCCGGACTCGGAGGACCGGCTCCGCGTCTACTACACCGACGTCCTGGGCATGACCGAGATCCCCAAGCCGCCCGTCCTCGCCGCCCGCGGAGGCTGCTGGTTCGCCGCAGGACCCGTACAGCTGCACCTCGGCGTCGAGGACGACTTCCGGCCCGCCCGCAAGGCGCACCCCGGGCTCCGGGTCACCGGCATCGAGGAGTACGCGCAGAGACTGAAGGAGCGGGGCGCCAAGGTCGTCTGGGACGAGAACCTGCCGGGCCACCGCCGCTTCTACTCCGAGGACCCCGTCGGCAACCGGCTCGAATTCCTGGAACCGTACGAAGCGGAGCCCCGCCGCTAGGCCCGCACGACACGACGGCGCCCCGCCACCGGACCACCGGTGACGGGGCGCCGTCGTAGCCTGTGAGGACAGCCCTCAGCTCTTGCGGCGGCCCACCAGCTGCGGCTTCGACTCCAGCCCGTCCAGCCCGTGCCACGCCAGGTTCACCAGGTGCGCGGCCACCTCGGCCTTCTTCGGCTTGCGCACGTCCAGCCACCACTGCCCGGTCAGCGCCACCATCCCGACCAGCGCCTGCGCGTACAGCGGTGCCAGCTTCGGATCGAAGCCGCGGGCCTTGAACTCCAGACCCAGGATGTCCTCGACCTGCGTGGCGATGTCACTGATCAGCGACGCGAACGTACCCGTCGACTGCGCGACCGGGGAATCCCGCACCAGGATCCGGAAGCCGTCCGTGTACGACTCGATGTAGTCCAGCAGCGCGAACGCCGCCTGCTCCAGCAGCTCCCGCGGGTGCCCCGCCGTCAGTGCGCCGGTCACCCCGTCCAGCAACTGGCGCATCTCCCGGTCCACGACGACCGCGTACAGCCCTTCCTTGCCGCCGAAGTGCTCGTACACCACCGGCTTGGACACCCCGGCCTTCGCCGCGATCTCCTCCACCGACGTGCCCTCGAAGCCCTTCTCAGCGAACAGGGCCCGGCCGATGTCCAGCAACTGCTGGCGCCGCTCCGCGCCCGTCATCCGCACCCGGCGGCCCCGCCGGGGCTTGTCGCTGCTGGAATTACCGCCGTCGATCGCCACGCCCCCCATCATGCCGCGTTCGGCTCGTTTTCCCTGCGCCGGGCGTCGATGCGGGCCGCGGACGGCCACCGCACGTCGGTGGCCCACCCCAGCTGCTCGAACCAGCGGATCAGCCGCGCACTGGAGTCGACCTGGCCCCGCAGCACACCGTGCCGGGCCGACGTCGGGTCGGCGTGGTGCAGGTTGTGCCACGACTCGCCGCACGACAGCACCGCCAGCCACCACACGTTGCCCGACCGGTCCCGGGACTTGAACGGCCGCTTGCCCACCGCGTGGCAGATGGAATTGATCGACCACGTCACGTGGTGCAGGAGTGCCACCCGCACCAGGGAGCCCCAGAAGAACGCCGTGAACGCCCCCCACCACGACATCGTCACCAGGCCGCCCACCAGCGGCGGGATCGCCAGCGAGAAGATCGTCCAGAAGACGAAGTGCCGCGAGATGCGCCGGATCGCCGGGTCCTTGACCAGGTCCGGGGCGTACTTCTGCTGATCGGTCTGCTCCTCGTCGAAGAGCCAGCCGATGTGCGCCCACCACAGGCCTTTCATCAGCGCCGGCACCGTCTCACCGAACCGCCACGGCGAATGCGGGTCACCCTCGTGGTCCGAGAACTTGTGGTGCTTGCGGTGGTCCGCCACCCACCGCACGAGCGGGCCCTCCACCGCCATCGAGCCCATCACCGCGAGCACGATCCTGAGCGGCCGCTTCGCCTTGAAGGAACCGTGAGTGAAGTAGCGGTGGAAACCGATGGTGATCCCGTGGCAGGCCAGGAAGTACATGAACACCATCAGGCCCAGGTCCAGCCAGCTCACCCCCCAGCCCCAGGCCAGCGGCACCGCCGCCAGCAGCGCCACGAAGGGAACGGTGATGAACAGCAGCAGGGCGATCTGCTCGATCGACCGCTTGTTCTCGCCGCCCAGCGTCGCGGACGGCACAGATGTCTCGGAGGGCGCGGAGGAACCCTCGATCGTATCGGGACTGGTGGTCATGGGGTGTCCCCTGGGGGTGAGGGAAGTCGGCAGGCTCGCCGGCCACGAACCCTACGGGTCCGTAACCTACGGCATCGTAAGTATGGCAAAGCCGGGGACCGGGGCAAGAGGAGCGCGACCACGGCCACCGTCGTGCGCCCGCGCCGCCCGCCACCCGTCACAGGGCCTGGACGACTCGGCCTATGAGACGTTTGCCCAGGCACACGCAGAGGACACCTATCCTGTTCCCCGTCGGACAGCGCGGTCCGCACGGGCAGCCCGAGCCACACGCAGCAGCGGCGTCCCCCGGACGGAGTCCGACGGGGTGCACGCCGCGCACGGCCGGGAGCCCACCGCCCAGTAGCGCTCGAACACTGCAAGGAGCCGCACCTGTGAGCAGTGCTGACAAGGCCCCCCTGGCCGCCCAGCAGGCCCCCGTCTCCCCGGCCGCCACCGCCAACGCGGAACTGCGCGCGGACATCCGCCGCCTCGGCGACCTCCTCGGGGAGACCCTCGTACGCCAGGAGGGCCAGGACCTGCTCGACCTCGTCGAGCGCGTCCGCGCCCTCACCCGTACCGACGGCGAGGCCGCCGCCGCCCTCCTCGGCGACACGGACCTGGAGACCGCCGCCAAGCTCGTGCGCGCCTTCTCCACCTACTTCCACCTCGCCAACATCACCGAGCAGGTCCACCGCGGCAAGGAACTGCGCGCCCACCGGGCCGCCGAAGGCGGGCTCCTCGCCCGCACCGCCGACATGCTCAAGGACGCCGACCCCGAGCACCTGCGCGAGACGGTCAAGAACCTCAACGTCCGACCCGTCTTCACCGCGCACCCCACCGAGGCGGCCCGCCGCAGCGTCCTCAACAAGCTGCGCCGCATCGCGGCCCTCCTGGAGGAGCCCGTCACCGGCGCCGGCGACCGCCGCCGCCACGACCTGCGCCTCGCCGAGAACATCGACCTCGTCTGGCAGACCGACGAGCTGCGCGTCGTCCGCCCCGAGCCCGCCGACGAGGCCCGCAACGCCATCTACTACCTCGACGAACTGCACGCCGGCGCGGTCGGCGACGTACTGGAGGACCTCGCCGCCGAACTGCGCCGCGTCGGCATCGAGCTGCCCCCCGGCACCCGCCCCCTCACCTTCGGCACCTGGATCGGCGGCGACCGCGACGGCAACCCCAACGTCACCCCCGACGTCACCCGCGACGTGCTGATCCTCCAGCACGAGCACGGCATCACCGACGCCCTCGAACTCGTCGACTTCCTGCGCAGCCTCCTCTCCAACTCCATCCGCTACACCGGAGCCACCGAGGAACTCCTCGCCTCCCTCCAGGCCGACCTCGAACGCCTCCCCGAGATCAGCCCCCGCTACAAGCGGCTGAACGCCGAAGAGCCCTACCGGCTCAAGGCCACCTGCATCCGCCAGAAGCTCCTCAACACCCGGGAGCGGCTCGCCAGGGGCATCCCCCACGAGGAAGGCCGCGACTACCTCGGCACCGCCGAGTTCCTCACCGACCTCACCCTCATCCAGACCTCCCTGCGCGAGCACCGCGGCGGCCTCTTCGCCGACGGCCACATGGACCGCACCATCCGCACCCTCGCCGCCTTCGGCCTCCAGCTCGCCACCATGGACGTGCGCGAGCACGCCGACGCCCACCACCACGCCCTCGGCCAGCTCTTCGACCGGCTCGGCGAGGAATCCTGGCGCTACGCCGACATGCCCCGCGACTACCGGCAGAAGCTCCTGGCGAAGGAACTCCGCTCCCGGCGCCCGCTGGCCCCCACCCCGGCACCCCTGGACGCCGCCGGCGCCAAGACCCTCGGCGTCTTCGGCGCCGTCAAGGACGCCTTCGAGAAGTTCGGCCCCGAGGTCATCGAGTCCTACATCATCTCGATGTGCCAGGGCGCCGACGACGTCTTCGCCGCCGCAGTCCTCGCCCGCGAAGCCGGCCTCATCGACCTCCACGCCGGCTGGGCCAAGATCGGCATCGTCCCGCTCCTGGAGACCACCGACGAGCTCCGCGCCGCCGACGTCATCCTCGACGAAATGCTCGCCGACCCCTCCTACCGGCGCCTGGTCTCCCTCCGCGGCGACGTCCAGGAGGTCATGCTCGGCTACTCCGACTCCTCCAAGTTCGGCGGCATCACCACCAGCCAGTGGGAGATCCACCGCGCCCAGCGCCGCCTGCGCGACGTGGCCCACCGCTACGGCGTCCGCCTGCGCCTCTTCCACGGCCGCGGCGGCACCGTCGGCCGCGGCGGCGGCCCCTCCCACGACGCGATCCTCGCCCAGCCCTGGGGCACCCTCGAAGGCGAGATCAAGGTCACCGAACAGGGCGAGGTCATCTCCGACAAGTACCTCGTCCCGTCGCTGGCCCGCGAGAACCTCGAACTGACCGTCGCCGCCACCCTGCAGGCCTCCGCCCTGCACACCGCGCCCCGCCAGTCCGACGAAGCCCTCGCCCGCTGGGACGCGGCCATGGACACCGTCTCCGACGCCGCCCACGCCGCCTACCGCGAACTCGTCGAAGACCCCGACCTGCCCGCCTACTTCTTCGCCGCCACCCCCGTCGACCAGCTCGCCGACCTCCACCTCGGCTCCCGGCCCTCCCGCCGCCCCGACTCCGGAGCCGGCCTCGACGGCCTGCGCGCCATCCCGTGGGTCTTCGGCTGGACCCAGTCCCGCCAGATCGTCCCCGGCTGGTACGGCGTCGGCTCCGGCCTCAAGGCGCTGCGCGAAGCCGGCCACGAGGACGCCCTCACCGAGATGGGCGAGCGCTGGCACTTCTTCCGCAACTTCCTGTCCAACGTTGAGATGACACTGGCCAAGACCGACCTGCGGATCGCCCGCCACTACGTCGACACCCTCGTCCCCGACCACCTCAAGCACGTCTTCGCCCGCATCGAGGCCGAGCACGAACTCACCGTCCGCGAGGTCCTGCGCATCACCGGGGGCGAGAGGCTCCTCGACTCCCACCCGGTGCTCCAGCAGACCTTCGCCGTACGAGACGCCTACCTCGACCCCATCTCCTACCTCCAGGTCTCCCTCCTGGCCCGCCAGCGCGCGGCCGCCGCCCGCGGAGAGGCGGCCGACCCGCTGCTCGCCCGCGCCCTGCTGCTCACCGTCAACGGCGTCGCCGCGGGCCTGCGCAACACCGGCTGACCCGCCCGCACCACCACGTACGGGAGCCCCCGCACCGACCGGTGCGGGGGCTCCCGTACATCCACACGCCGAGGTCAGGAGTTGTACGCCGACTGTGCGCGCTCCAGGCCCTCCGAGACCAGGCACTCCACCGCGTCCGCCGCCCGGTCCACGAACCAGTCCAGCTCCTTGCGCTCCGTGGAGGAGAAGTCCTTGAGCACGAAGTCCGCGACCTGCATCCGGCCCGGCGGCCGACCGATGCCGCACCGCACCCGGTGGTAGTCCGCACCCATCGACTTCGTCATCGACTTCAGACCGTTGTGCCCGTTGTCCCCGCCGCCCAGCTTCAGGCGCAGCGTCGGGTAGTCGATGTCCAGCTCGTCGTGGACGGCGACGATCCGCTCCAGCGGCACCTTGTAGAAGTCGCGCAGAGCCGTCACCGGACCACCCGACAGGTTCATGAACGACATCGGCTTCGCCAGCACCACCCGGCGGTTCGCCGGCCCCGGCGGACCCGTCCGGCCCTCGACCACCTGTGCCCGCGCCTTGTGCGCCTTGAACCTGCCGCCGATCCGCTCCGCCAGCAGGTCGACCACCATGAACCCGATGTTGTGGCGGTTCCCGGCGTACTCCGGCCCAGGATTGCCCAGACCCACGATCAGCCAGGGCGCCGCGTCGTCCGACATCAAAAGCTCCTTACCGCCTAGAACGAAGACGACCGCCGTCCCGCTCCAGTGGAGCCGGACGGCGGTCGGTCAGCAACTGCTGAGAGGAAGGGGCGAGGCTCAGGCCTCGGCGCCCTCGGTCTCACCCTCGGCGGCCGGCTCCTCGGCCTGCGGGGCGACGACCTGCAGGACGGCGGTCTCGCCCTCGACGGCCAGGGTGGTGCCGGCCGGCAGCTTCAGGTCGGAGGCGTGCACGGTCGCACCGGCCTCCAGGCCCTCGATCGAGACGGTGATCTCGGTCGGGATGTGGGTGGCCTCGGTCTCGACGGAGATCGTGGTGAGCAGGGTCTCCAGCAGGTTGCCACCGGCGGCCAGGTCGCCCTCGGTCACGACCGGAACCTCGACGGTGACCTTCTCGCCCTTCTTGACGATCAGGAAGTCGACGTGCGAGATGGTGCGCTTCAGGGGGTGGCGCTGCACGGCCTTGGGGATGACCAGCTCGGTGCCGCCGCCCGCGATGTCCAGGGAGAGCAGGACGTTCGCGGTCTTCAGCGCCATCATCAGGCCGTGGGCCTCGACGTTGACGTGCTTCGGGTCCGTGCCGTGGCCGTAGATGACACCGGGGGTCAGGGCGTCGCGGCGGGCCTGGCGGGCGGAGCCCTTGCCGAAGGTGTCGCGCAGGGTGGCGGAAAGCTTGACCTCGGACATGCTCACTCCTCGTGGGGTGACGGAAAAACGGACTGGAGTCACCCGGCCGAAACGGCCTGCTACGAAGAGCGCGTCGATAACGGAGCATCCGCACACGAAAGTGCAGCCTCCCTCGCCGAGCAACTTCATGAGTCTACCCGGCGGGAAGGCCGCACTTCAAAAGGATCTAGCCGCAGCGGTTACTGCTGCTCCTCGAACAGGCTCGTCACCGAACCGTCCTCGAAGACCTCGCGCACCGCACGCGCGATCATCGGGGCGATCGACAGCACCGTGATCTTGTCCAGTTCCAGGTCGGACGGGTCCGGCAGGGTGTTCGTGAAGACGAACTCGCTCACCTTCGAGTTCTTCAGGCGGTCGGCCGCGGGACCCGACAGGATGCCGTGCGTCGCCGTCACGATCACGTCCTCCGCGCCGTGCGCGAAGAGCGCCTCGGCCGCGGCGCAGATCGTGCCACCCGTGTCGATCATGTCGTCGACCAGGACGCAGACGCGGCCCTTGACCTCACCGACGACCTCGTGGACCGTCACCTGGTTGGCGACGTCCTTGTCGCGGCGCTTGTGCACGATCGCCAGCGGTGCGTCCAGCCGGTCGCACCAGCGGTCCGCCACCCGCACCCGACCGGCGTCCGGGGACACGATCGTCAGCTTCGTGCGGTCCACCTTCGCGCCCACGTAGTCCGCGAGAACGTTCAACGCCGAGAGGTGGTCCACCGGGCCGTCGAAGAAGCCCTGGATCTGGTCCGTGTGCAGGTCGACCGTCAGGATGCGGTCCGCGCCCGCGGTCTTCAGCAGGTCCGCCACCAGACGCGCCGAGATCGGCTCGCGGCCCTTGTGCTTCTTGTCCTGGCGGGCGTACCCGTAGGACGGGATGATCACGGTGATGGAACGCGCCGACGCGCGCTTCAGCGCGTCGATCATGATCAGCTGCTCCATGATCCACTTGTTGATCGGAGCCGTGTGGCTCTGGATCAGGAAGCAGTCCGCGCCACGCGCCGACTCCTGGAAGCGGACGTAGATCTCACCGTTGGCGAAGTCGAAAGCCTTGGTCGGCACGAGGCCGACTCCCAGCTGGTGCGCGACCTCCTCGGCCAGCTCGGGGTGGGCGCGGCCGGAGAAGAGCATCAGCTTCTTCTCGCCGGTCGTCTTGATCCCGGTCACAGCACTGTCTCCTCAGACGTGTTGAAGCTGCTCGCCCCCATGTGCGTCCGTCCCGCACACGGTGAGCCAGCCGAATTGCGTGCACGTATCACGGTACGCCGTTCGAGACGTACCTGTTTCCGGTCAGTTCACCTCAGGGGCGCTCGGAGTCCTCCGAGGCCGCCGACTGCGCCGCAGTGGCGGCAGCGCTTCCCGGACGCTTGCGGGCCACCCAGCCCTCGATATTCCGCTGCTGGCCACGGGCCACGGCCAGCGCGCCGGGGGGCACATCCTTCGTGATCACGGATCCGGCGGCCGTGTAGGCCCCGTCCCCGATGGTGACGGGCGCCACAAACATGTTGTCCGACCCCGTCTTGCAATGCGAGCCGACGGTGGTGTGGTGCTTGTGCTCACCGTCGTAGTTCACGAAGACGCTCGCCGCGCCGATGTTCGTGTACTCGCCGATCGTCGCGTCGCCCACGTACGACAGGTGCGGCACCTTGGTGCCCTCGCCGATCGTCGCGTTCTTCATCTCGACGTACGTACCGGCCTTCGCCTTCGCGCCGAGGGTCGTACCCGGGCGCAGGTACGCGAACGGCCCCACGCTCGCCTGCGGGCCCACGACCGCGCTCTCGGCCACCGTGTTGTCCACGCGCGCGCCCGCACCCACCCGGGTGTCGCGCAGCCGGGTGTTGGGGCCGACCTCGGCCCCCTCGGCGATGTGCGTGGTGCCCAGGAGCTGGGTGCCGGGGTGCACGACCGCGTCCTGCCCGAAGGTGACGGTCACGTCCACGAAGGTGCTGGCGGGATCGACGACCGTCACGCCCGCGAGCATGGCCTGCTCCAGCAGGCGGGCGTTCAGCAGGGCGCGGGCCTCGGCGAGCTGCACGCGGTTGTTGATCCCGAGGATCTGGCGGTGGTCGCTGCCCACGGCCGCGCCCACCCGGTGCCCGGCCTCGCGCAGGATGCCGAGGACGTCGGTGAGGTACTCCTCGCCCTGGCTGTTGTCGGTGCGGACCTTGCCGAGCGCGTCGGCGAGGAGGGCGCCGTCGAAGGCGAAGACGCCCGAGTTGATCTCGCGGATCGCACGCTGGGAGTCGGTGGCGTCCTTGTGTTCGACGATCGCGGTCACGGCGCCGCCGGCGTCGCGCACGATGCGGCCGTAGCCCGTGGAGTCGGGTACCTCGGCGGTGAGCACGGTGACGGCGTTGCCGTCGGCGGCGTGCGTCCGCGCCAGCCGGCCCAGGGTCTCCCCGGTCAGCAGCGGGGTGTCGCCGCAGACGACGATCACGGTGCCGTCGACGGGCCCGCCGAGCTCTTGGAGGGCCATGCGGACGGCGTGGCCGGTGCCGTTCTGTTCGTACTGGACGGCGGTGCGGACGTCGGTGTCGATGCCGGCCAGGTGCGCGGTGACCTGCTCCCGGGCGTGGCCGACGACCACGACGAGGTGTTCGGGGTCCAGCTCACGGGAGGCGGCGACGACGTGACCGACGAGCGAGCGCCCGCAGATCTCGTGCAGAACCTTGGGTGTGGCCGACTTCATGCGGGTGCCTTCACCCGCTGCGAGTACGACGACGGCTGCCGGGCGGTTGGCGCTCACGGGTGTGCCCTTCGGCTTCGGGGGTGGACCCGTGAAGGATACCGGGGGGGCCGGGGGCCCGAAACGAAGTCGGGTCCCGACCTCTGCGGTCAGGACCCGGACGTGCGCAAGCTCCCCCGCCAGGACTCGAACCCGGACATAAGGCACCAAAAGCCTCAGTGCTGCCAATTACACCACAGGGGACTATTTACGACTAAACCGGACATTGCGTCGCTGTGGTCGAGTCGACGGCACCTACTATGCCGCACCAGCGCCCTTCGATGCGACGGTAAAGATCGGTGCCTTGGGGGAGTTCTCGGAGGCGTTGGTTCTGTCGGTGGTCTGTAGGGGCGCCTGCGTACGCTGGGCGGCATGACCAGTACGGGGGAAGAGCAAGGCCGTGCCGGGCCGCCTTTGTGGTGGACGCGGCGGCGGGATGTAGTGGTGGACGCGGCGCTGGCCGCGGTGTCCGCCGCGGAGTGCGCGTGGGAGGGGGTCCGCTTCGCGCACGACGCGGGGATCCCCGTGCCCGCCGGGGTGCTGTTCGGAGCCGTCGTGGGGGCCACGCTCGTGCTGCGGCGGCGGTGGCCGATCGCGGTGGTGCTCGTGGGGATCGCCGTGGCGCCGGCCGAGACGGGGTTCCTGCTCTCGGTGGTGGGCATGTACTCGCTCGCCTCGTCCGAGGTGCCCCGGAGGATCATCGCGGCGCTCGCGTCGATGTCGCTGCTGGCGACCTTCGTCGTCATGTACCTGAAGACGCGCGGCGACGTGGAGGCCGATGCGTCGCTCGTGGTCGCCCTGTCCGGGTTCGTCGCGGTCGCGCTGACCGTGCCGCCCGTCCTGCTCGGGCTCTACATCGGCGCCCGGCGGCGGCTGATGGAGAGCCTGCAGGAACGGGCCGACTCGCTGGAGCGGGAGCTGTCGCTGCTGGCGGACCGGGCGGAGGAGCGGGCCGAGTGGGCCCGTACCGAGGAGCGGACCCGGATCGCGCGGGAGATGCACGACGTGGTCGCCCACCGGGTGTCGCTGATGGTCGTGCACGCGGCCGCGCTGGAGGCGGTGGCCGCCAAGGACCCGGCGCGCGCGGCGAAGAACGCCGCGCTGGTGGGGGACATGGGGCGGCAGGCGCTCACGGAGCTGCGGGAGATGCTCGGCGTGCTGCGGGCGGCGCCCAAGCCCGCGGTGGCCGTCGCCGCGGCCGCGGCCGTGGCCGTGGCGACGGCGGGGCCGGTCGCCGTCGGCGGTGCGGAGGAAGGACCCACGCTGGCGGAGCTGGAGGCGCTGGTCGGGCAGTCGCGGGCGGCCGGAATGGCCGTGGAGATGGTCGTCCAGGGTGACGGCGCGGGGACGGTGTACGCGGCGGAGGTGGAGCAGACGGCGTACCGCGTGGTGCAGGAGGCGCTCACCAACTGCCACAAGCACGCTCCGGGGGCGCGGGTCGTGGTGCGGGTCGCGCACCGGGAGGGCGAGGTGGCGATGCAGGTGGAGAACGGGCCGTGCGAGGGGGCGGCGGACGGGGTGGGGCTGCCGAGCGGGGGGAACGGGCTGGTCGGTATGCGGGAGCGGGTGCTCGGGCTGGGCGGGGTGTTCGTGTCGGGGCCGACGGATGCGGGCGGCTTCCGCGTGTCGGCGGTCCTCCCGGTCCGCTAGGGCCGGCCGCAGGCCCGGCCCGGTGGTGCCGGGGCTCCGCCCCGGACCCCGCGCCTCAATCGCCGGCGGGGCCCTTCCCTCGGCGGGGCGGGCGGGTTCGGATCGTCCTGCGGACCGGTTCGCGGGGCGGGATCCGGGTGCGGTGGGGGCGGGTCCGCGGGGCCGGGGAGGGGTGTCTCCTCGGCTCGGCGCGTGCGGGGTGCCGCGGCTGTACTCGGTGGTTGCGCGCTCGTCCTGCGGGGACACCCCTCCCCGTCCCCGCTCCCCAAGCGTCGGGCCCGCTTCGGGGAACCGTCCAGTCGGTCGGGGCGTCTTCGGGGCACTGTCGGAGCCCTGCCGTGGGGCGGGGACACGGGGGAGTGTCCCCGCAGGACGAGGCGCGACCACCGGGCACCACCGCGACGGCCCGTTGGCGCCGAGCCGAGGAGACACTCCGGCGGGGCACCGCCCCACACCACCAAGCCCCGCCGGCGATTTAGGCGCGGGACCCGGGGCAGCGCCCCAGCACCACCCACCAGCCGCAGCCGAACCGCAGGGACCCGGCTGCCAGGGCCACCCCCGCGGGAGCTACGTGGTGAGGCGGGGGGGTTGGAGGCCCGTCAGGAGAAGGGTGAGGGCTTCGTCGACCGTGGGGCCGAGGTACCAGTCGCCCGTGTGGTCGATGCCGTAGACCCGGCCCTCCCGGTCGATGGCGAGGTGGGATCCGCCGTCGGCCTCGACCCCGAGCGGGCAGAGCTGCGTGGACAGGGCCCGGCCCAGGTCGGCGAAGGTGCGGGCGAGGTGGAGCCCGGTGAGGGGGTCGATGCGCACCGGGACCGGGGCGATCTGGCGGCCCGGTCCGGGGGCGGTGACGGTGAGGCCGCCGAACTCGGCCCACGCCTCGACCGCGGCGGGGAAGACCGTGTGCCGGTGGCCGGCGGGCGTCGTGTGGTCCCGCAGGGCGTCGGCCCAGTACTCGGCCTGCTTGATGTCCCAGCGGCCGGGCTCCCACCCGGCGGTCCGCAGCGCGGCGTCCACCGCGACCGGGAAGCGGGTGGTCGAGGAGCGGTCGTAGGAGGCGGAGGTCGTGGTCATTGGCTACTCGGCTGGGGTGAGGTCGACGGAGCGTACGCCGAAGTGGGCGAGGAGGGCGTCGCAGGAGCGGCAGGGGGGCGCGTAGCTGCCGTGGAGGGGGTCGCCGTCCTCGCGGATGCGGCGGGCGGTGATCTTCGCGTGCTTGAGGGAGCGGCGGGCCTCGCTGGGCGAGAGCGGTTTGCGGGAGGCGCGCCGGGAGCGGGCGCCCTCGACGGCGGCCAAGTGGCGCGAGAGCAGTATCGCTTCGGGACATCGGCCGGTGAAACGTTCGCGCTGGCCGCTGGTCAGGGTGTCCAGGAAGTCCTGGACGAGGGGGTGGAGCGCGGGCGGCTGGTCGGCCTTGCCGGCGGTGCCGGTGAGGGTCTCGCCGCGTACGGAGAGGGCGGCGGCGACGGTGGGCAGGATGCCGTCCCTGCGGAAGCGCAGGACGGGTGGTGTGGGCCGGCCGTCGCTGCTGCTCCAGCGCAGGCGTGGGTCGCCGGTGGGGCCGCCCGCTTCGGCGGGTGTGCCGGCCGCTCCGGCGGTGCCGTCGCCCGGATCCGTACGTGTTGCCGTGTTCTGCATGGTCGCGCTTTCCCTCCCGTGGCGGCGGTGGTGACCGCTTTCGCGCACGCCCCCGTGCTGCGGGGACAGCCTGCCAAATGTCATCTGTCATACGGAAGCGGGGTCGAATTTTCGTATCAATTCGGATGTTCCTGGCCCTCGAGCTGGTGTGCGGGTCGTGGGCGGGTGAGCCTCTTGTCCCAGCGCATAGGCTGTGGTGAACCAGCCAGATCCAGCAGGGGGCTACCGCCATGACGACAGGTCGGCTCGGGCAGCAGGCCGCGCCACCCAACGCCGCTTACTCGGGGCAGGTCGTGCATTTCCCGGACCCCGTCCGGGCCGCTCGGCATCCCCACGGAGTGCGGATGGACGGCGACGGGTATCCGGACTTCTCCGCCTACGCGCGTGCGGCGGTGGAGATCGCCGAACCGCCCGAGGGCTTCGGCGTGGACGAGTTGCGGCTGACGGACTACGTGTCCGCGAACGCGGCGATGAAGGCCGCGGGGCACGAGCTGTGGGACACGGTCGGGCCGGTGGCCACCCCGCACGGCTGGACCTGGCACCACGTGGCCGGTTCGCGGCGCATGGAGCTGGTACCCGTCGAGGTGAAGGCGCTGCTGCGGCATCACGCGGGTCTGGCGACGGCTCCGGTCGACCACGAGAAGCGCGGGACACGGCCGTTGCAGGAGGTGCGCCCGGCGCACTTGGGGCTGCCGAAGTCGGTGGTGTCGGTCGGTGAGGAGCAGGTGCAGGGGGTCGAGGAGGACCTCGGCTACCGGCTGCCCGAGGCGTACCGCTCGTTCCTGAAGGCCGCGGGCGGTTGCGCGCCGGTGGGCGCGGGCCTGGACGTGGATCTGGGAGTGCTGGTCGACCAGCCGTTCTTCACGGTGCGTGAGGAGGCCGCGATCAATGATCTGGTGTACGTCAACAAGTGCCTGCGCGACCACCTCACGAAGGACTACCTGTGCGTGGCCTTCGCGCAGGGCGGACTGCTCGCGCTGAAGGTGAAGGGCGAAGGCATCGGATCGGTGTGGTTCTCCCCGTACGACGACGCACGCGACCGGGACGGATGGTCGGTGCAGGAGCGCGTGGAGCGGCTTTTGCTGCCGTGCGGCGGTGATTTCGATGCCTTTCTGGAGCGGTTGGCGGGTAACCCGCCGGAACTGGAGACGGTGGCCGGTCTGATGGTGGACGGCGGATTCGCACGTTCGGTTCCGGTGGCGCGCACCGGTTCGGATGAGGGGTGACGGCGCAGTGGTGACGTTTGCGCAGGCGCAGGAGCGCGCCGAGGAGTGGATCAACGGGGACGTGCCCGCGTACCAGCACCGGGAGGTGCGCGTACGGGAGTTCGGGCTCGGGTTCGTGGTGTGGGCGGAGGACCGTCCGGCGGGTCCGGTGTCGGGAGGAGGCCGGCAGCGGCTGGTCATCGCCCGGGACAGCGGCGAGGTGACGTTGTGGCCGGGGCTGCCGGTGGGTGAGGTGATCCGCCGGTACGAGGAGGAGTACGGGGCCGCGGCCGCGACGCCGCCTTCGGAGGCATCGGTTCCGCCGCCGCGGATCGACTCGGAGCAGACGTCGTTCATGCTGAGTCCGCCGGAGTGGCTGCAGGAGGCGGCCGACCGTGCGGGGATCCCGCGCGCGCCGGCCGCGCCGGTCTCGGCGGCCTCGGCCTCCGCGTCGCCGTCGGCGTCCCCGTCGGAGCCGCAGACGGTTTCGGTTTCGGCGGAGTCCGGTCAGGCCGAGGCTCCCGCCGCTGTTCCGGGCGCCGCGGACGCGGTGCCGTTGCGGCGCGGCGGTGAGATCCCGTACGAGCCGACGGCCAACGACGGGGTTCCGACGACTCCCGCGGTCGCGGTGCCGACCGGAGCCACGCCGTGGGCGGGGACCGATGTGAACTCCGGCACCGACGACGCGTCCGTGCCGCTGCCGGCGACCGTGTTCGCGCCGCCGCTGTCCGGGTCGGACCTGGAGGACGCGCCGTCGTCCTCCTCGGTGGCCTCCGAGGCGAAGACGACGTTGATGCCGGGCGGCAGCCAGCTGCCGAGGACCGCGATCGTGCCCGCGCTGGGGTCCTCCTCGCAGGACATCGCGGACGCGCCGACGAGCAGGGCCCGGGTCTCGCGGCCGGGCGCCGCGGAGACTCCGGGTGCGGGACAGCCGTCGACGCCGCCCGGTCCTCCCGGTGCGCCCGGTGGCGGGCTGGACCATGCCGCGACGATGTTGGCCGGTCCGGCCGTGACGGGTCAGCCGCCGGCGCCTCCGGGTCCCCCCGGGGCTCCCGGGCAGCCGCCCGCGCCTCCCGGTCCGCCGGGGGCTCCCGGGTCGTTGGGCCGTGGGCTGGACCATGCCGCGACGATGTTGGCAGGTCCGGCTGTCACGGGTCAGCCGCCGGCGCCTCCCGGTCCGCCCGGGGCTCCGGGTGCCGGTGCGCCGCAGCCTCCCGGCCCGCCCGGTCCGCCGGGAGCTCCCGGGTCGCTGGGCCGTGGGCTGGACCATGCCGCGACGATGCTGGCCGGTCCGGCCGTGACGGGTCAGCCGCCGGCGCCTCCCGGTCCGCCCGGGGCTCCGGGTGCCGGTGCGCCGCAGCCTCCCGGCCCTCCCGGCCCTCCCGGCCAGCCCGGTGCGCCCGGTGGCGGGGCCCATCACGCCGCGACCATGCTCGCGGGTCCCGGCGTACCCCAGCCTCCCGGTCCGCCGGGGGCTCCCGGTGCTCCCGGTGCGCCCGGTGGCGGGCTCGACCATGCCGCGACGATGCTCGCGGGTCCCGGCGTACCCCAGCCGCCCGGCCCGCCCGGCCCGCCGCCGGGCGGCCCCGCGGCGCAGCCGCCGGCCCCGACGGGTGCGCCCACGGTCGGCCCCGGCTACCAGGCCGTGCTGCGCTACCGCGCTCCCGACGGCTCCGAGCAGCAGCTCATCCGCCGCTCGGCGCCCGGCACCCCGCACCCCGAGTGGCAGATCCTGTACGAGCTGCGCGCGATGAACGTGCCGCCGCAGCAGGTGCTGGAGCTGCACACCGAGCTGGAGTCCTGTGAGCTGCCCGGCGGTTACTGCGCCCGGATGATCCGGGAGACGTGGCCGCAGGTGCGGATCACGAGCGTCGCTCCGTACGGGCAGGACCACGCGGGCCGCCAGCAGGGCATGCGGCACCTGCTCACCCATCAGGGCGAGCTGCACCAGGTCGCCGACGGTCCGGCGCGCCCGGCGCCGGTGCGCGCTCCGCTGCCGCAGGTTCCGCTGCAGCCGGCGATCCCGCTGGAGGCCATCGGACAGGAGCTGGCGGCGGCGTTCGGTCCGCAGGGCGTGTTCCGTTTCGACCAGCGGGCGGTGTCCCGTCAGGGTGTGCCGGAGATCGTGGCGCAGACGCTGATGTGGGCGGGACTGCCGGTCGATTTCGGGCCGTTCTTCTGGGCGCAGGCGGTGCCCGGGCAACCGGTGCCGACGCTGGCCGAGCTGGCGGCGCAGCGGCAGGTGCAGCCGGCGACGGACGCGGGCTCGTACCTCGTGATCGGCAGCGACTTCGGCAAGGCGCTGTGCGTGCAGTACGGGACCGCGCACATCGTGGCGGTGCCGGTGGAGGGTGGTCCGGGGGGTGCCCCCGTGCCGCCGCAGTTCGTGAATTCGAGCCTGCCGCAGTTCGTGCGCTCGGTGGCGATGCTGGGTCACATGTGGCGGCTGCGTCAGCATCTGACGCCGGAGCAGGCGGGCCGCTGGACCGTCGATTTCCAGGCGAATCTGGCGGGGCTGGACAGCGCCGCGCTGTCGTCGCCGGAGAGCTGGTGGTCGGTGCTGCTGGAGCAGATGTGGGACGGCCTGTTGTGAGGGCCGTCTGACACGACGTGACATGGCATGTGGCATGCCGCGGCTGATCGTGGCGTGAGCGTGAGCGTGAGTGGCCGGGTCGGGACCCTCGGAGGGGGTCTCGGCCCGGCCATTCGGGCTTCAGGGAGCAAATGGCGCATCCTTGAAGGGAATCCCCGCGAGAGAGGCGCATCCAGGATGAGTGCACCCATTGCGACCGTGCGCGGTCGCGGCTACCGCATGGAAGAGGTCGACCGGTACCTCGCCCGGCTCTCGGGGAGCCGTGACGAGGCCTGGGAGCGGGTGGCGCGGCTGACGGTCCTGGCCAAGCAGATGGAGGCAGAGGCGGCGCGGCTGCGCGAGGTGGTGGCCGGGCTCGCCCCGCAGACGTACGACGAGCTGGGCGAGCGGGCCCGGCGGATCCTGCTGCTGGCGGAGGAGGAGGCCGAGTCCGTACGGGCGGAGGCGCGGGCGGACGTGGCCGCGACGCTGGACGCGGCCGGCGCGCGGGCCGAGCGGGTGGCGGAACTGGCTCGCGGCGACGCGGAGGCGGTGCGGGAGCAGACCGAGGTCCGGGCGCGGCAGGGGCTGTTGCGGGCGGAGCGGGAGGCGGACGACCTGCGGGCGGGGGCCCGCCAGGACGCGGCCGCGTGGCGGGCGGACGCGGCGGCGGTACTGGCGCAGGTGCGGCGGCGGGCGGAAGCGGCGCGGGTGGAGCGGGAGCGGGAGCAGGGGGAGCGCTGGGAGGCGGCAGGGCGGGAGCTGGCGGCGCGGGAGGCGGAGGCGGACGCGCGGCACGCGGAGTCGGAGCGGTACGCGCAGGCCGCGCTGGCGGAGGCGCGGCGGGGGCTCGCGGAGGCGGAGGAGGCGGCGCGGCACGGGCAGGAGGACGCGGAGGCACGGGCCGCGGAGTTGGTGGCGCAGGCGCGGGTGGCGCAGGAGCGGATCGGCCGGGAGACGGAGCGGGTGCTGCGCGAGCACATGGAGGCGCAGGAGGAGATGCGGGCGCACATGGCCCATGTGAAGGCGAGTCTGTCGGCGCTGACGGGGCGTGCTCCAGCGGAGGGCTGAGGCGGTTGTCGCCGGCCCGGGCCGGACCGGGCTGACGCCTGCGACGGTGAAGAAGCACAGGAGGGCGGTCTCGCCCCGGTCCGGGCCGGCCGCCTCCCACCCGCCGCCGCGGGTCCGCGAGATCACCTCGTTCGTGCCGGCTGTTGCGCGGACGAGGCGCCGGTGGAAGCGGTGCACCGTGAACGCCAGGGTCCGTCCGTCGTCCAGGACGAAATGGATGCCCCGGCGGTGTGCCGGCAGTGCTCTGCCCAGGGCTCGGGCCGTGAACGGCACGCCGTCGAGCGTGCCGTGGATGCCGTGGCGCATCCGGACCCGTACTCCGCGCCAGGGCGGTGCGGCGTCCTCGATGTCGAGGACGGTGTCCTCGGCGAGCCGGAACTGCCACCGCTCCCCCGCCTCGGCCTTGGCGGTGGCGGTCAGTCGTCGGCCGGGCTCCCGGAAGAGCGTGTAGGCGCCCAGGGGCGTGTCGATCTCGGCGTGCCGTGCGCGGGTGTGCGCGGGCGCCGGCCAGGTATGCCACGGGGTGCGCCATGTCGGCGTGATCGCGGGCATGGGCTACTGGGCCGGGTGCTGTTGCGCCGGGACGGTGGGGGGCTCGTAGCAGTACGGGTCACTGCGTAGGCCGCGGGCGGTGACCACCAGGGTGAGCGGGGGCTTCGCCCGGGGTGGGAGGGGGGCGGTCAGGGCGCCCGTCAGGAGGTCGGCCCGGGTGGGGACGGCGGTGCCGTCGACGGTGAGGCGGGCGTCGGCGAAGCCGCCGCCCTCGACCGTGAGGTGGTCGCCGGAGACGGAGGCGCGGGTGATCACCGGGTTCGCACGGGTGGCGATCTTGTTGACGAGGTAGGCGCCCGCCGGGGCACCCGTCAGGGCCCAGATCTCCTCGGGCAGGCGGGGCAGGCCCGCGCCTACGTCGGCGAGGAAGAAGAGGACGACGTAGAGCATCGTGATCGCGCTGAGCGTGACGTACTGGAGGTCGATGAGGTCGGTGCGTCCGCTGTCGTTCGCGATGAGCTCCCGCAGCGGGCGGCGGCCCGACGCGGTCGGCGGGGCGGCGGGTTTGGCGAGGCTGCCGTGTTCCACGCGCAGGCCGACGACGGTCTTGGCGGCGATCAGGGCCACGTACGGGCCGCCGAGCAGCGGCAGGTACACCGTCGTCAGCGTGGACAGCGGGCCGTCGGCGCCGCGGAAGTAGGTCACTCCGCCGCCCGCGGTGAGGCCGTAGCCCAGGGTGGCGACCAGGAGCCAGACCAGGATCACCGTCCAGGCCAGGGCGAGTGCCGTGGAGGTGGAGAGCCGGCCGTCGCGGCCGGTGATGAAGGCCGGATGGCGGCTCAGCCGCAGGCAGATCGGGCCGGCCAGCGCGGCCAGTAACAGCAGTGCGCACAGTGCGGATGCCATGGTGTCCCCCCGGATGACGGTGCTGCGTACGAGGGTCGCCCACTGCCCTGGCCATGACAAGGCGGCTCTCCGGGCGCGGGCGGTTCAGTCGTCGCGCAGTTCGGGGAGGACCGGGAACCTGCGGGGCGCCACCAGGAGCAGGACGAGCAGCGCGGCCACGGCGGCCACCGTCGCGCCGAGGAAGATGTGCTCCACGGCGGCGGCCACCGCTTCGCGCAGGTGATCGGCGGCGGCCCGGGGGAGCAGGTCCGGGTGTTCCAGGGCCTTGGCGACGTCGTCGAGGTGGCGCGGGAGTCCGGCCACGGGGGCGTCCGCCAGGCGGGCGGCGATGGTGGCGTTGGCGACGGCGGCGAGCAGGGCGGCGCCCACGCTCTGGCCGACCTGGCGGCAGAAGAGCACCGAGGCGGTGGTGGTGCCGCGTTCGGCCCAGCCCACGGTGGACTGGACCCCGACGATCAGCGGGAGCTGGAAGAGGCCGAGGGCGGCGCCGAGCAGCAGCATGATCAGGGCGGGCTGCCAGGGCCGGGCGGGGTACGGGAGCAGGGTGAAGGAGTACAGGATCACCGCGGCGAGGCCGATGCCGACGACCGCGCTGTTGCAGAAGCCGATGCGCCGGTAGACGTGCTGGCTGAGGGCGGCGGTGACCGGCCAGCTCAGGGTCATCACGGACATGACGAGTCCGGCGCCGACGGGGCCGAGGCCGAGGACGGACTGGGCGTACGTCGGCATGAAGACCATCGGGGCGACCATCAGCAGGCCGAGCGCGCCCATGGCCAGGTTGACGGCGGCTATGGTGCGCCGGCGCCACACCCAGCCGGGCAGGATCGGTTCCTCCGCGCGCCGTTCCACCCGGACCACCACGGCGGCCAGGACGGCGCCGGCGCCCAGCAGGCCCAGTGAGGGGGCGGACAGCCAGGGCCAGGCGACCCCGCCCTGGACGAGAGCGAAGAGCAGGAGGCCGCCGCAGCAGAAGACGCCGAGGGCGCCCGCCCAGTCGACGGGGCCGCGGCGGCCGGGGGAGCGTACGGGCTCGGTCAGGTGGCGGGTGATCATCCACAGGGCGAGGGCGGCCAGCGGCAGGTTGATCAGGAAGATCCACCGCCAGTGGGCGTAGGAGGCGAGCAGCCCGCCGAGGGCGGGGCCGGCCACGGCCGAGGTGGCCCAGACGCTGGACATGCGGGCCTGGATCTTCGGGCGTTCCTTGAGCGGGTACAGGTCGGCGGCCAGGGTCTGGACGGTGCCCTGGAGGGCGCCGCCGCCCAGGCCCTGGACGATGCGGAAGGCGATGAGGGCGGCCATGTTCCAGGCGGAGGCGCACAGCAGCGAGCCGAGGAGGAACAGGCCGATGCCGAAGAGCAGGACGGGTTTGCGGCCGAGGGTGTCGGACAGCTTGCCGTAGACCGGCAGGGTGACGGTGACGGCGAGCAGGTAGCCGGAGAAGAGCCAGGAGAAGACGGAGAAGCCGCCGAGGTCGCCGACGATCTGCGGGACGGCGGTGGCGACGATGGTGCTGTCGAGGGCGACGAGGGCCATGCCGAGCATCAGGGAGGCCACGACGGGGGCAGCGGGGCGTTCGGCCGGCCGGTCCGCGCCCCCACGGCCGTCCGCGTCCGTATCGCCGCCCGCGGTTCCGCCGCCCGCGGTTGCGCCGCCGACGGTTGCGCCCGTACGCCCGCCCGCGGCCCCGGCGGCGCTGCCGGTGTTCGTGCCCGTGGCCGAAACGGCGGCACCGGGGGTGGCGCCCGCACGCCCGGCGGGTATGCCGGCCGGGCCTCCGTCCGTGCTGTCCGCTGCCGGCACCGAGATTCCTTCCCCTTGCACGTAGTTGCGGGGGACACGATCTCACCGCAGTCCTGCGGGCGGTATCCCTCAGGCCGTGTCGTCCGAAGGGCGGACAACCCCTAAGGGTCTCTCCGCACTACGGGCCAGGGGTGTTTCCTCCCGGCGGAGGAGGTGCGGGCGTCCGGCGTCTCCTTAACTGGAGCCTACGTACCGGGGGGCCGGGTGGGGTTAACCCCCGGGTGGATACGGCTACGGGCACCAGCGCGCCGTAGGGCCCTGCCGCCGCAGACTCGTCACGGCGGAGCACGCACGCACGTTCACGCACACGCACGCATTGCGAAGAAGGAGACAGACCGTGACAACGGCAATGACCGAAACCAGGCACGGGGGTACTGGAGGGCATGCTGCCGTCGCGGCCCGGGCGCGAAAGGTCGTCAAGGCCTACGGCTCCGGGGAGACACGTGTCGTCGCCCTCGACGAGGTCGACGTGGACATCATGCGCGGCCGGTTCACCGCGATCATGGGACCCTCCGGCTCCGGCAAGTCCACCCTGATGCACTGCCTCGCCGGCCTCGACACGGTGACCAGCGGGCAGATCCACCTGGACGACACCGAGATCACCGGGCTGAAGGACAAGAAGCTCACGCGGCTGCGCCGCGACCGGATCGGCTTCATCTTCCAGGCCTTCAACCTGCTGCCCACGCTCAACGCCCTGGAGAACATCACGCTCCCCATGGACATCGCGGGCCGCAAGCCCGACGCGGAATGGCTGAACCGGGTGGTGGAGACCGTGGGCCTGGCCGGCCGGCTCAAGCACCGTCCGACCGAGCTGTCCGGCGGCCAGCAGCAGCGCGTGGCGGTCGCCCGCGCCCTCGCCGCCCGCCCCGAGATCATCTTCGGTGACGAGCCGACCGGAAACCTGGACTCGCGCGCCGGCGCCGAGGTCCTCGGCTTCCTGCGCCGTTCGGTGGACGAGCTCGGCCAGACCATCGTCATGGTCACCCACGATCCAGTGGCCGCGTCCTACGCCGACCGCGTCGTCTTCCTGGCCGACGGCCGGATCGTCGACGAGATGCACGCGCCCACCGCCGAACAGGTCCTGGACCGGATGAAGGACTTCGACGCGCGCGGGCGGACCTCATGAGCAACACGGTCCTGAAGACCTCGCGGCGCAACTTCGTCGCGCACAAGGGGCGGATGGCGCTCTCGGCCGTCGCGGTCCTGCTCTCCGTCGCGTTCGTCTGCGGCACCCTGGTGTTCACCGACACCATGAACACCACCTTCGACAAGCTGTTCGCCGTCACCAACTCCGACGTGACCGTCAGCCCCAAGAGCGCCGGGAGCGGGGAGGAGACCCCCGATCGCGGCAAGCCCGAGACACTGGCCGGCTCGGTCGTCGAGCAGGTCAAGAAGGCCGAGGGCGTCAAGAGCGCCGAGGGCGGCGTCGTCTCGATGGCCGTCACGGTGGTCAACGCCAAGAACGAGAACATGGGCTCGACCACCGGCGCCCCGACCATCGCGGGCAACTGGAGCGACAACGAGCTCAAGTCCATGAAGATCACCTCGGGGCAGGCACCGCGCGGCCCCACCGAGGTGATGGTGGACGCCGACACCGCGAAGAAGCACGGCCTGGGACTCGGTGACGAGCTGCGCACCATCGCCATCACCGGCGACATCCGCGCCAAGATCACCGGCATCGCCGCCTTCACCGTGACCAACCCGGGAGCGGCCGTCGTCTACTTCGACACGGCCACCGCGCAGCAGTCGCTGCTCGGCTCCCCGGACGCCTTCACGCACGTCAACGTCACCGCCAAGGACGGGGTGAGCGACGAGCAGCTCAAGGCGAACATCGGACGCGCCGTCGGAGCGGACGCCTACAAGCTCCAGACCGCCAAGGAAGCGGCGGACGCCAACCGCAAGGACGTCGGCGCCTTCCTCGACGTCATGAAGTACGTGATGCTCGGCTTCGCCGGCATCGCCTTCCTCGTCGGCATCTTCCTGATCTTCAACACCTTCTCCATGCTGGTCGCGCAGCGCACCCGTGAGATCGGCCTGATGCGTGCCATCGGCGCCGACAGCGGACAGGTCCTGAAGTCCGTGGTCGTCGAGGCCTTCCTGCTCGGCGTGGTCGGCTCGGTCCTGGGTGTCGGCGCGGGCGTCGGCCTGGCCGTCGGCCTGATGGCGCTCATGGGCCAGATGGGCATGCACCTGTCCACCGACGACCTGACGGTCGTCTGGACCACGCCCGTCGTCGGCATCGTCCTCGGCGTCATCGTGACCGTCGTCTCCGCCTTCGTCCCGGCCCGCCGCGCGGGCAAGGTCTCCCCGATGGCCGCGCTGCGCGAGTCCGGAACCCCGGGGGACAAGAAGGCCGGCCGTGTCCGCGCCGCGCTCGGTCTGGTCCTCACCGGCCTCGGCGGAGCCTCCCTCTACCTCGCCGGAGCCGCCGAGAAGGCCGTGGCCGGATCCCTCTGGCTGGGTCTGGGCGTCGTCCTCACCCTGATCGGCTTCATCGTGATCGGCCCGCTGCTCGCCGCGGGCGTGGTGCGGGTGCTCTCCGGTGTGGTCCTGCGGCCCTTCGGGTCCGTGGGCCGGCTCGCCGAGCGCAACGCCCTGCGCAACCCGCGCCGCACCGGCGCCACCGCCGCCGCGCTGATGATCGGCCTCGCGCTGGTCGCCTGCCTGTCGGTGGTCGGGTCCTCGATGGTGGCCTCCGCGACCGACGAGCTCGACAAGTCGGTCGGCGCGGACTACATCGTCGCCTCCGAGGCCGGCCAGCCCGTCCTGCCGCAGGCCGAGCAGGCGCTGCGCGCCACCGCCGGCCTCGACCACGTCACCGCCTACCGCCAGCTGGAGGTCAAGCTCACCGCGCCCGACGGCACCACCGAGGAGACCGACCTCGGCGCGACCGACCCGACGTACGCCAAGGACATCCGGCGCAAGATGACGGCCGGCGAGCACGCCGCGGCCTACGGCGACGGCTCCATGTCGGTCGGCTCCCTGTACGCCACCGCGCACGGCATCAAGCTCGGTGACGAGATGACGGTCGCCTTCACCGGCGGCAAGACGGTCAAGCTGAAGGTCGCGGCGATCACCAGCGACGAGGGCAACCTCGACAAGGGCATGAAGTACATCAGCACCGAGACCGCGCGGGCGAACGTGCCGGCGGACCGGATGCCGCTGCCCTTCATGATGCTGGCCACCGCCAAGGACGGGCAGTCCGACGCCGCCGCGTACAAGTCGGTCAAGGCGGCCCTGGGCGCGTACCCGCAGTACGTGGTGCGCAACCAGGCCGACTACAAGCAGGCCCTGAAGGACCAGGTCGGCCAGCTGCTGAACATGGTCTACGGGCTCCTCGGACTCGCGATCATCGTCGCGGTGCTGGGTGTGGTGAACACCTTGGCCCTGTCGGTGGTCGAGCGGACCCGCGAGATCGGCCTGATGCGCGCCATCGGCCTCTCCCGCCGCCAACTGCGCCGCATGATCCGCCTGGAGTCGGTGGTCATCGCCCTCTTCGGCGCCCTGCTCGGCCTCGGGCTGGGCATGGGCTGGGGGGCCACCGCACAGCAGCTGCTGGCGCTGGAGGGCCTGAAGGTCCTGGAGATCCCGTGGCCGACGATCATCGGGGTGTTCGCCGCGTCGGCCTTCGTGGGCCTGTTCGCCGCACTGGTCCCGGCCTTCCGGGCGGGGCGGATGAACGTCCTGAACGCGATCGCGAGCGAGTAGCGGGCGCCGCGTTCGTACGGGGTTGGCGCAGGCCCGGGACCGTTGTCCCGGGCCTGCGCCCTTTTTCGCGTCCGCCGGTACGGGCCCGCTCAGCCGGCGGTGTCGCGGCGCATCAGGACGATCCCGCCGGCCTCGCCCACCAGGGTGTACCGCTCGCCCGGGTGGAGCTGGGAGGCGTAGCCGGTCGGGTCGTCGCCGGCCCACTTGTTCCCGTTGTCGATGGTGATCCAGTCGGGGACGACGCCCTTGCTGCCGCCGATCCACAGGACGCGGCAGCGGGAGGTCAGCCGCGTCAGCGGTGTGGTGTCCGCCTCCACGGTGGCCCCGTCGGGGATCCGGTCGAGGAGCCGTTCGATCGCGGCGACGCGTTCGGGCTTCTCGTAGGTGGACGCCTCCGTGAGCTTGGCCGTCGGCATGGTGGTCATGGCCAGGGCGAGCGAGGCGGCGAGCACCGCCGTGGGCATCTGGAGGGCGTAGGCGCGCAGCCGGGGCCGGTCTCCGCGCCGGACGGTGTCGATGGCGTCGACCAGGGCGAGGGCGACGACGGGCATCAGTACGGCGCTGTAGTGCCAGTCGGTGGACCAGTAATGGTCGTCCCCGGACAGGAACCGCCAACCGAGGGTGGGCGCGGCGACCAGCAGCAGGGGCGAGCGCAGGGCGAGCAGGCCGGAGGTGGGGATCAGCACCCAGCCCAGCGTGGCCAGCTTGGTGCCGGCACCGGCGAAGGGCCCGCCGCCCTCGATCTTGTGCCAGTAGCCGTAGCCGTCGGTCGCGAAGGCCGGTATGAACACGGTGAACACCAGTACGGCGCACACGCAGGCGGCCGCGGCGATGCCGAGCGCCGTCCAGACGGTGCGCCGGTCGGTGGCCCGGGCGCGCCAGGCCACCACGACGGCCAGGGCGGCCAGCGTGAAGCCGAGGTCCTCCTTGACGAGGAGCAGCGGCAGCCCCCACAGCAGCGCGGCCCGCCAGCGCCGGGCCAGGACCGCCTCCAGGGCGAAGGCCAGCAGCGGCACGGCGAAGGCGATCTCGTGGAAGTCGAACTCCACCGCCCGCTGGATCCCCCAGGACAGGCCGTACGCGACGCCGACGGCGATCCCGCGGGCCCGGCCCAGGAGCCGTCCGGCCGCCCGGGTGACGGGCACGGCGGAGAGCGCGAACAGCGCCGCCTGGACGACCAGCAGCGTGATCGGCCCGGGGAAGACCCGGTAGACGGGTGCGATGAGCGCGATGATCGGGCTGAAGTGGTCCCCGAGGATGTTGGCGCCCGGCCCCTTCAGGTCGGCGACCGGCTCCCGGAGGTGGGCGTACGCCCGGATCGCCTGCTCGAAGATCCCCAGGTCCCAGGAGGCCCAGTCCATGCGCCGGAACCGGCCGACGGACAGCACGAGGTAGACGAGGAAGAGCCCGCACGCCACCAGCCAAGGTCCGGCCCAGCGGGTTGCGGCCGCCCGGGGCGGGGCCTGGGGGGCCGGTGCCGGGCGGGCCATGGCATCGCTCGTCACGGACTCGTGCTCCTCGGCCGTTCGGCGTGAACTCCTGCGGAAAAGGACGCGGCGAGCTCAGGCGGTGGTTACGTGCACATCGTAAAGCGGGAGCAACGTCTCCAGGAGGAGGGGCCCGCCCCGCGCCGTGAACCGAATCCCTCGCGCGTCGGTGCCGGCGTCGTCGTAGGGTGGGAACCCCCGGCCCGTACGACGTGTCGGGTGCTTCGCGTTGCCCCTTCACGCCCTCAAGACCAGACCCTCACCGGACGGAAAGCCCCCTCATGAGCCTGCACGGACTGCTCGACGCCGTCACCCGGGACGCCGCCCTCACCGAGGCGGTCACCGCGGCCGGTGACGGCAACCGCATGCACGTGGACCTCGTCGGACCGGCCGCCGCGCGCCCCTTCGCGATCGCCGCGCTGGCCCGGCGCACCGAGCGGACCGTGCTGGCGGTCACCGCCACCGGGCGCGAGGCCGAGGACCTGGCCGCCGCGCTGCGCTCCCTGCTGCCGCCCGACGAGGTGGCCGACTACCCGTCCTGGGAGACCCTCCCGCACGAGCGGCTCAGCCCGCGCAGTGACACCATGGGCCGCCGGCTCGCCGTACTGCGCCGGCTGGTGCACCCCAGCAAGGACGACCCGGCCGCAGGACCCGTCAGCGTGATCGTCGCCCCCATCCGGTCCGTGCTCCAGCCCCAGGTCAAGGGCCTGGGCGAGCTGGTTCCGGTGAGCCTGCGACAGGGCGCGACCGCCGATCTCGGCGAGATCACCGAGGCGCTGGCGGCGGCCGCGTACGCACGCGTCGAGCTCGTCGAGAAGCGCGGCGAGTTCGCCGTCCGCGGCGGCATCCTCGACGTCTTCCCGCCCACCGAGGAGCACCCGCTGCGCGTGGAGTTCTGGGGCGATGAGGTCGAGGAGATCCGCTACTTCAAGGTCGCCGACCAGCGGTCCCTGGAGATCGCCGAGCACGGCCTGTGGGCGCCGCCCTGCCGGGAACTGCTGCTGACGGACGCCGTACGGGAGCGGGCCCTGGCCCTCGCCGAGGCCCACCCGGAGCTCGGCGAACTGCTCGGCAAGATCGCCGAGGGGATCGCGGTGGAGGGCATGGAGTCCCTCGCTCCGGTCCTGGTCGACGACATGGAACTGCTGATCGACGTGCTGCCGGCCGGGGCGATGGCCGTCGTCTGCGATCCCGAGCGGGTACGGACCCGGGCCGCCGACCTCGTCGCGACCAGCCAGGAGTTCCTGATGGCCTCCTGGGCGGCCACCGCGGGCGGTGGCGACGCCCCCATCGACGTCGGCGCGGCCTCGCTGCGCGGCATCGCGGAGGTCCGCGACCGGGCCCGCGAGCTGGACATGATGTGGTGGTCGATCTCCCCGTTCGCCGCGGACGACACCGGCCTGGCCGCCGACACCCTCAAGCTGGGCATGCACGCCCCGGAGGCCTACCGCGGCGACACCGCCCGCGCCCTGGCCGACACCAAGGGCTGGATCGCCGACGGCTGGCACACCGTCTACCTCACCGAGGGCCACGGCCCGGCCGCCCGCACCGTCGAGGTGCTCGCCGGCGAGGGCATCGCCGCCCGGCTGGAGCCGGACTTGGGAGCCCTGGAGCCGAGCCTGGTCCACGTCGCCTGCGGATCGATCGACAACGGCTTCGTCGACCCGGTGCTGCGCCTGGCCGTGCTCACCGAGACCGACCTGACCGGGCAGCGGACCGCCAGCAAGGACCTCGGCCGGATGCCGACCCGCCGCCGCAAGACGATCGACCCGCTGACCCTGGAGGCCGGCGACTACATCGTCCACGAGCAGCACGGCGTGGGCCGCTACGTCGAGATGGTCCAGCGCACCGTGCAGGGCGCCACCCGCGAGTACCTGCTGGTGGAGTACGCCCCCGCCAAGCGGGGGCAGCCCGGCGACCGGCTCTACATCCCCACCGACCAGCTGGAGCAGGTCACCAAGTACGTCGGCGGCGAGGCCCCGACCCTGCACCGGCTCGGCGGCGCCGACTGGACCAAGACCAAGGCGCGCGCGAAGAAGGCGGTCAAGGAGATCGCCGCCGACCTGATCAAGCTCTACAGCGCGCGCATGGCCGCCCCCGGCCACACCTTCGGTCCCGACACGCCCTGGCAGCGGGAGCTGGAGGACGCCTTCCCGTACGCGGAGACGCCCGACCAGCTGACGACCATCGCCGAGGTCAAGGAGGACATGGAGAAGTCGGTCCCGATGGACCGGCTGATCTGCGGCGACGTCGGATACGGCAAGACCGAGATCGCCGTGCGCGCCGCGTTCAAGGCGGTGCAGGACGGCAAGCAGGTGGCCGTCCTCGTCCCGACCACGCTGCTCGTGCAGCAGCACTTCGGGACCTTCTCCGAGCGTTACAGCCAGTTCCCGGTCAACGTGAAGGCGCTGTCCCGCTTCCAGAGCGAGACGGAGTCGAAGGCGACGCTGGAGGGCCTGCGGGAGGGCTCGGTGGACGTGGTCATCGGCACCCACCGGCTGTTCTCGCAGGAGACCAGGTTCAAGGACCTGGGCCTGGTCATCGTCGACGAGGAGCAGCGCTTCGGCGTGGAGCACAAGGAGCAGCTGAAGAAGCTCCGCGCCAACGTCGACGTGCTGACCATGTCCGCGACGCCGATCCCGCGCACCCTGGAGATGGCGGTGACCGGCATCCGCGAGATGTCGACGATCACCACGCCGCCGGAGGAGCGCCACCCGGTGCTCACCTTCGTCGGGCCGTACGAGGAGAAGCAGATCGGCGCGGCCATCCGCCGTGAGCTGCTGCGCGAGGGCCAGTGCTTCTACATCCACAACCGGGTCGAGTCCATCGACCGGGCGGCGGCCAAGCTGCGCGAGATCGTGCCCGAGGCGCGGATCGCGACGGCGCACGGCCAGATGTCGGAGCAGGCGCTGGAGCAGGTCGTCGTCGACTTCTGGGAGAAGAAGTTCGACGTACTGGTCTCCACGACCATCGTCGAGTCGGGCATCGACATCTCCAACGCCAACACCCTGATCGTGGAGCGCGGCGACAACTTCGGCCTGTCGCAGCTGCACCAGTTGCGCGGCCGCGTCGGCCGAGGCCGGGAGCGCGGGTACGCGTACTTCCTCTACCCGCCGGAGAAGCCGCTGACGGAGACCGCGCACGAGCGGCTCGCGACGATCGCCCAGCACACCGAGATGGGCGCGGGCATGTACGTGGCGATGAAGGACCTGGAGATCCGAGGCGCGGGCAACCTGCTCGGCGGCGAGCAGTCCGGTCACATCGCGGGCGTCGGCTTCGACCTGTACATCCGCATGGTCGGCGAGGCGGTGGCCGACTACCGGGCCGCCGTCGAGAACGGCGGGGTGGAGGAGGAGCGGCCGCTGGATGTCAAGATCGAGCTGCCGGTCGACGCGCACGTCCCGCACGACTACGCGCCGGGCGAGCGGCTGCGCCTGCAGGCGTACCGGTCCATCGCGTCGGCGACCTCCGAGGCGGACATCAAGGCCGTCCGCGAGGAACTCACCGACCGCTACGGAAAGCTCCCGGAGCCGGTGGAGAACCTGCTGCTGGTGGCCGGGCTGCGGATGCTGGCACGGGCCTGCGGGGTCGGTGACATCACCCTCCAGGGCAACAACATCCGCTTCGGGCCGGTGGAGTTGCGCGAGTCGCAGGAGCTGCGGCTGAGGCGCCTCTACCCGGGCACGGTCCTCAAGCCGGCGACCTCGCAGATCCTGGTCCCGCGCCCCAAGGCGGGCAGGATCGGCGGCAAGCCGGTGGTCGGCCGCGAACTGCTGGCCTGGACCGGCGAGTTCCTCACCACCATCCTCGGCTCGTAGCGCCCGGCGGCCGCGGCCGGGGAGCCCGCGCTCCCGGCCGCGGCCGACGTGCCGGCGGGGGCCGTGCTGCGACCCTGCAACGGTTGCGCGCATCCCCTCACTGATGGCCGGGAACGCTGTATACCCTCAGACCCGAAACCTCTTCCGCACGGCCCGTCAGGAGCAGCGATGCACGGCCCCGGCCTTCCGCCGCAGCACGCCCCCCAGTCCACCTCGGGCGGCGTGGTGACACTGCGCGTGCTGTTCATGCTGCTGCCCCTTCTGAGCTGCGGCTTCCTGGCATGGGGCTCGATGCTGCGGCTCGCGCTGGTCACCCGTAGGTCCCGGGACTGGACCCTGCTGGTGGCCAGCGGTGTGCTCGCCGTCGTCTGGATGACGTTGATCCAGCTGGACCCGACCCCCGACGTCGACGGCTGGCAGGGCAACCTCGGCGCCGGTGGCTCGATCCTCACGGGCTTCGCGATCTGCGTGTACTTCCTCGTCGCCGACATCAAGCACCACGAGGCCGTCAGGGCCTCGGCGCCCGCGCCCTGGTACCCGGGGCAGCCCATGCCGTACAACCACCCGCCGCAGAACTCGCCTTCCTACGGCTACCCGCACGCCGCCCAGGCCCCCACCGTGATCTCCGGCCAGACGCCGGCCGCCCCGCAGGTACCGCCGCAGCCGACCCCGCCCCCGCGCATCGGGCAGGTCCGCGCCGAACTCGACGAGCTCAGCGAGCTGCTGCGCAAGCAGACCCCGCCGCCCGGCGGGCACCACCAGGACCCGAACCAGACCGCCTTCCGGGATCCGCAGCAGTGACCGAACGCCTCATCGGAGACCGCTACCAACTGGCGAGCGTCCTCGGGCAGGGCGGCATGGGCCAGGTGTGGACCGCGTACGACCGCCGTCTGGACCGGCGGGTCGCCGTCAAGCTGCTGCGCCCCGACAAGGTCGCCGGCCCCGGCACGGTCGCCGAGGAGCTGCGCCGCCGCTTCGTGCGCGAATGCCGGGTCACGGCCCAGGTCGACCACCCCGGCCTGGTCACCGTCCACGACGCGGGCAGCGACGGCGACGAGCTGTTCCTCGTCATGGGCTACGTCGAGGGCTCGGACCTCGCCGACCACCTCGCCGCCCACAGCCCCTACCCGTGGCAGTGGGCGGTCGCGGTCGTCGCGCAGCTGTGCTCGGTGCTGTCGGCCGTGCACGCGGTGCCGATCGTCCACCGCGATCTGAAGCCCCGCAACGTGATGGTCCGCCCGGACGGCACCGTCCTGGTCCTCGACCTCGGCGTGGCCTCGGTGATGGACACCGACACCACCCGCCTCACCAGCACCGGCACACCGATCGGCAGTCCCGCGTACATGGCGCCGGAGCAGGCGATGAGCGGCGCGGTGGGCCCGTACACCGACCTGTACGCGCTCGGCGTGCTCCTGTACGAACTGCTCAGCGGCAACGTCCCCTTCGCGGGGTCCACCGCCCTGGGCGTGCTCCACCGCCACCTGTACGAGGCGCCGGTCCCGGTCCGCCCGCAGCGCCCGGAGGTCCCGCAGGTGCTGGAGGCGCTCCTGATGCGCCTCCTCGCGAAGGACCCGCAGGACCGGCCGTCCTCGGCGCAGGAGGTCTACGAGGCCCTCGCCCCGCTGCTGCCGGCCCGCGACGGCCGCGGCCCGGTCCGCCCGCTGGACCCGACCCGGCCCTTCGTACGCCCCCTGGCCCCCTGGCCGGACCGGGCCGCGGTGATCCCGCCCCGGCCGACCACCCCGCCGCCGTCCACGCCGACGGGCACCCCCGTGCCGCCCACGTCCGCGCCGACGCCCACGCGGACCCCCGCGCCGGTGCCGGCGCCACAGAAGCCCGACATCCCGGGCGCCGTGGACCAGGCCCGCACGCTCCTGGACCAGGGCCGGCTCACGCAGGCCGTGGACATCCTCGGCGGGATCCTCCCGGCGGCGGCCGCCGAGCACGGCGAGCGCTCACCGGTGGTCCGCTCCCTGCGCAAGCAGTACGCGGCCACGCTGATGGACGACGGACAGTACCGCCGCGCCCTGCCCGAACTGCGCCGCCTGGCGGAGGAGTTCCCGGCCGGCGATCCCCAGTCCCTGCGGTTCCGCTACGACGCGGCGCAGTGCCTGGAGCAGCTCGGCGAGCCGGCCGCCGCCCTGGCGGAGTACCGCTCGCTGCTCCCGTACTTCGAGAACCGCTACGCCAACCCGGACCAGGCCCTGCCGCTGGAGATCCGCCGCCGGATCGCGCACCTGCTGCTCTCCCTCGGCGACCGCCCGGCGGCCCACGAGACCCTGGCCCGGCTGCTGTTCGACGCGGAGCGGCTGCACGGCCCGACCCACCCCTTCCCGTCGGAGATACGCCGCACCCTGCAGTGGCTGAGCCAGGTCCGCTGACGCGGGCTCGGCCGACAGGATCAGAGAGAGACGACCCGCTGCCGGCGGCGGGCGCCGCGGGTCCTGACGGCGGTGACCGCCAGGACCGTCAGGGCCACGGCCGCGACCGCCAGCCCGGGCACCAGCCCCGGCGGGCGGAAGGAGCACTCGACCCGCGTGGTGCCGGCGGCCAGCGGGACCGCGACCAGCCCCAGGTGGGCCGAGGCGGGGCGGCCGTTGCAGGTCCAGCCGGCGATCGCGGGGACGGAGAGGACCGCCGTGCCCGTGGTGCCCGCGGGCAGCACGGCCCGCACGCCCGAGGAGCCGACCCGGACCGAGGTCGCGGCCGTGGCCCGCAGGGCGGCCACGGCCGCGTCGAGGCGGGTGCGGTCCAGGCACGACAGGGTCCAGCGCGCGGGCGGGGCGGCGTCGAAGACCAGCGCCGAGGAGGCGCCGCGGGAGACGCCCATCGGCTGGAGGGCCGCCCGGTTGCGGGGGGCGCTGCCGTTCAGGCGGAAGGCCCGGCCGTCGGCGAGGCGGGCCGTGGCGTTGTACTCCGGCGCCCACAGGTAGGCCTCGGTGCCCGCACGGCAGACCCCGGGCGCGAGCGGGTCCTCGTACACACGGGCGCCCAGCAGCAGTTCCTGATTGGTGAAGGGCGACTCGCCGTAGGAGACGGACGGGCCGGGCGGGCGGGTGGTCACCAGCGGGGGCACCTCGGCCCGCAGCACCGAGCCGTCCGGCTGAAGGCGCGCGCCGACCGCGAAGACGGCGTCCGTCACCGGGTTGTCGATGCTCTGGACGTTGCGGCCGCGCGAGGTCCAGCCGGCGCCGAGCGCGACCATCGTCCGCGTGAACACCTCGGGCGTGTGGCTGCTGTAGTACGAGCCGCCCTCCCCGCCCAGCAGCAGCGGGTCGTTGCCGGACAGCGCGGGCCGGCTCGGATCGGTGCGGTACGCCGGCCAGCCCCCGGCGGCCGCCAGGGCCCCGGCGCGCGCGGTGTGGCTCCGCCCCCAGGAGGGGTAGTCGTCGAGGCCGCCCAGTTTGCCCCGGTGGCCGAAGGCGGTCGTCGCCGCCGCCTGCACGAGCAGGACCAGGGCCAGCAGCCCGGCCGCCGGGAGGACCAGGCGGCCGTGGCGCAGCGCCCACCAGGCCGCGGCCGCCGACGCCAGGCCGCCCGCGAACAGCACGTACCCCCATGCCGTCGTCAGCGTGCTCCCGCGCGCCCACAGCGCGGCGGCCGCCAGCAGGCCCGCCCCCGCGGCCAGCGCCGGCGGCCGCGGCAGGCCGTGTTCCAGGGCGGTCCAGGCGGCGATGACGGCGATCCCGGCCAGGACGAAGGTCTGCCGGTACGGGCTGCCGTTCGGGGTGGCGAACAGGTGCCAGGCCAGATGGGTCGGAGCCCACTGGAGGGAGAGCGCCACGGCCGCCGTCAGCCCCGTCCACCACAGCCGGTCGCGCGGCGGCACCGCCCGGTGGAAGGGCAGCGCGGCGGCCAGCAGCAGCGTGCCGGTGCCCACGAAGACGGCGGGGGAGGAGAAGGAGTAGGTGCCCGGCAGCAGCCGGGCGAAGAGGTCGGCCCAGGACACCGGCCGGAACTCCTTGACCCACCCCGGGTAGGCCCGGCCCGAGCTGAGGAACAGCGGGAGCAGGACGGGCGCCGCCAGCGCGATGCCCGGCAGGGTGGTCCCGGCCACCCGCGCGGTCACCGCGATCCGCATCCGGAGGCCGTCCCGGGTCAGCACCATCCGTACCAGCAGCACCAGCGCGGCGCCCAGGGTCGCCATGTAGGCGGTGTAGAAGTTCGCCGTCCAGCAGACGGCGACGACCAGCGGCGCGAGCAGCACCCGCCGGCCGCGCAGGGCCCATTCACCGGTGAGGCAGAGAAGGGGGAAGGCGGTCAGCCCGTCCAGCCACATCGGGTTGTAGGAGGCTTCGATCACCGACCAGCCGCACAGCGCGTACGAGGCCCCGAGCAGTCCGGCCGCCCACCAGGGCCCCCGGTGGAGGGTGCGCAGCAGCCAGGCCATGGCCGCCGCCGCGGCCGCCGTTTTCAGCACCGTGACGACGTACACGGCCAGGTCGATGTCGGCGCGCGGGAACACGGCGACGAGGACGGACAGCGGGCCGGTCAGGTAGGTGCCGAGGTCGGGCAGGAAGCTGGTGCCGTACCCGGACTGCCAGTTGAACAGCAGTCCGCCCCGGGCACGGCCGTGCAGGAGGTCCCACAGGTGCGCGTGGAAGGGTACGAACTGATTGCCGAGGTCGTTGACGCTGCGGTGGCGCGGTCCGTACGGGAAGACACGGGCGGCGGCGTCCCCGGCGCACACGGCCACCGCCGTGAGCAGGGCGGCGAGCGCCGAACCGGACAGACTGCGGCGGCGCGGCGAGCGGTGCGGTGTCGACATGGTGGGCCGACCCTGGCAGCACCGGGGGACGCGGGAGTGGCCGCGCAGTGGCCGCGACACGAACAGACACGTACCCCGGACACCCCGCGAATCGTTGGTCGAACCGGTGGCCCGGGCCACCCTTACTGCATACCATCGATCACCGCACGGCCCTTGTGCATTGACGCACAATCTCCCGGCCCTGGAGGCTCCTTTGCACCGTCGCACTGCGCTCTCCGTCTCCGCCGCCCTGCTCGTGGCGGCGCCCCTGCTGTCCGCCTGCTCGGGCGAGACCCGGCCCGGCACCGCGGCCGTCGTCGGCGGTGAACGGATCACCACCTCCGCGCTCCAGGCCCAGGTGGGCGACGTCCGCGCCGCACAGAACCGTTCCGAGCACGCCGCGACGCTCATCTCCAACACCCCGCAGCTGGACCGGATCAAGCTCGGCAAGATGATCCAGCTCCGGGTGCTGGAGCGGGCCGCGAAGGACGCGGGCATCTCGGTCACGACCAAGGAGGTCGAGGACGCCCGCAAGGCCCAGGAGGGCGGCAAGGGCGCGGCGGCTCTGGAGCAGGCGGCCCTCCAGGGCCGCGTCCCGCTCGCCGCCGGGCAGATCGACGAGGAGGTGCGCTTCCAGCTGCTGCTCGGCAAGCTGAGCGAGCGCTACGGCGAGGACAAGATCATCGAGCCGCTCGCCAAGGCCTCACAGGCACTCCACATCGAGGTGAACCCGCGCTACGGGGCCTGGGATGCCCAGCAGGTCGGACTCGGCCCGGTGGAGACCTCCTGGATCACCCAGCGGACGCGCCCCGAGCAGGCACCCGCCGGAGCCTGACGTCCCGCGGCGGGGGTAGGTTCGGAGGGTGACCGACCACTCCCAGCCCACCGCCGCCCCCGAGCCCACCGGCCGTATCGTCCTGCTGACCACCAGCCACCGGGTCGCCCCCGGGGTGCTGTCCTGGCCGGCGTGGCAGACCCTGCACGCCGCGGACCGGGTGCTGTGCGCCGACCCCGGCCACCCGCAGCTGCCGTACCTGCGGGAGGCGGGCGTCGAGGTCGAGTACACGGTCCCGGACGCGCACGAGCTGGTCGAGGCCTGCGCCGGCGGCCGTACGGTCGTGGTGCTCCCGGCCGGGGAGGGCGACCGGCGGCTCACCGACGGGCTGGCCGGGCTGGCCGGCTCCGGCCGGGTCTCCATGCCCGACCTGGAACTGCTGCCCGGCTCGTACGACCTGCCGGGCGCGCGCCTGCTCGACCTGGTCCAGGTGATGGACCGGGTCCGGCGCGAGTGCCCGTGGACCTCCCGGCAGACCCACCGGGGCCTGGCCAAGTACGCGATCGAGGAGGCGTACGAGCTCGTCGAGGCGATCGAGGACGGCGACCGGGAGGAGCTGCGCGAGGAACTCGGCGACGTCCTGCTCCAGGTGGTCTTCCACGCCCGGATCGCCGAGGAGGGGGTCCCCGGCGGGGAGGGCGAGGACGAGGACGACGGGGACGGCGACGGGGAGGGCCTCGGGGCCTTCTCCATCGACGACGTGGCCGGAGCCCTCGTGCAGAAGCTGATCCACCGGCACCCGCACGTCTTCGGCGACGCGGAGGCCGAGACCCCGGAGGACGTTCACGCGCACTGGCAGCGCACCAAGGCGGTCGAGAAGCGGCGCGAGTCGGTCACCGACGGGATCCCGGTGGGCCAGCCGGGCCTGGCGCTCGCTGCCAAGCTCGCGGGCCGGGTCCGTACGGGCGGGGTGGCCGTCGAGCTGCCCCGCGGCGACGGCATCGGCTACGAGCTGCTGCGACTGGCGGCGCGCGCCGAGGCGGAGGGGGTGGACCCGGAGACCGCGCTGCGCGCGGCGGCCCGCGTCTACCGCGACGCGATCCGGGCGGCCGAGGGCGTCGGAGCCGCCACGGAGTAGCCCTGCCACGGAGTGGCCCCGCACGGCGTGGCCCCGCACGGCGTGGCCCCGCACGGCGTGGCCCCGTACCCCTCCTCGGTTCCTACCTCAGTACTCCCTCGGGGCGCGGGCCGAGGGGTTGTGCCAGTGCGGGGCCGGGCGGTTCAGGAGCCACTCGGCGAAGCCCAGCGGGCGGCCGCCCTGCGCGGGGTCGGCGGCTCCGGCGGGCACGGAGTCGTGGAAGAGGCGGGAGGGGAGGGCGCCGAGCTCCTCCAGGAGCCGGGCGGTCTCGTCGATGAACTGCCCCGGCCCACTGAGGTAGACGTCCTGGTCGGGCCACAGGCCACGGTTGCTCAGGGCGGTCGCGAGCCGCTCGGTGGCCTCGTTGCGGGGCCGGCCGGGGGCGGGCGTGATGTAGGTGACGTCGAGCCAGCCGCAGGAGGTGCCGTACGCGTCGATGAGCGGCCGGTCGTAGAGGTGCGCGCAGTCCCGGGCCACCACGAAGAGCCTTACGTCCTGATCGGGGGGCCGGTCCGCGAGTTCCTCCAGCATGGCCCGGATCGGGGCCCAGCCGGTGCCCGCGGCGATCAGGCTGACCGGGCGGTCGGAGCGGCGGAAGGTCAGGTGCCCGCCGGGGGCGCCGAGTCGCAGGACCTCGCCCGGCCGGGTCTCGCGGACCAGGGCGGTGCTGAGCCGCCCGTGGTCGATCCGGCTGACGTGCAGGTCGACGGTGCCGTCGGGGCGGGGGGCGTTGCCGATGGAGTAGGTGCGCCAGGTCCGGGGGACCCGGTCGCTGCTCACGCTCGTGTACTGGCCGGGGAGATAGGGGAAGGGGGCGTGCGGCCGCAGGGTGAGCACGCCGATGTCCTGCCCGTACTGGAGGTGGCGCACGACCTCCGCGTCCCACCACGGCGGGTCCTGGCTCGCGCCGGCCCCGGCGAGCATGGCGTCGGCCATCACCTGGTAGGCCTCGGTCCAGGCCTTCTCCACCTGCGGGGTCCAGGCTTCGCCGGAGGTCGCGGCGAGTGCGGCGAGCAGGCTGGAGCCGACGACCGCGTAGTGCTCGGGGCGGACCAGGAACTTGCGGTGGTCGCGGCCCAGGTCGCGCAGGTAGGGGCCGAGGGTCTCGTCGTCGTCGCCGAGACGGGAGATGACGTGGGTGAGCGCCGCGAAGAGCCGGTCGCGCTGGCGTTCCATGTCCTCGGAGGAGACCGGGAAGAGGTCACGGACTCCGGGGTTGTGCCAGAACAGGTGGGAGTAGAAGAACTTGACCGCGTGCTCGGCCCGTCTCTCCACCACCGCGAAACTGCTTTTCAAGATCCTCACATCCACACGACCGAAAGTAGGAGTGCTGGACGGGGCGAGGTCAAGCGTTGTCCGATCTACGGACAGCCTCGACGAAGCAGTCATATGGGATGACCGGTCGGGTGGGCCGCGGCCCGCGCGGGTCCGCCCGTGCGCGGCGGCTACTGTCGGGGACATGCACGATCAGTCGTCCACTCCCTCCGTCGGCGCGGCGCCCGAACTCTTCACGTGGGAGTTCGCGACCGACCCCTACCCGGCTTACGCATGGCTGCGCGAGCACTCCCCGGTGCACCGCACGAAGCTCCCCAGCGGGGTCGAGGCCTGGCTCGTCACCCGCTACGCGGACGCCCGCCAGGCCCTCGCCGACCAGCGGCTCAGCAAGAATCCGGCACACCACGCGGAGCCTGCGCACGCCAGGGGCAAGACCGGGATCCCGGGGGAGCGCAAGGCGGAGCTGATGACGCATCTGCTGAACATCGACCCGCCGGACCACACGCGGCTGCGGCGCCTGGTGTCGAAGGCGTTCACGCCGCGCAGGGTCGCCGAGTTCACCCCGCGGGTGCAGGCGCTCACCGATCATCTGATCGACGGGTTCGCGGGGAGGGGGGAGGCGGACCTCATCCACGAGTTCGCGTTCCCGCTCCCCATCTACGCCATCTGCGAGATGCTCGGGGTACCGCGCGAGGACCAGGACGACTTCCGCGACTGGGCCGGGATGATGATCCGCCACGGCGGCGGTCCGCGGGGCGGAGTCGCCCGGTCGGTGAAGCAGATGCGGACCTATCTCGGTGAGCTCATCCATCGCAAAAGGGATGACCTGGGCGACGATCTGATCTCCGACCTGATCCGGGCGAGCGACCACGGCGACCATCTGACGGAGGGTGAGGCCACCGCGATGGCCTTCATCCTGCTCTTCGCCGGTTTCGAGACGACCGTGAACCTCATCGGCAACGGCGTCCACTCCCTCTTCATGAACCCCGTCCAGCGCGAGCGCCTGCAGAGCTCCCTGGCCGCCGGGGAGAGCGGGCTGCTGGCCACCGGCGTCGAGGAACTCCTGCGCTACGACGGCCCCGTGGAGCTTGCGACGTGGCGGTTCGCCACCGAGCCGTTGACCCTCGGCGGCGAGCGCGTCGAGACCGGCGATCCCGTCCTGGTCGTCCTCGCGGCCGCCGACCGGGACCCCGAGCGGTTCACCGACCCGGACACCCTCGACCTCTCCCGGGCCGACAACCAGCACCTCGGGTACGGCCACGGCATCCACTACTGCCTGGGCGCGCCGCTGGCCCGGCTCGAAGGACAGACCGCGCTCGCGACCCTGCTGACGCGCCTGCCCGACCTGGAACTCGCCGTTCCGCCCCAAGACCTGCGCTGGCGTGGGGGGTTGATCATGCGAGGGCTTCGTACTCTTCCCGTTCGCTTCACAGCTCAAAACACTTGAGCGGGATCTGATCAAAAGTCAGATCCTGCTTGAACTTGTGACAATCGTTCGAAGGCCGCTAGGTTCTGCCGTTACCCCGCTGTTATGCGAAAGGTGATCCCTCATGCTCTCCGGGAACGGCCGTCACAGACGCCCCCGCCAGGTCCCCGCGCTGGTAGTCACAGCCGGAGTCACTGGCTCTGCGCTGGCCATGCCGCTGCTTGCCGCCACCAGTGCCACCGCTGCCGACACCGCCACCTGGGACAAGGTGGCCGAGTGCGAGAGCGGCGGCGCGTGGAGCGCCAACTTCGGCAGTGGCGCGTACGGCGGCCTCCAGTTCACCCAGGAGCAGTGGCAGAACGCCGGCGGTCTGGACTTCGCCGAGCGGGCCGACCTCGCGAGCCGCTCGCAGCAGATAGCGGTGGCCGAGCGCGTGCTGGCATCCCAGGGCCCGCAGGCCTGGCCGCTGTGCGCGGCCTCCGCCGGACTGGACCAGCAGGGTCCGGCCGCGGTCGTCGACCCCGGTCTGCCCGGCAGCCCCACCGCGGTGGGCCCCGCGCCGTCCCGCCCCGACGACACCGTGCCCTCCGCCAAGGGCGGCAAGCCGGCCACGGACTTCGGACTCTCGACCGCGGAGACCCCGAGCCCTTCGGGCACCCCCTTCCTGATCCCCGACGCGCCGTCCCTCGGACTGCCCGTCATGCCCGCGCCCGACGTCCCGACGACGCCCCCGGCCGACCCGGGCACCCCGGTCCTCCCGACCGACCCGGCGACCCCGCCGGTGAGCCCCACCGACCCCACGGCCCCGGTCCTCCCGACGGACCCGACGGCTCCGACGGCGCCCACGACCCCGCCGGTCACCCCGGGTCCGTCCCCGACTGACCCGACGGCCCCCGCGGCACCGGCGGCCCCGGCGACCCCGGGCGCCACTCCCGCCGAGGGCAACGGCAAGCACCGCGGTGCGCCCTCCCCCGAGGAGGGCGCCCCGTCCGATGCCGCGCCGGACCCCGTCTACACCGTGCAGGCGGGCGACAGCCTGGCGACCATCGCGGTTGCCAAGGGCGTGAAGGGCGGCTGGAGCGGCCTCTACGAAGCCAACGAGCAGGTCATCGGCGAGGACGCCGATCTGATCAAGCCCGGGCAGAACCTGGATCTAACCACGTAATAAGGACAGTTGGTTCGCCCGGAAAGACCTTGATTGTCTGTTTTCGGCAAGTGAGACATGTGTCTCTTCCGGTCAACTGGCGTGTCCCGCCCGGGGCCTTCCGCAAACCCCGGTCTCACCTGCGCAAACACCTCTGCGGAGAGCGCAAGTAGGGCCCCTTTCTCCCCGATGTTCCTCGTTGAACATCGGGGAGAGCTGTGTCTACCTTCTGAATCGCTCGCCACCGCGAGCTCCTTCGACCGCATCGCCGAGTCCTGCCGGCGGACGGGGGGAACAGTCGTCGCGTAAAGCGCCGAAGGCAGGAGCGGGGGACCCAAGGTAGGTGCCGCGAGCGTCCGTTGAGAGACGGTCACGCAAGCGGCTTGGGGTTAAGCGGTGCGCTAGGTCGCACCGCCGGGCACTCACAGGCCCGAACCCGACAGCTCACCTCGTAGGCGTCGGTGAGGAGAAACCTCATGCTGCTTTCCGGCAAGGGCAAGCACCGTCGCGCCTCCAAGGCCGTCCGCATCGTCACGCTCGCCGGTGTCGCCGGTGTGGCCGTCGCGGCCCCCCTGATGACCGCGGGCGCCGCCAGTGCCGCCACCGCGTCCGAGTGGGACAAGGTCGCGCAGTGCGAGTCCGGTGGCAACTGGGCCATCAACACGGGCAACGGCTACTACGGCGGACTGCAGTTCTCGTCCTCCACGTGGGCGGCGTTCGGCGGCAAGTCGTACGCCTCACAGGCCAACCAGGCCTCGAAGGCGCAGCAGATAGCCGTGGCCGAGAAGGTCCTGAAGAAGCAGGGCAAGGGCGCCTGGCCGCACTGCGGCAAGGGCCTGTCGAACTCCTCGTACACGGGCGGCTCCTCCGAGACCCCGGCCTCCACCAAGCCGAAGGCCGAGACGAAGAAGACCGAGACCAAGAAGACCGAGACCAAGGCCGCGCCGAAGAAGGACACCAAGCGCGCCGAGGCCCCGGTCACCCGCTCCGAGCGGACCGAGGCCCCTGCCGCGCCGAAGACCGGCAACGGCTCGTACGAGGTCAAGCCGGGCGACACCCTGGGCACCATCGCCGAGGCCAACGGCGTCAAGGGCGGCTGGCAGCAGCTGTTCGAGCTGAACAAGGACATCGTCTCGGACGCCGACCTGATCTTCCCGGGTCAGAAGCTGAAGCTCAGCTGACCGCTGCGGCAATAGCCGCAAAAGCGTACGCAACGCGCAGAATTCCCACCGCCCGGCGCCCTTCCCCCCACGCGCCGGGCGGCGGTGTGTGCGGCAGCGGAACCCCCGTCATGCGGGGCCCTATGTCCGGGAAGAGGGGTATTCGGGCCCTTTTTCGTCCCAGGACCCGGGCGGTCGGCAGGGTGAGTGCCCGGATCCGGTTAGGCTCTAGTCGGCCAGGCCGTCCCACGGCCTGACGCCACCGCACACCCAGCGTCACATCCCAGAAGGAGATGCTCGTGCCGTCCATCGACGTCGTCGTAGCCCGGGAAATCCTGGACTCCCGAGGCAACCCCACGGTCGAGGTCGAGGTGGGCCTCGACGACGGCAGCACCGGCCGTGCTGCCGTTCCGTCCGGCGCCTCCACCGGTGCCTTCGAGGCCATCGAGCTCCGTGACGGTGACCCCAACCGTTACTTCGGCAAGGGTGTCGAGAAGGCCGTCCTCGCCGTCATCGAGCAGATCGGCCCGGAGCTCGTCGGCTACGACGCCACCGAGCAGCGCCTGATCGACCAGGCCATGTTCGACCTGGACGCCACCGACAACAAGGGCTCGCTCGGCGCCAACGCCATCCTCGGCGTCTCGCTCGCCGTCGCCCACGCCGCGTCCGAGGCCTCGGACCTCCCGCTCTTCCGCTACCTCGGCGGTCCGAACGCGCACCTGCTGCCCGTTCCGATGATGAACATCCTCAACGGTGGGTCGCACGCCGACTCCAACGTCGACATCCAGGAGTTCATGATCGCCCCGATCGGCGCGGAGTCCTTCTCCGAGGCGCTGCGCTGGGGTGCCGAGGTCTACCACACCCTCAAGAAGGTCCTGCACACCAAGGGCCTGTCCACCGGTCTCGGCGACGAGGGCGGCTTCGCCCCGAACCTGGAGTCCAACCGCGCCGCGCTCGACCTCATCATCGAGGCCGTCAAGCAGGCCGGCTACACGCCGGGCAAGGACATCGCGCTCGCGCTCGACGTCGCCGCGTCCGAGTTCTACAAGGACGGCAAGTACGAGTTCGAGGGCCAGTCCCGCTCGGCCGCCGAGATGACCGACTACTACGCCGAGCTCGTCGAGGCGTACCCGCTCGTCTCCATCGAGGACCCGCTGTTCGAGGACGACTGGGCCGGCTGGAAGACCATCACCGACCGCCTGGGCGCCAAGGTCCAGATCGTCGGCGACGACCTCTTCGTCACCAACCCCGAGCGCCTGGCCCGCGGCATCGAGGAGGGCTCCGCGAACGCCCTCCTCGTGAAGGTGAACCAGATCGGCTCGCTGACCGAGACCCTCGACGCCGTCGAGATGGCCCAGCGCAACGGCTTCAAGTGCATGATGTCGCACCGCTCCGGCGAGACCGAGGACGTCACCATCGCCGACCTCGCCGTCGCCGTGAACTGCGGTCAGATCAAGACCGGCGCCCCGGCCCGCTCGGACCGCGTCGCCAAGTACAACCAGCTGCTGCGCATCGAGGAGATCCTCGACGACGCCGCGGTGTACGCGGGCCGCAGCGCCTTCCCGCGCTTCAAGGGCTAATCACGCTCTGCCTCCGTACGTCCCCGCACTCGGTCCCGTACCGTGTGCGGGGACGTATTGCGTAGTGCGTACAAAGGGGAGGCGGACCAATGGCCGGGAGCCGGGATCGGTTCTCCACCTTCTCCACGGCGACGCGGCTCAAGCAGCTCGGTGAGCGGACCGCGGCCCACGTCTACCGCTCGCAGTCGCGCCGGCAGGTGCGCCGCAGCCGCCTCACCGGCAGGGCCGCGCTCCTGGTGCTCGTGCTCTGTACGCTGGTGGTCGCCCTCGCGTATCCGATGCGCCAGTACGTCTCCCAGCGCTCGGAGATCGCGGAGCAGCAGCGGGCCGCCGCCGCCGCGCGGGACCGCCTGGAGCGGCTCCGCGACGAGAAGGCCCGCTGGCAGGACGACGCGTACGCGGAGCAGCAGGCGCGCAAGCACCTGCACTTCCTGCGCCCGGGGGAGGTCGGCTACATCATGAGCGACCCCGGGTCCCAGCCCCCGGAGCCGCACCGGACCGGCCAGGCCGGCTCGGACCGCCCCTGGTACTCCAACGTCTGGGACGGCGTCGACAAGGCCGACCGCCCCGGCGAATGAGCACGGCGGTACCGGAGTACCGCAGTACCGCAGCACCCATCCACGAGAACGAAGAGACTTCCTCCAGGCATGCAGACGCCCCCGCCCCAGACCGACCGGACCGAGCCGACCGACGCGGACATCGAGGCGTTCGAGCAGCAGCTCGGCCGCCCGCCGCGCGGGCTGCGCGCCATCGCGCACCGCTGCCCCTGCGGTCAGCCCGACGTGGTGGAGACCGCGCCGCGGCTTCCCGACGGCACCCCCTTCCCGACGCTGTACTACTTGACGTGCCCGCGCGCGGCCTCCGCCATCGGCACGCTGGAGGCCAACGGCGTGATGAAGGAGATGCAGGCGCGGCTTGCCGAGGACCCGGAACTCGCCGCCGCCTACCGGGCCGCGCACGAGGACTACATCCGCCGCCGCGACGCCATCGAGGTGCTCCAGGGCTTCCCGAGCGCCGGCGGGATGCCGGACCGGGTCAAGTGCCTGCACGTGCTCGTCGGCCATTCCCTGGCCGCCGGCCCCGGGGTGAACCCGTTCGGCGACGAGGCCCTCGCGATGCTGCCGGAGTGGTGGGCCAAGGGCGCCTGCGTCACCCCGTGCGGCGAGAAGGCCGAGGAGTCCGAGTGACCCGGGTCGCGGCCATCGACTGCGGTACGAACTCCATCCGGCTGCTCGTGGCGGACTGCGAACCCGCCACGGGCGAGCTGACCGAGCTGGACCGGCGGATGATCGTGGTCCGGCTCGGCCAGGGCGTGGACAAGACCGGGCGCCTGGCCCCGGAGGCGCTGGAGCGCACCTTCGCCGCCTGCCGTGAATACGCGGCGGTCATCAAGGAGTTCGGCGCCGAGCGGGTGCGCTTCGTGGCGACGTCCGCCTCCCGCGACGCCGAGAACCGCGACGACTTCGTCCGTGGCGTCGTGGAGATCCTGGGCGTCGAGCCCGAGGTGATCTCCGGCGACCAGGAGGCCGAGTTCTCCTTCACCGGCGCCACCAAGGAGCTGACCGCGCACGAGCACCTGGAGCGGCCGTTCCTGGTGGTCGACATCGGCGGCGGCTCCACCGAGTTCGTGGTCGGCGACGACCACGTACGGGCCGCCCGCTCCGTGGACGTCGGCTGCGTCCGGATGACCGAGCGCCACCTGGTGGTGGACGGGGTCGTCACCGACCCGCCGACGCAGGAGCAGGTCGCCGCCGTTCGCGCCGACATCGAGGCCGCGCTGGACCTGGCGTCCGAGACGGTCCCGCTGGCCGAGGCGCGCACCCTGGTGGGACTGGCGGGCTCGGTGACCACCGTCGCCGGGATCGCCCTCGGCCTGCCCGAATACCGGTCGTCGGCGATCCACCACTCCCGGATCTCCTACGAGCAGGTCCGCGCGATCACCGAGCGGATGCTGACGGCCACGCACGCCGAGCGCGCGGCGATCCCCGTGATGCACCCGGGGCGGGTGGACGTGATCGGCGCGGGCGCGCTGGTCCTGCTGGCCATCATGGAGCGCACGGGCGCCGAGGAGGTCGTCGTCTCAGAGCACGACATCCTCGACGGCATCGCCTGGAGCGCGGCGGCCGCCACCGCGTGACGGCCTGAAACGCCGGACGACGACGGCGTTCCGGGTCGCAGAACGGAGCGCCCTCGTCCTGGCCGCCGTCAGATGCCGCGGTGGACGTCGCCCCAATCGCCGACCCCGACGACGGGGATGCCGGTGCCAGGGGATGAAAGGTCATCGCGCGTTCTGACCCCGTGGATCCCACACGCAGCACCTCCGGGACGGATGAACCGTGGGGTGCTGCGTGCGTTTCGGGCCTTCGTAACGGCCTTACGGGGGTCCGGGGTCGCCGCGCGCCGAAGAAGTTCGTGAAGTTCTTCACAAGGAAAAGTTCGCGATGGCGCACTGGAGGGCCGCTTCGGGCCGTTCCGGGGCTCCACGGGGGCGTCTGGCAGTGGGCGTTCGTGCGATGCGAGGAGGCCGACGAGTGGTGTCGGTAGGTATCCACGAACCCGGTGGTCTACTCCGGTTTCGGCCTTGGAGGCCAGTTCAGGACGGGTGAACAACGACTCCCGTAACCCCTTGGTTCCCGTTGCGCGTCATGACGTCCGTCACGTGGGCGGCGCAGTGTAGCAGAGGCCTCCCGAGTCCTTGTGAAGGGGCTCACGAGCAACACCCCATTGGGTGCTGGATACTCGTTCTCATGAGCACCACGGAGCGTCCCAGGATCCTCGTTGTAGGAGGTGGGTACGTAGGCCTGTACGCAGCCAAGCGCATCATGAAGAAGATGCGTTACGGCGAGGCGACCGTCACGGTCGTCGACCCGCGCTCGTACATGACCTACCAGCCCTTCCTCCCCGAAGTGGCCGCAGGCAGCATCTCGCCTCGGCACGTCGTCGTCCCGCTGCGACGCGTGCTGCCCAAGGCTGAGGTTCTCACCGGCCGGGTCACCAGCATCGACCAGGACCGCAAGGTCGCCGTCGTCACGCCGCTGGTCGGCGAGGCGTACGAGCTGCCCTTCGACTACCTGGTGATCGCCCTCGGTGCCGTCTCCCGCACCTTCCCGATCCCCGGCCTCGCCGAGCAGGGCATCGGCATGAAGGGTGTCGAGGAGGGCATCGGCCTGCGCAACCACGTACTCGAGCAGCTGGACAAGGCCGAGTCCACGACGGACGAGGACGTCCGCCGCAAGGCCCTCACCTTCGTCTTCGTCGGCGGCGGCTTCGCCGGCGCCGAGACGATCGGCGAGGTCGAGGACATGGCCCGCGACGCCGCGAAGTACTACTCCACGATCAAGCGCGAGGACATGCGCTTCATCCTGGTCGACGCGGCCGACAAGATCCTCCCCGAGGTCGGGCCCAAGCTCGGTACCTGGGGCAAGGAGCACCTCGAGTCCCGCGGCATCGAGATCTACCTCAACACCTCCATGGACTCCTGCGTGGACGGCCGCGTGGTGCTGAAGAACGGCCTCGAGGTCGACTCCAACACCATCGTGTGGACCGCCGGCGTCAAGCCGAACCCGGTCCTGGCCCGCTACGGCCTGCCGCTGGGCCCGCGCGGCCACGTCGACGCCCAGCCGACCCTCCAGGTCACGGGCACGGACTACATCTGGACCGCAGGCGACAACGCCCAGGTTCCGGACATGGCCGCCCGCAAGGCCGGCATCGAGAACGCCTGGTGCCCGCCGAACGCCCAGCACGCGCTGCGCCAGGCCAAGGTCCTCGGCGACAACGTCATCTCGGGCATGCGTGGCTTCCCGCAGACCGAGTACTCGCACTCCAACAAGGGTGCGGTGGCGGGCCTCGGCCTCCACAAGGGCGTCGCGATGATCGTCATGGGCAAGACGAAGATCAAGCTCAAGGGCCGGCTCGCCTGGTACATGCACCGTGGCTACCACGGCATGGCCATGCCGACCTGGAACCGCAAGATCCGCGTCTTCGCCGACTGGACCCTCGCCATGTTCCTCAAGCGCGAGGTCGTCTCCCTCGGTGCGCTGGAGACCCCGCGCGAGGAGTTCTACGAGGCCGCCAAGCCGGCGCCGGCTCCGGCCGCCGCCGCTGCCCCGGCCGAGAAGGCCAAGGCCTCCTGACCCTGCGTCGGGAACCCGGCCCTTGAGCCGGTAGAAGGTACGACCCCGAAGGGGCCGCCCGCCATCCGTGGTGCGGGCGGCCCCTTCGGCGTACCCGGGGCCGCGGATGGGTAGAGGGATGGGTCGGAACTTTGTGGAGGTGCGCCATGACCGACGCCGCTCCGCGGCTGGCCGCTCTTGCCGAGACCCTGCTGGGCGGCCCCCTGCCCGTGCGCATCCGCGCGTGGGACGGGAGCGAGGCCGGGCCGCCCGGCGGCCCCGTGCTCGTCGTCCGGGGCCGCCGTGCCCTGCGCCGGATGCTGTGGAAGCCCGGCGAACTGGGCCTGGCCCGGGCCTGGGTGGCCGGCGAACTGACCGTCGACGGCGATCTGTTCGAGGTGCTGGACCGGGTGGCCGGCCTGCTGTGGGAGCGTGACCGGGAACCCGTCCCCGCGCCCGCCCCCACCCCGTCCCGCCTGGCCGCGCTGCGCACGCTCCTGCCCCGGCGCGCCTCGGCCGCCGCGGGCGCCGCCGCCGGCACCGCCGCGCTGCTGCGCGACGCGGACGCGCGGGGCGCCGTACGGGACCTCGTCACCCTCGCCCGCCCGCTGCCGGCGCCCCCGCCGCCCGCGGAGGAGGCGCCCCGGCGCGGCGGCCCCCGGCACACCAGGGGCCGCGACCGGCAGGCCATCGGCCACCACTACGACGTCGGCAACGACTTCTACGAGCGGGTCCTCGGCCCCTCCATGGTGTACTCCTGCGCCTACTGGACCCCCGGCTCCACCCTGGAGCGGGCCCAGCACGACAAGCTCGACCTGGTCTGCCGCAAACTCGCCCTGAAGCCCGGGGACAGGCTCCTCGACGTCGGCTGCGGCTGGGGCTCCATGGCCCTGCACGCGGCCCGCGAGTACGGCGCCCGCGTCACCGGGATCACGCTCTCGCGCGAACAGGCCGTGTACGGCCGCAAGAAGGCCGCGGACGAGGGCCTGGCCGACCTGGTCGAGATCCGGATCCAGGACTACCGGGACGTCAAGGACGGCCCCTACGACGCCATTTCCTCCATCGGGATGGCCGAACACGTCGGAGCCGACCGCTACCGCGACTACGCCCATACCCTGCACGGCCTGCTGCGCCCCGGCGGCCTGCTGCTCAACCACCAGATCGCCCGCCGGCCGGAGGCCGACGAAACGGCCTACAGGGTGGACGAGTTCATCGACGCGTACGTCTTCCCCGACGGCGAGCTCTCCCCGGTCGGCACCACGGTCGGCGAACTGGAACGGGCCGGCTTCGAGGTCCGCGACGTGGAGGCGCTGCGCGAGCACTACGCCCTGACCCTGCGGGCCTGGGTGGCACGGCTGGAGGAGCACTGGGACGAGGCCGTGGCCCTCACATCGGCCGGCCGGGTCCGGGTCTGGCAGCTCTACATGGCCGCCTCCGCCCTCGGCTTCGAGCGGGGCCGCCTCGGGGTCAACCAGGTGCTCGCGGTGCGGCCCGCGGGCCGTGGGGACGCGGGGCTGCCGCTGCGGCTGCGCACCTGGGGCGCACAGGCGGGCTGATCGTTCCTGCGAGGGCGACGGGAAGAGCCCCGGGGCATGTCGCCCCGGGGCCCTTCCGTGTCCTCCCGCCGGTTTCCGCGCGGCGCTCCTACTCGGTCTTGATGGCGGTCAGCATGTTCAGGCGGGCGGCGCTGCGGGCCGGCCACATGGCGGCCAGGACGCCGACCACTGCGGCCAGCAGGAGGAAGATCCCGATCCGGTCCCACGGGAGGATCAGCTCGTAGCCGGGCATGGCCTTCGCCAGCGTGGAGCCGACGGCCCAGGCGAGGAAGATGCCGATGGCGACGCCGAGGACGGCCCCGAAGAGGGAGATCACCACGGCTTCGAGGCGGATCATGTTCTTGACCCGGCTGCGGTCGAGGCCGATGGCCCGCAGCATGCCGATCTCCTGGGTCCGCTCGAAGACGGACATGGCCAGCGTGTTGACCACGCCGAGCACCGAGATGACCAGCGCCATGCCGAGCAGGCCGTACATGATGTTCAGCATCGTGTTGATCATGCCGCCCATCTCGTTGCGCATGTCCTGCTGGGTGGCGACGGTGATGGCCGGGTTCTTGCCGAGGGCGTCGACGACCTTCTGCTGGGCGGCCTTGGAGGCCCCGCCGTCGACGTTGACGTACACCTCGGGGATGTACATCTCCTCGCTGTGCTCGCTGAGGACCTTGTCGTCGATGACGTAGGGGGAGAGCAGGCCCTCCATGTCCTTGAAGATCGCGCCGACCTTGACGGACGCTTCGCTGCCGTCGTCGTACTGCAGCTTGATCGGGCTGCCGACGGTGAAGTTGTGCTTCTTGGCGGTCTTCTCGGCGACGGCGACCTCGCCCTTGCCGAGGCTGTCGAGCGAGCCGCTGAGGACCTCGACGTTGAGGAGCTGGCCGATGGTGGCCGGGTTGACGCCGGATGCGGCCCGGAAGTCACCGTCGACCAGGAAGTAGCCGGCCGTCTGCGGGGAGACCGCCCTGATGCCGGGGGCCTTGGCCAGCGTCTCGGCCACGGACTTGTCGAGGCTCCCCGCGTCGGAGGACATGGAGACCCGGTAGTCGGCCTTGAGCTTCTCGGTGCTCATGCGGTCGACGACCTTGCCGACGGTGATGCCGAGCACGGACAGCGTGGTGACGAGGGTCAGGCCGATCGCCAGGGAGGCGGCCGTGACGGCGGTGCGGCGCGGGTTGCGGACGGCGTTCTGGGCGGCCAGCTTGCCGGGGACGCCGAAGACCTTCTGCAGCAGCGGGCGGACCGCGCCGATGACCGGCTTGGAGAGCAGCGGCAGCAGCACGATCATGCCGATCAGCATGAAGAAGGCGCCGCCGCCCATGGTCATGCGGCCCGTGTCGCCGCCCTTGGACACGCCCAGGAAGACCAGGCCGATGCCGGCGAGGCTGATGACCGACCCGAGGATGTTGCGTACGAGCAGGGACTTCGAAGTGGCCGGCAGGTGGGCGCTGCCCATGGCGGCTACGGGTGCGATCCGGCCGGTGCGCCAGGCCGGCAGCACGGCGGCGACGGTGGTGACGACGACGCCGATGACGAGGGCGGCGACGACGGTGCCCGGGGCGATCACGGGGGCGCCGCCCGGCAGCTTGGCGCCGAGGGAGCCGATGACGGAGCGGATCCCGATCGCCAGGCCGATGCCGCCGAGCAGGCCGGCGGCGGCCGACAGGACGCCGACGACGAGGGCCTCCGTCAGCACGGAGCGCATGACCTGGCCGCGGTTGGCGCCGACGGCGCGCAGCAGCGCCAGCTCCTTGGTCCGCTGGGTGACCAGCATCGTGAAGGTGTTGTAGATCAGGAAGATGCCGACGAAGAGCGAGATGCCGGCGAAGACGAGCAGCATCGTGCTGAGGTTGCTGAGGCCCTTCTCGATCTGCTCGGCCTGCTCGTCGGCGAGCGCCGCGCCGGTCTGCGCCTTGGTCGTCTTGCCGTCGATCAGCGGCTTGATGTCGGCGAGCAGCTTGTCGGCGGAGGTGCCGTCCTTCGCGGCGACCGACAGCTCCTGGAAGTAGCCGGGCTTGAGGTAGAGCTCCTGGGCGACCTTGGTCTCGAACAGGACCAGGCTGCCGCCGGCCTGGACGGCGCCGTCCTCGGTCGTGAAGACGCCGGCGAGGGAGTACTCCTTGACCGGGCCGTTGGTGGCGACGCGGACCTTGTCGCCGACCTTGTAGCCGCCCTTGTCGGCGGTGGCCCTGTCGAGGGCGACCTCGTCGGCCCTGGCCGGGCCGGCGCCCTGGACGAAGGCGTAGCGCGGGTTCTTGCCGTCCTTGACGGGCATGTAGTTGGCGCCCTGGTTGGACCAGCCGGAGCCGATCAGCTTGCCGTTCTCGTCGCCGACGCCGGCGAAGCCGGAGACACGGCCGGAGACGGAGTCGACGCCCGGGAGCGCCTTGATCTTGTCGAGGGTCGGCTGGCCGAGGCCGGGCTCGCCCTCCTTCTGGCCCTGCTCGTTGCGGCCCTGGCCGTACGAGGTGACCGAGACGGCGACACCGTCGTAGCTCTTGGCGGACTGGCCGGAGAGGGACTTCTTGAGGGTGTCGGTGAAGACGAGGGTGCCGGATACGAAGGCGACGCCGAGGGTGACGGCGAGCACCGTCATCAGCAGCCGGGCCTTGTGCGCGAGGACGTTGCGCAGGGCGGTACGGAACATGGGGGATCTCAGTCCTGGGGCTGGAAGTCTGGAGGAAGGGCCGGGGCGGGACCCGGGATCAGCTGGTGCGGCCCTTGGCGTCGAAGGCCTTCATACGGTCCAGCACGCCGTCGGCGGTGGGGCTGAGCATCTCGTCGACGATGCGGCCGTCGGCGAGGAAGATGACGCGGTCCGCGTAGGAGGCGGCCACCGGGTCGTGGGTGACCATCACGACGGTCTGGCCGAGCTCGCGGACGGAGTTGCGCAGGAAGCCGAGGACCTCGGCGCCGGAGCGGGAGTCCAGGTTTCCGGTCGGTTCGTCGCCGAAGATGATCTCGGGGCGGGAGGCCAGGGCGCGGGCGACGGCCACGCGCTGCTGCTGGCCGCCGGAGAGCTGGGTGGGCCGGTGGCCGAGGCGGCCGGAGAGGCCGACCATGTCCACGACGGTGTCGAGCCACTGCTGGTCGGGCTTGCGGCCCGCGATGTCCATCGGGAGCGTGATGTTCTCCAGGGCCGTCAGCGTGGGCAGCAGGTTGAACGCCTGGAAGATGAAGCCGATCTTGTCCCGGCGCAGCTGGGTGAGCTGCTTGTCCTTCAGGGAGCCCAGCTCGGTCTCGCCGATGCGGACGGAGCCCGCGGAGAAGGTGTCCAGGCCGGCGACGCAGTGCATCAGGGTGGACTTGCCGGAGCCCGAGGGGCCCATGATCGCGGTGAACTGCCCCTGGCCGAAGTCCACGGAGACGTTGTCCAGGGCGACCACCTGGGTCTCGCCCTGGCCGTACACCTTGGAGAGGCCGGTGGCGCGGGCGGCCACGGCCTGGGCGGTGTGCGGGGCGTAGTTCATGGTGGTCACAGGACGGCTCCTCGGTCTGTTGTGCGGGGACCCCTCCATCTTCACCGCGGCCTTACCCGCCGCGGATCAGCCGCCGTGCCTGTTCCCGGGCCCACTCGAGACTGACGGCGGGCGGGCCCGCCTCCTCCTCTGGTATGACAGGAGCTCCGGCAGGAGATGACGGGAGCCCTGGTCGGCGGGCGGTGGCCCGGGGTGGCGCGGGGGGTGGCGCGGGCCGTCGAAATCCCGTCATTCCCGTACAGGTGGTGATCGACGTCCAGAACGGGCCGACCGTGCATTCTGGGGCCTGACGGACCCTCAAGCGCCAATAAAATCAGACAACATCGGATAGGCGGCCGGTCGGCGGCGAGTGTGTTCCGGATAGGCTCGGCGCAGCGTTCAAGGCTTTTTCCACGGGGGCCGCCACGCCCTGCCCGGATGGTGGAATGCAGACACGGCGAGCTTAAACCTCGCTGGCCTTCGGGCCGTGCCGGTTCAAGTCCGGCTCCGGGCACTCCGCAGCTCTGGCGAGGTACCCCTCGCGGCCGCGGCGGGACTCCCTCGTTTTATCCTCTGCGCTTCGCCATGCCTTCTCCTAAGATCCTCCTCCAGCAGTAGGGTGCTTTCTTTGCGAGCGCATTACTCTTGTTGCAAGGCCGCGCTCGGTGGCCACGGAGGAGTGAGATGAGGAGCAGTAACCCGGTCTTCTCGCGACGGGGGTTCAGCCGCGACAACGGTGGCTACGCGGGCTTTGACGCGCAGCACCAGCAGGCCGGGACCAACCCGTACGCGACGAACCCGTACGCGACCGACCCGACCACGGGTATGCCGCAGGCGCCGGCGCGCACCAACGCGATGACCATGGACGACGTCGTGAGCCGTACGGCCATGACGCTCGGCACGCTCATCGTGACGGCCACCCTCTCCTGGGTGCTGCTGCCCGTCGACCCGGCGAACCTCAACAAGTCGTACGCGATCGGCATCGGCGCCGCCCTGGTGGCGTTCGTCTTCGCGATGATCCAGTCGTTCAAGCAGAAGGCCTCCCCGGGCCTGATCCTGGCCTACGCGGCGTTCGAGGGCGTGTTCCTCGGCGTGATCAGCGCGGCCACCAGCACCTACTTCGGTGCCGGCGTGGTCATCCAGGCCGTGCTGGGCACGATGTGCGTCTTCGCCGCCGTGCTCTTCTCGTACAAGATGGGCTGGATCCGCGTCACCCGCCGCTTCTACGGCTTCGTGATGGCCGCGGCCCTGGGCTTCATCCTCCTCATGCTCGCGAACACCCTGTTCGCGGTCTTCGGCGGCGGTGACGGCCTCGGCTTCCGCAGCGGCGGCCTCGGCCTGCTGTTCGGCGCCATCGGCGTCATCCTCGGCGCCTGCTTCCTCGCCCTCGACTTCAAGCAGGTCGAGGACGGCGTGACGTACGGCGCCCCGCGCGAGGAGGCCTGGCTGGCGGCCTTCGGCCTCACCATGACCCTGGTGTGGATCTACATCGAGATGCTGCGCATCTTCCAGATCCTCTCGGGCGACGACTAGCAGGACCTGCGGGCCGCCAGGCCCGCCCGGTCCGGCACACGGCACGGGGAAGGCCCCGCGAGCACACCGCTCGCGGGGCCTTCCCGCGTCCAGGGACCAGGGCGTGGCTTGTCGGGGCCAGGAGTGGTCAGCCGAACCTTCGTGCGGCCCGGCGCAGGTCGTACTCGTGGATGATCGCCTTGGCCTGGCCGTACGACAGCTCGTGCGCGCCGCGCAGCCAGCTGACCTTCTCCTCGAACCGGACGAGCGAGGGGCCTTCGTCGACGGTGCGGAGCCAGTAGGAGACCTCACGGCCGGTGGTCAGGGGGATTCTGTCGATCATGTTGCGGTGGGTCTGCTCGGAGAACTCTACGGACATGGGCGCCTCCGGAGGTTTTGCCGTGCTGTTCTCTTCACGCCACCGTGCCGGAGAGTTCGCCCATTGGCAATGGTGCCCGGACGGCGCGTAGGGTCGGCCGGGTGCTTGACACTTCGCCCCTGAGCGCCGCCGTGGAACGTTTCGCCGACCGCCTGCGGGCCGCACCGCAGAGCCGCCTCCAGCAGGGAGCGGCCGCCGCCGCGCTGGACCTGGCCCGTGAGCTCTCCGTACGCGCCCAGCGGCTGGAGGAGCCCGGGCGGGCGCCGCGGGAGATGCCGGACGAGGGCCTCTTCGTCGTCGGCGACCAGGTGGCGGTGGCCGGCCGGGACCTCGCCGAGGCCCTGCGCGCCGGGGCCGGGGCCCCGGACACGGCGAAGGCCCCGTCCGAGATGCTGGACGAGGCCGTATCGCTGGTGGAGCAGGCGGAGATCAGAGCGATGCGATGACGCGGTCCGCGAGGATGTAGACGTTGCTGTCGGGGTCCTCGGAGTCACCGCAGGAGAAGGTCAGCGCGTAGGCGCCGGAGATCCCCGAGCCGCCCAGCAGGACCGGCGCGGTGCCCGAGCGCAGCGCCTCGGCGAGGCGCTCCGCGGTCTCCCGGTGCCCCGGGGTCATGCAGAGCGTCGTGCCGTCCGTGAAGACGTACACGTCCAGCGTGCCCAGCGGGCCGGGACGGACGTCCGCGAGGGCCGTACGGGCCTCCGCGAGCTCTTCCAGACGGTTCACGGTGCGCTCGTGGTCGGCGCCGGGGTGCGAGGCCTGGGCCGGTACGAAATCGGGGTGCGAGGGGTGGCGCCGGCGGGCGGCGGCCAGCTCGGCCGAATCCTCCGGGTAGCCGGGCAGCTCGTCGAGGGCCTCCTCGCCCAGGACCGGCTCCAGGCCCACCAGGTCGGCCTGCCGGGGCAGGAAGACCGGGTTGTCCTCGCCGAGCCCGGACAGACCGCCCAGCAGCGACGGGGCGTCGGCGGCGTCACGGGCCTCCTGCGCCGCCCAGAAGGCGCGCGCCTCGGCCAGCTCGCGCTCGCGCTCCTCGGCCAGGGCCTCGGCCACGGCGGCTCGTATCTCCGCGGCGGGGGACTCGGCGGCGTGGCGGGCGTGCGGGACGGTCGTGCCACGGGCGTGGACCGGCACCGCCAGCTCACTGCGCAGGGCGGAGACCTGCTTGCGCAGACCGTGGACGGCGTGCAGAGCAGCAGCGCCCACAGCCGTGGCAGCGGCCGTGGTCAGCAGCAGGGCAAGAGACATGGCGCTCACTGACTAACTCCTGAGGTGATTCGATCCCCCGACTTCCTACATCAGAGTGTCCCGGCCTGGGAATGGCGTGCAGTGCATTACGTCACGAAATGGACAGGGCATTCGTCACACCTTGCACCCCTGCGGCGGTGCTGACCTGCGTAAACACCGATCCCCCAGGACATAGGTCACATCCTGGGGGAGATTCGGTCACAGGTCGGCCGCGACGGGATTAGAACCAGCGTCAGTACGGGCCGAGGGTCCTTGCGGCGTCTGGCCCCACACTTGATCCAGTAACCGGACCCCTACTTTCGGCCACGTCCGGGCGGGGGTTTCGACAGCTCGGCCGAGCCGCGCTGTTGCCTGGTCGCGCTGAGCTTCGCCACCGCTGCGGGCAGGTGCCGGCATTCGTTCCTCAGCCGGCTCCTACCCTCCGCTACGGCTCAGCTCAGCCGCGCTGTTGCCTGGTCGCGCTGAGCTTCGCCACCGCTGCGGGCAGGTGCCGGCATTCGTTCCTCAGCCGGCCCCTACCCTCCGCTACGGCTCAGCTCAGCCGCTCGATCACCATCGCCATGCCCTGGCCGCCGCCCACGCACATCGTCTCCAGACCGAACTGCTTGTCGTGGAACTGCAGGCTGTTGATCAGCGTGCCGGTCAGGCGGGCGCCGGTCATCCCGAAGGGGTGACCCACGGCGATGGCCCCGCCGTTGACGTTCAGCTTGTCGAGGGGGATCTCCAGGTCCCGGTACGACGGGATGACCTGGGCCGCGAAGGCCTCGTTGATCTCGAACAGGTCGATGTCGCCGACCGTCAGGCCGGCCCGCTTCAGGGCCTGCTTCGACGCCTCGACCGGGCCGAGGCCCATGATCTCGGGGGAGAGCCCGGTGACACCGGTGGAGACGATCCGGGCCAGCGGGGTCAGGCCCAGCTCGCGGGCCTTGGTGTCGCTCATGATGACCAGCGCGGCGGCGCCGTCGTTCAGCGGACAGCAGTTGCCGGCCGTCACCAGGCCGTCGGGGCGGAAGACGGGCTTCAGGCCCTGCACACCCTCCAGGGTCACGCCGGCGCGCGGACCGTCGTCGGTGGAGACGACCGTGCCGTCCGGGGTGGTGACGGGGGTGATCTCTCGGGCCCAGAAGCCGTTCTTGATGGCCTCCTCGGCCAGGTTCTGGGAGCGGACGCCGAACTCGTCCATGTCCTGGCGGGTCACGCCCTTGAGGCGGGCCAGGTTCTCCGCGGTCTGGCCCATCGCGATGTACGCGTCGGGGATCAGGCCGTCCTCGCGCGGGTCGTGCCACGACGAGCCCTCGCTCTGGGCGACGGCCGCAGTGCGGGCCTCCGCGTCGCCGAAGAGCGGGTTGTGGGTGTCCGGCAGGCCGTCCGAGGACCCCTTCACCGAACGCGAGACCATCTCGACGCCCGCGGAGATGAAGACGTCACCCTCGCCCGCCTTGATGGCGTGCAGGGCCATGCGGGAGGTCTGCAGCGACGAGGAGCAGTACCGGGTGATCGTGGCGCCCGGCAGGAAGTCCATGCCCATCTGGACGGCCACGATGCGCGCGAGGTTGTGGCCCTGCTCGCCGCCCGGCAGACCACAGCCGAGCATCAGGTCGTCGATGTCGCGCGGGTCCAGCTCGGGGACCTTGGCCAGGGCGGCCTGGATGATCGTCGCGGTCAGGTCGTCCGGGCGGACGTCCTTGAGGGACCCCTTGAAGGCGCGCCCGATGGGAGAGCGGGCGGTGGAAACGATGACGGCTTCGGGCATCGGGACTCCAAGGGGTGCGTCGTTGCGGGACCGCATGCGAAGTTACCGCCCCGTACGGTCGAGGTCACCGGCCTGAGGGTGTGATGCCGGTCGCTCCCACGGGCCCCGGCCGGCAGGGGCCCGCACCCCAAGGGTGCGCCACACCGGCCGGGCCCGGGCCACACCCCCTGGTCTCGCCGATCGGGCCGGGCCCCACGGCCCCCAGCACTGATCCGGCCGATCGACCAGACACCCCTGGGCCGTGTCGTCGAAGTCCCGCCCGGCCGGCCCCGCCCTTCGGGCGGCCGACGCTCCTTTGACGACCCTCCCTAGGGAGCGAGCTCCGCCGCGTCCGGGGCCGCGGGCGCCGGGTCCTCGCCCGGCACCCGCCGCCGGCGGCGGTGCTTGAGCAGCACCCACGGACCGCGGGCCGCCGTGACCTCCGTACCCGCCTGGCCCGCGGCGGCCGACGCGGCCTTCGCCACCGGCAGCATGTCCTCGTCCCGCGACACGTCGAGCCGGTCCGACTCCGGCCACAGCGCCAGCGCCGCGCACAGGGTCGGCAGCATGGCCATGGCCGCCGTCGCATACCCCTCCGCCGACGGGTGGTAGGAATCCGGGCCGAACATCTCACGCGGGTTGGCGGCGAACTCCGGGCCCAGCAGGTCCCCCATCGAGACCGTACGGGCACCCAGCGCGACCACTCCTATGGTCTGCGCGGCGGCCAGCTGCCGTGACACACGGCGCGCCAGCCAGCGCAGCGGCTGGTACACCGGTTCGATCGTGCCCAGGTCCGGACAGGTCCCCACGACAACCTCGGATCCCGCCATGCGCAGCCGGCGCACCGCCGACGTCAGCAGCCGGACCGACTGGGTCGGCGGCATCCGGCGCGTCACGTCGTTCGCGCCGATCATGATCACGCAGACGTCCGGCGGGGGCGCGTCCCGGTCCAGCAGCAGCCCCACCTGGCGGTCCAGGTCGTCCGACATCGCACCCGACAGGGCCACGTTGCGCAGCTCCACCGGCCGCTCCGCGACCGCCGCCAGCCCCGAGGCCAGCAGCGCGGCCGGAGTCTGCCGGGCCCGCCGCACACCGAGCCCGGCGGCCGTGGAATCACCCAGCATCCCCAGCCGCAGCGGGCCAGGGCTCTGCTCCGGGCCGCCGAACTCGCTCCCGTACAGCCCGTCCGCGCGCGGCGGGTCCGGCAGCCCGGAGCCCACCGTGCGCTTGGCGAACTGCACCTCCGCCACTACCAGCCCGACCGCGGCGGCCCCGACGAGTCCGATTCCGCCACCGCCGTACGCCGCCCCCGCCGCGATGCGGCGGGCTGTTCGCGCCCTGGACACCTTTCAGGCCACCTCCTCGGTCCTCATTGACCCCTACCTGCCCCGTACACACGGTCGGCCAATCCCTTTCGGCATACCCTGGCCATGCCTCCCGGAGAACCCGTGGAGTCCCCTCCTTGGAGAACATGGTGCAATTCCACGACTCGATGATCAGCCTCGTCGGCAACACCCCGCTGGTGAAGCTCAACCGTGTGACCGAAGGCCTGCAGGCCACCGTCCTTGCGAAGGTCGAGTACTTCAATCCCGGCGGATCCGTGAAGGACCGGATCGCCGTACGGATGATCGAGGCCGCCGAGCAGAGCGGAGCCCTCAAGCCCGGTGGCACCATCGTGGAGCCGACCAGCGGCAACACGGGTGTAGGACTCGCCATCGTGGCCCAGCAGAAGGGCTACAAGTGCATCTTCGTCTGCCCTGACAAGGTGTCCATGGACAAGATCAACGTGCTGCGCGCGTACGGCGCGGACGTGGTCGTCTGCCCGACCGCCGTCGACCCCGAGCACCCGGACTCGTACTACAACGTGTCCGACCGCCTCGTGCGCGAGACCCCCGGTGCCTGGAAGCCCGACCAGTACAGCAACCCGAACAACCCCCGTTCGCACTACGAGACCACCGGTCCGGAGCTGTGGGAGCAGACGGACGGGAAGATCACCCACTTCGTCGCCGGCGTCGGCACGGGCGGCACGATCTCCGGCACCGGCAACTACCTCAAGGAGGTCAGCGGCGGGAAGGTCAAGGTCATCGGCGCCGACCCCGAGGGCTCGGTCTACTCCGGCGGCTCCGGCCGCCCGTACCTCGTCGAGGGCGTCGGCGAGGACTTCTGGCCGACCGCCTACGACCCCAACGTCACCGACGAGATCATCGCGGTGTCCGACAAGGACTCCTTCCAGATGACCCGCCGGCTGGCCAAGGAGGAGGGCCTCCTCGTCGGTGGTTCCTGCGGCATGGCCGTCGTGGCCGCGCTGAAGGCCGCCGAGGGCCTCGGCCCGGACGACGTCGTCGTCGTCCTGCTGCCGGACAGCGGCCGCGGCTACATGAGCAAGATCTTCAGCGACGAGTGGATGGCGGGACACGGCTTCCTGGAGGAGGCCGGGCCGGCCGCCCGCATCGGCGACGTGCTGGACGACAAGGAGGGCGGCATCCCCTCCCTCGTCCACATGCACCCCGAGGAGACCGTCGGCGAGGCCATCGAGGTCCTGCGCGAGTACGGCGTCTCCCAGATGCCGATCGTCAAGCCGGGCGCCGGCCACCCCGACGTGATGGCCGCCGAGGTCATCGGCTCGGTGGTGGAGAAGGAGCTGCTCGCGGCGCTGTTCGCGCAGCGCGCCTCGCTCTCCGACCCGCTGGAGAAGCACATGAGCTCGCCGCTGCCGCAGGTCGGCTCGGGCGAGCCGGTGTCCGAGCTGATGGCGGTGCTCGGCGAGGCCGACGCGGCGATCGTGCTGGTCGAGGGCAAGCCCACCGGTGTGGTGAGCCGGCAGGACCTCCTCGCCTTCCTGGCGAAGACCGCGAAGTAACCGGCGTTTTCCGGCCGTCGCGCAAACGGTACGGGCCGGACACGTGACAGCAGCACGGCCTTAACACGGCTCCGGCACAGTGGTGGTCGTCGGCAGGGAGACCGGGAGACCGGACCCGGCCGGCACCACCGACGGTGTTCGCGCACCTCCGGAGCGGCTCCCGGACACGCGGACACCACGGACGCGGACGGCCCTGACCCGGCCGTGTCCTCCGCGGGGACCGCCGTCGTCCCGCCCCTCGCCCGCCGAGGGTGCGGCGGTCCCCGCGCCAGAATTCCGGGGCTCGGTTCGCCTCAGAGCCGGCCGGTCGATCCAGCCCCGCCGGCGTTCGAGGCGCGGGGCAGCGGTCGGGCGGCGGCGGCAGTCAGTCGAGGGGATCCGGCCGGGTGCGCCGCAGGCGAGCGGCGTGGATGAAGTTCACCCCCAGCACGCCCACCCAGGCCACCACCAGCCCCTTGAAGCCCGTCTGCGCGGCGCCGACGGCCGAGAGCGGCACCGCCAGGACCAGGGTGATGACCGCGAAGCCGAAGCGTTCGCCGAAGTTCCCCTCCGGCGGTCCGGCGGCCGCGTACGGGCTCTCGCCGCGGGCATGGGACAGCCGTTCCTCGGCGAGTCTGCGCCGCAGCTGGGTGTCGACCTTCTCGACGAACGAGTCCACCAGCGCGGCCTCGTACTCCGGGCCCAGCTCCCGCCGGGCCTTCAGCGTCGCGTCGAGTTCCTTCTTGAGCTCTTGGGCGTGGGCGTCCATGCCCTCACCGTAGGAAGCGCCGCCGGCCCCGGCACTGGGGCTGGCCCCCCTATCCGCATCGCGGGCACCGGCTTGCCCCGCTGCATAACCGCATGCAGAGTGCTCCGTGACTGAATAAACCACCGGGACGGAGGGGGACGGCATGAGCGACAGCCCGGCGGCGCGGCTCCAGGCGCTGTTCGAGGGGCACCGGCTGACGCCGACCCAGCGGCGGATCGCGCACTGCATGGTGCGCGGGGCGGCACAGGTGCCCTTCCTGTCGAGCGTCGAGCTCGCCGACCTGGCCGGGGTGAGCCAGCCGTCGGTGACCCGGTTCGCCGTGGCGCTGGGTTTCGACGGCTATCCGGCACTGCGCAGGCACCTGCGCGAGGTGGCTCCGGCCGAGCGGGCCGCCGCCGTGCAGGAGGACTCGTACAACGAGTACCAGCAGGCGGTGCTCGGCGAGATCGAGAACCTGCGGCAGCTGGCCGAGATGCTCGCCGACCCCGCGCCGGTCGAGGAGGCGGGGCGGCTGCTCGCCGCCTCGACCCCGCTGCCCGTGCTCGGGCTGCGGGCGGCGTCCTCGCAGGCGCGCGGCTTCGCGTACTTCGCGGCCAAGGTGCACCCGGACGTACGGCTCCTCGACGAGGGCGGCTCGATGATGGAGGACCGCATCGACGCGGCCCTCTACGAGGGCGCCACCGCGCTGCTGTGCTTCGCGCTGCCCCGGCACCCCCGGGAGGTCGTCGACACCCTGGAACGTGCGCGGAAGGCCGGCCTGACCGTGGTGACGGTCGCGGACTCGGCCTTCGCCCCGGTGGCCCGCCACTGCGACCTCCTGATCCCCGCCCCGGTCGGCACCGGGCTGGCCTTCGACACGGCGTGCGCGCCGATGCTGCTGGGCCGGGTGCTGCTGGAGGCGATGGCGGACGCGCTGCCGGACGCCCAGGCCCGCCTGGAGGCCTTCGACACCCGCGCCGCGGCCCGCGGCCTGTTCGTGGAGTGAGCCCCGCCGCCGGCTGAGCCCCCGCGACGACGCCGAGCCCCGCTAGGACTTCCGAGCCCCCGCGACGACGCCGAGCCCGCGACGACGCCGAGCCCCCGCTACAACAGGGCGTCGCCCAGGGTGCCGCCCGCCTCCGCCACGATGTCGGCGAGGGTCTGCGCGGGCCTGGCGAGGCTGAAGCGGACCTCGCCCCGCGGGGTCACCGTGAAGCCGTGGACCGCCGGGCGGGGCAGGCTGTTGTAGCCGTAGTGGGCCGTGAAGAAGTACGCGCCGGTGTCCGGTACGCCGATCAGGTCGCCGGGGGAGAGCAGCGGCAGCTCGCGGGCCGCGGCGAGCAGGTCCCCCGCGAAGCAGGCCGGGCCCGCGACGTCCTGGGCCACCGGGGCGCCGGCCTTCGGGGCGCCCTTCGCGTCGTACGGCAGGATCCGCACCGGCCAGGCGGCCGGCGCGTAGGCGGTGCGGGTCGCCAGCTGGACGCCGGCGTGCGTGAGCGCGATCGGCCGGGAGCCGCTGCTCTTGGTGTACTCGACCCGGGCCAGCACGAGCCCGTGCTTGGCCAGCAGGGACCGGCCGAATTCGGTGACCAGGCCGTACGAGCCGTCGAAGAGCGCCGGGACGGCCCCGCGCAGGGCGCGGACGTACTGGGCGTACGTCGGGGTCGCCTCGTCCGAGGCGAAGTTGACCGGCAGGCCGCCGCCGATGTCGAGGGTGTCGATCCGGCGGTGCCCGGCCGCCGCGTTGATCTCCTCGGCCAGGGCGTGCAGCTCCCGTACGCCCTGCGCGATCAGCTCCAGGGGGACGCCCTGCGAGCCCGAGTGGATGTGCAGGCGGGTCAGCCACGGCCGGTCCAGGCAGGCCCGTACGAGCCATTCGCGCGCCCCGGGGTCGCGCAGGGCGACGCCGAACTTCGAGGTGGACGTCGCCGTGGACAGCGCGTCGATGGCGCCCGCGCCCGTCTGCGGGTTGATCCGGACGCCGATCGGGGACGCGGTCGGCGCCCCGGCGACGAGTCGGTCGAGGCGTTCCAGCTCCTGCCGGTTGTCGGCGTTGACGGCGATCCCCAGCGCCAGCGCCTCGCGCAGCTCGGCCGTCGTCTTGGCGGGGGAGTCCAGGACCGTCAGGGCCGCGGGCACTCCCGCCGCCCGGGCCAGTGCCAGCTCGCCCGGGCTGGCCACCTCGCAGCCGAGCCCGGCCGCGGCGAGCAGCCGCAGCACCGGGACCAGCGGGGCGGCCTTCACGGCGAAGGCGTGCAGGACGGGCGTGCCGGGTGCCAGGGCGTCCGCGAAGGCGGCCGTCAGGGCGGCCGCGGAGGCCCGGATCCCGTCGGTGTCCAGCAGGCAGACCAGGGGCTCCGCGGAGTCCGTCCCGCCGACCAGTCCCTGTTCGACGGCGGCCCGTACGACCAGATCCCGGCGCTCGGCGGCGCCCTCGCCCTCCGTGTCTGCGGCCATGTCCGCCATCCCATCACCCGACGGGGCCGCCCGCAGCTGTTGACTGAATCTATTCAGGGCGAGAGGATGTGAATGGAAACACCAACATCGGAGGAGGCACCCCGCCATGTCAGGACCCCGCCCCGTACGCGCCGCGCGCGGCACCGAGCTCAGCGCCCTGGGATGGCAGCAGGAGGCCGCGCTGCGGATGCTCCAGAACAACCTCGACCCCGAGGTGGCCGAGCACCCCGACAAGCTCGTCGTCTACGGCGGCACCGGCAAGGCCGCCCGTGACTGGCGCTCGTACGACGCCATGGTCCGCACCCTGCAGACGCTCAAGCAGGACGAGACCATGCTGGTCCAGTCCGGCCGCCCGGTCGGCGTCATGCAGACCCACGAGTGGGCCCCGCGCGTGCTGCTCGCCAACTCCAACCTGGTCGGCGACTGGGCCAACTGGGAGGAGTTCCGCCGCCTGGAGCACCTCGGCCTGACCATGTACGGCCAGATGACCGCCGGTTCGTGGATCTACATCGGCACGCAGGGCATCCTCCAGGGCACCTACGAGACCTTCGCGGCCGTCGCGGCCAAGAAGTTCGGCGGCACCCTCGCCGGCACGATCACCCTCACCGCCGGCCTCGGCGGCATGGGCGGCGCCCAGCCGCTGGCCGTCACCATGAACGACGGCGTCGCGATCTGCATCGACGTCGACCCGCGCGCCATCGACCGCCGCATCGAGCACCGCTACCTCGACGTCAAGGCCGACAGCCTGCGCCACGCCCTCCAGCTGGCCGTCGAGGCCCGTGACGCCCGCAAGCCGCTCTCCATCGGCCTCCTCGGCAATGCCGCCGAGCTGCTCCCGCAGATGCTCGCCGAGGGCGCCCCGATCGACATCGTGACGGACCAGACTTCAGCGCACGACCCGCTGGCCTACCTGCCCGTCGGTGTCGACTTCGACGACATGGCCTCCTACGCCGCCAAGGACCCGGCCGGCTTCACCACCCGGGCCCGCGAGTCCATGGCCAAGCACGTCGAGGCCATGGTCGGCTTCATGGACGCCGGCGCCGAGGTCTTCGACTACGGCAACTCCATCCGCGGCGAGGCCCAGCTGGCCGGCTACGACCGGGCCTTCGCCTTCCCCGGCTTCGTGCCGGCCTACATCCGCCCGCTCTTCTGCGAGGGCAAGGGCCCCTTCCGCTGGGCCGCCCTGTCCGGCGAGGCCTCGGACATCCACAAGACCGACAGGGCGATGCTCGAACTCTTCCCGGAGAACGAGTCCCTGCACCGCTGGATCAAGATGGCCGGCGAGCGCGTCCACTTCCAGGGCCTGCCCGCGCGCATCTGCTGGCTCGGCTACGGCGAGCGCGACAAGGCCGGCGAGCGCTTCAACGAGATGGTGGCCGACGGCACCCTCGCCGCGCCGCTGGTCATCGGCCGCGACCACCTCGACTGCGGCTCGGTGGCCTCCCCGTACCGCGAGACCGAGGCCATGCTCGACGGCTCCGACGCCATCGCCGACTGGCCGCTGCTCAACGCCATGGTCAACGTCGCCTCCGGCGCATCCTGGGTCTCCATCCACCACGGCGGCGGCGTCGGCATGGGCCGCTCCATCCACGCGGGCCAGGTCACCGTCGCCGACGGCACCCCGCTGGCCGGCGAGAAGATCCGCCGCGTCCTCACCAACGACCCGGGCATGGGCGTCATCCGCCACGTCGACGCCGGCTACGACATCGCCGAGACCGTCGCCGACGAGCGCGGCGTCCGCGTCCCGATGCGCGAGGGCGACGACGCGTGAGCGGGGCCCGGTTCACGCCCGCGGCCGGTTCGGCCGCGGGCCCCGGCGGGACGCCGTCGTTCCACGAGATGTGGGCCGAGCTGGCGCCCGTCGGCCGCAACGCCGACACCGGCGGCTACCGCCGCTACGCCTGGAGCGGGGCCGACGCGGACTGCCGGACCTGGTTCCAGGAGCAGGCCGAGGCGCGCGGGCTCACGTACGAGACCGACCGCAACGGCAACCAGTGGGCCTGGCTCGGCGACCCCCTCGCCGGGGACGCCGTGGTCACCGGCTCACACCTGGACTCCGTCCCCGACGGCGGTGCCTTCGACGGCCCGCTCGGCGTGGTGTCCTCCTTCGCGGCCCTGGACGAGCTGCGCAGGAGGGGCGCGCAGTTCTCCAGGCCGCTGGCCATCACCAACTTCGGTGACGAGGAAGGCGCCCGCTTCGGGCTCGCCTGCGTCGGCTCCCGGCTCACCGCCGGCCGGCTGACGAAGGAGAAGGCCCACGAGCTGCGCGACGCCGACGGCGTCTCCCTGCCGCAGGCCATGGAGGCCGCCGGCTACGACCCCGAGGCCATCGGGGCCGACCCCGAACGCCTGGGCCGCATCGGCGCCTTCGTCGAGCTGCACGTGGAACAGGGCCGGGCCCTGGACCTGTCCGGGGACCGGGTCGGCATCGCCTCCGCGATCTGGCCCCACGGACGCTGGCGGTTCGACTTCCGCGGCGAGGCCAACCACGCCGGCACCACCCGGCTGGTCGACCGGCGCGACCCGATGCTCACCTACGCGGCGACCGTGCTCGCGGCCCGCAGCGAGGCGGCCCTCGCCGGTGCCGTCGCCACCTTCGGGAAGATCTCCGTCGAGCCCAACGGCGTCAACGCCATCCCCTCGCTCGTGCGCGGCTGGCTCGACTCCCGGGCCGCCGACCAGGCCACCCTCGACACGGTCGTCACCGCCATCGAGAAGGCCGCCCGAGAGCGCGCCGACCAGGACGGCATCGACCTCGGCATCGTCCGTGAGTCCTTCACCCCGGTCGTCGAGTTCGAGCACGCCCTGCGCGACGAGATGAACCGGATCCTGGGCGGTTCGGTCCCCGTCCTAGGAACCGGGGCGGGACACGACGCCGGAATCCTCTCCGCCGCCGTCCCGACCGCGATGCTGTTCGTACGGAACCCGACCGGCGTCTCCCACTCCCCTCGGGAGTTCGCCGCCGAGGACGACTGCGTGGCCGGCGTCCTCGCCCTCGCCGACGTACTGGAAGGCCTGGCATGTCGCTGACGACGTACTGGCTGGAGCACGCCTGGCTCGGCACCCATGTCGAGCCGGGCGTCGCCCTCGACGTCACCGAAGACGGGCGGATCGCCGCCCTGCGCACCGGCGCCGACACCCCGCCGCCCGGCGCGGAGGTCCTGCGCGGCCTGACCCTGCCGGGCCTGGCCAACGCGCACAGCCACGCCTTCCACCGGGCGCTGCGCGGGGCCGTCCAGGTCGGCTCCGGCACCTTCTGGACCTGGCGCGAGCTCATGTACCGGGCCGCCCAGAACCTCACCCCCGACAACTACTTCGCGCTCGCCCGCGCGGTGTACGCCGAGATGGCCCTGGCGGGCATCACGAACGTCGGCGAGTTCCACTACGTCCACCACGCGCCCGGCGGCACCCCGTACGCCGACCCCAACGCCATGGGCGAGGCCCTGATCGAGGCGGCCGCCGCGGCCGGGATCCGGATCACCCTCCTGGACACCGCCTACCTCTCGTCCGGCTTCGGCGAGGCGCCCAACGCCCACCAGCAGCGCTTCTCGGACGGCAGCGCCGACGCCTGGGCCGAACGCGTCAGCGCGCTCAAGCCCCGCGAGCACGCCCTGATCGGCGCGGCCGTGCACTCGGTGCGGGCCGTGCCCGCGGACCAGCTGGCCACCGTCGCCCGCTGGGCCGAGGAGCGCCGGGCGCCCCTGCACGTGCACCTGTCCGAGCAGACCGCGGAGAACGACGCCTGCCAGGCCGCCCACGGCCGCACCCCGACGCAGCTGCTGGCCGACCACGGGGTGCTCGGCCCGCGCACCACCGGCGTCCACAACACGCACCTCACGGACTCCGACATCGCCCTGCTCGGCGGCACCGGCACCGGCACCTGCATGTGCCCCACCACCGAGCGCGACCTCGCCGACGGCATCGGCCCGGCCACCCGGCTCCAGCAGGCGGGCAGCCCGCTGTCGCTGGGCAGCGACAGCCACGCCGTCATCGACCTGCTCGAAGAGGCGCGCGCGATGGAACTGAACGAGCGGCTGCGCAGCCGTACGCGGGGCCACTGGACGGCGAACGCGCTGCTGACCGCCGCCACCGGTGAGGGGCATACGGCGCTCGGCCTGGTCGACGCGGGCCGCCTGGAGGCCGGCGCGCTCGCGGACTTCACCACCGTCGCCCTGGACTCCGTCCGCACGGCCGGCCCCCTGCCGCGGCTCGGCGCCGAAACGGCCGTCTTCGCCGCCACCGCCGCGGACGTCCGCCACACGGTGGTCGCCGGCCGGCACATCGTCCGCGACGGCCACCACACCCTGGTCGCCGACGTCCCGTCCGCCCTGTCCGAGTCCGTCGCGGCCCTGCGCGCCTGACCGTGCCGCCTGCGGCGGGCCCTTCCCCCATCCCGCCCCTTCCCGAAACCGGGCTCTGCGCGGGGTCTGGGGCGGAGCCCCAGGAAACCGAGAGGAACCATGACCACCACGGCCATCACCAACATCGGCAGCCTGGTCACCAACGACCCGGCCCTCGGCGACGGCTCGCCGCTCGGCCTGATCGAGAACGCGGCCGTCGTCATCGACGGCGGCGAGATCGCCTGGGTCGGCCCCGCCGACAAGGCTCCGGCCGCCGACGAGAGCTTCGACGCGCAGGGCCGGGCTCTGATCCCCGGCTTCGTCGACTCGCACTCGCACCTCGTCTTCGCCGGCGACCGCACTCAGGAGTTCAACGCCCGGATGTCCGGCCGCGCCTACTCCGCCGGCGGCATCCGCACCACCGTGGCCGCCACCCGCGCCGCCTCCGACGCCCAGCTGGAGGCGAACCTCGTCCGCCACCTCGACGAGGCCCGCCGCCAGGGCACCACCACCTTCGAGACCAAGTCCGGCTACGGCCTCACCGTCGCCGACGAGGCCCGCGCCCTGCGCATCGCCGCCGCGCACACCGACGAGGTCACCTACCTCGGCGCGCACATCGTCTCCCCGGACTACGCCGAGGACCCGGCCGGCTACGTCGCCCTCGTCACCGGCGAGATGCTGAGCGCCTGCGCCCCGTACGCCCGCTGGGTCGACGTCTTCTGCGAGAAGGGCGCCTTCGACGGCGACCAGGCCCGCGCGATCCTCACCGCCGGCGCCGCGGCCGGGCTGATCCCGCGCGTCCACGCCAACCAGCTCTCCTACGGCCCCGGCGTCCAGCTCGCCGTCGAGCTGGAGGCCGCCTCCGCCGACCACTGCACCCACCTCACCGACGCCGACGTCGACGCCCTCGCCCAGGCGGCGGACACCACGGTCGCCACCCTGCTGCCCGGCGCCGAGTTCTCCACCCGCGCCCAGTGGCCCGACGCCCGGCGCCTGATCGACGCGGGCGCGACCGTCGCACTGTCCACCGACTGCAATCCGGGCTCCTCCTACACGAGTTCCATGCCGTTCTGCATCGCGCTCGCCGTCCGCGACATGCGGATGACCCCCGACGAGGCCCTCTGGTCGGCCACGGCCGGCGGCGCCCGCGCCCTGCGCCGCACGGACATCGGCACCGTGACTCCGGGAGCCCGCGCCGACCTGGCCCTGCTGGACGCCCCCAGCCACGTCCACCTGGCCTACCGGCCGGGCGTACCGCTCGTCTCCGCGGTGTGGAGCAAGGGCGTCCGCGCCTACTGACGAACGGTCAATTCGGGCCTGTCCTTTGTCTTCCCTCCGTAAGGCCCCGGGCGTACCTTGAGCCACCGATCTGATGTGTCGTCAGCTACTTGTGGCCCGAGGGGAAGACGAAGGTGTCCGACCGCAAACGCTCCACCGCGCTCGCGCTGGCCTCCGCGCTGGCCGGATCGGCGGTGCTGCTCGCCGCCCCCACAGCCCACGCCGCGGTCGTCGACGTGGCCTACGACTGCAAGACCCCGATCGGGGACAAGTCGGCCGTGTCGCCCATCGACATCAAGGCCGTCAAGGAGGGCGACGGCTACAAGCTGACGATGTCCTTCCAGAAGGGCGTCTCCTCCAGCCCCATCGAGCTCGGCAAGGGCGCCATGAGCCCCGGCGCCGTCATCGTGGTCGGCGGCGCCGAGAAGGTGTCCGTACCGGTCTCCGGCCCGTCCAACCCCGAGGCCGTGCCGCCCGACACCCCCATCAAGATCACCGATCTCTCGGGCACCTACACGCCCAAGAAGAGCGGCAAGGTCACCTTCACCGCCGGCGTGCTCACCATCAAGGCGATGGGCACCACGACCACCTGCACCCCCGGCAACAACCCGGGGCCCTCGCTGGAACTGGACGTCACCGCGGCCGGCGGGACCGGCGGAGCCGGCGCGCGGCCCGGCGGCGACGCACCGCCCGACACCCTCCCGCAGACCGGGCCGACCGACTCCGCCCTCGCCCTCGGCACCCTCGGCGGCACCGTGATGCTCACCGGCGCGGCCGGCGTGCTCTGGCTGACCCGGCGCGGCCGGCGGGCCCGGTCCTGAACGGAGCGCCCCGGCCATGCCCGTGCTCCACACCCTCAGGCGCGCCGCCCGCCGCCTCCTCCTGTTCCTCCTGGTCCTGCCGGCGGCGGCCGCGCTGCACACGCTCCCCGCGGCCTGCGCCGCCGCCGACGAACCGGGCTGGACCGCCGAGCCCGCCGCCGGAACGGCCGCGGCCCGGCCCGGCGGCGCCCGCCCGTACTTCTACCTGGAGGGCGCCCCGGCCACCGTGCTGGAGGACCGCCTCGCCCTGACCAACACCACCGACCAGGAGCGCACCGTCACCCTCCGCGGGGCCGACGCGCACGACACCGCCGACGGCGCCCTCCCGGCCCGCCCGGCCGCTTCCGGCGCTCCCGGCGCTCCCGGCGGCGCCGGTTCGTGGTTCAGCTTCGGTGCCGGAGCCACCGTGAAGATCCCGCCCCGCACCCGCGCGGTGGTCCCCTTCACCGTCACCGTGCCGCCCGCGTCCCCACCCGGCGACCACCCGGCTGCCCTCATCGCCGCCGAAGCGGGCCGGGAGGTGGGCGTACGGGTCCACCTGCGGGTCAGCGGCCCCAGCCTGGCGGCCCTCACCGTCGAGGACGTCTCCGTACGGGGCCGGGGCGGGGCCGCGGTCGTCGCCTACACCCTGGTCAACCGCGGCAACGTCGCCCTCGCGCCCGAGCTGGGCATCCGCGCCGACGGCGTCCTCGGCGAGGTCACGGGCCGGGGCCCGCGCGCCGTGCCCGTCGAACTGCTCCCCGGCCGGCGGGTCGAGCTGACCGAACCCTGGCCCGGCGCCCCGGTCCTCGACCGGGTTCGCGTCACCGTCACCGTGACCGCCCCCGGCGGGGCCCGGGCCGTCGCGGGCGCCTCCGCCTGGTTCGTGCCGTGGCGGGCCGCCGGCTGGACGGGCCTCGGCCTGCTCGCCCTCGGCGGGACCGCACGGGCCGCGCTGTGCCTCGTACGCGGCCGGAGCCCGTGGCGGCGGCCGGCGGACGGCGCGGCACCGGGCGGACCGTCCGGGAAGCCCGGAGCGACGAGCCCGGCACCGGAACACGAACTGACGGGAGCCTCCAGGTGAGCGCCATGGCCGGCGGCAGGATCGACGTCAAGACCGGTGCCAGGGCCGGCGGCGGGTTGGGCGGCGGGTTCGGCGGCGGGTTGGGCGGCGCCGTCCGGGCTCTCCTGGTGGGGCTGGCGGCCTGCGCCCTCGCACTCCTGCCCGCGGTCCCGTCCGCCGCGGACGAGGGCAAAGCCACCGTGGCGCTCTCCCTCCAGGAGGCCGCCAAGGGCACCGAGCTCACCGTCACGGGCGCCGGCTGGCGGCCCAGGACCCTGGTGATGCTGCTGGTGTGCGGCCAGAACATGATCGGCGGCACCAACAGCTGCGCCAACGCCGACGGGGCGGCCGTCTCCGTCGCCGAGGACGGGCGCTTCGCGGGCCGGCTGCCGGTGGTGGCACCGCCGAAACCCTGCCCCTGCATCGTCAACGTCACCTCCGTCAACGGCGACCGGTCCACCGTCACGGCCACCCTGAAGATCACCGACCATCCGGTGGCCGAACTGCCCGCGGAATCCGGCACCGGCCGCCTCGCGATGCTCACCGGGGTCCGGCTGGAAGGGGACGACGGCGTGCTGACCTGGTTCGGCGCCCCGCCCGGCCGGAAGTTCAAGGTCACCGTCGGGAACCTCGGCACGGCCCCCGTCAAGGACCCCGTCTTCCAGCTCGGCACCGCCCACGGCGTGTTCGCCCCGCTGTGGGAGGAGGCCCGGTGGAAGGGGACCATCCCGCCCGGCGGCAAGGCGGAGGTCGCGCTCGACGTCACCCTCCCCGCGGGCGCCCACGGCGACTACACGATCTCCCTCAAGTACGGCGAGACCGTCGTGGCCACCCAGCCCTGGGGCGTGGCTCGCCCGTACGGGGTCCTGCTGTTCTGGGGCCTGCTCCTGCTGGTGATCCCGGCCGCGGTCTTCCGTACCGGCATGGCCGTCGTCGACAAGGTCCGGCCGCGCACGGCCCACGGCGCCGGACGCCACCGCGGCACACGGCCCGCCGATGCCGCGGCCGCCGTGACGGCCCGGCTGCCCGGGCTCCCCGCCGCGCGCCCGGCCGCGCCGGCCCGCGCCGAGCGGCCGGCGGATCCCCCTGAGACCTCCACGGCGGTCCTGCCGTGGTTCACCCCGGACAGCGCGCCGGAGAGAGCACCACAGACGTCCGCACCGTCTGAGAACCGTTCGACGACGAAGGGACCATCGTGAAGAACCGACGGAGGGTGAGCGCGGCCCTGGTCGCGCTGCTGCTCGGCGGCGCGGGCCTCGCCATCACGGCTCCTACCGCCCAGGCCGCCGAGGCCACGTTCAAGGTCAAGTGCGTGCCGCCGGCCGGCGGTGGCTCCCCGGTGGAGGGGGAGACCACCGCCAAGGTCACCGCGCCGGCCACGGCCAAGGTCGGCGACGAGGTGGACGTGTCCTGGGAGACGGTCAAGCCGGCCTCGAACAACACGGACCTGATGGACATCCCGGCGGACTCCGTCCAGCCCACCGGCTGGATCACCGTCGGCGGCGGGGGCGGAGAGCTGAAGGTCGTCGGGGAGAAGAAGAACCCGCCGATCCCCAAGAAGGCCCCCATGCAGATGTCCACGATGAAGGGCAAGCTGAAGCTCACCAAGGCCGGCAGGATCAGCCTCACCCCCGGCAAGTACGACGTCGCCGTCACCTTCCCCTTCGGCACCTTCGTCACCAAGTGCGCGCCGGTCGGCGAGGTCAAGGGCGGCGCCGTCATCGACGTGTCGGGCGGCTCCAGCGGCGGTACGACCACGGGCGGTACGACGACGGGCGGCACCACGACGGGCGGCAACACGACCGGCGGCACCACGACGGGCGGCACCACGACCGGCGGTTCCGCCACGGGCGGTTCCACCGCCTCGGGCGGCAGCGGCGGCGGGGGCGGCCAGACCGACTTCCCGGGCAAGGCGGTCCAGGTGACCTTCGACTGCGGCGCGGTCGTCCCTGGAGGCATCAAGACCCCGGTCACGATCAACGCCAAGAAGAACGGCGGCAGCTACGACCTCACCGTCAAGACCGCCAAGGGCGCGATGGCGGCGCCCATGGCGCTGCCCGCGGGAGCCCTCAAGCCCTCGATGGACGTGAAGCTCGGCGGCGCGGACAGCGGCACGGTCAAGGTCTCCGGACCCGCCAACGCCGAGCCGATCCCGGACAAGGCCCCGGTCAGCCTCAGCGACATGACCGGCACCTACAAGCCCGGCACGTCCGGGAAGGTGACGCTCAGCCCGGACCAGCTGACGATCGACGTCACGATGGCGCCCGGCTCCACGCCGATCAACGTCCCCTGCAAGGCGACGAGCAGCGGCGTCTCGCTGGAACTGGACACCACCGCCCAGCCGGGCGGCTCCGGCTCCTCGACCGGCACCACCGGCAGCACCACCTCGGGCGGCCTCGCCGAGACCGGCGCGGAGGACGAGGGCGGCATCAAGGCCCTCGCCCTCGTCGCCGGCACGGTGATCCTGCTCGGCGGCGCGGTGTTCACCTTCACCCCGTGGCGCCGTCTGCGCGGCACCCGCTGACACGGAGACGGCCCGGCACACCTTGCGGTGTGCCGGGCCGTCTCTCCGCCGGAGCGGGACGGGTCAGTTCATGCCGCCCATCAGCGCGTTGACCTTCTTGCGGTACATGAAGATCGCGACACCGGCGAGCACGGCGGCGAACGCCTGGAAGAGGATCACGCCGACACCGTTCAGCTGGACATCGGCCAGGCCGAGCAGACCGGTGACGCAGTCACCGGCGGTGACGGCCAGGAACCAGACGCCCATCATCTGGGAGCCGTACTTCTGCGGCGCCATCTTCGTGGTGACCGACAGGCCCACCGGGGAGAGGCACAGCTCGGCGAGCGTGTGCATCAGGAAGATGAGCACCAGCCACCACATGGTGACCTTGGTGTCGTTGCCGGCGGTCTGGCCCAGCGGGATGGCGAAGACGAAGAACGAGGCGCCCACGATGACCAGGGCCGCCGAGAACTTCACGATGGTGCTGGGCTCGCGGTTGCGGCGGGCCAGCGCCACCCACGCGGCGGCGAAGACCGGGGCCAGGGCCACCACGAAGAGCGGGTTGAGCGACTGGAAGATGGTGGTCGGGACTTCCCAGCCGAGCAGGCTGCGCTCGGAGTTCTTGTCACCGAACAGCGAGAGGGTCGAACCGCCCTGGTCGTAGATCATCCAGAAGACGGCGGCGGCCACGAAGAACCAGATGTAGGCGCTCATCCGGGTCTGCTCGCCGGCGGTGAGGTCCTTGTCCCGCTTGATACGGGTGAGGACGGCGACCGGAATGATCAGACCGGCGATCGTGATCGGGTACAGCGCCCACTTGATGGTGAACATGTCCGCAGCGACCACGGCGCCGTAGAAGACGGCGACGACGGCCAGGACGGCGAGGGCCTTGGTGATCACGGCCTTGCGCTCGGCGGCGCTCAGCGGGTTCGGGACCAGGCTGCTCTTCGGGCTCAGGGTGCGGCCGGCGAGAAGGAAGACGGCCAGGCCGATGCCCATGCCGACGGCGGCGAGCGCGAAGCCGAGGTGCCAGTTCACGAGCTCGCCGACCATGCCGATGCCGACCGGGGCGAGGAGGGCACCCACGTTGATGCCGATGTAGAAGATCGTGAAGCCACTGTCACGGCGCGGGTCGTCCGCGTCCTTGTACAGGTGGCCGACCATCGTGGAGATGTTGGCCTTCAGCAGACCGGAGCCCACCGCGACCAGCAGCAGACCCATGAAGAAGGCGAGCTGGCCGGGGACGGCCAGCGCCACGTGACCCGCCATGATGACGAAGCTGGCGATGGCGACCGTCTTGCGGGCGCCCCACACGCGGTCGCCGAACCAGCCGCCGGGCATGGCCATCAGGTAGACCATGGCCACGTAGACGGAGTAGATCGCCGTCGCCGTCGCCGCGGTGAAGCCGAGGCCACCGCCCTGGCTCCCGGTCGCGGCGTCGACGCCGCCGGAGACCAAGTACAGAACGAGAAGCGCACGCATGCCGTAGTAGGAGAAGCGCTCCCACATCTCGGTCATGAACAGCGTGGCCAGGCCGATCGGGTGGCCGAGGACGGTCTTCTCGTGAGCGGGGCTCGGTGAGGCCGTCGTCAGGCTGGAAGCCATGGTCGATCCTTGCTTGCTCGGGACGCTTCGGCCTCGTGAGCCCATCCGCGCCCGGTGGGGGGTGGCCGGCACCGGCGGTCGGACCTCCCACCCCACGCCTGGGGGTCTCGCCCCCGTCGTACCGGGAGTGAAGGGACATCCGTAACCGGGATCCGCGCCCACCCGCGCATCATCACGCGAGGGGCCCGGCCAACAGGTCATCCACTGTCGCCAAGGCCGGCCGGGTCAGTCCTCGACAAGGCTGCCCGTCCGGTTCCGGACAGAAATAGAGACCTATGCGCTGTTTTTCGGCACAAAGGTCCCTGAGGTATTGCATCAGGCGTCTCGCCACCATACGACACGACACTGTGGCATATGAAAGGACTTGAGAGATGGATCACAAGGCGAGTCGGGAACCGTTCGACCATATTCGAAGGCGCTCAGTGGTCCATAAAGCCAGATCGGAAGGGGTCTGCGGGCAGGCCTCTCGATGCAGTCGCCTCGGACTACCATCACCCACATGACGCGTGTACTGCTCGCCGAGGACGACGCATCCATCTCGGAGCCCCTGGCCCGCGCCCTGCGCCGGGAGGGGTACGAGGTCGAGGTCCGGGAGGACGGCCCCACCGCCCTGGACGCGGGACTCCAGGGCGGCGTCGACCTCGTCGTCCTGGACCTGGGCCTTCCGGGCATGGACGGACTCGAAGTGGCCCGCCGGCTGCGCGCCGAGGGCCACGGCTTCCCGATCCTGGTCCTCACCGCCCGCGCCGACGAGGTCGACACGGTCGTCGGCCTGGACGCGGGCGCCGACGACTACGTGACCAAGCCCTTCCGCCTCGCCGAACTCCTGGCCCGGGTCCGGGCCCTGCTCCGGCGCGGCGCCACCGAGGCCGCCCAGCCCCCCGCCACCCACGGCGTCCGGATCGACGTCGAGTCGCACCGCGCCTGGATGGGCGAGGAGGAGCTCCAGCTCACCGCCAAGGAGTTCGACCTGCTGCGCGTCCTGGTGCGCGACGCGGGCCGGGTCGTCACCCGCGACCAGCTCATGCGCGAGGTCTGGGACACCACCTGGTGGTCCTCCACCAAGACCCTCGACATGCACATCTCCTGGCTGCGCAAGAAGCTGGGCGACGACGCCGCCAACCCCCGCTACATCGCCACCGTCCGAGGCGTCGGCTTCCGCTTCGAGAAGAGCTGACCTCCAGGGCCTTCCTTCCGGGTCAGGCCGGGCTCGCGCGCTCCGGTGCGCCCGCCGCGTCGGCGCCGGCCGCCAACGCTCCGCGTCGTCTCCCTCCTCCGCCTTGCGATCGAGCGCACCGGACCCCGCCCCCTGATCCGGCCCGACCCCGGAAGAAAGGCCCTGGCCCATGCGCCGCCGCCTCATCCAGTCCACGCTCGCCGTGGTGCTCGTGGTGATCGCCGTCTTCGGGGTCTCCCTCGTCATCGTGGAGACCCGGACCATCACCAGCAGCGCCCAGGACCGGGTCGAGTCCGAGGCGCTGCGCCTGGTGAGCGTCGTCGAGGCGAACGTCCTGGAGAAGAAGCCGACCGACCCCGTCGCCCTCGCCGAACAGCTCGACGCCGGCCACTACGCCCGGATCACGATCCCCGGGCAGCCGACCGTCGAGGTCGGCGCGTCGATCCCCGACAGCGTCGTACGCGGCACCGCCCGCGGCGAGCAGGGCGAGACCGTCGTCGTGGAGGAGGCCCGCTCCACCGTCACCAGGGAGGTCGTACGGACCCTGGCCGTGGTCGGAGCGGTGGCCCTGCTGGCCGTCGTGGCGGCCGTGTTGCTCGCCGTACGGCAGGCGAACCGGCTGGCCTCCCCGCTCACCGACCTCGCCGAGACCGCCGAGCGGCTCGGCTCGGGCGACCCGCGGCCCCGGCACAAGCGGTACGGGGTTCCCGAGCTGGACCGGGTCGCCGACGTGCTGGACTCCAGCGCCGAACGGATCGGCCGGATGCTCACCGCCGAGCGGCGCCTCGCCGCCGACGCCTCCCACCAGCTGCGCACCCCGCTCACGGCGCTGTCGATGCGCCTGGAGGAGATCACGGTCACCGACGACCTGGAGACCGTACGGGAAGAGGCGACGATCGCCCTGACCCAGGTGGAGCGGCTCACGGACGTGGTGCAGCGGCTGCTCACGAACTCGCGGGACCCCCGTACGGGCTCCGCCGTCCCCTTCGACCTCGACGAGGTCGTCAAGCAGCAGGTGGAGGAGTGGCGGCCGGCCTACCGCAGCGCCGGCCGGGCCATCGTGCGCTCCGGGAAGCAGGGCGTACGGGCCGTCGGCACCCCCGGCGCGGTCTCCCAGGTGCTGGCCACCCTCGTGGAGAACGCCCTGATGCACGGCGGCGGCACCGTCGCCCTGCGCACCAGGGTGATCGGCAACCAGGCGGTGCTGGAGGTCACGGACGAGGGGCCGGGCGTCCCGCCGGACCTCGGCAACCGGATCTTCGAGCGGGCCATCAGCGGCCGGAACTCGACCGGGATCGGCCTCGCGGTCGCCCGGGACCTCGCGGAGGCGGACGGTGGCCGTCTGGAGCTGCTGCAGACGCAGCCCCCGGTGTTCGCGCTGTTCCTGAGCCGCACGGCCCCGCAGCCGGCCGAGCCGGAGAAGACCGTCCGCTAGAGGGACCCCTAAGGGCTGTCCCGTAATCCCCGGTGGATCAGCGCGCGGCGTCAGACGCGGTGCATCGCAAGGCGGAGGAGCGTGCTGATACTGGGCGTATCCGGGCGTTCCGACAACGCGACGAGGTGCCGTGGCTGTCGTCGTGCGCCCGCCGGGGATTACGGGACAGCCCTTAGTTGTTCGCCGGTTCCGGCTCCGGCCCCGGCACCGGCTCGGCGGCCACGGGCGGGGCGACCGGCGGCAGGGCCTTGAAGACCCAGGTCCGGTACGACCAGAAGCGGAAGACGGTGGCCGTGCCGATGCCGATGAACTTGAAGACGTTGCTCGCGAGCGGCCCGTCCCAGCCGAAGCCGTAGGTCGCGGTGTAGAGCACGCCGTTCTCGATGACCAGGCCGATCACGCTGAAGCCGGCGAAGAGGGCCATCTCGCGGGTGCGGCCGCTCTGGGCGCGGTCCCGGTAGGCGAAGTAGCGGAAGCCGAGGTAGTTCGTGGCGATGGCCACGATCGTGGCCATCACGCTCGCACGGACCACCTGCAGATCGGTGGTGCTGCGGATCAGGTTGAAGACCCCCAGGTTGACCAGGACACCCAGGCCGCCGACCGCCCCGAACTTGGCGACCTCTCGCACGAGGCCGCGTACGCGTTCGAGGACAGATCCGCCCTGCGTGCTCATCAGTAGGCCAGTCCTGTCGGTCACCGCCCCCTCACGGGGCGTTCGGTGTTCTCCGTCAACCCACCCATGCTAAGTCTCCCCCCAGTACTCCGTCTGTGCCTTCCGGCGCCCTGCGACGCACGGCACACCGGGGGTCCGGCCCCACACCTCCCAGGGTCAGGTCCGGATGGCCGAATACCGGCGGATACCCTGGAGGAGTGACGTTCCCGGTAGTCGGCATGGTCGGCGGCGGTCAGCTCGCCCGCATGACCCACGAGGCGGGTATCCCCCTCGGCATCAGATTCAAGCTCCTCAGTGACACACCACAGGACTCGGCGGCCCAGGTCGTGAGCGATGTCGTCATCGGCGACTATCGCGACCTGGAGACCCTGCGCGCCTTCGCGCGCGGCTGTGACGTGATCACCTTCGACCACGAGCATGTACCCACCGAGCACCTGCGGGCCCTGGAAGCGGACGGCATCCCCGTCCGCCCGGGGCCCGACGCTTTGGTACACGCCCAGGACAAGGGGGTGATGCGCGCCAAGCTCGACGAGATCGGCGCGCCCAGCCCCCGCCACCGGATCGTGAGCGATCCGGACGACGTGACCGCCTTCGCGGACGAGGTGGGCGGGTTCCCCGTCATCCTCAAGACCGTGCGCGGCGGCTACGACGGCAAGGGGGTGTGGTTCGTCCGCACCCCGCAGGACGCCGAGGCCCCGTTCAAGGCGGGCGTCCCGGTCCTCGCCGAGGAGAAGGTGGACTTCGTCCGCGAACTCGCGGCGAACATCGTGCGCTCCCCGCACGGGCAGGCGGTCGCCTATCCCGTCGTCGAGTCCCGCCAGGTGGACGGGGTCTGCGACACGGTGATCGCTCCCGCCCCGAACCTCTCCGAGGAGCTGGCCGGCGAGGCCCAGACCCTCGCCCTGCGCATCGCGCAGGAACTCGGCGTGACCGGCCACCTGGCCGTGGAGCTGTTCGAGACCACCGACGGCCGGATCCTGGTCAACGAACTGGCGATGCGCCCGCACAACAGCGGTCACTGGACCCAGGACGGGGCCGTGACCTCCCAGTTCGCCAACCACGTGCGCGCGGTCTTGGACCTCCCGCTGGGCGACCCGCGCCCCCGCGCCAAGTGGACGGTCATGGCGAACGTGCTGGGCGGGGACTACCCCGACATGTACGCGGCCTACCTGCACTGCATGGCCCACGACCCCCAGCTGAAGATCCACATGTACGGCAAGGACGTGAAACAAGGTCGCAAGGTCGGCCACGTCAACACCTACGGCGACGACCTGGACGATGTGCTGGAGCGCGCACGCCACGCTGCCGACTACCTCAGAGGAACGGTCACGCAATGAGCACCACCGCCGCAGGTCCTGTCATCGGCATCGTCATGGGGTCCGATTCGGACTGGCCCGTGATGGAGGCCGCCGCCCAGGCCCTCGACGAGTTCGAGATCCCCTACGAGGTCGACGTCGTCTCCGCCCACCGGATGCCGCGCGAGATGATCGAGTACGGGGAGCGGGCCGCCGGCCGCGGCCTGAAGGCGATCATCGCGGGCGCGGGCGGAGCCGCCCACCTGCCCGGCATGCTCGCCTCGGTCACCCCGCTGCCGGTCATCGGCGTGCCCGTGCCGCTGAAGTACCTCGACGGCATGGACTCCCTGCTGTCGATCGTCCAGATGCCGGCGGGGGTTCCCGTCGCCACCGTCTCGGTCGCCGGGGCGCGCAACGCCGGCCTGCTGGCCGTACGGATGCTGGCCGCCCACGACACGGAGCTGCTGGCCCGGATGCGCGACTTCCAGCAGGAGCTGAACGACCAGGCCACGGAGAAGGGCAAGCGGCTGCGCACCAAGGTCGCGAACGCGGAGTCCTTCGGGTTCGGCAAGTGAGTGCGGCGCAGCGTCTGGCGGAGGCGCGCGAGCTGCTGGCCGAGCACCCCGTCGCGGACGGTCACAACGACCTGCCCTGGGCGCTGCGCCAGCAGGTGCGCTACGACCTGGCGCGACGGGACATCGCGGGCGACCAGTCCGCCCATCTGCACACCGACATCCCCCGGCTGCGCGCCGGGGGTGTCGGGGCGCAGTTCTGGTCCGTGTACGTGCGCTCGGACTACGCGGGCGACGAGGCGGTCAGTGCCACCCTGGAGCAGATCGACGCCGTCGGACAGCTGATCGACCGCTACCCCGGCGACCTCGTGCGGGCACTGACGGCGGACGACATGGAGGAGGCCCGCGCCACCGGCCGGATCGCCTCGCTGATGGGCGCCGAGGGCGGCCACTCCATCAACAACTCGCTCGCCACGCTGCGTGCCCTGCACCGGCTGGGCGTGCGGTACATGACGCTCACGCACAACGACAACATCGACTGGGCGGACTCGGCGACCGACGAGCCCCGGCACGGCGGCCTGACCGGCTTCGGCCGCGAGGTCGTCCGCGAGATGAACCGGGTCGGCATGCTGGTGGACCTCTCGCACGTCGCCGCGACGACGATGCGGGACGCCCTCGCCGTCTCGGTCGCGCCGGTGGTCTTCTCGCACTCCTCGGCGCGGGCGGTCTGCGACCACCCGCGCAACATCCCCGACGACGTGCTGGCGCTGCTGCCCGCCAACGGCGGCGTAGCGATGGCCACCTTCGTACCGAAGTTCATCCTTCCGGCGGCCGTCGAATGGACCCTGGCCGCGGACGAGAACCTGCGGGCGCACGGCTTCCACCACCTCGACACCACCCCCGAGGCGATGGCCCTGCACCGGGCGTTCGAGGAGGCACGCCCCCGGCCGGTGGCCACCGCCGCCACGGTGGCCGACCACCTGGACCACATGCGGGAGGTGGCCGGGGTCGACCACATCGGCATCGGCGGCGACTACGACGGCACGGCCTTCACCCCGTCCGGGCTGGACGACGTGGCCGGCTACCCGAACCTGGTCGCGGAACTCCTGGCCCGCGGCTGGTCCAGGGCCGACCTGGCGAAGCTGACCTGGTCGAACGCGGTACGCGCGCTGCGCGACGCCGAAGCGGTGGCGCGCGAGGTGTCGGCGACCCGGGGCCCGTCGAACGCGGTGATCGAGGTCCTGCCGGGCCGATGAGCCGGTGGGCGTGGTGACCGGTTGTGACCCGCGGGTCACCCGAACGCCACACCTGCCGGGCGTCCGCGCCGCCCCACGTGGCACGGTGGCTGCATCTCCATGCTGCCGCCGAGACCGGAGCGAATGCCATGGCCGACCTGCAGGACGAACCCCACTCCGTGGGCATCGGGGCCGAGGACCTCCCGGCCCCCGCCGGAGCCGAGACGACGGCGAGCGTCCTCGACAGGGCCGCCGCGCTGCTGTCCGTCCACCCTGTTGCCGACGGGTGCAACACCCTGGTCTGGACCCTGCGCCAGAACCCGTACCACGACATCGACACCCCCGAGGCGGGCGTCGACACCGACATCCCGCGCCTGCGCGCCGGCGGGGTGGGGGCCCAGTTCTGGTCCCTGCTCGTGCCGCCGCAGGGCCGGCCGGGCCCGGACGAGGCCGATGACCGGGTGGTCTCCGACACCCTGGAACAGATCGACGCCGCGCTGACCCTGGTGCGCCGCTACCCCGACAGCCTCCGCCTCGCGCTCAGCGCCGACGACATGGCGGACGCCCGCAACCGCGGCCGGATCGCCTCGTTCCTCGGTCCCGTGCCGGGCCGCGCGCTGGCCGGTTCCCTGGGCGCGCTGCGCGCCTTCCACGCACTGGGCGTACGGATCCTCGCGCCCGCGGGAGCGCCCTGGGCACAGGAGACGCTGACGGCCTTCGGCCACGAGGTGGTGCACGAGGCGAACCGGCTGGCGATCCTCCTGGACCTCTCGGGCTGCGGACCGGCGGCCGCCTGCCGGCTCGCGGGCGCCTCGAAGGCCCCGGTGATCATCTCGAACACGGCGGCCGCCGCGCTGAACCCGCATCCGGAGAACGTGCCCGACGAGGTGCTCCTCGCCGTGCGCGAGGCGAACGGCCTGGTGATGGTCACCTTCGACAGCGCGCGCACCGGGGACTCCCTGCACGCGGTGGCGGACCACCTGGACCACGTACGGGCGGTCGCGGGCCCGGAGGGCGTCGGACTCGGCGCGGCCTTCGGCACCGAGCCACCGGTCATGCGCCCGACCGGCCTGACCGACCCGTCGGGCTACCCGCGGCTGATCGCGGAACTCCTGGACCGCGGCTGGCCCGAATCCGATGTCGCCCTGCTGACCTGGGGCAACGCCCAGCGCGTGATCCGCGACGCGGAATTCACCGCCCGCCGCAACCCCCGCTGACCCGCCGGCCCGGCCCAGCCCCGCCGGCGTGCGAGGCGCGGGGCCGGGGCGGAGCCCCGGGTCCTTCCGGACGGCCGGTCAACCCCGCAGGGGTCAGGCCCGGGGCCGCCCCATCGCCCGGTACGTCCAGCCGGCGGCACGCCACCGCACCGGATCCAGTGCGTTGCGGCCGTCCAGCACGAGCCGGTCGGTCACGACGGAGGCGAGCGCCGCCGGGTCGAGGTCGCGGAACTCGCGCCACTCGGTGAGGTGGAGGACCACCTCCGCGCCGCGGGCCGCCGCGAGCGCGGAGTCCGCGTACCCGAGGGTCGGGAAGACCTGCCGGGCGTTGTCCATGCCCTTGGGGTCGTAGACGGTGACCTGGCCGCCCTGCAGGTGGATCTGACCGGCCACGTTCAGCGCGGGGGAGTCGCGGACGTCGTCCGAGTCCGGCTTGAAGGTGGCGCCGAGCACGGCGACCCGCTTGCCGAGGAAGGACCCGCCCACGGCCTCGCGGGCCAGCTCGACCATGTGACCGCGCCGCCGCATGTTGATGGAGTCGACCTCGCGCAGGAACGTCAGCGCCTGGTCCGCGCCCAGCTCGCCGGCGCGCGCCATGAAGGCCCGGATGTCCTTCGGCAGGCAGCCGCCGCCGAAGCCGATGCCGGCCCGCAGGAACTTCGCGCCGATCCGCTCGTCGTAGCCGATGGCCTCCGCCAGCTTGACCACGTCACCGCCGGCGGCCTCGCACACCTCCGCCATCGCGTTGATGAAGGAGATCTTGGTGGCGAGGAAGGAGTTGGCGGCGGTCTTGACGAGCTCGGAGGTCGGGAAGTCCGTGACGACCAGCGGGGACCCCTCGGACATGGGGGTCTCGTACACCTCGCGCAGCAGCTTCTCGCCGCGCTCGCCCTGGACGCCGATCACGATCCGGTCGGGGTGCAGGGTGTCCTGCACCGCGAAGCCCTCCCGCAGGAACTCCGGGTTCCAGGCCAGCTCCACGTCCCCGCCCGCCGGGGCCAGCTCCGCCAGCTTCTCCGCCAGCCGCTGCGCCGAGCCCACCGGCACCGTGGACTTGCCGACGACCAGCACCGGCCGCGTCAGGTGCGGGGCCAGCGAGGACATCGCGGCGTCGACGTAGGACATGTCGCAGGCGTACTCGCCGTGCTTCTGCGGGGTGTTCACGCAGACGAAGTGGACGTCGCCGAAGGCGCCGACCTCCTCGTAGGAGGTCGTGAACCGCAGCCGCCCGGTCGAGCCCGGCAGCCCGGCCACGTGCTTGGCCAGCAGCTCCTCCAGCCCGGGCTCGTACATCGGCACCCGGCCCGCGGCCAGCATCTCGATCTTCTCCGGCACGACGTCCAGGCCGAGCACCTCGAAGCCCAGCTCGGCCATCGCCGCGGCGTGGGTCGCGCCGAGGTAGCCGGTGCCGATCACAGTGATCCTGAGGGGGGCCATGGGTGCTCCAGAGGTGCGGGGCCGTTTGCGGCCACTGAGCATAGTCGGGCCGATCGGCGGGGACGGTCTCCAGGAGCGCCCCGGCAGCACCGTCTCTGTCACGCAGCTCACGTGGCTCGTCCATATCGCCATCCGTGACCGGGACACTAAGCTTGGGTTACTTAACGGTAGTTAGCATCACGTATCGCGTGTCACCCTGGGGAGTGAGAGATCTTGGCGGGTTCTGCCGACTTCGACCTGTACCGCCCGGCCGAGGAGCACGACATGCTCCGCGAGTCGGTCCGCTCGCTCGCCGAGGCGAAGATCCTGCCGTTCGCAGCCGCCGTCGACGAGGAGTCCCGCTTCCCGCAGGAGGCCCTCGACGCGCTGGTCGCCAACGACCTGCACGCCGTGCACGTGCCCGAGACGTACGGCGGCGCGGGCGCCGACGCCCTGGCCACCGTGATCGTGATCGAGGAAGTGGCCCGCGTCTGCGCCTCCTCCTCCCTGATCCCGGCCGTGAACAAGCTCGGCTCCCTCCCGGTGATCCTCTCCGGCTCCGAGGAGCTCAAGGCCAAGTACCTCGGCCCGCTCGCCAAGGGCGACGCGATGTTCTCCTACGCGCTCTCCGAGCCGGACGCGGGCTCCGACGCCGCCGGCATGAAGACCCGCGCCGTGCGCGACGGCGACTTCTGGGTGCTCAACGGCGTCAAGCGCTGGATCACCAACGCGGGCGTCTCCGAGTACTACACGGTCATGGCCGTCACCGACCCGGAGAAGCGCTCCAAGGGCATCAGCGCCTTCGTCGTCGAGAAGGGCGACGAGGGCGTGTCCTTCGGGGCCCCGGAGAAGAAGCTCGGCATCAAGGGCTCCCCGACCCGCGAGGTCTACCTCGACAACGTGCGGATCCCCGCCGACCGCATGATCGGCGCCGAGGGCACCGGCTTCGCCACCGCGATGAAGACCCTCGACCACACCCGCATCACGATCGCCGCCCAGGCGCTCGGCATCGCGCAGGGCGCCCTGGACTACGCCAAGGGCTACGTCCAGGAGCGCAAGCAGTTCGGCAAGCCGATCGGCGACTTCCAGGGCGTGCAGTTCATGCTCGCGGACATGGCCATGAAGATCGAGGCCGCCCGCCAGCTGACGTACGCGGCCGCCGCCAAGTCCGAGCGCGTCTCCGCCGGAGGCGACAAGGAGGACCTGACCTTCTTCGGCGCCGCAGCCAAGTGCTTCGCCTCCGACGTGGCCATGGAGGTCACCACGGACGCCGTCCAGCTCCTCGGCGGCTACGGCTACACCCGTGACTACCCGGTGGAGCGCATGATGCGCGACGCCAAGATCACGCAGATCTACGAGGGCACGAACCAGGTCCAGCGGATCGTCATGGCCCGCAACCTGCCGTAGCCGCAAGGCTCCGGCCCGCGCGATCCAGGACGACCCCCGGCCGCGGCCGGGGGTCGTCCCGGTGGCATCCCCTGGCCCCGGCTCCGCCGTGGGACGCATGGCGGCCCTGGTCCACGTGGCCGGGCACCACGGCTTCGAGTACGCGCAGCCGATCGGGACCGGGCACAAGAAGACGCTCGTCCTGATCCGGATGTACCGGAAGGGGTCCCTGCAGCCCCTGCCCGGCGCGCGGGACGCGGTCGCCCGGACCAAGGACCGGATCATGTTCGACGTCCTGTCCTCCCACGCCGCGGACAAGCTCCGCAAGATGCCGGGCCACGGCATGTGCGCGGTCCTGGCCCTCGTCCTGCTCGCCTCCGGCAAACCGCTCGTCGCGCTCGTCGGCGGCGGGATGCTCGCGGCGTTCCTGACCGGCGCGTTCAAGTGGGGCGAGATCCGCCGACAGCAGATCACCGCCCGGCTCACCGGCGCCGCCTTCGTGCCGGTACGGGACGGTTCGGGTCGGCAGGGCTTCCTGCGGCCCGGACCGCAACTACCCGGCCACGCCGAGCCGTTCGCCGCCTGAAGCGCGAACACCCGGTCAATGCATGACATACCGACCGCCGCGCCCGCACGGTGCGCGCGCCGGTCGACACATCCGGCACGGGCCTTGGGGCGCCCCCGGATGGGCTAAATTTGGACCTTCGTACGCCGTAATCGGTTGGGGAGAACGCAATGACGGAAGCGATCCTGCTGGTCGGCGGACAGGGGACGCGGCTGCGTCCCGTGACGGTGAACACGCCCAAGCCCATGGTGCCCACGGCCGGCGTCCCGTTCCTCGCCCACCAGATAGCCAGGGCCGCCGCCGCCGGCGTCACGCACATCGTCATGGCGACGTGCTACCTCGCCGAGGTCTTCGAGCCCTACTTCGGTGACGGTTCCGACTTCGGCCTCACCCTGGAGTACGTGGTCGAGGACGAGCCCCTCGGCACGGGCGGCGCCATCCGCAACGCCGGGCAGCGCCTGACCGGCGGCCCCGACTCCTCCGTCCTCGTCTTCAACGGCGACATCCTCACCGGCCTGGACATCGCCGGCCTCGTCGAGGCCCACGAGGCGGCCGACGCCGACGTCTCCCTGCACCTGGTGCGGGTCGAGGACCCGCGCGCCTTCGGCCTCGTCCCCACCGACCCCGACGGGCGGGTGCTCGCCTTCACCGAGAAGCCGCAGACGCCCGAAGAGATCATCACCGACCAGATCAACGCCGGCTGCTACGTCTTCCGCCGCAGCGTCATCGACTCCATCCCCGCCGGCCGCCCCGTCTCCGTCGAGCGCGAGACCTTCCCCGGCCTGCTCGCCTCCGGGGCCACGCTCCACGGAGTCACCGAGAACACCTACTGGATGGACCTCGGCAAGCCCGAGTCCATCATCCAGGCCTCCGCCGACCTCGTCCGCGGGGTCGTCCCCTCCCCGGCCGTACCCGGCCGCCGCGGCGAGTCCCTGGTACTGCCGGGCGCGCAGGTCGCCGCCGGAGCCAAGCTGTCGGGCGGCACCGTCGTGGGCGCCGGCGCACGCGTCGGGGCCGGAGCGGTCGTCCAGGGCTCCATCGTGCTCGACGGCGCCGTCATCGGCCCCGACGCCCAGATCAACGCCAGCCTCATCGGCGCCCGCGCCGCCGTGGGCGCGCGGACCGTGCTGGACGGGACCGTCGTCGGCGACGGCGCCGTCGTGGGCGCCGACAACGAACTGCGGGCCGGCGCCCGGGTGTGGTGCGAGGCGCAGCTGCCCGCCGCCGCCATCCGCTTCTCCCCGGACGCCTGATCCCGGTCCGGGGAGGGGAGCGCGTACGGCCGGGGCGCGAGAGGCCCCGGCGGTACGTCAGTTGCCGCGGACGGTGACCTTCTCGTCGTTCTGGATCTGCTTCACCAGCTGCTGCACCTTCGCCTTGTCCCAGACGAGGTTGCCGCCGCGCTGCCCGGAGATCGGCATGTTCATCGACACGCCGTCACCACCGTTGACCCCCTTCATCGCGAAGAACATCTGGCCCATGTCGTACAGGCCCATGTCCTTGTCCACGATGAGGGTGTCCAGGCCCGCACCCAGCATCGGGTAGAGCGCGAACGGGTTGAGGATCGTCGACGGCGTCGCGGCCTGGTTGGCGAGCGCCGACAGGAACTTCTGCTGGTTCTTCGTCCGCTGGAGGTCCGACTCGGCGAAGGCGTAGCGGGTCCGTACGAAGGCCAGCGACTGCTCGCCGTTCAGCGTCTGCCTGCCCGCCTTGAAGTCGGCGCCCGACTTCTCGTCCTTGAAGCCCTCCTCGATGTCGAGCTCCACACCGCCCAGCGCGTCCACGATGTTCGCGAAGCCGGCGAAGCCGATCTCCGCGTAGTGGTCGATGCGCAAGCCCGTGTTGTGCTCCACCGTGCGCACCAGCAGCTCGGGGCCGTCCTCCGCGTACGCCGCGTTGAGCTTGACCCGCCGCCCCTGTGCGGGGAACTTCTTGCCGGACTGGGAGCCGACGAAGGAGGGGATCTCCACGTCCGAGTCGCGCGGCAGCGAGATCATGGTGTTCCCGCTGGAGCACTTCGCCAGGATCATCATCGAGTCGGTCCGCTTGCCCTCGGCCGAGCCCGTGTGGAGCTTCTTCTTCTCCTCGTCCGACATGCCCTCACGGCTGTCCGAGCCCACGATCAGGTACGTCGTGCAGTCGCCCTCCTTCGGCCGTTCGACGACCTTGGAGAGGTCCACCTCGCGGCGCACCTTGGAGTCGGCCCAGAAGTAGGTGGAGACGGACGTCACAAGCAGCGCGGAGACCAGCACGATCGAGCCGACCTTGATGCGCTTGCGCCAGTCCGGGGCCGGGCCGGACGCCCGCCCGGGGCCGCCGGGGCCCGACGGCCCGCCGGGACCGCCCGGCCGGCCCGGGACACCGCCGGAGGGCGAGCCGTACACCTGGCCGGTGTTGTAGCCGCTGTCGTAACCGCCGTACGTGTCGTGGCCGCCCGCCTGCTGCGGAGGGACGCCGGGTGCGGGCACGGGCCCGGCCGGGCGCTGCGGCCGCGGCGGCTGCTGGGGCTGCCGCTGGATGTGCCGCATCCGCTGCACACCTTCGGGCTGCGGACGCGCGCTGCCGCGTCCGTAGGCGTCGTCACGACCTTCTGGCCAGTCATTCATGCGCCCAAGGATGCCTGCCGGGGCGGCGCCTGCGACAGCCCGGGGGAGGTTCCGTACCTGTGCTGTTGCAGAGCTGATGCCTGCGCGATCCATCTAAGGTGTCCGTATGACACAGATACCGGGCGAGCTGCCCGGGAAGCCGACCGCCGCCTCCCGGACGACCCTCAGCCACATCATGACCGCCAACGACACCAACCTCCTGGGCACGGTGCACGGTGGCGTCATCATGAAGCTGGTCGACGACGCCGCCGGCGCCGTGGCGGGCCGTCACTCCGGCGGTCCGGCCGTCACCGCCTCCATGGACGAGATGGCCTTCCTCGCACCCGTGCGCGTGGGCGACCTCGTCCACGTGAAGGCCCAGTGCAACTGGACCGGCCGCTCCTCCATGGAGATCGGCGTACGCGTCCTCGCCGAGCGGTGGAACGAGTCCACCCCCGCCACCCAGGTCGGCAGCGCCTACCTCGTCTTCGCGGCCGTGGACGCCGACGGCAAGCCCCGCCAGGTCCCGCCCGTGCTCCCCGAGACGGAGCAGGACGAGCGGCGCTACCAGGAGGCCCAGATCCGCCGCACCCACCGGCTCGCCCGCCGCCAGGCCATCATGGCCCTGCGCGAGGAGCGCGCCGCCCAGGGCTTCGACGACTGAGACGGCGCCCGCGCGGGGCCGCCCGTACGGCTCGGGAGAGCCGGCACGGGCCCTCAGTTGCCGCAGACCACCTGGTCGCCGCCGACGACACCGAAGGCGCCCGGGTACGGGTCCTCCGCGCGCACCGGCACCACCTTGCGGTAGTCGGCGCCGGCGATCACCGTGACCGTCCGGCCCTGCCCCGCGACCGCCCGCAGCTCACTGCCGGGCAGCGCGGTCGCCACCGACCGCGCCGAGCGGTCCCAGCGCGGGTCGTACGTGATCACCGTGCGCTTGACGTCGCGGCCGGCGCCGTTGCCCGGGGTCCCCGTGGTGTCGAAACCGGTGGCGCGCAGTGCGCTGTCCACGCGCCCGCCCAGCCCGTCGATCCGCGTCCCGTTCTCCACCTGGACCCGGACCTGCGGCGGCGGCACGTCCACGGGCACCGCCGCGGGCCGGCCGGCGGCATCCTTCCCCGGCCGCGCCGGGGCCAGCGGCCGGTCCTCGCGCAGCGCCTCGAAGAGCTTGGCCGCCTTCGGCTCGTCCCACTTCACGGTGGACCCGATGCCCTTCACCCGGAAGGAGGGGCTGCCGATGGGCACCGAGGCGAACTCGGAGGAGGAGGGGGTGAAGTCCCGCATCGCCTGCCCGAGCGCCAGCATCTGCTCCGAGCCGAAGCCCTTGTCGGCGCGGACCGAGCCCAGCAGGGTGGAACTGAGCTCCTTGAACTTGACGGGATTCAGCAGCACCCCGCCGCCGGTCGCCTGTTTGATCAGGGCTGCGACGAACCGCTGCTGGCGCTGCATCCGGCCGAGGTCGGAGGCGCCGTCGACGTGGCGCGAGCGTACGTACTGCAGGGCCTGGCCGCCGGTCAGCCGGTGGGTGCCGGGCAGCAGGTCGAGGCCGGTGTTGGGGTCGCGCATGGTCTTGGCGGTGCAGATCTCCACCCCGCCCATGGCGTCGACCGTCTTCATGAAGCTGGTGAAGTCGACCTCCAGGTAGTGGTCGATCTTCACCCGGGTCATGTTCTCGACCGTCCGCACGGTGAGGTTGGGCCCGCCCTCCGCGTACGCCGCGTTCAGGCGCACCGGGTGGGCCTTGTGCGCCTTGCCGGTGACCTGGTCGCGGTGAGCGGGCACCTCGGCGTAGCTGTCGCGGGGCAGGCTGACGACGCTCGCCCGCTCCTTGTCCGCCGACAGGTGCACCAGCATGATCGTGTCCGTGCAGTGGCACGGCGCCCCGCCCAGGCGGTACTCGCGCTTGTCCTCGGGGCTGATCTTGTCCCGGCCGTCGGTGCCCACGAGCAGGAAGTTGACGCCGTGTCCGGCCTGCGGGCGGTTCTTCATGTCCTTGAACGGGTCCACCCGCTCGATCCCGGTGTCCAGACCGGTCATCACGGCGTGCCCGACGGCCCCGGATCCCAGCACCGCCACGGACAGCCCGGCCGCCAGCCGCACCCCCCACCGGGGCCGGCCCTCCCGGCGCCGGGACCGACCGCCGGCACCGCCGCGCCGTGCGCGCGGCGGCTCGGGCGGCCGGGCGGGACGGGTGGGTCGGTGCGGCTGGGGCACGGCGGACACCTCCGCGGGGCAGCAGGGATACCGGTCACGGCCGGGCCGGGTCCTGAGTACTCAGCCCGCTGATTCGACAGAACAGTAGGCCCATACGATCAGCAGCTGTCCCTACCGATCACTCGGCGCGCACCCGGTTCCCCCGTACGCGGTAACGTGACACCGATACCCGACCTTGAAGGACCACATGCCCGCCCAGCAGCCCGCAGTCTCGGTGATCATGCCGGTGCTCAATGAGGAGCACTACCTCCGCGAGTCCGTCCGCCACATCCTGGAACAGGAGTATGCGGGCGAGATGGAGGTGGTGATCGCACTCGGGCCGTCCACGGACCGCACCGACGAGATCGCCGCCGAACTCGTCGCCGAGGATCCCCGAGTCCACACCGTCCCGAATCCCACCGGCCGGACCCCGGCGGCGCTCAACGCCGCCATCAAGGCCTCGCGTCACCCGATCGTGGTACGCGTCGACGGCCACGGCATGCTCTCCCCGAACTACATCGCCACCGCCGTCCGCCTCCTGGAGGAGACCGGTGCGCAGAACGTCGGCGGGATCATGCACGCCGAAGGCGAGAACGCCTGGGAAGAGGCCGTCGCCGCCGCGATGACCTCGAAGATCGGCGTCGGCAACGCCCCCTTCCACACCGGCGGCCAGGCCGGCCCGGCCGAGACCGTCTACCTCGGCGTCTTCCGCCGTGAGGCGCTGGAACGGCAGGGCGGCTACAACGAGGAGTTCATCCGCGCCCAGGACTGGGAGCTGAACTTCCGCATCCGCGAAGCCGGCGGGCTGATCTGGTTCTCGCCCGAGCTGCGGGTCCAGTACCGACCGCGACGCTCCGTCAAGGCCCTGGCCAAGCAGTACAAGGACTACGGCCGGTGGCGGCACGTGGTGGCCCGCTACCACTCGGGCTCCATCAACATGCGCTACCTGGCCCCGCCGACCCTGGTCTGCGCGATCGCCGCGGGCGTGGTCGTGGGCGTGACCGTCAGCCCGTTCGGCTTCGCCGTCCCGGCCGGCTACCTCGCGGCGATCGCCGCGGGCTCCGTCCCGGCGGGCAAGGGGCTGCCGCTGAAGGCCCGGGCGCAGATCCCCGTCGCCCTGGCGACCATGCACCTGTCCTGGGGCTTCGGCTTCCTGACCAGCCCGCGCGCCCTGGCGGACAAGCTCATCGCGAGCCGCCGCCCGGCCGTGCTGCCCGGCGTCCCGCAGGCCTGAGAGGTACGAAGGGGCCCGGCGCGGGAGCTGCGTACGAACGCAGCTCCCGCGCCGGGCCCCTCTCGTGTGCGTGCTACCAGGTGAAGCCGGGCTGGATCGGCATGCAGGCCTGGTCGTTGTCGCCGTTGAGCGCGTGGGCGGAGTCCGGCGCCTTGGTCGGGGCGGGCGCCGGCGCGGCCGGCGTGCCGCCGGAGCGCCAGTCCTTGCCGACGAACACGACGATTCCGGCGACCTGGTCGGACTTCTGCACCGAGGCGGCGGGCAGGCCGAGGGCGGTGGCCACGGCGGCCGCGTCGGCCGCCTGCGTGTCGGTGGCGTAGCGGATCACCGAGGTGTCCTCCGCGCCCGTCTGGGTGTCGGCGACGACCTTGGTGAAGCCCTTGCCGGTCAGCAGGGCCGCGACCTCGCTCGCCCGACCCTTGACCTTGGCCTCGGTGCCGTCCTTGCCGCCCGTGGAGTTGCGGACGGTCACGGCGATCTTCGCGGGCGGCGCGGCCGTGGCCGCCGCGGTGGCGGCGGCGCTGGGCTGCTGCGGGGGCGCGGACGGGGCGGCGGGGGACGCGGAGGCGTCCGGGGAGCCCGAGCCCTGGCCGTCCAGGGCGATGTCCTCGCGGACCATCCGGAAGAGGTCCTCGGCCTCGCCCGCCTTGGGCTCGACCCGCCCGTCCAGGCCGGGCCTGGTGCTGTAGACCCACGGCATGGTGGTCATGGTGATGCGGCCCGGCGGGACCTTCTTGAGCTCCATGCTGAGGTCGAACAGCTTGTCGATCTTGTTCAGGCCGGTGTCCACGACCATGGCCTCGATCGCCGCCTGTGCCAGGCTGTTGAGCTTGACCGGGTTGCTGAGCTTGGCGTTCCTGCGGAACTCGCGGGCCATCGAGTTCATGTACTGGTGCTGGGCGTGGGTGCGGCCGATGTCGGTGCCGTCCTCGAAGCCGTAGCGGGTGCGCAGCCACTGCAGGGCCGTCTCGCCCTGGATGACGCTCGTGCCCTTCGGCAGCTTCAGGCCGGAGCCCTTGCCGTCGCGCGTACGGGAGTGCACGTTCTGCTCGACGCAGACCGGGACGCCGCCGATGGCGTCCGCCATCCGTACCACGCCCTTGAAGTCGATCATCATGAAGTGATCGATGGGGATCTTCGTCAGCTCGGTCCACGCGGCGACCGTGCAGCCCGGTCCGCCCCGCTGGATCGACTCGTTCGTCTGGACGAGCCCCTTGCTGGCGGGGTGCACCTTGCCGCCGGGCTCGGTGCACTTGGGCATCGTCAGCATCGTGTCGCGCGGCATGGAGATCACGGACATGTTGCTGCGGTCGGCGGACAGGTGCAGCAGCATCTGGACGTCCGCGAGCGGGGGCCCGTCGAAGCTGTCCGTGGCCCCGCCGAGGGCCTGGTTCTCCGCGTCGTCGCGCGCGTCGGAGCCGATGAGCAGGATGTTCAGCGGGGTCTGCCCGAAGGCGTTGGGCTTGGAACCGCCCAGTTTGTTCTCACCGAGGTTCAGCGCGTCCGTCTGGATGCTGCCGTTGAGGTGCCGGTAGTAGAGGTAGCCGGCCGCCGCCGTCCCGAGTATGAGGAGGGACAGGACGGAGGAGACCCAGCGCAGCACGCGCCGGCGCCCCTGTCTGGTGGGACGGGCGCCGTCCCGGCGGCCCGACCCGGAGCCGCCCCTCTGTGGGGGCACCGTGCCGGGCGCGCTCGCCCCGACGCCGGATATGTCCCCGTCGGCCTGGGCGCCCGCCCCCTCCTCCCGCACGTCGCTGTGCCTCACGCGTATCCCCCTCAAGGTCCTTCTTGGTCGACATTGCGCCGGTCCGACCGGCAACGTCCCGCTACTTGGCGCAGATCGCCTTGTCGGCCTGTGCCTGCTGGACGTCCTTGGGCAGTTCCTGCGGAACCGGCGGCGCCAGCGGGGTGCCCGGCTTCTGGAAGTCCGGGCCCAGCGTCAGCTTCATCGGGGTCTTCGCCGCCGCGTCCGTCGTCCCCATCTTCAGCGCGGTGGCGGGCAGGCCCATGGCGTCCGCGAGCGCCCGGGCCTGGTCGGCCTGGTTGGGCGCGTACTCCAGCTGCGTGGCACCGACCTTCGCCGGGGCGTTGCCCTGGTTGCTGGTCTTGGACATCCCCTTGGTGTCCTGCAGCCACTTCAGCGTGGTGGAGGCGGATCCCGAGGGCCCGCCGCCGTTGTAGACGCTCACCCGTACGTCCCCGGCGGGCGCCCGGTTGCCCTGGAGCAGGGCGTCCTGCTTGGCCTTCGTGTCCGCGTCGGCCGCCTCCTGTGCGGCCTGCTCCTTCTTTTCGACCTCCGTCAGCGAGACGTCCCCCCGGATCATCTGCAACAGCGGGTCGGCCAGAGAATGTTCGACGACGACGGTCGCCTTCTTGCCCTCCGGTTCGGCCGGATTGTCCTTCACGGGCAGGGTGGTGAAGGTGATGTTCTTCGTGTCGATGTTCTTCAACTCGCCGGCCAAGTCGGTGAGTTTGGCGATGGAGCCGATCCCCGAGTCCACGCTCAGCGACTTGGTGGCCGCCTCCGCGAGGGACAGGAACTTCTTGGGGCTGGTCAGCGTCTCCTGCGACTTCATCTGGCGCATCATCGAACCCAGGAACTGCTGCTGGATCCTGATCCGGTCGAGGTCGCTGTTGTTGCCGAAACCGTGCCGGGTGCGTACGAAGGCGAGGGCCTGCTCACCCGACAGCCTGTGTTCGCCGGGGCCCAGCTTGAGCTGCGAGCCGTCCTCGTCGTTCACGGCCTTGTCCAGGCAGACCGGTACTCCGCCGACCGCCGTGCTCAGCGTCTTGACGGCGTTGAAGTCGGCCATCATGAAGTGGTCGACCTCGATCCCGGTGAGTTCCTTGACCGTGCGCATGGTGCAGCCCGCGTCGCGGCCCTCCTGGCCCAGGCTGGTGTTGAAGCGGGTGCCCTTCACGGGCGCGATGGTCTTCGTCGAACCGTCCGGCTGCTTCGTCGGGCAGGCCGGGATGTTGGTGATCAGGTCGCGGGGGATGGACAGCGCGGTCGCGTTCGTCCGGTCCTTCGAGACGTGGAAGAGGATCGTGGTGTCGGCGTGGCCGACGCTGTCCTTGTCCCCGTAGCCCTCGTTGCCCTCACCGCTGCGCTTGTCGGTGCCGATGACGAGGATGTTGATGGGCTGGTCCTTCTTGAAGCCGCCCGTGCCCGCGCCCGCGACGTCGGTGACGCTGAGGTTGCCGTTCAGGTGGTCGTAGTAGAGGTACGCCGCCGTGGCGCCGCCGACCAGCAGGAGCGCCAGCGTCCCGCTGGTGATCAGCAGAGCCTTCTTGCGGCGTCCGCCACCGCCGCCGCCCTTGCGCGAGCGGCCGCCCCTGCGGCCCCCGGGCGGGGCGTCGCCGCGGCGCGGCCCGGGTACGCCGGGGGAGGGGGCGGTGGGGGCTGCGGGGGCCGCCGCCGCCGACCTGCGAGGCGCGGCGACCCTGGGCCGCTGCTGCGCAGTGGAGTCACCCAGTTGCAGTTCGTAATTGCCTGTGCGGGGGTTGAGCACCCACTGGTCGGCGGGGTCGATCTCGTCCGCCCGTCCACGGCTCTGCGCATCCACGGTTGCTCGAATCCTCCGTCGGTGCCTCGCGACGCGCCTCCCCCAGGCGCTCGGTCAACGATCCGGCTGCTGGTACCCGGTCTCCGGTCCGGCCGGGCACCGGATCGCTCACCTTATCCGTCCTGTTCGGCCGCAAACCATGGTGGGTGAGAAATTCCACTCCCCTTATAACGGGGTGAACCGCCCATCCCACTCGGTTCGGTCACCGGCCTTTGGGATTGCTTTACCGGCATTCCGCGTTCCCTGCGGTCGTTCCTGTGAAGGTAGGGATGGGTGCGGAGGGGGTCGGGGTTCCCTCGCCGGTCGAATTCCCTTCCGGAACCGCGTCAGTGGGCGTCGCGGAGGGGGTCGGCGCCGCCGTCGCGGTGGCCGGGGCCGGGGTCGTCGACGGCTCCGGAGGGGCCACCCTCACCGGTGCGTCCTCCCGCAGCTGCCGGAACAGCTGTGCCGCGTCCGGTTCCACCAACTCGTCCCGGTTCGGGTCGGCGGCGTACGGCCGGCGCGGAACCGTCAGGAACTTGATCTGTTCGGTCGGTATGTTCCGCACGCCCCGCACGAGTTCGTACAGGTCGCGCAGCGAGGCCAGCCCCCTGTCGGTGGTCAGCGAGGACGTCGCCGCGTCCAGCAGCGGGTACAGGCGGGCCGGGTTCAGCAGGACCCCGTTGCTCTGCACCTTCTTGACGAGCGCGCCGAGGAACTGCTGCTGGCGCTCCATCCGTTCGGTGTCGCTGCCGTTGCCGAGGCTGTGCCGGGCGCGGACGAAGCCCAGTGCCTTCTCGCCGTGCAGGGTCTGCCGCCCGGCGGCAAGCCGCACCTTGGCCTCGGCGTCGTTCACGGGCTGCTTGAGGCACACCTCCACCCCGCCGATGGCGTCCACCATCTTCTTGAACCCGCCGAAGTCGATGACCATGTGGTGGTCGATCCGGATCCCGGTGAACGCCTCCACCGTACGGATCGTGCAGGCGGCCCCGCCCCACTGGAACGCCCAGTTGAACTGGGCGAACCGGGACACGCTGCGGCTCCCGTCCGGCTGCGTGCAGGCGGGGATCTGCGTCATCAGGTCGCGCGGTATCGACACCGCGGTCGCGCTCCGGCGGTCCTTCGGCAGGTGCAGCAGGATCGTGGTGTCCGACCGCTGGGTGCCCCGGTCCTGCCCGTACCCGGCGTTGCCCTTGCCCGAGCGCGAGTCGGAGCCGATCAGCAGGATGTTCTGGGCGCCCGTGGCCAGGTGCGCCGGCCGCTCGCGCTCGTAGCGCTCCAGCTCGGCCGCGGCCGAGGTGTCCTCGGTGATGTTGCCGTCGAACTTGCTGTAGAGCCACCAGCCGGTGGCCGCGCCCGCCAGCACCAGCAGGGTCAGCCCGAGGCCGATCCAGCGCAGCAGCCGACGCCTGCGGTTCCGCGGAGGCCGTCGTTCGCCTCCGGCCGCGTCGGTGCCGCCCGGTATGCCTGCGCTGTCCGTCACTGGCGTCCGTCCCCTCGCCGCTGCGAGCAGCCGTACGGGGGAGCACGGCCACTGCCGATCCTGCCCCCGGGGTGCCGGAGCAGCCCGGGGGCGGGGCCGTGTCTAGGGCCGTTCGGGTGACAGATCGACCGTTCCCGAGATTGATCAGTGTGGGTGACGGGGCGGGTGCCTGAGTCAGACCGTGTGGGTGACGCGCTCGCTCTCGGCCCGCTGCGCCAGTCCCTCGGGCGACAGCCGGTCCAGGTTCCGGCAGAGCACCACGGAGGCCCCCGCGGCCAGCGCGGCGTACAGCCCGGCGGAAAGCCCTTCCCAGGTGTCGTAGCCCAGCCCGGTCAGGACCCGCGAGCCCTCGCCCAGGCCGAGCTTCGCCGCGTCCTCGCGGGCGCGGGCGACCAGCGCGGTGTGCGAGAGCTCCTCGCCGCCGACGACCAGCGCGGGATCCTCGGGATCCACCGGTACGAAGGGGGCGAAACGGTCACCCTGTCCCGGCACCTCCACCGCGTAGTCCGCGAACCCGGCCGGGGGCTGCGGGAAGCGCCCGCCCAGCGGCCGCAGGGCGAGCGCCACCCGCTCGCCGCCGCACTCCAGGGCCCGCTCCAGCGTGTCCGGGCCGCTGACGACGAGATCGGCGTCGCCCGGGGCCCCGCCCACCGAGGCCACGACCCCGACCGAGTCGCAGGCGAGCAGCCACACGGCGCTCTGCCAGTGCGCGGGGAGCAGCAGCGCGAGCCGGTCCCCGGGCTCGGCCCCCAGGTCGCCCTGGAGCAGGTTCGCGGTCTTGGCCACCCAATTGGCGAAGGTCGCGACGGACAATTCGACGCGTTCGCCGGTGGCGTCGTCGTAGAAGGTGACGAGCGGGCGGCCCGGATCGGCGGCGAGCGCGGATCGCAGCAGGTCGGCAGGGGTGCGGGTCATGGCGTTCACCCGGCACAGCGTACGCGGGGCCCTCCCCCGTACGGGGGCCCGCGGCTCCTCCGTACGGGGGAGGGGTATCGGCGGCCCAGCGGACGGAGCATCAGATCTCGGATGGCGCCCGGTGGTGCGCGTGTTCACCATCCTTTTCATGCGTGGATTCCTTGCTTCCTCGATCGGCGTCGCGACGGCCGCCGCACTGGCCCTGCCCCTCGCGCTCCCGACTCCAGCACTCGCCGAAACCGTCCCCGTGACCCCGGCCGGGTCCACCCAGTCGCTGCCGCTCGCCCCCGTGGGACCCGCGGCGGACCGCAGCCCCGGCGTCCCCGGAATGAGCGCCTCGCCCCGCGGTCCCGAGATGCAGGGCCTGACCGCCCGTGAGGTCAAGACGTTCTCGCTGGTCGGCGTCGTCTGGGACGACGTCGCCACCGAGCTCAACGGCCGCGTCCAGGTCCGTACGCGTTCCACCCGGACCGCGACCTGGTCCGACTGGCAGGACGTCGAGGTCCACAACAGCGAGCACGCGGCCGACCCCGACGCGGTGGAGCGCGGCTCCGGCCGGGTCCGCGGAGCGACCGCCCCCCTGTGGGTCGGCGAGTCCGACGGCGTGGAGGTCCGCGTCCAGGCGGAAACGGGAGCCCCGGCCACCCGCGCGGGATCCCGGCTGCCCTCGGGCCTGCGGATCGAACTCGTCGACCCCGGCGAGGGGGCGCCCGCGGGGCCCACGGACGGCAAGAACAGCGGCCCGGGCGACGACAAGGGCGACTTGGTGGCGCCCGGCCTCACGATGGAGATGGCAGAGGCCTCCGAGGCGAACGTGCCGCACGCCCAGCTCGGCGCGAACGAGATCACCGAGCTGAACAAGGCCGACTCCACCGCCGACGCCGTCTTCGCCAGCGACGGCGAACTGACCGCGGCGGCCGCCCCCTACATCGGCCCGCGCCCGCGGATCGTCACCCGCAAGGGGTGGGGCGCGGACGAGTCCCTGCGCGAGAAGGCCTTCGCCTACACGAACACCGTGAAGGCGGCGTTCGTCCACCACAGCGCCTCCGGCAACAACTACGCCTGCAAGGACGCCCCGGCGGTGCTCCGCAGCCTGTACCGCTACCACGTGGTCAGCAGCGGCTGGCGCGACTTCGGCTACAACTTCGCCGTCGACAAGTGCGGCACGGTCTACGAGGGCCGCGCGGGCGGCGTCTCCAAGCCGGTCCTCGGCGCGCACACCATGGGCTTCAACACGGACAGCATGGGCGTGGCGGTCCTCGGCACCTTCACCTCCTCCGCGCCCCCCGCCGCCGCCGTCGACGCGGTCGCCCGCCTCACCGCCTGGAAGCTCGGCCTCTTCGGCCGGGACCCGCGCGCGAAGACCACCCTCAAGTCGGGCGGCGGCAACCGCTACCCGAAGGGCCAAAACGTCTCGATGAACGTCATCTCGGGCCACCGCGACGGCTTCGCCACGGAATGCCCCGGCAAGAAGCTCTACGGCAAACTCCCGACGACCCGCACCTCCTCGGCCAAACTCCAGGGCCGCCCCTAGGATCTCGCCGATCACGCCGGGTTCGCGGCGCGGCCTGATCGACCAGACACTTCCCGGGGGGTGTCTCGTCCGCCCGGCCACCGCAGCCCACTGCGGGGGCCGCGGAGCGCTTAGGCTCGGTACATGGCCGGCCGCTTCGAACCCCTCAACCGGACCGTCGTGCGCGGCGGGCGCACCGACGTGCCGCCGGGGCGCGCAAGCAGCGCCGGCGGCGGGGCCGGGGAGCGCCGCTGGATCCCCGACGGCCCCGTCGACCTCGGCCTCACTCTCGGCCCCCTCCGCCGCGGCCCCGGCGACCCCACCTTCCGCACCACACCCGACGGCTCCGTCTGGCGCGCCACCCGGACCCCCGAGGGGCCCGCCACCCTCCGCGTCTCGCGGACCGGACCGGCCGGCGCGGAGATCGACGCCGAGGCCTGGGGCGCCGGCGCCGCATGGCTCCTCGACCACCTGCCCGCGCTGCTCGGCGCCGGAGACGACCCGGCGGTCTTCGTCCCCCGCCACCGCCTGGTGCACGCCAGCCACCGCAGCCGTCCGGGCCTGCGCCTGACCCGCACCGGCCTGGTGCTGGAGTCCCTGATCCCCACGGTCCTGGAACAGAAGGTCACCGCCGACGAGGCCTACCGCGCCTGGCGCCGCCTCGTACGGCAGTACGGCGAGCCCGCCCCCGGCCCGCACGGGCAGAACCTGTACGTCATGCCCGACCCCCGCACCTGGGCGCTGATCCCGTCCTGGGACTGGCACAAGGCCGGGGTCGACGCCAAGCGCTCCGACACCATCGTCCGTGCCGTTCGCGTCGCGAGCCGCCTGGAGGAGGCGGCGGCCATGGACCTGCCCGAGGCCGCACGACGGCTGGAGGCCGTCCCCGGCATCGGCCCGTGGACCTCCGCCGAGACCCTCCAGCGCAGCAACGGCCACCCCGACGCCGTCACCACCGGCGACCTGCACCTGCCCGGCATCATCGGCTACGCCCTCGCCGGAGACCGCGACGCCGACGACGCCGCCATGCTGGAGCTCCTCGCCCCGTACGCCGGCCAGCGCCACCGCGCGGCCCGCCTCATCCTCCTGGCGGGCCGCACCCCGCCCCGCCGCGCCCCCCGCATGTACCGCAGCGACATCGGCCGCTTCTAGGCCGTGTCTTTCGGTTCTTGCCGGGCCCGCGCTGCCCGGCACCGCGCCTCGCTGCGTTGGTGGGGCTGGCGAGTACGTCGAGTACGCGGGAGCGCCTCCGCCTTGCGATGCACGGCGCCGGACCCGCCGCGCCGCGCTCCCCGGGGCGGCCGACGCCGCTTCGCGGACACTCCCCAAGGGGTGTCCCGCCGGTCCGCCGGGCCGGCCGCAGTCACCGGACCTGGATGAAGTCCTCCGCCGCCCGCCCCGGCCGCTGCGGCGGGGCCGCCGCCGGGTGGCCGACCGCCACCGTCCCCATCGGGTCCCAGTCCGACGGCAGCTCAAGCACCTCCCGCACGACGTCCCGGCAGAACATCGTCGAGGACACCCACGCCGAGCCCAACCGCTCACCGGCCAGCGCGACCAGCAGGTTCTGCACGCCCGCGCCCATCGCCACCACGAACATCTCCCGCTCGGCGGTGTCCCGCCGGGCGTGCCCGTAGTGGTGCGCCCCGTCCGTCACCAGACACGGCACCACCAGGTACGGGGCGGCCCGCAGCACGTCCCCGCGCCGGACCCGCTTCGCGACGGACTCCTCGGACTTGCCGTCGGAGCGCAGGTCCGCGATCCACGCGTCCCGCATCGCGTCCAGCAGCCGCAACCGCGAGGACTCGGACTCCAGCAGCACGAACCGCCACGGCGTCGTGTGGTGCGGGGCCGGGGCCGTCACGGCCGCCGCGACCGCCCGCCGCACCGCGCCCGGGTCCACCGGCTCCGCCGTGAAGGCCCGTACGGTCCGGCGCTGCGTCACGGCTTCCCGCACCGCCTCCGAGGTCCCCAGCCGGAACATGTCGTCGGCCGGTGTGCGCACCAGGTCCCGTGCCGAGGCGCCTTCGCCCATGACGTGCGCCAGTCCGCGCACGACGGCCACCGGAAGCCCGGCCGCCTTGCCCTTGACCAGGTCGCCGGCGGCGGCGAGCTCGTCCGCCGTCGCTACCACCGTCGCGCTCAGCGGGTTGCCGTGGGCGTCGGTGGCGCCGCGCAGGTCGTCCAGGACCCGCACCCCGGCGGAGCCGATGGCCACGTCCGTCAGCCCGTTGCGCCACGGCCGCCCGAAGGTGTCCGTCACGACCACGCCCACGTCCACGCAGAGCGCGTCGCGCACCCCGGCGCGGATCGCGGCGGCCGAGGCGTCGGGGTCCTCCGGCAGCAGCAGCACCGTGCCGGGGGCGGTGTTGGAGGCGTCCACGCCGGCGGCGGCCATCACCAGGCCCTGCCGGTTCTCGACGATCCGCAGCGCGCCCCGGCGCGCGACGACCCGTACGGTCTCCGCGTCTATGGCGGCCTCGCGCGAGTCCGCCCGTACGATCCGCCCCTCGGCCTTGGAGACGATCTTCGAGGTGACGAGCAGGACGTCGCCGTCGCGCAGGTCGGGCGCGGCCGTCGTGATCAGCTTCGCCAGGTCGTCGCCCGGCCTGACCTCCGGCATCCCGGGGACGGCCCGCACCTCGTACGAGGGGGCCGCCGTCACCGAGAGGCCTCCGCCAGCTCCAGCGCGGCCCGGGCCATCTCGGCGGTGGCCTCCAGGTCGGTCATCATCAGCGGCACCGCGCGGCAGGTGATCCCGGCGGCCTCCACCTCGGCGACCGCGGCCGCGTCGGCGGTGTCGACCAGCCAGCCGTCGAGCAGCTCGGTCCCGTAGTGCAGGGCGACCGCGGCGGCGGTGGCCTCGACGCCGACCGCGGCGAGCACCTTGTCGGCCATGCCGCGCACGGGCGCTCCGCCGACGATGGGGGAGAGGCCCACGACGGGGGCGTCGGCGGCGGCCACGGCCTCCCGGATGCCGGGCACGGCGAGGATGGTGCCCACCGACACCACGGGGTTGGACGGCGGGAAGAGGATCACGTCGGCCGCGGCGACGGCCTCCAGCACGCCGGGAGCGGGCTTGGCCTGCTCGGCCCCCACGGGTACGACGGCTTCCGCGTCGACCGAGGCGCGCAGCCGGACCCAGTACTCCTGGAAGTGGACGACCCGGCGCTCGCCGGTGCCGGCCTCGGTGATCGCGACGTGGGTCTCCACCCGGTCGTCGGACATGGGCAGCAGCCGCACCCCGGGCTGCCAGCGGTCGCAGAGGGCTTCGGTGACGGCGCTCAGCGGGTAGCCGGCGCCGAGCATCTGCGTGCGGACGATGTGGGTGGCGAAGTCGCGGTCGCCGAGGCCGAACCACGTGGGTCCGACCCCGTAGGCGGCGAGTTCCTCCTTGACGGTGAAGGACTCGTCGGTGCGGCCCCAGCCCTGGTCCTCGTTGATGCCACCGCCGAGGGTGTACATCACCGTGTCCAGGTCGGGGCAGACCTTGAGCCCGAAGAGGTGGATGTCGTCACCGGTGTTGCCGATGACCGTGATGTCCGCGTCGGGCACCGCCGACTTGAGTCCGCGAAGGAACCGGGCGCCGCCTATACCGCCGGCCAGAACAACAATGCGCATGCAGACAGTCTGTCAGCCGAAGGCTGTCGTGGAGGGGTGGTGGTCGGGCGGCGGGTGGGACTGTCAGCCGAAGGCTGTCGTGGAGGGGTGGTGGTCGGGCGGCGGGTGGGACTGTCAGCCGGAGGCTGTCGCCCGGGGACGGCGGGCGGGAGTCGCAGGCGGGCCGGGGTCAGGCGGGGACGGACTCGGATTCGGCCGGGGAGCAGCTGTGCATCGGCATCTCGGTCAGTCCGGGGAAGTAGACGTGCAGGCTGACCGCGCCGTCGAGGGTGTCGTTGACGACCTCGTGGGCGTAGCCGGGGGCGAAGACGCGCTGGGCGCCGGCGCGGTGGGTGAGCCGTCCGCGGGAGGTGTGCTCGGTGAGCTCGCCCTCCAGGACCGTCAGGACGCCGGAGGAGGCGCCGTGGTCGTGCAGGCCGCTGCCCTGGCCGGGGACCCAGCTGAGCAGCCAGACCTCGTAGCCGGGGCCGGTGCGCAGCCGGTGGTACCAGCGGGTGGTGGCGTCGTACCGGACGAGGTGCTCCCAGGAGGCGCGGTCCTCGGCGATGGAGCGGGCCAGGCCGACGAACTCGGCGATGGTGGCCGGGTGCTCGCGGGCGGGCTGGAGGAGGTGCTGGACGGCGAGGATGTCGCCGGCGATCTGGAGGTCGCTCTCGACGGCGGCGGGCACGTCGGCGACGGCGGTCGCGGGAGCGGTGGTGGCGCTGGCGGGGGTGCTGTTCATCGGGGTGTACCTCGACGGATGTCAGTCGTGCTGGCGGTCGCTGTGGGGAGGGCCGGAGCTCTGGGGAGCCGAGGCTCCACGGGCATCAACAGCAGCAACAGCAACAGCGAACCTGGGCAGCGCACAGGAACCCACGAATGGGGGTCCGGGTGGTGGCTGCGGGCGCTGACATGCGAACCAGGAGACCGGGTTCAGGGTCCGGCTGTCAACCCAATGTCCGGTTTGGGGTAAAAGTTTCACCTCATCCGGTCGCTGTGCCCGGAGAAAGGTTTGTGCAGTCCATGACGGGGCAATTGCGCTGCGCCGGGGTTAAACCTGATCCCGCCATGTCGTGACCTGAATGTGATCTGCGCCGCTCTTCGCGGCCGATCGCAACCCCGCTTCCAGGTGACGCGTGGATAACGGGTGAAGGTGACGTCTGAGGACGCCGATGGCATGTGTCACGATTTTTGGCGATATGAACACTTTCTGCATAGGCTTGGTTCCGCAGAGTGAATAAGGGGCCCAATAGCAGATCTCGGCTTGACTGCCCCGGAGCCACGCACTTGTAATTTCACTCGTGTCGTTACGTAGCAATGAGTGACGACGTGACCACGGGGACGCACCAACAGAGCGAGGGGCGCACATGACCGAGCTGTTTCAGGAACTGCTGGTCGAGGAAGCGGACGAGGAGCTCGGATGGCAGGAGCGCGCCCTGTGCGCCCAGACCGACCCCGAGTCCTTCTTTCCCGAGAAGGGCGGCTCCACCCGCGAGGCCAAGAAGGTCTGCCTCGCCTGCGAGGTCCGCTCCGAATGCCTTGAGTACGCCCTCGCCAACGACGAGCGATTCGGCATCTGGGGCGGCCTGTCCGAGCGCGAGCGCCGGCGCCTGAAAAAGGCAGCCGTCTGACACCGCCGGACCACCACCGGCGCGGCACCCGCAGCACCCCGCACGACATATCCGAATATCCGAGCAAGACGTCGAGCACGGCGCACAGCCGAACAAAGAGCACCACACACGGTCCGCCTCCTGCACCTTCCCCGCAGGAGGCGGACCGCTGCTTTGGCAGCCGTTAGGGTGGGGCGCTGTCCAGCAGCCTCCGAGGGCACACCACCCCCGGACCCCCGGCCGGAGGGCCCGTACCGCGATGTCCCTGCACAGCCAGTCGACGGCCTCTTACCAGGCCCCCGACACACCACAGTTCCCCCGGCACGTCGTCACCGCGGTCCTCGTCGCCCACGACGGCGCCCGCTGGCTGCCCCGGACGCTCGCCGGCCTCCTCGGCCAGGAACGCCCCGCGCAGGACCACATCGCCGCCGACACCGGCAGCGCCGACGAGTCCGCGCGGCTCCTCACCGAAGCCCTCGGCGACGACCGCGTCCTCCACCTCGCCCGCCGTACCGGATTCGGCACCGCCGTCGAAGAATCCGCCCGCACCGCAGGCACCCTGAGCGCCGAGGACCTCCCGTACCTCAAGCGCCCCAGCGGCTGGGACCCCGTCAGCCGCACCTGGCGCGACGACGCCTACGACCTCCCCGACCTCCCCCACGGCGAACCCGTCCAGTGGCTCTGGCTCCTGCACGACGACAGCGCCCCCGAACCCGACGCCCTCACCGAACTGCTCCGCGTCGCCGACGAGAACCCCGACGCCGCGATCATCGGCCCCAAGCTCCGCGGCTGGTACGACAAGAAGCAGCTCCTCGAAGTGGGCGTCACCATCGCCCGCAGCGGCCGCCGCTGGACCGGCCTCGACCGCCGCGAACAGGACCAGGGCCAGCACGACCAGGTCCGCCCCGTCCTCTCCGTCTCCACCGCCGGCATGCTCGTACGCCGCGACGTCTACGACGACCTCGGCGGCTTCGACCGGCGCCTGCCCCTCATGCGCGACGACGTCGACCTGTGCTGGCGCGCCCAGAGCGCCGGCCACACCGTCCTCGTCGCCCCCGACGCGGTCATGCGCCACGCCGAGGCCTCCGCCCGCGAACGCCGCACCGTCGACTGCGCCGGCCGCACCACCGCCGGCCCGCACCGCGTCGACAAGGCCGGCGCCGTCTACACGATCCTCGCCAACAGCTCCGGGCGCGCCCTGCCCTACGTACTGCTGCGCGTCGTCCTCGGCACCGTGCTGCGCACCCTCGCCTACCTGATCGGCAAGGCCCCCGGCCAGGCCGTCGACGAGATCACCGGCCTCCTCGCCACCCTGCTGCGCCCCGGCCGCCTGCTCGCCGCCCGCAAGGCCCGCCGCCGCCCCGCCGTCCCCGCCTCCGAACTGCGCGGGCTCTTCCCGCCGCCGGGAGCCTCCCTGCGGGCCAACGCCGACCAGCTCGCCGGCTACTTCGGCGGCGACCGCCACACCGACTCCGCCCCCGCCGGCCGCCACGGCGGCGGCAGCATCCTCAATGCGCCCGGTGAGGACGGCGACTACCAGGAGACCGAGCGCTTCGCACGCCTCAAGCGGATCGCGCGCAACCCCGCACCCTTCCTCTTCGGACTGCTCCTCCTGGTCTCCCTCGCGGCCTGCCGCGCCCTGATCGGCGGCGGCTCCCTCATGGGCGGCGCCCTGCTGCCCGCCCCCGACAACGGCCTCGACCTGTGGAGCATCCACACCGACGGCTGGCACCCCGTCGGCACCGGGTCCACCGCCTCCGCACCGCCCTACCTGGCCGTCCTCGGCGCCTTCTCCACCCTGCTGTTCGGCTCCACCCAGGCCGCCCTGACCCTCCTGCTCGTCGGATCCGTGCCGCTGGCCGGCCTCACCGCCTACTTCGCCTCGCGGCCGCTCGTCGAATCACGGCTGCTGCGCGCCTGGGCCGCCACCGCCTACGCCTTCCTCCCCGCCGTCACCGGCGCCCTCGCGGGCGGCCGCCTCGGCACCGCCGTCCTCGCCGTCGTGCTCCCCCTCACCGCCCGCTCCGCCGTCGCCGCCTTCGGCCTCGGCGAGCACGCCGCCGCCGAACAGCGGGGCGGCTGGCGCGCGGTGTGGACGTACACGCTCCTGCTGACCCTGGCCACCGCCTTCACCCCGGTCGTCTGGCCGCTCGCCGTCCTCCTCGGCACCGCCGCGCTCGTCCTGCGCCGCGCGCAGTGGAAGACGTACGGCCTGCGGCTGCTCGCCACCCTCGCCGTCCCCCTCCTCGTCCTCGCCCCCTGGTCGCTGGGCCTGCTCACCCACCCCGGCCGCCTCCTCCAGGAGGCCGGACTGCCCTACGGAGCCGGCTCCGCGGGCGCCCTGGACCTGCTCGGCATCAGCCCCGGCGGCCCCGGCACCGGCGCCCGCCTGCTGCTCGCCGGCATCGTCCTCGCCGCCCTGGCCGCCCTGCTCCGCGCCGACCGGCAGTTCGCCGTCCGCTCCGCCTGGGCCACCGCCCTGGCCGCCCTGCTCCTCGCCGTCCTCGCCAACCGGACCGCCTGGGCCGGACCCGCCACCCTCGTCTACGGACTCGCCCTCCTCGCCGCCGCCACGGTCGGCGCGGACGGCGCCAAGGACCGGGTCGCCGCCCGCAACTTCGGCTGGCGCCAGCCGCTCGCCGCCCTCGTCGCCCTCGCCGCCGCCGCGGGCCCGCTCATCGCCGCGGCCACCTGGATGGTCGCCGGCGCCGACGGCCCGCTCCAGCGCCGCGACCCGGTACAGGTGCCGGCCTTCGTCGCCGACGCCGGCGGCGACGACAACCAGACCCGCACCCTGCTCCTCGACCTCGACGGGCCCTCCACCGTCGTCTACAGCCTCGTCCGCGGCCCCGGCGGCCGCCTCGGCGACGCCGAGATCGCCGCCCGGACCGGCGACGACCCCCGCCTCGACAAGGTCGTCTCCAACCTCGTCGCAGGCTCCGGCGCCGACCAGTCCAGCCAGCTCAGCGCCTACGCCATCCGCTTCGTGATGTTCCGCCCCGGCGGCCCCGAGGACATCCGCCGCGTCCTCGACGCCACCCCGGGCCTGAGCCGTCGCCACCAGCAGGACGGCACCGCCCTGTGGGGCGTCGAGCCCTGGCTGCCGCGCGCCGTCATCGTCTCCGGCAAGCAGGGCGAGGCCCCGATCCCGGTCGCCGCCGGCCCCGTCGAGGCCCACGGCAAGATTCCCGCCGGCGAGGCCGGCCGCGTGCTGCGCATCGCCGACCGCGCCGACGCCGGCTGGCAGGCCACCCTCGACGGCAAGCCGCTCAAGGCCAAGACCCTCGACGGCTGGGCGCAGGGCTTCGAACTCCCCGCCGGCTCAGGCCGCCTCGACCTCGTCCACGAGGACTCCCTGCTGCGCACCGCCTGGAACTGGACCCAGGGCCTGCTCGCCCTCGTCCTGCTGGTCATGGCCCTGCCCGGCCGGCGCGCCCAGCTCGACGACGACCTGCCCGAGGAGGAGGCCGCGCCCCCCTCCCGCCCCGGCCCGGGCGAGGCCGGCGAAGGCCGCCGCGCCCGCCGGCTCCGCGCCGGGGCCGAGGCGGACGCCGCCCCCGGCCCCGTGGAGACCGCGGCCGCCGCCGACCCGTACGCGCAGATCCCGGCGCAGCCGGTGTACGGCGAGGAGTCCTACGCGTACCAGGCGTACGACGACCAGGGCGGCTACGCCTACGAGCCCCAGCAGCCCCAGCAGCAGTACCCGTACGAGCAGCAGTACACCGGGTACGACCAGCAGCAGGACGGCGCGGCCTACGAGCCCCCGTACCCGCAGCAGCCGGTCCACGACCAGGACGGGCAGCACTACCCCTACCCGTACGAGCCCTACGAGCCGTACCCGCCCCACGACGTCCACGCCCAGCACGACCCGCGTCCTGACGGGAGCCCCCAGCAGTGAAGCAGCGCGCACCCCTGACGCTGGCGGCCGTGACCGCGGCGCTGGCCGCCCTCACCGGCGTCGCCGCCCTCACCGCGCCCGCCCCCGCGGGCGGGGCGTCCGACGGCAAGGCCGCCGCCTCCGCCCGGATGCCGGTGGAACGGTCCCTGCTGGTGTGCCCCGGGCCCAGCTCCTCGGACATCGCGGAGACCACGTACACCTCCTTCACGCCCGGCGCCCCCGCCGGAGAGGGCAAGGGCTCGGCCCGGCTGCTCGGCGCGACCAAGGACGCCAAACCCGTCCTGGAGCCCAAGGAGCCAGGCAAGCCCGTCGGCGCCACCGCCAACGGAGCCGACGCCCCCGCCCTCACCGGCAGCGCCGACGGGGCCCTCGCCCCCGGCTGGACGGCGCAGCTGACCACCAAGGTCTCGGTCGGCCGGGCCCGGGGCGTGCTCGGCGTCGGCTGCACCGCGCCCGGCACCGACTTCTGGTTCCCCGGGGTCAGCACCGCCAAGGGCCGCGAGGACTACCTCCACCTCACCAACCCCGACGACGCGGCCGCCATCGTCGACATCACGCTCTTCGGCCCCGACGGCATGGCCAAGGCCGACGCGGGCACCGGCGAGAACATCCGCGTCGACCCCAAGTCCACCAAGACCGTCCTGCTCTCCTCCCTGCTCCCGGCCACCCAGCTCGCCGACGCCACCGCCCACGTGACGACCCGCGCCGGCCGGGTGGGCGCCTCCGTCCAGGTCGCCGAGGAGAACGTGGGCGCCGACTGGCTGCCCGCGTCCACCGACCCGACGGGCTCGCTGGTGCTGCCCGGCATCCCGGCGGACGCGGCCTCCGTACGGCTGGTCGCCTTCGTGCCCGGCGAGGAGGACGCGGACCTGAAGCTGCGGCTGGCCGGCCCGGGCGGCTCCATCAGCCCGGCCGGCAGCGAGCAGCTCCACGTCAAGGCGGGGATGACGGCGGTGATGGACCTCAAGGACCTGACCCGCGGCGAGCCCGGCTCGCTGCTCCTGACCCCCACCGACGCCAAGAAGGCCACCCCGCTGGTCGCGGCGGTACGCGTCGTCCGCGGCAGCGGGACCAAGCAGGAACTCGGGTTCGTCCCGGCCACCCGGCCGGTCGGCGCCCGGGCCACCGTCGCCGACAACCGGCCCGAGGAGAACACCACCCTGCTGTCACTGACCGCTCCGAGCGCCGAGGCGAAGGTCAAGGTGACGGCGTCCCCGGGCACCGGCGGCGGCGAGCCGGCCTCCCAGGAGGTCACGGTCAAGGCGGGCACCACCCAGACGCTGGCGCTGGCCCCCGCCGGCGGGAAGGGCTCCTACGCCCTCACCGTAGAGACCCTCTCGGGCGGCCCGGTCCACGCGGCCCGCACCCTGTCCCTCCCGAACGACGGCATCACGATGTTCACCGTCCAGGGACTCTCGGACGACCACTCCACGGTGTCCGTCCCCCGGGCCGCCCAGGACCTCTCCGTCCTGACCAGGTGACGGGCCGGGCCCCCGTCACGGCCGGATCAGTCCTGGCCGTAGCGGGGGTCCACGGTCTCCGGAGTCAGCCCCAGCAGCTCCGCCACCTGCTCCACGACGATCTCGTGGACCAGCATCGCCTTCTCGTCGCGCGATTTCGTCCGGATCTCCACGGGCCGTCGGAAGACCACGATCCGGGCCGGCCGCCCCTGACGGGACTCCGACACCGCGCCGAGCGGTACCGCCTCGTCGTTCCAGCCGCCGTCCGGACCGCCCGGCGGCCCCGGCACGTCACCGACCAGGAACTCCACCTCCGACAGCTGCGGCCAGCGCCGCTCCAGCCGCTCGACAGAGTCCCGTACGAGATCCCCGAACAGCTCCGCCCGGCTCGCCGCCAGGGGCACCTGCGGAGGGGCCAGCGGACCGCGCATCCCGCGCCCGTGCCGGTCCCGCCGACGCGTTCTGGGCTCGACAGGACCCCCCGCGGGGGGCTCGGCGGGGCAAGGGGGCAGAGGGGTGTCCGTCACCCCCGCAGGGTAGCTCCGAGCACGACACGGGGGAGGGCGCAGAGGTGGAGTCGTCGCGGCCCGGTCAAGAGTGCGGTACCGTCCAACGTCGTGAGCCTTGTACGTCGCTGTTCGCGCACCGCGTGCGGCCGCCCTGCCGTCGCGACACTGACGTACGTCTACGCCGATTCGACCGCAGTTCTCGGCCCGCTCGCCACCTACGCCGAACCACACTGCTACGACCTGTGCGCCGAGCACTCGGAGCGCCTGACAGCCCCGCGGGGCTGGGAGGTCGTCCGTCTGTCCGACGGGTCCGGTCCGTCGCGCCCCAGCGGCGACGACCTCGAAGCCCTGGCCAACGCCGTCCGCGAAGCCGCGCGCCCGCCGGGCCGCGCGGCCGGCACCGGCGGGACCGGCAAGGGCGGCCCGGCCACCGGCGAGACCCGCCGCGGACACCTGCGCGTCCTCAGATCGCCCGATTCCTGACGCTCGGGTCATCTGCGGTGCCGCTGCGGGTTCAGGGTAGGTTTGCCGAACCGCACAGAACCTCAGGAGGGCAGGCAGTGGCCGCAGATCTTTCGAACATCGTCAAGGCGTATGACGTGCGTGGCGTCGTGCCGGACGAGTGGGACGAGTCCCTGGCGGAGCTGTTCGGTGCCGCTTTCGTCGAGGTCGTGGGTGGGTCGGCGATCGTGGTCGGTCATGACATGCGTCCGTCGTCGCCGGGTCTGTCGGCGGCGTTCGCGCGGGGTGCCGCGGCGCGTGGTGTGGATGTGACGTTGATCGGTCTGTGTTCGACGGACCAGCTGTACTACGCGTCGGGGTCGACGGGGCTGCCGGGTGCAATGTTCACGGCCTCGCACAATCCCGCTCAGTACAACGGGATCAAGATGTGCCGGGCGGGTGCGGCTCCGGTGGGTCAGGACACGGGTCTGTCGCAGATCCGGGGTCTGGTGGAGGGGTGGCTGGACGCGGGCGGCGCTCCGCAGGCCCCGGCGGGCACGGCGGCGGGCAGGGTGACGGAGCAGGACTCCCTGAAGGGGTATGCGGAGCACTTGCGGTCCCTGGTGGACCTGGCGTCGATCCGTCCGCTGAAGGTGGTCGTGGACGCGGGCAACGGCATGGGCGGTCACACCGTCCCGACCGTGTTCGAGGGTCTTCCGCTCGATGTGACCGAGATGTACTTCGAGCTGGACGGTACGTTCCCCAACCACGAGGCGAACCCGCTGGATCCGAAGAACATCGTGGACCTGCAGGCGCGGGTGCTGGCGGAGGGCGCGGATCTGGGTATCGCCTTCGACGGTGACGCGGACCGCTGCTTCATCGTGGACGAGCGCGGTGTGGGCGTCTCCCCGTCGGCAATCACGGCTCTGGTGGCCTCCCGTGAGCTGGCGCGCAACGGCGGGTCGGGCACGGTGATCCACAACCTGATCACCTCCTGGTCGGTGCCGGAGGTGGTGCGGGAGAACGGCGGCACTCCGGTCCGCACCCGGGTGGGTCATTCCTTCATCAAGGAGGAGATGGCGAAGACGGGTGCGATCTTCGGTGGTGAGCACTCGGCGCACTACTACTTCAAGGATTTCTGGAACGCGGACACGGGCATGCTGGCGGCTCTGCACGTGCTGGCGGCGCTGGGTGGTCAGGACGGTCCGCTGTCGGAGCTGGTCGCGTCGTACGACCGGTACGAGGGTTCGGGGGAGATCAACTCCACGGTCGCGGACCAGGCGGGTCGTCTGGCAGCGGTGAAGGAGACCTTCGGCGGTCGTGAGGGCGTGACGCTGGACGAGCTGGACGGTCTGACGGTGACGGGCGGGGACTGGTGGTTCAACGTCCGTGCGTCGAACACCGAGCCGCTGCTGCGTCTGAACGTCGAGGCCCGCGACGCGGACACCCTGGCCCGCATCCGCGACGAGGCCCTGTCCCTCATCCGCGCCTGACACGTCCCGCGGGGCCCGCGCCGTCAGGCGCGGGCCGGCCGTTCCAGCCCCCGCCGGCGATTGAGGCGCGGGTCCGGGCGGCGGTCGGTGCCCGGCGGAACCGGGCTCCCACCCCCGCCCGGCCGCCGGCGGTACTCCGGGCCGCACCGGCGGAGCCCCAGGGGTACGCTGACCACGCCCCACCCGTACCCCGAAGGGAACCCATCCCCATGCCGCTCGAAGCCGGCCTCCTGCAGATCCTCGCCTGCCCCGCCTGTCACGCACCGCTTGAGGACAAGTCGGCCGACGAGACCCCCGAGCTGCTCTGCACCGGCCAGGACTGCGCTCTCGCCTACCCGGTCCGCGACGGCATCCCGGTCCTCCTCGTGGACGAGGCCCGCCGCCCCGCCTGACCGCAGGCCCCCCGCACGCCACGCCACACCGCACCCGCACCTCACCGCGAGACGCGCAGACAGGTTCCCGTCACCCAACAGCCGGAGGCCGCCATGCTCGACGAGTCGCTCCTCGACGCACCGGACGATCTTGCCCGCGTCGACCGACGGGGTCTGCTCCGCGGCGCGGCCGAGGCGGGGGCCAGGGTCCGTACGGCGGCCCGGCACGCGAGCGAGGCGGGCATCGCCACCCTGCGCCCCGACGGCCGCCCGCGCGCGGTCCTGATCGCCGGGCCCGGCACCGCCGCGACCGGTGTCGCCGACCTGCTCGGCGCCCTCGCGGGCGCCTCCGCGCCGGTGATCCGGCTCGACCCCACAGGGGTCGCCCACGCCGCCGGGGCACTGCGCTGGGCCCTGCCCGGCTGGGCCGGGTCCGTCGACCTGCTGCTCGTGGCCACCACCGACGGCACCGAGCCCGGGCTCGCCGTGCTCGCCGAGCAGGCCTACCGGCGCGGCTGCACCGTCGTCGCCGTCGCCCCCGAGCGCTCACCGCTGAGCGAGGCCGTGGACGGCGCGCACGGGCTCCTCGTACCCATGGCCAAGGCCCCGTACCAGGAGTTCGACGAGTCGGCCGCCGCGGGCCCGGGCGCCCTGTGGGCCCTGCTGACGCCCCTGCTGCTGCTCCTCGACAAGGTCGGCCTGATCGCCGCGGCCCCCGACACCCTCCAGCTGGTCGCCGACCGGCTGGACCGGACCGCCGAACGCTGCGGGCCCGCCATCGCCACCTACTCCAACCCGGCCAAGACCCTCGCCGCCGAGCTGGCGGACTCGCTGCCGCTCATCTGGAGCGAGGGCACCGGCGCCGTCCCGGCGGGCCGCCGCTTCGCCGCCACCCTCGCCGAGCTCGCCGGCCGTCCCGCGCTGGCCGCCGCGCTCCCCGAGGCCCTGCCCGCCCACGGCATCCTGCTCGCCGGCGCCTTCGCCGCCGGCGCCGACCCCGACGACTTCTTCCGCGACCGGGTCGAAGAGCCCCAGGCCCTTCGCGCCCGCGTCGTCCTGCTGCGCGACCGGCCGGCCGGCGGCCTCACCGCCGCCCCCGCCGCACGCGAGCTCGCCCTCAGCCACGACACGGCCATCAGCGAGCTCGAACCGGAGGAAGGCGCCGAGCTGGAGCAGCTCGCCGAACTGCTCGCCGTCACGGATTTCGCCACCGCCTACCTGGCGTTGGCGGCCGGGGGACACAGCTGAGACCCGCGCACGTGCCCGGATCTATCCAGGAAGACGACGATGGACCGCCTGATCAACACGATCCGCCCCTACGCCTGGGGATCCACCACGGCCCTCCCCGCGCTCCTCGGTGTCGAACCCACCGGTGAGCCGCAGGCGGAGCTGTGGATGGGAGCCCACCCGGGCGCCCCGTCCCGCGTCGACCGCGGCGCCGGCGAGAGGTCGCTCGCGGAGGTCATCGCCGCCGACCCCGAGGGCGAGCTCGGCGCCGCCACCGTCGCCAAGTTCGGCCCCAGGCTGCCCTTCCTCTTCAAGATCCTCGCCGCCGGCGCCCCCCTCTCCCTCCAGGTCCATCCCGACCTGGCCCAGGCGAAGGCGGGGTTCGAGGACGAGGAGCGGCGCGGCATCCCGATCGACGCGGCCCACCGCAACTACAAGGACCCCAACCACAAGCCCGAGATGATCTGCGCGATCACGCCGTTCGACGGGCTCTGCGGCTTCCGCTCCCCGCAGGCGTCCGCCGACCTCTTCGAGGGGCTGGGCGTGGGCTCCCTCAAGCCGTACGCCGACCTGCTGCGCGCCCACCCCGAAGAGGCCGCGCTGCGCGAGGTGCTGACCGCCGTACTGAGCGCGGACCGCGAGCAGATGGCCCGTACGGTCGCCGAGACCGCGGCCGCCGCCGAGCGCCTGGGCGGCGAGTACGCCACGTACGCCGCCCTGGTCCACGAGTACCCGGGCGACCCCGGCGTCATCGCGGCGATGCTGCTCAACCACGTCCGACTCCAGCCCGGAGAGGCCCTGTTCCTCGGCGCGGGAGTCCCACACGCCTACTTCGACGGCCTCGGCGTCGAGCTGCTGGCCAACTCGGACAACGTGCTGCGCGCCGGGCTCACCCCCAAGCACGTGGACGTACCCGAGCTGCTGAAGATCGTGAGGTTCGAGCCGAGCGACCCGACCGTCATGCGGCCCGAGGGCGACGGCGGCGAGGAGGTCTACGAGGCCCCCATCGACGAGTTCCGGCTCTCCCGCTTCCTCCTCGCGCCCGGCGGCGCCCCCCGGGTGCTCGCGAACGGCGCCCCGCAGGTCCTGCTCTGCACGGCCGGCTCCGTACGCGCCGGCGAACTGGCGCTCTCGCCCGGCGGATCGGCTTTCGTACCGGCGGACGAAAAGGTCGAACTATCCGGAAACGGCACGGTCTTCCGGGCCACCGTGGTGGTCTGACGCGGCGTCCGCCCCAGGGGCTGCAAGAATGTGCGGCCGTAGTCACTGGCCCAGGAAGGACACCCTGCACCCATGAGCGCGTCGGGCGGTACCAAGGCGATCGTGGCGGCACTCGCCGCCAACCTCGCCATCGCTGTAGCCAAATTCGTGGCGTTCCTCTTCAGCGGCTCGTCCTCCATGCTCGCGGAGAGCGTCCACTCCGTGGCCGACTCCGGGAACCAGGGCCTGCTCCTCCTCGGAGGGAAGAAGGCCCAGCGCGAGGCGACGCCGCAGCACCCCTTCGGGTACGGGCGCGAGCGTTACATCTACGCCTTCCTCGTCTCCATCGTGCTCTTCACCGTGGGTGGCATGTTCGCCATCTACGAGGGCTACGAGAAGATCCACGAGCCGCACCCGATCGAGGCCTGGTACTGGCCGGTCGGCGTCCTCGTCTTCGCGATCATCGCGGAGTCCTTCTCCTTCCGCACCGCCATCAAGGAATCGAACGAGGTCCGCGGCAAGCTCACGTGGAGCCAGTTCATCAAGCGGGCCAAGGCCCCCGAGCTGCCGGTCGTCCTCCTGGAGGACCTCGGCGCCCTCGTCGGCCTGGTCCTGGCCCTCGGCGGTGTCGGCCTCGCCCTGCTGACCGGCAACGGCGTCTGGGACGGCATCGGCACCCTGTGCATCGGCGTCCTCCTCATCGCCATCGCGATCGTCCTGGCCGCGGAGACCAAGTCCCTGCTGCTCGGTGAGGCCGCCGGCGTCGAAGAGGTCGAGAAGATCAAGGCCGCGGTCGTCGACGGGGACGTCGTCACCCGCGTCATCCACATGCGCACTCTGCACCTCGGTCCCGAGGAGCTGCTCGTCGCCGCCAAGATCGCCGTCGAGGGCAACGACACCGCGACCGAGGTCGCCGACGCGATCAACGCCGCCGAGGCCCGCATCCGCGAGGCGGTCCCGATCGCCCGGGTGATCTATCTGGAGCCGGACATCTACCGCCCCGAAGCCGCCGAGTAGTCCGCGTACGAACGCCGAAGGCCCCCGCGAGCAACAGCCCGCGGGGGCCTTCGGTGTCCGTACGACGACTACGGGGCGTCCACCTGCGTGGCGCCCCAGACGGGCCCGTGCGGCTCGACCGGCTTGCGCCGCCGCGCCACGAGCGAGGCGATCCCCAGCCCGAGCGCCACGGGCAGCAGGCAGGTCCCCGCGAACGAGACCAGGCTGAGGCCGACCATGAACGGGGACTCCTCCCGCAGTCCGGAATCGACGCCGGTCACCGCGGACACCGGCAGCGTCCCCTCGTGGTGCTCCCGGTGGTACCGGGAGTCCGCCGAGTTGCCGCGGTTGTCGCCGAGCACGAACATCCGGCTGTGCGGCACCGAGACGGCGAAGCTCAGTCCGTCGCCCCCGGGAACGCCGTCGCGCACGTAGGGCTCGTCGAGCGGCTTCCCGTTCAGGGTCAGCACCCGGTCGCCCTCCGCGTAGGCGATGTGGTCCCCGCCCAACGCCACGACACGTCCGATGAACGGGCCGTCGAACCCCCAGTCGGCCGGATCGTAGGTGACCACGTCGCCGTGCCGGACCGGGCCGTGGTCCTTCTCCATCGCGAGGAAGGTCCCGACGGGGAGCGTGGGCAGCATGTTCTCGCTGGACTGCATCGCCGGCGTGAACCGGCCGAAGACGTACACCAGAGGACCGGCGGCCAGCGCCACACCGAGCACCAGCAGGACGATCGCCCAGATCCCCCGTCTCCGCCCAGGCCTGCCTGCCATGAATCCCAACCCCTCTCACCAGTGCGAACGGCCGGAAGACTACGGTCTGGCCGAAAGTGCACAGCAGGCGGGGGCGCCGCCGGACGCCCCGGCAGCCGGGCCCGCCCAGTTCTCCGTTCGACTGGGGCCGCCGCCACCGATCGGTGTAGATTCGTCGTCAGTGTCAGGCGTCGCTGCTGATGGCGGGTCGGGCGGTCCTTGCGACCGGCCGAGGGGAGAGAGGACCCCCGACGGACTGTGCTCGGTGTCCCGTCCCCAGGACGGCGCACGGACCAGCCGTACCCACCTCTCGAACCATGAGGAGCAGCACCCATGGACTTCAAGGTCGCAGACCTCTCCCTTGCCGCGTTCGGCCGCAAGGAGATCACCCTGGCCGAGCACGAGATGCCGGGCCTGATGTCGATCCGCCGTGAGTACGCCGAGGCCCAGCCCCTGGCCGGCGCCCGCATCACCGGCTCGCTTCACATGACCGTGCAGACGGCCGTGCTCATCGAGACCCTCGTCGCCCTCGGCGCCGACGTCCGCTGGGCCTCCTGCAACATCTTCTCCACCCAGGACCACGCTGCCGCCGCCATCGCGGTGGGCCCGAACGGCACCCCGGAGAACCCGCAGGGCGTCCCCGTCTTCGCCTGGAAGGGCGAGACGCTGGAGGAGTACTGGTGGTGCACCGAGCAGGCGCTCACCTGGCCGAACACCCCCACCGGCGGCCCGAACATGATCCTCGACGACGGTGGTGACGCCACCCTCCTCGTCCACAAGGGCGTCGAGTTCGAGAAGGCCGGCGAGGCTCCGGACCCGTCCACCGCGGACTCCGAGGAGTACGCGTACATCCTCACCCTGCTCAACCGCACCCTCGGCGAGAACCCGCAGAAGTGGACGCAGCTCGCGTCCGAGATCCGCGGCGTGACCGAGGAGACCACCACCGGTGTGCACCGTCTCTACGAGATGATGCAGTCCGGTGACCTGCTCTTCCCGGCGATCAACGTGAACGACGCCGTCACCAAGTCGAAGTTCGACAACAAGTACGGCTGCCGCCACTCCCTGATCGACGGCATCAACCGCGCCACCGACGTCCTCATCGGCGGCAAGGTCGCGGTCGTCTTCGGCTACGGCGACGTCGGCAAGGGCTGCGCCGAGTCCCTCCGCGGCCAGGGCGCGCGTGTCATCGTCACCGAGATCGACCCGATCTGCGCCCTCCAGGCCGCCATGGACGGCTACCAGGTCGCCACGCTGGACGACGTCGTCGAGACCGCCGACATCTTCATCACCACGACCGGCAACAAGGACATCATCATGGCCTCCGACATGGCCAAGATGAAGCACCAGGCCATCGTCGGCAACATCGGCCACTTCGACAACGAGATCGACATGGCCGGTCTGGCGAAGGTCGACGGCATCGTCAAGGACGAGGTCAAGCCCCAGGTCCACACCTGGACGTTCCCCGACGGCAAGGTCCTGATCGTCCTCTCCGAGGGCCGCCTGCTGAACCTCGGCAACGCGACCGGCCACCCGTCCTTCGTGATGTCGAACTCCTTCGCGGACCAGACCCTGGCCCAGATCGAGCTCTTCACGAAGCCGGAGGAGTACCCGACCGACGTCTACGTGCTCCCCAAGCACCTCGACGAGAAGGTCGCCCGCCTCCACCTCGACGCCCTCGGCGTCAAGCTCACCACCCTCCGCCCGGAGCAGGCCGCCTACATCGGCGTCAAGGTCGAGGGCCCGTACAAGCCGGACCACTACCGCTACTGATCACCAGCTGGTCAACCGCGGACGTACCTGAAGCAGGCCCCCGGCACACGTGCCGGGGGCCTGCCCCGTATTCCCTCCGATCCGAAGAAGTGTGCGCACATGCCCCGCGGCCGCTACTCGCTCCACGACCCGCACGACCACACTCCCCTCGGCGAGGAGCACTTCCACTGCGCCCCCGGACCCTCCGGCTGGCGCTACGTCTCCCAGCTCACCGCCCCGGACGGCGACCACCGGGGCTCCGTGGACCTGGCGATCGACGAACTCGGCCGCCCCATTCGCCTGGAGGTCAACGCCGCGAGCTGGCAGGTCCGCGGAGCCGCCCTCGACGGCGTCACCTGGGTCCGCACCGACCCCACCGGCACCGAGGCCACCGAGGGCAACATCGCCGCCCCCGGCTTCACCGGCACCTCACCGGCCTTCCTGATCGCCACGTCCCGCCTGCTGCGCCTGACCCCGGGCGCCCCCGACACCCGCGTCCGGCTGCTCGCCCTCACCGACCCGGTCCTGGCCCCGCGTACGGTCGACCAGGCCTGGGCACTGGTGGCACGCGAGGAACACCCCACGGACAGCGGCCCGCTCCAGGTGGACGAGTACCGGGTCACCGCCCTGGACACGGGCGAGGTCCACACGGTCCACATCGCCGGCGACGTGGTCCTCTCGGCCCCCGGCATCGAACTGGAACACCTGGAGACCCCGCCCTCGGCCTTTGAGGACCAGTGACCCCTCAGGCCGGCGGAGCGAACCCGCCGGCGCGCGGAACCTCCCCGGGGGCCGCGGGCGCGGGGGCGACGTACGAGGACGGGACGGGAGCGACGGGTGCGACGGGCGCCATGTGCGGGACGGGCGCCACGGGCGCCACCGGCGCCGAGGGAGAGGCTGCGGCCGCGGTGCGGAAGGCCCGGGCGGCATCGCGCGACTGACGCTCGTGGACCACGGCCATCAGGAAGGCAGCGGCCGGCACCCCCGCCGGCGGCGGCGCACCCGTACGCGCCACGAGATCGTCCGCGAGCCGCGCCGCCATCACCGCACCCACCTGCGGGTCCAGTTGGTTCATGCGGGTCAGGTACTGGCGGATCGCCAGCCACAGCCCGTCCGGTACGGCCGAGAGGTCCAGCTGGGCGAACCGTCCGGCCAGCCACGGCGGGGGTGGCGGCACCGGCATCACCCGAGCCCCCGGCACCCGCTCCCGGACCACCAGGGTCCCCGCGAAGACGTCCCCGAGCCGCCGCCCGCGCGCCGACACCAGCGAGGCGATGGCCGCCACCGTGCCGAAGGTCAGCAGCAGCTCCACGACCCCGAGGGCCCCGCGCACCAGCGCGTGCCGGAACCGGATCGGCCCGCCGTCGTCGCGCACCACCCGCAGCCCGCAGGCGAGCTTGCCCAGCGAGCGCCCGTGGGACAGGGTCTCCACCGCGATCGGGATGCCGACCAGCAGCAACAGGAAGCTCGCCACTCCGACGGCGGCTTGGGCGGCCGGGTCCAGCGAGGCGGTCGCGAAGGTCAGCCCGACGGTGAGGAGCCCGTAGACGGTGACGTAGACGGCCAGGTCCAGGAGGATCGCCAGCGCCCGGCTGGGCAGCCTCGCCGGTCTCAGCCCCAGGACGACCGCGTCCCCCGTCACCAGATCGCTCACCGCAGCACCTCTCATGTGACCTGCTCCGCCCCTACGGCGTCCAGTCTGCCAAGCTGACCACACTAGGAATAGGCAGCGGCCAGGGGACCTGGGCAGGGGAGCGCACCGGATGGATCTCGACGTCTTCGTCACGGCACACCGCGCGGAATGGGACCGCCTGGAGCAGCTCCTGGGCCGTGGCCGCAGGCTGACGGGCGAAGAGGCCGACGAACTCGTCGCTCTCTACCAGCGCACCTCGACCCACCTCTCCCTCGTCCAGTCCAGTGCCCCCGACCCCATGCTGACCGGGCGGCTGACCCAGCTGGTGGCGCGCGCCCGCGCCACGGTCACGGGCACCCGCCGCGCGGGCTGGCGCGACGCGGCGCTCTTCTTCACCGTCGGCTTCCCGGCCGCGGTCTACCGGAGCCGCCGCTGGTGGATACCGACAGCCCTGCTCTCCACGGCGCTCGGCGTGCTCATCGGCTGGTGGATAGCCACGCACCCCGAGGTCCAGGGAGCCATCGCCGCCCCGGAACAGCTGAAGGAGCTCACGAAGCCGGGCGGCGAGTACGAGACGTACTACTCCAGCAACCCCGCGGGCTCCTTCGCCGCCCAGGTGTGGACGAACAACGCCCAGGCGGCCGCGATGTGCCTGGTCCTGGGCGTCTTCCTGGGGATCCCGGTGCTGTGGATCCTCTTCCTGAACATGGCCAACCTCGGGGTCGGCCTCGGCCTGATGGCATCCGCCGGCCGGCTCGACGTCTTCCTGGGCCTGATCCTTCCGCACGGCCTGCTCGAACTGACGGCCGTCTTCGTGGCGGCGGGCACGGGCCTGCGCCTGGGCTGGACGGTCATCGACCCGGGTCCCCGGACCCGCCGTACGGCCCTGGCAGAACAGGGCCGCGCCGCCCTCGGCATGGCCCTCGGTCTCGCGGCGGTCCTGTTCGTCTCCGGCCTGATCGAAGGCTTCGTGACTCCCTCGGGCCTTCCCACCTGGGCGCGCATCACGATCGGCGTCGTGGCCGAGGCCGCCTTTCTGATCTACGTCTTCGTCCTGGGCGGCAGGGCCGCCCGCGCCGGCGAACTCGGCGACGTGGAGGCCGCGGACCGGACGGCAACGCTCCCGATCGCGGCCTGATGTGCGTACAAGCCCGCTGAGCTGCTAGTGTCCTGGTCGTCCCGCAAACGCCGTTGACACGGAACGAGCGGGGAGGTAGATTCGAACGGTTGCCTCGAACTGGACAAGTTCGGCAGTGATGGTTTAGAATTAACTTACCCCACATGGACATCAAGATCCGCTCGGGGTACGCCGACTCCTCATTTCAGGAATTCGAAGCCGGAGAAATCCGGTGGAAAACTTCTGATAGAGTCGGCACCGCCGGAAAGGGAAACGCGAAAGCGAGAACCTGGAAAGCGCCGAGGAAATCGGACGCGAAAGAGTCTGATAGAGTCGGAAACGCAAGACAGCAGAACGAAAGCCCGGAGGAAAGCCCGCGAGGGTGAGTACGAAGGAAGCGTCCGTTCCTTGAGAACTCAACAGCGTGCCAAAAATCAACGCCAGAAGTTGATACCCCGTCCACTTCGGTGGATGAGGTTCCTTTGA
>NZ_JBEZYV010000004.1:0-382574 GCF_040638905.1 Streptomyces virginiae | reverse complement strand
CATCGCGAAGCGACGCGAGGAACGAGCGCCCTTGACGGGCCGGCCCGACACGGAGAGACGATGGGACTGACGGGAAACCCCCAGGACATCCCTGACACCGCTCCAGCGGCTCCCGACCTCCCGCAGCCTCCCCTCGCCCTTCCCTCTCGGCCCGAGCGTCCCCCGCCCCCGCGAAGCCCCCGCGCCTCTCCGTCCCCGCCCGCGCGGAACCCGATCCCCCGAAGCCCCGCCTCCCCGGCCCCGCCCCCGCGTCCCCCGCCCACCGGAGCCCCCGGCCTGGGAGGGGTCCGGGCCCCGTCAGAGGTATTCGCGGGCGAACTCGACCGCCCACTCGATCGCCGCCACCGGGACGCTGGCCGCCGCCGGGTCGATGGTCAGGCGGGCGCCCTCCCAGCCCTGGCCGTGCTCGCGGAAGATCGCGAAGTGCCCTTCCTCCAGTGTTCCTTCCGGCCTGACCAGGAACTCGATCGCCCGGTCGTCGCCATCCGTGCCGACCGTGGTGATCGCCATGTCACCGACTACGAACTCCACTGCCCCGCGCTCCTTGGTTGCCGTCGTTCAGGCATCACTCGCCCTGGTTCAGGACCCCAGCCTCTCCCGCGGGCCCCGCGCCCGCATGAGTGCGCGTACTCAGCCCGGGTACTCAGTCACCTTCCCCCCACGTTCCACCCAAGGTGACGAGGGCAACACGCACCCCGGCGCGCAGGTCGGCCTCACCCATTTCCGTAGGTCGGACGACGGCCGCGCCCCGGATTCCAAGGGAAGAGCGCACACCCACCCGCCCATCGCGCCAAACGGGATAAATCGGCCTTGGAGTCTCTCCCGAAAAGGCAGGTCGAGCCCGCACCCGGCCCCGTAAGCTCCCGTCATGCAGGTGATCCAGTCAACGAAACTCGCCAATGTCTGCTACGAGATCCGCGGCCCCGTGCTCGAAGAGGCGATGCGGCTCGAAGCAGCAGGTCATCGCATCCTCAAGCTCAACACGGGCAACCCCGCGGCCTTCGGCTTCGAGTGCCCGCCGGAGATCCTCGAGGACATGCTCCGCAACCTGGGCTCCGCCCACGGCTACGGCGACGCGAAGGGCCTGCTGTCCGCGCGCCGTGCGGTCATGCAGCACTACCAGACCAAGGGCATCGACCTGGACGTCGAGGACATCTACCTCGGCAACGGCGTCTCCGAGCTGATCACGATGTCGATGCAGGCGCTGCTCGACGACGGCGACGAGGTCCTGGTCCCCGCACCGGACTACCCGCTGTGGACGGCGTCCGTCTCCCTCGCCGGCGGTACGGCCGTGCACTACCGCTGCGACGAGCAGGCCGACTGGATGCCGGACCTCGCCGACATCGAGCGCAGGGTGACCGACCGCACCAAGGCGATCGTGATCATCAACCCGAACAACCCGACGGGCGCCGTCTACGACGAGGAGATGCTGCGCGGGCTGACGGACATCGCGCGCCGCCACAACCTGGTCGTCTGCTCGGACGAGATCTACGACCGGATCCTGTACGACGGCACCAAGCACTTCAACACGGCCGCCATCGCCCCGGACGTCCTGACGCTGACCTTCAACGGCCTGTCCAAGAACTACCGGGTCGCCGGCTACCGGGCCGGCTGGATGGCCGTGTGCGGCCCGAAGAAGCACGCCACCGACTACATCGAGGGCCTGACGATCCTCGCGAACATGCGCCTGTGCGCGAACATGCCCTCGCAGCACGCGGTGGCCACCGCGCTCGGCGGCCGGCAGTCCATCGAGGACCTGGTGCTGCCCGGCGGGCGGATCCTGGAGCAGCGCAACGTCGCCTACGACCTGCTCACCCAGATCCCGGGCGTGACCTGCGTGAAGCCGAAGGGTGCGCTGTACGCCTTCCCCAGGCTGGACCCGGCGGTCTACAAGATCAAGGACGACCGGCAGATGGTCCTGGACCTGCTGCGGGCCGAGAAGATCATGGTCGTGCACGGTACGGGCTTCAACTGGCCCGAGCCCGACCACTTCCGGATCGTCACCCTGCCCAACGCCAAGGACCTCGCGGACGCCGTGACCCGGATCGGGAACTTCCTGGACGGCTACAGCCAGGTCTGATCCCGGCCAGAAGCGACCACACCGGCCAACATCAGGATCCAGCTCAACTTTAGAACCAATCCAATGTAGGATGGTCTCCTGACCACGCAGGAGGCCTCCTCATGTACGAGCCGATCCGCACGAAGCCGGTCGTCCAGCGCATGGGCGGCACCACGGTCGACTACCCCCACAGCAGCCGCGCCGAAGCGCTGGACATCCAGCTCGCCGGCCACCTCGCGGCCCTGCTCGCCGTCACCGACGAGCTCGGGCTCGACGAGGCCGCCGAGTCGATCGCCGCCCAGATCGCTCGGCTGCGCGGGTCCCTGCCCACGCGGGCACCCCGGCGGCCCGTGGGGGACGCCGCCGCGCTGCACCGGCGCGCGCACGACCTCGCCGCCCGTGCTCTCCTCGTCGCCGCGTCCCGCGCCGACACCACCGTCGCGATCCTCACCGCCGAGCGCATGGACGCGCATGCCGCCGCCCTGGAGTCCCTGGACCTGGCCGACGCCCTCTAGACGGCCCCGGTCCGGGGCCGCGGAGGCTCCGGACCGGGTGCCATGACCGCCGGACGGCCCTCCGGGGCCCACCCTGCCGCACGCCCCGCCGCACGCCCCACGGCCAACGAATTGGACAGATCCCCGCGCTCCGAACACGATGTTGGCTGAAACATCGCGGCAGCACGGGGGAGGCCGCTCATATGGTCCATCTCCTCCACTCCGCTTCGTCCCCGATCGAGCACCCTGGAGAGATACGCCAATGAGCTTCGGCGATCCGAACAACCCCTACGGCCAGCAGCCCCCGCAGGGCCAGCCCGGCTACGGGCAGCAGGCCCCGCAGGGCGTCCCCCCGCAGTACGGCTACCCGCAGCAGCCGGCGCCGGGCGCGGCCCCGCAGTACGGCTACCCGCAGCAGACCCCGCCGCAGGCGAACTACGGCGCGTACCCGCCTCCGGGCATGCCCGGCATGCCCTCCGGGATGCCGCCGCTGGCCCACTGGGGTCTGCGCTTCGGCGCGTACCTGCTCGACATGCTGATCATCGCCGGCCCGATGTACGCGCTGATCGGCCTCGGTTCGGCGTTCGCCGGCGACGAGGCGGGCGACACGATCGCCGGCGTGCTGAGCCTCGTCGGCATGCTGTACGCCTTCGGCATGGCCATCTTCCAGCTCTACAAGGAAGGCACCACCGGCCAGACGCAGGGCAAGAAGATCGTCGGCATCAGCCTGCACCGCGAGGCCGACGGCGCGACGCTCGGCTTCGGCATGGCCTTCGTCCGCAAGCTGGCGCACTTCCTGGACAGCATGGCCTGCTACCTCGGCTGGCTCTGGCCGCTGTGGGACGCCAAGAAGCAGACCTTCGCCGACAAGGTGTGCAGCACCGTCGTCGTCAAGGTGAACTGAACCGCGACGCCTGAGCGGGCATCAGCCTCACCCGCCCCACCCGCTACGGAACCCCGGGTGCCGGGGTCGCCGGCGTGAACTCCGCGCCGGCGACCCCGCACCAGGGCACCGTCGCCACCGGCCACACCGGGCCGACCGCCTCCGCGTACTCGGTCGCACCCGGGGCCACACCCGGGATCCTCACCAGCGCCTGCGCCGCGCGCCCTCCCGGGTCCGCTTCGGCGCGGTCGCGGAACTCCACCGTCACGACGTAGGCGCCGGCGCCCCCGGCCCGCCCCGTCGCCTCGACCGCGGCCGCCACCCGCCGGCTGGCCGGATCGACACGGCAGCCGGTGACCCGTACGTCCTCCACCGCCGCCCGCGGCGGCGCCTCCTGCGGTTCACCGCCGCTCGCCCACACGTACAGGCCCAGCGGGGCGAACACCAGCAGCCCGGCGATCGTCACCAGGCCGACCAGCCAACCCTGCCACTTCAACGCGCTCACGCCCATGCCCCCGATCCTCCCGGGCGGCCGCCCCGCCCACCAGCACCCGCGAACTCACACAGCATTTCGAAGTGGGACCGCCTGGACACCTGACGTTCACCCAAGAGGGCGCGGAATGTGGGTTTCCGTGAGCACGCTGCACCCGTGAGACGCATCCTAGGAATCGTCCTGGGCCTCCTCCTGATCGGTGGCGTGCTCTACGTCGTCGCACTGCAGGGGCAGGGTCACCCAGAATCCACGGCAACGAAGACCGTGCGTGGCGTCATCGGTTCGGAGAAGTCCGAATTCTTCCGCGACCCGGACGTCGTCAAGGCCCTTGCCGCCAAGGGCTACATCGTGAAGACGGAGACCTCGGGCTCCTGGGCGATGGACCAACTCGCCCTCGAGGAATTCGACTTCGCCTTCCCCGGCAGCAGTGAACCCGCCAAGGAGGTCGCGGCGGCCGCCGGGCTCAAGGGAGCCCAGGAAACCAAGCCCTTCTACTCCCCGCTCGTCGTGGTCGCCCGCCCGAACGCGGCCCGGGTGCTGGCCGCCAACGGCCTCGCCACCATGACCGGCAAGAACTCCGGGACCCTGCTGATGGGCCCCTTCCTCAAGGCCGCCGCCGAGGACCGCACCTGGCAGCAGCTGCCCGGCTCCTCCGCCCACGCCGAACTGACCGGCACGGTGTTCGTCAAGACCACCGATCCGGCCTCCTCCAACTCCGGCGCGCTCTTCCTCGCCGCCACCTCCAACGTCGCGAACGGCAACAGCGTCGTCGCCGACGACGCCGGCATCGAGCGCACCGCGCCCCTGATGCGCAAGCTGATCTCCGTCCAGGGCGCCCTGGAGACGAGCACGGACGACCCCTTCCGGGCCTTCATCAGCGGCAGCGGCGAACCGCTGATCCTGGTGTACGAGTCCCAGGTCGCCTCGCTGTTGCTGCAGAAGCAGGACCCCGGCGAGATGGTGGTGCTCTACCCGGACACCACCGTGAACACGGCGCACACCTTTGTCCCGCTTGGCGACGACGCGAAGGAGCTGGGCAGGCTCCTCACCACCGATCCGAAGCTTCGGGAGCTGGCCGTGCTCCGCGGGTTCCGCCCGCAGGACGGGGTGGCCGAGTTCACGGCCGCGACCGCCCCGCACGCCGACCACCTCAACCCGGGGCTGAGCGGGATCCGCCAGGTCGGCACACCCACCGTCAAGATCCTCATGGCGCTCGCCCAGCGCGCCAAGGGCTAGGGCCAAGGGGGTGTCTTGTCGATCAGACCGGATCAGGGAGCGGCGGCTGGTGCCGTGGATCGCAAGGCGGACGAGGGAGGCGACGCGGAGCGTCGTCGAGTGAGGACAACGCGGCGAGGCGCGGTGCCGGCCGCCGCGAGCCCGGCATGATCGGCAAGACACCCCCTAGGGACACACCATGACACTGACACCTCCCGAGGACGCCCCGTTCGTCCTCAGCGCTCCCGAGCCCGTCGCCCCCGTCCGCAAGGAGCAGGCCACCGGCCTGGTACCGCTCCAGGACGGCGTCCGCGACGAGATGGCCCGCCGGGCCGGGGAGTACGTCGGCTCGCTCGCCGGGATCGACGCCCGCTCCCCCGAGTTCGCGCAGCGCATCGGCGAGATCACCGCGCTCGGCTCGGCCGACATCCGCACCGCAGCCCAGCAGTCCAACCGGATGCTGGAGCGGGCCGTGCGCTCCCTCGGCTCCGACGGCGGGGGCGACGCCCAGGCGCGCGTCGCCGGCTCCCTCGTAGAACTGCGGCGCACCGTGGAGGACCTCGACCCCCGGGACACGCCCGCCAAGGGCGCCCGCAAGCTGCTCGCGAAGCTGCCGGGCGGCAACAGGTTCCGCGACCACGTGGCGAAGTACGCCTCCTCGCAGGCCACCTTGAACCGGATCGTGGGGGCGCTGCGCAGCGGGCAGGACGAGCTGCGGCGCGACAACGCGGCCCTGCACACCGAACGCTCCCGGCTGTGGGAGACGATGGGCAAGCTGCAGGAGTACGCCGTCCTGACCGAAGCCCTGGACACCGCCGTCGGGCAGCGCGTCGCCGAGGCCGAGCACACCGATCCGCAAGGAGCCGGCGCGCTGCGCGCGGACGTGCTCTTCCCGGTCCGCCAGAAGCACCAGGACCTGCTGACGCAGCTGGCCGTCTGCGCCCAGGGCTACCTGGCGATGGACGTGGTCCGGCGCAACAACGACGAGCTGATCAAGGGTGTCGACCGGGCGGCGACCACCACCGTCTCGGCGCTGCGCATCGCGGTGATGCTGGCCTCCGCACTGGACAGCCAGCGCAAGGTGATCGAGCAGGTCAACGCCCTGAAGGGGACCACCGAGGACCTGATCCGGGGGAACGCGGACATGCTGTCGACACAGAGCGGAGAGATCCAGCGGATCGCGGCAGATCCGGCGGTGGGCGCGCAGACGCTGCGGACGGCCTTCGCGCAGATCTACAAGACGCTGGACGCGATCGACACCTTCAAGGTGCAGGCCACCGAGAACATGGCCGCGACGGTGGAGTCCCTCGCCGGTGAGCTGCAGAACGCGTCGGCGTACCTGGCGCGGACGCGGACGGCCGGCGCGCTCGAAGGCGGTGCCCTGTGAGCGGGCGCGCCGGCCGCGCCTGGATCGCCGGTGTGGTCCTCGCCTCGCTCGTCGGCGCGAGCGGCTGTACCTCCGGCGGCGAGGCCGAACCGGGGCGGACGGCGTACAAGGAGGGCACCCTGCGGGTGCTGGCCTCCAGTGAGCTCGCGGACATGGAACCGGTGCTCCAGCAGGCCCGGAAGGCGACCGGGGTCACGGTGGAACTCACCTGGTCCGGGACGCTGGACGCCGCCGAGCAGGTCGCCTCCGGGCAGGCCGACGGCAAGTACGACGCGATCTGGCTGTCCTCCAACGACTACCTGCGGCTGCGGCCCGAGGCCGCCGGGAAGCTCTCCAGCGAGACCCCGGTGATGTCCTCGCCCGTCGCCCTCGGCGTGAAGCCGGAGGCGCTGGCCCGGCTCGGCTGGAAGCCCGGTGAGGTCACCTGGCCGGCGGTGCACGAGGCCGTCGCCGCGGGGAAGCTGACGTACGGGATGACCGACCCGGTGCGCTCCAACTCCGGTTTCTCCGCGCTGGTCTCGGTGGCGTCGGGGCTGTCGGGGGCGCAGGCGGCGTTGAGCGACGCGGACGTGAAGGCGGCCACACCCCGGCTGAAGGAGTTCTTCGCGGGGCAGAAGCTGACGTCGGGCTCCTCGGGGTGGCTGGTGGCCGCGTACGGCAAGCGCGGGGACGTGGACGCGCTGGTGAACTACGAGTCGGTGCTGCTGTCCATGAACCGTGACGCGAAGGGCGGCGGGGCGCCGCTGACGGTCGTCCGGCCGCGGGACGGTGTGGTGACGGCCCACTACCCGCTGACGCTGCTGACGTCGGCCCCGGCCGGGGCCCGCGATGCGGGGCGGGCGCTGACGGACTACCTGCGCGGCGCCGAGGCGCAGCAGGCGATCACCGGGCAGACCTTCCGCCGCCCGGTGGCGGCGGGGGTGGCCCCGGCGGCCGGGCTGGACCAGGAGAAGCGGCGCGAGCTGCCTTTCCCGGGGTCGCGTGTCGTCGCCGACGGGCTGCTGGCCTCGTACGAGAACGAGCTGCGCAGGCCGTCGCGGACGGTGTACGTGCTGGACACCTCGGGGTCGATGAGCGAGGAGGACCGCATCGGGCGCCTGAGGTCGGCGCTGACCGATCTGACGGGCAGCGGCAGTTCGGGTACGGGGCGGCGCTTCCGGGACCGCGAGGAGGTCACGCTGCTGCCCTTCGGGTCGAAGGTGAAGGGGGTGAACACGCACGTGGTGGAGCCGGGCAATCCGGGGCCTGCCCTGGACGCGATCCGCCGGAACGTGAAGGCGCTGGAGCCGGAGGGCGGTACGGCGATCTACGGCAGCCTGGAGGCGGCGTACCAGCAGCTGGGCAAGGGCGGCGCGGACGCCTTCACCTCGATCGTGCTGATGACGGACGGCGAGAACACCGAGGGCGTCGGGGCCAAGCACTTCGAATCCTTCTACGCGGGGCTGCCCGAGGCGCAGAGGCGGACGCCGGTGTTCGCGGTGCTGTTCGGCGACTCGGACCGCAAGGAGCTCACCCGCATCACCGAACTGACCGGCGGGCGGCTCTTCGACGCCACCGGCACGGGGGTCCCCCCAGCGGTGGCTGGGGGCGGTTCGCTGGCCGGAGCCTTCGAGGAGATCCGTGGCTACCAGTAGGGCGACCGGGGCCTTGCAGTACCTGGAGTCGAAGAAGAACCTGGCCGGCTCCGCCTGCGGCGTGGCCGGCCTGGCCCTCACCCTCGCGGGGGTGGCCGGTGCGTACTGGCCGGTGGTGGTCGCCGGGCTGTACGGGGCGGGCGCGCTGATCGCCCCGCCGGAGCGGACGGCACCGCCGCCGTTCGATCCGCGGGAGGAACTGGGCGTGCTGCGCGAGGACTTCGGGCGGCTGCGGGAGTACGTGGCCGAGGTGGAGGTGCCGTCGGGGGCCGGGGAGGCGCTCGCGGAACTGCTGGAGCTGTACGGGGCGCTGCTGGAGCCGGGGTGGGTGGCCGATGTGCTGGTCACCGATCCGGAGGCGGTGCACGCGGTGTCCCGGGCGGTGCGGCAGGACGTGCCGGAGAGCGTGGACGCGTACAACCGGACCCGTTGGTGGAGCCGGATGGCGCCGGGCGGAGAGTCGCCGGAGCGGCACCTGGAGCGGCAGCTGGCGCTCCTGGACGAGGAGGCGCGACGCGTAACGGCGGGCCTCCACGAGGTGGAGGCCCGCCGTCAGCAGACGCACACGACCTACCTGGAGGAGCGCGGACGCTCCTGACAGGGCGGGTCGGTGCTGCGGTGGGCGCCGCTTGGTCGGGGGCTCCCACAGCGGTGGGACGCCGCTTGGTCGGGGGCTCCCACGTTCATCGGCCCTTCTTCAGGGCGTGTCCTGGCTCAGCCCAGGCGCTCCACGAGTGCGTGGTACTGCTCCCACAGCTCCTTGGGAGTGTGGTCGCCGTAGGTGTTGAGGTGCTCGGGGACCAGGGCGGCCTCTTCGCGCCAGACCTCCTTGTCGACGGTGAGGAGGAAGTCGAGGTCCTCGGCCGGGAGGTCGAGGCCGTCGAGGTCGAGGGACTCCTTGGTCGGCAGGATGCCGATGGGGGTCTCGACGCCCTCGGCGGTGCCGTCGAGGCGGCCGACGATCCACTTCAGGACGCGGCTGTTCTCGCCGAAGCCGGGCCACACGAACTTGCCCGCGTCGTTCTTGCGGAACCAGTTGACGTAGTAGATCTTCGGGAGCTTGGCCTGGTCCTTGTCGGCGGCGACCTTCACCCAGTGGGCCATGTAGTCGCCCATGTTGTAGCCGCAGAACGGCAGCATGGCGAAGGGGTCGCGGCGCAGCTCGCCGACCTTGCCCTCGGCGGCGGCGGTCTTCTCGGAGGCGATGTTCGAGCCGATGAAGACGCCGTGGTTCCAGTCGAAGGACTCGGTGACCAGCGGGACGGCGGAGGCGCGGCGGCCGCCGAAGAGGATCGCGGAGATCGGGACGCCCTTGGGGTCCTCCCACTCGGGGGCGATCGTCGGGCACTGGGAGGCCGGGACGGCGAAGCGGGCGTTGGGGTGGGCGGCGGGGGTCTCCGAAGCCGGAGTCCAGTCGTTGCCCTTCCAGTCGACGAGGTGCGCGGGCGCCTCTTCGGTCATGCCCTCCCACCACACGTCGCCGTCGTCGGTGAGCGCCACGTTGGTGAAGACGGTGTTGGCGTACATGGTCTTCATGGCGTTGGCGTTGGTGTGCTCGCCGGTGCCGGGGGCGACGCCGAAGAAGCCGGCCTCGGGGTTGATCGCGTAGAGGCGGCCGTCCTCGCCGAAGCGCATCCAGGCGATGTCGTCGCCGATGGTCTCGACCGTCCAGCCGGGGATCGTGGGCTCCAGCATGGCGAGGTTGGTCTTGCCGCAGGCGGACGGGAAGGCGGCGGCGACGTACTTCGTCTCGCCCTCGCCGGCCGGCGGGGTGAGCTTGAGGATCAGCATGTGCTCGGCGAGCCAGCCCTCGTCGCGGGCCATGACGGACGCGATGCGCAGGGCGTAGCACTTCTTGCCGAGCAGGGCGTTGCCGCCGTAACCGGATCCGAAGGACCAGATCTCGCGGGTCTCGGGGAAGTGCGAGATGTACTTGGTGGTGTTGCAGGGCCACGGGACGTCGGCCTGGCCCTCGGCGAGCGGAGCGCCGAGGGTGTGGACGGCCTTGACGAAGAACCCGTCGGTGCCGAGCTCGTCGAGGACGGGCTTGCCCATGCGGGTCATGGTGCGCATGGCGACGGCGACGTAGGCGGAGTCGGTGATCTCGACGCCGATCGCGGAGAGCTCGGAGCCGAGGGGGCCCATGCAGAACGGGACGACGTACATCGTCCGGCCCTTCATGGAGCCGCGGAAGATGCCCTTCTCACCGGCGAAGATCTCCTTCATCTCGGAAGGAGCCTTCCAGTGGTTCGTGGGGCCGGCGTCCTGCTCCTTCTCGGAGCAGATGAAGGTCCGGTCTTCGACGCGCGCGACGTCGGAGGGGTCGGAGGCGGCGTAGTAGGAGTTCGGGCGCTTCGTCTCGTCGAGCTTCTTGAACGTTCCCTTGGCGACGAGCTCCTCGCACAGGCGCTCGTACTCGCCCTCGGAGCCGTCGCACCAGACGACGCGGTCCGGCTGGGTGAGGGCTGCGATCTCGTCCACCCAGGAGATCAGCTCCTGGTGAGTCGTCGGGATGGTGGGAGCCGCGTTGTCGCGCGCCACGATTGCTCCTTGTTGAGGGGTTTGTTTGGTGTAGGCCCCGTGGGGGCTGCGACCCGGACGCTTCGCGCTCCGCTCATCCGGTGTCGACCGCACTCATCTGATCATCCGGTGGATGTGCGCATATGTCCAGAGGGCCTCTCACGTGAGCATTGCCACGTCCGTCAATCTTCCGTAAAGAGGATGAGCGGAAACCTACGGACCCGTAGGTAGCATGGCGCGCATGACTTCTGACGCCGCCGCCGTCCCCGCCGCCGAGGCCGCAGCGACCTCCGAGGCCGCAGCGACCCGCGAGGCCTCCCCGGTCGTCGAGGCCGCGGAGGCCGTCGAGTCCGCCATCGAGGCCAAGCCCCTGCTGCGCGGCTGGCTCCATCTCGGAATGTTCCCCGCCGTGATCGTCGCGGGCCTGGCACTGATGGCCTTCACCGACTCGACCCGGGCCCGCGTCGCCTGCGGGGTCTACATCCTCACCGCCTGCCTCCTCTTCGGCGTCAGCGCGGTCTACCACCGCGGGACCTGGGGCCCGCGCGGCGAAGCCGTCCTGCGACGGCTCGACCACGCCAACATCTTCCTGATCATCGCGGGCACCTACACCCCGCTGACCGTCCTGCTGCTCCCGCCCTCCACCGGCCGGACCCTGCTGTGGGCGGTGTGGATCGCGGCGGCCGCGGGCATCGCCTTCCGCGTCTTCTGGGTCGGCGCCCCGCGCTGGCTCTACACCCCCTGCTACATCGCCATGGGCTGGGCGGCCGTCTTCTTCCTGCCCGACTTCATGCGCACCGGCGGCGTCGCCGTCCTGGTCCTCGTGATCGTCGGCGGTCTCCTCTACAGCGCCGGCGGGGTCATCTACGGCATGAAGCGGCCCAACCCCTCCCCCCGCTTCTTCGGCTTCCACGAGGTCTTCCACTCCCTGACCCTCGCGGCCTTCGTCGCCCACTACGTCGGCATCTCGCTCGCCGCGTACCAGCACTGAGCCCCACCAGGAGGGGCCCGGCCGCACCCTCGCGGCCGGGCCCCTCCTGCGATGCGTTCAGCAGGCCAACCCGTCACCGTCGGGGTCGAGCCGCAGCGGATCGCTGCGGTTGACCTTCAGGCGCCCGGGGTACTTTGGCGGCACTCCCGTCCCTTCAGGGACGAACCGCACCCAACTGCTCCGCCAGCTCCACCGGGTCCGTAGTAGGCCGCGCGCAGACGAAATGTCGACACACGTACGCCGCCGGAAGGTCACGCACGAGCGTGCGCTCGGCCAGAAGCGGGAACTCCCCCTCGCCACCCTCGCCACCCTCCGCGGAAGGCGGCAGCCCGACCGCGACCACCGCACCGGGGGCCGTCCCCAGCAACGCCGCCCGGTGCAGCGCCGCACGCGCCGGATCCTCCGGATGACCGACGACCGCCACCTCACGCGGCCCGTCCAGCAGCGCCTCGGCCACCGCCAGCCCGTGCCCGATGAAGCGCGGCACGCGCGGACCGAGCGCGTGCACCACCCCGAGCGCCCGCTCCGCCGCCGTACGGTGCGCATCGGAACCCGTGTGCGCGGCGTACGACAGCAACGCGCCCGCGGCGGCCGTCCACCCCGACGGCGCCGCCGTGTCGGTCGGATCCTGCGGCCTGCGGATCAGCTTCTCCGCGTCGTGCGCCGTGTCGTAAAGCGACCCGTCCTCGGCGGTGAACCGGTCCAGGACCAGGTCCGCGAGGAAACCGGCGAACTCCAGCCAGACCCCCTCACCTGTCACCGCGGCCAGGACCAGAAACCCCTCCGCGACGTCGCCGTAGTCCTCCAGCACCCCGGCGTTGGCCCCCACGTGACCGTCCTTGCTGGTCCGTGCGAGCCGGGGGGCCCGGCCGACGGCCGCGTCGAAGTGCACCCGCACCAGCAGATCGGCGGCCTCGGTCGCCCGCTCCACCAGGTCGGGCCGCTCGAAGTACGCCCCGCACTCGGCCAGCGCGGCAATGGCCAGGCCGTTCCACGCGGCGACGACCTTGTCGTCCCGCCCGGGCGCGGGCCGCTCCGCCCGCGCGGCCAGCAGCCGCGCCTTGATCCCGGCGATCCGCTCGGCCTCCACCGCCGGCCCGTCCTGCGGCAACTGGAGCACGGACTTGCCGTGCTCGAAGGTCCCCTCCTCCGTCACCCCGAAGTACCCGGCCGCGAGCGCCCCGTCGTCCTCCCCCAGCACCTCCCGCAGCTGGGCGGGCGTCCAGGCGTAGTACGCGCCCTCCACGTGCTCGCCGGTCGCCGGATCCTCGCTGTCGGCGTCGAGGGCGGAGGCGAAGCCGCCCTGACCGGTCCGCAGCTCCCGCACCATGAAGTCGGCGGTCTCCAGCGCGACCCGCCGCGCGAGCTCGGAACCGGTGGACCGCCACAGGTGGGCGTAGACCCGGCAGAGCAGGGCGTTGTCGTAGAGCATCTTCTCGAAGTGCGGCACCACCCACTCCCGGTCCACGGAGTACCGCGCGAACCCGCCGGCGAGCTGGTCGTAGATCCCGCCGCGCGCCATCGCCTCGCAGGTGTCGGCGGCCATCTGCAGCGCGCCCTCGGACCCGGTGCGGGCGTGGTGGCGCAGCAGGAACTCCAGCACCATGGACGGCGGGAACTTCGGCGCCCCGCCGAACCCGCCGCGCGTGGCGTCGTACTCGCGCGTCAGCCCGAGCAGCGCCCGCGCGAGCTCCTCGGGGCCCGGGGTCCCGGCCCTCCCGTAGTCCAGCTGCCGGCCGGCCAGGTCCCGCGTGATGTTCTGCGCGACCTCGGCGACCTCCGCGCGCCGCCCCACCCAGGCGGCCCGCACGCCTTCGAGGACCTGCATGAAGGAGGGCATCCCGTGCCGCGGCTCGGGCGGGAAGTAGGTCCCGAAGTAGAACGGCTCGGCGTCGGCGGTGAGGAAGACCGTCATGGGCCACCCGCCCTGCCCGGTGGCGGCCTGCACGGCCTCCATGTAGACGGCGTCGACATCGGGCCGCTCCTCGCGGTCCACCTTGATGTTGACGAAGTGTTCGTTCATGTAGGCGGCGGCCAGTTCGTCTTGGAAACTCTCGTCCGCCATGACATGGCACCAGTGACAAGAGCTATACCCAACGCTTAGCAGTACGGGTACGCCCCGCTCGCGCGCCTCGGTGAAGGCCTCGGGCGACCACGGCCACCAGTCGACGGGGTTGTCCGCATGCTGGAGCAGGTACGGCGAGGTCTCGTTCGCAAGGCGATTCGGCATGGCCCCATCCTGCCGCACCACCCCGTGTACGGCTCGTGACCTGGCCATCAGGCCCCCGGTTCGGCGGGAACCAGCCGATCCGCCCACTTCCGCGCGCCGTCGGGTTACGGCCTGAGTACGGGGGCAAGGTCCTTCAGCCAGGCGTCGCGGGTCGTGGTCCAGGTGTGGGGGCACGGGGTGCGGGGCGGGGTGGCCAGGCCCGGGTGGTGGGTGGGGGCGGCGCCGTAGGTGGCGCAGCGGTGGGATTCTGCGCGGGCGGGATCGGGGGCGTGTTCGTCTTCGGGGTCCGGTTCAGGATGGGCGGCGGCGGCCAGGTCGTAGGCGCGGGCCGCGGCCAGGAGGGTCTGTTCGCCGTCGGGGCGGCCGTCGCGCAACAGCATCAGCTGGGCGAAGCGGTCGGCGGCGTCCTCTTCGGTGCGGTCGTCGGGTACGGGGAGGCCGAGCGTGTCGATGAGGGCGTGGCCCGCTTCGTGGTAGAGGGTTTCGCGGGCCACGGCGGCGACGGGGTCGTCCGCCGGAGTGTCGCCGGCTTGCTCGAACAGTTCGCGGTCCTCGGTGAGGTCGTCGTAGCAGAGTTCGATGCGTCGGGTGTCGGGGTCGTAGCCGCTGCCTTCGCCCTCGCAGGAGCGGGTGGTGACCTCGATGCGGTGGGGGAGGTCGAGGTAGGTGTTGAGGTCGGCGGTGACGGTCTGCGTGATGCGGTGCCGCTCCAGGAGGGTGGCGGTCTCGCGGTCGGCGGGGGCGGGTTCTTCGCGATGTGGGACGAAACCCCTTGTCGGTGGCGCCTGTTGGCAGGAGCCGAGGGATGCGCTCAGGAGCAGTGCGGCGCAGAGGGCTGCGGCGGCGGGGATCTTGTGCGTCGTCATGGAGCTTTGTCCTTGGGGGAGTTGGGTTTTTCGACCCGACTGTATGGACGAGTGACCGCTTCCCTCTGAACTAGCTCAGATTTCCTCGCGAACGGGAGTGTCCCGCAGGACACTTGTGGCACGTTGCCGGAGCTCTCTGAGGGGGATGCCGATGCGGGACAGCCATCGCGGTGAGGCCGAGCGCCTGTTGGAGCGGGCTGTGGACGAGGCGGTCCGGCGGGGGGCCGGCCCGGCGGATGCCGCGGGCGGGGCGGTGGACGGGGCGGCGCTGCTGGCGCGCGGCAGGGAGGCCCTGGACGCGCTCGCCGCGAGTGCGGCGCCCGAGTACGAGGCGTACGTGCGGGCGCTGGACGAGGCCGCGGCCGGGGAGCAGTCGCTGGGTGAGGCGTTCCGGCGGGGCGACACATCGACGGCGGTGCTGGTGACGGCGGTCGCGGCGGTGGCCGCCGTCGGGGCGGACCTGTCGCTGGGCGTCGCGGCGGGTACGGCGCTGACGGCGGGTGCGGTCGTGGGGATCGCCGGTGCGGTGGCGACGGTGGCGAAGGTGACGGCCCTGCACGTGCCGGCCGCGAACCGGCGGGCGGGGGAGGTGGGGCGGCCCGGCGGGGCGGAGCAGCTGAGGCTGCAGTGGTTGTCGGCGCTGGAGGTGCGCGGGATACGTCCGTTCCTGGAGCAGCAGCGTGCGGTCGCGGCGGCGGCGCGGGCGCCCCGGCCGGTGGCGGTGTCGCCGGTGCGGGCGGCCGGGGATCTGCGCAGGGTGGACCGCAGTGCGGAGGCGAGGCGGCGCAGTGCGCTGGAGCACTCCTTCGGGCAGTTGCCGGACGTGGCGGATCGATTCGCGGGCCGCCGGTCGGAGTTGGCGCGGATCGCGCAGTGGGTGCAGGCGGCCCGGGCGAGTACGGAGACCCGTCCGGTGGTCGTGGTGCTGTACGGGGAGCCGGGGGTGGGGCGGACGGCGCTGGCGCTGCGGGCGGCGCACGCGTTGCGGGACCAGTTCCGGGGTGCGTGCGTGGTGGACATGCGGGGTGGTTCGCCGAGTGGTGAGCCCGGCGAGGCGCCGCTGTCGACGCGGGAGGCGCTGCTGCACCTGATGAACCGGTTGGGTGCGCCGCGCGAGCAGTTGTTGTTCCGGGAGGGCGCGTCGGCGGAGCAGCAGGTGCGGCGGCTGGGTGAGCTGTACCACCAGCACCTGCGGGGGTTGCCGGTGACGGTTCTCCTCGATGACGCGGTGGATGCGGCGCAGGTGCGGATGCTGGTGCCGGAGCGTTCGGAGAGCCTGGTGCTGGTGACGGCGCGGGAGCCGTTGGAGTTGCCCGGGGATCTGGCGGCGTGGGTCCACCAGCTGCCGGTGGGGCGGCTCGACGGGGACGAGGCGGCGGAGCTGGTACGGGCGGTGGCGCCGGAGGCGGCGGCCGGGGAAAGAGCCGCCGACGGCGTGGCTTCGGTGGTGGCGGTGGGTGGTGGGCTGCCGCTCGCGTTGCGGATGCTGGCTCCGCTGGTTCAGGGCGGCGCCGTTGCCGCCGCTGACGGGGCTGTAGGGGCCGAAGGGGCTGCAGGCGGGGCGGACGGGGTGCATCCGGTGGAGGCAGCCCTGCGGGCCGCGGATGCCCGCCTGGCGGAGCCCGCCCGGCTGCTGTTGCGGCGGTTGCCGCTGGCGGGGCGGGCTTCGCTGGGCGGTGCGGCCGCGGCCGCGCTGGCCGGCGTACCGGAGCAGGCGGCGCTGCGTACGTTGGAGGAGTTGTGGGAGGCGGGTCTGATCGAGCGGGTCCGGGGTCAGCGGTTCCGGATGCATGACGCGGTGCGGGCGTACGCGGCGGCCCGGCTGGCGGCGGACGAGGACCGGGCGCAGGTCGTGGCGGCGCACGAGCGCTTGATCCGCGACTACGCGCAGCTCGCGGACTCGGTGATCCGGATGGTCGACGGGAAGATGTCGACGCGGGCGAACCAGTTCGGGGGGCACGGCTTCGTTTCGCTGGACGCCGCGCTGCGGTGGCTGGACGACGAGTCGAGCTTCATCACGGCGGCGCTGCGGCATTCGGAGGGGGTGGATCAGCAGGCGGTGCTGGACCTGCTGGGGGCGTTGTGCGATTTCTGTCTGCTGCGGGGTGACCTGTACCGGCTGGGTGAGATCGACGAGCTGACGCAGGCGGTGGCGGCGGGCGGGCAGGAGCAGGCGGTGCAGCAGGGTCGGCTGGTGCGGTCGGTGCAGTGGCGTACGGGTATCGCGGCGCGGCAGCTGGGTGAGCTGGACAAGGCCCGTACGACGCTGACGTCGGTGGTGGACCAGTACATGGAGGCCCGTCAGGAGGCGGGGGCGGCGATGGCGCTGGTCTCGCTCGGGATCACGCTGCACCACCAGGGGAATCTGCCGGAGGCCGCGGTGCGGATCCGGGAGGCGCTGGTGCTGCAGGAGCCGGCGGAGCTGGCGGGTGACCGGGCGTGGGGTCTGCACGCGCTGGCGGCGGTGGAGCGGGACATGGCGCATCTGGCGGAGGCGACGCGGCTGCTGGAGACCTCGCTGGCGCTGCACCGGGAGAGCGAGAGCGTGCACGGGGAGGCGTGGGCGCACTTCCAGCTGGGGCAGGTGCACCTGCGGTACGGCGAGGTGGAGCAGGCGGAGAAGGAGCTGGACCTGGCGCTGCAGCTGTACGGGCGGACGCGGGACGACCGTGGTGAGGCGTGGGCGCTGACGCAGCTGGGCCGGGCGCGGGTGGTGGACGGGGATCCGGGGCCGGCGGTGGAGCGGCTGCGGGAGGCCCTGTCCCGGCACCGGGAGGCGGAGGACGCGCGCGGTGAGGCGTGGACGCAGTACTACCTGGGGCAGGCGCTGGAGGTGGGCGGCGAGCGGGACCGGGCGGTGCGGGAGCTGGAGCGGGCGCGGACGATGTTCTCGCGGATGCGGGACGTGTACGGGCTGGCGCACGCCCGGCACCATTCGGGCCGGGTGACGCGGGACCAGCGGGCGGCGCAGACGGGGAACCTGAAGAACTCGGGCTTCGCCCGGCAGCTGCTGGTGGACGCGCGGGCGGATTTCCAGCGGATCGGGCTGGCGCACGGTGAGGCGTGGACGTGTCTGGAGCTGGCGGTGGTCGACGCGGGCAACGGGCGGTTGTCGCAGGCGCTCGGGCTGTGCGAGGAGGCGGTCCGCTTGTTCATCTCGTACGGGGACCGGCGTGGGGAGGACTGGGCGCGCTTCCTGCGGTGCACGCTGCTGCCGTACGGGGGGCTGGCGGGGCCGGGGGTGCCGGAGGAGGCGCGGGCGGAGCTGGCGCGGCTCGTGGAGGCGCCGCATCCGGCGCGTGACGGCCGGCTGGAGGACTGCCTGGAGACGTACGGGGTGATCCTGGGCCGGGGCGTGGACCCGGCCGAGGGCTGGCAGGCGTGGCGCCTGGGCCTGGTCCCGAACCTGCACTCGCGGGAGGTCATGGGCGTGCCGCGGGCGTGAGCCGCCTGCCCGGGGGCGGCAGCCTCCCCGGCGGCTTCGCCCCGCGGGACCGGGCGCCCGCGCCGTGCGGCCGGTCCGCGCGAAGCCGCCGCCCCACCGGGCCGGGGCGGGCGGGCCCGTCGGGGTTGCCCGGCTGCCACCTGGAGCGCGGCCTTGGGCGTGCCCGCGGAGAGGTGCCCGGGCTCGGCGCGCGCTGCGCGGGGGCGGGCAGTGCGGGCCCGGCAGGATCCGAAAGGCGCGCGCTAGCTGGTCGGCTTCGGCGTGGGGGCGGTGGGGGCGGCCGGGTCCGGGGCTTCCTCGAAGTCCACCCGGCCCATGTGCCGGTTCATGGACTTCATCAGGGCCCACACGCCGACTGCGAGGGCCGCGAACACGATGAAGCCCAGGATTCCGGGGGTCACCTTGTTCTTGTCGAAGGTGTCACCCGCCAGGGGAAGGAGCTGGGTCAGTGCTGCCTGCGTAGCGCTCATGGCTATGCATTCTCCCGGATGCCCGCGAAGAGGTCGGACTCGGGGAGGGAGGTGTCGACGAGCGACTTCGCCAGCTCGTACTCCTCGGTGGGCCAGACCTCCTTCTGGACCTCCATGGGGACGCGGAACCAGCCGCCGTCCGGGTCGATCTGCGTGGCGTGCGCGATGAGCGCCTTGTCACGGATCTCGAAGTAGTCCGCGCAGGGGACGTGGGTGGTCAGGGTCCGCTCCTTGCGCTCGAACTCCTTCCACCGCTCCAGCCACTCGCCGTAGGGGGATTCCAGGCCGCGCGCGAGCATCGCCTCGTGCAGGGCGATGGTGCGCGGCTTGTTGAAGCCCTGGTTGTAGTAGAGCTTCTGCGGCTGGTGGGCGGGGCCGTACTCGGCCTCGGGGTACTTCTCGGTGTCGGCCGCGCCGTCGAAGGCCACCATCGAGATCCTGTGGGTCATGATGTGGTCGGGGTGCGGGTAGCCGCCGTTCTCGTCGTACGTGGTGATGACCTGCGGCTTGAACGCGCGGATCTTCTTGACCAGCTCGCCGGCGGCCTCGTCGACGTCCGCGAGGGCGAAGCAGCCGTCGGGGAGCGGGGGCAGCGGGTCGCCCTCGGGGAGGCCGGAGTCGACGTAGCCGAGCCATTCCTGCTCGACACCGAGGATCTGGCGGGCTTCCTCCATCTCCTTGGCGCGGACCTCGTGGATGTTCTCCTCGATGTACTTGTCGCCCTGGAGCTTGGGGTTCAGTACGGAGCCCCGCTCGCCGCCCGTGCAGGTGACGACCATCACGGGGACCCCCTCGGACACGTACTTGGCCATGGTGGCCGCGCCCTTGCTCGACTCGTCGTCGGGGTGGGCGTGGACGGCCATCAGTCGAAGCTGCTCGGTCAAAACAGGATCCTCTGCGATTCGGCGCGACACTCGGCTTCTATAGTGACCGAACTGGGGGACGGAAAATTCCAGGGGTGACCCGGTGACCCGCCCTCCCCAGCGAGAGGAAAAGATCATGACCGCGGTACGCGAGGGACTGCCCGAGGGCCGGTACGGCCGGTCGGCGGACGAGCGTACGGATCGCAAGCTCAAGGTCGTCGGGGCGGCGCTGGGTGCCGTGCTGCTGGGCGTGATCGGCTGGATCGGCTGGGACTACGTCGCCGGGCGGAGCGTGAGCGCCGAAGTGATCAAGTTCCAGGTGATTTCGGACACCGAGGTGCAGGTGCACCTGGAGGTCCGCAAGGACGCGTCGGTCACCGGCGTCTGCACCATGGTCTCGCAGGACGAGCAGCACGCCGAGGTGGGCCGCGGCGACTTCACCTTCGCCCAGTCCGCGTCGCGGGTCGACGAGGTCGTCTCGCTGAAGACCACCGGCCGCGCCACCATGATCGAGCTGGTCGGCTGCCAGCCCGCGGCTTCCGCCGGCTGAGGCGCGGCGCCGGCTCGGCCGCCCCGCCGGGCGAGGGTGTTCCGCCGGCTGGGCATCCCCCGCCGCGCCACCGCCACGGGGCTTCGGAGGGTGGCCCACGGGGCAATGGACCTCTGGGGTCCTCCCCCTTTTCTTCCCGAATTGTTAGGCTCGTGGTTTCGTCCGCCGCTGGCGGCCATGTAGTCCCCTGTACCGACGAGGAGCACCCGTGACCCAGACGAGCGAGAGCGTCACCTGGCTGACCCAGGCGGCGTACGACCAGCTGAAGGCGGAGCTGGACTACCTCTCTGGTCCCGCCCGCACGGAGATCGCCGCGAAGATCGCAGCCGCCCGTGAGGAGGGCGACCTGCGCGAGAACGGCGGGTACCACGCGGCCAAGGAGGAGCAGGGCAAGCAGGAGCTCCGGGTCCGCCAGCTCACGCAGCTCCTGGAGAACGCCAAGGTCGGGACCGCACCGGCGTCCGACGGCGTGGTGGCGCCGGGCACCCTGGTGAAGATCGCCTTCGACGGCGACGAGGACGACACGATGGAGTTCCTGCTGGCGTCGCGCGAGTACGCGTCCGGGGACTTCGAGACGTACTCCCCGCAGTCCCCGCTGGGCACGGGCGTCATGGGCAAGTCGATCGGCGAGGACGCCGAGTACGAGCTGCCGAACGGCAAGAAGGCCTCGGTCAAGATCCTGGACGTCAAGCCCTTCACCGGCTGATCACCCCCGATCATCTCGATCGACCCGATCGATCCCATCGATCCGATCCCTTCGATCACCCTGGATTCGCACGTGATGCCCGGCCGGTTCTCCGGCCGGGCATCACGCGTGTACGGGCGGTACGGGGTACGGGCGGCCCTACGCGGTCGCCGAGCGGTACTTGCGGACCGAGAGGGTCCGGAAGACCACGATGATCAGCAGCGACCAGAGGAGGGACGCCGTGACCGGGTGCTGCATGGGCCAGGCGTCCGGGACCGGATAGCCCGGGGGCAGGTTCCCGAAGAGCTCGCGGCACGCCTGGACGGTGGCGCTGAAGGGGTTCCACTCCGCGATGGTCCGCAGGAACGGCGGCATGTTCTCGGAGGGGACGAAGGCGTTCGAGATGAAGGTCAGCGGGAAGAGCCAGATCAGCCCGCCGGAGGTGGCTGCCTCGGGGGTGCGCACCGACAGGCCGATGAGGGCGCCGATCCAGGAGAAGGCGTAGCCGAGCAGGAGCAGCAGGCCGAAGCCGGCGAGCACCTCGCCGGGGCTCGTGTGGGTGCGCCAGCCGACGAGCAGGGCCACGACGGCCAGGACGACGAGGGTCAGCGAGGTCTGGACGAGGTCGGCGAGGGTGCGGCCGGTGAGGACCGCTCCGCGGGCCATGGGCAGGGAGCGGAAGCGGTCGATCAGGCCCTTGTGCATGTCGTCGGCGATGCCCGCGCCGGCGCCCGCGGTGGCGAAGGTGACGGTCTGGGCGAAGATGCCGGCCATCAGGAATTCGCGGTAGGCGGCGGGCGAAGTGCTGCCGCCGACGCTGATCGAGCCGCCGAAGACGTAGCTGAAGAGCACGACGAACATGACCGGCTGGATCACGCCGAAAATGATCATCTCGGGGATCCGTGACATCCGGATCAGGTTCCGCTTGGCGATCACCAGGGAGTCGTTGACGCCTTGGGTCAGGCCGCCGCGCGGTCGCGGTGCCGCGAGGTCCGGGTTCGGGGAGGTGAGGGTCACTTCGCCGCCTCCTTCCGGGCCGCCCTGCGGCCCTCGGCCTCGGCGGCGGCCCCGCCGCCGCCGTTCTCCTCCTCCGCCGCCCGTTCCGCCGCGTGGCCGGTCAGGGAGATGAACACGTCGTCGAGGGTGGGTCGGCGCAGGCCGATGTCGTCGATCTCGATGCCGCGGCCGTCCAACTCGCGGATGACCTCGGCGAGCAGCTTGGCGCCCCCGGCCACCGGCACGGTCAGTTTGCGGGTGTGTTCCTCGACCGTGGTCTCGCCCTTGCCGAAGCCGGCGAGCACCTCCCGGGCGGTGGCGATGTGGCCGCGTTCGTGGACGACGACCTCGACGCGCTCGCCGCCGGTGCGGGCCTTGAGCTGGTCGGAGGTGCCGCGGGCGATGACCTTGCCGTGGTCGACCACGCAGATGTCGTCCGCGAGGTGGTCGGCCTCCTCCAGGTACTGGGTGGTCAGCAGCAGGGTGGTGCCGCCGGCGACCAGTTCCTTGATGATGCCCCAGAGCTGCTGGCGGTTGCGGGGGTCGAGTCCGGTGGTGGGCTCGTCCATGAACATGACGGGCGGGCTGACGACGAGCGCGGCCGCGAGGTCGAGGCGCCGTCGCATGCCGCCGGAGTACGTCTTGGCGGGGCGGTCGGCGGCGTCGGCGAGGTTGAAGCGGTCGAGGAGCTCGACGGCCCGCGCCTTGGCCGCCTTGGCCCGCATCTGGTAGAGCTGGCCGACCATCTGGAGGTTCTCGCGGCCGGTCAGGTACTCGTCGACGGCCGCGAACTGGCCCGAGAGGCCGATGGCGCGCCGGACCTCGTTGGGGTGCTTGAGGACGTCGATGCCGGCTACGACGGCCCGGCCGCTGTCGGGGCGCAGGAGGGTGGTCAGGACGCGTACGGTCGTGGTCTTGCCCGCTCCGTTCGGGCCGAGCAGGCCCAGGACGGTGCCTTCCGGGACGTCGAGGTCGACGCCGTCCAGAGCCCGTACGTCGCCGAAGGTCTTGACCAGACCCTCGGCGTAAATAGCGCCTGGCATATGGATTCTCCCCATGTGAATCGGGCCAGTGGGATCAAGCCATTCAGGGCATTTATGCGCAAATCCTATGGGCGGCGGGCGGGGCCCGCTCGGCCGGACGAGTGATGGACCGCGACGGGGGCGGGCGGCGTGGGCCGTGGGGCCGAGGGGAGAGGGGCGTGGGGCACGTCCGCCGGGGCGGCCCAGCTAGCCCATCACCTTGTATCCCGCGCCGTGCAGCGTCCGTGCGACCTCCGCGCAGTGCTCCGGCCCCTTGGTCTCCAGGTGCAGCTCCACCTCCACCTCCGTGAGCCCGAGCATCGGGTCGGTCCGTACGTGGCTCACGTCCAACACGTTCGCATCCACCACTGACAACACCCCCAGGAGCCCGGCCAGCGCCCCGGGCCGGTCGGCGACGCGCAGCCGCAGCGACAGGTAACGGCCCGCCGCCGCCATGCCGTGCCGCAGGATCCGCTGGAGCAGGAGCGGGTCGACGTTCCCGCCGGACAGCACGGCCACCACCGGGCCCGAACCGTAGAGCTCGGGCTCGCTCAACAGGGCCGCCACCGTACTGCACCCGGCGGGCTCGACGACGAGTTTCGCCCGTTCCAGGCACAGCAGCAGGGCGCTGGAGAGGGCGTCCTCGGAGACCGTGCGCACGTCGTCGAGGAGTTCGCCGATGATCCTGAACGGGACGTCGCCGGGCCGCCCGACCTTGATGCCGTCGGCCATGGTGTTCGGGTCGTCGATCGACACCGGGTGGCCGGCCCTGAGGGAGGGCGGGTAAGCGGCCGCGCCCGCCGCCTGCACCCCGACCACCCGCACGTCGGGCCGCAGCGCCTTCACCGCGACCGCGACACCGGCGGCGAGACCGCCGCCGCCGATGCCGACGAGGATGGTGCGCACCTCCGGGCACTGCTCCAGGATCTCCAGGCCGACCGTGCCCTGGCCCGCGATGATGTCGCGGTGGTCGAAGGGGTGGATGAACACCGCGCCGGTGCGGTCCGCGTACTCCTGGGCGGCCAGGAAGGTCTCGTCGACGACCTGCCCGTGCAGGCGCACGTCGGCCCCGTACTCCTGGGTCGCGGCGACCTTCGGCAGCGGCGCCCCGACCGGCATGAACACGGTGGAGCGGACCCCGAGGAGCGAGGAGGCCAGCGCCACGCCCTGGGCGTGGTTGCCGGCGCTGGCGGCCACGACGCCGGCGGCGCGCTGCTCGGGGCGCAGGCCCGCGATGCGCACGTAGGCTCCGCGCAGCTTGAAGGATCCGGTGCGCTGGAGGTTCTCGCACTTGAAGTGGACCGGCGAGCCGGTGAGTGCGGAGAGGTGCCTGCTGCCTTCCATCGGCGTGACCCGGGAGACGCCGGAGAGCATCTTCTGAGCCCCCCGTACGTCGTCGAGGATGACCTGCGGGACGGGCTGGGGCACACGGTAGTTCATGCCGTCAGTCTCGCAGCCCGGGCGCGACCGGGCCCGGAGCGTCCACGAGGGCCGTGAAGGAGGGGGCTACGGGCGAGTACGGGAAGGACTGCGGCGAGGGGTACGGACGGTACGGCGGCGAGGGGCGAAATCTCGCCATCCGGGACGGCCGTGGGACGCCCGCCCGCGCGGGCCGTATCAGTTCTCGTACGAGGCGTACGAGCCGCCGCAGGGCCGCGTACTCTGTCCCCCATCCTTGTCGGACCCACGCGAAGAGAGCCCACGGCCATGCCTTCCTCCCCGGCCAATTCCGATCTGCCCGTGCCGGCCGATGCGCCTGCCGGAGCCGGTCTCCTCGACGCGCTCCAGCACCAGGTGGCGGTTTTCGCCCGCCGCGCCGAGCAGACCCGTCTGGGCGGCGTGGGCCAGGCCCGCAACTCGATGGACCGCGCCGCCTACCTGCTGCTCAACCGGCTCGACCTGGAAGGCCCGATGGGCGTCAAGGCGCTCGCCGGAGGCATGGGTATCGACTCCTCCACGGTGACCCGGCAGGTCGCGCCGCTGGTCGACGGCGGTCTGGTCAAGCGGACCTCGCACCCCGAGGACGGGCGGGCCGTGGTCCTCGCGCTGTCCCCGCGGGGGCTGGCGCGGCTGGAGGAGGTGCGCTCCTCGCGGCGCGAGCTCATGGCCCGGGTGACGGAGGGCTGGAGCGAGGACGAACGCGAGTCCTTCACCGGTCTGCTGACGCGCTTCAACCTGTCGCTGTCGGAGCTGATGGCGGCCGTGGCGGAAGCCGGGCCCGCCTCCTGAGCGGAGTATGTCCGTCCTCTTGACCTGACCGGTCCCCCCGGCCGCACTATGTGAATATGCGGGCGGTTGATCAACAGGCGGGCTCCTACGGGGAGTTCGAAGCCTTCGTCGCGGGTGCGGCCGGGCGGCTCCTGCATGTCGCGGTACTGCTGACCGGTGAACCCGAGTCGGCACGCCGGCTGCTCGCGGGCGCGCTGGCGCGTACGTACGCGAACTGGCGGCGGCTGCGCGCGGACGACCCCTACGACTTCACGCGCCACGAGCTGTGCGCGGCCTTCGCGCGGACCGGCTGGCGCCACCACGGCGGGACCGGGGTGCTGGTGCGGCTGAGTCCGCCGGAGCGGCTGGTGCTGGTCCTGCGGCTCTACGAGGGGGTCGCGGAGGAGGTCACGGCGGCGCAGCTCGGGATGCCGGCCGAGCGGGTCCGGGTGCTCTGCAACCGGGCCGTGTCCCTGCTGAGGGCCCGGGAGGCGGCGTGAGCGGGCTCCCGGACCGGAAGGAAGCCCAGGTCAAGCAGCTCCTGGAGGGCCCGTACCCGGTGGTGCCGACGGGTCTGGCCGCGGGCGCGGCGGCCCGCGGGGACCGACTGCTGCGCCGGCGCCGGGCGTTGCGCAGGTTCGGCTGGGCGGTGCTGTTCGCCGCGGCGGTGGCCTTCACGGTCTGGGCGTCCCTGACCCGCCCCTGGGCGGGCCCCCCGAGCGGCATCTCCCCACCCCTGGAGGGCTGGTAGCCGAACGGCGGATCTGTGGGCCGCGACACCCGCACCCGTGCGGCCGCGCCCGGCAGAATCCAGCCTCGCCGGCGTTTGAGGCGCGGGGTCTGGGGCGGCGCCCCAGGAAACCCGGCTCCGCCGTGCACCGGGCCCCGTCCGGACCCGCGCCTCACACGCCGGCCGGGCTGGAACAGCCCGGCGAGGCCGGCAGGCCCCACCGGGCCCGGGCGGAGCCCGGCGGGGGTGCGGCGGTGGGTCAGCCCAGCGCCTGCGTCAGGTCCGCGATCAGGTCGTCGGCGTTCTCGATGCCGACCGAGACGCGGATCAGGTCCGCGGGGACCTCCAGCGCCGAGCCGGCCACCGACGCGTGCGTCATGCGGCCCGGGTGCTCGATGAGGGACTCCACGCCGCCCAGGGACTCGGCCAGCGTGAAGATCTTGGTGCGGCCGCAGACCGCGACGGCCTCTTCCTCGCCGCCGGCTACCTGGAAGGACAGCATGCCGCCGAAGTTGCGCATCTGCTTGGCGGCGACCTCGTGGCCCGGGTGCTCGGGCAGGCCCGGGTACAGCACCTTGGTGACCTTCGGGTGCCGCTTGAGCACATCGACGATCTTGGCCGCGTTCTCCGCGTGCCGGTCCATGCGCACGGCGAGGGTCTTGATGCCCCGCAGCACGACCCACGAGTCGAACGGCCCGGCCACCGCGCCCATCGCGTTCTGGTGGTAGGCCAGTTCCTCGCCCAGCGCCTCGTCGGCGGTGACCAGCGCGCCGCCGACCACGTCGGAGTGCCCGCCCATGTACTTGGTCAGCGAGTGCACCACCACGTCCGCGCCCAGCGCCAGCGGCTGCTGGAGGTACGGCGAGGCGAAGGTGTTGTCCACGACCAGCTTGGCGCCGGCCGTCCGCGCGATGTCGGCGACGACGGCGATGTCGGTGATGCCGAGCAGCGGGTTGGAGGGGGTCTCGACCCAGATGACCTTCGTCTTCGGGGTGAGTGCGGCCCGTACGGAATCGGCGTCGGAGGTGTCGGCCACCGACCACTCCACGCCCCAGCGGGAGACGACCTTCGCGAAGAGGCGGAAGGTTCCGCCGTAGGCGTCGTTCGGGATGACCACGTGGTCGCCCGGGGAGAGCAGCGTGCGCAGCAGGCAGTCCTCGGCGGCCAGGCCGGACGCGAAGGCGAGGCCGCGCCGGCCGCCCTCCAGCGCCGCGAGGTTCTCCTCCAGCGCGGTGCGGGTCGGGTTGGCGCTGCGGCTGTACTCGTAACCGCCGCGCAGGCCGCCGACGCCGTCCTGCTTGTATGTGGAGACCTGGTAGATCGGGGGCACGACCGCGCCGGTCAGCGGGTCCGCCGTGTTGCCCGCGTGGATCGCGCGGGTCTCGAAGCTCTGGTGCTCGTGGCTGTCGTCGCTCATGGTCAGATGCTATGCCCAGGCCCGGTGTGCACCCCCCCTATTGGCCTGTCGCCCCCTCGGTCTGGTTCGCTGGAGGCATGGAGATTCTGTGGTTCCTGTTCGCGGCGCTCATGATCGTGTTCATCGTCGGCCCGTTCGTCCGGCGCAGGCGCGGCGGCATCCGTCTGGTCGCGCCCGGCAGCCCTGACGCCGCCGACCCGGCGAACTACGGATTCGACCGGCAGGAAGACCTCGACATCCGCGTCCCCGGGCCGGACCAGGACCTGATGGACGCCCTCGACAACGTGCGGCGCACCGGGCAGTGGCAGGCGGCCTCGCAGCTGCTCGCCGGGACCCCGCGGGAGGGCGAGCGGCGCTGGCAGCGCGTACAGGCCTTCGGCGGCGCGGCGGCGCTGGAGCTCGTGGCGCAGCCGGGTGTGGGCGCGCAGTGGCTGAAGGCGTGGCGGCTGGAGGCGGACAAGGACGCGGGCGGCGCGCAGGTGCACGCGGAGCTGCTGGTGCAGCAGGCATGGCGGCACTCGGGCGGCGTCGGGTCCGACGACCACCGGATCATCCTGGAGGAGGCCCGGGAGGCGTGCCGCAGGGCCGCGCTGCTGGCGCCGGGGGACCCGGTCCCGTACATCACGGAGCTGGCGATCGCGCGCGGGCTGGCGTACCCGGAGGCGCAGTTCGACGAGCTGTGGGCGAAGGTCATCGACCGGGCGCCGGAGCACATGGGCGCGCACCTGGCGGCGTTGCACTACTGGTGCGCGAAGTGGCACGGCTCGCGGGAGAAGGCCGACGCCTTCTCGCACGCGGCCGCGGCGCGTGCCCCGCAGGGCTCGCTGCTGGCGGCGCTCCCGCTGTTCGCGCTGTACGAGAACCTGCCGGACGTGATCCTGAGCAGCGGTTTCTACCGCAGTGAGGCCGTGACGCGGGCGGTGGAGGGCGCGCTGTACGCGGTGAACACGGCCCGGCAGGACGACCCGATGCTGGCGCACGTACGGCACCTGCTGCTGCTGTTCCTGGTCAACATGGAGCGGTGGGCCGAGGCGATGGAGCAGGTCCGCCACGTGGACGGGTACGTGGGCGCGCTGCCGTGGTCGGCGGCGCAGGACCCGGCGGCCCAGTACGCGGTGTACCGGGCCCTGGCGGTCGCCGGCTACGAAGCGAACGGCGGGTCCCCGGCGACGCTCCCCCAGTAGCGGGCGGTCGCCCTCGGTGCGGATCCGCGCCGGGGGCGGCACCGTCCGCAGCCACCCCGCCGGTCCACCTACCCACGGGTACCCCCCACGACCAGCGGCGACGAGCGGCGAATAAGGTTGCCGTCAACAATCTCTGAGCCGCATCATGCGGCGTGGCGGCCATCGGCCCTCGCCACGTACCTCAGCACCGCTTTCATCCCGTGGGGGGATCTGTCCATATGGGCGCTTCTCTGCGTGCCGTGCGCGCGCTCGTCCTGCTCGCAGGCTTCTACCTGCTCGGCGTCGTCCTGCTCGCCGCCCTCGTCGGCGTCGACTTCGCCGTCGTCACCTGGCTGCACGGCCCGGTCGCCTTCAAGATCATAATCGTATCGGTCGTCCTCTCCGTCCCGATCGTCCGGGGCCTGTTCATGCTCCGTACCCCCAAGGGCGAGCCGCCGACCGGCATCACCGTCACCGAGGCGCAGGAGCCCCTGCTGTGGCAGACCGTGCGCGAGATCGCGCAGCAGGTCGGCACCCGCGCACCCGACGAGATCGTGCTGATCGACGAGGTGAACGCGGCCGTCGCCGAGGACGCCGGGTTGCTGGGCCTGCGGGCCGGAACCCGCCGCCTCTACCTCGGCCTGCCCCTGATGACGGGCCTGGACGAGATGCAGCTGCGCGCGGTGCTCGCCCACGAGATGGGCCACTACGCCAACTTCGACACCCGCCTCACCCCGCTGATCGCCCGCGGCCGCGCCCAGCTGATCCGTACGATCGGCCACTTCCACGAACGCGCCGACAAGAAGGTCGCCAAGGAGCGGGCCCGCCAGGAGAAGCGGGACGAGAAGCGGGTCGCGAAGGGCAAGGGCGCCAAGGGGGTCGACACCGCCGGCGAGGGGGCGACGTACCGCGCCATGGCCAAGATCTACATGGCGTACGGCAACTTCTACATGCGTGCCACCCGCACCACCTCCCGCCGCCAGGAGCTCGCCGCCGACCTCGCCTCGGTGCGCGTCGCCGGCCGCGACTCCGCCGCGTCCGCACTGCGCGAACTCAACGCCCTGGACTCCGCGCACGACTTCTACATGAGCTCCTACGCCACCCTCGGCGTCGGCGCCGGCCTGCTGCCCCGCCCCGGCGAGGTCTTCGGCGGCCTGCGCAAGCTCCTCGACGCCCGCGCGGAGGACCTGGACGACCTGCGCCGGGAGCTGTCGACCGAGCCCGCCTCCCCGTACGACTCCCACCCCCCGCTCGCCGAGCGCGTCGCCCGTATCGAGGCCCTGCCCGACGACGGCCGCGCCGGGCAGAGCGCCCGTCCCGCCCTGGAGCTGCTGTCCGACGCGGACGCCGCGCTGGCCGCACTGGAGCAGGTCGTCCTCACCCCGGAGGCCCTCGCGCTCAAGCGGGTCGACTGGGAGGACCTCGTCCACGAGTCGATGACGCAGTACGTCGGCCAGGGCGCGGAGGAGATCCGCGAGGCCTTCGCCGCCGAGGGCGCCGGCCCGGGGCTGCCCGCCCTGCTCGACGCGGTCGACGCGGACCCGGCGGTGCTCTGGCGCATCGCCGACCGCTTCCCGAAGTCGGAGGAGGCGGCGGCCGCCACCGGCCGCACGGCCCGCGAGTTCGCCCGCCCGGTCGTCCGGCGCGCCCTGAGCCAGCTGGTGACCGTGGAACTGACGGGCCGCGGCGCCGCCCGCTGGCAGCTGTCCTGGTCCGACTCGGCGTCCCTGCGCTACCCGGCCGACGGCTTCGAGGAGCAGCTGCGCCTCGCCCTGGACTCGGCCGTCGCCGACCTGCCCGACACCGAACCCCTGCGAAAGCTGGTGCCTGCCCCGTGATCGGCCTCTACATCCTGGGCGCCATGCTGCTGTTCGGCGCCTTCAAGCTCCTGCGCGGCGTCTACTACATCCGCAAGGCGAAGCGGCTGGAGGCGGAGGTCACCGCCATCGAGGCACGGACCGCAGCCCTGAACGCCGAGACGGCCGGCATCAAGTCCGAGCGGAAGGCGCAGCAGGCCGCGGCGGTCGTCGCGCTGGGCTTCGTACCGGAGGCCGAGCTCGACACGGACAACGCGCGGCCCGTGTCGCCCGAGCAGACCGCCGCCGTCGCGGCGGTCAAGGCCGGCGACTGGGAAGCGGGCGCGGCCTATCTCGACGCGGCCGGGCAGGACTGGGAGGAGCGCTGGCAGCGCCTGCGCCCCCTGTCCGAGCTCGCTGCCGAGGACGACGCCTGGCTGCTGGCCTGGCGCAGGGCCAGGCCGTCCGACCCGTCCGCGGCGCTGGTGAACGCGGACACGGGCGTCCTGGTGGCGTGGAACGTGCGGGGCTCCGCGCGGGCCAGCCACACCACCCAGGAGCAGTTCCGGATCTTCCGCGAGCTGCTGCTCAAGGCGCAGGAGCAGGCGCGCGAGGCGCAGCGGCTGGCGGATCCCGCGGACCCGGTTCCGTACATGGTGGAGCAGTCCATCAGCCAGGGCCTGGGCTATTCGCACGAGGAATACCGGCAGCTGTGGTCGCAGATCGTGAAGCGCGACCCGAAGAACCTGTCGGCCCACACGAGCGCCATGCAGTACTGGAGCCAGAAGTGGCGCGGCTCCCACGAGCTGGCGCTCGCCTTCGCACACGAGTGCGCCGCCAAGGCCGAGCCGGGTGAGCTGCTGTCCCTGCTGCCGCTCATCGCCTACGTCGAGCAGGAACTGCACGAGTCGGACCTGAAGCCGGAGACCTTCTTCAAGGAGCCGGAGGTCCTCGCGGCGGTGGAGAGCGCCCTGGCCGACCTCGCGGCGGCCGACCCGGACGACTGGCGGTCGATCCGGCTGCGCCACATGCTGGCGTGGTTCCTGTTCTGGCAGGACCGGGACGCGGAGGCGGTCGAGCAGTTCCGCCACATCGACGGGTACATCGGGGCGATGCCCTGGTACTACTGGTCGCCGTCGCGCTACGTGTACGCGCGGGACTGGGCGGTGCGCGAGGTCACGCCGGGCCTGTGAGGCGCTGAACGGGGCAGGTCGGAGCGGACCGGGGCGGGTCGGGGCGGGTCGAGGGGAATCCCGGCCCGCCCTCCGTGCGTTGTCACTCCCACAAGGAGGGAATCCATGTTCTCGTACCGCCGCACGCCCGAGCTCCCCACCCGCGAGGAGGCCCTGACGGGCCGCGCGGAGCCGCTGTTCGATCTTCCCGAGAAGCACACCGTGCTGGGCAACCCGCTGGCCGGCCCGTACCCGGCCCACCTGGAGGTCGCCGACTTCGGCCTGGGCTGTTTCTGGGGCGCGGAGCGCAAGTTCTGGCAGACCCCGGGGGTGTGGACCACGCTGGCCGGCTACCAGGGCGGTTTCACCGAGAATCCGACGTACGAGGAGGTGTGCTCGGGCCTCACGGGCCACACGGAGGTCGTCCGCGTGGTCTTCGACCCCGCGCAGGTCTCCTACGCCACCCTCCTGAAGCTCTTCTGGGAGTCCCACGACCCCACCCAGGGCTTCCGCCAGGGCAACGACGTCGGCACCCAGTACCGCTCGGCGGTCTACACCCACTCCCCCGCCCAGCAGGCGACGGCCGAGGCCTCCCGCACGGCCTACCAGCAGGTCCTGGCCTCCTCGGGCTACGGCCCCATCACCACGGCCGTCCTCCCGGCGGCGGAACGCCCCTTCTGGCCGGCCGAGGCCCACCACCAGCAGTACCTGGACAAGAACCCGGGCGGCTACTGCGGCATCGGCGGCACTGGCGTCTCCTGCCCGATCGGCGTGGCCCCGGCCCCCGCCGAGTGACCGTCCCGCTCGCCGACGATGGCGCCGCCACCCGCCGCCGCCAACGCCTCTACCAGCATCGCGTCCCCCTTGACGGTCTCTCAGTGAGGAGCATCAGCCCAGGGCTTCCCCCACGGAGCCGGGTGCCACAAGGGAAGAGCGACCCCCCGGGGATCAGATCGTCGACGTGTCGATCACGAAACGGTAGCGGACGTCGCTCGCCAGGACGCGGGCGTAGGCCTCGTTGATCCGGTCGGCTTCGATCAGTTCGATCTCCGAGCCCAGGCCGTGCGCCGCGCAGAAGTCCAGCATCTCCTGGGTCTCGGCGATCCCGCCGATCATCGATCCGGCGAGGGTCTTGCGGCCGCCGATGAGGGAGAAGAGGTTGAGCGAGACCGGCTCCTCCGGCGCGCCCACGTTCACGAGCGCCCCGTCGACCTTCAGCAGGCCCAGGTACTTGTCCAGGGCCAGCGGGGCCGAGACGGTGGACAGGATCAGGTCGAAGCTCCCGGCGAGCGTCTCGAAGGCGGCCTCGTCGCCGGTGGCGTGGAAGTGGGTGGCGCCCAGCCGTCGGCCGTCGGCCTCCTTGCGGAGGGTCTGCGACAGTACGGTGACCTCCGCGCCCATCGCGTGCGCCATCTTCACGCCCATGTGGCCGAGGCCCCCGAGGCCGACGACCGCGACCTTCCTGCCCGGGCCCGCCTGCCAGTGCCTGAGCGGCGAGTAGAGGGTGATGCCGGCGCACAGCAGCGGGGCGGCCTCGTCCAGGGCGAGGCCGTCGGGGATGCGGACGGTGTAGTTCTCGTCGACGACGAGATGGGTCGAGTAGCCGCCGTACGTGGGCTCGCCGGCCCGGTCGAGGGCGTTGTAGGTGCCGGTCATGCCCTGCACGCAGTGCTGTTCCTGGCCGTTCAGGCAGTGCTCGCACTCGCGGCAGGAGTCGACCATGCAGCCGACGCCCACCCGGTCCCCGACGGTGAACCGGGTGACGTCCGCGCCGACCCCGGTGACGATCCCGGCGATCTCGTGGCCGGGGACCATGGGGTAGATGCCCTCGCCCCATCCGTCGCGCGCCTGGTGGATGTCGGAGTGGCAGATGCCCGCGTACTTGATGTCGATGAGGACGTCGTGGGGGCCTACGGGGCGGCGCGGGACGGTGGTGCGCTCCAGCGGGGCGCCCGCGGCGGGGGCGGCGTACGCGGCGACCCGGGTGGACGCGGTGGACCCGGTGGACGCCGTGGACCCGGTGGACGCGGTGGTGGTGACGGACATGGTGGTGCTCCTCGAAGCGGTGGTGTCTGCGGTGCGCACCAGGCTGCCCCGCACGGCGACCGGTACCCAGCCCCCTGCGTTTCCTAGGACCGGCGAACCTACTACTGGCGGGGTCAGGCTGACGCCCTCCCGGCCGCACCGCACCCGGCGATACTGGGCGGCATGGACCAGCTTGATCAGCGAGCCTGCCTGGGCGAGTTCCTCCGCTCCCGCCGCGCACGTCTGCGCCCGGAGGACGTGGGCATGACGGACTACGGTCGCCGACGGCGCGTGCCGGGCCTGCGCCGGGAGGAACTGGCCCAGCTGGCAGGGGTGTCGGTCGCGTACTACACGCGGCTGGAGCAGCGCGACGGGCACAACGTGTCGGTGGAGGTGCTGGACGCCATCGCCCGGGCCCTGAGGCTCGACGGGACCGAGCGGGCGCACCTGATGGACCTGGCACGGCCCAAGGCGCGCCGGCGCCGCCAGAGCCGGCGGCCCCAGCAGGTGCGTCCGGCGCTGCGCACGCTGATGGACGCGATGGACGGCGTGCCGGCCTACCTCGTGGGGCACCGTCAGGACGTCATCGGCTGGAACCGGCTGGCGGCGGCGGTCTTCGGGGACTTCGGGGCGCTTCCCGCGGCGGAGCGGAACCTGGTCCGGCTGATGTTCCTGGATCCGGCGACCGCGGAGCTGTACGGGGAGTGGGAGTGCCAGGCGTGCTGGGTCGTCAGCAACCTGCGGCTGTACGCCGGCCAGCACCCGGACGACGAGCGGTTGTCGGCGCTGGTCGGGGAGTTGTCGGTGAAGAACGAGGAGTTCCGGCGGCTGTGGGCGGCGCACACGGTGGCGGACAAGACGCACGGGGTGAAGCTGCTGCGGCACCCGCTGGTGGGCGAGATGCGCCTGACGTTCGAGACGCTGACGCTCCCCGACGATCCGGCGCAGTCCCTGGTCACGTTCCACGCGGAGCCGGGCTCGGCCTCCGAGGACGCCCTGCGCCTGCTGGCCTCCTGGGACGCGCAGGGGACGGCCGGGCGGGCAGCCGAGCGGCCTGCGGAGGCCGCCCGCTTCCCGGGTGCGGCTACAGCTTGATCTGGAAGATGCCGAGGCCGCGCTCGCGCCGGTAGCCGAGCGCCTCGTTCACCGCCCGCATCGGGCCGTTCTCGTCCGCCACCGTGGTGGCGATGCGGCGCAGCCGCGGGTGGCGGGCGGCGGCCTGCGCGACCATGTGCCGTTTCACGGCGCGTCCGAGGCCGTGCCCGCGGTGGGCGGGTACGACCACGGTGTCGTACTGGACGGCGCTCGTGCCCGCAGGATCCGGCAGCACGATCTCCGTGTACGCCGCGACCTCGCCCTCGGGGGTCACCGCCGCGACGGTGCTCAGGTCGCCGCCCCTGTCGAGGATCAGCTGCTGGAGGGTGTGCAGCCGCCGGGCCGTCCACGTCTGGATCCGCTGGTCCATGTCTCCGGTCGGCGCGTCCTCCATGGCTGCGTGGGCGGCGGCCGCGGCGGGCGCCCAGGCGTCGGGGACGAGGCCGTGCCAGGTCAGCAGCTCGTAGCCGGGCGTCTGCGGCCCCCGCACCGGGTCGGCGGCGGCCGGGTCGGCGGCAGACCGGCCCGCGGCAGGCCGGCCCGCGGCAGGCCGGCCCGCGGCAGGCCGGCCCGCGGACGGGACCTCCTGCGCGTACCAGGCCATCGGCAGGACGTTCTCGAAGCCCATCGCCTCCGCGAAGGCCTGGCCGGGACCGCCGAGGTCCACCATGGCCGCGACCGAGGTCCGGCCCTGCGCCATCAGTTCCTCGCGGACCCGCTCCCACAGGGCGGTGCCGACGCCCCGGCGCCGCTCCTCGGGGCGCACCGTCAGCACGTCCAGGAACGCGGTGTGCGTGTTGCCCTCCTCGGTGAACAGGAGCAGGGCCGCCACGCCCGCGCCCTCGCCGGCCGCCCACAGTACGGGCCGGCCGCGCACCGGCGTCACGCACAGCCGCCCGGCGACCTCCACCCGGGAGGGCGGGGGCAGCCGCGGCAGGTCGGCCGCCGCGGCGGCCGTCAGGACCGCCAGCCAGGCGTCCACCTCGGCGTCGGACGGGGGCAGAGCGAGGGAGTGGATCATCATGCTCCGACCCTAGAGCGCCCCCGGACGCGCCACCCCGGGGTTTTCGGCCACCGCAGCACGAGGCCGCCTCCCCGGCCGGACCTCTGGTTGCCTTACCTCTGCCGGGCGACGTCGAACGGGACGGCGGGGAACCCGTGAGGTTCCCCGCCGTCCCGTTCGTGCGAGCCGCGTCCGGTGTCAGGCGGCCGCGCCGGCCTTCCAGTCGGCCCAGCTCATGTTCCAGCCGTTGAGGCCGTTGTCCGGCTTGATGGTCTTGTCCGGGGAGTTGACCACCGTGACGACGTCGCCGATGAGCGAGTTGTCGTAGAACCAGGCGGCCGGCTGGTTCGGGTCGCCCGCGCCCTTGACGTCGTTCAGGCCGACACAGCCGTGGCTGGTGTTGACGCTGCCGAAGATCGAGTCGGCGCCCCAGTAGTTGCCGTGGAGGAACGTACCGGAGTTCGACAGGCGCATCGCGTGCGGGACGTCCTTGATGTCGTACTCGCCCTTGCCGTCGGCGTCGGTGAAGCCGACCGTGGCGCCGTTCATCCGGGTCTCCTTGAACTTCTCGGAGATCACCATCTGACCGTTGTAGGTCGGGTTGGCCGGGGCGCCCGCGGAGATCGGGATGGTCTTGATGACCGCGCCGTCCCGGGTGACCGTCATCTTCTTCGTCTTCGCGTCGACCGTGGAGACCTGGCTGCGGCCGATCTTGAAGGTGACGGTCTTGCTCTGGACGCCCTGGACGCCGGGAGCGCCCGAGACGCCTTCCAGCGCCAGCTTCAGCGTGACGGTGGAGCCCGCCTGCCAGTACTGCTCGGGGCGGAAGTCCAGGCGCTGGGCGCTGAACCAGTGGCCGACGACCTCCTGGCCGCTGCTGGAGGAGACCGAGATGCCCGCCTGGACGGCCTTCTTGTCCTTGATCGCCTTGTTGAAGGTGATCGAGACCGGCATGCCGACGCCGACGGTCTGGCCCTCCTCCGGCACGAACGACGCCACGAAGCTGTTCTCCGGGGAGACGGTCGTGAAGGAGGCGTTCTCGTGCGCCTCCTTGCCGTCGGCGTCCTTGGCGGTCGCCGACAGGGCGTACTTCGTGGAGCGCTTCAGGGCGCCCTTGGGCTTCCAGCTCTTTCCGTCGGCGGATATGTCGCCGGCGACGGCCGAGCCCTCGCTCGTCTTCAGCTCGACCTGGGTGAGCGTGCCGTCGCTGACGGCGACGTTCGCCGAGTCGTTGAGGCCGACGTTGGTCGCGCCGTCCTTCGGCGTGATGGTGATCTTGGCCTTCGAGGCGTCCTTGGCCGCTGCCGCGTCCACGTCCGCCTGGGACTTGCTGGCCTCCCCGTTGCCCTTCGGGTCGCCGCCGCCCTCGTCGTTGCACGCCGAGAGCACCAGTACGCCGCCGAGCACGACGGATATGGCCGCCAGGGCCCTTCTCCGCCGCTTGCTGTCCGTCCTCACACGCCACTCCATCGTTGCCGGATACCCCGAGACCGCCGTCCCGGGGTTGGCCCGGCAGGGGGCCCGGCCCCCTGCCTGGTCCTGACAACGCGTTAACGGCGCCGGCCGGTTCCACATTCCGTTGGGATGTGGGCAACCGCACGGTCAGGCGTTGTCGGGTTCTTCGTCGAAGTCCCCATCTTCCTCGTCGAGGTCCCACTCCATCGACTCGGGGTCGTATTCGACGGGCTCGCTGCTCCAGGAGGCCTGTGCCAGTTCCACCCCGGGGATGTCGACGACCAGGTCAGTGGGGTCGACGAGGTAGGCGAGGGCTTCCGATTCGTCTTCCCGGACGGCGGCCTCCGCATGGCTGCGCTCCTCGTCCGGCATGAACTCGTCGGCCTTGATGTGCTCGAGCGCGGCTCCGGTGAGTGCCTGGGCGTCCGGCACTTCGAGCACCAGATCCACCCGAAGCCGTACATATCGTGATGTCTCAGAAGGATTCATACGACGGAGAGTAAGCCCGCGGAAGCCCTGACTTTCCCACGACCCGCCCCTTTCCGTAGCATCACCGCACACGGCCAATTCGCTGCTGCCACAAGGGGGATCGCACCGTGTCCGCACGGCGACCGCTGCTCACCGCTCTCGGAGCGACCACCCTCCTCGCCGCCCTGTGGTTCGTGCCCTCGGCGGGCGCGACCGCTCCGGAGGCGGCGGGGAGCTCCTCCGGCGTGCCCGGGGGCGCGAACACCGCGGAGGCGGCCGACGGGGCGGCGCGCACCGGAACGATCTCGGGCTCGGCACCTTCCGCTTCCGGCCCGCGGGCGCAGTCCCTCTCGCTCGCCGACACCGGGTCCGTCGACACCACCCCCTACCTCCTGGGCGGCACCTTCTGCCTCGGTGTGGGGGCCGCCTTCGTCACCTACTCGGTACGCCGCCGCCCCGGGGTGTGATCCACGACGGCGAGGGCCGCTCCGGGATCCCTCCCGGGGCGGCCCTCGGCCGTGCGGCAGCGCGGCTGTGTGGCAGTACGGCGGCTGACGACCCGCGTCAGGCGAGCGGACCCGTCACCGGCTCCACCGCGGCGAGCAGCCCGCCGGTACGGACGAACTCGTCGGCGGCGGCCAGGTCGGGGGCGAGGAAGCGGTCCGGCCCGGGACCCTGCACGCCCGCCGCACGGGCGGCGGCGATCGCGGCGAGGCTGGCCGGGGCGGCCGTCAGCCCGTGACGCAGCTCGATGGCGCGGGTGGCGGCGTACAGCTCGATGGCGATGATCCGCGTCAGGTTGTCGACGGCGGTACGCAGCTTGCGTGCGGCCGACCAGCCCATCGAGACGTGGTCCTCCTGCATGGCGGAGGAGGGGATCGAGTCGGCCGAGGCCGGCACCGCGAGCCTCTTCATCTCGCTGACCAGGGCGGCCTGGGTGTACTGGGCGATCATCAGGCCGGAGTCCACGCCGGCGTCGTCCGCGAGGAACGGCGGCAGACCGTGGCTGCGGTTCTTGTCGAGCAGCCGGTCGGTGCGCCGCTCGGCGATGGAGCCGAGGTCGGCGGCCGCGATGGCGAGGAAGTCCAGCACGTAGGCGACCGGGGCGCCGTGGAAGTTGCCGTTGGACTCCACGCGGCCGTCGGGCAGCACCACCGGGTTGTCCACGGCGGAGGCCAGCTCGCGCGAGGCGACCAGGGCGGCGTGCGCCATGGTGTCGCGGCCCGCGCCGGCGACCTGCGGGGCGCAGCGCACGGAGTAGGCGTCCTGCACGCGCGGCGCGGACTCCTCCTGGAAGTGCCCGGTCAGCCCGGAACCCTTCAGCACGGCGGCCATGTTGGCGGCGGAGGCGCCCTGGCCGGGGTGCGGTCGGATGGCGTGCAGCTCGGGCTGGAGGACCTTCTCGGTGCCGAGCAGCGCCTCCAGGGTGAGGGCGGCGGTGATGTCGGCGGACTTGTAGAGCCTGTCGAGGTCGGCGAGGGCCATGACCAGCATGCCGAGCATGCCGTCGGTGCCGTTGAGGAGGGCGAGGCCCTCCTTCTCGCGGAGTTCGACCGGCTCGATACCGTGCTCGGCGAGCAGTTCGCCGGCGGGGCGGACGGTGCCGTCGGGGCCCTCGGCGTCGCCCTCGCCCATGAGCGCGAGCGCGCAGTGGGACAGGGGTGCGAGGTCGCCGGAGCAGCCGAGGGAGCCGTACTCGTGGACGACGGGGGTGATCCCGGCGTTGAGCACGGCGGCCATGGTCTGCGCCACGGAGGGGCGCACGCCGGTGTGGCCGGAGGCGACGGTCTTGAGCCGGAGGAACATCAGCGCGCGGACCACCTCGCGCTCGACGCGCGGGCCCATGCCGGCGGCGTGCGAGCGGACGATGTTGCGCTGGAGCTGGGCGCGCAGCTCGGGACTGATGTGCCGGGAGGCGAGGGCGCCGAACCCGGTGGACACCCCGTAGACCGGCTCGGGCTTGGCGGCCAGCGCGTCGACGATCTCGCGGGCGCGGGCGAGCGCGTCGAGCGCCTCGCCGGACAGCTCGACCCGTGCGTTGCCGCGGGCAACGGCGATGACGTCCTCGGCGGTGGTACCGGACGTCCCCACCACGACAGTGTGCATATCCATATTCAGCACCCTACGGATTGAATCGCTGTATGTCACTAGCTGGAACTGTCACGATCGCGCAGCCTCTGGACCCCTTACGGATTGACCCGCCGGGCAGGCGGGGACGCGGGTCACTGCCGGCCCCGGAAACGCCGCCGCTCCCCCGGGGCCTCCTGGGCGGCGGCGTCCGCCAGCCGCACCACCGCCGTGTCCCGGCCCGCCACCACCGGCGCGGCCGAACGCGCCGCCTTCGCCTTGTACTGGGCGGCGTCCGCGAGGCGGAACAGCCGACGGGAGGACTTCAGCGGCCCGATCGGGTCCCCGGTGGAGGCCACGCCGCAGGCGACGCCCTCACCCAGCTCCAGTTCGGCGGCGCGCGTGCACAGCTCCTCGCTGACCCGGACGACGTCGTCCGCCGGCGGGCCGACCCCGACCAGGCAGAACTCGTCGCCGCCCAGGCGCGCCACCAGGGCCCCCGGCAGCATGGCCCCGCACAGGCTCAGCACCGACCCGAACCGCTCCAGCAGCCGGTCGCCCATCGCGTGCCCGAGGGTGTCGTTGACCTTCTTCAGCCCGTTCAGGTCGCAGACGACGAGACTCACGACGACGCCGGTCCGCCGGTGCTCCTCCAAGGCCTCGTCGAGGCGCATGTCGACCGCCCGGCGGTTGGCGAGCCCGGTCAGCGGATCGGTGAAGGCGAGCCGTCGCGCCTCCTCCAGCCGCTCGTTCTGCGCAAGGCCGGCCGCGACCACGGCGGCGAGCACGGTGGCGAACTCCGCGTCGTCCTCGTCGAAGTCGGGCAGCCCCTCGTCCCGGGCCACGTACAGCTCACCCCAGGCCCGCCCGCTGAGGACGACGGGCGCGACCACGCACGTACCGCGGCCCCGGCGGCGCAGGGCCTCGCCGCGCCGCCCCGGCCGGTCGCCGACGGCGTTCTCGACCCAGGCGTGCGGGCCGCCGCCGCCCACCCACCGCTCGTGCAGGAACTCGGTGACCTCGGGGAAGTCGTGCACCGGGTAGGACTCGTCCTCGGGGAACTCCTCCTCGCCCGCCCGCCGCTCGCCCTCGTTGACGAGGACCCGCAGGCACCCGCGCTCCCGCTCCCACGCGGAGATCGCGGCGAACGAGCCGTCCATCGCCAGGCGCGCGCCCCGCGCGGCCGCACGCACACTGTCGCGCGGCGTGCTCGCCGCGGCCATCGCCTGGGCGAGGCCCACCACGGCTCGCAGCCGCCCGTCAGCTCCCATTACCCCAGGTTAGGGAGTTTTGTCGGATTTTGAGATAATTGGCGCGATTTTCAGCGCAGCCAAGATCACCAGCGGGGGAGGCGGGGGCGGCCGGGCGCACGCGGTGGCCGGCCGCGATTCGGCCCCGCCCCCCGGCCCGGCCACTACTTACTCCCCCGGCCAGTTCGGCTTGCGCTTCTCGTTGAAGGCCGCCACGCCCTCCGCGCGGTCACCGGAGAAGGCGACCGTCCGCCAGGCGGCGTCCTCGATCTCCAGACCGGCCGCCAGGTCCATCCCGTGCCCCAGCCGCAGCGCGCGCTTGGCGGCCCGCAGCCCCACCGGCGAGTTCGCGGCCATCCGCGACGCCAGCGCCAGCGCCTCGGCCGTGTCCCGGCCGGCCGGGACGACGGAGTCCACCAGGCCCAGGGAGAGCGCCTCGGCGGCCTCCACCCGGCGCGCGGTGAAGATCAGCTCGGCGGCCCGCGCCGCACCCACGCGGCGCGGCAGCAGCTGCGTACCGCCGCCGCCCGGGATCACGCCCACCGAGACCTCGGGCAGTCCGACCACCGCGGTCTCGTCGGCGACGATCACGTCGCAGGCCAGGGCCAGCTCGAAGCCGCCGCCCAGCGCGAAACCGTGCACGGCCGCGACGGTGGGCATCGGCAGCTCCAGCACGCCCCCGTACGCCCCGCGCGTGGTCGGCCGCTGCCGCACCAGCTCGGCGTCCGACAGCGAGTTGCGCTCCTTGAGGTCGGCCCCGACGCAGAAGGCCCGCGCCGCCGTGGAGGAGAGCACGACCACCCGTACGGTGCGGTCCGCGGCCAGCGCGGCGCAGGCCGCGCCGATGGCGCGGGCCATGTCGGTCGACACCGCGTTCATGGCCTTGGGGCGGTCGAGGACCAGCTCCGCGACCCCGCCCTCGTGGCGGCGTACCGCCACGAACTCCGACTCGAACTCGGACGCCATAGCACCCTCCCGGTTAACGAACGTTACCCCGGGATATTAGGGGGTGTCCCACCGGTCGGGACGGGCCCGTGGCGCATTGCGGTGCGGTCGTGATGTCGGTAAGCGCGACGGCCGCACGGTCGGGGCCACGCCCGCCGGGGTCACCGGGCCCGCCGGGGCCGCGCCGGGTCAGCGGCGCTTGCGCCGGGTCAGCGGCGCTTGCGCCGGGTCAGCGGCGCTTGCGGCGCGTCAGCGGCGCTTGCGGCGCGTCAGCGGCGCTTGCGGCGCGTCAGCGGCGCTTGCGGCGCGTCAGCGGCGCTTGCGGCGCGTCAGCGACCAGGGCTCCACGACGCCCAGGCCGCGCACCGGCCGCTGCCACATCGGCTGGAGGGCGAACCGGTAGGCCGCGCCCTCGTCGGGCTCCGTCTCCGCCTCCTTCTCCGACACCGGCGCGGCGCCGGTCCGGGACAGCTCCTCCGCCATCGCCCCGTCCACCAGCACGGCGTCCTTGGGGGCTATGGACGTCAGCCGGCTCGCGAGGTTCACCGTGGTCCCGAAGACGTCGCCCATCCGGGTCGTCACCGTGCCGAAGGCGATCCCGACCCGCAGCTCGGGCATCTGCGGGTCCGCCTCCATCGTCTCGATGAGCCGCAGCGCGATCTCCGCCGCCGTGGCCGCGTCGTCGGCGCAGTACAGCACCTCGTCACCCAGCGTCTTGATCAGCCGGCCGCCGTACGCGGCCACCAGGTCCGCCGCGGTCGTCTCGAAGGACTCGACCAGCTCGCCGAGCTCCTCCTCCTCCAGCCGGCGCGTCAGACGGGTGAAGCCCACCAGGTCGGCGAAGCCCACCGCGAGCCGCCGGTCGACCATCTCCTCGTCGTCCGCGACCTGCACCACGCGTCCGGTGGCCGCCGCCAGCTGGCGGCGCCACACGTACACGAGGAATTCCTCCAGCTCCGGCAGGAGCAGCTCGACCAGGGGGTAGGTGACCTCCGTACGGGTCATCCCCGGCTCCGGCGGCTCCGTGAGCCCCTCCAGGAACGAGTCGATCTGCCATTCCGCCAGCCGCGCCGTGGTCTGGCCGGTGGACCGCGCCACCTGCACCGCCATCGGCTCGGACAGCAGTCCGGCCTCCACCAGGCCGGCGAGCCGCCGCAGGGCCAGTACGTCGGCCTCCGTCAGCGCCCGGGCCTGGCCGATGTCGGCGAAGCCCATGGCCCGCCAGAAGCGGGAGGCGAGCTCCATCGACACCCCGGCGCTACGGGCTGCCTGGAACGGCGTGTACCGGCGCTCGGCACCGAGGATCAGCTGCTCCAGGCGGATCGCGAGGGGGTCCGCCGTCGGCTGCACGGTGTGGTCGACCTCGTGGTGCGGAGTGTGCTGGTCGCGCCCGATCGGGGTGCCCGGACCGCTGGGCCCCGGGGCGGACGTGCCGGAAGCAGAGTCGTCGACGGTCAAGGGCCGCCTCCTGTCCATTCCGTGCGCACTGCCCTGCCGAACCGGTTGATCACCACGAGCAGCGGGATCGCCTAAACCATACGGCAGGTGTGCCGTAGCTCACTCCCCTCCCCGGCTTCGATCCGGGTACGGCCCGGGCTCCTCGCGGCGGCGCATGGGGCCGTACGCACCCGAAACGCAGCGATCCGCGCATTTCGCCGCACGCCCGGCCCCACCCCCGTCAGTGCACGGATCGCAGGTGGACGACGTCGCCCGCCCCCACCGCCTCGTGGGTCCCTTCGGCCGTACGGATCACCAGGCGGCCATCGGTGTCGACGGCTTCGGCCGTTCCGGTGAGGGTGCGCCCGCCCGGGAGTTCCGCACGCACGTGCCGGCCGAGGGTGGAGCAGCCCGCCGCGTAGGTCTCCTGGAGGCCGCTGGCCGCCGGGTCGCCGCCGGCGGCGCGCCAGTTCCCGTACCACTCCTCCAGGGACCGCAGCACGGCCCTCAGCAGGGGGTCGCGGTCGGTCACGGTGGCCTTGGCCAGCGCCAGCGATCCGGCGGCGGGCACCGGGAGCTCCTCCTCGGTGAGGGTGACGTTGAGGCCGATCCCGACGACGACGCCGTCCGCGACCCGCTCGGCGAGGATGCCGCCGGTCTTGCGCTCCTCGCCCTCGACGGTGACCAGCAGGTCGTTGGGCCATTTGAGGGCGGTGTCCACGCCGGCGGCCCGGGACAGCCCGGTCGCGGTGGCCACGCCGGCCAGCAGGGTCAGCCACCCCCACTGCTCCTGCGGGACCGCGTCGCCCGGCTTGAACAGGACGGAGAAGAACAGCCCGGACCGGGCGGGAGCCACCCAGCTGCGGTCGAGCCGGCCGCGCCCGGCACTCTGCTCCTCGGCGACGAGCACGGCCCCCTCGGGCAGCTCCGGCGCCCGCGTGGCAAGGTCGGTATTGGTGGACCCGGTGGAGGCGACCACCTCCAGGGAGGTCCACAACCCGTCCCCGGTGACGAGGGCCCGCCGCAGCCCGGCGGCATTGAGCGGCGGCCGCTCCAGGCTCGACCAACGACCTGCGGAAGCTCCGGCTGATGCATCTGATGGCGTCATGCAACCCAATGTAGGTGTGTCAAACGCCGCACTGCCGAGCGCCATGCCCGCCGATACGCTACGCACCAGTAGCCAGCAGTAGTCAATCAATTGACCAGGCAGTTGACACCACGCAGGGAGCCGCGACCCCGATGTCACATCCGTCAGAGCCGATCGACATGCACACCACCGCGGGCAAGATCGCGGATCTGCAGCGCCGCATCGACGAAGCCACCCACGCCGGCTCCGCCCGTGCTGTGGAGAAGCAGCACGCCAAGGGCAAGCTGACGGCGCGTGAGCGGGTTGCCCTACTGCTGGACGAGGGATCCTTCGTCGAGCTGGACGAGTTCGCCCGCCACCGCTCCACCAACTTCGGGCTGGAGAAGACCCGGCCCTACGGCGACGGCGTCGTCACGGGCTACGGCACGGTCGACGGACGCCCCGTCGCCGTGTTCTCGCAGGACTTCACCGTCTTCGGCGGGGCCCTCGGCGAGACCTTCGGCCAGAAGATCATGAAGGTCATGGACTTCGCGCTGAAGACCGGCTGCCCGCTCGTCGGCATCAACGACTCCGGCGGCGCCCGCATCCAGGAGGGCGTCAGCGCGCTGGGCATGTACGGCGAGATCTTCCGCCGCAACGTCCACGCCTCGGGCGTGATCCCGCAGATCAGCCTGGTCGTCGGGCCCTGCGCCGGCGGCGCCGTGTACTCGCCCGCGATCACCGATTTCACGGTGATGGTCGACCAGACCTCGCACATGTTCATCACCGGCCCGGACGTCATCAAGACGGTCACCGGCGAGGACGTCGGCTTCGAGGAGCTGGGCGGTGCGCGCACGCACAACAGCACGTCCGGCGTCGCCCACCACATGGCGGGCGACGAGAAGGACGCCATCGAGTACGTGAAGTCGCTCCTGTCGTACCTCCCGTCGAACAACCTCTCCGAGCCCCCCGCGTTCCCGGAGGAGGCCGACACCGAGGTCTCCGACACCGACCGCGAGCTCGACGTGCTGATCCCGGACAGCGCGAACCAGCCGTACGACATGCACACCGTGATCGAGCACGTGCTGGACGACGCGGAGTTCCTGGAGACGCAGTCGCTCTTCGCGCCGAACATCCTGACCGGCTTCGGCCGCGTCGAGGGCCACCCGGTGGGCGTCGTCGCCAACCAGCCGATGCAGTTCGCCGGCTGCCTGGACATCGACGCCTCCGAGAAGGCGGCCCGCTTCGTGCGGACCTGCGACGCCTTCAACATCCCGGTGCTGACCTTCGTCGACGTTCCGGGCTTCCTCCCGGGCACCGACCAGGAGTACAACGGAATCATCCGGCGCGGCGCCAAGCTGATCTACGCGTACGCCGAGGCCACCGTCCCCCTGATCACCGTCATCACCCGCAAGGCCTTCGGCGGCGCCTACGACGTGATGGGCTCCAAGCACCTCGGCGCGGACCTGAACCTGGCCTGGCCGACCGCGCAGATCGCCGTCATGGGCGCGCAGGGCGCGGTGAACATCCTGCACCGCCGCACGCTCGCCGAGGCCGCTCCCGAGGAGGTGGAGGAGACCCGGACCCGGCTCATCGCCGAGTACGAGGACGCGCTGCTCAACCCGTACACGGCGGCCGAGCGCGGCTACATCGACGCGGTGGCCATGCCGTCCGAGACCCGCGCGCACGTGGTGAAGGGGCTGCGGCAGCTGCGCACCAAGCGGGAGTCCCTGCCGCCGAAGAAGCACGGCAACATCCCCCTCTAGTCCCTCCAGGAGGTCACCGTGGTGATCAAGGTCGTCAAGGGCAATCCGACCCCGGAGGAGCTGGCCGCCGCACTGGCGGTGGTCCAGGCGCGCGCGGCGCTGCTGGCCTCGTCGCAGCCGTCGGGCGCCCCGCAGGTCACGGACGAGTGGTCGACGCCGGCCCGGGTGGCACGGCGGCGGCTGCCGCACCCCGGGCCGCGGGCCTGGGGCCGCACGTACTGGCCCGGGTAGCCGGCATGGGGTGAACGCGGGGCGGCGCTTGAGTACCCGTACTCAGGCGCCGGACCCGCCCCCGGGGCCAGGATCGGAACATGCTCTGGTCCGACCCGAAGAACGAGCCGCCCAAGGACATGCGCGACGCGCAGGCGATGATCCGGCGGCTCACCGTGGTGCTCGCCCTCGCCATGCTCGTGGTGGTCTACGTCCTCGGCGTGAGCCACTTCTGAGCCGCGCCCGGCCCCGCCTACGATGGCGGGCATGACTGCCACGCCCGAGCCCTCGAACGCGCGGGGGCTCGTCCTCGCCTCCGCCTCCCCCGCCCGGCTGAACCTGCTGCGGCAGGCCGGCCTCGCCCCGCACGTGATCGTCAGCGGCTTCGACGAGGACACCCTGGACCACGACGAGCCGGCCCAGCTGGCGCTCGCGCTGGCCGAGGCGAAGGCGGCCGTCGTGGCCGGCCTGGACGAGGCCGCGGGCGCCCTGGTGATCGGCTGCGACTCGGTACTGGAGCTGGACGGCGAGGCGCTGGGCAAACCCGCGGACGCCGCAGAGGCCACCGCGCGCTGGAAGGCGATGCGCGGCCGGGCGGGCGTGCTGCGCACCGGGCACTGCGTGATCGACACGGCGACCGGGCGGCAGGTCTCGGCCACGGCGTCGACGACGGTCCGCTTCGGCGAGCCGACGGACGCGGAGGTCGCGGCGTACGTGGCGAGCGGCGAGCCGCTGCACGTGGCGGGTGCGTTCACCCTGGACGGGCTGTCTGCGCCGTTCATCGACGGCATCGACGGGGATCACGGCAACGTGATCGGCCTGTCCATGCCGCTGCTGCGCTCCCTGCTGGGCGAACTGGGCGTGTCCATCACGGACTTGTGGGCTTGAGCTCCCCGATCGGCGGCGGTGGCGGTGCGTCCTCGACCGGACCGCCGCCGTCACCCTCGCCGCCCTGCCGGGCTGCGGCGGGGTAGAGCGTCAGGATCAGTACGAGCAGACACAGGATCAGCATCAGCGTCGCGAAGGCGGCCCAGCCGACCAGGCCGACGGCGAGCATGCCGAGCACCGCGTGGGTGACGGCCGCGCTGATGAGGACGACGCGGGCGAAGCGGCCCGGCGGGCGGTCGCGCAGCGCCGCGACGGCGGCGAACACGGCGCACAGCACCAGGAAGGCGCCCATGCCGGCGCCCATGGCGTAGGTGGCCTTGGACATGACGTCCGGATCGCTGCCCGCGATGGACATCGACTGGTTGGCCGTGGTCCGGCCCAGCACGATGTGGACGAGCACGAGCACCGCCGCCTCCGCGACGAGCACGATCGCGGCCAGTCCGGCCACGAGTCTTCGCAGCACGATGCGCCCACCCCCCACGTGTCACAAGCCTGTTCGACGCCTGGAGGCTACTAACGGGTAGCGAGTTGGACAAGACATCGGCACATCCCGGTTGCCGCCGGCCGGCGGCCGGCCTGGCCGGCAGGACACCCCCTACGCTTCGCGCCGGAGCAGATCCAGTCGGTACGTCTCGCCGTAGCGGCTCGCGTCCCGGCCGGCGACCTGGACGATCCCCGGAACGGCGCGGAAGACCTCGTGGACCCCCCGTCCCGTCATGACCCCTTCGGGGCCCTCGTGGACCCAGTGCGCGAGCAGCAGATGGCCGCCGGGCCGCAGCCGGGCGCCGATCCGCCGGGCCGCGAGCCGCAGGTCGGCGTCCGACAGGTAGTAGCCCACCTCGGACATGACGACGAGGTCGAGGTCCGCCTCCCCCTCGACCAGGTCCTCGGGCACCCGCAGCGTCGCGAGCGAGACGCCGTCCAGGTCCGCGCAGTGTCCGCGGGCCTGTTCGATCGCCGCTCCGGAGCAGTCGGTGGCGAGCAGCGCGTCGCAGTGCGGCGCCAGGAGCCGGGTCAGGGCGCCCACGCCGCAGCCGATCTCCAGTGCGGAGCCGAAGCGCCCGGCGGGCAGCAGGGACGCGGTGTCGGCGAACTTCTCCCGCTCGGAGGCCTTGTGGAGGGTTCCCCAGGGGTCGGTCCTGGCGCGGTAGGCCTTGTCGAAGTGTGCGGTGGACACCGAGGTGCGGCGGGTGGCGGGCATCAGGGCTCCCGGAGGTGTGCGGTGGCGTCCCCGAGCGGCTCCAGCTCCCAGACCAGCTCGGCCTGCAGGGGGCCGGGCTTGCGCAGGAAGGGGCCGTGGCCGACGGCCACCGGGGCGATTTGCGAGCTGTGGCAGACGATGGCCGCGCGCTTGGCGGCCCATTCGGTGTCGTCGAGGCGGACGTCGTACGCCACCCGCATCCGGTGACGGGCCGCGGTCTCGCGCAGCGCGGCCCCGTACCGGGGGTCACCGGTCAGGCGTTCGACCGCCGCGTCCGTACCCCACCGGCGCACGGCGCCCGTGTAGGGCAGGTCGGCGTACACGTACGGCCGGGGGCCCGCCGGGTCGGTGAGGGCGGCGAGGGCCTGGTCGCGGACGGCCGCGTGGTCCGGCTGGTCGGTGCCGAGCGGTACCAGCACCTTGGTGTCGGGGTGCAGCTCCCGCAGGAGTTCGCTCAGCCCGGTGAGGGGGCCACCGCCCCGGTACGGGCTGTCGGCGTTGGGCAGGGTCAGCTGATCCACCCCCATCAGGGCACAGGCACGCGCGTCCTCCTCCAGGCGCGTGCGGTGGGCCTCCGCTGCCGTGGCGAATCCGCAGCCCGCGTCCCACCAGGAGACGGGCGCCCCCGCGGGCGGGGCGCCGCCGTGGACGGTGACCACGGCGGCGGGGCCGTCCAGCCGGCCGATCAGGCCGGCGACGGAGAGGGCCGCGTCGTCGAAGTGCGGGGAGAGGACCAGCGTGTTCCAGCGCAGCGCTGTCACCGCTCGCCGGCCCCGGGCTGCCGGTCGCCCTCGTGCGTACGGTCCCGGTCGTGCTCCGCGGGGGCGACGCCCGCGGCGGCGAGCAGGAGTCCTGTCGAGGTCTTGCCGAAGGGGCTGGCGATGTACTCGGCGAGGAGCCGGCGGGCCTGTGCCTTGTCCTCCTCGGGGATGGCGTCCGGCAGCGAGAAGGTGGCGTCGGTGCGCTTGAGCTCCTCGACCGCCGCGTAGTACTCGTGGCGCAGCAGTCCCCACACCGCGCCGTCGTGGTGGCGGCCGTCGAGGTAGAAGTACTCGCGCAGGATGCCCTCGAGGGTGAAGCCGACGCCGGTCACCAGGCGGAGCACGTTCTTGTTGTAGAGCGCCGTGGTGAACTGCACGCGGTGGGCGTTGCGGGCGTGGAAGAGGTGGTCGATCAGGAGGTCGAAGGCCTCGGCGCCCAGGCCGCGGCGCCACAGTTCGCGATCTCCGATCGCGCCGCCGAGGACGTATCCGCCGACCGGGCCCTGGGGCTTGAAGTGGACGGCGCCCACGGTGCGGTCCTCGGCGTCGCGGACGGCGAACTGGCGCAGGCCGCCGCTCTGGTCGAGCCGTCGGAACTCCTCGGCGGTGACGACGTCTCCGTCGGTGGCGGCCATGACGGCGGCGGGGGCGTCCGGCCCGAACCACCGTGCCATCAGCTCGTAGTCCTCGTCCCTGGGCCGTTCGAGCCTGACGAGTTTGCCCTGCATGGCGACTCCCTGAGTGAAGGTGCTGGATGGATGGACGGGGGGTGGGGGGTGGTCAGGTGCCGTGCGCGGCGGACGCGACGAGCAGTTCCAGGCGGTCGGCGGCCTCGGGGGCGGCGCCCGCGGAGTGCAGCTCCTCCTGCATCCGCGCGGCGTTGGCGCGGACGCGGGGGTCGTCCATGACGCGCACGAGGGCTTCGCGCAGGGTGTGCGCGGTCAGCTGCTCGCGGTCGAGGCGGACGCCGAGACCCAGTTGGCCGATGCGCTCGGCGACGGCGGCCTGTTCCCGGGTCTGCGGGACGGCCACCATCGGGGTCCCGTGGAGGAGGGCTTCCATCGTGCTGCCCATGCCCGCGTGGGTGACGAAGGCGTCGGCATTGCGCAGGACGGCGAGCTGGGGGACGTACGGCCGGGCGTCGACGTGTTCGGGCAGTGTGCCGAGGGCGTCGGGGTCGAGCCCGGGGCCGTAGGCCATGACGACCTGCCAGGGCAGGTCCGCGACGGCCTCGCCGCACATCCGGAAGAACTCGGGCCATTCGTAGCAGGCGGTGCCCAGAGCGATGAGCAGCACCGGCCTGCGGTCCCCGGCGGGGTGCCAGTCGCCCTGGAACCCGCGGTCGCCGGCGCAGGGCCCGACGAAGGCGAAGCGGTCGTCGAAGGTCTCCCCGCGGTACTGGAAGGAGCGCGGCAGGAAGACCAGGCGCAGCGGCTCGGTGTGGCCGAGGAAGTCGCCGGCGGATGTCGCGGGCAGGCCGTGCGCGGTCAGGAAGCGGGTCAGTTCGCGGACGAACCGCAGGACTCCGGGGTGCAGTGGCTGGTCCGCCAGGAACTCCGCCTCCAGGGAGAAGTGTTCGTTGGAGACGAAGGAGGGCCACATCTCGGCGGCCGGGACGTGCCACTTGGCGGCGAGGACCCGTCCGGCCCAGGCGATCCCGTCGTAGGCGATGACGTCGGGCCGGTCGGTGGCCCAGGCCTCGGTCAGCACGGGCAGGGCGGCGTCGGCCTCGCGGAGGAAGTCCGTCGGCGAGATGTCCAGGCCGTCGTCGGTCAGGGCGTCGTCGACCGGGTTCCGGTAGACGACGGGCTCCGCGCCGACGGCTCGTACCGTCTCGGCGAAGGCCTCGGTGACCGCGTACGAGACCCGGTGGCCCCGTCGCACCAGCTCTTCGACCAGGCCGAGGGTGGGGTTCACATGACCGTGCCACGCGATCCCGACGAATCCGACGTGGAGCGGCATGACTCGCCTTTCCTTTCGTTGACAAAACTTGACTACCGACTGAGCATATTCGACAGATCATGACTTGCGGTAGAGGGGTTGGGATGACGACAGGAACCAGAAGGCCCGTCGCGGTGCGGTGGCACCGGGCGCTGGCCGGGACCGACGAGGCCCGGGTGGCCGCCGTCCCGGTGCCGGTGGCGGCGCCCTCCGTCCACCGCAAGCCGGCGGAGGCGGCCTCCGCGGCCCTCGGCGCCGCCTTCGGCGCGCTGCCCGAGGACGAGCGGGCGACGGCCGCGCTGTACGTCCTGTGCCACGACTACGGCACGTGGGCGGCCCGGCGCTTCGTCGCCCGCTGCCACGACCCCGCCCGCCGGCTGCGGCCCTCCGACTCCGTCGGAATGGAGACCTCCGAACTCGTGCGCCCCTATCTGACCGCCTCGGAACACCGGGGGGACTGCTACCTGCTGGCGCACCTGCCGGCGTCCGACGCGGAGTTCACCCCTCCGGTCACCGCCGCCCGCCCGGCCGCCGTCGTACTGGACCTGATCGTGTTCCCCGGCGAGGACCCGCGCGACGCGGACTGCCTCGCCCTCGCCACCACCTGGAAGGCGGCCGGCCTGTGAGCGACATCGTCATCAGCGGACTCGGCCTGGTCACCCCCTTCGGCCGCGGCGTGGAGCCCTACTGGCGGGGCCTGCTCGGCGGACGCTCCGCCCTGGGGCCCGCCCGGCGCTTCACGGCGCCGCCCTACCGGGGCGAACCGGTCGGTGAGGTACCCGAGGCGGGACCGCAGCCGGACGCGGGTCCCCGCAAGAGCGCCTACGCCCGGGCCGCCCTGCAGGAGGCGCTGCACGCCGCGAACCTCGCCCGGCTCCCGGACGGCTCCGTCGTGATCCTCGTCGGCCAGGCCGTCCTCCCCCGGCCCGACCGGGGCCGTGCCCGGCCGACCGCCGACGAGCGGGAGTTCATGGGCCCCGACCCCGCCGAGGTCCTCGGGGTGCGCCCGGACGTGCGGTACGTGCACCTCTCGCACGCCTGCGCCTCCGCCGTCTTCGCCGTCGGGTACGCCCGCGAGCTGCTGCGCGCGGGAGCCGCGCCCGTGGCCGCGGTGGTGGGCTCGTCGGTGCTCAACCGGTACGAGTACGCCAGCATGGACGTCGTCCGGGCCGTCGGCCGCACGGCCGCCCGGCCCTTCGACGTCGAACGGGCGGGCATCTCGCTCGGCGAGGGCGGCGGCGCCGTCGTCCTGGAGAGCGCCGCACACGCACGGGCCCGCGGGGCGTCGGCGGACCTCGTCGTCGCGGGCGCGGCCTGCCGGGTCTCCGGCGCCAAGTCCGCCGCCTCGGACACCGGCCGGATCGCCGCCTGCATGCGCGACGCCCTCGACGACGCCTCGGTGCACGGGCTGGACCACGTGCACGCGCACGCGACCGGGACCGGTCAGGGCGACGCGGCGGAACTGGCCGCCGTCGAGGCCGTCGCCGCGGACTGCGGCGCCCGCGCCCTGCCCGTCAGCTCGCACAAGGGCGCCATCGGCCACCTGCTGCACATCTCCGGCGCACCGGCCATCGCCGCGGCCGCCCAGACCCTGCGCAGCGGGATCGTCACGCCCACCGCGGGCCTCACCCGCCCGGAGCCCACCGACCGGCTGGTGCTGCCCACGGCCCCGACGGAGGTCGCCGGCGCCCGGACGGCCGCCGTCAACAGCTTCGGCTTCGGGGGCAACAACGCCTCGCTGGTCCTGCTCCGGCGGTGAACCACAGGTCGCTCCGCCCGCGGGGGTCGGGCGGAGCGACCGGCACCAGGGGTGCGGGCGGATCAGGCGGCTTCCACACCGACCATCTTCCGCAGGGCCGCCGTGTCGGTCTTCCCGTTGGCGCTCAGCGGAAAGCGGTCGACGACGTGGACGGCGTTGGGCTGTTCGTACTCCGCCAGATGCGGGGCCATCCGCCGGCGCCACTGGGCCGGCGAGCCCCCCTCGGGGTCGGCCACGACGAAGTGCAGGGCGCAGCCGCGCCGCAGGTCCTCCACCGCCAGCGCCTTGACCTGCCGGCCGCACGCCTCGGCCTTGCGCTCCAGGCTCTCCGGGTAGAGCGTGAAGCCCGACCGGTGCACGGCCTGGTTGCGCCCCACCACGTACAGATGGCCCTCGGGGTCGAGGTGCCCGAGGTCGGCCGTGCGGTACCAGGAGCCCTGGGGCACGGGGGCGAGGGTGCCGTCGTCGAGCAGGTGGCCCTCCATCAGCCCGGGCGAGAGCACCTCGATCTCGCCGAGCTCGCCGGGGGCGGCCGGCCCGCCGTCCGGGCGCACGACCCGTACCTCGATGCCCGGCAGCGGCCTGCCGCAGCCGATGGGCACGTCGGGGGTGGCCAGCGCGACGTTCCCGAGCTCGGTGAGTCCGTACCCGTCGAGGAGGGGCCGGCCCAGGGCCGCCGGGAAGGCCGCCGCGAGCGGCGCGGGCAGCGGGGCGCCGCCGACGCCCCAGACGCGTACGCGGCTCAGCGCGGCGCGCAGCTCGGGGCGGCGGCGCACGACGCCGAGCAGGGAGTGGTAGGTGGACGGGGCGGCGTCCACGGCCGTGACCCCGTGCCCGGCGGCCTGGGCGAGGGCCACGTCGAGCCGCTGGTAGGCCGTGACGGCCAGCGTGCAGCCGGCCAGCCACCACAGCAGCACCACGGACAGCCCGTACTGGTGGGAGAAGGGCAGCAGCGGGGCGAGCACGTCGTCCGCGCGGTACCCCATGGCCGCGATGGTGCGCAGGGTGTTGTCGTGGAGCGCGCGCCCGGACTTCACGATTCCCTTGGGCGGGCCGGTCGTTCCCGAGGACCACAGCACCACGGCGTCGGCGCGGGCGAACCACGCGGAGAGGTCGACTTCCCCGTCGAGCGGGGCGTGGCCCGCGCCCAGGCCGGGATAGGCCAGCACGCGCTCGCCGGGGAGGTCGGCGGCGGCCGCTTCACGGGTCAGCAGCCATCGCGCCCGCGCCCGGCGGGCCGCGAACCGTCCGTCCGCCGCCGACTGGCGGTGGTCCACCGGCACCAGCGAGGCGTCCAGGTGCATCAGGGCGAGCAGGGCCACGACGTAGTCGACGCAGTTGTCGCCCTTGACCAGGACCCGGTCGCCCGGTCCGACGCCGCGCCCGCGCAGCTCCCCCGCGGCGGCGAGCACCCGGCGGGTGAGCGCGGCCCCGGTGAGCGTGCCGGCCGCGTCGGCGAGTCCGGGTGCGGCGGCGGGAGCGCCGGCCGGCAGGGCCGGGGGCGCCGTCCGTACCGCCTGTGCCGTCTGGGCCGTCTGGGCCGTCTGGGCCGTCTGGGCCGTCTGGGCCGTGGGTTCCTCGGTCCTCGTCACGGTCACCGGTGCGCTCCTTCTTGCGTTTCCCGTTCCAGCAGCGGGGTGCGCGGATCCCACCGCGTGCCCAGGGCCCGGTCGCGGCGCCGCCGGGCGATGCCGGTCAGTGCCTCCAGGACGACGCGGTTGCCCAGGTAGGCGGTGATGTCGGCGTGGTCGTAGGGGGGCGCCACCTCGACGACCTCGACGCCGACCACGGGAAGCTCGTAGGCGATCCGGCGCACCGCGTCCAGCAGCTCACGGGAGGTCAGACCGCCCGGTTCCGGAGTGCCGGTGCCCGGCGCCTGGCCGGGGTCCACCACGTCCACGTCGACCGACAGGAACACCCCGTCGCAGTCGTCCATGGCGACGGCGAAGGCCTCGGTGAGACAGGCCGGCAGGCCGCGCGAGGTGATCTCGGACATCTCGTAGGAGCGCATGCCCTCGCCCGCCATCCAGCGCAGGGTGTCCGGGCCGGGCCAGTAGCCGCGCAGCCCGATCTGGAGGAAGCGGTCGCCGCGCACCGCGCCCGACTCGATGAGCTGGCGCATCGGCTTGCCGTGGCCGTACAGCGGGCCGTCCTCCACCTCGCCGGTGTCGGCGTGGGCGTCGAAGTGCAGCATCGCGATGCGTCCGAAGCCGTGGTGGCGGGCCAGCCCGCGCATGTCGGGGAGCGCGATCGTGTGGTCGCCGCCGAGCACGACGGGGATCGCCCCGAGCGCGGCCGTCATCCGCACCGCCTGCTCGATGCTCCGGATGCTCTGCTCGATGTCGCCGGAGTAGCAGGGGACGTCGCCGGCGTCGTACACCTTCAGTTCCGTGAGCGGGTCCACGCCCATGGCCAGGCTGCGGCGGGCGCCGTTCTGCGGCAGGTAACAGGCCTGGCGCATCGCGGACGGACCGAAGCGGGCGCCGGGCCGGTGCGAGGTGCCGCCGTCGAAGGGGGCGCCGAGGATGACCACGTCGGCGTCCTGGGGCGGGTCGGACAGGTCGAGCCGCGGAACGCCGAGGAAGGTGATGTCGGGCCCGTGGGCCGATCCCAGGTGGTGCACGTCAGCTCCCGATCATGTGGTGGCCGCCGTCCGCGTGGACGATCTCTCCCGTGGTGGCGGGAAGCCAGTTCGACAGCAGTGCCAGGCAGGTACGGGCGACGGGGGTCGCGTCGGCGGAGTCCCAGCCGAGGGGGGCGCGCGTCGCCCACCCGGTCTCGAAGGCCGGTCCGTCGCCGCCGATGCCACGCGCGGCCAGGGTGCGCAGGGGGCCGGCCGCGACCAGGTTGACCCTGATGCCGTCGGGGCCGAGCTCGCGGGCGAGGTAGCGGCTGCACGCCTCCAGTCCCGCCTTGGCCACGCCCATCCAGTCGTAGCCGGGCCAGGCCCGGGAGGCGTCGAAGTCCACGCCCACGACGGACGCGCCGGGGCGGAGCAGGGGCCGGCAGGCCACCACGAGGGCCTGGAGCGAGTAGGTGGAGGTGTGCAGGGCGGCGGAGACCTCCGGCCACCCGGCGGTCATGAAGCCGCCGTCGAGGCATTCGGCCGGGGCGTGCGCGATCGAGTGGAGCACGCCGTCGACGCCGTCGAGGTGCTCACCGACGCGGTCCGCGAGCGTGGCCAGCTGGTCGGGCGCGGTGACGTCGAGATCCACGACCGGGGGTTCGTGGGGCATCCGGCGGGCGAGCCGCCGCACCAGCGAGGCGCGTCCGTACGCGGTCAGGACGATGTGCGCGCCCTCCTGCTGGGCGAGGCGTGCCACCGCGTAGGCGATCGAACTCTCGGTGATCACGCCGGTGATGACGAGTCTCTTGCCGTCGAGCAGGCCGCTCATACGGGTCTCTCCCTCAGGGTCCTTCGGGGCGCCGGTGCGACTCGGCGCGCAGAACGCGCAGAGCGCGCGGAACACGTGGAAAACATGGAAACCGTGGAAACCGTGGAAATGGACGAGCTCCGGGGCCCGCCCGGAAGGGCGGGCACCGGAGCTGCTCAGCTCGTTCAGCAGTGGTTGCTGGCGGTGCTGGCGACGCGCGTGGTCTCCTCGGCGGGGACCTCAAGGCCCTGCAGGTCGAGAACGATCGACATGATGTTTCCTCCTCTCCGATGTATCGGGGTCAGTGGACAACCGGTCGGCTGATGCCGTCCGGAGCTCAGGGGGCGTGGTGGTCCACGCCGGTGGGGCGGTCCGTGCGCGGCGCCAGGAAGGGCAGGAAGTCCCGCCGTCCGTCGAGTGCCGCGGTGAGGGCCAGCAGGATGCCGGGGCTGCCGGTGGCCAGGTCCATCGAGAGCCTGCGCAGCTGCTCGCCGGGGAAGGCGAGGTGGCCGCGGTAGGACAGCGCGTGCCAGTGCAGTCGCGACAGGTGCCGCGCCACGGCCGTCCCGGGTGCCGTTCCCGCGCTGCGGGTGCGCAGCGAGGCGAGCGTCGCCAGCAGGCCGGCCCGGCCGCCGAACAGGTGCGGCTCGATGGTGAACTCGGGCTCGGCCGCCCGCACCAGGAGCGGCAGTGCCCGCTCCAGCCGGGCGTCCCGGCGGTGGGCGAGGACCTGGTCCGCGACCAGTGCGATGCCCGCGCTGCCCACTTCCAGGTACGGCAGCGAACGGAATCCGCCGTCGACCTGGAGCGAGCCGTCCTCGGCCGGCGCACACAGGTCGAGGTCGTGGTGGAGTGCCCGGACCGCCAGGTCGAGGTGGGCCGTGTCCGCCGTGTCCTCGTACAGCCGCAGGAAGAACAGGGCGGGCCCGGACCAGCCGCGCAGCAGCCCGGCCCGGCTGCCCCGGCCGGGGCCGGCCGTGATGCCCGGGGCGGTGCCCAGGGCGATCGCGTCGGCCATCCGGTCGGCCAGGCCCAGGGCGCGGCGGAAGTGGTCGCCTCCGCCCGTGCGGGCGGCGGCCTCCAGCAGGTCGAGGCCGATGCCGGCGGTGCCGCGCTGCAGGCTCAGGTCGCGCAGCGGCCCGACGGCCTGCGCACTTCGTGCCAGCAGTCGCTCGGCGGCGTCCAGGTGGCCGAACTCCCGCAGGACGTGGGCGACTCCGTGCGCCCCGTCGTAGAGACCCGGCCGCGACGGCGGCCGCCGGTCGGCGGCCTTGATCAGCCACTCCTCGTGCTCGGGGAAGCGCCCCGCACCCGAGGTGTGCAGCGCCCACAGGACGCCCGCCGCACCGTGGGCGAGGCCCAGTCCGTCGGTGAGGAACTGCCGTACGTCGCCGGGGAAGAGCCGGTCGCCGCGCTCGGGGGTGGCCGAGAGCAGGACGGCTTCCGCCAGGGACTTCCGTACGGCAGCCCAGTCCGGCCGCGTCTCGTCGAGCTCCACGCTCAGCGCCTCGCGGAGCACGGGCGGCACCCGGTCGCGTGCCTGCTCGCCGGGGGCCAGTTCACGGCGTACGGCGTCCAGGCTGCCGGCGGGCAGGGCGAACCGCTTCTCGGCGATGTCCGCCTGCCGCACGCCGCGTCCCGGGTCGAGCTCGTTCAGCCCGGTGAGCGGGAACAGCAGCCACAGGCGCAGGGCGGCCAGGGCGTGCCGGTCGATGTCGAAGCCGGTGCGTCCGGCTCCGGCGAATCCGGGGTGGCCGAGGCCGAGCCGGTCCGCCTCCTCGACGGGGACGGCGAGTTCGAAGTCCACCAGTGCGACGCGGTCCTCGTCGTCGATGAGGATGTTCGCCGGGTGCAGGTCACCGAAGATCATGCCGCGGGCGTGCACCTGGGCCACGAGCCGCTCGATGCGGTCGGCCACGGCCTGCGCCCGGTGGGCGTAGGCGGTGAGTTCGCCGTCGGTCGGTCCGGCCTTGGTCATTGGGTAGTGCCGGGCCAGCCAGCCCTGCAGGGTGTCGCCCTCCAGGTGCTCCACGGCGAGGAAGTGGTGCTCCCACACGACGCGGTGCTCGTACAGGGCCGGGATGCCGGGGATGCCGGCGAGGTGTTCCATGGCCCGGCGCTCCCGCGCCAGACGGGTCACCGCGTCCCTGCCGCGGCCGTCGAGGCCCGCGTGGGGGCGGCCCTCCTTGAGGACGACCTGCCGCCCTTCGGCGTCCTTCGCCAGGTAGACGCCGCCGCCGTTGGAGAAGTGCAGGGCGCGCTCGACCCGGTAGGGGAAGTCCGAGGCGGAGCCGCTCGCCTCGCGGGCCGCGAGCTGCTCGGCCAGGAAGGAGGGCAGCTGGATCCACTCGGGCACCTCGAACACGGGACGGCGCCGGTCGGGGACCAGGGTGCCGTCGGGGCGTTCGATCGCCGCGACGGGAGAGCCGTCCTCGTCGGTGCACCACCGGGCGACGAAGCCGCCGTAGCGCACGTGCAGCGGCCCGGCGTTCCAGCGCAGGTCGGTGAGGATGTAGGGGCCCGCCTCACCGTCGAGGAGGCCGCCCAGCTCTTCCAGGGCGCGGCGCAGCTGGTGCTCGTCGCTCGGGTAGATCGTCACCAGCTTGCCGCTGGAGGAGCGCGGGGCGTACTTGAGGCTGTGGGTGGTCAGCACGTCCACGCTGCGCAGGAACTTGAACGGCAGTCCCTCGCGGGTGCAGTAGTCCCAGGCGGCGTCCACGATGCGCCGGGCGTTGTCCGGCAGCCCGGAGATGTGGATCTTCCAGCCCTGCTGCGGCATGACGTGGCCGACCGGCGTGTGCACGATCCACACGTCCATCTCGCGGCGCTCGAAGCCCTCGTGGGCCGGGGCGCCGGTCTGGGTGAACCAGGAGGTGTCGTCCTCGTTGTGGCGGCCGGCGATGTCGTAGAAGACGCGGCTGGCCTGGCAGTACTCCTCGGGCTGCGGCCTCGTGCTGGTCATCGCTCTCCTCCCTGGGGCTCCGGCATCGACGGGGACTGCGACGGCGGCCGGGACTGGCCGGAGGGGGCCCGGAGCACGAGCACGGCGTTGTGCCCGCCGAATCCGAACGAGTTGCTGAGGACGGTGCGCACGGCGTGGGGACGCGCGGTGTGGGGCACGTAGTCCAGCTCCGTGTCCTCGGGGTCGTCGCAGTTCACGGTCGGCGGCACGATCCCGTCGCGGATCGTGTGGACCGCAGCGATCAGCTCGACCGCACCCGCGGCGCCGATCATGTGGCCGGTCATCGACTTGAGCGAGCTGATGGGGACGCGCAGGGCGTGGCGCCCGAACACGGCGCGGATCGAGGCGCTCTCGATGCGGTCGTTGAGCTGGGTGCCGGTGCCGTGGGCGGAGATGTGGTCGATGTCCTCGGGCCGCACTCCCGCGTCGTCCAGGGCATCGGTCATGGCCTGCCGGGCGGCGAGGCCCTCGGGGTGGGGATGGGTCGAGTGGTAGGCGTCGGTGGTCGCGCCGTAGCCCGCCAGTTCGGCCAGTACGGTGGCGCCGCGGCGGTGGGCGTGCTCGGCGGATTCCAGGACGACGATGCCCGCGCCGGCGCCCATGACGAACCCGTCCCGGGCCCGGTCGAAGGGACGGCTGGCACGGCCGGGGTCGTCGTCGCGGCGGGAGAGCGCACCGGCGTTGGCGGCGGCGGCGAGGTCGAGCGGGTTGACCGCGTCGTCGGCCCCGCCGGCGATGACGACGTCCGCATAGCCGTGGCGGATCATGCGCATCGCGTCACCGATGCAGGTGGCGCCGGTCGCGCAGGCGGTGGCGGTTGCGCCGGAGGGGCCCCGTGCGCCGAGCCGGAAGGCGATCTCGCCCGCCGCGCTGTCCAGCGAACCGCTGGAGGCGAGGTACGGGGTCATCCGGCGCCGCCCGTGGTCGCGCAGATCGTGGATGGCCGACTGCATGAGCTGGCCCGGGCCGTAGCCGGAGCCCACCAGGACGGCGGTCCGGACGGCGAGTTCCCCGTCGACCTCCAGCCCGGCCTGCCGCACCGCCTGGAGGGCGGCGGCGAGGGCGAACTGGGCGTACCGGTCGAGTCGGCGGCCCTGCTTGTTGGGCATGTACGGCTTCGGATCGAAGTCCACGACCTCGCCGGCGAACCGGGTCGGAAGGGTGTCCCCGTCATAGCGGGTGATGGTGCGGATCCCGCTGCGCCCGGCGGTGGCCGCGGCCCAGAACTCCTCGGTGGTGCAACCGATGGGGGAGACGACGCCGCTGCCGGTGATCACCACGCGGCGTTCCAGGGCACGAGCCCGTGTCTGCGTCATGTCCGCCTCCCTCCCTGATTGCCGTGAGCTGCAACCACCCTTCTGCGGGGGCCTGTTGGGCGGCCCGCCGGGGCGATGACCAAACATTGACACACTCTCGACTCGCGAGTCAAGAAACATGACTGGGCGAATCTCGGGGACTCCACCCCGGCCACTCGTTCGCGTTGACGATGCGCCATGCATGCTGTTCACTGTCGAATTCATGGATAGTCATGAACTTGACTCAAGAGTCATGGAGAGTTGATATGCCGCGCTGGAGCACACTGTTGCTCGACGACGCCTCGCTCGGCGAGATGCCGAAGCTCCCTCTGCAGGACGTCCTTCGGCACGCCGACCTCGTCACCGAACAGCAGCCACAGCCACAGGCTCTCTACGAGCGCTGGGAGAAGCAGCAGTGGTCGGCCCAGGCCATCGAACTCGGCCCGGACCGCGAGGACTTCGACAAGCGGCTCCCGAAGGCCGCGCGCAGGATGATCGAGGAGTCCATCGCCACCTTCATCATCGGCGAGTACACCGGTCTCGACCTCCTGGGGCCGATCCTCACCGGAGCCCCCGAGGAGCGCGACCACCTCTACCTCGGTACGCAGATCGCCGACGAGACCCGCCACACGCAGCTGATGCTGCGCCTCGGCGAAGAGCTCCTCGGCCTGGACCCCGACCCCAAGCGGATGCTGGTGCAGGCGTGGAACATGGTCACGCCGGCCCACCAGGAACTCAGCCGCGTCGAGACCGAGATCATCCGGGAGCTGCAGCAGCACCCCTCGGACTACCGTCGCTGGCTGCGCGCGGTGGCTCTCTTCCACCTGATCACCGAGGGCGTCCTGGCCCTCGTCGGCCAGCGGGCCATCGTGAACTCCCTGCACGGCATCCCGCTGCTCGCCGGACTGAAGGCCGGCTTCACGGCGATGTGCCGCGACGAGTCCCGGCACGTCAGCTTCGGCCTGCACGCGCTGCGCCAGGGCGTGCAGGAGGGCTACGGCGACGACATCCGCGAGATCATCGAGCTCGCCGCGCCGATCGCCCTCAACATCGAGGAGGGCGGCGAGGCGGACTCGGCCCCGCAGGGGCTCACCATGAAGCAGCTCGGCATCGAGAGCCTGTACCGCCAACTGCGGCTCATCGGCATCGAGAAGAAGTTCGCCGACCACGTCGTCGACCTCTCCGCGCCGAAGCCGGCCGCCGAAGAGGACCGCTGAGCCGCCACCGCGCGCCGTCCACCGCCGCCCCGCGCTCCCCAGCCCTCACCGCCACATCCACACACCCCAAGAGAGGTAACCGCCATGACGCGTGAAGAAATCATCTCCGGCCTCGCCGAGATCCTGAACGAGGTCGCCGACGTGGAGCCGGCCGACGTGACCGAGGAGAAGTCCTTCATCGACGACCTCGACGTCGACTCCCTGGCGATGGTCGAGGTCATCGTCGCCGCCGAGGAGCGCTTCGGGGTGAGCCTGCCCGAGGAGGAGCTGAAGGAGCTCCGGCTGGTCTGCGACATCGTCATCCGGATCGAGAAGCAGCTGGCCGGCTGACTGCCCGTTCCTCCCGCCGCTGCTTCGGCCCGCCCCGACCCGGGGCCGGAGCGGCGCATCCACCCACTTCCGGACTCGCCCGTACGAGCCCGGGGCCAGGAGGCACCATGAGCGACGACCGGGTCCAGGTACGCCGCGCCCTTCGCGCCCTGTTCAGCCCGCTCGGCTGCCCCGACCCCTACCCCCTCTACGCGGTGCTCCGCGAGCGGGCCCCCGTGGCCCGGCTGCCCGACGGGACCGTGGTCGTCACCCGCTACGCCGACTGCGACCGGGTGCTGCGCGATCCCCTCTTCCGGGTCGAGGACGACGAATGGATCGCCCGCACGTGGCCCGAGGGCCCCGAGCACCTGGCCGTCCACTCCCTCATGGGCGAGATGGTCAATCAGAACTCGCCCCACCACGAGCGGCTGCGGCGCCTGGTCAGCCGCGCCTTCACCCCGCGCCGCGTGGAGGGACTGCGGCCGGCGGTGGAACGGCTGACCGACGCCCTGCTGGAAGACCTCGCCGGACACGCCTCCACGGGCCCGGTCGACCTGATGGAACGGCTCGCCCTGCCGCTGCCCATCACCGTCATCGGGGAACTGCTCGGCATTCCCGAGGAGGACCGGGCCTGGTTCGGCCCGCGGGTACGGGACATCACCTCCGCCATCGAGCACAACCTCCTCGGCCCCGACCTGGAGCGCGCCGACGCGGCGACCGCCGAACTGTGGGACCGCCTGGGCGCGCTGGTGGCCGAGCGGCAGGCCGATCCGCGCGAGGACATGGTGAGCACGCTCATCGCGGTCCGCGACGCGGACGGCGACCGGCTCACCCACCGCGAACTGCTCGCCAACCTGGTCCTGCTGTACTCCGCGGGCTACGAGACGACGAGCAACCTCATCGGCAACGGCACGGCCACCCTCCTTGACCACCCCGGGCTCCTCGCCCGCCTGCGCGGTGAGCCGGACAACGTCGCCGCCTGGGTCGACGAGATGCTGCGCTTCACCCCGCCCATCCAGATCGCCTCGCGCTGGACCGGCGAGGACACCGAACTGAACGGCGTACGCATCGAGAAGGGGACCCAGGTCGTGGCCCTGCTCGCCGGGGCGAACCGCGACCCCGAGCGGTACGAGTCACCCGACACCTTCCTGCCGGGCCGGCCGGTGTCCGGCTCGCTCAGCTTCGGCGCGGGCGCGCACTACTGCCTGGGCGCCGCCCTCGCCAGGCTGGAGGCCCAGGTCGTCTTCCCCCGGCTGCTGGCCCGCTTCCCGCACATCGCCCGCGCCGGCACGGCGCTGACCCGTACGCGCGTCACCTCGCTGCGCGGCTACGACCGGCTCCCGCTGGAGCTGAAGTGAGCCCGCACGGCCGCCGGCCCGGGGCGGCAAGCCCCGGGCCGACCACACGCGACGCCGTCCGGCAAAACTACGACTTCGCCTTCTTCTCCCGCGGCCAGATGGTGTAGGACCACGACCAGAGGGTGTCGATCACCCAGATGGTCAGCCAGATCCGGCCCAGCCAGACCAGCGGCCCGCGCTGGTCGTCGGGCACGCTGCCGTCCGTGATCTGCCATACGAGCCAACTGGAGTCCAGGGCCCACAGGACCAGCTGCCCCAGCGCGAACGCGGCCGTGTGGATGTACCAGTCCCGGCGCTCCTTGCGGGCGTGCTCCTTCGGCCCCAGGGCGGGCTCCGCCGAAGGCTGCGCCGGTTCCGGCTTGCTCGTGTCCATGTCTTCTCCGTCCTCTGTCATGTGTACTGTCTCCGGCCCGGCCCCGGCCCCTGCTCCGGCCGGAGCCGCTGTCCCGGCCTTGTTCTCCTCCGGCGGCAGGCGCAGGACGCGGACCGCGAACGGCACCACGACCGCCCCCACCGCGGAGGTGGCGGCTGCCGCCGCGCAGGCGGCGACCCAGCCGAGTTCCTCGTAGAGCACCCCCATCACCAGCGGGCCGACCACCACACCGGCCAGGCGCGCGGTCTCGTAGAGGCCCATGCCCCGGCCGATCCGGCCTCCGGACGCGGCGGCCACCGTCGCCTGCTCCACGGGGATCTGCGCCGCGAAACAGGCGGCGGCCACGGTCCAGAACGCGGCGATCGCGAGCGGTGTGGAGACGACCGCCAGCCCGGCGGCGAACAGCGCGCCCGCCGCGAACGACGCGACCATGGTCGGGGTCCGGCCCAGCCGGCCGGTGAGGTGGTGGGCGTGCTCCGGGAGCAGCACGAACACCACGAAGCCGGGGGCGAAGACCAGCGCGATCGCGTTGGGCGACAGCCCCAGGTCCCCCTGCAGCCGCAGCAGCAACAGCATCCACAGCCCGGCCTCGGCGGCGGCCGTCACCGCGGACACCACCATCAGCGGCAGCAGCCGGCGCTCCGCCGTCCCGCGCCGCAGCGGCCCCTCCGCCTCCAGGGCCTCCGCGCCCGGTCGGGCCGGCGCTCTGCCCGGCCCGCGCAGCAGCAGAACCATGGCCAGCACGCAGGCGGCGGCGCCCAGCCAGAACAGCACCGGGTAGCCGGTCCGTTCCAGCAGGGAGAACGCCACCAGGTATCCGACGAAAGCACCTTGGCCCTCCGCGGAGAGCAGCTTCCCGTAGGCGGCGGTGCCGTCGCCGTCCCGTGCCTCCTGCCCGGTCCAGGCCCGCAGGGCGACCCAGAACAGCGCGCCGCCCGCGCCGCCCAGTCCCGCGGCGGCGAAGGCCACCGGGAGGGAGTCGGCGAGCGCGTACCCCGCGAACGACAGGGCGTACAGGCCCGCGCCGGCCGCGGCCACCCGCCGCTGGTCGAAGCGGTCGGCCAGTTCCCCGGCCAAGGGGCGCACGATCAGCGACAGCACCGCCTCGAAGGCGATGAGGGCGCCCACCACGGACGCTCCGGCCTGCAACGTCGACCCGGCCCACAGCGGCAGCAGGAAGTCGAGCACCTCGGCCGGGGCGCTCGCGAACAGCGCCGCCGACAGGACCCGGCGCCCTGCCGGGTCCGTCGGCGTCTTCGTCCCGGCGCTCACGCTTCGAGCGCCGTCTTCGGGGTGATCACCCGGGTGGGGATGGACTTGTTGGTGATCCGCGCGAACATGTTGCGCGGGCCCGGGATCCACACCTCGTCGACCGCCGCCGCGTGCAGGCCCCGCAGGATGGTCTGCCAGTGCACGGGGGTGGTCCAGCCGTCCAGCAGGTCCTGCTTGATCTCCTCGGGGTCGGTCAGGAGCCGCCCGTCGACGTCGGACAGGACCGGTATCGCCGGGGCGTTCCACGGCACGGTGCCGTAGACCTCGTCGTGCAGGCGCTCGCGCAGCCCGGAGACGGCGGAGCAGTGCTCGGCGCGGTTCATCGTGTAGAAGGGGAAACCCCCCTCCTCGCGGACCCGCTGCTCGAAACGCTCCAGGGAGCGCAGCGACGCGGACACCGCGTGGACCTCCTCGTCCAGGACCACCGACAGCTCGATCCACTCACCGCGTGCGCGTGTCTCCTCGACGAGCCGTTGCACCGTGTCGTGCGGCAGCCGGTAGAAGAAGTGGCAGCCCATCGGCTCCTTCAGCGAGTCGAAGTAGTCCGTCTCGACGGCTACGCTGCGCCGGATCAGCTCCAGCGCGTCCGGGTAGGTCAGGGCCCCGGCCCAGACGGCGGCCATGAAGGCGCCGAAGCTCTGCCCGCCGCAGACGGCGGGCCGGCCGCCGTGGCGGTCCTGCGCGCAGTCGGCGAGGGCGAGGGTGAGTGCCATGAACCCCGTCTCGAACACCTCCCACTCGTAGATCGACGCCTCGCGGTAGGCGTCGGCGAGGGAGTAGCCCAACACCTCGTCCGCCTCGGCGAACCTGCGTCTGGCGTGGTCGTTCGTGGTGACGAACTCGCTGATCGCGTCGAATCGGGTGGGAATGAGCCCGGGGAAGAAGAGCGCTACGGCCATTGCCTCATCCTTGTCTCGCAGTCGTTCATTCGTCCTCACGCAGCGGGAAGTCGCCGTTCGCCCCGGAGGTTCCCGGAGGGCTGTCGGCGAGGGACACCCCCACCTCGACCACCCCTGCTGTGTTGTTCTCCTCGCAGTACTGCCACGCCTTGAGGAGGACGCCGTGGAGATCGCCGGGGTTGTCGAGGCGCCAGTATCCGAGTCCGTACGCGTGGGCCAGGCCCTCGGATCCGGTCGGGCGGTCGGCGGTGAAGGCGAACCGCGAGCCGGTGCCCGACACCCGGTCCAGGTTGGTCTGGAGCCACCCGTAGCCGCCGTTGTCGAGGACCACGTACAGCACGGCCACGCCCGCGTCGGCGACGGTGGGCAGTTCGGAGCGGAAGAGGTTGAAGGCGCCGTCGCCGACCACGGCCACCACGGGCCGTTCCGGCTCGGCCAGGGCGACGCCCACGGCAGCCGCGGCGCCGAAGCCGAGCGGGGTCTGTTCGCTGGGCACGACGGACCCGCCGAGGGCCCCGCAGCTCCAGTGGGGGTAGAAGTACGACCACATGTCCTGCAGGCCGTTCTCCTGGACGAGGACGCGGGTCTCGGGAACGGCGTCGGCGAGGGCGGACAGCACGCGCGCCACCGGCACGCCCGCGGCCGGCCCGGCGGCGTCGGCCGCCGCGTCCGCGGCGGCCGCCCGCTCGGCCGCGCGTACGGCGTGGGCCTCCCGTACGGCACGGACCCGTCCGGTCCAGGCGGTGTCGGCCGCATGCCCGTCCAGCAGCCGCGACCAGGCCTCGACGGTCCGTCCGACATCACCCAGCACACCGGTGCCCGGCCTTCCGGTGACGAGGCTCTCCTCTCCCGTCACCACCTGGATCACCGGGAGCCCGGCGGCGTCCGGCCAGCCGAAGGTCGCCGTCTCCTCCAGCCGGCTGCCGAGCGCGATCACCAGGTCGGTCTCGCGCCACAGCCGGTCGGCGGGGGCCACCGTGTAGAGGCCCGACACTCCGCAGAAGAGCGGGTGGTCCTCGTCGACCGTGCCCCGGCCGGAGGCGGTGGTGAAGATGCCGGCGCCGATCCGGTCGGCGAAGGCCTCCAACAGGCGGCCGGAGTTGCGGTGGCGGGCGCCGCCGCCGACCAGCAGCAGGGGCCGCCGGGCCGCGGCGATGGCGTCGGCGGTGGTCCGCAGGACGTCGGGGTCCGGGGTCTGCCGCTGCGGGGCCGCCTGCCGCCAGGGGCCGACGCGGGTGACCGGTTCCCCGGCCGCCTGTTCCGCGATCTCGACGTACACGGGGCCGGGCGTGCCGTTGACGGCGATGGTGACCGCCTTCTCCAGTACGCCCGCCAGGCGGTCGGCGTGGTCCACCCGCGCCGCCCACTTGACGTACGGCCGCACCGCGGCGAGCTGGTCGAGCTCCTGGAAGGCCCCCGTACCCAGCCGGTCCAGGGCGGTGCCCCCGGCGATGAGGACGACGGGCGCGGCGGCGGAGGCCGCCTCCAGGACCCCCGTGAGGGTGTTGGTCAGGGCGGGGCCCTTGCCCACCGCGCAGATGCCGGGCCGCCCAGAGGCGAGGGCGTAACCGGTCGCCATGAACAGGGCGTTGCGCTGGTCGCGGCAGAGGACGAACCGGGTGTCGGTGCCCTCCAGGGCGGCCAGGAGGTCCATGTCGTCGCCGGGCAGGCCGAAGACAGCGCCGGTGCCGAGGTGGTGCAGATGGTCGGCGACGGCGTGCCAAGCGCTGGGGTAGCTGCGGTCGTTCATCGGCCGGCCGCCGGGAGGTGCTCGGCGACGGCCTTGGAGACGAGGACCGGCTCGGTCCACATCTGCGTGCCGTCGGTGATGTAGTTGGCCATCCGCCCGTATCCGCCGAAGGGCGCGTTGCCGTCGTCGATGGACAGCAGGGTGGTGTCGACGGTGACGGTGGTGCGCCGGCGCAGGGCGTCGGCCAGGGCGGGTGCGTCGCCGTACACGCTGGATCCGAGGGCCCGTTCGGTGAACACCGCGGTGGTGAGGGTGGCCGCCAGGACCTCCGGGTCCCGGTAGCCGACGACGTTGAAGACAGGCGCGAAGAACTCCGGCACCGGGGTGCGCGGGGTCACCTCCTCGCCGACGACGACGGTGGGCTCCATCCGCCGCTCGCGGAAGTCGACATGACCGCCGTGGACGATGTTGCGGCGGTTGCGGGCCAGGAACTGAGCGGCCTCCTCCAGCGCGCCGTCGTAGAAGACGGGCCCGTAATCGGCGTCCGGATCGGTGTAGGGCCCGTAGCGCAGGGCCTTGAGCTCGGTGACGAGAAGGTCGAGGAACTCGTCGAGCAGGTCCTCCTGGACGCAGAACAGGTCCGGGCCCAGGCAGTCCTGGCCGGCGTTGTGCATCCGGATCTCCACGGCGTCCCGGGCCGCCCTGGCGAGGTCGGCGCCCGGGGCGACGACGAAGGGGTTGACCCCGGAGCCGAGGAACAGGAACAGCTGGCCCGGGGACAGTTGGGGCCTGATCTGCTCGGCGTTGCGGTAGGCGCCGGTGAAGACGACGACGTCGGCCGGCCGGACGTGCTCACGCAGGAATTCGCGCTGGCTGGCATTGGTCAGTTCGATCGGCAGCCCGTGGTGCGCGGCGAGCAGCCGGTGCAGCCTGCCCATCTGGTCCTTGACCTGACTGGAGGGGCGGAAGACCAGCCGGTCCGCGTAGAGGGCGGGCACCAGCAGGTACAGGGCGTACGAGTACAGGACGACGTTGGACGGCATGTAGACCGCCAGTCGCGGGACCCGGCCCGGCCGGTACGTCTCGAACTCGGCGAGCGCGCCGTCGAGCGTGGCGATGGTCGCCTCGATCTCGTATCCGGCGGCGCGGTGCGTGGAGATCTCGCAGAGCAGGTCGTGGACGGCGCCGGGGTCGCCGGCCAGGAAGTCCCGGACGGCTCGGAGTGCCTCCAGGCGTCCGGGGTCGGGGACCTGCACCGGCTCGTCGAGAGCGGTCGGCCAGGCGGGAGCGGAGCTCATGTATCCCTCCTCGGGGCGGAGTCCATGGAGAGTCAGCGTCAACCCCTTGTCATTGATTGTCAAGTTCAGTCATGGTTGTCATGGCTGCTGGTCGGCCCGCATGCCCCGCAGCGCGGGCGCCGCCCAGCAGCAGCAGACCACCAGCAGGTAGGCGCAGGCGAGCGTGACGATCGTCGGGCGCAGGCCGGCGGCGCCCACGAGCACCACCGTCAGGGAGGCCCCGAGCGGAACGGCCACCAGCCCGGCCGTGTCGACCGCGGCCGTCACCCGCCCGTACTGCTCACGCGGAACGCTGCGCTGGAGCACACCGGTGCGAACCGGACCCACCGGGGCGGCGAAGGCGCCGAGCAGCGCGAGCACCACGGCACCGACGGCGAGGGAGGGCAGGGCGGCGAGCGCGCCGATCGACAGGGCCACCGCGAAGCCCGAGCCGAGGTACACCCGGCGGGCTCCGAGCCGGTGCCCGGCGACGGCGTAGCCCACCGTGCCGGCCACCGCCCCCAGCCCGAAGGCGGTGAGCAGGACGCCCAGGCCCGCGGCGCTCCCCAGGTGCTGGTAGGCGTACGTCACCAGGACCACGCCGGCCAGTCCGCTGTCCAGGCCGTTGAAGGCGGTCCCGGACACCGCCATGGCCCGCAGCAGCCGGTGCTCGCGCAGTGTGCGCAGCCCCGAGCGCAACTCGGCCAGGTAGGTATCCGCAGCCCGTACGCCCCGGCTCCCGGCCCGGCCGGCCGCGATGCAGCCGAGGATCAGGACCGCCGCCAGGAGGCAGGCCGCCGCGTCGATGAGCAGGACGTCGGCGACCCCGAGGAGGGCGACGGCGGCTCCGCCCAGGGGAGGCCCGCACAACTGGGCGACCTGGTGGACTCCGCTGAGCAGCGCGTTGCCCCGCTCCAGCGGCATGTCCGCATCCGCGGACAGCTCGGGCACCAGACCGGTGACGGCCGCGGAGGCGGGGATGTCCAGCACGTTGGCGGCCACGACGAGTGCCGCGAGGACGGGGAAGTTCAGCATCTCCAGCGCGTGCACGACCGGAATGCACGCCGCTCCGATACCGCCGACCGCATAGGAGAGCACCGCCGTCGCCCGGAATCCCCAACGGTCCACCAGGGGGCCGGAAACGAATCCGACGGTTCCCGAGGCGACGGCACCCAGGGCGACGAGGATTCCGGTCTGCGCCACGCTGCCGGTCGTCTGCAGCACGAACCACGGGACGGCGACGACCATCATCGCCTCGCCGACCGAACTGACCGCCACGGCCCCCAGCAGGACATAGATGCCCCACCGGCGGCGGCGGCCTGGCCGTCCATCGATTGTCATGGGTATTGACTTTAACATGACTCGAATGTGACTACATGAATACCCCAACAATGCGCAAAAATCGGCACGGGGGCACCACTCGTCCTTACGGAACGCGCCATGTCGGGTAGAATCTTTGTCACACTCCGTAAATATCCATCCGTCCTTCAACCACACAGCGAGCCGAACCTTGACGATCGAGCAGCCAGCATTCGGGAAACGCGTCCGGGAAAGCCGTCGCCTCCAGGGCCTGTCCCAGGGGGACCTCGCCGGCGAGGGCGTCTCGTCCAGCTACGTGTCGCTGGTGGAGAGCGGTCACCGGATCCCCAGCCTCAAGGCGGCCAAGGTCATCGCCGGGCGGCTCGGCGTGACGCTGGAGGAGCTGTGCGAGCCCGAGGCGCAGGACCGGCAGCGCACCCACCGGCTCCAGCTGGTCGGCCTGCTGGTGGCGGCCCGCTCCAGCCAGCTGGCCGGGGACTGGGCCGCGGCGCGGAGCCAGTTGGACGCCGTCGTCCGGCAGGCCGGCGACGGCGGGTTCGACGAGGTGCGCTGGGAGGCCCGCTGGGAACTGGCCACCGTGCTCGACCGCCTGGGCGCCGATGCCGAACGCGAGGCGACCCTGCTGGAGCTGCTGAACGACCCGATCACGACGGCCGCGCAGCTCATGCGCACCCGGGCGGCGATCGAACTCGCCGACCTCTACCGGCGTACGGGACGCCTGTCCGACGCCGTCACCTTCGCGGAGGAGGCCTCGGGCGCCGCGGCCGGCCTCGACGCGGGCCGGCCCGAACGCGTCCAGGCCCAGGTCGTGCTGCTGACGGCGTACGTGGAGAGCGGGGAGTGGCACCGCGCGAAGAGCCTCGGCGACGCCCTGCTCGACGAGGTGCCCGCGGTGGCGGCCCAGCCGTTGCGCGCGTGTGCGCTCTGGGCGGCGGCCGGCGCCCGCCACCTCGGCGGTGGCGGCGAGGCCCTCGGCCTGCTGACCCGGGCGGACGAGCTGCTCGGCGGGGCGGAGGACGTCCGGCTGCGCCTCCGCCTGGACCGGGCCCGCGCCCTGCTGGCACTCGCCACCGGCGACGTGAGCGCCGAAGCCCTGCTGGAGCGGGTCCGGCGCGCGCAGGCGCTCGGCTCCGCGTCCACAGCCGCCACCTGGCTCGCGGCCCTGGAGGCGCTGGCCGTCGTACGGTCCGCGGACGCCTCCGCGGACGACGCGGCCGCGGCCGCCGAAGCGCTGGACCCCTCCGCGCTGGACCCGCTCGACCGGGCCCGGTGCACGGTGATCCGGGCCCGCGTCCGGCGCTCGGCGGATCAGGAGGAAGCAGCGGCCGCGGACCTCAGGGCGGCGGCCGCGGAGTACGAGAAGGCCGGCGCCGTCCGGCTCGCGATGGAGACGTGGCGGGAGCTGAGCGCCCCCGGCCACGTCACCGGCGTCGACCCGCACGCCGTGCTCATGCCGTAGCGGGCTCCGGACATCGCAGTCTCCGCAACACCGCCCGGCGGACGGGAGCGGAGGCCGCCACGGCCGCCACCGTTCCCGCTGCGGCGGGCAGATCCCGTACGTACGCGACGCCGCTCGTCCCCCACGGCCCCGAGGCGGGCAGCTCCACCCTGCCGTCCGGCCCGGCGGCCGACACGTCCACCTCGGCGGCGAGCGCGAAGGCTCCGCGTCCTGACAGGCGCAGCGCCGCCTCCTTGCGGGCCCACATCCGGGCCAGGACCAAGGGCCGCCGTCCGGCCGCCGCCTCCCCCGCGAAGGCGCGCTCCGTTCGGCTGAAGGGCAGCAGGGCCTCCGCCTCGACCGAGCCCCGGACGGTGACCGCGCTGAGCGCCACCGACAGCCCCCGGGCGAGAGCGACGAGCAGCCCTCCCTCGTCCCGGCACACCGCGAGCCCCCACGGTCCCGCGTCCCATCTCTGCCGCCCCAGGTCGTCCCGCGTGAGCCGGATGTCGTCCGGCGGCCGCATCAGCAGACGGGCGAGCAGGGCCCGGACGGTCCGGTCGTCCCCCGCGGAACCGTGGTGCGGCATGTCTTCCGCGGGAGGGAATTCGCTCCCGTTCAGCACCGAGAACACGTGGACCTCGCCCTCACCCACGTCGTACGGGCGGTCCGGCCACTGCCATTCCTCTGGTAAATCCGATCCCCGTGCATCCTTTTCAGGTTGATGTATGTCATAGAGAAGATCATCCCCCGGCAATTTTCCCTCACATCTTCATTTGCAGTCACCCGAAACCGGTGCGCACCGGCATCGGGGAATGAAATGGCTATTCATAGAAGCGCTCGGTCAAAGCGCTCTTTTATCAACCGCTCGGCACCGGAGCTCGAAGCACCGAGACGGGAGACGGCCTGCGGGACGCTCGGTCGGCTCGGCGCTGCGACCCCGCAGCCACTTGCCTCAGCACGTCGGACAGGGCACACGGAACAGCAAACCTAACCTGGCGCGTTCACTTCAGTCAACATCCACAACGCCGATCTGACTCCGGCTGACCAGCGGTCATATTTCCTTGAAGGATTAACCGCTGACGCTCCGTCGACAGCTCCCGCTCCGGAAGGCCGGGGACCACCCAAAAGCCTGCTCCCGGCGCGCCGAATGACCGCCGAATCCCTCCATCGAACCTTCACATCCGCCCGCCCCTCGGGCGCGCGGGGCGCCGAGTGGCCTAAAACGCTCGCTCGCTTAGCGCGCGTCCGCACTTTCTGCCGATCAGGCCTCCGCCTTTGCGGCCGTGACGGGCCGCGACCACGCGGTGACCGCGCCGCCCCGCAAGAAGAGGACTCACTCATTCCGCGATCGTGCGGGCGACCCCCGTACTCGACTTCGCCCCGCGTCCCGGCGCCGACCGTCTGGAGTACACGCCCGGCGCGCTGCGCCCCGCCCGGTACCCGCGTGGGCCACATCGCTGTGGGTACGGTGTTGTCCCGGTAGGGCCGGGACGACGAGGCTGCTACCAATCAGTAAACAAGGGGACAACTCCGCTCACGACCGCAAAGAAAATGTGGGCCGTTCGTAGGGACTCGACAAAGAATCACCCGGGGCCGCTGACCGGGGAGACAGAGACCTTGGATACATGACGGGGTTACTGTGCAGTCGGGGATCCCCCTGACCTGGGGCGCCACAAGGGTTCTCCGGCGGAGCGGGCCTCGCATCACACTCTGTGTGGGCAAGGTCACCACCGGGGAAGGGTCGAAAGGCCGTGTGGGCTGTCCCTAAACTCAGCTTGTTTCAAGGAGGGAGCCATCGTGCGCAAGGTGCTCATCGCCAACCGTGGCGAAATCGCTGTCCGCGTTGCTCGGGCCTGCCGGGACGCCGGGATCGCGAGCGTAGCCGTCTACGCCGATCCGGACCGGGACGCTCTGCACGTCCGCGCGGCAGACGAAGCTTTCGCGTTGGGCGGTGACACCCCGGCCGCGAGCTACCTGGACATCTCCAAGGTCCTCCAGGCCGCCGCCGACTCGGGTGCGGACGCCATCCACCCCGGATACGGCTTCCTGTCCGAGAACGCCGACTTCGCCCAGGCCGTGCTCGACGCCGGTCTGACCTGGATCGGCCCGCCGCCGCAGGCCATCCGTGACCTCGGCGACAAGGTGGCCGCCCGTCACATCGCCCAGCGCGCCGGCGCGCCGCTGGTCGCCGGTACGCCGGACCCGGTCTCCGGGGCCGACGAGGTCGTCGCCTTCGCCAAGGAGCACGGCCTGCCGATCGCCATCAAGGCCGCCTTCGGCGGCGGCGGCCGCGGCCTGAAGGTCGCCCGCACCCTCGAAGAGGTGCCGGAGCTCTACGACTCCGCCGTCCGCGAGGCCGTCGCCGCCTTCGGCCGCGGCGAGTGCTTCGTCGAGCGCTACCTGGACAAGCCGCGCCACGTCGAGACCCAGTGCCTGGCCGACTCGCACGGCAACGTCGTCGTCGTCTCGACCCGTGACTGCTCCCTCCAGCGCCGCCACCAGAAGCTGGTGGAGGAGGCCCCGGCGCCGTTCCTGACCGAGGCTCAGAACGCGGAGCTGTACGCCGCTTCCAAGGCCATCCTGAAGGAGGCCGGCTACGTCGGCGCCGGCACGGTGGAGTTCCTCGTCTCCGCCGACGGCCTGATCTCCTTCCTGGAGGTCAACACCCGCCTGCAGGTCGAGCACCCGGTCACCGAAGAGGTCGCCGGCATCGACCTGGTCCGCGAGATGTTCCGCATCGCCGACGGCGAGGAGCTCGGCTACGGGGACCCGGTCCTGCGCGGCCACTCCATCGAGTTCCGCATCAACGGCGAGGACCCGGGCCGCGGCTTCCTCCCGGCGCCCGGCACGGTGACGAAGTTCGTCGCGCCGACCGGCCCGGGCGTCCGCCTCGACGCGGGTGTCGAGTCCGGCTCCGTCATCGGCCCGGCCTGGGACTCTCTTCTGGCCAAGCTGATCGTCACCGGCGCCACCCGCGAGCAGGCGCTGCAGCGCGCTGCCCGCGCGCTCGCCGAGTTCGAGGTCGAGGGCATGGCCACGGCCATCCCGTTCCACCGTGCGGTCGTCACCGACCCCGCCTTCGCCCCCACCGACGGCAGCCCGTTCACCGTCTACACCCGCTGGATCGAGACGGAGTTCGTCAACGAGATCCCGGCGTTCACGGCTCCGGCCGCGGAGGACACCGAGGACGAGCCGGGCCGCGAGACGGTCGTCGTCGAGGTCGGCGGCAAGCGCCTGGAGGTCTCCCTCCCCTCGTCCCTGGGCATGACCCTGGCCCGTACGGCCGCCGCGGGCGGCGCGAAGCCGAAGCGCCGCGCGGCCAAGAAGTCCGGTCCGGCCGCATCCGGAGACACGCTCACCTCCCCCATGCAGGGCACGATCGTCAAGGTCGCCGTCGAGGAGGGCCAGCAGGTCACCGAGGGCGAACTGATCGTCGTACTGGAAGCGATGAAGATGGAGCAGCCGCTCAACGCGCACCGCTCCGGCACCATCGTGGGCCTCACCGCCGAGGTCGGGGCCTCGGTCACCTCCGGCGCCACGATCTGCGAGATCAAGGACTGACGTCCCGGACCGTGTCCGCGGACACGCGAAGGCCCCGCCCGGTCGAACCGGGCGGGGCCTTCGCGATTCGGGGCTCCAGGGAGCGTGCGTGCCAGGCTCCGCCGGCCAGGCGGGACTTCGACGACACGACCTAGCGGCGCCGCATGTCCGCGACCCGCGCCCGCTCCGCCTGCTGCTCCAGCATCCCGCCGGGCGCGCTGCGCAGCTGGGCCGTGGGGCCGCCGCGCCGCTGCACCGGGAGCGGCGAGTCCCGGCGCGGTCGGCGTCCCTGCATGCCGTCCACGCCGCCGGAGGCCGCGGGGCCGCCGGCCACGGTGATCTGGACGCCCTGGTCCGCCAGGGCCTGAAGCTCCGTCGCCGCCCGGTCGTCGTGCGGCGGGGGCTCGTCCGTGACCAGGCGGGTCATCACGTCCGTCGGCACCGTCTGGAACATGGTGTCGGTGCCGAGCTTCGTGTGGTCCGCCAGCACCACCACCTCCGCGGCCGCCTGTACCAGCGCCCGGTCCACGCTGGCGGACAGCATGTTGGACGTGGACAGCCCTCGCTCGGCGGTCAGGCCGCTCCCGGACAGGAAGGCCCGGGACACCCGCAGCCCCTGGAGGGACTGCTCGGCCCCGCTGCCCACGAGGGCGTAGTTGGACCCGCGCAGGGTGCCGCCCGTCATGACGACTTCGACCCGGTTGGCGTGGGCCAGCGCCTGGGCGACCAGGAGCGAGTTGGTCACGACGGTCAGGCCGGGCACCCGGGCGAGCCGGCGGGCCAGCTCCTGCGTCGTGGTGCCGGCGCCGACGACGACGGCCTCGCCCTCTTCCACGAGGCCGGCCGCGACATCGGCAATGGCGGTCTTCTCCGCCGTCGCGAGATGGGACTTTTGCGGAAAGCCGGACTCCCGCGTGAAACCGCCCGGCAAGACCGCACCGCCGTGTCGGCGGTCGAGGAGTCCTTCGGCCTCCAGTGCCCGCACGTCCCGCCGTACGGTCACTTCGGAGGTCTGGACGACGCGGGCGAGCTCCCGGAGCGACACCGCTCCGTTGGCCCGCACCATTTCGAGGATCAATTGGCGACGTTCTGCAGCGAACACGAAACTGACAGTAACCCCAACGACCGTCTGCTTTCAGCTCTTTGCGCCGGATTACCGAAGTTGTCCATAGAGGGGGGCGGCTGGTGGTATACGCAGCCCGAGACTTGGGTGAACGCCTCGCCGTGCGACCGCGCCCCGCCCCAAAGCCCTTGTGGCATGCGGCGGTTGGCGGAGCCTACGCCTCCCCGCCGGCCTTCCGGGTGTGCAGCTGGCGGGCCACCTCGGCGATCGACCCCGACAGAGAGGGGTACACGGTGAACGCGTTTGCGATCTGCTCGACCGTCAGATTGTTGTCGACGGCGATCGAGATCGGGTGGATGAGCTCGCTCGCACGCGGGGAGACGACCACGCCGCCCACCACGATGCCGGTGCCCGGGCGGCAGAACATCTTCACGAAGCCGTCCCTGATGCCCTGCATCTTGGCGCGCGGGTTGCGCAGCAGGGGAAGCTTCACGACGCGGGCGTCGATCTTGCCGGCGTCGACGTCCGCCTGGGTGTAGCCGACGGTGGCGATCTCGGGGTCGGTGAAGACGTTCGAGGACACCGTCTTCAGGTTCAGCGGGGCCACCGCGTCGCCGAGGAAGTGGTACATCGCGATGCGCCCCTGCATGGCCGCGACGGACGCGAGCGCGAAGACGCCCGTGACGTCACCGGCGGCGTACACGCCCGGCGCGGAGGTGCGCGAGACCTTGTCGGTCCAGATGTGCCCGGAGTCCTTGAGCCGGACGCCGGACTCCTCCAGGTTCATGTTCTGCGTGTTCGGGACAGCGCCGACCGCCATCAGGCAGTGGCTGCCGGTCAGGACCCGGCCGTCGGAGAGGGTGACCTCGACCCGGTCGCCGACCCGCTTGGCGGACTCGGCGCGCGAGCGCCCGACGACGTTCATGCCGCGGCGCCGGAAGACGTCCTCCAGGACGGCGGCCGCGTCGGGGTCCTCGCCCGGCAGCACGCGGTCGCGGGAGGACACCAGGGTCACCCGGGAGCCGAGTGCCTGGTACGCGCCGGCGAACTCGGCGCCGGTCACACCGGAGCCGACCACGATGAGCTCCTCGGGGAGCTCCTCCAGGTCGTAGACCTGGGTCCAGTTCAGGATGCGCTCGCCGTCGGGCTGGGCGTCGGGGATCTCGCGGGGGGTGCCGCCGGTGGCGATGAGGACGGCGTCGGCCGTCAGGATCGTCTCGGTGCCGTCGGCGGCGGTGACGATGACGTCACGCGTGCCGTCGATGCCCTGCGGGCCGCCCAGCTTGCCGCGGCCGCGCATGACCTTGGCGCCGGCCCGGGTCACCGAGGCGGTGATGTCGTGCGACTGGGCGAGCGCGAGCCGCTTGACACGCCGGTTCACCTTGCCGAGGTCCACGCCGACCACGCGCGCCGCCTGCTCGATGTGCGGGGTGTCGTCGGCGACGATGATCCCCAGCTCCTCGTAGGAGGAGTCGAAGGTGGTCATCACCTCGGCGGTTGCGATCAGGGTCTTGGAAGGTACGCAGTCGGTGAGGACCGAGGCCCCGCCCAGGCCGTCGCAGTCCACGACGGTCACCTCCGCGCCGAGCTGGGCACCGACCAGCGCTGCCTCATACCCGCCGGGTCCGCCGCCGATGATCACGATCCGGGTCACGAAAAGTCCGCCTCACGTCTACCCGGCCGGCTGCCGCCCCGGCCGGCGATCCGGGGGGTCTCCCCGGGGGATGCATTCCGTGCTCCATTGTCCCGCACGCTTCAAGGTGCTTCGCGCCCGGTCCCCGCCCGGGACTCCGTCCGGGTGTACCCCCGCCTGGCACACGTCCACGGCCGCCCCTCCCGTACCCTCGACCTCATGTCGCTCTACGCCGCGTACGCCGGCAACCTCGACCCGCGGCTGATGACGCGCCGCGCTCCCCATTCGCCGCTGCGCGGCACGGGCTGGATCAACGACTGGCGGCTGACCTTCGGCGGCGAGCAGATGGGCTGGGAGGGTTCCCTCGCCACGCTCGTCGAGGCGCCGCGCCACCAGGTCTTCGTCGCCCTGTACGACATCGCCCCGCTGGACGAGGACTCGATGGACCGCTGGGAGGGCGTCGGGCTCGACATCTACCGGCGCATGCGGATCCGGGTGCACACCCTGGAAGGCGACGAGGCCGCCTGGTGCTACGTGCTCAACGGCTACGAGGGCGGCCTGCCCTCGGCGCGCTACCTGGGCGAGATCGCCGACGCGGCCGAGTCCGCGGGCGCCCCGCACGACTACGTGATGGAGCTGCGCAAGCGCCCCTGCTGACCCCGGTAGGGGGCTCCGCGACCGACGCCCGCCGGTCACCGCAGGTCACGGTGGGTCACCGCGGACATTTGGTCGGAAACGACAAGACAACGATCCGAGCATCGTGAGCTGCGCCATCTACGCGCGTAGGCAATGAGCGGCTACGCTCGTCTGCGTGAACGCATCTGTTACCGATCCCACCGCCGCCGCCGACGCCGCAGCCGCCCGCCTGCGGGAGCTCACCGGCGCCGAGACCCACGATGTCGCCCTCGTCATGGGCTCCGGCTGGGCCCCGGCCGCCGAGGCCCTGGGCGCCCCCGAGGCCGAGTTCCTCGTCACCGAGCTGCCCGGGTTCCCGCCGGCCGCCGTCGAAGGACACGGCGGCAAGATCCGCTCGTACAAGATCGGCGACAAGCGCGCGCTGGTCTTCCTCGGCCGCACCCACTACTACGAGGGCCGCGGCGTCGCCGCCGTCGCCCACGGTGTCCGCACCGCCGTCGCCGCGGGCTGCAAGACCGTCGTGCTGACCAACGGCTGCGGCGGGCTGCGCGAGGGCATGCAGCCCGGCCAGCCGGTCCTGATCAGCGACCACATCAACATGACGGCCACCTCGCCGATCATCGGCGCGAACTTCGTGGACCTGACGAACCTGTACTCGCCCGCGCTGCGCGCGCTGTGCAAGGAGATCGACCCCTCCCTGGAGGAGGGCGTCTACGTGCAGTTCCCCGGCCCGCACTACGAGACCCCGGCCGAGATCAACATGATCCGCGTGATGGGCGCCGACCTCGTCGGCATGTCCACCGTGCTGGAGGCCATCGCCGCCCGTGAGGCCGGCGCCGAGGTGCTCGGCATCTCCCTGGTCACGAACCTGGCGGCGGGCATCTCCGGCGAGCCGCTGAACCACGAAGAGGTCCTGCAGGCCGGCCGTGACTCGGCCGCGCGCATGGGCAAGCTGCTGACCCAGGTCCTCGCCCGCATCTGAGGCCCCGGGACCGTACGAGAGGTAAGGCGGAAGTAGTGCAGGAACAGGACGACCTGATCACCCGGGCGCAGGCCTGGCTGGCGGAGGACCCCGACCCGGAGACGGCGGCCGAGCTCGCCGCGCTCATCGGGGCGGGCGACACGGCGGAGCTGACCGACCGTTTCTCCGGCACCCTCCAGTTCGGCACCGCCGGACTGCGCGGTGAGATCGGCGCGGGCCCGATGCGGATGAACCGCAGCGTGGTCATCCGGGCCGCGGCGGGCCTCGCGGCCTACCTGAAGGCCCGGGGCCACGCCGGCGGCCTGGTCGTCGTCGGCTACGACGCCCGCTACAAGTCGGCCGACTTCGCCCGCGACACCGCGGCCGTCATGACCGGCGCAGGCCTGCGCGCGGCCGTCCTGCCCCGCCCGCTGCCCACGCCCGTCCTCGCGTACGCCATACGGCACCTGGGCGCCGTCGCCGGCGTCGAGGTGACCGCGAGCCACAACCCGCCCCGGGACAACGGCTACAAGGTCTACCTCGGCGACGGCTCGCAGATCGTCTCCCCGGCGGACGCGGAGATCGCGGCGGAGATCGCCCGCGTCGACACGCTCGCCTCGGTCCCGCGCCCGGAGTCCGGCTGGGAGGACCTCGGCGACGAGGTCCTGGAGGCCTACCTGGCCCGTACGGACGCCGTCCTGACCCCCGGCTCCCCCCGGGGCGTGCGGACCGTCTACACGGCCATGCACGGTGTCGGCAAGGACGTCGTCATGGCGGCCTTCGCCCGGCACGGCTTCCCGGAGCCGGTCCTGGTCGCCGAGCAGGCCGAGCCGGACCCGGCCTTCCCGACGGTGGCGTTCCCCAACCCGGAGGAGCCGGGCGCGATGGACCTGGCCTTCGCCAGGGCCGCCGAGGTCCAGCCGGACATCGTGATCGCGAACGACCCCGACGCGGACCGTTGCGCGGTGGCCGTCCCCACCGCGGACGGCTGGCGGATGCTGCGCGGGGACGAGGTCGGCGCGCTGCTCGCGGCGCACCTGGTCCACAAGGGCGCGACCGGCGTCTTCGCGGAGTCCATCGTCTCCTCCAGCCTCCTGGGCCGGATCGCGGAGGCGGCGGGCGTCGGCCACGAGGAGACCCTGACGGGCTTCAAGTGGATCGCCCGCGTCGAGGGCCTGCGCTACGGCTACGAGGAGGCGCTCGGCTACTGCGTGGACCCCGAGGGCGTCCGCGACAAGGACGGCGTGACCGCCGCCCTGCTGGTCGCCGAACTGGCCTCCGAGCTCAAGGAGCAGGGCCGCACGCTGAGCGACCTGCTGGACGACCTGGCGATGGCCCACGGCCTGCACGCCACCGACCAGCTGTCGGTCCGCGTCTCGGACCTGTCGGTGATCGCCTCGGCCATGGCCGCGCTGCGGGCGGAGCCGCCGGTCTCGCTGGCGGGCCTGCGGGTGGTCTCGGCGGAGGACCTGGCGAAGGGCACGGAGTCGCTGCCGCCGACGGACGGCCTGCGCTACTACCTGGACGGCGCGTACAAGGCCCGCGTCATCTGCCGCCCGTCGGGCACGGAGCCCAAGCTGAAGTGCTACCTGGAGGTCGTCGTCCCGGTGGCCGAGGCCTCCGACCTCGCGGCCGCCCGCGTGACCGGCCAGGAAGTGCTGGACACGATCAAGAAGGACCTCGCGGCGGCGATGGGCCTCTGATTTTTTCGGCGCGCCGGACTCCGTCCGGCGGGACCTGTCCACCCGCTTTCCCTCGGCCCCCTGAGCCCCGGCTCAGGGGGCCGTCGGCGTACCGTGCCGCTGCGCGGAGCCCGCCGGCGCTTTAGGCGCGGGGGCGCGGGGGCGCGGGGGCGCGGGGGCGCGGGGGCGCGGGGGCGGAGCCCCCGAAACCAGCCCGGCCGGCCTCTGAGGCGCGGGGCTCGGGGCAGGAGCCCCCGCAACGGCGGCGCGCCCGTCAACAGGCGCAGCTTCAGCGTCCCGCGGAAGGTGACGGCGTCGGCCGGACGATCTCGCCCAGCGTCGGGACCGACTCCGGACGGGAGCGGACCGCCTCCGTGCACTCCCACGCCCGCGGCGGATCGGCGTCCGGTCCGCCCAGGACCACCGGACCCGGCCCCGCCGACACCGTCTCGCTGCCCGCCAACGTGCACACGATCTGCGACAGCGCCACCGGCGGCAGGTCCTCCGGCTTGCGGCTGAGCCGCACCGTGCCCGCCGGGTCGCCCGCCTTCGGCGCGCCCGCCGTCAGCCCGGCCGGGACCCCGGTCGTGAAGCCGGCGTCCCGCTCCTCCGTGCTCGGCGTCCGCTCCAGCGCCTCCAGCAGCGCCTGCGCGGCCTGCACGGCGGGGTCCCGTACGGCGCTCTTCTCGGGCATCGGGACCAGTCGCTCCACGCCCACCAGCTGCGACCCGCAGACCAGCTCCACCGTGGCCGGGAAGCCCGGCGCGCCGCTCTGTCCGCCCGGCTGCGCCGGGGTGTCGCACGAGACGCGCGACGGCGCCGCGCCCACGTCCACGGGCACGGTCGTCGCCCGGATCCCGCAGCCCGACGTCGCGAGCAGCGCGATCCCGACGAGCGGGACCAGTACGGCCGGCACCGCCGGCAGGGCCCTACGCATCCAGGTCACCACTGATCGCCTTTCCCACGTCCACCGGCAGCCGGAGCGTGAAAAGCGCCCCGCCGCCCGGCACATTGGCCGCGGTGATGTCGCCGCCGTGGATGTGCGCGTTCTCCACGGCGATCGACAGACCGAGCCCGCTCCCGTCCGACTTCGGCCGCGACGCGCTCGCCTTGTAGAAGCGGTCGAAGACGTGCGGCAGGACCTCCTCGGGGATGCCCGGCCCGTTGTCCTGGACCGCGATCACCAGCCAGTCCCCCTCCACGGTCACCGACACCCGCACCGGCGAGCCGCCGTGCTTGAGCGCGTTGCCGATCAGGTTGGCGAGGATGACGTCGAGGCGGCGCGGGTCGAGCCGCACCGTGATGTCCCGTTCGGCGTCGAGTTCGACCGCGTCGAGCCAGGCCCGGGCGTCGATGCAGGCCGTGACCTGGTCGGCGACGTTGACGTCGTCCAGGACCAGCTTGGCCGTGCCCGCGTCGAAGCGGGTGACCTCCATCAGGTTCTCGACCAGGATGTTCAGGCGGCGGGTCTCGCTGACCACCAGGCCCACCGCCGGCGCGATCATCGGATCGAGGTCCTCGACCTCTTCCTCCAGCACCTCGGCGACCGCCGTCAGCGCCGTCAGCGGGGTGCGCAGCTCGTGCGACATGTCCGCGACGAAGCGCCGGCTGGCCTCCTCCCGCGCGCTCATGTCGGCGACCTTCTTCTCCAGCGCCTCGGCCGTCTTGTTGAAGGTGTGCGACAGGTCGGCGAGTTCGTCCGTGCCCGACACGTCGAGCCGGTGGTCCAGTTCGCCCTCGCCGAGCCGCCGTGCCGCGTCCCCGAGCCGCTGTACGGGCTTGAGCACGGTGCGGGCCGCGGCCTGCGCGAGCAGCGCGGATCCGAGCAGCGCGAGGCCGGTGGCGATGGTCAACGACCAGGCGAGCGCGTTCAGGTCGTCCCGCTCCTGGGCGAGGGACTTGTACATGTAGCCGGTCGGCCCGCCGCCCACGATCCGCGTGCCGCCGACCAGGTACGGGTTGCCGCGCGGCTTCGTCCGCTGCCAGTACACGTGGTATTCGGCGTCGTTGGCCGCGGTCGTCTTCTGCCGGTCGTTCACCGCGTTCTGCAGGGACTTCGGCACGTCCGCGAGGCGGAAGTTGTCGGGGCCGGCCGCGCCGTACATCTGGCGGCTGTCCTTGCCCTCCTGCACGAGCAGCACGCTGTAGCCGGGGCTGCTGCCCGCCATCAGCTCGGCGGTGCGCTGCAGCTCCTCGGGCGTGGGGTCGGCGGGCAGCGCGGCGGCACGGTTCTGCATCTCTTGCCGGAAGTCGCCCAGGGCGGCCTCCTGGACACGGGTGAGCACGGCCTCGCGGTTGAGCCAGTAGGCGATCCCGGACGCGGACACGGCGGCCGTCAGGGCGACCAGCGCGAAGACCACGAGGAGCCGCAGCCGCAGGCTGGTCCAGCGCCGGCCCGCGAGCAACGACCGGATCACTGCGGGGAGTCCAGGCGGTATCCGACGCCCCGGACCGTACGGATCAGGGTGGGCGAGGAGGGTACGTCCTCGACCTTGGCGCGCAGCCGCTGGACGCAGGCGTCCACGAGCCGCGAGTCGCCGAGGTAGTCGTGCTCCCAGACCAGGCGCAGCAGCTGCTGGCGGGAGAGGGCCTGTCCGGGCCGGCGGCTCAGTTCGAGGAGCAGCCGCAGTTCGGTCGGCGTGAGCTGGAGGTCCTCGCCGTTCTTGGTCACCGTCATGGCGGCCCGGTCGATGACGAGGGAGCCGAAGCTCGCCGAGTCGCTCGACTCGCGTTCGCCGCGGCGCAGTACGGCCCGGATCCGGGCGTCGAGGACCCGCCCCTGGACGGGCTTGACCACGTAGTCGTCGGCTCCGGACTCCAGGCCGACGACCACGTCGATGTCGTCGCTGCGCGCGGTGAGCAGGATGATCGGCAGTTGGTCGGTGCGGCGGATCCGCCGGCACACCTCGAAACCGTCGATCCCGGGCAGCATCACGTCCAGCACGATCAGATCCGGCCGCTGCTCGCGGAGCAGTTTGAGGCCGTCCTCGCCCGTCGCCGCGGTGGCCACACGGTGGCCCTGGCGAGACAGGGAGAGTTCGAGGGCCGTGCGGATGGCGTCGTCGTCCTCGATCAGCAACAGGAAGGGCACGGGCTCATTCTGTCCCATAGCCCGTCGGGAGTTCGACCGTCAGGTGAACGAGATCCTGCGGGAGTCCGCCGAGGTCCTCCCGATGGTCGCTGTGACAGTGCTGTGACAGTCGACGGACACCCCGGTTAAGTCGGCCGGGCAGTCTTCTTCTCAACGCACAGCGATCCGAAGCAGAGACACTCCACGACGGGGGGCGCGAGATGAACACGCTGCACAGCACCAGCACCGGCGCGGTCGTCACGCGGCTGCACGATGTGAACCGCCGGGCGGGTGTCCGTACGGTGGCGGTCGCCCGGCCCCGGCCGGCCCACGTCGTAGCCATTGACGCAAACCAGTACCAGGCGGTTCCCGCCCAGCAGACCCCGTCCTCCACGTCGGAGGCGGAGTTCACCGCGTACGTCCAGGAGCGGCGGGCCGCCCTGTACGCGACGGCCTTCCACCTGACCGGTGACCGTTACGAGGCCGAGGACCTGCTGCAGAGCGCGCTGTTCTCCACGTACCGCGCCTGGGACCGGATCAGCGACAAGGCGGCGGTCGGCGGGTACCTGCGCCGCACCATGACGAACCTGCACATCAGCGCGTGGCGTCGGCGGAAGCTGAACGAGTACCCGACGGAGGAGCTGCCGGAGACGGCATCGGACACGGACGCGATGCGCGGTACGGAGCTGCGCGCGGTGCTGTGGCAGGCGCTGACCCGGATCCCGGAGCCGCAGCGCACGATGCTGGTGCTGCGCTACTACGAGGGCCGTACGGACCCGGAGATCGCGGAGATCCTCGGGATCAGCGTCGGCACGGTGAAGTCGAGCATCTGGCGCTCGCTGCGGCGCCTGCGGGAGGACGATTCGCTGAGCTTCGGCCGCGACGAGGCGGAGTCCTTCGGGGAGCTGGTCGCGTAGCGCGACCCACACAGACCATCGGGCCGGGGGGCCCGTCCTGCGGGGGTGGGACGGGGGCCGTCGGGGGGGAGAAGAGGCGGGATCAAGCGGCCGGGGGTCCGCCTGATCCCGCCTTTTCACGTCCGCGGTCAGTAGTTGACGGGGGGCGTGTCGATCAGGCCGGGGTGGTCGTGCGGTGGCGGCCCGCGGCGGCCGCTGCCAGGCGGCCCAGGGCCTCGTCGCGGCCGCAGGCGTGTGCGCCCAGGGCGACGTGGCGGGCCACGATTCCGCGTTCGGCGCGCATCAGCCTCAGGCCCCTGCGCAGCAGGAACGGCACGGACTTGCGGCCCTCGCGCAGATCGCGGGCGAGCCGGCGGCGGAAGGTCGTCGAGGGGCGGCCGCGCAGGCAGATGGCGTCCGCGAGGAGACCGAGTTCCTGGCAGTGGGCGGCGACGTCCGCGGCGAAGATGCCCTCCGCGATGAACAGCGGGGTGCGGGCGATGTCGAGGGTGTCCCAGCCGGTGCGGGAGCTGGTGGCGATGTCGTACACCGGCACGTTCGTCCGGCCCGACGCGCACAGTTCGGCGATCGCGGCGACGGCCGTGTCGGCGTCCCACGAGAGCGGGGAGTCCCAGTCGATGTCGGAGCTGCCCTCCACCAGCGGGAGGGTGGGGTCCTCGCACTCCTTGTAGAAGTCGTCGAGGCGCAGCACGGGGAGCCCGGAGCGGGCGGCCAGGGAGGATTTGCCGGAGCCCGACGGACCGGTCAGCAGGACGACCCGGGTCGGCGAAGGAGAGGAAGAGCTCACGGGACACCAGTCTGAACCATTCCCCCGGGTAGGGGATCCTCCCGGTGACCGGTTGGTGTCCAGGAACACACCTCCACTACGCTGCGTGCGCACGCGACCACGACCACAGGCGGGATCCCATGGCACGTCACGCAGGCCGTCACGCAGGCCCTTCGGTACCGAACCGGCTCCGCGGCGCGGGGCTGACCCTCTCGATGGCCGGCGCCGCGCTGGCGATGGCCGCGGGCGGCGCCCAGGCCGGTGAGCTCGACGTCCCGGCCGCCGTGGCCGGCGTCACGGATCCGATCGCGAACCTCAAGGTGAACCCACTGGCCCACACCGGTGTGGACCCGCTGGACAACGGGGTCGCCACGAAGGTCGCGGACTTCCCGTCGGTGGGTACGACGGCGGTCACGGGGATCCTCACCCAGGGCCCGTCGGTGGGTGAACTGCCCACGGCTGCGGTCTCGTCCCTCCTGGGCCCCCTCGGCGCCCGCTGAGCCGCGCCCGGCCGTCGAACCGAGCTACACGGACGAAGGCCCCGGCAGCGCGGGGGACGCTGCCGGGGCCGGTCTCGCAGGGAGTGCGCCCAGGGTCGAATCCGCGAAGTCCCGCCGCGCCCGCCCTGCGGGCGGCCGGCGCTGCTTCGCGGACGCTCCCTAGTAGGACGAGCCGCCCGCGCCCAGCGACCCGGTGGGGTGCCAGACGGTCTTGGTCTCCAGGAACGCCGTCATGCGCGACGTGCCCGGGTCGGCGCTCCAGTCGTCCACAGGCTGTGGACGCAGGACGCGCTTGAGGTTGTCGGCCGCCGCGATCTCCAGCTCCTTGGCCAGGGCCGGGCCGGCGCCGGCCAGGTCGATCGCGTTGACGTCCTGGTGGGACGCCAGGTGCGGGCCCATCTCGTCGGCCTTGCCGGACAGGATGTTGACCACGCCGCCCGGCAGGTCGGAGGTGGCGAGCACCTCGCCCAGGGAGAGGGCGGGCAGCGGGGACTTCTCGCTGGCGATGACCACGGCGGTGTTGCCCGTCGCGATCACCGGGGCGATCACGCAGACCAGGCCCAGGAACGAGGAGTCCTGCGGGGCTACGACCGTGACGACACCGGTCGGCTCCGGGGTGGAAAGGTTGAAGAACGGGCCCGCGACGGGGTTGGCCCCGCCCACGAGCTGGCCGATCTTGTCGGTCCAGCCCGCGTACCAGACCCAGCGGTCGACGGCCGCGTCGACGACGGCGGCCGCCTTCGACTTGGACAGGCCCTCGGCCTCGCCGACCTCGCGGACGAACTGCTCGCGGCGGCCTTCCAGCATCTCGGCGATGCGGTAGAGGATCTGGCCGCGGTTGTAGGCGGTCGCGCCGGACCAGCCGCCGAACGCCTTGCGGGCGGCGACGACCGCGTCACGGGCGTCCTTGCGGGAGGACAGCGGGGCGTTGGCCAGCCAGTTGCCCTTGGAGTCGCTCACCTCGTACACCCGGCCGCTCTCGGAGCGGGGGAACTTGCCCCCGACGTACAGCTTGTAGGTCTTGAAGACGCTCAGACGCGTCGACGACTCAGACATCGAGGTAGCCCTCCAGGCCGTGACGGCCGCCTTCGCGCCCGAAGCCCGACTCCTTGTAGCCGCCGAAGGGCGAGGTCGGGTCGAACTTGTTGAACGTGTTGGCCCAGACGACGCCGGCGCGGAGCTGGTTCGCGACCGCGAGGATGCGCGAGCCCTTCTCCGTCCAGATGCCGGCGGACAGGCCGTACTGGCTGTTGTTGGCCTTGGCGACGGCCTCGTCGGGCGTACGGAAGGTCAGCACGGACAGCACCGGGCCGAAGATCTCGTCGCGGGCGACGGTGTGCGCCTGGGTGACGTTCGTGAAGAGCGTCGGGGCGAACCAGTAGCCGGAGGACGGCAGCTCGCACGCCGGGGACCAGCGCTCGGCGCCCTCGGCCTCGCCGGTCTCCGCGAGCGCGGTGATCCGGGCGAGCTGTTCGGCGGAGTTGATCGCGCCGATGTCGGTGTTCTTGTCGAGCGGGTCGCCCAGGCGCAGGGTGGAGAGGCGGCGCTTGAGGGAGTCCAGCAGCTCGTCGTGGATCGACTCCTGGACCAGGAGGCGGGAGCCCGCGCAGCAGACCTGGCCCTGGTTGAAGAAGATGCCGTTGACGATGCCCTCGACGGCCTGGTCGACGGGGGCGTCGTCGAAGACGATGTTGGCGCCCTTGCCGCCCAGCTCCAGGGTGACCTTCTTGTCGGTGCCGGCGATCGAGCGGGCGATGGCCTTGCCGACCGCGGTCGAGCCGGTGAAGGCGACCTTGTTGACGTCCGGGTGCTCGACGAGGGCCGCGCCCGCGTCGCCGTATCCGGTGAGGATGTTGACGACGCCCTTGGGCAGGCCCGCCTGGCGGCAGATGTCCGCGAAGAAGAGTGCGGAGAGCGGGGTGGTCTCGGCGGGCTTCAGGACGACCGTGTTGCCGGTGGCGAGCGCCGGGGCGATCTTCCAGGCGAGCATCAGCAGCGGGAAGTTCCACGGGATGACCTGGCCGGCGACGCCGAGCGGGCGCGGGTTCGCGCCGTAGCCCGCGTGGTCGAGCTTGTCGGCCCAGCCCGCGTAGTAGAAGAAGTGCGCGGCGACCAGCGGGAGGTCCGCGTCGCGGGTCTCCTTGATCGGCTTGCCGTTGTCCAGGGTCTCCAGGACGGCGAGCTCGCGGCTGCGCTCCTGGATGATCCGGGCGATGCGGAAGAGGTACTTGGCACGCTCGGAGCCCGGCAGCGCGGACCACTTCTCGAAGGCCTTGCGGGCCGCCTTGACGGCGCGGTCCACGTCGGCGGCGCCGGCCTGGGCGACCTCCGACAGGACCTCCTCGCTACTGGGCGAGACGGTCTTGAAGACCTTGCCGTCGGCGGCGTCGGTGAACTCGCCGTCGATGAAGAGCCCGTAGGAGGGGGCGATGTCGACGACCGAGCGGGACTCGGGAGCCGGTGCGTACTCGAAGAGGGATGCCATGGTGATCAGTCCACCGTCACGTAGTCGGGACCGGAGTAACGGCCGGTGCTCAGCTTCTGGCGCTGCATCAGCAGGTCGTTGAGCAGGCTGGAGGCGCCGAAACGGAACCAGGTGTTGCTCAGCCAGTCCTCGCCCACGGTCTCGTTGACCAGGACCAGGAACTTGATCGCGTCCTTGGTGGTGCGGATGCCGCCGGCCGGCTTCACGCCGATCTGGATTCCAGTCTGCGCCTTGAAGTCGCGGACGGCTTCGAGCATGAGCAGGGTGTTGGCGGGGGTGGCGTTGACGCCCACCTTGCCGGTCGACGTCTTGATGAAGTCGGCGCCCGCGAGCATGCCGATCCAGGAGGCGCGGCGGATGTTGTCGTAGGTCGACAGTTCGCCGGTCTCGAAGATGACCTTCAGACGGGCGGCGCTGCCGTCGGGGCGGGCACAGGCCTCCTTGACGGCCTTGATCAGCTCGTACGTCTCCAGGTAGCGGCCCGCGAGGAAGGCGCCACGGTCGATGACCATGTCGATCTCGTCGGCGCCGGCGGCGACGGCGTCACGGGTGTCCGCGAGCTTGACGGGCAGCGCGGCGCGGCCGGCCGGGAAGGCGGTGGCGACGGAGGCGACCTTGACGTCGGCTCCGTTCAGCGCGGCCTTGGCGGTGGCCACCATGTCGGGGTAGACGCAGACGGCGGCCGTCATCGGGGTCGTGCGGTCGGTCGGATCGGGATGGACGGCCTTGGCGGAGAGCGCCCGGACCTTGCCCGGGGTGTCCGCGCCTTCCAGCGTCGTCAGGTCGATCATCGAGATGGCCAGGTCGATGGCGTACGCCTTGGCCGTCGTCTTGATCGAACGGGTGCCGAGGGAGGCCGCGCGGGCCTCCAGACCGACAGCGTCGACGCCGGGCAGCCCGTGCAGGAAGCGGCGCAGCGCACTGTCGGACGTCGTCACGTCAGCGAATGCGGTGAGGGTGGTGGGCATGGTCACCAGATGAGCATATCTACGCGCGTAGCGACCTGTCACCCCCCTCGCCCGGTTCTGGCCGGTCCGCTATGGAATCGACACCTGCGGCCCGGTGCCGCCGGGCATCGTGGCGGAGGGTGCTCCCCGACCCGCTCGCGGACCGCTGACCTCCACTTTCCCCTGTTGCGCGGTGGTGACAGGAACCCCATCCTCCGGTCGAACAAGATCCATAGATTTCTCTTCAGCAGCCCGCCAGACCTCACCGGATGAAAGCCCGACAGGGAAAACGCGGCATGCGACTCTCCCACCCTTCCGCGACACAGCTTCCAGGAGTCGTTATGCGTTCCGCCCTCCGCGCCTCGATCGTCACCGCCGCCCTCGCCGGGGCCCTGCTCGCGCCGGCCGCGACCGCGTTCGCCGCCCCCGCCCCGCAGGCCGTCACCCCGGTGTCCGCGTCCGCCTCGCAGGGGGACCGCTTCGACGGTGAGACGGTGCTGGTCGGTCCGGGCCGGATCGCGGTGCTGCGCAACGACGTCGAGGGTCCCGAGATCTGGATCCGCGCCGTCGCCGCTGACTGGAAGCCGGCCGACGGCTGGGCGGGCCGGGTCCTGGCGAAGCTCGACAACGCGCACCTGCGCGAGGTGGTCGACGGCGTCGAGTACATCCTGGCCGACGCGGACAACGGCCGGTACGGCCTCAACGTGCACGTGCTGGGCGAAGGCGCCTCGGACGGCTTCCACCTGCTGCCGGAGGCGACCACCAAGCCCTCCGACAAGCCGGCCGCCAAGCCCTCGGCCGAGCCCGCCGCCAAGGCCGCGGACAAGCCGGCCGCCAAGCCCTCCGCGACCGCCGGCAGCACTCCGAAGGCGCAGACCGTCGGCCAGACCTCCGTCGTCCCCCAGGGCGGCGTCGCCGCGGGCGCCGAGATCGCCACCGAGGACACCGACGACTCCACCACCGCCTACGCCGGCGCCGGCCTCGGTGCCGTCGTCGCCGGCCTGTGCGCGGCCTTCGTCTCCCGCCGCCGCGCCGGCACCCGGCGCTGACGCACCCTGAGCACCTCGTCCCTCCTTCCGGCGGACCACCGAACGGTGGTCCGCCGGACCCGTTTCCCGGAGCGCCCCATGGCCCACCGCGTACGTCCGCGCCCGCTGCTCGCCGCCGCCCTGCTCTGCGCCGCCCTGACCGGCTGCGGCGCGGCCCGTTCCCACACGCCCCCGCCCGCGGGCGCCGCCCCGCCCGCCGTCATGCCCGCGACCGCCCCCGCGGCCCCCGCCCCGGCCGCCCCGCTGCCCGCCTCCGAGCCCGTGCGCGTGTCGATCCCCGCAGCCGGGGTGGACGCCTCACCGGTGCTGAGGCTGGGGCCGGCCGCCGACGGCACCGTCGAGGTCCCCTCCGTGGCGGACGGCGACAAGATCGGCTGGTACACGAAGGGCGTCACGCCCGGCGAGACCGGACCCGCCGTGCTGATCGGCCACTTCGACACCGCCCGCGGCCCGGCCGTGCTCAAGGACGTCTCGCGCGTCCGCACCGGCGAGGAGATCACGGTCTCGCGCGCCGACGGCAGCGCCGCCGTCTTCCGCGTCCGCGAGCTGGAGCAGGTCGCCAAGGACCGGTTCCCGACCGCCAAGGTGTACGGCGACACCACCCGTCCGGAGCTGCGCGTCATCACCTGCGGCGGCGAGATCACGGACGGCCGCCGCCCCGACAACAGCATCCTGTACGCCGATCTCGTGCGCTGATACACCCCCGCGGCGCAGTGGGGCAGAATCGACCCCATGAGCAGCCAGCAGCCGACCGATGAACCGGTCTACGACGACCGGGTCTACCGCTCCTCCATGGGCGTCGTATCGGGGGTACTGCTGCTCGCGCTGACGGCGTGGCTCTGCGGGGACGCCGTGGTGCGCGGCTCCGGCAACACCCCCTGGATCGCGCTGGCGGTGGCGCTGTGCGTCGTACCGCTGATCGTGGCGTTCACGATCCGCCCGGCCGTCTTCGCCAACGACGACCGGATGCGCGTGCGGAACCCCTTCCGGATCATCGAGCTGCCGTGGGCCGCCGTGGACGCGGTGCGGTCCGGTTACTCGGCGGAGGTGCTGGCCGAGGGTTCGAAGTACCAGCTGTGGTCCGTGCCCGTCTCGCTGCGCGAGCGGAAGAAGGCCAACCGCCAGCGCCTTCGCCACGAGGGGCTGCGCGACCGGGAGGAGCGGTCCGCGGGGCGGCCGCCCGGCGAGAAGGCCCAGGTCCAGGCCGAGCCGATGCGGGCCAGTGCGGACCGGATCGTCGACGAGCTCCAGCGGATGGCCGAGCGCGGGGCCGAGCGGGCCGGCGCCCGGGGCAGCGTGCGCGTGCAGTGGTCGTACGAGATCATCGCGCCCGCCGTGGCCGGCGCGCTGCTGCTGATCGTCCTGCTCGCCACCCGCTGAGCGGGCCCGGGACCAGGACACTCCGGGGATCCGTGCCCGCTGCCACACCAGCGAGGCGGAACCGGGGCTGCCAGGTGGTGCGTCCTCGCAGGTGTGCAGCGTATTGAGGCCGACGGCAGCACCGCCGGCGCCACCGCGATCCCCCTCCGTCTCCGACTCCTGGCCGGGGTCCTGCTCGCCGCCCATCTCGTGGTCGTCGGCTGGCTGACCCTGCTGCCCCTCGACGTCCCCTGGTCCGCCGCCGGCAATCTGACCCCGTTGGAGGGGATCCGGGCCGACCTCGCCCTCGGGCCGCTGGAGGCCGCGCGGCGGATCGGGGAGGGGCTGGCGCTGCTGGCCCCGCTGGGGGTGCTGGTGCCGCTGGCCAGCGGACGGCTCCGGCTGTCGCGGCTGGCCGCGTGGTCCTCCCTGGTGCGGACCGCGGCCGCGGGCGCGCTGGTCTCGCTGAGCATCGAGATGCTCCAGAGCGGGGTCCCGGGCCAGGTCGTCGACGTGGACTCGGTGCTGCTGAACACCCTCGGCGTACTGATCGCGCACGCGGCCGTCGTACCGGCGCTGCGGGCCCGGCTGCGCCGCTCACATGCCGTTTATCAGGGGGACACCCCGAGGATTTCCAGGGTCGGGCTCGGCCCCTGGACCGACGTTCTGTCCGCGGTCCAGCGGGAGTATTGAGCCATCGCAAGAAAGCGGTCCCGACGAAGGAGAACCTCATGAGCGCCCTGGTCCGCCCCCGTGACGGCCGTTGGATCGGCGGAGTCTGCGCCGGACTCGCACGGCGTTTCGGAATGTCCGCGAACACGATGCGCGCCATATTCGCCGTCTCGTGCCTGCTGCCCGGCCCGCAGTTCCTGATCTACATCGCGCTGTGGGTGCTGCTGCCGAACGAGAAGTCCGCCTCGACCGCCTGGTAGTGGGGCCGCTCAGCCGGCCTTGCGGACCTTCTCCAGCTGCTTGTCGGTCACTTCCTGCGGCACCTGGGTCTTCTGCTGGGCCGCCGCCACATTGAGGGCCATCAGCCGCACGACGGTGTCCCCCTCGCGTACGACGACCAGGTGGACCTGTGCCGAGACGCCCTGGCCGGCCGCGGTCGTGGTCCAGCTGACGCTCTCGTCGCCGCTCGTGCGGTAGTCGGCGGCGCGGATCTCGCGGTAGCTGCCGGTCTGCTTGTCGACCGTGGCCGAGAAGCCCGTACCGCAGGCGGCGACGGCGGCCTTGAGCCGGGAGACCAGTGCCTTGGCGTCGCTCTCGGAGTAGGAGCTGACGGACGCGGAGACCGCGAGCCCCATCTGCTTCTGGGATCCGATGCCCCGGTTGACGGTCTCGCGCGCGGCGGGGTCCGGCTTGTCGCCCATGATGTCCGCCAGCGGCTGGCAGGCCTTCTTGTCGGCCTGCGGCTGACCGTCCGGGGCGTTGGGATTCTTCCCCTGGGCGGAGATCTGATAGCCGGGCAGGTCGCCCTGGGCGAGCGCGGACCGCTCCAGCTTGGTGCCACCGGCCTTCGGCGTGGCCGATCCCGCCGGGTCCGGGGACGCCGCGGGGGCGCCGGGCGCGCCGCCGGCGGTGCCCTCGGAGCTCTTGGGATCGGGGGACCTGCCCGTCGCGGGGGCCTCCGTACTGCTGCACCCCACCGCCGCGAACAGCAGGGCGGGGACCAGCGCGACCAGCGTCGCTCGTGCCTTCATGTGCATGACCGAGAACCTCATACCCAGTGCGTCGGCGGGCAGTTGGTGGGGATCGTGGCACACCGCACGGCGGCACACACACCTCGTCGAAGAGGCGTGCGACCGCCGTGCGTGCGTTCGCGTCGCGCCGACGTCAGCCGTTGAGGGCACCGGTGACCGGGCCCAGCAGACCGGTGACCGCGGCGGTGGGGTCGCTCGGCTGTCCCTCTTCGGCCTTCATCTGCTGCTGGCTGGTGACGCCCTCGAGCGCGCCGGTGGCGGTACCCAGCGCGTCGGTGATGCCGATGGCGGGAACGGCGGCGGAGGCGGTGCCGGCGGCGACGGCGGCGAGGGCGGCACCGACGGCGGCGGCGCCGAGGAACTTGGCAGCTGACTGCTTCATGAAAGGTATTCCTTGCGACGGGGAATTGAGCGGCTCCGCAAACTAGTCACTTCAAACCCCGGCCCGCAAACATCCTTTAATACGAGAAAGCGCCCGGAAATTGCCTCTCCCGGGCGCTTTCAGTACGTCATGCCATGGCCTACGCCGAGACGGATCCGCTGGTGGAAGCAGTCTGCCGGAACAGCCACTCCGACTTCAGCTCCGCATAACCGGGCTTGATGACCTCGTTGATCATGGCCAGTCGTTCATCGAAAGGAATGAACGCGGACTTCATCGCATTGACGGTGAACCACTGCATGTCGTCGAGGGTGTAGCCGAAGGTGTCCACCAGGTGCTCGAACTCGCGGCTCATGCTGGTGCCGCTCATCAGGCGGTTGTCGGTGTTGACCGTGAGCCTGAAGTGCAGCTTCCGCAGCAGGCCGATCGGGTGCTCGGCGTACGAGGCGGCCGCGGCCGTCTGCAGGTTCGAGGTCGGGCACATCTCCAGGGGGATGCGCTTGTCCCGGACGTAGCTGGCCAGGCGGCCCAGCGTGACCGAGCCGTCCTCGGCGACCTCGATGTCGTCGATGATCTTCACGCCGTGGCCGAGGCGGTCGGCACCGCACCACTGCAGGGCCTGCCAGATCGACGGGAGGCCGAAGGCCTCACCGGCGTGGATCGTGAAGTGGTTGTTCTCGCGCTTGAGGTACTCGAAGGCGTCGAGGTGGCGGGTGGGAGGGAACCCGGCCTCGGCGCCGGCGATGTCGAAGCCGACCACGCCGTTGTCGCGGTAGCGGTTGGCCAGCTCGGCGATCTCCAGAGCGCGGGCCGCGTGACGCATCGCGGTCAGCAGGGCGCCGACGCGGATGCGGTGGCCGTTGGCCTTGGCACGGCGCTCGCCCTCGCGGAAGCCGTCGTTCACGGCCTCCACGACCTCTTCGAGGGTCAGGCCGGCTTCGAGGTGCTGCTCGGGGGCGTAGCGGATCTCGGCGTACACGACGCCGTCCTCGGCCAGGTCCTCGGCGCACTCGGCGGCGACGCGGAAGAGGGCCGCCTTCGTCTGCATGACCGCGCAGGTGTGGGCGAACGTCTCCAGGTAGCGCGGGAGGGAGCCGGAGTCGGCGGCCTCGCGGAACCAGATGCCGAGCTTGTCGGCGTCGGTCTCGGGGAGGTTCTCGTAGCCGACCTCGCGGGCCAGCTCGATGATGGTCCCGGGACGCAGTCCACCGTCGAGGTGATCGTGCAGGAGCACCTTCGGGGAACGACGGATCTGATCCGGGGTCGGCAGGTTGGGGGTCTCGCTCGTCATCTGCGCACTCTACTCCTACGCGCGTAGAGCGTCGTGTCCCCGGCGGGCGTCGATATGTAACAGAGACCGCGCGGACGGATGGCGTACACCCGAAGGTCTGAGACTGTTCCGCCATGGCACAGCATGCGCCGCCGGCGCGCGGGGCCCGCCTGGGGCGGGCGGCCGGCGCGAGAACCGGCTCGGGTCCGACGGAAAGCCCGGTCAACGGGGTGGTGCTCCTGCTACCCGGGGCGTCCAGATTCTCCCCCGGCCCCCTGCGGCCGCTCGCGCGGGCACTGGCCCGGGCCGGCGGTGGGGACGGCCTGGTCACGCACGCCGTCGTCCACGGCGGGGAGTCCTCGCGGGAGGAGCAGGCGCGGTGGGCGGCCGACGAGGCGGTACGGCGGTACGGGGACGTGCCGGTGTGCCTGGCCGGCTACGACGCGGGAGGACTGGCCGCGCTGCGGGCGGCGGGGCACGGGGCCGTCAACTCGGTTCTGGCACTGGCTCCTTGCCTGGAGGGCGGGACGCCTGCCGACTCCCCTGAACCGGTGAAACACCTGTCGGGACGGCAGGTGTTGATCGTGCACGGCACCAACGACGCGCGCAGCGACCCGGAGGTCTCCTTCCGGCTGGCGGAACGGGCGAAGAAGGCGAACCGCTCGACGTGCCGGTTCGAGGTGCACTCGGACGGCCACGGGCTGCGCGAGCACCAGGCGGAAGTGGTGGCGCTGGGCGTGGACTTCGTGCTGGGGGCTGTCTTCTCGGGCCGGTACTCGCGCCCCGTCACGGACGCCCTGGCCGCCCCGCCTCCGCTGGGCCTGAGGATGCCGCTGGCCTCGGGCTTCGGGAGGTCGCTACGGGGGTGAGGGCGGGGCGGAGCCACGGCCGGGACGGGGTCGCGAGGCGGCCCGCGCGGCGTACCGTGAGAAGTGGACTCGGGGTGCCCGCTCCTCCCCCGGAGGCGATCGGCCATGGCAGCGATGGACCGCAGGAACTTCGACGAGCCGGACGAGAGCAGACCGTTCGTCGGCGGCATGGGCAGGCTGGACCTGGTGGACACGGGGGACGGGGCCGTCGGCCGGGCCGTCTTCCAGCCGGGCTGGAAGTGGTCGGAGCACATCAAGCCGCTGGCCGGGACGGAAAGCTGCCGGGCCGACCACACCGGGTACGTCGTGAGCGGCCGGATGAAGATCGTCATGGACGACGGGGAGAGTGCCGAGTTCGGTCCCGGCGACTACATGCGCGTGCACCCGGGGCACAACGCCTGGGTGGTGGGCGACGAGCCCTGCGTGACGCTGGACTGGACCGGCTTCTCCGACTACGCGAAGCCCTCCGGCTGACGGCTCGGCCGGGGACCCCGTGGCGCGGCGGCCGATGTGGTCTCGGTGGGCCCCGGTGGTCGCGGTGGGCTCCGGTGGTCGTGCCGGTCCGTCCGCGCCCGCCGCTCCGCCCCCTCTCTGCCGGATGGCACGGACGGCCCGGCGCGATCATGTTCCCCCTTCACGCCCGTCGCCACTGTGCCGCTCCGGCATCGCGGCGGCGGCCGGGGCAGCCGGACGCCACGAGCAGCGGAACTCTGCCGACTCGCCCTAGCGGGGCCCGCAGAACCTGTCGCGGTACGCGCGCAGCGCGGGCCTGCGGATTGCGGGCAGCCTTGCCAGGGTGTGCGCGAAGGCGTAGGGGTGGGGCAGGAAGGGCCGCCAGGGGTGGAGCGGCAGCGGATAGTCGTCGCGCAGGACCCCTTCCGGCAGTCTGCCGGTCGCCGGTGCCGGCGAGGTCTCCCCGGGGAGGGCGAGGTACGCCCATATCCCGATGTCCAGGGGGACGACGGGGGCCGTTCCGTCCGGGGGCCGCCACGCCTCCCCCGTGAACGGATAACGCGGGACGAGGAGGACGTCGGGGCCGGGCCGGAGCGGGGGCCTCCCCGGCCCGGCCAGGCCGAGGGTCATGGTGGGGGGCCCGGCGGGCATGTAGCCGGCGACGGCGTCGCCGAGCAGATCGGCGAGGGGACCCGCCAGCGCCACCGGGCGGGCGTCGCAGGCCACCACCAGGTGCGCGAGCGCCACGGTGACCGCGGCCTCCCAGCGGAAGCTCCAGGAACCGTCGAGTTCGACGGGTGCCACGGCGTACGACTCCAGATCCAGCTCGTCCCAGGCGGGGACCGGGACGGCCGGCAGGCCCGAGGGCGCGCGCCGCACGGCGTCGGGCTCCAGCCACACCGCCTGCCACAGCCCGCAGTCGTCCAGTCGGGTCGCGACCGCGCTCCCGCAGCCCGTGCAGGCGAGGTTGGGGCCGTCCCGGCCGTCCACGCCCATGCAGTACCCGTCGCACTTCTCGGGGATGAAGGCCATGCCCCGGGAGTCACCGGGTGCGATGACGATCCTGCCCCGCGGCCCGAACGACACGGAGTGCACCGGTGCGTAGATCCCCTGCCGGGCCGCCGGTTCGTCCCCCACCTCGTCCCAGAGCCGCCAGGGCTGTCCGGTCGGCAGGGGGTCGACGGCGTACGTCCCCGACTGCATCAGCGGGGGGTGCAACTGCTCCCACGCCCCGAAGTAGGTGTGGTCGGGGAGGGCGACCCGGGCGACCGGCGCCGTCAGTTCCGCACCGCAGCCGGCGCACACGAACACGTCCAAACAAGCTCCCCCTCGACCGGCGACCCCGGAATTGTCCGGGCCGGGCGGTGGAGGGGGCCACCGGTTTTCGGGCGGGGCGGGCCAGGCTCACGCCACGGGGGGTTCCAGGTCCGGGATGAGGCGGCCGCGGCGGGAGATCAGGAAGCGTTTGAACTCGGCGACCGGCGGGGTGTCGGGGTGGCCGTCGAGCCAGGCGACGCCGATCTCCCGGAGGGCGCGCGGGGCGGTGACCGTCAGCTCGACCACCCCGGGCCGTGCCACGGCGGGGGGCGGCAGCAGGGCCACGCCGAGGCCGGCGGCGACCAGGCCGCGCAGGGTCTCGGCCTCCTCGCCCTCGAAGGCGACGCGCGGGGTGAAGCCGGCTTCCGCGCACAGGTCGTCGGTGATGCGGCGCAGGCCGTAGCCGGCCTCCAGGGTGACGAAGGTTTCCTCCGCGGCCTCGGCGAGGCGGATGCGCTTGCGGCCGGCGAGGCGGTGGTCGTCGGGGACGACCAGCCGCAGGCGCTGTTCGTCGAGGCGGCGGGCGACGAGGTCGGGGGCGTCCGGGAGCGGCGAGGTGAGGCAGAGGTCGAGTTCGCCGGCGCGCAGCTTCTCCAGCATGGCCTCGCCGTAGTTCTGGACCAGGGAGAAGCGCACGCGCGGGTGGTCGGCGCGGAAGGCGCGGATGAGGCCGGGTACGGTCTCGGGGCCGAGGGTGTGCAGGAAGCCGAAGGCGACCTTGCCGTAGGCCGGGTCGGCGTCCTGCTGGACGGACTCGGCGGCGCGGGCGATGCCGTCCAGCGCCTGTTCGGCGGAGGCCAGGAAGGTGCGGCCCGCCGTGGTGAGGGCGACGGTGCGGCCTTTGCGGGCGAACAGCGAGACGCCCAGGTCCTGTTCGAGGCGGACCATGGCCCGGGACAGCGTGGACTGCGGTACGCCCAGCTCCTGGGCGGCCCGGGTGACGTGCTCGTGCCGGGCGACCGCGACGAAATGCGCCAGCCGGGGAGCGAGCAGAGTTGTCACTGCCATGTCTTCTACGTAACGGTTCGTCGACATCCGCAGTCCTGACCTCGGCTGATGCTGCAGTGGATCGATTATCGCGATTCTGTGCATTGGACGCATGAAAAACACCGGCCTACCGTCGAAGGCATGCCTCCCGTTCATACCGGGGCACCTGTCATCCCGGGTGCCTCTACCGCGTCGTCCCCCGCACCGGAAGCCCACTCCCCCGGCCGCCCCGGTTACCGCCGGATGAGCCTCGCGCTCTTCGCCGCGGGACTCGCGACCTTCGCCCTCCTCTACTCCACCCAGGCGCTGCTGCCCGCGATCTCCGACGACCTCGGGGTGACGGCGGGTCAGGCCAGCTGGACGGTGTCCGCGGCGACCGGCGCCCTCGCGCTGTTCGTCCTGCCGCTGAGCGCCCTGTCCGAGCGGTTCGGCCGCACCCGGACGATGACCTGGTCGATGGCGGTCGCCGTCGGCGTGGCGCTCCTCGTCCCCTTCGCGCCGAACCTGGAGTGGCTGGTGGTGCTGCGCGCCGTGCAGGGTGCGGCGATCGCCGGAATTCCGGCCTCCGCGATGGCGTACCTGGCGGAGGAGGTGCGGCCCCGGGCCCTGGTGGCCGCGATCGGCCTGTTCGTTGCGGGGAACTCCATCGGCGGGATGAGCGGCCGCCTCGTCACCGGCTGGGCGGCGCAGTCGGGAGGCTGGCGGACGGGCCTGGCGGCCGTCGCCGTGATGGCGCTGGTCTGCGCGGTGACCTTCCTGGTGCTGCTGCCGCGCGCACGGTTCTTCCGCCCCGCGTCGCTGAACCCGCGCGCGGTGGGCCGTACCGTCGCCGGCCACCTGCGCGACCCGCTGCTGCTGCGGCTGTACGGGATCGGCGCGCTGTTCATGACGGTCTTCGGAGCGGTCTACACCGTGATCGGCTACCGCCTGGTGGACGAGCCGTTCTCGCTCGGCCAGGGCGTGATCGGCTCGATCTTCCTGATCTACCTGGTCGGTACGGTGTCCTCCGCGGCCGCCGGCAAGCTGGTGGCCCGTACCGGACGGCGCGGCGCGCTGTACCTGGCCGTGACCACCACGGCGCTGGGGCTGCTGCTGTCGCTGTCGGACTCCCTGGTGACGGTCGTGCTGGGACTGGTCCTGATCACGGCGGGCTTCTTCGCGGGGCACGCGGTGGCCTCGGCCGCGGTGAGCCGGACGGCGAAGACGGGCCGGGCGCAGGCCTCCGCGCTCTACCAGTCGGCGTACTACCTCGGCTCCAGCGCGGGCGGCACCCTCGGCGCCCTGGCCTACCACGAGGCCGGCTGGGCGGCCACGGTCGGCATCGCGCTGCTCGCGGTGCTCGGCGTCGTGTCGATCACCCTGTACGGGACCCACGCGGCCCGCGCGCAGCGGCGCGTACCGGCTTCCGCGGCAGGCGCGCGCTGACGGGACTTCGCTTCCATCGGAGGCAACCCCTGCTCGTTTTCCGGGCATTCAACACGGAGAACGCAGTGCGGTGAGCAGGGGAGGACCGGATGGGGACGCGAAGGACACGCGGGCGAGCGGGTCGGCGGGCGGCGGTGTGGGGCGGGGCGGCGGCGCTGGCGCTGCCGCTGGTGGCGGTCGCGGGGGGCGGTACGGCAGAGGCCGCCTCCTGCAACCGGTCCACCGGGCCGTACCAGCGCCAGGTCGAGCAGTTCCTGGGGCGGCCCGTGGACGGCAGGCAGTCGGCGGCGGACTGCACCGCCGTCAGGGCGTTCCAGACGAAGCACGCGATCAGCCCGGCCCAGGGCTACGCCGGGCCGCTGACCTGGCAGGTGATGAGCACGATGCTGGCCCAGCGGGCCGCCGGCAGTGCCCCGAACAGGGCCGGTGAGTGCCCGGTGAACCGGGGGCGGATCGCCTGCGTGGACCTGACGCGGCAGCTGAGCTGGATCCAGGACGGCGCCGCCCTGACGTACGGCCCCGTCCCGGTGCGCACCGGCAAGGACGGTACGGAGACCCGGACCGGCCTGAAGAAGATCTCGCACCGCAGCATCGACCACTGGTCGACGCTCTACAACGTATCGATGCCGTACGCGCAGTTCTTCGACGGCGGCATCGCCTTCCACTCGACGGCCAAGAGCATGTGGAACCCGCCCGGTTCGGGCGGCTGCGTGAACATGCGGGCCGCCGACGCCGAGGCGTACTGGAACCTGCTCGGGAAGGGTGAGGACGTCTACGTGTACGGACGCAAGCCGGGCACGTAGCCTCAGGCGGATGCGGGGGCCGCGGCCGGGGCGGGTGTCCCGGCCAGGAGGTCCAACCGCCCCAGGCTGGCGCGGCGTTGTACGAGGGTGAGGCCCGCCACCGCCGCTCCGAGGGCGATCCACCCGGCCGGGCCGGCCGCCATCACCGCGCCGGTGAGCAGCAGCGGTCCGGCGGACTTCTGGACGGACTGGGCCATGCCTGCCACGCCGAGGTACGAGGCGCGCGCCTCCGGGGGCGCGAGGCAGACGGCGAGCTCCCAGGAGCTCACCGAGCGCATCAGCTCGGCCGCGGTGGCCAGCACCGCCGCGGCGAGCAGGGCGGCCGAGGCGGTCCAGACGCCGCCGCCGGTGGAGGCGGCCAGCAGGACGCAGCACAGCAGCGTGGTCAGCCCGTACAGGGCGACGGCGCCCGCCGCCTGGCGGGGGCCCCGGACCTTCGCGGAGACGCGCAGCTGTAGGACGACGACGAGCACGGTGTTGACGACCAGGAAGGCCGGGATCAGCTCGTGCGGCGCCGTGGTGTGGCCGACCAGCCACAGCGGGATGCCGATGCCCAGGATCGAGTCGTCGAGGTTCATCGGGATGTCCAGCAGGACGAAGCGGAGGTAGCCGCGGTCCCGCCAGGGACCCGGTCCGCCGGCCGCGGCGGCGGGGCCCTCCGCCGGGGCGGCGGACGCGGCGGACGCGGCGGACGCGGCGACGAGTCCGCGGCCGCGCGGTTCCCGGGTGCGCCGGACCAGGGCGGCGGCCACGAGGAACGACAGCGCGTTGGCCAGGATGAGCACGTGGTAGGCGCCCCGGGTGCCGACGGCGAGGCCGATGGCGGCCAGGCCCGCCCCGAGCGCGTAGCCGGCGTTCGCCGAACTGCGCGACAGCGCTTGGTAGGTGGCGCGCCGCTCGCCCGCGACCCGTGTGGCGAAGAGCATCTCCAGGGTCTTGGCCGCCCGGTCTCCCAGGTGGGTGACGGCCACCACGGGCAGCAGCAGCGCGAAGTCGGTGACCACGAGCAGCAGGCAGAGCGTGAGCAGGCGCAGCAGGTGGGCACCGATCAGCAGGGAGCGCACCGGGAAGCGGTCGGCGAGGTGGCCCGCCAGGGGCGATCCGGCGATGCCCGCCACGCCGGACGCGCCCAGCAGGATGCCGAGCTGCCCGGCGTCGAGTCCGACGACGAAGGTGAAGTAGAGGACGCAGGCCGCGGCCCAGACGCCGGTGCCGGCGCGGTCCAGGAGCTGGGCGAGGAGCATGATCCGCGCGTCGCGGCCCCCGGGCGGCCGTCGCAACTGCGCCAGCAGGCCGGGTTCCCGTTCGCCCCGCCGCCGTTCCTTCCGGATCTCCGCGCCGCGCCGCATTCCAGGCCTCCCCGCCCGCCGTCGAAGTATCTCGACATCGAGATACAGGGGAAGCCTGCACCACATAAATCTTGACGTCAAGATACTTGACGTCGATAGACCTGGGTCGCTCCGGGCTTCGGGCTGCCGTTGTCAGACCCCTCCGGTAGGTTCCGAAGTAGCCACGAACGTCAGGGGGATGGACCGACATGAGCGACCTCGCGACCACGAGCGGCGACCTCGATGCGGCGATGGACCGGTACCGGGTCGAGCTCACCGGCTACTGCTACCGGATGCTCGGTTCCGCCTTCGACGCCGAGGACGCCGTGCAGGACACCTACATCCGCGCCTGGCGCAGCCACGACAAGTTCGAGGGCCGCTCCTCGCTGCGGTCGTGGCTCTACCGGATCGCCACCAACGTCTGCCTGGACCTGCTGAACGCCGGGAACAAGCGGGCCCGCCCCATGGACCTGACCGCCCCGCAGCACCAGTCCTCCGCCGTGCTCAACCAGCGGCCCGAGGTGACCTGGCTGGAGCCCGTCCCCGACGGCCGGGTGCTGCCGCAGACCGCGGACCCGGCGGAGACGGCGCTGGCGAAGGAATCCGTACGGCTCGCCTTCGTCGCGGCGCTCCAGCACCTGCCGGCCAAACAGCGCGCGGTGCTCATCCTGCGCGAGGTACTGGCCTGGAAGGCGGACGAGGTCGCACAGCTGCTGGACACCACGGTGGCGTCGGTGAACAGCGCGCTCCAGCGGGCGCGGGCCACGCTCGCCGGGCAGCGGCTGCGCGAGAGCGAGTCGGCCGACCCGTTGAACGCGGAGCAGGCGAAGCTGCTGGAGCAGTACCTCTCCGCCTTCGAGTCCTACGACATCTCGCGCCTCACGACGCTCCTGCACGAGGACGCCGTCCTGTCCATGCCTCCGTTCGACCTGTGGCTGCAGGGCAAGGCGGACATCGCGGCGTGGCACCTCAACCAGGGCATCGGCTGCAAGGGTTCCCGCCTCGTCCCGACGACCGCGAACGGCATGCCGGCCTTCGGCCAGTACCGCCCGCGCGAAGACGGCGGGCCCGGGCACACCCCCTGGGCGCTGCAGGTGCTGGAGGTCTCAGGGGGCAGGATCGTCGGCCTCAACGCCTTCCTGGACACGGCCCGGTGGTTCCCGCTCTTCGGCCTCCCCGAGCAGCTCGACGAGTCCTACGAGGTCCAGCAGGGCGCGTAGCCCGTCCCCGGCACCGATCACCCGCAGCGGCCGTCCCCTCGCCGTCAGCCGCATCCGTGCCAGCGCCTCCACATGGGCCAGCCCCGGTTCGGTGACGGCGCGCGCGTCGCACACCACCGCGCGCGCCCCGTCCTCGTACAGGCGGGCCAGGCGCGCGCACAGCAGTACGGCGTCACGCGCGGTCGGGTCGGGTCCGGGCAGCACGAGTCGGGTGGTCTCCACGAGGTGATGACTCCCGGGCCCGCCGGAACTCATCGGCACGGCCGGACAGTGACGGGGTGCACCACGACCGGGCGGGGCCCTGCCGGTGCTCCGGGTTCAGGGGCGGGGGAAGGCGGAGGTGTCGATCGCCACGGCGAAGGGCTCCGGAAGCTTGAGGGTCTCGCCGAACTTGCCCGACCACAGCAGGCGGTACGTACCGTTCGCGGGCTCGCCGTACAGGTGGATCGCGGGTTCTCCGGTCGCGTGCGGATCGATGAGCAGATACAGCGGGATACCGGCGGTGGCATAACCGTGGAGCTTGGCGACGCGGTCGTTGACCGCGTTCGACTTCGAGGTGATCTCGACGACGAATTCGGCGGCGGCCCCCGGCACGTAGTTGGCGTCCTCCAGGACCACCTCCTCGGGGGCGACGACCAGGTCCGGAATGAAGAGCCCGCTACGGGACGGAACCGCCACGTTGAGGGTCTGGTAGATCTCACAACCCTCCGGCAGCACGGGCGTCAGAGCGCGCTGCACCTTGACGGCGATGTAGTTGTGGTGGTTGACGGGCGGTGGTGCCACGGTGATGATCCCCTCGATGATCTCCACCCTGCAGCCCTCGGGCCAGTCCGTCTCCTCCCAGAGGCGGACGAGGCCCTCCCAGCTGTCGCCGCCCCGCGGCTCCTGCTGGACGGTGAGTGCGCTCATGGTGTGCTCCTCAATGGGTTCGTCACCGATCCCAGCATGCCGAACGGGACCGGCGGGGGTCCACCGGTCCCGTTCACCCGTAAGGGAAGCCGCAGGTCAGGCGATGCGGTCCAGGACGATCGGCGTGGCGGTGAAGGCCGTGCCCGCCGCGGCGATGTCGACGGTGCCCTCCAGCGCCGCCAGGGCGTAGTCGAACTTCTCGGGGGTGTCCGTGTGCAGGGTCATCAGCGGCTGGCCGGCCGTGACGGTGTCGCCCGGCTTCGCGTGCAGCTCGATGCCGGCGCCCGCCTGCACCGGGTCCTCCTTGCGGGCGCGGCCCGCGCCGAGGCGCCACGCGCCGACGCCGACGCCGTACGCGTCCAGGCGGGTCAGGACGCCTGATTCGGGGGCGGTGACGACGTGCTGCTCGCGGGCCACCGGGAGGGGCGCGTCCGGGTCACCGCCCTGGGCGGCGATCATCCGCCGCCAGTGGTCCATCGCGGAGCCGTCGGCCAGGGCCTTCGCCGGGTCGGCGTCCTTGATGCCCGCCGCGTCCAGCATCTCCTTGGCCAGCGCGATGGTCAGCTCGACGACGTCGGCGGGGCCGCCGCCGGCGAGGACCTCGACCGACTCGCGGACTTCGAGGGCGTTGCCGGCGGTCAGGCCGAGCGGGGTGGACATGTCGGTGAGCAGTGCGACGGTCTTGACGCCCGAGTCGGTGCCGAGGCCGACCATGGTGCGGGCCAGCTCGCGGGCGTCCTCGATGTTCTTCATGAAGGCGCCGGTGCCGACCTTGACGTCCAGGACGAGCGAGCCCGTGCCCTCGGCGATCTTCTTCGACATGATCGAGGAGGCGATGAGCGGGATCGCCTCGACCGTGCCGGTGACGTCGCGCAGCGCGTAAAGCTTCTTGTCGGCCGGTGCCAGGCCGTCGCCCGCCGCGCAGATGACCGCGCCGGTGGTGTCGAGGACGTGCATCATCTCGTCGTTGGAGAGCAGCGCGCGCCAGCCGGGGATGGACTCCAGCTTGTCGAGGGTGCCGCCGGTGTGGCCGAGGCCTCGGCCCGACAGCTGCGGCACGGCCGCGCCGCACGCGGCGACGAGCGGGGCCAGCGGAAGGGTGATCTTGTCTCCGACGCCGCCCGTGGAGTGCTTGTCGGCGGTCGGACGGGACAGCGCGTCGAAGTTCATGCGCTCGCCGGAGGCGATCATCGCCGCGGTCCAGCGGGCGATCTCGGTCCGGTTCATGCCGTTGAGCAGGATGGCCATCGCCAGCGCGGACATCTGCTCGTCGGCCACGACGCCGCGGGTGTAGGCGTCGATGACCCAGTCGATCTGCTCGGGGCTCAGCTCACCGCGGTCCCGCTTGGTCCGGATGACGGAGATGACGTCCATGAGGTGCTTCCTTCTACGCGCATAGAGAGAGGGAGAGAGGGGTTCGGGGAACGGAAGTGCGACGGCCCTCCGCCCGGCAGGGGCGAAGGGCCGTCGGCACGGCTATCTCAGGTGGTCGGGCCCGAAGGCCTGGGGCAGCATCGCCGCGAGCGGCAGGACCCCGTCCGGGGTCTCCACCAGCATCTCGTCGCCGCCGAACTCGTAGAGCAGCTGACGGCAGCGCCCGCACGGGACGAGGATCTCGCCCTTGCCGTCCACGCACGTGAAGTGCGTGAGGCGGCCGCCGCCCGTGGCCTGGAGGGAGGAGACCAGTCCGCACTCGGCGCACAGCCCCAGCCCGTAGCTGGCGTTCTCGACGTTGCAGCCGGTCACGATGCGGCCGTCGTCCACGAGGGCGGCGACCCCGACCGGGAAGCCCGAGTACGGGGCGTACGCCCGGGTCATCGCCTCCCGGGCGTGCGTCCGCAGCACTTCCCAGTCCACCGCGTGCTCCGCGGTCACTTGCCCTGGCCCTTGCGGTACGGCATGCCGTCCGCCTTGGGCATCCGCAGGCGCTGCGCCGACAGGGCGAGCACGAGCAGCGTGGTCAGGTACGGGGCCGCGTCGACGAACTGGCTCGGCACCGCGTCGGTCAGCGCGTACCAGAGGAACAGCAGCGCGGCGAAGGCCGCCGAGATGCCGGCCTGGATGTACTTCTTCTTGTAGAGCTGCCAGACGCACACCATGACCAGCAGGATCGCGATCAGCAGCAGCATCGCGTGGACGTTCTCGGCGCCACCGCGCAGCTTGAGGCTGTCGATGAAGCCGAACAGGCCCGCGCCCAGGGCCATGCCGCCCGGCATCCAGTTACCGAAGATCATCGCGGCGAGACCGATGTAGCCGCGGCCGCCGGTCTGGCCCTCCTGGTAGATGGGGCTGGCGACCTCGGACAGGTACACGCCGCCGAGGCCCGCGAGGGCGCCGGAGACGATCACGGCGATGTACTTGTACTTGTAGACGTTGACGCCGAGGGACTCGGCCGCGATCGGGTTCTCACCGCAGGAGCGCAGGCGCAGACCGAAGGAGGTCCGCCACAGCACCCACCAGGTGGCGGGGATCAGCAGCAGGGCCACGATGGTCAGCAGCGAGATCTCGGTGATCAGGCCGCCGATGACGCCGGCGAGGTCCGAGACGAAGAACCAGTGCTTGGCCTGGAGGTCGGCCATCCAGTCCGAGAGCCCCGGAATGGTGATCTTGGCGATCGGCTCGACCTGCGGGGACTGCTTGGAGGAGCCGCCCGGCGCCTCGGCGAACGTGAAGTTCGAGAGGTACTGGGTGAAGCCCAGCGCGAGGATGTTGACGGCCACACCCGAGACGATGTGGTTCACGTTGAAGGTGACCGTGATGATCGCGTGCAGCAGGCCGCCGACGGCGCCGCCGGCGATGCCGACGAGCACACCGGTCCACGGGCCCCACTGGTAGCCCGCCCAGGCACCGAACCAGGTGCCGAGGATCATCATGCCTTCGAGGCCGATGTTGACCACGCCCGCGCGCTCGGCCCACAGACCGCCGAGACCGGCGAGGCCGATCGGCACGGCGAGGGAGAGGGCGCCGGAGACCTGGCCGATGGAGGTCAGGTCGTCGGCGCCGGAGATCACGCGGACCAGCGAGACCAGCGCGAGGCCGCCCGCGATGATCAGCAGGATCCACGGCAGGGTGAGCTTCTTGCGGCCGCCCGGGGCGGGCGCCGCCTTCTTCGTGGAAACGGTGCTGGCGCTCACGCCGCGACCTCCTTCTCGGTCTTCATGGCGTGGCCCGCGGCCAGCTCCTCGCCGACCTTCTGCTGCTGGCGCCGGATGCCGTAGCGGCGGATGAGCTCGTACGAGACGACCACCGCGATCACGATCAGGCCCTTCATGATCGTGCCGATCTCCTTGGCGTAGCCGGCCGTGTCGAGGCCGGCGGACGCCTTGTCGATGAAGGCCATCAGGAGGGCGGCGAAGAAGATGCCGACGGGGCTGTTGCGGCCGAGCAGGGCGATGGTGATGCCGGTGAAGCCGACACCCACGGGGAAGACGAGGGTGTACGTGTGGCTCTCGCCGAGCAGCACCGGCATGCCGGACAGGCCGGCGACGGCGCCGGAGATGAGCATCGCGGTGATGATCATCTTCTTGGAGTCGACACCGGAGGCCGCGGCGGCGGACTCGCTCGCGCCGCTGGCGCGCAGGTCGAAGCCGAAGCGGGTGCGGTTGAGCACGAACCAGTAGACGACGCCGAGGGCGAAGGCGATGAAGGTGAAGCCGTAGATCTCGCCCGAGTCCCCCATGGAGAGGGCCGGGAACCAGCCCGACTGGGCGATCTCGCCGGTGGTGAGGTCGTTGGAGCCCTCCACCTGCACGCCGAGGTTCTTCGGCAGGATCAGCCAGGCGATGAGGCTCGTGGCGATGGCGTTGAGCATGATCGTCGAGACGACCTCGCTCACGCCGCGCTTGGCCTTGAGGACACCCGCGATACCGGCCCAGAAGGCACCGGTCAGCATCGCGACGACCACGATCAGCAGGATGTGCAGCGGGCCGGGCAGCGCGATGGCGCCGCCGACCACGGCGGAGATCATCGCGGCGAGGCGGTACTGGCCGTCGACGCCGATGTTGAAGAGGTTCATCCGGAAGCCGATGGCGACGGCCAGGGCTGCCAGGTAGTAGGTGCCGGCCTGGTTGACGATGAGGATCTGGACGTCCTCGTAGCCACCGTTCTCGACCATGATGCGCAGCGGCTCGATCGGGTTGATGCCCGTCGCCGCCAGCACGATCATGGTCAGCACGAAGGCGCTGACCAGCGCGAGCAGGGGCCCGGCGATGGCGAGCAGCAGCCGGTCCTTGTCGAATTTCTTCATCGGGCCTCGTCCTCCGTCGTGTCACCGTCGGCAGCGGCGGAGTGGTTGTCGGTTGCTTCCAGGTGCCCCGAGGCGGCGCCCGTCATGGCGGTGCCGAGCTCCTCGGGGGTGACGGTCGCCGGGTCGGCGTCGGCGACCAGGCGGCCGCGGTAGATCACACGCAGGGTGTCGGACAGGCCGATGAGCTCGTCCAGGTCGGCGGAGATCAGCAGCACGGCCAGGCCCTCGCGGCGGGCCTCGCGGATCGCGTCCCAGATCTGCGCCTGCGCGCCGACGTCCACACCGCGCGTGGGGTGGGCGGCGATGAGGAACTTCGGGTTGTGGCTCATCTCGCGGCCGACGATCAGCTTCTGCTGGTTGCCGCCGGAGAGCGAGGCCGCGGTGACGTCGATGCCGGGCGTGCGCACGTCGTACTCGCGCACGATCCGTTCGGTGTCCTTGCGGGCCGCCTTCGGGTCGAGGATGCCGTTCTTGGAGTTGGGCGCCTCGGTGACGTGGCCGAGGATGCGGTTCTCCCAGAGGGGGGACTCCAGCAGCAGGCCGTGGCGGTGGCGGTCCTCGGGGATGTAGCCGATGCCGCCCTCACGGCGCTTGCGCACCGACATCTTGGTGATGTCCGCGCCGTCCAGGGTGATGACGCCCGCGTCGGGGGCCATCATGCCCATGAGGGCCTCGATCAGCTCCGTCTGGCCGTTGCCCTCGACACCTGCGATGCCGAGGATCTCGCCCTTGTGGATCGTGAGGCTGACGTCGTCCAGCAGGAGACGGCCGGCCTCGACGCTCTCGTGGGCCGCGGAGTCCGCGGGGGCCGCGGGCACCAGGACCTCCGGCTCGGCGACGACGGCGTCGCCGGCGGCGACGGTCAGCCCGGTCACCTGGAGCATCGGAACGGTCGTGACGGTCGACTCGCGGGTCTCGGGCGAGGGCAGCTCCGCACCGACCATCAGCTCGGCGAGCTGCTTGGGGGTGGCGGTCTTCGGGTCGGCGGTGCCGACCGTGGTGCCGCGCCGGATGACGGTGATGTCGTCGGCGACCTTCAGCACCTCGCCCAGTTTGTGCGAGATGAAGATGACGGTCAGGCCCTCGGACTTGAGCTCGCGCAGGTTGTCGAAGAGGGCGTCCACCTCCTGCGGCACGAGCACTGCGGTCGGCTCGTCGAGGATGAGGATCTTCGCGCCGCGGTAGAGGACCTTGAGGATCTCCACGCGCTGGCGGTCGGCGACGCCGAGGTCCTCGACGAGGGCGTCGGGGCGCACCCCGAGGCCGTACGCGTCCGAGATCTCCATGATCTTCTTGCGGGCCTTGGCGCCGATGCCGTACAGCTTCTCGCCGCCGAGAACGACGTTCTCCAGGACGGTGAGGTTGTCGGCGAGCATGAAGTGCTGGTGCACCATGCCGATGCCACGGGCGATGGCGTCGCCGGGCGTGTTGAAGGCGACCTGTTCCCCGTCGATGGCGATGGTGCCCTCGTCCGGCTTCTGCATGCCGTAGAGGATCTTCATCAGAGTCGACTTGCCGGCGCCGTTCTCACCGATCAGGGCGTGGACCGTGCCCTTGCGGACGGTGATCGCGATGTCCTTGTTGGCGACGACGCCGGGGAAGCGCTTTGTGATGCCGTGCAGTTCTACGGCGGGGGGCGGGCTGGACGCGTTGATGACGCACTCTCCTTGGCGCGAAAGGAGCGGAAGGCAGGGGGGACAGGGCGGGGAGTGAAAGTATCGCGTCCACGATGCTTCTACGCGCGTAGCACTGTCGGAAGTGAAAACTCGCGGCCAGTACGGCCACTTGGTCACAGACTAGTGATCACAGAACGTGGCTCGGGGCCCGGGAGCGATGTCGACCGCTTCCCGGACCCCGGAGACCAGGACTACACGTCAGGGACTGCCTTACGGGGCGGTCTTGACGGTGATCTTCTTGGCGATGATGTCGGCCTTGGCCTTCTCCACCGCGGCGATGACGTCGGTCATCTCCTTGTACTTCGGGTTGGAGTCGGCCAGGCCGACGCCGTCCTTGTCCAGGCCGTAGCGGATCTCACCGGTGGTGGGCTTGCCGTCCTCGACCGACTTGATCAGGTTGAAGACGGAGTCCGAGACGTCCTTGGTGACCGAGGTCAGGATGGAGTCCTTGTACTTCGCCAGACCGGCCTGGTTGTACTGGTCGGAGTCGACGCCGATGGCCCACTTGCCCTTGGCGGAAGCGGCCTCGATGGCACCGGAACCGGCGAGGCCGGCGGCGGCGTAGATCACGTCGGCGCCCGCGTCGAGCTGGCCCTGCGCGGCGGCCTTGCCCAGGTCGGGCTTGGCGAAACCGTCGAAGTTCGGCGGCTGGGTCAGGTACGCGGAGAGCACCTTGGCGTTCGGGTTGGTGTCCTTGACACCCTGGGCGAAGCCCGCCTCGAACTTCTTGATCAGCGGAACCTCGACACCGCCGATGAAGCCGACCGTGCCGGTCTTGGACGCCTTGGCGGCGGCGACGCCGGCCAGGTAGGAGCCCTGCTCCTCGTTGAAGACCAGGTTGGCGATGTTCTCGCCGGTCACCGAGGTGTCGTCGATGATGCCGAAGGTGGTCTTCGGGAACTTCGGCGCGACCTTCTTGATGGCCGGGGCGTAGGCGAAGCCGACGCCGATGACCGGGTTGTTGCCCTTGCGGGCGAGCTCGGTGAGGCGCTGGACCTTGTCGGCCTCGCCCTCGCCGTCGGTGGGCTCCGCCTCGGCGCCCTTGATCTTCAGGTCGGTCTCGGCCTTCTTCAGACCGGCGTAGGCGGCGTCGTTGAACGACTGGTCGCCGCGGCCACCGATGTCGTACGCGATGGCTGCGGACTTCTGACCCGACTCCGAGGGGGAGGAGGAGGCGTCAGAGGACTTCTTTCCGCCACAGGCGGTGGCCGAGAGGGCCAGCGCCGCGGACGCGATGCCCACGGTGGCGATCCTGGTGATCCGGCGCAAGGGGAGGCTCCTTCAAAACCTGACCGAAGCGCCACGACCGGCGCTGGTTTCGCGGCGATCGTAACGCGCGTAGATGTCAGTTAAAGGCCCGTTCATGAGTCGTTATCGGATCGTCGCGAACCGGACAGTGACCGATCGGTAACTGCCAGGACGTCCAGCCCTTGTGTACCAAGGGCTGGACACGCCCGCCGGGAGGCTCGCCGATGTTGTAAGCAGTTCGGCCGGATCGCTACATGGAGGGCGGCGTGCGGCGGCCGTCGATCAGTGCGGCGGCCGTGAAGAACTCGACCCCGACGGCGATCGCGTCCTCGTCCACGTCGAAGTCCCCGCGGTGCAGGTCGCGCTTGGCGGTGTCGCCCGGCGTGCGGACCCCGAGGCGGGCCATGGCGCCCGGCACGTGTTCCAGGTACCAGGAGAAGTCCTCCCCGCCCAGGCTCTGCTCGGTGTCCTCGACCGACTCGGCGCCGCGCCGGGCCCCCATCGCCTCGCGCAGCAGTTCCGTGATCACCGGGTCGTTGACCACCGGCGGCACCCCGCGCACGTGGTTGATCTCGAACTTGGCCCCGTGCATGGTCGCGATCTCGTCGATCGCCGCGTGGATCATGTCCGGCGCCTCGTGCCAGGCGGCCAGGTCCAGGCACCGTACGGTTCCGGACAGCTCGGCGTGCATCGGGATCACGTTGCAGGCGTGCCCGGACTCGATCCGGCCCCAGGTGACCGACATGCCGGAGCGGGCGTCCATCCGGCGGGCGAGCAGCGCGGGGGCGTCGATGGCCACGCGGGCGGCGGCCGTCACCAGGTCGGTGGTCAGGTGCGGCCGGGCGGTGTGCCCGCCGGATCCGGTGAGGCTGACCTCCAGCCGGTCGCAGGCGGAGGTGATGGGGCCGGGCCGCAGTCCGATCCGCCCGGCGTCGACCCGGGGGTCGCAGTGGACGGCGACGATCCGGCCCACGCCGTCCAGCACCCCGGATTCGATGGCGTCGGTGGCGCCGCCGGGCAGCACCTCCTCGGCGGGCTGGAAGAGCAGCCGTACGGGCCGGGGCAGGAGACCCTGGCGGTCGAGCTCGGCGAGGACGAGGCCGGCGCCGAGGACGACGGCGGTGTGCACGTCGTGGCCGCAGGCGTGGGCGCGGTCCGGGGAGGTCGAGCGGTACGAGACGTGCGTCTTGGCGTCCGGGATGGGCAGGGCGTCGATGTCCGCGCGCAGGGCCAGCATCGGCCGGCCTCCGTCCCAGGTGCCCACGTCACAGATCAGGCCGGTGCCGGACTTCAGGACCCGTGGTCGCAGGCCGGCTTCCTCAAGCCTGGCCTTGATCGCCGCGGTGGTGCGGAATTCCTGGTGTCCGAGCTCCGGGTGCATGTGCAAGTCCCGGCGGAAGGCGATCAGTTCGGTGCGCAGGTGGTCCGGAAGTTTGCCGGGCAGCTCGGGCCGGTCGGACGCGACGGGCTGGAGGGTCTGGGACTCGCGGGACATCAACTGGTTCACCCGTTGAAGGGTAGGCGCACGGATGGGCCAACTGACCGGGGATCACGAAAGTTCATGCCGTTAGGGGAAAGAAACACCGCCTCTGGACGCATGACCGGGTTGACGCGGGGGTAAACTCGCGCGCTCATCCGGCCGTGGGCGCCGCCTGGGCGGGCAGTCTGTGCACATCACGAGCGGTGTCGGTGACCCCCGCGAGGAAGCTGCGCGCGCGGGGGGACGCGGAGCCGGTGAGCCAGGCCGGGTCGACGTCGCACACGGCGACGGTGACACCGGTACCGGTCAGGGCGTAGGGCAGCGTGTGGACGACCGTGGACGGAAAACTGAGGACCGTCCGGCCGACGGGACCGCGACGCGCGATCAGCTCCAGCGGCAGGTCCGGGCGTACGATCTGCAGCCCGGTCGCCCGGCTCAGCGCGCGCAGTTTCTCCGGGGACTCGCGGCGGTGCGCGAAGTAGCGGGTGGCGCCGTGCTCCAGGGTGAGGGAGCGGACCGCGTCCAGGTAGCGGTCCGGGTCCACCACGCCGGTCTCGACGAGCGAGGTGCCGACCAGGTCGGTGCCCTTGGTGAGGCGGGGCGGGCCGAAGCGGGCGCGGGTCCAGGCGAACTCGTTGGGCCGCAGCGCCATCCCGCCGTGCGGGGCGACCGGCATGGAGGTGAACACCTCGACGCGGTGTGCCCGCCCCGGCTCCGGGTGGGCGCCGGCGCCGGACCGGTCCGGGACGAAGCGGCGCCGAGCGGCCGCGGAGACGGGCGCGTACGCCAGCTCGCGGACGCGGCCCGGCAGCCCGCCGCCGCCGACCCGATGCCAGCGCACGAGGCGTTCGCCGCGGGCGGTCTGCGCGACGAACTCCATGGTGGCGGTGCCGTCGTCGACCACGACGAGCTCCTCGGCGCGCACCAGGGTGAGCAGGAGCTGGACGTAGCGGGAGAAGGGGTCGCCGACGACGACGGTGCGCGACGCGCGGACGTCGCGTGCCAGGGCGGCGAGCGCCTTCACCGGGGCGAGCCGGCTGCCGCGCGCCTCCTGCCACCGCACCTCGCACCCCTCGTCCCGGGCCAGTGCCGCCATCCGGCGCAGCTGGCCGCGGGACATGGGGTCGGTGGGCGGCAGCACCACGATCCGCACGGGTTCGAGCGCGCCCACCGGGCGCGGGCCGGGCTCCGCCCGCACGTTCCGTCCGGCGCGGCGCGGGCGCTGGCTCGGGACGCCGAACAGCGGTCTGCCGGGCGCGGCGGCGCGCGCGTACGCCCACTCCAGCACGTTGAGGAGTTGGACCGGGCTCTCGACGAGCGCCAGGGTGGAGGCGGAGGTGCTCACACGTACTCCTTTGTCTGGGGGCCCGGCAGGATCCGGAAGAGACGGCCTGAGGGCTGTCCCGTAATCCCCGGTGGATCAGCGCGCTGCGTCAGATGCGGTGCACCGCAAGGCGGAGAGCGTCCTGATACCGGGCGTATCCGGGCGTTCCGACAACGCGGCGAGGTGCCGTGGCTGCCGTCGTGCGCCCGCCGGGGATTACGGGACAGCCCTCAGACGGGAGCGAGCTCGCCGCGGACGCGGCGGAGCTTCCTCATGGGGCCGAGCTCGGACTCGTAGACGCGCTTGACCCCGTCGCCGAGGGCGGTCTCGATGGTGCGGATGTCGCGGACCAGGCGGGCCAGGCCTCCCGGTTCGACGGAGGCGGCCTGGTCGGAGCCCCACATCGCGCGATCGAGGGTGATGTGGCGCTCGACGAAGGTGGCGCCGAGTGCGACGGCGGCGAGGGTGGTCTGCAGGCCCGTCTCGTGGCCGGAGTAGCCGATCGGGACGTTGGGGTACTCGTCGCGCAGGGTGTTGATGACCCGCAGGTTGAGCTCCTCGGCCTTGGCCGGGTACGTCGATGTGGCGTGGCAGAGGAGGATGTTGGCACTGCCGAGCACCTCGACGGCGTGGCGGATCTGGTGCGGGGTGGACATGCCGGTGGACAGCACGACGGTGCGGCCGGTGGCGCGCAGGGCGCGCAGCAGTTCGTCGTCGGTGAGGGAGGCGGAGGCCACCTTGTGGGCGGGGACGTCGAACTTCTCCAGGAAGGCGACGGCCTCGGTGTCCCACGGGGAGGCGAACCAGTCGATGCCGCGCTTGGCGCAGTGCTCGTCGACGGCGCGGTACTCGTCCTCGCCGAACTCGACGCGGTGGCGGTAGTCGATGTAGGTCATCCGGCCCCAGGGGGTGTCGCGCTCGATGTCCCACTGGTCGCGCGGGGTGCAGATCTCCGGGGTGCGCTTCTGGAACTTCACGGCGTCGCAGCCCGCTTCGGCGGCGGCGTCGATGAGGGCGAAGGCGTTGCCGAGGTCGCCGTTGTGGTTGATGCCGATCTCGCCGACGACGTAGACGGGGCGGCCGGGGCCGGCGGTGCGCGCTCCGAAGGTGCGCAGGCGCGGGTCGGGGTGGGAGGTCATGGCAGGGGGCGTCCTTCGGTGCGGGGGTGTACGGGGTGTGGGCTGCGGGTCGGGGTCCGGGGCGGTGTGCGCGTCGGCCCGCGGGTCTGCGGGGGCGCCGGGGCGCGGGTCGAGCAGCGGGTCGAGGAGCGGGGCGAGCAGCCGGGCGCGGGCCAGGTCGTGCGGGTCGTCGATCTCCAGGACCCGGGCGGGGTCGGTGGGGACGGGCAGGGTGCGGCCGAAGAAGCGGTGGCGGGCGGTGCGGAAGCCGGCGGCGTCCATGGCGTAGGCGGCGCCGGTCTCCAGCAGGTCCTGCGGCCGGTCCTGGCGGCGGGGCCGGTACGCGGGCTCGTGGTTGACCCCGGTCCCGTGGCCGTCGGGGTCGTCGCGCCAGAGGAAGCCGTGGAAGGAGGCCGCGGTCAGGGCCGAGTCGGCGGCCCCGGTGGTGACGGCCACGGCGACCGACTCGACGTCGGAGGCGGCGAGGAAGGGGCTGGTGCACTGGACGAGGAGGACCACGTCCACGGTGAGCGAGTGCAGTTCCTCGAAGGCGGCGAGCGCGTGCAGGACGGCCGCCTCGCTGCTCGCGGTGTCGCCGGAGAGGGCGGTGGGGCGGGCGATCACGTCGGCGCCCGCGGCGCGGGCGGCCTCCGCGATGGCCGCGGAGTCGGTGGAGACGACCACGTCGGTGACGCTCGGCGCGGCCCGGCACGCCAGGACGGCGCGGGCGACGAGCGGGGTGCCGCCGACGTCGGCGAGGTTCTTGCCGGGGACCCCCTTGGAGCCGCCGCGGGCGGGGATGACGGCGAGGACCCTCACAGCTCCCCCAGCCTTCGGATCACCGGGGCGACGCGCTGCACCCCGTGGCGGTACGCCCCGCGGGCGGCCTCGCGCAGGTGGGCGCGGAGCCGGCGGCGCAGCCGGGACTCCCCCGCCTCCGGCCGTGCGGCGCCGGGCAGCGGGGTGCCGTCCGGTGCGAGGCGGTGCCGGGCGAGGACGCCGGGGAGGTATCCGGGGGCCGTGGTGGGCGTGTAGTAGGGGGCGGGCGGGGGCAGCCGGGCCGCGGCCAGCAGTCCGGCGACCTTGGCCCGGGCGACGGCGTAGGCGTCACCGTCCGCGGCCGTTCCCGCCGCGGCCTCCGGGGCCGGGCCGGCCGGGACCGGGGTACCGGTCGGCCGTACGCCGTGGGCGGCGAGCCAGACCGGGTCGCCCTCGGGCAGCAGCCCGGAGTCGAGCTGGTCCCAGGAGGCCAGGCAGCCGGAGCCCAGGAAGTGGTGGTTGCCGAGGGCCTCGCGGATGCCGAGGTCGGTGAGGACCGCCGTCGGTACGGAGCGGTGCAGGGACTCCAGGGCGGCCGTGGAGGAGACGGTGACCAGCAGGTCGGTGCCGTCCAGCACCTCGCTCATGTTCCCGTACACCAGCCGGCAGTTGGCGGGCAGTCCGCCCGGGACGCGCTCGGCGAGCCGCTGGTAGGGCTGCTCCTCCAGGTGCGTGGTGTGCTCCCCGGGCTTGCTGCGCAGTTTGACCAGCACCTCGCGTTCGGGGTGCAGCCGGGCGTGGCGGGCCGCGCGTTCCAGCAGGTAGGCGCGGTCGGCGCGGTTGTCGGGTACGGAGGGCTGTACGGCGAAGACCACCGTGGGGGCCCGGCGCCCGGCCGGCTCGTACGGCGCCCCGCCCAAGAAGGGCAGCGCGGTCTCGGTGACGGCGCCGGCGTCCGCGCCGACCCCCTCGTACACGGCGCGGAAGCGCTGCGCGTCGTGGCGGGAGTTGGCGAGGACGAGGTCGGCCCCGTGCCGCAGCAGCAGCCCGTCGGCGAGCTTCTCGTACACGACTCCGACGTAGCCGGTGACGAGGACGGGGCGCCTGGCGGGAGCCGGCCACAGGGCGCGAGCGCCGTGCAGGACCGCTTGGACGGCCCCGCCGACGAGCGCGAGGACGACCACGTCGTACTGCTCGCGTCCGATCTCGGCGAGGAACTCGGCGCAGGTCACCTCGGCCAGCCGGTCGGCCCGCACCCCCACCTCGCCGAGCTGGCGCGCGGTGGGCGTGGCACGGCCGCGCAGCAGGTATCCGGTGAGCCGGTGGTCGGGCACGAGACGGCGGGCGGTCGATGCGCCCCATTTCCATCTCGTGTCGGAATCGGCGAGTACGGCGACGCGTTTGCGTTCTGGCACGCGGCAGAAGCTATTGCGCAATTTCGGTGATCGGCCCAACGAACGCACAACAGCTGGTTAACAACGCGTCGACTGAATGCGAAAGCGCACGGGTTCACCCGCCCGCCCCGCGCCGTTCACGTGAAATCCGCACCCGGGCCACAGCGAATGCCGGGCGGGCGTCCTAATGTCTCGCGGGTGCCCAAGCTCTCTGTCGTCGTGCCGTTCTTCAACGTGCAGACATACGCACCGGACGCCCTGAAGAGTCTCGAACTGAACGCCCGGGAGGATTTCGAGTTCCTGCTCGTCGACGACTGCTCGACGGACCGGACGCCCGACCTGCTGGAACGGGCGGCGCGCGAGCTGCCGGGGGCGGTGCACCTCAGACACGAGCGCAACGGCGGCCTGGCCACCGCACGGAACACCGGGCTGGAGGCGGCCCGCGGCGAGTACCTCGCCTTCCTGGACGGGGACGACTGGCTGGCTCCCGGCCACCTCGCCCGGATGCTGGCCGCCATAGAGTTCCTGAGCTGCGATTTCATCCGCACCGACCATGTGCGCTGCACGGGCCGGACGCGGAGCGTGCAGCGCGTCCCCTTCGGTCCGCAGTCCGTCGTCGCCGATCCGCGCGGCGCGATCCTGCCCGCCGACCGGGCGACCTCGGTGGACTATCCGTACGCCTGGGCCGGCATGTACCACCGGCGGCTGCTGGACCGCGGCCTGCTGCACTTCACCGACGGGCTGCGCACGGCGGAGGACCGGCCGTGGATCTGGCGGCTGCACCGGGAGGCCGGGTCCTTCGCGGCGGTCGGACTGCCGGGGGTCTTCTACCGGCGCGGGGTTTCCACCTCGTTGACGCAGATCAAGGACGAACGGCAGCTCGATTTCATCCGGGCATTCGACCAGGTCCTCGCCGACGTCGCCACCGACCGGGAATCCGATCTCCTGCTCCCGAAATCCATCCGAACGTATTGCGCAATCATCGCGCACCATTTCGGGTCCATCGAAAGGTACGAACCGGCCGTGGCCAAGAAACTCCGCCTCATGAGCGCGGCCGCGCTCGGCCGCATGCCCCAGGACGTGCTGGATCAGGTGCTGGACTCCATGGACGTCGAGCGCTCCACGGTCCTGCGCCGCCTGCGCGGCAGCCGCCGCACCCCGTCGGGGGCGACCGCCTGATGCTCACGCAGATCTTCCTGGCCTCCACCCTCTACGGTGCGGCCACGCTCGCGGCGGGTGTCGACGCGGGCTGCTTCCCGCCCGCGGGCCGCCGGATCCTGCTCACCAGCAACCACGCCGTCACCGCCGAGGTGACCCCGGGAGTGGCGGGCATGCCGGGCTTCGCCGCCCTGCGCACCCGCTTCGACGAGGTGCTCGACTGGAACGCCGTGATCGAGCCGCAGCATCCGAGCACCTGGGCCCCGCGCGCCGAGGACGTCCCGATCTGGGAGCGGCAGCTGCGCACCCTGTGGGGCCTGGGCGAGGACCGGGTCGAGCTGGTCGTGGAGTCCCTCCAGGTGCCCCCCGCCCAGTCCCTGTGCCGGCTCTTCCCGGGCGCGGCGGTCGACGTCTACGCCGACGGGCTGATGAGCTACGGCCCCACCCGCTTCCGCCTCGACCCGCAGCTCGGGATGCGCGTACGGCGGGTGCTCCACCTGGACCTGGTGCCCGGCCTGAAGCCGCTGCTGCTGACGGAGTTCGGGGCGCGGCTGGAGCTGGTGCCCGCGGAGTCCTTCCTGAAGGTCCTCGCGGAGCTCCCCCAGCACGGTACGGACCTGGACGGCGTCGGGGAGTCTCCGGCCCTGCTGCTGGGCCAGTACCTGTCGGCGCTCGACCTGATGACCGCGGACGAGGAGGAGGAGCTGCACGCTTCGATGGTCCGGGGCGCCTTCGCCCTCGGCCACCGGGAGCTGGTCTTCAAGCCCCACCCCAGCGCGCCGGCCGAGTACGCCCACCGGGCCGCGGCGGAAGCCGAACGGCTCGGCGCCCGGCTCACCGTGGCCGGCAGCCCGGTGCCGGCCGAGACGCTCTACGGGCGGCTGCGCCCGGCGCTGGTCGTCGGCTGCTTCTCCACGGGCCTGCTGACCGCCGCGACGCTGTACGGTCTGCCCGTCGCGCGCACCGGCACCGGGGCCGTGCTGGCCCGCCTGGCCCCGTACCAGAACAGCAACCGGGTACCGCTGGCACTGGTGGACTCGCTGCTGCCGGACCTGGCGGACCCGGAGGCGGTCCGCGCGTGGACGCCCGCGTCCGTCGGGCGGGCGGGAGCGGAGCGGGCCGGGCTGCTGACGGCCGTCGGGTTCACGATGCAGCCGCAGATCCTGGCCGCGCGCCGGGCCGCGGCCGAGGCGTACCTGGCCGCGCATCTGACGCCCGCCACCCGGCGGTACTTCACGCGGCGCCGGCTGACGACGCTGGGCCTGCCGGGCGGCATCCCCGCCCGGCTGTCGTTCCTGGCGCGCAGCCGGACGGTGCGGCGCATGGCCCGGACCCTGCGCCGCGTCGCCGGCTGAGGGGTCTCAGCCGGCGGCCAGTTTGGCCGCGAAGCCCAGGAACAGCACGCCCGCGGCCGAGGTCGCCCCGGCCGACAGCCGCTTGCGGCGGCGGAAGGCCTCCGAGAGGCGGGTGCCGCCGAATATCAGCAGCGTCAGGTAGAGGAAGCTGCCGGTCTGCAGCAGCCCGCCGAGGACCAGGAACGACAGTGCCGGGTAGGCGTAGGACGGCTCCACGAACTGCACGAAGAAGGACATCAGGAAGAGGATGGCCTTCGGGTTGAGGAGGCTGATCAGCAGGGCACGGCGGTAGGGCCGCTCGTTCCCGGCCGGGTCGGCGGGGCCGGCGTCTGCCCGCGCCCCGTCCCGCTCCTGGCGCGTGCGCCACAGCGCCCAGGCGCCCCGCATCATCCCGACGGCCAGCCAGGCCAGGTACCCGGCGCCGAGGAATTTCACCACGGTGAAGACCAGCGGGCTCGCCCGGAGCAGCGCCCCGGCGCCCACCGCGGTCAGCGCCATCAGCACGGCGTCACCGGTGAACACCCCGGCGGCGGCCTTGTAGCCCGTGCGCACACCGCGGCGGGCGGCGACGGACAACACGTAGAGCGAGTTCGGTCCCGGCAACAGAATGATCAGGACGAGGCCGGCGAGGTACGTCGGCAGATCGGTGACACCCAGCATGGGCAGGAGTGTCCCATGAGGACACACCTGACAGTCGAATGGGTTTCACCATGTGGAACCGCTGGGCTCGTACGTCCCCCACACCTCCCGCAGCGCCCCGCACACCTCGCCCACCGTGGCCCGCGCGCGCAGCGCCTCCTTCATCGGGTACAGAACGTTCCGCGTGCCCGCGGCCGCCTCCCGCAGTGCCCCGAGCGCCGCCGCCACCGCCGCCCCGTCGCGCTCCGCCCGCAGTCGCGCCAGCGCCGCGCACTGCCGCTCCTCGATCGCGGGGTCCACGCGCAGCGGCTCGTACGGCTCCTCGCGCTCCAGCGCGAAGCGGTTGACGCCGACGACCACCCGCTCGCCGCTGTCGGTCTCCCGCGCGATGCGGTAGGCGTTCCGCTCGATCTCCGCCTTCTGGAAGCCGGCCTCGATCGCGGCCACCGCCCCGCCCTGCTCCTCGACCCGCCGCATCAGCGCCAGGGCCGCCGCCTCCAGTTCGTCCGTCATCCGCTCCACCGCGTACGACCCGGCGAAGGGGTCCACGGTGTGCGGTACGTCCGTTTCGTACGCGAGGACCTGCTGGGTGCGCAGCGCGAGGCGGGCCGACTTCTCCGTGGGCAGTGCGATCGCCTCGTCGAAGGAGTTGGTGTGCAGCGACTGCGTGCCGCCCAGCACGGCGGCGAGTGCCTGCACGGCGACGCGTACGAGGTTCAGTTCGGGCTGCTGCGCGGTGAGCTGGACCCCGGCGGTCTGGGTGTGGAAGCGCAGCATCATCGACTTCGCATCCCGCGCCCCGAACTCCTCGCGCATGACGCGGGCCCAGATCCGCCGGGCGGCACGGAACTTCGCGACCTCCTCCAGCAGGGTGGTGCGGGCGACGAAGAAGAAGGACAGCCGGGGCGCGAACTCGTCGACCGCCATCCCGGCCGCGAGGGCGGTACGGACGTAGGCGATGCCGTCGGCGAGGGTGAAGGCCACCTCCTGCGCGGGCGAGGCCCCCGCTTCGGCCATGTGGTAGCCGGAGATGGAGATGGTGTTCCACCGGGGGATCTCGGCCCGGCAGTAGCGGAAGGTGTCGGCCGTCAGCCGCAGCGAGGGGCCGGGCGGGAAGATGTACGTCCCCCGGGCGATGTACTCCTTCAGGACGTCGTTCTGGATCGTCCCCGTCAGCTGCGTGCCCGGGATGCCCTGTTCCTCCGCGACCAGCTGGTAGAGCAGCAGGAGCAGCGCCGCGGGCGCGTTGATCGTCATGGAGGTGGAGACCCGGTCGAGGGGGATCCCGTCGAACAGCGTCCGCATGTCGTCGAGCGAGTCGACGGCGACCCCGACCTTGCCGACCTCGCCGTGGGCGAGGGGCGCGTCGGAGTCGTGGCCCATCTGGGTCGGCAGGTCGAAGGCGACGGACAGCCCGGTGCCGCCGCCCGCGATGAGCTGCCGGTAGCGGGCGTTGGACTCGGTGGCCGTGCCGAAACCGGCGTACTGCCGCATCGTCCACGGCCGACCGGTGTACATGTTCGGATAAATCCCTCGGGTGTAGGGGAAGTCCCCAGGTGCACCCAATTGGACCTCGGGGTCCCATTCCGTCAGATCGCCCGGGCCGTAGACCGGTTCGATCGGGATTCCGCTCTCCGTGCTTGCCATGTGACGAAGTCCTCCGTAGAGCAACCGGGCCCGGGGCTGATACAACCTTGCCCGCGCGTCGCTTCGTAAGGCTGCGGACGGTTGCTGGTCACAATGGCGCAACATCCCGGGACCCTGTGCAACTCTCCACGCGCGCCAGGCATCACCTAGATACACGACGTAGAAACCGGGGGACTGCAATGCAGCGCCAGAGAGTCATAATCCGCACGATCGGGGTGGCCACCGCCGTCGCGCTCGCCGCGACCGCCTGCGGTCCGCAGAAGACGGAGTCGGCCGGCTCCTCCTCCGCGGCGCCGTCAACGCCCACGGCGGGCGCCACCCCCGAAGCCTCTCCGACCGCCGACAACAAGCCCGGTGAGCCCTCGCCGTCGGCCTCGGCGTCCGCCTCTGCCTCCCCGTCGGCCTCGCCTTCGCCCTCGGTGAAGCAGATCATGGCCAACGGCGACGAGAGCGAGCAGGTCCGCGAGCTGCAGGCCCGTCTGAAGCAGCTCAAGCTGATGACGGTGGCGCCGACCGGTTTCTACGGCTCGAAGACCACGGCCGCGGTGAAGTCCTTCCAGTCGAAGAACGGTCTGGACGCGACCGGCGGGGTCGACGAGAAGACCTGGAAGAAGATCCAGAACTCCAGCAAGAAGCCCACCGCCGACGAGCTGCGCCCGCCGACCGTCAACGAGGTCGCCGCACCGGACCCGCGCTGCATGACGGGCCGCGTCATGTGCATCAGCAAGGAGAGCCGCACCCTCGCCTGGATGATCGACGGCAAGGTCATCTCGACGATGGACGTGCGCTTCGGCTCGGAGAACACCCCGACCCGCGAGGGCGTGTTCAACGTGGGCTGGAAGGCCAAGGAGTGGACGTCGACGATCTACCACACGCCGATGCCGTACGCGATGTTCTTCAGCGGCGGCCAGGCGGTGCACTACTCCGCGGACTTCGCTGCCCGCGGCTACGCCGGCGCCTCGCACGGCTGCGTGAACGTCCGGGACAAGGGCAAGCTGTCGAAGCTCTTCGACGACGTGCAGGTGGGCGACAAGGTCGTCGTCTACTGGTGAGCCCGCAAAGGGTGACGCCGGGGGCCCGGGATCCGGGCCCCGACCAGGCCCCGACCGCACCGCCGGGCCCGACCGCGCAGCCGGCCCCGGGCCGGGGAAACACATCAGGCCGTCCCTTTCGCGACCCGCCGTAGCGGCGTGTCGCGGAACGGACGGCCTGTCCCGTTGAACGGGTCGAAGTAAAGGGCGCGGGCAGGGCCGGGGGAACGTGCCCCGCCCGCGCCGGTTGCGCAGAGCCCAGGGGTACGGGGGGAACCCCGGCTCATGCGCGGCCGATGACCAGTCGGCTCGATAAGTACTGCGTCACCGGTTCGAAAAGTGTTACAGGCGGGTCAGCGCACGTTTCAGCGGACCGCACGCAGGGGCGTGGAGCCCTGCGGGACCGCCGGTGACATCGACGGCGCCCGGAGCGTCCCGCCCTCCAGCGGGGCGTCGCGGCGCTTGGTGCCGTCGGACTCCCCGTCCAGCACCGTGGCGCAGTAGGCCGGGATCCGAAGGAGCCCGTCGGCCAGACGCGAGAGCCGCTCGCGCCGGTCGTCGTTGAGGCGGCCCTTGCGGTACTCCTGGCAGAGGTCCGCCTTGAGGCGGCTGTCCTGCTCGCGCTGGCGGTCCTTGGCGAGTTCCCCGGCGCCCAGGGTGTCGCGGCTGCCTTCGCGGTCGCCCGGACCGCTGCGGTCGTCCTGGCCGTCCTTGCCCGCGCCGCCGCCGGTCGTGGTGGTGCCCGCGGAGGCGTCAGGGCCCGCCACGGTGCCGGGTGTCGTACGCCCGTCCGGGCCCGGCGACGGCGCCACGGGGGCGAACGCCGGGTTCGAGCCGTCCGGCAGCGGGGTGGGCAGCAGCTTCGGAGCGAGGGTCGGGGCGCTGGTGCCGACGCCCGGGACCGGGCTCTCGCCGGCGCTGACGGACATCGCCGGCCCGGGTCCGGCGGTGTCGTGCCGGGACCGGTCCAGCAGCCCGGCGCCGGCCGCCGCGGCCAGTCCGCCGGCGGCGACGCTCGCGAGGGCCGCGGCCAGGCCGAAGCTCACGGTCCGGGCCCGCCGGCGGGCGGGCGCGGGCGCGGGGATGACATGGCCGAGGTCAACCAGGGGTTCACCGGACCCGTCGGCCGCGGACGGCACGGCGGCGGGGCGCACGGCAGTGGGGCGCACGGCAGTGGAACGCGCGGCGCCGCGCGCCGCGCGGTAGGCGTCCACCGCCACGCCCTCGCCGGGCAGTTCCGTGCCCGTGGGCGCCGGCACCGCCATCGCGGCCAGAGCGTCCAGGGCGGCCCGCAGCCGGGCGGCCTCCATCGCGGCACGCGTGTCGGCGGCCGGCCCCGCAGGTTCCGTCGGTCCGCCGCGCAGGAATGCTTCCGCCGCGGCCTCGTCCAGCCACCTGTCGCGCTCGTCGGCCATCACATGTCCTTCTGCGTCCGCCAACGTGAATGCGTCACACCGGTTTGTTCCGCGTAGCTCCCGCCCCGGCCACGCTGTGCGGGTACGGCGTCGAGATCCCTCCCGCCCCCGCCGTCCCACGCATGGCCATCGGCATTATGACCGACCGTGACGCCCGCCTTGTCGCCGGTGCCCGGACCGGCCTCGAAGCCGCTGTCCGCGCCCTGCGCGGCGAGCAGTTCCGCCAGCTTCTTCAGTCCGCGGTGCGCGGCGGTGCGGACGGCGCCGGGCCGCTTGCCCAGGGTCTCGGCCGCGCTCTTGGCGTCGAGGCCGACCACCACCCGCAGCACGACGGCCTCGGCCTGGTCCTGGGGCAACTGGGCTATGAGCGCCATGGTGCGCCCGGTGTCGAGGGACTCCATCGCCGCGCCGGCCGTGTCGCACTCGGCGGCCCAGCTCGTCAGCTCGGTGTCGTCGCCGCCGATGGCGGGCCGGCGGCCGCGCATGCGTATGTGGTCCAGGGCCCGGTTGCGGGCGATCCGGGCGGCCCAGCCGCGGAAGCGGTCGGCGTCGCCGGTGAAGGAGTCGAGGTCGCGGGCTATCTGCAGCCAGGCCTCGGAGGTCACGTCCTCGGCGTCGCCGTCCCCGACGAGCGTGCGTACGTAACCGAGCAGGCGTGGGTGCACGGCGCGGTACACAGCACGGAACGCGTTCTCGTCGCCGTCCTGTGCCGCGAGCACCGCGGCGGTCAGCTCCGCGTCGTCCCCCAGCAAAGTCCCCAACCCGTTCACTGTCCTGTACGTGTGGCGCAAATCAGCACGTTACGGCCTTCAAGCACCTCTCGTCCACGAGTGATACAACGTGCAACCAATCCTGCGCGGAGCGAGGTGTGACACAAAACGCACCCCTGGCGCTGACAGGGGTACGGGCTTGTCGCACGAGCCCGTGACGGATGGCGGCCGGGGCCTCTCCTGTGGGGGGTGGCGGCCTCGGTCGCCCTCCCCCTTTCGGGCATCCCACCATGCCTGTCCGTGGCGCTCACGTCATCCTTTCGGTTCACTTCCGGGTGAAATCCCCGCATGGGTACGACACACCGTGCCCTGCGTCGATAGCGTGACGGGACACCCGCGCCACGCCCCGAGGAGCCCCCCGCTGTCCAGCCACCTTCCGGCACAGGCCCGCGGCTGCCCCGACCCGGCCCACGGCCCCGGACTGGCGCGGTTCAACGCCCTGTCCCCCGGGGCCGCCCGGGCGGTCCTCCTGCACTGCTGCGGAAGCCGCCGCTGGGCGCACCGGGTGGCGGCACACCGCCCCTACCCCGACGCGGGTGCCCTCCTCGCCGCCGCGGACGAGGCCTCGTACGACCTCTCGCAGACCGATCTGACCGAGGCGCTGGCCGCGGAGCACTCGGCCGAGCTGGACCACGGGGCGTCCTACGCCGCACTGCTGGCGCTCGACGCGGCCCACGCGGAGTACGAACGCAAGTTCGGCCACGCCTTCGTGATCTGCCTGGACGGGCACCCGCCGGAGGAGCAGGCCGACCAGCTGCTGGAGGCGATCCGCCGGCGGATGGGGCACGAGGTGGACGAGGAGCGCTCGCTCTCCGCGGACGAGCTGCGCCGTGTCGCGCAGTCCCGGCTCCTGGACGTGACGCGCCGGCTGACCCGCTCCGACGGGGCCCCTACGGTCGAAACCGGGCTATTCGCCCCTGTGGGATAGCCCGTACGTGCCTGTTTGATCACACAGCCGGACCCCGGGCGAGGGAACCGACAACTCGTCGCTACGATGTCCGGGGCCGGTGGACCGTACCCGGCCGGGCCCGACCGACAAAGAAGCCGGCTGGCCCCCGCCCCGCTTCCGGAGGGTTTTCCGTGCCGGCTGGAACGTTGTACCGCGGCCGGGAAGGAATGTGGTCCTGGGTGGCTCATCGAGTCACCGGCGTCCTCATCTTCTTCTTCCTGTTCGTACACGTCCTCGACACCGCTCTCGTCCGCGTCTCACCCGAGGCGTACGACGATGTCGTGGCTACCTACAAGACTCCGATCGTCGCGCTGCTGGAGTACGGCCTCGTCGCCGCAATCCTGTTCCACGCGCTCAACGGTCTCCGTGTCATCGCCGTGGACTTCTGGTCCAAGGGCCCGCGCCACCAGAAGACGATGCTCTGGTGGGTCGTGGGCATCTGGGTCGTGCTGATGGTCGGGGCCCTCTACCCCGTGCTCGGCCACGCAGCCGCTGAACTGTTCGGGAAGTGACGCGCATGTCCTCTGACACTTCTTCCGCCAAGGCCATCGGCGACGTGGAGGGTGTTTCCCTCTACGACGTGGACAACCCCGCGCCCTACATCGAGGCGCCGCGCAAGCGCACGGGCAAGACGCCCCGCTCGACCCGCGGCAACTTCGAGATGGTCGCGTGGCTCTTCATGCGCCTCTCGGGCATCGTGCTCGTCGTCCTCGTCATCGGCCACCTGCTGATCCAGCTGGTGCTCGACGGCGGCGTCTCCAAGATCGGCTTCGCCTTCGTGGCCGGCCGCTGGGCGTCCCCGTTCTGGCAGGTCTGGGACCTGCTGATGCTGTGGCTGGCGATGCTGCACGGCGCCAACGGCCTGCGTACCGTCATCAACGACTACGCGGAGCGTGCCAACACGCGGCTGTGGCTGAAGGGCCTGCTCTACACCGCCACGGTGTTCACCATCCTTCTGGGCACGCTGGTGATCTTCACCTTCGACCCGAACATCCGCTAGGCAACGGGGCTGAGGCGAAACCAATGAAGATCCACAAGTACGACACCGTCATCGTCGGCGCAGGTGGCGCCGGCATGCGCGCCGCCATCGAGGCGACCAAGCGCAGCCGCACCGCGGTGCTGACGAAGCTCTACCCCACCCGCTCCCACACGGGCGCCGCGCAGGGCGGCATGGCCGCAGCGCTGGCGAACGTGGAGGAGGACAACTGGGAGTGGCACACCTTCGACACGGTCAAGGGCGGTGACTACCTGGTCGACCAGGACGCCGCCGAGATCCTGGCGAAGGAGGCCATCGACGCGGTCCTCGACCTGGAGAAGATGGGCCTGCCGTTCAACCGCACCCCGGACGGCACCATCGACCAGCGCCGCTTCGGCGGCCACTCGCGCAACCACGGCGAGGCGCCGGTCCGCCGGTCCTGCTACGCCGCGGACCGCACCGGTCACATGATTCTCCAGACGCTGTACCAGAACTGCGTCAAGGAGGGCGTGGAGTTCTTCAACGAGTTCTACGTCCTGGACCAGCTCCTGGTCGAGGAGGACGGCGTCAAGAAGTCGGCCGGTGTGGTCGCGTACGAGCTCGCCACCGGCGAGATCCACGTGTTCCAGGCCAAGGCCGTCATCTACGCCTCCGGCGGCACCGGCAAGTTCTTCAAGGTGACCTCCAACGCGCACACCCTCACGGGTGACGGCCAGGCGGCCTGCTACCGCCGCGGCCTGCCGCTGGAGGACATGGAGTTCTTCCAGTTCCACCCGACGGGCATCTGGCGCATGGGCATCCTGCTGACGGAGGGCGCCCGCGGTGAGGGCGGCATCCTGCGCAACAAGGACGGCGAGCGCTTCATGGAGAAGTACGCGCCGGTCATGAAGGACCTCGCGTCCCGTGACGTCGTCTCGCGCTCCATCTACACCGAGATCCGTGAGGGCCGCGGCTGCGGTCCGGCCGGTGACCACGTGTACCTGGACCTCACGCACCTCCCGCCGGAGCAGCTCGACGCCAAGCTCCCGGACATCACCGAGTTCGCGCGCACCTACCTGGGCATCGAGCCGTACACGGACCCGATTCCGATCCAGCCCACCGCGCACTACGCCATGGGCGGCATCCCGACCAACGTCGAGGGTGAGGTCCTGGCGGACAACACCACCGTCGTCCCGGGCCTGTACGCGGCCGGCGAGGTCGCGTGCGTGTCGGTGCACGGCGCGAACCGCCTGGGCACCAACTCGCTGCTGGACATCAACGTCTTCGGCAAGCGCTCCGGTATCGCCGCCGCCAAGTACGCGCAGGAGAACGACTACGTCGAGCTCCCCGAGAACCCGGCGCAGCAGGTGGTCGACCTCGTCGAGCACCTGCGCAACTCCACGGGCAAGGAGCGGGTCGCCGACCTGCGCCTGGAGCTCCAGGAGACGATGGACGCGTGCGTGATGGTGTTCCGCACGGAGCAGACCATCAAGACCGCGGTCGAGAAGATCGCGGAGCTGCGCGAGCGCTACAAGAACGTGTCCGTCCAGGACAAGGGCAAGCGCTTCAACACGGACCTCCTGGAGGCCATCGAGCTGGGCAACCTGCTCGACCTGGCCGAGGTCATGGCCGTGTCCGCCCTGGCGCGCAAGGAATCCCGCGGCGGTCACTACCGCGAGGACTACCCCAACCGCGACGACGTCAACTTCATGCGCCACACCATGGCGTACCGCGAGGTCGGAGCCGACGGCTCGGACTCGGTCCGGCTCGACTACAAGCCGGTCGTCACGACCCGCTACCAGCCGATGGAGCGTAAGTACTGATGGCTACCCCCACCCTGGACAAGATGGAAGAGGCGGCCGCGGCCTCCCCGTACATCACGGTCACCTTCCGGATCCGCCGCTTCAACCCCGAGATCTCGGACGAGGCGCAGTGGCAGGACTTCCAGATCGAGATCGACCCGAAGGAGCGCGTGCTCGACGGTCTCCACAAGATCAAGTGGGACCTGGACGGCACGCTGACCTTCCGCCGCTCGTGCGCGCACGGCATCTGCGGCTCGGACGCGATGCGGATCAACGGCAAGAACAGGCTCGCCTGCAAGACGCTGATCAAGGACATCAACCCCGAGAAGCCGATCACCGTCGAGGCCATAAAGGGCCTCACGGTGATGAAGGACCTCGTCGTCGACATGGAGCCCTTCTTCCAGGCGTACCGGGACGTCATGCCGTTCCTGGTCACCAAGGGCAACGAGCCGACGCGCGAGCGCCTGCAGTCCGCCGAGGACCGCGAGCGCTTCGACGACACCACCAAGTGCATCCTGTGCGCCGCGTGCACGTCCTCGTGCCCGGTGTTCTGGAACGACGGCCAGTACTTCGGCCCGGCGGCGATCGTCAACGCGCACCGCTTCATCTTCGACTCGCGTGACGAGGCCGGCGAGCAGCGGCTGGAGATCCTGAACGACAAGGACGGCGTGTGGCGCTGCCGCACGACCTTCAACTGCACCGACGCGTGCCCGCGCGGCATCGAGGTCACCAAGGCGATCCAGGAAGTCAAGCGTGCGCTGATCACGCGCCGCTTCTGACCTCCCGGTCCCTGCCCGTACGAGGGCCCCGTCCCCGGTCGTCCGGGGGCGGGGCCCTCGTGCGTCGCGGGCGAGGCCGACAGCGGCGGTTCAGCCGGCTGGTCGGCGCGGTCCTCCGACCGGGGCCACCGAGCTGCTGAACCCGGGATACACGGCGGGGGTGCCTGTGGAAGGATCGGCCGTATGAGCGAGCAGCAGCCGAACCCGTACACGAGCGATCCCGCCGGTCAGGGCGGCCCGCCCGGCGCCCCCGGCCAGGGCGACTACAAGTGGGGTCCCGGCGAAGCCAGTTACGGATACCCCCAGCCCTACCCGGCGGCCCCGGCGTACCAGCCGACCATCGGCGGCGCGGGCATGTCCGTCCCCGGCGGATACCCCGCCGCGCCGGTCGGCGGCGCCGGCTTCGCCCTCGGCGACATCACGATCGCCGGCGACCAGATCATCACCCCGTCGGGCCCCATGCCGCTCAGGGGCGCGATGTGGAACGCGACCGACTTCTCGCGCACCGAGGAGAAGATCCCGCCCCACGCCATCGTGCTGGCGATCGTCTTCTTCCTGTTCTGCCTGCTCGGCCTGCTCTTCCTCCTGATGAAAGAGAAGACCACCACCGGCTACATCCAGGTCACGGTGACCAGTGGCGGCCGCCACCACTCCACGATGATCCCGGCGGTGGACGTGAACACCTACCACTGGGTGATGTCGCAGCTCAACCACGCGCGTGCGCTCAGCATGTGAGGGTCACGCGCGACGCTTCGGGCCCCGGCCGCACGGCCGGGGCCCGCGCGCGTTCCCGGACGTCCGACGCGAGCGGACACTCGCTTGAACTTGTTCAAAAAAGGCTCTAGAGTCATCGACGTCAGCGTTTGAACACGTTCAAGGGGGCTGGGGCTATGGACCTCACCGTGGTCGCATACGTCATCTACCTGCTCATCAGCATCGGCCTCACCGTCTGGGTGGCGCGCACGCTCAGCCGCAACGGCCGCGTTTTCATCGGCGACGTCCTCCAGGGCAACGAGAAGCTCGCGGACGCCGTCAACCAGCTGCTCGTGGTCGGTTTCTACCTCGTCAACATCGGGTTCGTGACCCTCTACCTGCGCTCGGGCGAGGAGGTCGACACCGCCCGCGCCCTCTTCGAGGCGCTCTCGGTCAAGCTCGGCGTCGTCCTGCTGGTCCTGGGCGTCATGCACCTCGGCAACGTATGGGCGCTGAACAGGATGCGCCGCCGCGGCATCATGGAGCGCCAGCAGACCCCGCCCGTCGCCCCGCAGGGGTGGACCGCGCCGGTCGGGGCCTGAGCCGTGGCGCACACCGGGGCCGTGCGGCACCTGACCGTCCTCTACGACGCCGACTGCCCGCTGTGCGTGCACATCCGGCACTGGCTGCTCGCGCAGCGCCGGCTCCTCCCGATCGCCCTGGTCCCCGCCGCGTCCTGGGAGGCGCGGCGGCGGTTCCCGCGGCTCGACCACGCCTCGACGCTCCGGGAGATCACCGTCGTGGGGGACTCCGGGCAGGTGTGGACCGGGACCGACGCCTTCATCGTGTGCCTGTGGGCACTGGTCGAACACCGGCCGAAGGCGAACTGGCTGGCGACGCCGGCCGGCCGCCCGTTCGCCCGGGCCGCCATGTTCACGGCCTCCGCGTGGCGGCAGGCCGTGCGCACCGACGGGCAGTCCGGGGCCGTCGGGGGACCGGCCTGTGACGACCAGTGCCCCGCCCCCCGATAGGCTCATACACCGTGACTGATCAGAAGGCTCCCAAGAGCGAGCAGACCCGCACGCTCATCCTCGAAACCGCGCTCCGCCTCTTCCAGGAGCGCGGCTTCGACAAGACGACCATGCGGGGCATCGCGAAGGAAGCCGGTGTCTCGGTCGGCAACGCCTACTACTACTTCGAGTCGAAGGAACACCTGGTCCAGGGCTTCTACGACCGGATCAGCGCCGCCCACCAGGCGGCGGTCCGGCCCATCCTGGACAACGAGACCGACCTGCAGAAGCGGCTCGCGGGCGTACTGACGAGCTGGCTGGACATCGGCGCCCCGTACCACGAGTTCGCCTCTCAGTTCTTCAAGAACGCGGCGGACCCCGAAAGTCCGCTGAGCCCCTTCTCACCGGAGTCGGAACCGGCGCGCAAGGCCGCGATCGACATCCACCGCGAGGTGCTGGCGGGTGCGAAGACCAAGGTGCCGGCCGAGCTGGCCGACGTACTGCCGGAATTGATGTGGCTCTCGCAGATGGGCCTGGTCCTGTACTGGGTATTCGACCGCTCCCCGGACAGCGAGAAGTCGCGGCGGCTCGCCGAACGCGGCGCGCAGCTCACGACGCGGGGCATCGTGCTGGCCCGCTTCCGCGTGCTGCGGCCACTGGTGCGCGAGGTCCACGAGCTGTTCGCGGACTTCCTGCCGGGCATGGCCCAGACGGCGGCCGGCCGGCGCAAGGCCTCGGACCCGCAGCCCTCATCCGATGAGAACCGGTCGAGCTCCCATTGACGGATGTCCCCTCACGGAATATCAGCCGCCGGAAGTTCGGTTCGTGCGCGGCCGGTTGGCGATCGGGGCGGGTCAGGCCTGGTACGAGGCGAGTTCGACGACTGTGATGTCGGACGGCGCGCCGACGCGGACCGGCGGCCCCCAGGCACCCGCCCCGCGGGAGACGTAGAGCTGGGTGTCGCCGTAGCGCTCCAGCCCGGCGACGGTGGGGTTGGCGAGTTCGGCGAGGAAGTTGCCGGGCCAGAGCTGCCCGCCATGGGTGTGTCCGGAGAGCTGCAGGTCGACGCCGTGCCGGACGGCGTCGTGGATGACCACCGGCTGGTGGGCGAGGAGGACGGCGGCCCGCGTCCGGTCGCGGTCGCCGAGGGCGGCCTGGAAGTCGGGGCCGCTCCCCTCCCGCTCCCCCTGGATGTCGTTGACGCCCGCGAGGTCGAAGTGCGGCAGGGCGCGCCGGGCGTTCTCCAGCGGGCTCAGGCCGAGCTCGCGGACGTGCTCGACCCACTGCTCGGCGCCGGAGAAGTACTCGTGGTTGCCGGTGACGTAGAAGGAGCCGTGGCGGGCGGTCAGCCCGCGCAGCGGCTCCGCCGCCGGCCCGAGGTCGGGGACGCTGCCGTCGACGAGGTCGCCGACGATGGCGATGAGGTCGGGCTGGGTGCGGTTGACCGTGTCGACGATGCGCTGGGCATGGGCGCGCCCGAGCACCGGGCCGAGGTGGACGTCGCTGACGACGGCGATCCGGAAGCCGTGGGCCGCGCGCGGCAGTTTGGCCAGGGGGACCTGGACGCGCCGCACACCGGGCCCGCGCAGCACTCCGTACGCGCCGTTGCCGACGGTGCCGAGGGCGACGGCGGCGGCCGCGCCGCCCACCGTGCGCGCGACGAAGGTGCGCCGGCTGAGGCCGCCGCCCGGCGCCGCCGGGACCGCTCCCCGGGGCGCGCCGTCCGCGGCCAGCACCGCGCCGGGCTCCGCCCCGGCCCCGGCGGAGGACGACGACGCGGTGGCCGTGGCCGTGGCCGTGCCGGATTCGGGGGTGGCGGACGAGGGAGCGCAATGCGCCGACGGAGGTGCCGCTACCGCCCCGGAGGGGTCGCGGTGGGCCAGACGGCGGAGCAACAGCGCGCGGATCGGCTCCGCGACCAGCATCGTCAGGGTCAGGTACAGGAGCACCGCGAGCCACAGGTACCCCGGCCAGGACACCGTCTGCTGAAACCAGAACGGGGCCCCGGCGCGGCCCGCGGTCAGGGCGGCCACGGACAGGAGGGGCAGGGCGATGGTCAACGCGGTGCCGACGCGGCGGGGCAGGCCGCCGGGGGCGGTGGTGTCACGGACCAGCCGGATCCACAGCCAGCGGTGCACCGCGACCAGCAGGGCGCAGACCGCCAGTGCGACCAGCGCGAAGATCACGATCGTCATGCCGCACCGCCCTCGGCGCCGGAACGTGATCCGCGCCGCAGCGCCAGGACCCCGCGCAACCCGATCACCCCGACCGCCGTCCCCAGGAGAAAGGACGACACCGCGAGCGCCAGGTGGACCCAGAAGTAGGCAGTGGGGTCGCCCGCGGTGTCGAAGGCCAGGCCACTGCCGTTCTTCCACAGGTTCCGGACGAAAGACACCCAGATGAACCAGGTCCACACTCCGAAGGCGAGCAGGAACCAGGAAGCGGCACGGCTGAGTTTCATGTCCTCAGTATCGGTTTCCTCCCCGGGACGGACGCGCCGGGGTGGGCTGTCCCGGGGTTGGTTGCCGCGAACGGGCCGGTCCGCGACGCCGTCCAGCTCATCGGGATGTACTTTCACCTGCGTGTCTGCCAAGACGACCGCTCTGACGGTCCTTATCGCCGCATTGCTGGTGCCCACCATGCTGGTGGCGCCCGCGGACGCCGCGCCGACCTCGCCGGCCGACGGGAAGGGCGGGGCCGCCAAGGCTCCGGCAGCGCCCGCACCGCCCGCGTCGATGTCCACGGTCGGCGGGTCCCTGCTCGGCCAGCCCGGGACGCAGGTGAACCTGCTGCCCGGCGCGCCCGCCCTGCCGACCAACCTCACCGGCCGGTCGTGGATCGTGGCGGACGCCGAGTCCGGCGAGGTCCTGGCGGCGTACAACGCGCACTGGCGGCTGCCCCCCGCCTCCACGATGAAGATGCTCTTCGCGGACACCCTGCTGCCGGGCCTGCCCAAGGAGCAGGTCCACAAGGTCACCGACCAGGACATGGACGGCGTGGGCCCGGGCAGCAGCCTGGTCGGGGTCAAGGAGGACCACGAGTACTCCGTCCACGACCTGTGGCTGGGGGTGTTCCTGCGGTCGGGGAACGACGCCGTGCACGTGCTTGCGGCCATGAACGGCGGCGTCGAGAAGACCGTCAAGGACATGCAGGCCCACGCGGAGGAGCTCCAGGCGCTGGACACCCACGTGGTGTCGCCCGACGGGTACGACGCCCCGGGCCAGGTGTCGAGCGCGTACGACCTCACATTGATCGCCCGCTCCGGACTGCAGAAGCAGGACTTCCGGGAGTACTGCGGCACGGCGAGCGCGAAGTTCCCCGGCCTGCAGGAGCCGGGTAAGCCGCGGGACTACTTCGAGATCCAGAACACCAACCGGCTGATGACGGGCGTGGGCGGCATCTCTCCGTACAAGGGCATCGCCGGGGTGAAGAACGGCAACACGACCATGGCGGGCTCCACCTTCACGGGCGCGGCGCAGCAGGGCTCCCGGAAGCTGCTGGTCACCGTGATGAACCCGGGTGCGGGCGGCGCGAACTCGGTCTACGAGGAAACCGCCGCGCTCTTCGACTGGGGCTTCGCCGCGGCCGGGAAGGTCAAGCCGGTGGGTGAGCTGGTGCCGCCGAAGAGCGCGGACACCTCCCCGCACGGCTCGCCCGCCCAGTCGCACGAGAACAACGCGTCGGGACACGGCGTGGGCCCGGCCGGCGGTGTCGGCACCGCGCTGGGCGTCGCGGGCGGTGCGCTCGCCGTCCTGGCGGGCGGCGCCTTCGTGGTCAACCGCCGCTGGCCCCGCGGCCGGCGCAGCCGGGGCCACGACGAGGAGCTCGTCTAGGAGGTTCCGGCCCGGACAGGAGCAGGGCGGCGGCGGTCGTGGTCAGGAGATCGCGCGTACGGCGGGAGACGGACATGAGCGCTCCAGGGGCGGCCCGGCCGATCGGTCCCGTGCCACGGGTTCACCCGAACGGGTTCTCCGAGCCCGCACCCGGGGTTTCGCGCACCTCACCGCCCGGCGGCCGACTCCTGCTCCGCCGCCGGGGGAGCCTCGGCGCCGTCACCGTCCGACTCCCCCTCGCCGTCCCCGTCGCCGCGGGTGGCCGTCCAGGCGGAGACGTACAGCAGCAGCTTCGCCATGAAGTTGATCCAGAGCAGCAGGGCGATCGGCACGCCGAAGGCGCCGTACATGCTCTTGGCGGCGACCTCGCGCATGTAGCCGCTGAGGAGCAGCTTCAGCAGCTCGAAGCCGGCGGCGCCGATCAGCGCCGCCTCGATCAGGCGGCGCCTGGGCGGTTCGACGCCGGGGAGCAGGGTCAGGAGGTAGAGCAGCACCAGGAAGGCGGCCACCACGCCGACGAGGAAGGCGAAGGCGCGCAGCAGCGCGCCGCCCGGGCCCTCGCGCGGGATGCCCAGCAGGTCGGCGGACTTCCCGACCGCGCTGGACCCGAGGATCGAGGCCGCCGCCGAGACCAGGCCCACTGCGCCGAGGCCGAGCAGGACGAGCCCGTCCTTGCCCTTGCGGACGATGGGGTTCCCCTCGTCCTCGTCGTCCTTCTCCCACACCGCGCGCAGGCAGTCCCGCATCGAGCCCACCCAGCCGATGCCGGTGAAGAGGAGGAGGGCGCCGGCGACGAGGCCGATCGTGGCGGCGTTCGCGACGAGTCCCCCGATGTCGAGCTGGTCGGAGATGCCGGGGACCTGTTCGGCGAAGGCCTTCTCCAGCTTGTCCAGCTGCTCGTCGCTGAGCAGCGCCGCCCCGACCGCCGCGGCCACGGCGATCAGGGGGAAGAGCGCGAGGAAGCTGATGAAGGTGATCGCGGCGGCGAGCCGGGTCCAGTGCACGCGGTCGAGGCGTTCGTAGGAGCGCCACGCGTGCGTCTTCATGAGACGACCCGCCAGCGGCCCGACCACCGGGAGTTTCGTCAGCCAGTCCATGGGGTCACCGTAAATGAGACGCCGGAAATAGCCGGGATTGTCGGTTTCAGGGACTACGGTCGTCGATTGTGACTTTTCGCCCAGCGCCCTCGACGGGGCGTCCGTTCCACACCCTGGTCCTGCGGAGGCTGAGGTTCCGTGCCCGGCGCACCGCCCGGCTGACCCTGCGCCCGCTCCGTCAGGAAGGCCGTACGGTCGCCCCGGCGGACTGGTCCACGGGAGAACCCGGCTGCGCCGGAACGCCTATGGGCCCCTTCCCGAACGGGTATTCGCGCAGCTTGCGCCAGACCCCGTCGGAGCCCTGCTCGTAGAGGGCGAACCCGGCGCAGACCCATTCGGCGGCGTACTCGGCCAGCGTGGTGAACGCCAGGTCCATCGCCTCTTCGGAGATCCCGTGGGCGACGGTGACGTGCGGGTGGTACGGGAAGGCCAGCTCGCGGCTGAGCGGCCCGGAGGGGTCGCGGACCTCGCCCTGGAGCCGGGTGCAGCCCGCGGCACCCTCGGCGATCCGGACGAAGACGACCGGCGAGACGGGCCGGAAGGTTCCCGTCCCCTCCAGCCGCATCGGGAAGGCGCGGAAGGCGGCCGCCACCTGGGTCAGGTGGGCCCGGATCGCCGGGAGCCGGTCCGCCTCCACCTCGGTCGGCGGTACGAGGGTGACGTGCGTGGGGATGCCGTGCGCGGCGGCGTCCCCGAAGCCCGCGCGCAGCTCTTGGAGCTGGCTGCCGTACGGCTCCGGGACCGCGATCGAAACGCCGAGCGTTACGGTCCCCACGAATCTCTCCTCCGCTTGTCCCTGTGGACTCCTGCCGCCCCAGTGTGCGGCCAGGACCCCTCTTCGTGCCAGAGCCGTCTTTCCGTAGGTGCGTTCGTCAGTGCTTGGCGGGCAGCAGACCCAGCCGGTCGTACGCCTGCGCGAGGGTTTCCGCGGCCACCGCGCGGGCCTTCTCCGCGCCCTTGGCCAGGATGGAGTCCAGGGTCTCCGGGTCGTCCAGGTACTCCTGGGTGCGCTGCTTGAAGGGTGTGACGAAATCGACCATCACGCCGGCCAGGTCCGTCTTCAGCGCGCCGTAGCCCTTGCCGGCGTACTTCTCCTCCAGGGCGGGGATCGACTCACCCGTGAGGGTGGAGTAGATCGTGAGCAGATTGCTGACGCCGGGCTTCTTCTCGGTGTCGAACCGGATCTCGGCCTCGGTGTCGGTGACCGCGCTCTTGATCTTCTTCTCGGTGACCTTGGCCTCGTCGAGGAGGTTGATCAGGCCCTTCGGGGACGACGCCGACTTCGACATCTTGATCGCCGGGTCCTGGAGGTCGTAGATCTTCGCGACCTCCTTGACGATGTGGGCCGCCGGGAGGGTGAAGGTCCGGCCGAAGCGGCCGTTGAAGCGCTCGGCCAAGTCGCGGGTCAACTCGATGTGCTGGCGCTGGTCCTCGCCGACCGGGACGGCGTTCGCCTGGTACAGCAGGATGTCGGCGACCTGGAGGATCGGGTACGTGAAGAGGCCGACGCTGGCGCTGTTGACGCCGCCCTTGGCGGACTTGTCCTTGAACTGCGTCATCCGGCTGGCCTCACCGAAACCGGTGATGCAGTTCATCACCCAGCCGAGCTGCGCGTGCTCGGGGACGTGGCTCTGGATGAAGAGCGTGCAGCGCTCCGGGTCCAGGCCGGCGGCGAGCAGCTGCGCGGCGGAGAGGCGGGTGTTCGCGCGCAGGTCCTTCGGATCCTGGGGCATGGTGATCGCGTGCAGGTCGACGACCATGTAGAACGCGTCGTGCGTCTCCTGGAGGGCGACGTACTGGCGGATGGCTCCGAGGTAGTTCCCGAGGTGGAACGAACCGGAGGTGGGCTGGATGCCGGAGAGCGCGCGAGGACGATCAGAAGCCATGGCCCCATTCTCTCAGGTGCGGGACGGGCTCGTGCCCGCCGTCGGCCGGTTCCGTCCCCTGCGCGATGCCCGTGGGCGCTGCCCACACCCGCGCCTCAATCGCCGGCGGGGCTGGATTTTCAGCCCGCAGGCGATTGCGGCGCGGGGGTCCGGGGGCGGAGCCCCCGGCAGTGGTGCCGCAGGACTACGACAGCGGCAGGCCCGGGGCCGGGAAGGCGGCCATGAGGTCGGCGACCTCCGCGCGGATCGTGGCGAGGGCCGGCTCGTCGCCCTTGGCCGCCGCGTCCACGCTGCGGGCGATCCAGTCGGCGACCACCGGCATGTGCTCCGTGGTCAGCCCCCGGGACGTCAGCGACGGCGTGCCGATCCGCACCCCCGAGGGATCGAACGGCTTGCGCGGGTCGAACGGCACCGTGTTGTAGTTCACGACGATGCCCGCCCGGTCCAGCGCCTTGGCCGCGACCTTGCCCGGCACCTCCTTGCCCGTCAGGTCGATCAGGATCAGGTGGTTGTCCGTACCGCCCGACACCAGGTCGAAGCCCCGCTCCAGCAGTGCCGCGGCCAGCGCCTTGGCGTTGGCCACGACGGCGTGCGCGTACCGGACGAAGGACGGCTGCGCCGCCTCGTGCAGCGCCACCGCGATGCCCGCCGTCGTCTGGTTGTGCGGGCCGCCCTGCAGACCGGGGAAGACGGCCTTGTCGATCGCCTTCGCGTGCTCCTCGCGGCACATCAGCATCGCGCCGCGCGGACCGCGCAGGGTCTTGTGGGTCGTGGTGGAGATGACGTCCACGTGGCCGGCCGGAGACGGGTGCGCGCCGCCCGCGATCAGGCCGGCGATGTGGGCGACGTCCGCGACCAGGACCGAGCCCGCCTCGCGCGCGATCTCCGCAAAGGCGGCGAAGTCGATGCTCCTCGGCAGGGCCGTGCCACCGCAGAAGATCACCTTGGGCCGCTCGGCGAGGGCCAGCTCGCGCACGGCCTCGTAGTCGATCAGTCCCGTGTCGGCGCGGACGCCGTACTGCACGCCGCGGAACCACGAGCCCGTCGCCGAGACGCCCCAGCCGTGCGTCAGGTGGCCGCCCATCGGCAGCGCCATGCCCATGACCGTGTCGCCGGGCTGCGCGAAGGCCAGGTACACGGCCAGGTTGGCCGGGGAGCCGGAGTACGGCTGCACGTTGGCGTGGTCCACCCCGAACAGGCCCTTGGCCCGCTCGATCGCGAGGGCCTCGACCCGGTCGATGTTCTGCTGGCCCTCGTAGTAGCGGCGGCCGGGGTAGCCCTCGCTGTACTTGTTCTGCAGCACGGTGCCGGAGGCTTCGAGGACGGCCGCGGACACGTAGTTCTCGCTGGGGATCAGGCGCAGCGTCTCCGCCTGGAGGACTTCCTCCGCGGCGACGTAGGACGCCAGTTCGGGATCGGTCGCGGACAGGGCGGGATGGCGGCTCGCGGACATGGCGGGCTCCTCCGGGGTCGATGTGATCGGTACCCCGCGAGGCCCAGGCGAGCGGCCCTGTATGCGGTCGAGCGCGCACGACTCCCCCGGAGTTGGTTCTCCGTACGCCAGTCGCCGTGCGTACCGAACACCCTAGATGAGCCAGTCCGCAGTGTCGCCCGCGGGGAGGGGGCATGCACGCAGATCTGCCGCGTTCGCCCGCGGTGGCCCCGCCCGGCCACCGCGGACTCACTCACCCGGCGGGCGCGCCGCCAAACAGGTTTCTGCGTCCGGGATACGAGCGACGATAAGAAGGTGACGCCACCCTCGTCACCGCTTCACCGGCCAGACGGACGATCGGAGACCCCGTGTCGACAACAGCTGATGCCATCCGCTCCGCCGACGCGCACAGCGCGCACAACTACCACCCGCTGCCCGTCGTCGTCGCGTCCGCGGAAGGCGCGTGGATGACCGACGTGGAAGGCCGCAGGTACCTCGACATGCTCGCCGGGTACTCGGCGCTCAACTTCGGGCACGGCAACCGCCGTCTGATCGACGCCGCGCGGGACCAGCTGGAGCGGGTCACGCTCACCTCGCGCGCCTTCCACCACGACCGTTTCGCCGACTTCTGCACCGAACTCGCCGCGCTGTGCGGCAAGGAGATGGTGCTGCCCATGAACACGGGTGCGGAGGCGGTGGAGACGGCGGTGAAGACCGCCCGCAAGTGGGGCTACGAGGTCAAGGGCGTCCCGGACGGCCACGCCAAGATCGTGGTGGCCGCCGACAACTTCCACGGTCGGACCACGACGATCGTCTCCTTCTCGACGGACCACGACGCACGCGACCACTTCGGCCCGTACACGCCCGGCTTCGAGATCGTCCCGTACGGGGACCTCACCGCGCTGTCCCACGCCGTCACGGAGAACACCGTGGCCGTGCTGCTGGAGCCGATCCAGGGCGAGGCGGGGGTGCTGGTGCCGCCCGCCGGATACCTGAGCGGCGTACGGGAACTGACCCGCGAGCGGAACGTGCTCTTCATGGCGGACGAGATCCAGTCGGGGCTCGGCCGGACCGGGAAGACCTTCGCCTGCGAGCACGAGGGCGTCGTCCCCGACGTCTACATCCTCGGCAAGGCGCTCGGCGGCGGTGTCGTGCCGGTGTCGGCGGTGGTCGCCGACCGGGACGTGCTGGGGGTGTTCGGGGCCGGCCAGCACGGGTCCACCTTCGGCGGGAACCCCCTCGCGTGCGCCGTCGCGCTGGAGGTGATCGCGATGCTGCGGACCGGCGAGTACCAGCAGCGGGCCACCGAACTGGGCGACCACCTCCACCGCGAGCTGGGCATGCTCGTCGGCGGGGGCGCCGTCACCGCCGTGCGCGGCCGCGGCCTGTGGGCGGGCGTCGACCTCCACCCCTCCCGCGGAACGGGCCGGGAGATCTCCGAGAAGATGATGGAGCGGGGCGTGCTCGTGAAGGACACCCACGGGTCGACGATCCGGATCGCCCCACCGCTGGTGATCGGCAAGGAGGACCTGGACTGGGGGCTGGAACAGCTCCGGTCGGTGCTGTCGGCGTAGCGGGCCGGCCGACCCGCCCTCAGAGGATGACGTGGGGCAGGAAGCGGGCGTACTCGTCCGTGACCGGCCCCGCCGATTCGCGGATCCCGAGCCCCGCCGCCTCGTCCTCGACGACCCACGCGCCGAGCACCACCCGGTTGCCGTCGAAGTCGGGCAGCGGGGCCAGCCCCTGGAAGCAGTACCGCTCGCCCGGCTCCGGTACGAACGGCTGCCCGTCCGGGCCCGGCTCGTGCAGGGTGACGCCGGCGCCCTCACGGCCGAGGAGGGGCTTGGCCACGTACCCGGCCGAACCGGGCTCCGCCAGCTCGCGCGGGCCGTCGAGGTAGGCGGGCAGCAGGTTCGGGTGTTCCGGGAAGAGCTCCCACAGGATCGCGAGCAGCGCCTTGTTGGAGAGCAGCATCTTCCACAGCGGTTCGATCCAGCAGGTGGTGCCGGAGCCGCCGCCGTGGTCGTAGGTGCCGAGGACCTGCGGGCCGAACTCGTCCGTGGCCAGCCACTCCCACGGGTAGAGCTTGAAGCAGCTGCGGATGAAGCGGAGCTTCTCGTCGACGAACCGGCCGGACAGGCTGTCCCAGCCGATCTGCTCGACGGACAGGGCGTGGGTCTCCAGGCCGGCCTGGTCCGCGGTCTCCTGCAGGTAGGCGACCGTCATCAGGTCCTCGCCGAGCTCGTCGGTCTCGGAGTGCGCGAAGTGCAGCGGGCCGGGCGCCAGCAGCTCCGCCTGGCGGCGCCAGGCGTCGACGAGGCGCTCGTGGAGGGAGTTCCACTGGTCGGCGCCGGGAAAGCGTTCCTCCATCCAGAACCACTGCGGGCTGGCCGCCTCCACGAGGGAGGTGGGGGTGTCCGCGTTGTACTCCAGCATCTTGGCCGGGCTGCCGCTGCCGTCGTAGCGCAGGTCGAAACGGCCGTAGAGGGAGGGCTGTTCGGCGCGCCGCCGCCAGGACTCGGCGATCAGCGCGGCCAGCTTGGGGTCGGTGATGCCGAGATCGGCGAAGCGGTCGTGCTCGACGATGTGCGCGGCCGCGGCCAGGCACATGGCGTGCAGTTCCTCGACGACGTTCTCCAGGGCCTCGACCTCGGGGAGCGAGAAGGAGTAGTAGGCGCTCTCGTCCCAGTAGGGGCGCAGGGAGTCGTCGGGGTAGCGGGTCAGGGGGTAGATCAGCCCCTGCTCCTCGACCGTCTTCTGCCAGCCGGGGCGGGGCTCGATGGTGTGCCGCTGCATCGTCTCGGTCAGCCGCCGCTGGAGCCGGAGCTGGAGTGGCCGCCGATGCCGTTGCGGGTGACGGCGGACTTGTCGAAGCTGCCGCCGGAGACCTTGCCGGCGGCCACGTGGCCGCCGTAGTAGTAGGCGCCGGTGCCGCCGCTCTTGCACTCCTTGTTGTTCAGGTGCTCCAGCGTGGAACGGGAGGCGCAGCGGCGGTCCGGTTCGTCGCTGCTGCCGCAGGCCACGAGGGTGGCCGCGAGCAGGCCCATGCCTCCGAGGGCGACGGCTCCGGAGCGCATCCGGCGCTGATTGGTGCTGCTGCTGTCCATGTCTGCTGCTCCCCCTGGGGCCTGGCGTGCTCCCGACAGACTAGAACGGGCTCCCCGGCCAATGGAATCCGGCCGCCGTGAGATCCGTGACCTAGAGTCAGTTCGTGCTGATTGGGATGATTTGCGCGCTGGGTGCGGCGGTGTGCTTCGGCACGGCGTCCGTTCTGCAGGCCGTCGCGACGCGGGCGGTGGAGCCGGGCAGCGGGTCCGGGGTGGACGCGGCGCTGTTCCTGCGGGCCGCGCGGCAGTGGCGCTACGTCCTGGGCCTCGGCCTGGACGCGGCCGGTTTCGTACTGCAGATCATCGCGCTGCGGCACGTGCCGATCTACGTGGTCGGGGCCGCGCTGGCCGCCAGCCTGGCGGTGACGGCGGTGGTCGCGTCGAGGCTGATGGCGGTGCGGCTGTCCCCGGCGGAGTGGTCCGCGGTGGGCGTGGTGTGCGCGGGGCTGCTGATGCTGGGCCTCTCCGCGGGGGAGGAGGGCGCCGGGACCGGTTCGCTCGCACTGAAGCTGGGGCTGCTGGGCGTGGCGGTGCTGGTGCTGCTGGTCGGGGCGGTCGCGGGCGGGCTGCCGGACGGGCCGCGGGCACTGGTCCTCGGCCTGGGGTCGGGCACGGGCTTCGGCGTGGTGGAGGTCTCGGTGCGGCTCATCGACTCGGTGTGGGACTTCGCCGACCCGGCCCTGTACGCGCTGCTGCTGGGCGGCGCGGCGGGGTTCCTGCTCCTGACCTCGGCGCTGGCACGCGGCTCGGTGACGGTCGCGACGGCCGGCCTGGTGCTCGGCGAGACGGTCGGCCCGGCGGTGGTGGGCGTGGTCTGGCTCGGCGACCGCACCCGGGAGGGCCTGACGTGGCTGGCGGTGACGGGCTTCGCGGTGGCCGTCGCCGGCTCCCTGGCGCTCTCCCGCTTCGGCGAACCGAAGTCGCCACCGGCCCCAGCACCACCACTTGCCTGAGCGGAGCCCGGTTTCCCGCCCACCGCACCGCTGCGGGGGCGCTGCCCCCGAGCCCCGGTCCTGGCAGAGCCCGGATGTTGTCAGCCCCGCCGGCGTGTGAGTCGCGGGGGTCCGGGGGGGGCGGCGCCCCGCCGGCGGCTGCGCGCCCCGCAGGGTCACGGCAGCGAGGCGGCGAGCGCCGCGAGCGTCGGCGACCACGCACTGTCCGGCGGCGTCCCGTAGCCGACGACCAGCGCGTCCCGCGGCGCGACCTCCGCCTGCGGGTGGCGGAAGGCGGAGAGGCCGTGCAGGGCCAGGTCCTGCCAGGCCGCCGACTGCAGCACCGACCGTTCCGTGCCCGCCGGGAGGTCCAGCACCGCGTGCAGGCCCGCCGCGATCCCCGAGACCCCCACCACCCGGCCGGCCACCGCCGCCACCAGCTCGTCCCGCCGCCGCCGGTAGCGCAGCCGCATGCCGCGCACGTGCCGGTCGTACGCCCCGGATTCGATGAACTCCGCCAGCGTGAGCTGGTCCAGCGCGCTGGAGGTCCAGTCCGTGTACCCCTTCGCCGCGGTGACCTCCTCCAGCAGGCCCGGCGGGACCACCATCCAGCCGATCCGCAGCCCCGGGGCGAGGGACTTGCTGGCCGTGCCGAGGTACACCACCCGGTCCGGATCCAGGCCCTGCAGGGCCCCCACCGGCTGCCGGTCGTAGCGGAACTCGCCGTCGTAGTCGTCCTCCAGGATCAGCCCGCCGGTGGTCCGGGCCCAGTCGACCGCGGCCGCGCGGCGGGCCGGGGTCAGGGCCGCGCCCGTCGGGAACTGGTGGGCCGGGGTCAGCAGCACCGCGCCCGCCGCCGCGGTCAGCTCGCCCGTACGGGCCCCCTCGCCGTCGACCCCGAGCGGCCCGGTCCGCAGCCCCGCCCGCACCAGCACGTCCCGGTGGAAGTCCAGTCCGTACCCCTCCACGGCCACCTCCCGTACCCGCCGCCCCCGCAGCACCGCCGCGAGCAGCTGCAGCCCGTGCAGGAAGCCCGCGCACAGCACGATCCGGTCCGGGTCCGCGTACACCCCGCGCGCCCGCGCCAGGTAACCCGCCAGCGCCTGCCGCAGCTCGACGCGGCCGCGCCCGTCGGTCGCGTAGCCGAAGGCCTCGTTCGGGGCGGCGGTCAGCGCCCGCCGGGCCGCCGACAGCCAGGCCGCGCGCGGGAAGCCGCCCAGGTCCGGGGTGCCGGGGATCAGGCTGTACGCGGGCCCGCTCCGCGCGGGGCGGCGTACGGGGGCGGCCGCCGCGGCCCGGCGCGGGCGGGCCCGTTCGGCGACCCGGGTGCCGGAGCCCTGCCGGGCCGTGAGCCAGCCCTCCGCGACGAGCTCGGCATACGCCTCGGCGACCGTGTTCCGGGCGATGCCCAGGTCCGCCGCGAGGGTCCGGGAAGACGGCAGCCGGGTGCCGGCCGCCAGCCGGCCGCTGCGCGCGGCCTCCCGCAGCGCCTCGGTGAGCCCGGCCCGAAGGCCGCGCCCGGCAGAGAGGTCCAGATGCAGGTCGGCTCCGAAAGTGGCCCAAGGATCCGTCATGGACATGGACCATATCGGCGGGCCGCCTCGCTCCTAGTGTGGATCACATGACGACCACCGCAGAGAACCGGCAGACCCACTCGCCCACCCACGACCACGCCCCCGAGCACACCCCGCGCATGCACATGGCGAAGCTCGCCCCCGAGGTCTACAAGGCCGTCCTGGCCCTGGAAATCGCCGCCCGCAAGGGACTGGAGCCGTCCCTGGTGGAGCTCGTCAAGATCCGGGCCTCCCAGGTCAACCACTGCGCCTTCTGCCTCGACATGCACACCAAGGACGCGATCGCCGCCGGTGAGAGCATCGAGCGGATCGTGCAGCTGGGCGCCTGGGAGGAGTCGCGGCACTTCTACACGGAGAAGGAACTCGCCGCGATCGAGTTCACCGAGGCCGTCACGGTCCTGACGGACGGCTTCGTGCCCGACGAGGTGTACGCGAAGGCCGCGGCGCACTTCGAGGAGCGCGAGCTGGCCCAGCTGATCGCCGTCATCGCGACGATCAACGTGTGGAACCGCATCGGTGTCACCACGCGCATGGTGCCGGGCCACTACAAGCCGGGCATGTACAAGAGCTAACCCGGCCCGGCCGGGCACGGGCGGCCCGGCCGGGCACGGGCGAACCGGCCGGGCACGGGCGAACCGGCCGGGCCGGCCCCGGCCGGCCCGTCAGCCCGTCAGCCCGTCAGCCCGTCAGCCCGTCAGCCCGTCGGGCGGAACGCCGCCAGCGCCGCCGCGTGGTGGTCCTGCGTGACCTGCCACTCGGCGACCGGGCCCGCCGTCAGCAGCGCCCACTTGGTGCCGTCCGCCGCGAGGAAGACCCGTTCGACGCCGCGCCGCACCCCGCGCGACTCCTCGCTGTCGTACTGGTAGACGAGTTCGGCCGCACTCGGGCTGCCGGACACCGGGCCGACGCTGATCTCCTCGTATCCCCGGGTGCCGCCCCGCAGGTAGGTGGAGGCCTGCTTGACCGCTTGGAGCGGGCTGAGCTCCGGCTCCGACACCCGGAACACCTGGATCAGCGCGCTCCGGTCGGCCGAGCGGTAGAACACCCCCTCCTTGAGCTCCTCGCGCGCCCAGCCCGCCGGGACGGCGATGGTGAAGCCCGCCGCGTCCTGCTTCGTCTCGTGGGCTCCCGCGCCGGGGCCGGTGGCGGTGGGGCTCGGGGTGGGCGTCCGGGTCGGTCCGCCGCCGGTGGACGGGACGCCGGTGGCCGTGGACGGGCCGCCGGACACCGTCGGCGCGCCCGAGGTCACCGTCCCGTTCTTCTCCCCCGCGCGGTCCGCGTCGCCCGTGTCCCGGGCCACGAACCACACGGCGGCCGCGCCGATCGCGACGGAGGCGACCGCGATGCCCGCCGTCGCCGGGGTCAGCCACCGGCCGCGCGGCCCGTCGGCGGTCCCGTGGCCGGGCTGCGGCGGCGCGGGCGGAGGCCCGTACGGAGGCGTGGGCGCGGTCGGCGGCTGCGGCGGGAGCGGCGGCAGGCCCTGGACGCCACCCGGCGCGGGCCCCGCGGGGGGCCCCGCCGGCGCCTGGTCGACCACCCAGCGCTGTGCCTGCGCGTCCCAGCGGCGCGGGCCGGACGGCGGCTGTGCCGGAGCCACGTATCAGCCCCCCAGCGCGCCGAGCAGGCTGCCCAGGGCAGCGGCCGCGCTCACCGACTCCACCAGCGGGGCCCACCGCTCCAGCGCCTCGCGCAGCCGGGTGACCAGGCCGGGCCGGATCTCCTCGGTGCCCTCCAGCTGCTCGGCGACCCCGTCCAGTTCGGCGTCGAGCGCGGTCCGGTCGGCGCCGCGCGGCGCCTCCCGCACGAGGGCCTGGCGCAGGGCGAGCACCGCCTCCAGCAGCTCCGCCGCGCCGGGCGCGTCCGCTCCCGTACCGCCCTGGTGGACGGTGTTGGTGTTGCCCGAACCGCCGATGCTGAACGCGCTGTCGTGGACGCTGCCGATCCGCACGGCGGGCTCGTGTGCGCCCCCGTCACCTGTTGCCATGGCTCCCCCTGTGTGTGCTGTTGTGGTTCCCGCTGCCGCCGAAGCTGGCAGCGCTGTCGTGCATCGACCCGATGTACGTGCCGCCCGCGCCGACGTAGACGTCGGCGCGCCGCGCGAACGCCTCGGTGTGCCAGCCGGCTTCGTCCAGCACCACGGTAATGCCGGCGACGATCCGGTCCTGAATGGTCTTCAGGTACCGGTCGAGGTCCATGAGGTGGAACAGTGATCCGTTGTCCTGCGCGGCGAGTTCGCGCACCGACGCCCGCGGCCCCTCCGGGCGGGCCCCGCCGTTGCCGGCGGTGGCGATCCGCCACCAGCTCGCGATGCCGCGGCCCAGGGTGACGAGGGCGGCCGTGAAGGAGGCGGGCGTGTGCCGCAGGGCCCAGACGGCCTTCCCGAACCGGCTGTTGTTCAGGTAGCGGTGGGCGTCAGCGTCCGCGTTGTGGAAGGCGACGTGGACGGGCAGCAGCACGTGCGGCGCCACCTCCACCATCATCATCCCCCCCTGGGTGTGGACCCGTACGAACACGGTGACGACGAGGTTCTCGTCCCAGCCGCCGACCCGGACGCGCAGGAAGTACCGGCGGCGCTCGCCGCCCTCCTCGATCGCGGCGGCCCGGTGCGCCTCGAAGTCGGCCCGCAGGTGCGGGCCTTCGTCGCGGTGGTCCAGCCCTCCGCCCGGCAGGAACACACAACTGTCCACGACCAGCTCGCGCATGCGGTCCAGGACGGCGGCCTCGGCCTGCGGGGACCCGTGCTGCGACGGCACCCGCAGCCGCTCCAGCAGCGGCACGATCCGTTCCACGATGCGGGCGTTGGTGAGCGGCTCCGGTTCGCGGCCGGCTTCGAGGTCCTCGCGGGCGCGCAGCTCGAAGGACACCTGCCAGGGGCGGTACGCCTCACCGGCCCCGACGAACGGGTCGTTGATGTCGTACATGATCATCGGCGCGTGCTGCTCGTGCAGGATGCGCTGCCGTACGCGGGCGAACCGTACGCCTTGCTCCGCTTCCGCCGGGTCGGCGGAGCGGTGGGCGTAGCGCTCCCGGTTGAGGTCGGTGGCGATGGTCCGGGCGACGTGGCCGCGCTGGAGTCCTACGACGGTGACGACCGCGGCGAAGACCGCCGGGACCCATCCGAGGACGAAGCCGGCCGCCGGGCCGCCGATGCCCTGCGAGAAGAGCAGCGCGCCGAGGCCGATGGGGCCCTCGTCCTCGTCGCCGAAGGCGCCGAGGAGGGCCAGCCAGATGCCGAGGACGAGGACGACGATGACGGCGAGGTTCCACCAGGCGTAGATCCGCACGACGAGGGCCAGCAGGCGCGGCAGCAGCCCGGACCGGGCCCTGAGCCAGCCGGCGAGGCTCAGCAGCAGGAACGGGAAGAGGACCACCACGAGGGCGCCCCCGGTGAGGAGGGACCCCGCGAACCAGGCGCCGAGTATGCCGACCGCCCAGCCGATTTCGGCGCGACGGGCGCGCAGGGCGTGGGCGAGGACGCGCGAGGCGTCGAAGCCGTAGGAGGGCGCCACGATGCGCTCCTCGTGGACGTACAGCTCCTCGATGACGCGGTCGCGGTACCCGGCGTCGAGGTAGGTGCCCGCGCACAGGAAGCGGCCGGCCTCGCTGACCGCGGGGTCGACGGGGGGACGGCCGGTGCGGGGGTCGTCCGGCGGGGCGCCTGTGTACTGGCGGGGAATCGGGCTCTCGGTCACCGACCGACCTTAGATTTCCCTTACAACTTGCGACAGGCGGAATCACGCCAAAGCGCCCCGGCCTGTGGGGGCCGGGGCGCTTGGGTTCGTGCTCCTCACCGAGGTGGCGCCGGTGCCCGCGCTCCTCGGTGGGGAATTACGGATCAGATCAGGCCGAGTTCGCGGACCGCGTCGCGCTCCTCCGACAGCTCCTGGACGGAGGCGTCGATGCGGGCGCGGGAGAACTCGTTGACGTCCAGGCCCTGGACGATCTCGTACTTGCCGTCCTTGCAGGTGACGGGGAAGGAGGAGATCAGACCCTGCGGGACGCCGTAGGAGCCGTCCGACGGAATGCCCATCGAGGTCCAGTCGCCCTCGGCGGTGCCGTTGACCCAGGTGTGCACGTGGTCGATGGCGGCGTTGGCGGCCGAGGCGGCGGAGGACGCGCCACGGGCCTCGATGATCGCGGCGCCGCGCTTGGCGACGGTCGGGATGAAGGTGTCGGCGAGCCACGCCTGGTCGTTCACGACCTCGGCGGCGTTCTTGCCGGCGATCTCCGCGTGGAAGATGTCCGGGTACTGGGTCGCCGAGTGGTTGCCCCAGATCGTCAGGCGCTTGATGTCGGAGACGGCGGCACCGGTCTTGGCGGCCAGCTGCGAGATCGCGCGGTTGTGGTCCAGGCGGGTCATCGCGGTGAAGCGCTCGGCCGGTACGTCCGGGGCGGCGGCCTGCGCGATGAGCGCGTTGGTGTTGGCCGGGTTGCCCACGACGAGAACCTTGATGTCGTCCGCGGCGTGCGCGTTGATGGCCTGGCCCTGCGGCTTGAAGATGCCGCCGTTGGCGGCGAGCAGGTCGCCGCGCTCCATGCCCTTGGTGCGCGGGCGGGCGCCCACGAGCAGCGCGACGTTGGCACCCTCGAAGCCCTTGTTCGGGTCGTCGAAGATGTCGATGCCGGCGAGCAGCGGGAAGGCGCAGTCGTCGAGCTCCATGGCGGTGCCCTCGGCGGCCTTCATGCCCTGGGGGATCTCCAGGAGGCGGAGCTTGACCGGCACGTCGGCGCCGAGCAGGTGACCGGACGCGATACGGAAGAGCAGCGCGTAGCCGATCTGGCCGGCGGCGCCGGTGACGGTGACATTCACAGGAGTGCGGGTCATGGCCTTCTCCGTTAGACAGCTGGCGGTGGGGCGTCCCTGCCCCATGTGCTGGAGGACGCCGCTCCCCTGTAAATCTTGACGTGAAGAGACATCCGCGGTCAGGCTATCCGACCCGGGCGCGGCCCAACCCCCGGGTCCCTGTGGTGCGCGGCACACGCGCCCCGGCGTTTCGAAGGCGCAGCCGGTTCCCGGACTTCCGTTCGACCGGGAGGGTCCGCTCCCGTCCGGCGCGCTCAGCGCACGGTGAAGCGGACAGCGCTCTCCAGGAACGGGATCTCCAGCAGCGGCCTGGGCTCCATCACCAGCGCCAGCAGCGTGATCGCCACGCCCAGCACCCCGTAGGTGATCATGTCCGTGAAGCGGGACCGCACCGCGAGCATTCCCACCGAGGGCAGCACGCGCCGCAGCACCGACGCCGCGATCAGGGCCACGCCGATCACCAGGCAGCCGAACCGGGCCTGCCCGAGCGCCGTGGCCAGCAGCCCCACCGCGGTCGCGGCGAGCACGCTGAGCATCGGCCACTGCCGGGCGGGCGTGGACACGGCTCCCGGGACGGCGCGGCCGCTGCCCTCGGGGCGGGCCGTGTCCCGCGTGATGGACGGGAAGCGGCGGGACTTCGCCGCGCCCCTCCCGCTCCCGTTCACGTGCTCGGCGCCCGGTTCAGCCCGCACGGCCGGTCCGCTCCGCCGCCTCGACGACGTTGACGAGCAGCTGGGCGCGGGTCATCGGGCCGACGCCGCCCGGGTTCGGCGAGATCCACGCGGCGACCTCGGCGACGCCGGGGTGCACGTCGCCGACGATCTTCCCGGCTTCGTCGCGGCTGACGCCCACGTCGAGCACGGCCGCGCCCGGCTTGACGTCCTCGGGCTTGACCAGGTGCGGGACTCCGGCCGCGGCGACGACGATGTCCGCCTGGCGCAGCAGCCCGGAGAGGTCGCGCGTACCGGTGTGGCACAGCGTCACGGTGGCGTTCTCGGACTTGCGGGTCAGCAGCAGGCCGATGGACCGCCCGACGGTGATCCCGCGGCCGAGTACGACGACGTGCGCCCCGTTGATCTCGACGCCGTGGTGGCGCAGGAGTTCGACGATCCCGTAGGGGGTGCAGGGCAGCGGGCCCGGCTCGTTCAGCACGAGCCGGCCCAGGGAGGTGGGGTGCAGGCCGTCGGCGTCCTTCAGCGGGTCCATCAGCTCCAGGACCCGGTTGGTGTCGATGCCCTTGGGGAGCGGGAGTTGCACGATGTAGCCCGTGCACTGCGGGTTGGCGTTGAGCTCCCGCACGACCTCCTCGATGTCCTCCTGGGAGGCCGTGGCGGGCAGTTCGCGCTGGATGGAGGCGATGCCGACCTCGGCGCAGTCCTTGTGCTTGCCGTTGACGTACCAGCGGCTGCCCGGATCGTCGCCGACCAGCAGGGTGCCGAGGCCGGGGGTGATGCCCCGGGCCTTCAGTGCCGCCACGCGGGCGGTCAGTTCGGACTTGATCGCGGCCGCGGTGGCCTTGCCATCGAGAATCTGGGCGGTCATGCCCCCATCCTCCCGGATGAGGTGGCCCTGGTTCCAGTCAAGGCGCTCGCAGGACCTCAGGGTTCATTGCACTTGCACAACAAGTGACCGTCCGTATGCCAACCGGCTGGACAAGGCCTCGCCGGTCGGACCACGATGAAAAGGACTGAGTGCCGCGGGCAGTGCCGGGGGGCGGACCGCACCGTGCAGGATTCCTCCGCGCTTCATTGCCGTGCGTCCCCGCACTTCCACGGAGGAACACCCCAGATGAGTTTCGGCGACCCGCACAATCCGTACGGACAGCAGCCGGCGCAGGGCCAGCCCGGTTACGGCTACCCGCAGCAGGCCCCGCAGGGCATCCCTCCGCAGGGCGGCTACGCCTACCCGCAGCAGGCCCCCCAGGGATACCCCGGCGGCCCCGCCGGCTACCCGGGCGGTCCGGGCGGCTACCCGGGGGCGCACATGGAGATGCCCGGCGGCGCGAAGGCGGCCCGCGTGATCCTCTTCATCCTGAGCAGCCTGCAGGCGCTGTTCGGCCTGCTCGTCATCATCGGCGGCGCCGTCTTCGCCTCTGCCTTCTCAGGGTCCTCCAGCTCCTCGGCGCAGGACGTGGGGACCGCCGTCAGCGTCGGCTTCGTCATCGGCGGCCTCTTCCTGATCGGCGTGGCCCTGTGGCCGTTCCTGACAGCGGTCAAGATGGGCAAGGGCCGCAACGGCGTGCGCGTGTCCGGCATCGTCTACGGCTCCCTGCAGACCTTCTTCGCCGGGCTCAGCCTGCTCGTCAACGTGGCGGCCCTCGGTGCGAGCGAGCAGTCGTCGGGCGGACCCACCGCCATCGTCCTGCTGCCCGCCGTGGTCTCCCTCGCCCTCGGCCTCACGATCGTCATCGGACTGGCGAAGGCCGGTGACTACTTCAAGCGCCCGAGCTACTGACCCGCTCGTCCGCAGAACCGGCGAAGGCCGCGACCCGCAGTGCGGGTCGCGGCCTTCGCCGTGTCGGGGGAGCCGGACTCGGGGGAGCCGGACTCAGGTCAGTGGAAGAAGTGCCGGGTGCCGGTGAAGTACATCGTCACGCCGGCCTTCTGCGCGGCCTCGACGACCTGCTCGTCACGGACCGAACCGCCGGGCTGGACGACGGCCTTGATGCCGGCGGCCGTCAGGATCTCCAGCCCGTCCGGGAAGGGGAAGAAGGCGTCGGACGCGGCGTACGAGCCCTGCGCGCGCTCGGCGCCGGCCCGCTCGACGGCGAGCTTCGCCGAGTCGACACGGTTGACCTGGCCCATGCCGACACCGACCGAGGCGCCGTCCTTGGCGAGCAGGATTGCGTTCGACTTGACGGCCCGGCAGGCACGCCACGCGAAGGCCAGCTCGGCGAGCTCGGCCGGGGACAGGGCGTCGCCGGTGGCCAGGGTCCAGTTGGCCGGGTCGTCGCCCTCGGCCTGGAAGAGGTCCGACTGCTGCAGCAGCGCGCCGCCGGAGACGGGCTTGAGGTCGCCCGGCCGGTGCGGGGTGCCGTCGACCTTCAGGACACGGATGTTCTTCTTCTTGGCGAGGATCTCGACCGCGCCGTCCTCGTAGCCGGGGGCGGCGATGACCTCGGTGAAGATCTCCGCGACCTGCTCGGCCAGCTCGACGGTCACCGGACGGTTGACGGCGATGACGCCGCCGAACGCCGACAGCGGGTCGCAGGCGTGCGCCTTGCGGTGGGCGGCGGCGACGTCCGCGCCCACCGCGATGCCGCACGGGTTGGCGTGCTTGATGATCGCGACGCACGGCTCTTCGTGGTCGTAGGCGGCGCGGCGCGCGGCCTCGGTGTCCACGTAGTTGTTGAAGGACATCTCCTTGCCGTGCAGCTGCTCGGCGTTGGCCAGCCCGCCCGGCTGCCCGTCTGTGTAGAGGGCGGCGGCCTGGTGCGGGTTCTCGCCGTAGCGCAGGGTCGACTTGCGCTCCCAGGCGCCGGCGAGGAACTCGGGCAGCGCGCCCTCCTCGCCCTCCGGGGCGTACACGTTCGTGAACCAGGAGGCGACGGCCACGTCGTAGGCGGCGGTGTGCTGGAAGGCCTCGGCCGCCAGCCGCTTGCGCGCGGTGAGGTCGAATCCGCCGCCCTGGGCCGCGGCGATGACGTCGGCGTAGCGCGCGGGGCTGGTGACCACGGAGACCGACGGGTGGTTCTTGGCGGCGGCGCGGACCATCGAGGGGCCGCCGATGTCGATCTGCTCGACGCACTCGTCGGGAGTGGCACCCGACTGGACGGTGGCCTGGAACGGGTACAGGTTGACGACGACGAGGTCGAAGGGCTCGACGCCCAGCTCGGCGAGCTGGCTGCGGTGGTCCTCCAGGCGCAGGTCGGCCAGGATGCCGGCGTGCACGCGCGGGTGCAGGGTCTTGACCCGGCCGTCCAGGCACTCGGGGAAGCCGGTCAGCTCCTCCACCTTGGTGACGGGCACCCCGGCGGCGGCGATCTTCGAGGCGGTGGAGCCGGTGGAGACGAGCGCGACGCCCGCCCCGTGCAGGCCGCGGGCCAGCTCTTCCAGTCCCGTCTTGTCGTAGACGCTGATGAGCGCACGCCGGATCGGCCGCCGGGTCGTGGTCGGGTCGTTGCTCGCTGCGGTGTCTGCGGCGGTCACTGGATTGTTACCTTTCGTCCCTCAATGCGGTAGCCGTGCCGGGCCAGGCGCCCCACGACCTCGACGAGCAGCTTTCGCTCGACTTCCTTGATGCGCTCGTGAAGAGCGGCTTCGTCGTCCTCGTCCCGGACCTCGACCACACCCTGGGCGATGATCGGACCGGTGTCCACGCCGCTGTCCACGAAGTGGACCGTGCAGCCGGTGACCTTCGCGCCGTAGGCGAGCGCGTCCCGTACGCCGTGGGCTCCCGGGAATGCGGGGAGGAGGGCGGGGTGGGTGTTGACGAACCGGCCGCCGAAGCGGTCGATGAACTCCTTGCCCACGATCTTCATGAAACCGGCCGACACGACGAGGTCGGGGGCGTACGCGTCGGTCGCCGCGGTGAGGGCGGCGTCCCACTCGACGCGGCTCCCGAAGTCCTTCACCGGGCAGACGAAGGTGGGGATCCCGGCCTTCTCCGCCCGCTCCAGGCCGGCGATGTTCGCGCGGTCGGCTCCCACGGCGACGACTTCGGCACCGAAGCCCTCTGCTCCGCCGGGATGGGCGTCGATGGCGTCGAGCAGGGCCTGGAGGTTGGTGCCGGACCCTGAGACCAGCACGACCAGGCGGGAGGCGGCCATGGGAGGCCCTTTCTCACGGAATTGCGGTGTTCGTCTTTGTGTGGTCATACAGAACTTCGGGGTACCGATATACGGGGGACCATACGAAGCCGCCGACCGCCTGCAACGATACCGGCACACCGGACGGCCCCCGAGGGACGGGGGGACGGGCGGGCGGTAGCGTCTGGCCTACAAGCCGCAAACTGGCCCACCTCGCCTCGATGTCCTCGCGACGTCCACGACACAGGGGAAGTAACACACCCGATGCCGGACCGCCGTCAGCCCGACTCCCCCACCGACGACAACCCCTTCGCGGCCCCGCCGGAAGGCCGGCCCGACCAGCCGTGGCAGCCGCGCACCGGCGGTGACGGCGGGAACGGCGACGGGGACGGCCCGGGGGACTCGGGCGGGCAACGGGGTCCGGGGCGCTGGGACCCGACGGACCCGATCCAGCGCCGCGCCCGGTACGCGCTGCTGGCGGGCATGTGGGGCTTCTTCTTCGGGATCTTCGGGATCCCCTCGGTCGGCCTGCTGCTGGGCGCGCTCGCCCTGTACTGGGGGATCAGCGCGCTGCGCGGCAAGCCGGCGGCGGCGACCGGCGAGCCGGGCGCCCCGACGGGCCTGGACGCCCTCGGCCCGGCGGCCCGCCCCCAGCGCACGGCGGCGGTGAGCGGCCTGGTCACCGCCTCACTGGCGATCCTGCTGGCCCTGAGCTCGTACGCGCTGCAGCTCGCGTACAAGGACTTCTACGTGTGCCGCGACGACGCCCTCACCAAGTCGGCGGAACTCCAGTGCAACACCCTCCTGCCGAGCAACTTCGTCGGCGAGGTCCTGAAGGTCCGCCAGTGACGCCGCCCGAAGCGCCGGCGCCCACCCACTCAGCCCCGCCCCGCCGACCCACCAGCCCCGCCGGCGCTTGAGGCGCGGGGCCCAGGGCGAGGCCCACTCTTTTCAGCCCCGCCGACCCGCCCAGTCCGGCCGACCCGCCCAGCCCCGCCGGCGCTTGAGACGCGGGGGCCCGGGGGGGCAGCGCCCCCGCCACGGCGCCGCACCCGGCAGGACACCGCGCGGGCTACGCGGACGGCTTCCGCCGGGCCAGCACCCGCACTCCGGCCACGGACGGAACCGGCGCAACGGCCGGCACCGGCGGAGCCACCGGGGCCGGCCCCAGATCCAGCCCCGCCACCACGGTCACCGTCCGCCGAGCCACCCGTACCCGTACGGCAGGCTCCGAAGCCACCTCAACCAGCGGAACCGGCGGAGCCACCGGCTCGGGCGGGATCTCCGGCACCAGCGTCCCCGACGCCTTCCGCATCAGCTCCCACCGAAGCTCCCGCACCCCGCTGTCGTGCCACCCACCGTCCACCGGAACATCCGCGTCCGCGTCCGCATCCGCGTCCGCGTCCGCCCCCACCGCGCCCGGACCGGCCGCCGGGCGGTAGCGCCACGCGTGCACCCCCACCGCCACCGGCACGGCCAGAACCAGCGTCCACGCGAAGGCCGCCGCCCCCGTGGCCCACCACACCGGACCGAACTCGGCCAGCCGCCGCGAGCCCAGCGGCCCCGCCGAGACCGCCGCGAGCCCGGCCATCGCCAGGCCGCACACCACCGCCCCGAGGGCCGCCGTCAGCGCGGTCTCCCCGTACGAGACCTCGCGCGCCCGGCGTACCGCGAACCAGCCCACCGCCAGCCCGGCGACCACCGGCACCCCGGCGGCCGCCCAGGTCAGCGGGGTGCCCGGGCCCGCGGCCGGGAGCGCCTCCAGCAGCGGGAACCGGGGCAGCGCGGGCGCGCCCGCCGAGCCGAGCGGGGTGGCCGTCACCCCGGCGCCGAGGGCGAACCCGGGACCGAGGGCGTAGGCCGCTCCCCAGACCATGGCGTTCGGAATCAGCGCGAGCGCGAGCAGCAGGACCGCGAACCGGCCGGACCACACCTCGGTCAGCGACAGGAACGAGGCCTGGACCTGCGACCCGTGCCAGGCGAGCGAGGCGCCGACGAGCAGCGCCCCGCCGCCCAGGAGCACCAGGGCCCCGCCCGCGCCCGCCCGCAGCGCCAGCGCGTACCTGGGGCGCACGAACCCCGTCCGTACGCCCCCCGGCAGCCAGTTCGGCAGCGGTCCGAGCGGACGCCCCTTGGCTCCCCACACACCACCGGCCGCGGCCGGCACGGCGACCAGCGGGACGTGCCAGGCGGCGCTGATCGGATCGGCCGGCATCGGGCCCCCGGCGGCGTACACCGTGGCAAGAGCCCCGACGGCGAGGTATCCGCAGAGCACGGCCGAGAACACGGCCGTCGCGGGCAGCACCTCCTCGTCGTCCTCGTCGGAGGCGCCGCCCAGCCGCGCGGCCCGCCGCATGAGCAGCACGGGCAGAGCGACGAGCAGCAGGGGCGTCACACCAACGGGTGCCGGGACGCCGGAGAGCGTCTCGTACCTCACCAGTTCGGTCCCGTGGGCGAGCAGCCACAGCCCGGCGGCGAGGTGCAGGGCCCCGCCCGGGCCGCTGTCCGGATAGGGGGAACTGATCCACAGGACGATGACGAGCACGGCGAGGAAGCCGAGCCCGAGTCCGGCCGCCACGGCACCGCCCACTACGCATGCGGCGGCGGCCGGCGAACGCCGGCGCGCACCGGCTCGCGGGGCCGCCGACAACCGGGTCTCGCGTTCGGTCACTTGGGTCACCCCGCCATGGTGCCAACGACACGCGCTATGGGCGGGTAACAGGCGAATGTCCGTGGTGTCGCCCAATATACGTTTATGTACTTTTTCGCTCAGGGCTGCCGGGTCGCGGGGAGTGCGGCATGACACGGAACGTCGAGGGCCTGCCCGCCCCGAACGAGCGCCGAAGACTGCGCGAAGCTGCGGAACTGACACTCCATGAGGTCGCCACGGCGGTCGGCGTCAACGCGGCGACGGTGCGCTCCTGGGAGTCCGGGCGCACCACCCCGCGCGGCCGCAAGCTCGACGCGTACGCGCGCTTCCTGGCCCGCCTCCCCGAACTGGAGGTGGCGGCGGACGCCACCGGTCCGCCGGGCCACGCCGACCCGGCGGACCCGGCCGCCCCGGCCGACCCGGTCCTGGTGGCGGTCGCGCCCGGGGCCGGGGCCGAGGCCGAGGCCGAGGCCGAACGCGTCCCGGAGGCTCCTGACGGGCCCACAGGTTTCGACGGGCCCGTCGAAACCGCCGCCGTGGCCGACGCGGGCAGCCCCGGCGGCACCTGGACCGCGCCCGCCGCCAGGCTGGCCACCCGACCCGACGTACGCGCCGTCACCGATCCGGCCGAGGCCTTCGACACCCTCTACGACCTGGCCGCGCCCGCCCTCGCCCGGCAGGCCTACCTGCTCACCGGCCGCCGCGCGCTCGCCCTGGAGGCCGTGGACCGGGCCTTCACCCGGGCCTGGGGCCAGTGGCCCGAGGTGGCCACCGACCCGGACCCGGTGGGCTGGGTGCGCACGATCGTGCACGAGTACGCGCTCTCCCCCTGGCACCGGTTCCGGCGCTCCCACCGCCGGCCCGACCGGCCCCCGGCCGATCCCGCCGACCGGATCCTGCTCGACGCCCTGCTCGCCCTGCCCCGGATCCACCGCCGCACCGTCCTGCTCTACGACGGCATCGGCCTCGACCTGCCCGACACCGCCGCCGAGACGGAGGCCACCACTCCCGCCACCGGCAACCGCATCCTCAACGCGCACGCCGACCTCGCCGCCCGGGTACCCGAACTGGCCGACGTACCGGTCGAGAAGCAGTCCGCGGCGCTGCGGGAGCGGCTCACCGTGCTGCGGCCGCCGTTCTCCCTCGACCCGCGCCCGGCGGCGGCGGTCCGCGGCGGCGGTGAGCGGCGCACACGGCAGTGGACCCGGGCCACCCTCGGGCTGACCGCGATGATCACGGCCGCCACCGCCTACACGGCGGCGACCGCGCCCACCCGGTACGATCCCCCGCTCGCCCCCGGTGAGAGCGTGTCCGGGGTGCCGCCGCTCAGCGGCCCGCAGCAGCTCACCGAACGGAGCAGGGAACTGCACGACAAGCTCCGCGCGGACCCGCAGGCGGGTCCGGCGCGCGTCGCCCCGCGGCTCGACTGAGACGACGTACGCGAAAGGGCGTGGCCCGCACCCCGAGGAGGGTGCGGGCCACGCCCTTTCGGCCGTACGGCCGGTGCCTACTGAGCGGCGTTCAGGATCGCGCGCGCGAGCTGGGCGGTCTCGGTCGGCGTCTTGCCGACCTTGACGCCGGCGGCCTCGAGGGCCTCCTTCTTGGCCTGCGCGGTGCCGGAGGAGCCGGAGACGATGGCGCCGGCGTGGCCCATGGTCTTGCCCTCGGGGGCGGTGAAGCCCGCGACGTAGCCGACGACCGGCTTGGTGACGTTCTTCGCGATGAAGTCCGCCGCACGCTCCTCGGCGTCGCCGCCGATCTCGCCGATCATGACGATCAGCTCGGTCTCCGGGTCGGCCTCGAAGGCCTCCAGGGCGTCGATGTGCGTGGTGCCGATGACCGGGTCGCCACCGATGCCGACGGCGGAGGTGAAGCCGATGTCACGCAGCTCGTACATCATCTGGTAGGTCAGCGTGCCGGACTTCGACACGAGACCGATCTTGCCGGGCTTGGTGATGTCGCCCGGGATGATGCCGGCGTTGGACTGGCCGGGGGTGATCAGACCCGGGCAGTTCGGGCCGATGATGCGGGTCTTGTTGCCCTTGGCGGTCGCGTACGCCCAGAAGGCGGCGGAGTCGTGCACCGCGATGCCCTCGGTGATGACGACGGCCAGCGGGATCTCGGCGTCGATGGCCTCGACGACGGCGGCCTTGGCGAAGGCCGGCGGGACGAAGAGGACGGAGACGTTGGCGCCCGTCTTCTCCATCGCCTCGGCGACGGAACCGAAGACCGGGACCTCGGTGCCGTCGAAGTCGACGGTGGTGCCGGCCTTGCGCGGGTTCACGCCGCCGACGATGTTGGTGCCGTCAGCCAGCATCAGCTTGGTGTGCTTCATGCCCGTGGCACCGGTCATGCCCTGGACGATGACCTTGCTGTCCTTGTTGAGGAAGATAGCCATGTGAGTCTGTGACCTCTGCCCTTACTTCGCAGCCGCGAGCTCGGCGGCCTTGTCGGCCGCGCCGTCCATGGTGTCCACGCGCTGCACCAGCGGGTGGTTGGCGTCCGAGAGGATCTTGCGACCCAGCTCGGCGTTGTTGCCGTCGAGACGGACGACGAGCGGCTTGGTGACCGCCTCGCCCTTCTCCTCCAGCAGGGCCAGCGCCTGGACGATGCCGTTGGCGACCTCGTCGCAGGCGGTGATGCCACCGAAGACGTTGACGAAGACGGACTTGACGTCCGGGTCCCCGAGGATGATCTCGAGACCGTTGGCCATGACGGCGGCGGAGGCGCCACCGCCGATGTCCAGGAAGTTGGCGGGCTTGACGCCACCGTGGTTCTCACCGGCGTAGGCGACGACGTCCAGGGTGCTCATGACGAGACCCGCGCCGTTGCCGATGATGCCGACCTCACCGTCGAGCTTGACGTAGTTGAGGTTCTTCGCCTTGGCGGCGGCCTCGAGCGGGTTCGCGGCGGCGTGGTCCACGAACTCCTCGTGACCCGGCTGGCGGAACTCGGCGTTCTCGTCGAGGGAGACCTTGCCGTCGAGGGCGATGACCTCGCCGGAGGCGACCTTCGCGAGCGGGTTGACCTCGACCAGGAGCGCGTCCTCGGCAATGAAGGTGTCCCACAGGGTCACGAGGACCTCGGCGACCTTCTCGGCGACCTCGGCCGGGAACTGCGCCAGCGCCACGATCTCGCGGGCCTTCTCGATGGTCACGCCCTCGTTGGCGTTCACCGGGACCTTGGCGAGCTTCTCCGGGGTCTCCTCGGCGACCTGCTCGATGTCCATGCCGCCCGCGACCGACGCCATGGCGAGGAAGGTGCGGTTGGTGCGGTCGAGGAGGTACGAGACGTAGTACTCCTCGAGGATCTCGGGTGCGGTCTCCGCGATCATCACCTTGTGGACCGTGTGGCCCTTGATGTCCATGCCCAGGATGTCCGTCGCGCGGGCGACGGCCTCGTCCGGGGTGGCGGCCAGCTTCACGCCGCCGGCCTTGCCGCGGCCGCCGACCTTCACCTGCGCCTTGACGACCGACTTGCCGCCCAGCCGCTCGGTGGCCTCGCGAGCCGCCTCAGGCGTGTCGATGACTTCACCGGCCAGCACCGGTACACCGTGCTTGGCGAAGAGGTCCCTCGCCTGGTACTCGAACAGGTCCACGCGCGTCCGTCCCTTGTCTTTTTTAAAGATTCGCAGTGATTCGCGGTTGTCTGCTATCTGCGTGGGCGTGCCGCGGAGGGCAACGTGACGGCGCTGTCACAAGGAAGGCGCACACGGTGACCGTGGACGCGGCATGTCCGTCCGGCAGGTTATCCCCGTGGGGCGCGCGTCCCTAAATCGCAGATCACACCTGAGCGGTGATACCTGTCACAGAACACCTCACGGTTGAACTGGAAATTCGTGTGATCGGCCCCTTCACACGGGGCGCAGGGGCGGGCGTGTCGAAGGTTCGTCAGGGGGTCGGCAGGGGCCGCTTCTCCAGCGCCGCGGCCATCACCTCCGGGAACAGGTCGGGGGTGCAGGCGAAGGCCGGCGCACCGAGCGCGGCGAGGGCCCCGGCGTGCTCGCGGTCGTAGGCCGGGGCACCCTCGTCGGACAGCGCCAGCAGGGTCACGAATTCGACGCCCGCCCCCTTCATGGCGGCCACGCGCCCCAGCATCTCGTTGCGAATGCCGCCCTCGTAGAGATCACTGATGAGGACGACGACCGTGTCGGCGGGTCGGGTGATCTTCGACTGGCAGTAGGCGAGTGCGCGGTTGATGTCGGTGCCGCCGCCCAGCTGGGTGCCGAAGAGGACGTCGACCGGGTCGTCGAGCTGGTCGGTCAGGTCGACGACGGCGGTGTCGAACACGACCAGGCGGGTGGCGATCGAGCGCATCGAGGCGAGGACCGCGCCGAAGACGGAGGCGTAGACGACGGAGGCGGCCATCGAACCCGACTGGTCGATGCAGAGGATCACCTCCTTCTTCACCGATTGCGCCGCCCGGCCGTATCCGATCAGCCGCTCGGGGACGACGGTGCCGTACTCGGGCAGGTAGTTCTTCAGGTTGGCCCGGATCGTGCGGTCCCAGTCGATGTCGCGGTGGCGGGGGCGGCTGATCCGGGCGGAGCGGTCGAGCGCTCCGGTGAGGGTGGCCCGGGTGCGGGTCGCGAGCCGCTTCTCCAGCTGTTCGACCACCTTGCGGACCACGGCCCGCGCCGTCTCCTTCGTCGTCTCGGGCATCGCCTTGTTCAGGGAGAGCAGGGTGCCGACCAGGTGGACGTCCGGTTCGACGGCCTCCAGCATCTCCGGCTCCAGCAGCAGGGCGGACAGCCCGAGCCGCTCGATCGCGTCGCGCTGCATCACCTGGACCACCGAGCTGGGGAAGTACGTCCTGATGTCCCCGAGCCAGCGGGCCACGTTCGGCGCGGAGCCGCCGAGTCCGGCCGAGCGCGGCGCCCCCGAGGTCCTGCGCGGACCCCCTTCGCCGCCTCCGCCGTACAGGGCGCCGAGCGCGGCGTCCATCGCCGCGTCCCGCCCGGTCAGCGCGTGCCCGGTCCCGTCCGCGTCTCCCCCGCCGAGCACCATCCGCCACCGCCGCGACCGCTCGCCTCCGGCGGGGTCCGCGGTGTCCTGGGCTGCCGCCACGCTCATGTCCGTACCGCTCATCCGTCCGTCCCCCTGCACTCGTCGTACGTGTCGCTCTTCCATTCGGCGCAGCCATCCGGCCCCGCCGGCGTTCGAGGCGCGGGGGTGCGGGGGCAGATCCCCCGCACCGGCGCCGCACCCTCAGGCGGCAACCCCGTCGGGAGACGCCAGCAGCATCCGGACCAGCTCCGTCACCGCGTCCGCCCGCTCCCGGTCGAGCTCCGGGGCGAAGCCCTCGGGTGCGTCACCCGTCGACTGCGCCGACGACGGGCGACCGGGGCCGCGCCGGACCAGCTCGCCCAGGCTCCTCCTGACCCCCGGCTCGTACGCCCCGAACGTCCGCCTCAGCAGCGGCAGCACGTCGGTGAAGACGCGCTCCGGGATCCCCACCAGCCAGGTGTCGATCAGGCCCAGCAGCCGGTCGTCGTGGACCAGCAGGGTGCCGCCGCCCGAACTCCCGCCCGCGAAGCCCTCGATCCAGCCCGCCGCGTCGGCGGGCGAGGCCGCCGGGGACAGCGCGAGCCCCATCAGCCGGGCTGTCTCCGCGGCCTCCAGCCGCCCGTCGTCGAGGAGGAGCCTGGCCGCCCTGCCACGGATGACGCCCGGCACGGCGTCCCGGTCGGCCAGCGTCCGCAGCACCGCGGACCAGCGCTCCCGCAGCCCGTCGTCGGCGTCCGCCAGCAGGCCGACCGCTCCGTGCACGCCGTCCACGTGGCCGCGCAGCTCCGCCGCCGCGTCGGCGTCCAGACCGGCCACGCAGGCCGGCGGGAGCGCGACGCATATCCGCTCGGCGAGCCCGGCCGCGACCGCGCCGAGCGCCGTCGCGTCGGTGCCCCGCACGTCCCCGTACCGCAGGGAACGGGCGAGCGCCGGGAGGGCCTTCGCGAGCCGTGAGACGTCGGTGTCCAGCGCGGCGCGGTCCGCGAGGGCCCGCAGTACGGCCGGCAGCGCCTCGGACAGTCCGGCGAGGAGGCACCTTTCGGCCAGCGCCGTCACCTCGCCCAGCTCCTCGGTGACCGCGGCGTCCGCCTCCGCCTTGGCGGTGGCCGCGGCGAGGACGGTGGTGCCCCAGATCCCGGCCTCGGCCACCCGTACGGACAGTTCCGGCTCCCAGCGCAGCCGCCAGGTCTCCCGGAAGGTTCCGGTGCTGCTCCGGGAGGCGGTGGAGGTGCCCCAGCCGATGCCGAGCAGCCGCAACCGGTGCAGCAGCAGGGACTTGGCCGCGTCGGTGTCCTTGCGCAGGTCGAGTTCCAGCTCGCGTTCCTGCGCCTCCGCCTTGAGCCGCAAGGAGCGCTGCTGCCGCGTCAGGTCCCGCTGGAGCGGGACGACGGGAGCCCCGTCCGGGACCTCGCCGAGCACGTCGCCGACGACGAGGCGGTCCTCGATGAGCGCGAGCGGTATGTCGGAGCCGTCGCACATCACCGCCCGGACCGATTCCAGGGTCTCCGTCAGGCCGGGCAGGGGCCGTCCCCGCATCGCGGCCAGGGTCTCGGCGAGCCGGACCGCTTCGATGACGTGCGCCGAGGACACCTGCCGGTCCTCCTCGCGCAGCAGGCCGGCGACCTTGGTCAGCCACCGCTCGACGGGCCGGTCCCGGGCGGAGAAGAGGTGGGCGTACCAGCCGGGCGAGGTGATCCCCGCTCCGTACCCGCCGGCCCGGGCGAGCCGGCGGTGGGTCCACGGCACCCAGGTGGTCTCCACCTTGACCTTCGGCAGCCCGGTCAGCAGCGCCTTGTCGGCGGCCACGGTGGTCTTCGCCCGCAGCGCCGGGACGTGCCAGGCGCCGCACACCACGGCGTACCCGTCGCCGAACTCGCGGCGGGCGGCCCGCATCCGCTGGCGCATGTACGCCTCGCGGACCAGGTCGCGGTGGTGGCCGCCGTCGCCGTAGGCCTCGCGCAGGGCGGCCATGGCCTCCCCGAGCGCCTCGAACGCGGCGAGCGCCTCCTCGCCCGCGCCGCCGGCCCCCCGGTGCTCGACGACGTCCTCCCACCAGCGCTCGGGGTCGTCGTACCCGGCGGTCTCGGCGAGCACCGCGAGCGGGTCCAGCCTGACCGCGTCGGGCTCGGCGCGGTCCGCGTCCGGCTCCCCGGCGCCGGCCAGCGAGTGGGCGGCGGGCAGGTCCATGAACCGGACCGGTACGCCCGCCTCCTGTGCCCAGCGGATCGCGACCCACTCCGGGGAGAAGTCGGCGAGCGGCCAGAACGCGGCCCGGCCCGGGTCGTCCGCGGCGTGCGCGAGCAGCGCCACGGGCGGCCGCATGCCGGGGTCGGCGGCCAGGTCGAGCAGGGCGTCCCCCTCGGGCGGTCCCTCGATCAGCACGGCCGCCGGGCGGGCCCCGTCCAGGGCGGCCCGGATCGCGCGGGCCGATCCGGGCCCGTGGTGGCGCACGCCGAGGAGCAGCGGGCCCTGGCGGGCGGTGCTCATACCGTCACCTCCCGGCAGGCCCGGTAGAAGTCCTTCCAGCCGTCGCGCTCGCGGACCACGGCCTCCAGGTACTCCTGCCAGACGACCTTGTCGGCCGCCGGGTCGCGGACGACGGCGCCGAGGATCCCGGCGGCCACGTCGGAGGGGCGCAGGACGCCGTCCCCGAAGTGGGCGGCCAGCGCGAGGCCGTTGGTGACGACGGAGATGGCCTCGGCGGTGGAGAGCGTGCCGCTGGGCGACTTCACCTTCGTCCGGCCGTCGTCGGTGACGCCGTCGCGCAGCTCGCGGAAGACGGTGACGACGCGGCGGATCTCCTCCAGGCCCTCGGGCGCGGCCGGCAGGTCGAGGGCGCGGCCCATCTGGTCGACGCGGCGGGCCACGATGTCGACCTCGGCGTCCGCGGTGGCGGGCAGCGGCAGGACGACGGTGTTGAAGCGGCGGCGCAGCGCGCTGGAGAGCTCGTTGACCCCGCGGTCGCGGTCGTTGGCGGTGGCGATGAGATTGAAGCCGCGGACGGCCTGGACCTCTTCGCCGAGCTCCGGTATCGGCAGGGTCTTCTCGGACAGGACGGTGATGAGCGTGTCCTGGACGTCGGCGGGGATGCGGGTGAGCTCCTCGACGCGGGCGGTCATGCCGTCGGCCATGGCCCGCATGACGGGGCTGGGGACGAGGGCGTCGCGGCTGGGGCCGTGGGCGAGGAGCCGGGCGTAGTTCCAGCCGTACCGGATGGCCTCCTCAGGGGTGCCGGCGGTGCCCTGGACGAGGAGGGTGGAGTCGCCGCTGACGGCGGCCGCGAGGTGTTCGGACACCCAGGTCTTGGCGGTGCCGGGAACGCCGAGCAGGAGCAGGGCGCGGTCGGTGGCCAGGGTGGTGACCGCGACTTCGACGATCCGGCGCGGGCCGACGTACTTGGGTGTGATCACCGTGCCGTCGTCGAGGGTGCCGCCGAGCAGGTAGGTGGCGACGGCCCACGGGGAGAGCTTCCAGCGGGTCGGGCGGGGCCTGTCGTCGGCGGCCGCCAGGGCTTTCAGTTCGTGCGCGAAGGCGTCTTCGGCGTGCGGTCGCAGCGCCTCGGCGCCGATGCCGTTCTCGGGCTTGCTCATGGTCCCCCTCCAATGCTCCGCAGCCGCTCCCGACTGCTGTTCCCACGGTGCACCACGCCACTGACAACGCCCGTCATCCGTCACGTTGTTGCAGGTCAGAGCGATTGTCAGAGGGAGTCTCTACGGTGGTTCACATGACTGAGCAGGGGGTCCGCTGGACGGCGGAACAGGTACTGGCTCTGGCTCCTGACGATGCCTCACGCAAGGCGGGCGGCAGACTCGGCGGGGCGGGGCCGTGGTCACAGATCGGAGGTTCCGCTTCCGGTTCTGTATGGGGGTTGTGCAAGGGCAGCGGGAGCAATCCGTACCGGACGGTCGTCGACCTGACGGGACCGGCCTACAAGTGCTCCTGCCCGAGCCGGAAGTTCCCGTGCAAGCACGCGCTGGGGCTGCTCCTGCTCTGGTCCGCCGAGGGGGTCGGCGAGCCCGGGGAGGCGCCGGACTGGGCCGCGCAGTGGCTGGCCGACCGTGTCGCCAAGGCCGCGCGGACGGCGGCCGGGGCGACCGGGCCGGTGGACGAGGAGGGGGCCCGGCGCCGGGCCGAGCGGCGGGCTGCGCGCGTCGGGGCGGGCGTGACCGAGCTGGAACAGCGGCTGGCCGACCTTGTGCGCGGCGGCCTCGCGGGCCAGGAGCACGCGGGGTACGCGGCGTGGGAGGAGACCGCCGCCCGGATGGTGGATGCCCAGGCGCCCGGACTGGCCGGCCGCGTAAGGGAGTTGGGGACGATACCCAGTTGCGGCCCCGGCTGGCCCGCCCGGATGCTGGAGGAGGCGGCGCTGCTGCACCTGCTGGACCGGGCCTGGATGGGGGTGACGGGGCTTCCTGACCAGTTGGCGGCGACCGTGCGCAGCCGGGTGGGACTGCCGGCCTCCGGGGAGGGGGAGGCCGTACGGGACCGCTGGCTGGTGCTCGCCCAGTACGACTCGGTGTCGCCGGACGGCAGGCTCACCACCCGCCGCATATGGCTGCGCGGGCTGACGGGGGGACGGCCCGCGCTGGTGCTGGACTTCGGACCGCCCGGGCGGCCGCCGGGGCTGGCTCTGCCGGTGGGGCTGGTGCTGGAGGCGGAGATGCGCTTCCGGCCCGGCTCGGCGGGGCTGCGGGCGGACCTCGGGGAGAGGTTCGCGGCGGCCGCGCCGTGCACGGAGGTGCCGGCCGGGGTGGGCGCTCGGGCGGCCCTGGAGGCCTACGGGGCGGCACTGCGGGAGGACCCGTGGCTGGAGTCCTGGCCGGTGGTGCTCGGTCCGGTGGTTCCGATACCGGGAGAGCCCGGCTGGCAGCTGGCGGACGCGGAGGGCGCCTCCGCCCTGCCGGTGCCCCTCACCGGGGCGGGGAGCCGCTCCCGCGGAGGGCTGTGGCAGCTGGCCGCGCTGTCGGGCGGGGGCCCGGTGACGGTCTTCGGCGAGTGCGGCCACCGCGGGTTCACCCCGCTGACGGCATGGCAGCCCGGCTCGTCCGAGCCGGTCGCCCTGTCGTAGGGCGGACACCCCTGGCGGGGGGGACGGACCACGACATCGCAGGGGGCCTGGGGGGTCCTGTGCCGTCACGCGAGGACGGCCGGGAGAGGTGCGGCGCCGGGGGGCGCCGCAGACGCAACGACGAGAAGCCGGGGGGCTTTCATGAACGACAACCACGCCAGTTGACCGAAGCCGCACGAGACACAGACAGCTCCGGTCCCGCGGAGGGGGCGGGACCGGGGCACTGGACACGACCGAGGACGAGCAGCGAGGGAGGGGCACCGATGGGCGAGGGTGACGAGGGGTACGGGGAGTGGCAGGAGCTGGTCGGCGCCGCGCTGCTGGGCACCGACCGGCGCCGGGGCGGGGGCCCGGCCGGCTCGCCGGAGGCACTGCTGGACGCGGCGGCGGTGCACGTTGTCCGCCGCCGGGCCGGGTTGCGGCCGGCGGGGGCGCGACCGCGCCCGCAGCCCGCACCCCGCGACCCCCGGCCGGCACCTCCGGAGGCGGCGAGCCACCGGCTCGCGCAACTGCTGGCGGGCCGCAGCGGCCCGGTGAACGGGGGCGGGCGGCGCGGGTCCGCCCCGGACCTGACCGAGCTGCTCCCGCAGTGGCTGGCCGCGGCCGGACGGCACGGCTACCGCGCGCCCGACGCGCTCGTACCGGCACTGCTGGACGCCGCCCGGGCCCGTACCGACCTGCGCCCGCACGCCCTGGCGCTGGCCGGGACGCGGGGGCTGTGGCTGGCTCGGATGAATCCCGACTGGCGGTTCGCCCTGCGCGGCGGGGCGGGCGGCGGGGAACTGCCGGACGTGACCGACCCCACCGCGGTGGAACGTCTCTGGGAGGAAGGGCTGTTCGCGGAACGGGTGGCGCTGCTGGGCGCCGTACGGGCCCACGAGCCGGCGGCGGCGCCGCGGCTGCTGGAGACGACGTGGGCGAGCGAACGGGCCGAGGACCGGCTGATGTTCCTCGATTCGCTGAGGGCGGGGCTGTCCCTGGAGGACGAGTCCTTCCTCGAGGCGGCGCTGGGCGACCGCAGCCGCAACGTACGAGCGACCGCGGCCGAACTGCTGTCCGCGCTGCCGCAGTCGGCGCTGGCGGGACGGATGGCCGAGCGGGCCCTGGCCTGCGTGGGCCCGGAGGGGGTGACCCCGCCGGCCGAGTGCGATGCGGGGATGCTCCGCGACGGGGTGGTCAAGCGGCCGCCCGCCGGACGCGGGGAGCGTGCCTGGTGGCTCGGCCAACTGGTCGAGGCGGCGCCGCTGTCGTGCTGGCGGGAGCGGTTCGGGGGCCTCGGGCCTGCGGAGGTGGTCGCCCTGCCGGTGGCCGCGGCCGAGGGCTGGGCGGAGGAACTGCACGCCGCGTGGTGCCGCGCGGCGGTGCGCCAGCGGGACCCGGAATGGTCACGGGCCCTGCTCGGCCCGGCGTCGGCACCTCCCGCGGCGGGTCCTGGAACGGCCTCCCTCGCGGAGCGGGCCAAACTGCTGGAGACCCTGCCCGACGCGGAACGGGCCGAATGGGTCGCACAGTTCATACGGGCCCACGGGCTCTCCGAGGCGTTCCAGCTGCTCGGGGTGTGCGTGGTGCCGTGGGCGGGCGCACTGGGCCGGGCGGTGGTGGACGCGCTGGACATCGCCCGCGAGGCGGGCAGCTACCCGTGGAGCTTCAGCGGGGTGATGGGCCTGGCCGAGCGCTGCCTCGACCCCGTCGAGGCCGGCCGGCTGGAGGCCCTGACCGCCGCCGCGGAGGAGCCGCCGGACGCGTCCCCGGGCGCGGCGGCCTACTGGGCGGAGGCCTTCCAGCGGCTGGTGGCCACGCTCCGGCTGCGCGCGGCGATGCTGTCGGAGCTGACCCCGGCCTGATCCTTCCCGGGTGGGGTGGCGGATCCGGTGCGGTGCGGCAGGGCACCGGCCCTGGCCTTCCACCCCGCCGGGCGCCGCCCGGCCCCGCCCTCGAACGACGGCGGGGCCGCAGTGGCGCGACAGCGCCGGAAGAGTGGGGTTACTGACGGACGTGGGCGTTGACCCAGTCCACGATGGAGGTCGTCGTCGCGCCCGGGGTGAAGATCTCGGCCACGCCCTTCTCCTTGAGGGGGGCGATGTCGTCCTCCGGGATGATGCCGCCGCCGAAGACCTTGATGTCCTCGGCGTCGCGCTCCTTGAGGAGCTCCAGCACGCGCACGAAGAGCGTGTTGTGGGCGCCCGAGAGGATCGAGAGGCCGATCGCGTCGGCGTCCTCCTGGATCGCGGTGTCCACGATCTGCTCGGGGGTCTGGTGGAGGCCGGTGTAGATGACCTCCATGCCCGCGTCCCGCAGCGCCCGCGCGATCACCTTGGCCCCGCGGTCGTGGCCGTCGAGACCCGGCTTGGCCACCACCACACGGATCGGACCGGTCACACCCATCGCACTGCCTCCCGAGTGAACGAACGTTAAGTACAGCATCGCGCACGCTGCCGTTTCGCGGTCAAGCACGAGGGGGAAATCACACGTGGGACGGCATTGCGCCACCGTGCCGCCAGCCGCACGGCACGGTGGCGCGGCGGCCGCCGCCCCAGAGGATCACAGGAGGCCGTCGATGGGTCTGTCCTTACCCGTCCCCTTGTCCGGCGCCGCGCTGCGGGCCGGCGCGCTGGAGGTCGCCGTTCTCGGCGGCCACCTCCTGCTGTACCCCACTGGGGTGTGCCAGGAGAAGACCGTCCCCGTCCGGGCCACCACACGCCCGCCCGTCCTGCTCCTCCACGGGTTCACCGACAACCGCTCCGTCTTCGTCCTGCTGCGCCGCGCCCTCACGGCCGGCGGACTGCGGCACGTGGAGGCGTACAACTACTCGCCCCTCACGCTCGACCTGCGCGTCATCGCCCGCCACCTCGCCCGGCGGGTCGAACAGCTGTGCGAGCGCACCGGACAGGAGCAGGTCGACCTCGTCGGGCACAGCCTGGGTGGCCTGGTCGGCCGGTACTACGTCCAGCGCCTCGGCGGCGACACCCGCGTCCGCACCCTCGTCACGCTCGGCACCCCGCATTCCGGCACGCGCGTCGCCCCCTTCATGGACGCGCACCCCCTGGTCCGGCAGATGCGCCCGGACTCCGAGGTGCTGGCCGAGCTGGCGGCGCCGTCGCCCGGCTGCGCCACCCGCTGCGTGGCGTTCTGGAGCGAGTTCGACACGCTGATGGCCCCGGTCGGCAGCGCACGGATCGAACACCCCGACCTGTGTGTGGAAAACGTGCAGGTCGTGGGCATCGGCCACCTCGCCCTGCCGGCACACCCCGCGGTCATCGCGGCAGTCGCCCGCGCCCTCGACGGCCCCGCACCCACCGCCATCACGGGGCCGGACGCCGCATCCGTCGCCTGACCGTTGAGCGGCCGAAACTCGAACAGATTTCGAACTCAAGGCCAAGGCTGCGTCTTTCGGCGACCGAAAGACGGCCGAATGCCCGGTTCCGCTGATCTGGGGACCCGGCGAAGATTGTCGTTGCGAGTAACCGCCGGGTACAGTCACGCCACTGCTCTCCTCCGGTGAACTTCGAGTTCCCGGCCACCCAGGCCCCCACTGCCGAGGCGAAAGAGAAGTTGGTGAACGACCGCCCCTCGTCGGGCCAGTACCCGGATGCCGGGTATGACGGCCTTTCCACCACCGCTTTCGCTGGTGACTCGCCCTACGTTTCCTACGAAACGCAGGGTCAAGGGGTCAACTACGCCGCCTACGACTCCTACGAGACCGGCGCGTACGACACCACCGCGTGGACCTCGCAGGACCCCTACCTGTCCACGATCCCGGCGCAGTCCGCACCCGAGGACACCACCGGGAGCTGGGACGCGAGCGCCTGGAGCGCCGCGGGGGCGGGCACGGACCACTCCGGCTACACCGCCTACCCGTCGGCCTCCTTCGGCTACGACGCCTCCGCCGAGCAGACCGGCCACTGGTCGGTGCCGGGCTTCGGCACCACCGGTACCGAGACCGGCGCCTACGACGCGACCGCCTGGAACACCGTCACGCAGACCCCGGCGCAGCCCGAGGCCGACTACGCCTACGACTACCAGCCCGCGCAGCAGGACTACGCGTACGGCACGACCTCCCTCGGCACCGCCGGCTACGCCCATGAGGTCCACGAGGTCCACGACACCGGGGCCGACAACACCTACAGCGAGACCGCCGTCTTCGAGGTGCTCGCCGACGAGGCGACCGGGGTGCCCGAGGGCCCCGGAGCCCACGAGGCGTACGAGCTGCCCGAGGTCCACGAACTGCACGGCGTCCACGACATGCCCACCCAGGCGATGCCGGTGACCTCCGCGCCGCGCGCCTCGCGCCGCAACGCCGCCAAGGGCAACACCGCCAAGGCGAACGCCAAGACAGCCGGCACGAAGGCGGCCGGCAGCCGCCGGCGCACCCCGGCGAAGCGTTCCGCCTTGCTGACCGTGGCCGTTCCCTCCGCCTGCGTGATGGGTGTCGCGGGCGTCGCGGCCGCCTCCGTCGGCGGGCTCACCGGTACGGACAAGCCCGGCGAGGACACCACCACGATGGCCGCGCCCGACCCGGCCTCGGTGAAGCCGGTCGCCGCGAACACCAAGCTCGACACCCAACTGGTCGCGCTCAGCGCCGACGCGGGCGACTTCGCGGACCGCGCGAGCCGCACGCAGGAGCGCATCGATCTGCGCGAACGCCAGGAAGAGGAAAAGAAGAAGAAGGCCGAGGAGGCCGCGGCCAAGGAGGCCGCCCGCCCCAAGTTCGCCGTCCCGGTGAACCAGCACGGCCTGAGCGCCAGCTTCGGTCAGGCCGGCGGCATGTGGATGTCGGTGCACACCGGCATCGACTTCCCGGTGTCCTACGGGACCCCGGTCATGGCGGCCACCGACGGCATCGTGCGCACCCAGTACAACAGCGCCTACGGGAACATGGCCATAGTGACCGCGCCCGACGGCACCGAAACCTGGTACTGCCACCTCAGCTCCACCAAGATCCGCGGCGGCAAGGTCAAGGCGGGCGACGTCATCGCCTACTCGGGCAACTCCGGCAACTCCACCGGCCCGCACCTCCACTTCGAGGTCCGGCCCGGCGGCGGCTCCGCGATCGACCCCCTGGCCTGGCTCCGCAGCCACGGCCTCGACCCGAGGTAACCGCCTCGGCCCCACCGGCTCCACAAGTGCCCGGCAGCGTTCCCGCTGCCGGGCCTTCGCACGTGGTCCGCGGCCTCAGAGCTTCTGCACCGGCGCGTAGCGCAGCAGCAGCCGCTTCGGCTTGTCGTCACCGAAGTCGATGGTGGCCTGCGCGTCCGCGCCCGCTCCCTTGACCTCCATGACGGTGCCGAGCCCGAACTGGTCGTGCGTGACCCGGTCCCCGACCACCAGCGTGATGACCGGCTTGTCGGAGGCCCGGCGCGTCGCGAAGCCGGACGGGCCCGACTTCGTGCGCGACGACGACAGGAACGCCTCGGGCGAGGTGCCGAACGACGACCGTCCGCCGCCGGCGCCCGAACCGTAGCCGGAACTGCGCATCGGACCGGCCGGCTTCTGGGCCGCTCCCGTGCGCTTCCACTGCAGGTACTGATCCGGGATCTCCTCCAGGAACCGCGACGGCGGGTTGTACGAGGGCGTGCCCCAGGCGCTGCGCATGCTGGAGCGGGTCAGGTACAGCCGCTCGCGCGCCCGCGTGATGCCGACGTAGGCGAGGCGGCGCTCCTCCTCCAGCTCCTTGGTCTGGCCCAGCGCGCGCATGTGCGGGAAGACCCCGTCCTCCATGCCGGTCAGGAACACCACCGGAAACTCGAGGCCCTTGGCGGTGTGCAGGGTCATGAGGGTGATGACGCCGGAGCCGTCCTGGTCCTCGTCGGGGATCTGGTCGGAGTCGGCGACGAGGGCGACCTGCTCCAGGAACTCGGCGAGCGTGCCGGGGCCGACCGGCGTCGCCGCGCCCTCCGGCGCCTCGGCGGCTGCGGCTTCGCGCGCCTGCTCGAACTCCAGGGCCACCGCCGCCAGTTCCTGGAGGTTCTCGATCCGCGTCTCGTCCTGCGGGTCGGTCGACGCCTGGAGTTCGGCGAGGTAGCCGGTGCGCTCCAGGACCGCCTCAAGCACCACCGCCGGGCCCGCGCCCGAGTCGACGATCGTGCGGAGCTCCTCCATCAGCGCGTTGAACCGCTTCACCGCGTTGGTGGAGCGGGCCGCCATGCCGAAGGCCTCGTCCACGCGCCGCAGCGCCTGCGGGAAGGTGATCTTCTCGCGCAGCGCGAGCGCGTCGACCATGGCCTCGGCGCGCTCGCCGATGCCGCGCTTGGGGACGTTCAGGATGCGGCGCAGCGGGACGTTGTCCTCCGGGTTCGCGAGGACGCGCAGGTACGCGAGGACGTCGCGGACCTCCTTGCGCTCGTAGAAGCGGACGCCGCCGACGACCTTGTACGGCAGGCCGACCCGGATGAAGATCTCCTCGAACACGCGCGACTGGGCGTTGGTCCGGTAGAAGATCGCGACGTCGCCGGCCTTGGCGTCCCCGGCGTCGGTGAGCCGGTCGATCTCATCGGCGACGAACTGGGCCTCGTCGTGCTCGGTGTCCGCGACGTAGCCGGTGATGACCGCGCCGGAGCCGGCCTCGGTCCACAGGTTCTTGGCGCGGCGGTTCTCGTTGCGCTCGATGACCGCGTTGGCGGCGGAGAGGATCGTCTGCGTGGAGCGGTAGTTCTGCTCCAGCAGGATCGTCGTCGCGTCCTTGTAGTCCTCTTCGAACTGGAGGATGTTGCGGATCGTCGCGCCGCGGAAGGCGTAGATCGACTGGTCGGCGTCACCCACCACGCACAGCTCGGCCGGGGGCAGGTCCGGGTAGCCGGTGCCGACCAGCTCGCGCACCAGCGTGTACTGCGCGTGGTTGGTGTCCTGGTACTCGTCGACCAGGACGTGCCGGAAGCGGCGCCGGTAGTGCTCGGCGACGTCCGGGAAGGCCTGGAGCAGGTGCACCGTGGTCATGATGATGTCGTCGAAGTCGAGGGCGTTGGCCTCGCGCAGCCGGGCCTGGTACATCACGTACGCCTGCGCCAACGACTTCTCGAAGCCGTCGGCGGCCTGGTCGGCGAAGGCCTCTTCGTCGATCAGCTCGTTCTTCAGGTTCGAGATCTTGGCGTTGAAGGACTTCGGCGGGAACTTCTTGGGGTCCAGGTCCAGGTCGCGGCAGACGAGCGCCATCAGGCGCTTGGAGTCGGCCGCGTCGTAGATCGAGAACGATGAAGTGAAGCCGAGCCGCTTGGACTCGCGGCGCAGTATGCGCACGCACGCGCTGTGGAAGGTGGAGACCCACATGGCGTTCGCGCGCGGGCCGACCAGGCCCTCGACGCGCTCCTTCATCTCTCCGGCGGCCTTGTTGGTGAACGTGATCGCCAGGATCTGCCCGGGGTGGACGTTGCGCGCGGACAGCAGGTGCCCGATGCGGTGCGTCAGCACCCTGGTCTTGCCGGAGCCCGCACCGGCCACGATGAGCAGCGGGGAGCCCGCGTGCACCACGGCCGCGGCCTGCTGCTCGTTCAGGCCGTCGAGGAGCGTCGCCGGGTCGATGACGGGCTTGGGGGCGCCGTCCCGGTAGTACGCGTCCCCGGTCATGGGCACGTCGAAGTGCCCCCCGAAGAGGTCGTCCGCACCCGCCTCCGGGGCGGGGTACTCCTCGGGCGGCGGCGGGACCTCGTCGGAGGGGGTGAGGTCCGCCAGGAAGCTGTCGTCAAAGAGGCTGCTCATCGCATTCCGAGTCTAGGGGGCGGGACCGACAGGCCAGCACGAGTTCCAGGAGACCGGGGAATCGCAGCTCCAGGTCGTCGCGGCGCAGCGCGAGGTAGAGCTTGCGGCCCCGGGGGCGCTGGCAGATCACTCCGCTCTCGCGCAGCGTCTTGAGGTGGTGCGTGACGCTCGACCGGGGCAGGTCGGGCACGACCTCACCGCAGAAGGCCTCCGCGCCGGAGGCGAGCTTGCGCACGATCTCCAGCCGGACGGGGTGTCCGAGCGCCGCCAGGACGTCGACGAGCTCGATGCGGTCGGCGGCGGGGTGCGTCAGGTCGGCAGCGGCAGGCATGCCCCCACTGTACGCAGATCTCGTACGGACCTTGCCCAATCGTTCGAAGATCTCGTACAGTCTGACCGTACGAAATCTTCGAACGATTCTCGACGTGAGGACACCATGCCCGACAGCACCGCGTCCGCCGGCACCGCGTACGCCGGCACCCCGCTCGACGACGCCTCCCTCGCCGCCTCCCTCGACGGCGGCTTCACCAGCCACCACGCCGAGGTCAACGGCACCCGCCTGCACTACGTCCAGGGCGGCAGCGGCGACCCGCTCGTCCTCCTCGGCGGCTGGCCGCAGACCTGGTGGCAGTGGCACAAGGTGCTGCCGGACCTGGCCCGCCGCCACCGGGTGATCGCCGTCGACCTGCGCGGCATGGGCGGTTCCGCCAAGCCCGCCGCCGGCTACGACAAGAAGACGATGGCGGCGGACGTCCACGCCCTCCTCGGCCACCTCAAGATCGGGTCGGCGCACTTCGCGGGCCACGACATCGGCGCGATGGTCGCCTACGCCCACGCCGCCAACCACCCCGGGGCCACCCGCCGGGTCGCCCTCCTCGACGTCGCACACCCGGACGAGGACTGGGCCCGGATGCCCCTGCTGCCCCGGCCCGACGTCCGCCACCTGTGGTGGTTCGCCTTCAACCAGGTGGAGGGCCTGCCCGAGCAGCTGCTCGCCGGCCGCTACCACCTCCTGCTGGACTGGCTGTTCGGCAACGCCGCGACCGACCCCTCCTCCATCGACGCCCGCTCCCGCGCCGTGTACGCCCGCGCCTACGGCTCCCCGGAAGCGGTCCGGGCCGGCAACGCCTGGTACCGCGCCTTCTCCCAGGACATCGCCGACCTGGCCGGATACGCCCCGGTCTCCGTCCCGCTGCTCGCCCTCGGCGGCGAGCACAGCAACTACGAGTTCCTGCGCGGGGCCGTCCCGGCGCTCGGCACCGACACCCGCGTCGTCCGCGTCGACGACAGCGGCCACTACCTCCCCGAGGAGCAGCCGCAGGCCGTCGTCGACGAGCTGACCCGCTTCTTCGGCTGAACGTCCGCCCCCGTACGCTCGACTGCCATGGACGTACTCATCAGTGTCTTCGTCGGCCTGCACATCATCGGGATCGCGGCCCTGCTCGGCGGCTTCCTGACCCAGATGAAGGCGATGAGCGCGGGCACCGCCCGCTTCACGCCCGCCATGCTGCACGGCGCGCTCACCATGCTCGTCACCGGCGTGCTCCTCGTCGGCTTCAACGAGATGGACGGCACCCCCGTCAACAACGTCAAGGTGGGCGTGAAGCTCGCCCTCCTCTTCGTGATCCTCGCCCTCGTCTACGTCAAGCGCGACGAGGAGCACGTGGACAAGGCGATGTTCGCCGCAGTCGGCGGCCTGACCGTGATCAACATCTTCATCGCCCTTCTCTGGCACTGACCCGCCCCGGAACGATCCGCTCCGGTCCTGTGCAGCCAGCTCCGGTCGCATCAGGGCACTTACGATCATCCCGTCATCCGCCCGTTATCTCCGGGTCTAGCGTCCTCCTCCAAGCCAGCACCGGCAGAGGAAGGACGTGAGGCCCTCGTGGCCAGTCATCGAAAGCCCAGGCAGCGCCCGCTCTCCGGCGGCTCGGTACGGACCGCCGCCACCATCGCCCTCGCGGGCGCTGCCACCGCCACCGCCTTCGAAGGCACCTCCCAGGCCGACCCCCGGCCCACCCCCGCCCAGATCAAGACGGAGGTGGACCGGCTCTACGAGGAGGCCGAGGCGGCGACCGAGCGGTACAACGGGGCGAAGGAGCAGGCCGACGACGCCGAACGGGCCCTGACCGGCCTGCGCGACGAGGCCGCCCGCAAGGCCGACCAGCTCAACACCGCCCGCAGCGCGCTCGGGACGCTCGCCGCCTCCCAGTACCGCAGCGGCTCCCTGGGCACCGCCGTACAGCTCGCGCTGGCCGACGACCCGCAGGAGTACCTCGCCCAGGCCTCCTTCGTCTCGCGCGCCGGGGAGCGCAACGCCGCCGGGATCACCACCGTGCGCCGCAAGCTGGACGAGGTCTCCACGCTGCGCGAGCAGGCGTCGGGACGGCTCGCCGACCTGCGGAGCCGGCGGGACGAACTCGCCGCCCACAAGGCCGAGGCCGAGGAGAAGCTCGGCGCCGCCAAGCGGCTGCTGGCCAAGCTCACCGCCGAGGAGCGGGCCGCCTACGAGGCCCAGGCGCCCGGCGCCGCCTCGGCCGCCCCCGCCGCCGGCCCGGCCGCCCCCGCGCCCCCGCCGCCGGCCGACGGCTCCCGTGCGGCCCGCGCCGTGGCCTTCGCGTACGGCTCGATCGGCAAGCCCTACGTGTGGGGCTCGACGGGGCCCGGCTCCTTCGACTGCTCGGGGCTGACCCAGGCGGCCTGGCGCTCGGCCGGGGTCTCCCTGCCCCGCACCACCTACACCCAGATCAACGCCGGCCGGCGCGTGTCCCGCGACCAGCTGGCCCCCGGCGACCTGGTGTTCTTCTACTCCGGGGTCACGCACGTCGGCCTCTACGTCGGCAACGGCCAGATGATCCACGCCCCGCGCCCGGGTTCGACGGTCCGGCTGGCGCCGATCGACTCGATGCCCTGGGCCGGCGCCTCCCGCCCCGCGTGAGGGATCCCGCGCCGGGCGCCACGGCGTGAGGCGCCACGGCGTGAGACGTCCCGCGTCAGACGTCCCGCGTCAGACGTCTCCGCGTGAGCCCGTCCCCTACGGGGCCTTGACCACGCCGCTCAGCCAGCCGAAGGTCTGCGGCAGCTGCTTGGACCACGATTCGAGGTTGTGGCCGCCGACGACCTTCTCGGCGTGGACGACGGTGGGCTTCTGCGCGAGCCCCTTGAGGTCCATGCCGGACAGGTAGCCGTCCTGCTCCGCGCCCGACAGCCACAGCGACACGGCCGGCGGGGCCTGCTGCGCCTTGAGGATGTTCTTCAGGTTGTGGGCGGCCCGCGTCTGCGGATCCTGTGCGACGAGCGAGGTGGGTTCCTGGCCGGGGTCGTTGTAGCCGGACAGGGAGACGGCCGCGCTGTAGCGGTCGGGGTGCAGGATGGCCAGCTTGGCGGCGCAGTAGGCGCCGGCCGAGTACCCGGCCACACCCCAGGTCCGGGCCTCGTCCGAGGCCCGGAAGTTGTCGACGACCATCTTGCGGACGTCGACGCTGAACCAGCTGTCGGCGTTGACCTTGCCGGGAAGGTTGGCGCAGCCGGTGTCGCCGTTGCCCACCAGCATGGCGCGCGGCGAGACGAGGATGAACGGCTGCACCTTGCCGCTCTTCATCAGCGGCTCCAGCACCTCGTGCGCCTTGAGCCCCTGGAACCAGGACTTGCCCGTCCCGGGTATGCCGGGGATCAGCTCGACGACCGGGAACTTCTTGTCCTTGAAGGCCGGGTCGTCGTACTGCGGCGGCAGCCACACCAGGACGTCGCCCTTGACCCCGGAGATCTTTCCGTCGAGCTCGGTCTTCTGGACCCGGCCGCCCAGCCCCTCGACGGGCTGGAAGGCCTGCTTGACCTTCGGGGCCTCTTCGACCTTCTTGCCGCCGAGCCCGTCCGGGCCGAGGTCGGGGGCCGCGGTGACGTACTTGCCGGTGCCGAGCAGGTCGTCCCACGAGTTGTAGAAGTGCTCGGCCCTGTTGACGGCTACGAACACCACGGCGACCGCTGTGACCTGGGCGAACACCACCATCAGGAAGCGCAGGGCGGTGCGGACGACGGCGGGGCCGCGCACCTTGCTCCACACGGCCAGGGGCAGGATGACGGCGATCGCGGTCAGTGCGATCACCGTGGCGAAGAAGGGTGTCCCGGTCAGGCTCATCACGCCACCGTAGAGGGCGGCTCGCCGGGCCCCGGTTGCCCGGTCGACCTGCGGTTTCGGTCACACCGCAGGTCAAGGCCACGACAACGCGGGCAGCCGTCGGACGTCAGGTGTCCGACATCACGCGCGCCCCACGCGTCACACCAGTCGTCGGGCCGTCGCCCAGCGGGTCAGCTCGTGCCGGTTGGAGAGCTGCAGCTTGCGCAGCACCGCCGAGACGTGGGACTCCACCGTCTTCACCGAGATGAAGAGCTGCTTGGCGATCTCCTTGTACGCGTACCCGCGCGCGATCAGCCGCAGCACCTCGCGCTCGCGCTGGGTGAGCCGGTCCAGGTCCTCGTCCACCGGCGGGGCGTCCGTCGAGGCGAACGCGTCGAGCACGAAGCCGGCCAGGCGCGGCGAGAACACCGCGTCCCCGTCCTGCACGCGGAAGACGGAGTCCACCAGGTCGGTGCCGGTGATGGTCTTGGTGACGTACCCGCGCGCGCCGCCCCGGATCACGCCGATGACGTCCTCGGCCGCGTCCGACACCGACAGCGCGAGGAACCGCACCGGATTCTCGGCGGCCGCCATCAGCGGGGCGCAGCGCCGCAGCACCTCGACGCCGCCGCCGCCGGGCAGGTGCACGTCGAGGAGGACCACCTCGGGCCGGGTGGCCGTGATGACGGTGACGGCCTGGTCGACGTCGGCGGCCTCGCCGACGACCTCCACGCCGGTCCGGTCGGTCTCGCCGATCTCGGCCTGCACCCCGGTACGGAACATCCTGTGGTCGTCGACGAGCACCACCCGGACGCGCCTGGTCTCCCCCACGCCTGCGTTCTTCTCGTCCTCGGTCATGCCGCGTTCGCCGCCCTCTCCATCTCCAGCTCGACTTCCGTGCCGCCGTCGGGCGCGGACCGCAGTCGTGCGGTCCCGCCGTTGCGCTGCATCCGGCCGATGATCGATTCTCGTACGCCCATGCGGTCGCCGGGTACCGCGTCGATGTCGAAGCCCGGCCCCCGGTCCCGTACGGACACGAACACCGTCTGGCCCTCCACCTCGGCGTACACCTGTACCGGCCCGCCCTCGCCACCGTACTTGGCGGCGTTGACCATCGCCTCGCGCGCGGCCTGGATCTGTGCGGCCAGCTTCTCGTCGAGCGGGCAGTCGCCGACGACGACGACCTCGATGGGCACGCCGTGGTGGTCCTCGACCTCGGCGGCGGTCTTCTTCACCGCCTCCGCCAGGGTCGCGGGCTCCTCGGCCTCGTCCTTGCCGGTGCCCTCGGGCTTGTAGAGCCAGTTGCGGAGCTCACGCTCCTGGGCCCGTGCGAGGCGGCGCACCTCGCCCACGTCCTCCGCGTTGCGCTGGATCAGGGTGAGGGTGTGCAGCACGGAGTCGTGCACGTGGGCGGCGACCTCGGCGCGTTCCTGGGCGCGGATGCGCATCAGCCGTTCCTCGGAGAGGTCCTGCGTCATCCGGATCAGCCAGGGTCCGGCGAGCAGGGCCACGCCGACGAGGACGGCGAGGGTGGCGGTGAGGACGTTGCCGAGCTGGGCGGCGGAGCCCCGTACGACGATGAAGACGGTGAGGCCCACGCCGACCAGGGCGACCCCGGCGAGCGCGCGGGCGGCCTGGAAGAGGCGCCCGTGCCGGCCGGCGGCGGTGGTCCAGTGGGCGCGGCGGGCGTTGTCGGCCTGCCGCCATACGAGAACCACCCCGGCTCCGACCAGCAGCGTCGGCCACACGTAGCGCCCGGACTCGCCGCCCAGCTGCACCTTGGAGATGAAGATGCCCGCGCCGATGAACAGGGCGATCAGCGCCGTGATCTGCCCGCGGTCCGGTTTGCGCAGGCGGCGGGTGCCGTCGGGGAGGGACTCGAAGAAGGAGCGGTGCCCCGCGCGGCCGCCGACGCCGAGCGGCACGAACACCCAGAACGCGGCGTAGAGCAGCACGCCCAGCCCGTCGCCCCACATGAACAGCAGGAGGAACGCCAGCCGCACCCAGCCCACGGGCAGCCCGAGGTGCCCGGCCAGTCCGCGCGCGACACCGCCCAGCATCCGGCCGTCGGCGCTCCGGTACAGCTTGCGCTGCGGCGGGTCGTCGGCGTCCGGGGCGTGCGGTGGGCGGGAGGCGGCGGCTACGGGCATGTCACCAAGGGTCACATGGCGGGCCGCGGCCCGGCATCAGGGCATCCCCCCACTTCTGCCCGTCAGATTTCAGGGTTGCGCCAGGGTAGGGCCGGATTCCGGGCGGCCGCACCGCCCGTCACCATGGACGCATGACCGAAGTACACGATGCTCCGCCGCAGGCACCCGGGGCGCCCCGGGCCGCCGAAGCCCGGCCTTCCCTGCGCCGCAGCAAGCGCGACAAGGTCCTCGCGGGCGTGTGCGGCGGTCTGGGCCGGTACTTCGACCTGGACCCGGTGGTCTTCCGGATCGTCCTGGGCGTCCTCGCGGTCACCGGCGGCGTCGGCCTGATCTTCTACGGCTTCGCGTGGCTGCTGCTCCCCCCGGAGGGCGAGGAGGACAGCGAGGTGAAGAAGCTGCTGACGGGACGGGTCGAAGGGGCGACGCTGGCGGCCGTGTTCGCCGCCCTGGTGGGCTGCGCGCTGTTCCTGTCGATGCTGGACAACGGCGGCCTGGCCGTCTTCTCGGTGCTGGTGGTCCTGGCGCTCGGCGGGGCCTCGTACTGGTCGCAGCGGCGGCGGGCCGCCGCGCCCGAGACGGAGGCACCGGCGCCGGGCGGGGCCGCGCCCCGCGCCGCGCACGCGCCGGCGGCCCCGCCGGAGACGAAGGCGCCGCCCACCCCGGGCGCCCCTTCCTGGTGGCGGGACCCGCTGGTCAAGGACGGCACCACCGGCCCCGTCGGCACGACGGGATACCTGTGGGGGCCCGAGGACGACGCCGGCCCGGCGGAGCCCGACGCGGCCGGCGCCGCCGACGCGGCCGTCCGGCGACCCGCCGCCGCCCGGGTCCGGGGGCGCGGCGGAATCGGCGGCCGGGTGTTCGTGCTGGCGCTGCTGGCAGGGGCCGTCGGTACCGCGGCGGGCTGGGAGGGCAGCCCGCTGGGCGAGGCCCTGCAGACCGGGCTCGCCGCCGCCCTGATCGTCTTCGGCCTCGGCCTCGCGGTCAGCTCCCTGCTGGGTCGCACCGGCTTCGGCACGGTCGTGCTGGCCGTGTTCACCGCGGGCCTGCTCGCGGGCGCGGCGGCGCTGCCGCGCGAGATCGGCACCGACTGGCGGGAGGTGCAGTGGCGTCCGGCCGCCGTGGCCGACGTACGGCCCGTGTACGAGGCGGGCACCGGGCTGGCGACCTTGGACCTGAGCCGCCTGGACGTGCCGAAGGGCACCAGCGTGGCCGTCAGCGCCTCCGTCGACGCGGGCCGGCTCAAGGTGCTCCTGCCCCGGGAGGTCACCGCCGAGGCGGACGTCACCGTCCGGCGCCTCGGCGACATCCAGCTGCCCGGCGACTACGCGGGCCGCATCGAGCGGGCCGGGCCCGGCCGGCAGGACCGGACGGCGACCCTCGCGCCGCCCGCCGGCACCGAGGCCGGCGGGACGATCGAGCTGGACCTGAGTGCGGGAATCGGACAGGTGGAGGTGGCCCGTGCGGCGTCATGAGTTCCAGCCGGGACGGCTGATCGCGGGGCTGGTCCTGCTGCTGGCGGGCGTGCTCTACCTGGTCGAGACCACCGGTGGGGCGGACATGCCGTGGTACGCGGTCATCCCGATGACCGCGGGCGGGCTGACGCTGGCCGCACTGGTGGGGCTGGTGACCTATGCGGTACGCCGGGACCGGCGCGACCGGATCTCCGAGTCCAGCGACAGGTAGGGGGCGCCGGCGAGGATCAGCGGGGTCCAGGCCATCAGGTAGATCAGGTCGTTGCCGTAGTAGTACGGGGCCACCGCCCACGACACCGTGAGCCACAGGCTCAGCGAGATCAGCGCACCGGCGGCGGCCGCGGTCCGGGACAGCAGGCCGACCAGGGTGCCGAGGCCCACCAGGATCTCGGCGACGGCCAGGAACACGGCGAAGCCGACGGGCGATTCCAGGGACAGGTCCACGAGGGCGGGGATCGCGGAGGTGTCGCGCACCCCGCGCATCAGGTCGCCGATGGAGCCGTCGCCGGAGGCGGAGAGGAACGCGGGGTCGAAGAGCTTGTCCAGTCCCGCGTAGACGAAGGTCGCGCCGAGGAAGAGGCGCAGGGGCAACAGGTGGTACCGGGCAGCCTGTTCACGCAGCCCGCGCGGTACGTCGGTCCGGGGAGGTGCTTCGGTTCTGGTCACGCGTCATGTCTACCCCGATCACTCGGCCACGTCGATGGTGCAGCGGTTGGATTCCACTCCGGCAGCCGTGACCACCTGGATCTCGGTGCGCCCGGGTTCCACTTCCGCCGGGACCGGCACCGTCAGCACCGCGTCGGAGGGGTTGGTGAACCCGCCCGGCACCGGGACCAGCGGCACGTGGACGTGGACCGCCCCGATCCGCACCACCAGCCGGGCGAGCATCTCCGGGGTCTGCGCGCCGGGCGGTACGAAGCCCACGCCCCGGATCTCGATGTCGTCCCCGGGGCGGACGGCGGCGTCCAGGTCCCCGGGCTCGCGTCTGCGCACCACCGACAGCACCAGCGGGCGGCTGCCCTCCGCGTACTTCGCCGCCAGGTAGACCGCTGCCGACAGGGCCACCAGCAGGGCCAGCGCCCAGGGCAGCTGAGGCAGCCGGTCCGGGAAGCGGGCGAGCGAGGCCGCCGCGTAGGCCAGTACGACGGTGGAGACGAGCACGTACTGCGCGTCGGGGAGGCTCCCGCGACCCGCGTCGTCCGTCAGCAGGTCCGCTCCGCGCGGCCGGTCGGCCGGCAGCTTCTGCAGCCGCTGGCTCATGATCCGTACGCAGACCACCCGGCGCACCAGCACCGCCACCGCGGAGGTCAGCACGACCACCGACAGCAGCGGCAGCGCCCGGTCCAGGGCGAGGCCCGCGTACAGCGCCTGCCGCTCCGGGCCGGGGACCGAGGCCGCCAGCCGCAGCGTGAGCAGCAGCGTGGCGAAGGCCGTCAGCACCACCCAGGCGGTGGGCACCGCCTTCGAGGCGGACAGCCGGTTGTCCTCGCCGACCAGCGGGGCCAGCAGCCCGCCACGCACCGACTGGCCGCGGGCGGCGACCGTCAGCAGCCCGGCGAGCAGCAGGGCCGCGAGCAGTCCGGCGGTGCGCGCCGTGGACCAGCCGGCGCCGAGCGCGGCGGCGACCTGGACCAGGAGCAGGACGCCGGCGGCGATCCACACGGCGAGGACGGCCCGCCGGGAGAACACGTAGAGCCAGGAGTTGCCTGCTTCCCGGCCCCGGTCGGCGACCGTACGGGCCGACAGGGTCAGCTCGTCGGAGACCCACTGGCGGGAGGCGCCGAGGGAGTGGGCGACCGCGGCCGGCACGCCCTGCCCGGCGGCGAACTCGTCGCGCTTCTCCAGGAACGCGGCGACCGCGCGGCGGTGCCCTTCCCGTGCGCACTCTTCGCAGGCGCAGGCAGTGGTATGGGTGCCGCGGGACATCTCTTGGACAGCCATGTACGTGCCGCCTCTCTGAACTACGGGGCAATGCCAGCGAATTGTGCACCACTGGGGCAGTGCTCCGGATTGCGCACGATGTCAGAGCAGGTGATTAACGGTTCATGATGTTGACGCCATGTCCGCGACGGTCTGCCACAGCGGCTGGTAGCTCACCCAGGCGGCCAGGTCCCCGCCGAACCGCTCGCGGGTGGCCACGGCGCTGTGGTGGTCGATGAGCACCGGTTTCCCGGCGGCCCGTGCGATCAGCTGGACCTGTGCCGCCCGTTCCGCGGCGACGAACCACCAGGCGGCCGCGTCCACCGAGCCGCCGACCGTCAGCAGCCCGTGGTTGCGCAGGATGAGCGCCTTGTACGGCCCGAGCGCGCGCCCGATGCGCGCGCCGTCCTCCGCGCCGGCGTACTCGTCGAGGAGCGCGTGGTCCTCGTAGAAGGCGCAGGCCTCGTGGGTGATCGGGGCCAGCAGCTCGCCGAGGGCGGCGAGGGCCCTGCCGTACGGGGCCTGCGCGCGGACGACCGCCACCGCGTCGGGGCGGGCCCGGTGCACGGCGGCGTGCACGGCGAAGGCCAGCTGGTTGACGCGCCGCTCCCCCCGGACCACCCGCCCGTCCCCGTCGACGAGCAGCAGGTCCTCGGGGCCGAGCGAGGCGAAGGTCCGGCCGAAGGGGTTCACCCAGTAGCAGTCGTCGGACTCCGGGTCCCGCGCGGTGACGTGCCCGGCGACCCCGTCCTCGTACCCGAGGCGGGCGAACAGCCGCAGCGCGCCCGCGAGCCGCTCCTTGCGGTACGCGCGCTCCTCGGCCGGATCCGTGTGCGCGGGCGGCATCTCGAAGCGCAGCCGTTCCACGGGCACGGGTGCGGGCTGGTCCGGCATGGGCGCTCCTTCGACGGCTCCTCGGCTCGCGGCGCAAGGTACCCGCGGCCCTGCCAAGTGGCCAGAGAAACGGCGGAGCCGCCGCTCCGCAGGGAGCGGCGGCTCGTCACGCCCGGCGGGTGGGGACTGCTACTCCCACTCGATGGTGCCCGGGGGCTTGCTCGTGCAGTCCAGGACCACACGGTTCACCTCCGGCACCTCGTTGGTGATGCGGGTGGAGATCCGGGCGAGGACCTCGTAGGGCATGCGCGTCCAGTCCGCGGTCATCGCGTCCTCGGAGGAGACGGGGCGCAGCACGATCGGGTGGCCGTAGGTGCGGCCGTCGCCCTGGACGCCGACGCTGCGGACGTCCGCGAGCAGGACGACCGGGCACTGCCAGATCTCGCGGTCCAGGCCGGCCGCGGTGAGCTCGTGGCGGGCGATGGCGTCGGCCTCGCGCAGCAGGTCCAGGCGCTCCTTGGTGACCTCGCCGACGATGCGGATGCCGAGGCCGGGGCCGGGGAAGGGCTGGCGCTGGACGATCTCGTCGGGCAGGCCGAGCTCCTGGCCGACCATGCGGACCTCGTCCTTGAACAGCTGGCGCAGCGGCTCGACGAGCTCGAACTCGATGTCGTCGGGGAGCCCGCCCACGTTGTGGTGGGACTTGATGTTGGCGGTGCCGGTGCCGCCGCCGGACTCGACGACGTCCGGGTACAGGGTGCCCTGCACGAGGAAGGCGACCGCGGGGCCCTCCTCCTGGAGGATCTCCAGCTGGGCCTGCTCGAAGACGCGGATGAACTCGCGGCCGATGATCTTGCGCTTGGCCTCCGGGTCGGAGACGCCGGCCAGCGCGGTCAGGAAGCGCTCCTGCGCGTCGACGACCTTCAGCTGCACGCCGGTCGCGGCGACGAAGTCCTTCTCGACCTGCTCGGTCTCGCCCTTGCGCATCAGGCCGTGGTCGACGTAGACGCAGGTCAGCTGGGAGCCGATGGCCTTCTGCACGAGGGCCGCGGCGACCGCGGAGTCCACGCCGCCGGACAGGCCGCAGATGGCGCGCTTGTCGCCGACCTGCGCCTTGATGGCCGCGATCTGCTCCTCGACGATGTTGCCGGTGGTCCAGGTGGGGGCGAGGCCGGCGCCGCGGTAGAGGAAGTGCTCCAGGATCTGCTGGCCGTGCGTGGAGTGCATCACCTCGGGGTGGTACTGCACGCCGTACAGCTTCTTCTCGTCGTTCTCGAAGGCCGCCACGGGCACGACGTTCGTCGACGCGGTGACGGTGAAGCCCTCGGGGGCGGCGGAGCAGGCGTCGCCGTGGGACATCCACACCGACTGGTTGTCGGGGGTGCCCTCGAAGAGGGTGGAGCCGGCCTTGGAGACGGCCAGCGGGGTGCGGCCGTACTCGCGGGCGCCGGTGTTGTCGACCTGGCCGCCGAGCGTGACGGCCATCAGCTGGAAGCCGTAGCACATGCCGAAGACGGGGACGCCGGCCTCGAAGATCGCGCGGTCGAGCTGGGGGGCGCCCTCCTCGTAGACGGAGGACGGCCCGCCGGAGAGGATGATCGCCTTGGGGTTCTTGGCCAGCATCTCGTCGACGGGCATCGAGCTCGGCACGATCTCGCTGTAGACCCGTGCCTCGCGGACGCGGCGGGCGATGAGCTGGGCGTACTGGGCGCCGAAATCGACGACGAGAACCGTGTCCGGGGCGCTGTCGTGGACGGCGGAGGGTGCTTCTGGCACGGGGCGGCCTTCCGGCGGGAGAGGTGGCTGTTCTGTCGATTCTAACGGGGGACGCCGGGGCCCCTTCGTCTCACCATCCGAATGTGCTTGGCGTGCGGGGGGACGGGAGGCAATAATCCCTTCCGTGCGCAAGCAGCTGAGCTTCCTCTTTACCTATGGCACCGGCCGGTCCGGTCGCCATGGGTCATCGTGATGCTCGCTTGAGCCGCTGACTTCCCAGAGCGCCCCGGTCCGACAGGACCGGGGCGCTCCGCGTTTCCGCTCCTGACGGCACGACCCACAGGAGAACACCATGAGCGTCACCACCACCCCCGAGCAGCTGATCACCGAGTCCCGTACCCGTATCGACGCGATCGACGACCGGATCATCGGGCTGATCCAGGAGCGGATGGCCGTCTCGACGGTCATCCAGGACGCCCGGATCGCCTCCGGCGGGCGCCGGGTGCACCTCTCCCGCGAGATGGAGGTGCTGTCCCATTGGAGCGAGGCCCTGGGCAAGCCCGGGACCTCCCTCGCGATGACCCTGCTGGAGCTGTGCCGGGGCCGGGTGTGACGGCTGTTCGTCACCCGTCCGGCGCGTGACCGGGCCGGGGACCCTTCGTTGGTGAGGGTGTCCGCGGCAGCCAGCCGCGGAGCCGCAACACCACCACGCGTGGCTCCGCAGGAGCGATGAGACGTACGCCTCGTGGTGCGTGCGTCGTGGGACCTCGCTCCTTCGCGTGACCGGACGGCAGGGGACAGCAGCCCGGTCACCCCGCAGAAAACGGCCGGTCCGGGGGACGCCCCGGGCCGGCCGTTCCGCGTCCGCGCGCGTACGCGGCCGCGCGGGTGCCGTGGCTAGGCGTGCGTGCCGGTCCTGCGGCGGAAGGCCAGGACGAGACCGCCGCCCGCGGCCACGAGCACCGCGCCGCCGAGCGCGAGGGCCCCGGCGGGGCTGCCGGTGGCGGCGAGGCCGCCGTTCGCCGTGGCGCCGGAGGTGGCGGTGGCCGTGGCCGTGGCCGTGGCCGAGGAGGTCGCCGTGGCGGTCGGGGAGGCGGTGGCCGTGGCGGTCGGGCTCGGCGTGGCGCCGCCCTCCTTCGCGCTGATCACGACGGACGCCTTGTCGTTGGCGTGGTTCGGGTCCCACGGCTGGCCCTTGGTGCCCTCGGGCGTCCACTGGCCGACCGAGACGGAACCGGCCGCGTTCGCCACGACCTGCTCGATCTTCAGCTCGAACGGGTAGGTGAACTTCTCCCGCTCCCCCACGACGTGCCCGGTGGAGCAGAAGTAGCGCGGCGCGCCCAGCGTCTGCTCGCGGGTGGTGCCGTCGGCGTTGACGCCCTGGCAGCCGGCCGGCACCTTGGTGGCCTTCGTACCGGCCGGGATCACGATGTCGGTGCGGGCGACGCTCTCACCGGAACGCAGGTACGCCACCCAGGCGGGGCCGTTGTTGCGGAAGCCGAAGTCGGCCTTCACCGTCTCGCCCGCCCCGCCGGCGAGGGCGACGGGCCAGGCCACGAGGTCGGCGCTGTTCTTCGTCCGGAAGTCGAACTCCTGGAGGTTGTTCCAGGGGTCGAGGTCCACCGACTGAGCGGAGGCCTTGGCGGCGCGCTCGCGCACGGCCAGCTTCTTGCCGCCGGTCGGCTTCTTGGAGGTCTTGTCGGCCTTCGGCTCGTCGCCGGCTGCGTACACGGCGTAGGTGAGGCCGTCGGCGAAGGCGTGCGGGGCTGCCTTGAGGGTGAGCGGGCCGTCGACCCCGTAGACGGCGCCCGGCTTGTACTCGCCCTCCAGCAGGCACTGCACCGTGCTCCAGCCCGTGTTCCAGGGCCGGCCCTCGCTCGGGTCCTCGGAGTAGGAGCAGTTGTCGTACTGCTCGACCAGGTCGATGCCGTGCGTGGTGCGCATCTCCAGGACGACGCCCCGCACGGACTCCGTGCCCTCGTTGGCGAAGACGATCGACAGGGGCTGCTTGTCGCCCGGCTTCTGCTCCGCCTTGAGGTCGGCCCGCTCCAGGACGAGGTCGGGGCCGCCGATGCGGACCTTGGTGGTGGCGGTCTTGAAGGTGGCGCCTTCGGCCTTGCCGGTCACGGTGAGGGCCGCGGTGGCGCCGGCCTTGCTGTCCTTGGCGGCGCTGAGGTCGAGGTCCACGACGGTGGTCTCGCCCTTCCACAGTGCGGGGCGCTTGCAGGTGACGGCGGCCTCGGTGAGGGCGCAGTCCGAACCCTGCTGCTTGGCGAGTGCGACGTCGGCGATGCCCTTGAGCCCGGTCAGGTCGATCGTGAACGTGCTCTGGCGGTCGAACGCCGAGGCGGTGTCGTTGACGAGCCGGAACTCGACCGAGGTCTTCTGTGGTCCGCCGTTCTGCCCGGGGTGCGGGCGCAGCCCGACCTCGGCCGGTCCGGCCAGGGTGAAGACGGGGTCCGCGGCGTGTGCGGGAGTGGCGGCGAGCCCCAGGGCGGCGACGCCGCAGGCAGTCAGCAGGGAGATGCGCTTTCTCATGCTGCCGTTGACGGCCGAATGCGGCGCGCAGTTGCCTCGTTGGCCGTGTGATCGACACCACAGCCCGGCTCGGCGGATTCCGGTACAACCATCAAGGCTGAACATCTGTCACGTATGTACCGCGGTGGGTACCGCGCTCGGAGGGGGAGCGCGGTACCCATCGCCGTCATCCGGCCGGTTCCGGATCCCGTGGGGGAATTTCGGGGACCGCCAGGAACGGCAGCCGCAGCGCGCCGAACGCGTCCTCGGGAACGGCCGGACGGACCGGTCCCACCGCGTCCAGGCGGGTGTAGGCCGCGCCCTGTTCGGGCCGCGGGTCCCGCTCTCCCTTGTTCGGCCAGTACGACATCGCCCGCTCCGCCTGTGCGGTGATCGTCAGCGACGGGTTGACGCCCAGGTTCGCGGAGACGGCCGCGCCGTCGACCACCGAGATGCCCGGGTGCCCGTAGAGGCGGTGGTACGGGTCCACCACGCCCTCCTCCGCGGACGCCCCGATCGGGCAGCCGCCGAGGAAGTGCGCGGTCAGCGGGGTCCCCATCAGCTCGCCGATGTTGCTGCCGGGGAAGCCGTTGATCTCCTCGGCCAGCAGGGTCGCGGCCTGCGTGGCCTCCGCGATCTGCACCGGGTTCGGGGCGCCGTGCCCCTGGCGGGCGGTGAGCAGGCCCTTCCCGATCCCTCCCGGCTTGCGGTACGTGGTCAGCGAGTTGTCCACGGACTGCATCACCAGGCCGATGATGGTCCGCTCCGACCAGCGCCGGTTCGACAGCGACCGGGCCAGGTGCACCGGGTGCCGCACGGTCCTGGCGAGCCAGCCGCGCACCCGGTGGGCGCTGTAGGGCACCTGCAGGACGGTCATGAACCCCATGGCGTTGGAGCCCTTGCCGTAGCGGACGGGCTCGATGTGGGTGTCGGCGTTGGGGTGCACCGAGGAGGTGATCGCCACGCCGCGAGTGAAGTCGGCGCGCCGCTCCTCGCCGGGGCCCGCGCCGCGCCGGCGGCGGTAGCGGCGGTCGTCGGTCTGCGCGCCGACCAGGCCCTCGGAGTTGGTCCGGGTCAGCTCCCCGAGCCGCTGCGACAGGCGCGGCAGCTCGCCGCGGTCCTTCATGGTGTGCAGCAGGGTCTGCGTGCCGTACGTCCCGGCCGCGACGACGACGTACCGGCAGCGCAGCACCTTCGCCTTGCCGCGGCGGCGGCCGTCGGTGGGCACGGTGCGGACGCGGTGGCCGCCCTCCGGGTGCTCGGACAGGGCGGTGACCGTCGTCATGGGGTGGATGACGGCGCCGGCCCGTTCGGCGAGGTGGAGGTAGTTCTCGTTCAGGGTGTTCTTCGCACCGTGCCGGCAGCCGGTCATGCACTCGCCGCATTCGGTGCAGGCCTTGCGGGCGGGGCCGGCGCCACCGAAGTACGGGTCGGCGGTCTCCTCACCGGGCCGGACACGGGAGGTGCCCGCGGCGTCCTCGCCGTCGCCGAAAAACACGCCGACCGGGGCCATGTGGAAGGAGTCCGCCACGCCCATCCGGGCGGCGGCCGCCTTCAGGTGGACGTCGGAGGGCGTCAGGGTCGGGTTGAGGCGCACCCCGAGCATCCGCTTGGCCTGGTCGTAGTACGGGGCGAGTTCCTCGCGCCAGTCGGTGATGGACGCCCACTGACGGTCCTGGAAGAAGGCCTCCGGCGGCACGTACAGGGTGTTGGCGTAGTTGAGCGAGCCGCCGCCAACGCCGGCGCCCGCGAGCACCATGACGTTGCCGAGCAGGTGGATCCGCTGGATCCCGTACAGCCCGAGCGCCGGCGCCCACAGGTAGTTGCGCAGGTCCCAGCTGTTCTTCGGCAGGCTCTCGCGGGTGAAGCGGCGCCCTGCCTCCAGGACGCCGACCCGGTAGCCCTTCTCGGTGAGGCGCAGGGCCGAGACCGACCCTCCGAAGCCCGATCCGATGACGATGACGTCGTAGTCGTAGGCGTCGTCGCCGGATGCGTCGTGCGACACGGATACCTCCTCAGCGCAGTCGGAGAGCCTTCATGACCTTGAGGCTGCGGGTCATGAACGCCGCGTACTTCTCGTCGTCCATGCCCAGCGAGGGCGCCATCGGGACCAGCCGCTGGTGGGCGACGGTCTGGGCCTCGGTGTACTTGAGGATGCCCTCGGAGCCGTGGCGGCGGCCGAGGCCGGAGTCCTTCATGCCGCCCATGGGGGCCTGGGCGCTGCCGTAGGCGGGGGCGTAGCCCTCGTTGATGTTGACGGTGCCGGTGCGCAGGCGGGCGGCGACGGAGTGGCCGCGGCGGGCGTCCTTGGTCCAGACGCTGGAGTTGAGGCCGTAGGCGGTGGCGTTGGCCTCCGCGATCGCCTGCTCCTCGTCGGTGAAGCGGTAGATGGAGACGACCGGGCCGAAGGTCTCCTCGCCGCACACCGCCATGGGGGCCTCGACTCCGTCGAGGATGGTGGGCTCGTAGAAGAGCGGCCCGATGTCGGGGCGGGCGGTGCCGCCGGCGACGAGGGTGGCGCCCTTGGCGACGGCCTCGTCCACGTGCCGGGTCACGGTCTCCAGCTGGCGCTCGCCGACGAGCGAGCCCATGTCGGCGCCGTAGGCGAGGGAGGCGCCGAGCCGCATGGCCTTGGTGCGGGCGGCGAACCGCTCGACGAAGGCGTCTGCGATCGAGGCGTGGACGTAGAGCCGCTCGATGGAGATGCACAGCTGGCCGGCGGAGGAGAAGCAGGCGCGGACGGCGCCCGCGGCGGCCTTCTCGATGTCGGCGTCGTGCAGGACGAGCATGGCGTTCTTGCCGCCGAGTTCGAGGGAGACCCCGACGAGGCGGTCGGCGGCGCCCCGGGCGACCTCGCGGCCGGTGCGGGTGGAGCCGGTGAAGGAGACGTAGTCGGCGTGGCGGACCACCTCGGGGCCGACGACGGGGCCCTCGCCGAGGACGATCTGGAAGACCTCGGCGGGCAGCCCGGCCTCGATCAGCAGGTCGCGGGCCCACAGGGCGGTCAGCGCGGTCTCGGTGTCGGGCTTCATGACGAGCGCGTTGCCGGCGACGAAGGCCGGCAGGGCGTCGCCGACCGACAGTTCCAGGGGGTAGTTCCAGGGGGCGATCTGGCCGACGACCCCGCGCGGCTGGCGCAGCTCGGTCACCTTCGTGAGGGTGGGCATCGCACCCGTGTGGCCCTTGGGGCGCAGGTACGAGGGCGCCCTGCGGCCGTAATGGCGGGCGGACACGGCGACGGCCTGGACCTCCTCGTGGGCGTGCAGGCGGGCCTTGCCGGTCTCCAGCTGGATCAGGTCGAGGACCTCGGCCTGCCGGGCCAGGACCAGGTCGTGGAAGCGGAGCAGGACGGCGGCCCGCTTGCGTACGGGGACGGCTGCCCAAGCGGGCTGCGCGGCGCGGGCCCGGTCGAAGGCCTCGGCGACGTCCTCGGGGGTGGCCTCGGGGAGCTCCGCCAGCCGGTCCCCGGTGAAGGGGGTGTGGTTGGCGGTGCGGCCGGAGCCGATCACTCCGCGGGTCAGCCGGGCGACCAGGTCGGGGGTCACCACGTCGGCGGCGGTGCGGGCACCGGCCGGGGCCGGGGCGACCGGGTTGGTGGGCTGCGGTGCGGTCCGGAGGGGGGCGGCTGGGGCCTGCGAGTCCGTCATGCCGGTGAGCGTATTGCGCCCGGCACCCTTTGGGTACCCGCCGGTAACCGGATTTTCCCTTTTCCGCCAGCGATCGCTGGCAGGATGCCCGGATCGGTGCCGATCAGGACTTCTTGGCGGGCGGCTCCCAGCCGCTGAGCACGACGTCGAACTGCTGCTCGGTCGTGGCCCAGTCGGCGACCGGGCTCGACATGTAGATCGCGTACTCCGTGCCGTCCGGGGCGATGTACATCTGCTCCTTGGCCCGCCGCGGGCCGGGGTGGGTCTGCTTCTCCGTCCAGCTGAAGTCCCAGAGCGCGGCCCGGGTGCTGTCCCGGAAGGTGTTCTGGTTCAGCCGCACCTTCTTGTAGTCGGTCCGCTTCGCCACCTGCTGCTCCAGGTCGAGGAGGTGCGCGAGCGGGTCCCTGTAGTCCGGGGTGGGATCGGAGGCGATCCGGATGAAGTGCTTGCCGTCGTCCGGGGTGTAGTCGATCTGGTCGCCGTTCGCCTTGCGGGTCCAGCCCTCCGGGACGAACAGCGTGAACCCGGCGAGCGGGTCGACCACCTTGTCGTATCCGGCCGGCGGGGTCGCCGGCTGTGGCTTTCCCTCGTCGCCGGACTGGCCGCCCGTCGAGCTCGTGACCCTGTCCTGGCCGCCGTCCGTCCCCGATTCCCCGGTGTACTTGAGGATCCCGAAGACACCGCCGCCGCCGAGCAGCGCGGCCACCAGGGCCACCACCGCGGCGCGCTTGATCCAGCCGCCGTCCCGGTCGGCGGGCACGGGCGCGGGCACCGTCCCGGACACTGCCGACTCCGGCAGTGGCGCCGTCTGCGCGATCTCCTCGTGCGGGGCCGGCTCCTCGGGCCGCTCCTGCGCCGGGGCGAGCTCCTCCGAGGTGACCGCCCGCGTCGGCACGTACGCGTGCGCCGCCTTCGGCTCGCGGCCCTCCATCGCCTCCAGCAGCATCCGCTCGGCCTCCTCCGCCGAGGGCCGCTCCGTCGGATCCTTGCGCAGCAGGGACGTGATCACCGGCCCCAGCGCCCCGGCCTGCCGCAGCGCCGGCGGCTCGTCGTTGACCACGGCCTGCAGGCTGGAGATGGGGGACGTACGGCGGAACGGGGAGCGCGCCTCGACCGCCGTGTAGAGGGTGGCGCCCAGCGACCACAGGTCCGAGGACGGGTCGGGGATGCCGCCGGTGACCCGCTCGGGCGCCAGATAGTCGATGGAGCCCACGATCTCACCGGTGCGCGTGATGGACGAGTCGCCCTCGATCGCGGCGATCCCGAAGTCCGTGAGCAGCACCCGGCCGTCCTTGGCGAGCAGCACGTTCCCCGGCTTCACGTCCCGGTGCAGCACGCCGACCGCATGCGCGGCGCGCAGCGCGCCCAGTACGTGCAGCCCGATCCGGGCCGCCTCGCGCGGCTCGATCCGTCCGGCCGCCTTGGCCGCGTCCGCCAGGGAGGGACCGTCGATGTACTCCATGACGATCCACGGCCGGTCGTCGTGCTCCAGCACGTCGTGGACGGTGACCACCGCCGGGTGCTGGATGCGGGCCGCGGCCCGCGCCTCCTTCTGCGTCCGGGCGTGCATGACGTCCCGGTCGGCCTGGGCGACGTACAGACCCGCCGTCAGTTCCTTGACCGCGACGGTCCTGTGGAGCAGCTCGTCATGCGCGCGCCACACCTTTCCCATACCGCCCCGGCCGATCGGCTCGACGAGCCTGTACCGGCCCGCCAGCACGGCGCCCCCACCAGTCTGCTGTTCCACGAAATCCCGCCGCTCTCTGCACTTCAGGCCAGATTACGGAGCCCACGGGGGCTGTCGGAACCGCCCGGGCGCCGAAAGACGGCACTGTGACGCAATCGCCGTACTGATCAGTCGTCAATATCCGCTCATCCCCCCGCCTTGTAACTCGCCGTGGCCTTCTCGAAGACTTCGGTGACCTTGGTCTGTTCGTCCTCCGGACCGGTCACCAGGACGACGTGGTAACTGCCGCCCAGCGCGACGACGAAGTTGCGGGCGAAGACGTTGCGCCCGGTCCCGTCGATCCACGTGTAGCGTCCCGTGGCCCGCAGTTGCTGTCCGACCCTGGTGGTCTTCACGTCCCCGACGGTCGACCAGGTGGAGGTCCGGTACGGCGTCAGCTCCGGCTCCTTGTCCTTCTGGTACGCCGCCGGGTCTGGATTTCCCTCGACCTTGTCCCGGCCGGGCACCACGGTCAGCACGAACGCCCCGCCGGTGTACCGCACCTGGCCCGCCTCGTTGATGCCGCGGCGCTCCCAACCCTCGGGGACGGCGATCTCGAAGTGCTCCGGGTCCTGCTGGGTGGTGTAGCCGGGCGGGGCGGGCGCAGGCGCGGCCTGCGACGCCGCCGGCCCGGTCGTCTGCGGCGCGGGCCTGGACTCGGGCGTACCGGAAGGCACCTGGGAGGGGCTCGGCCGCGACGAGGCGTGCGCGGTGGCCTCCCCGGGGCCGTCCGGTTCCTGCGGGACACCGGCGCGGGGCATGAACAGCATCGCGTACGCGACGGCTCCGGCGAGGAGGACCAGGATGCCGACGAGCAGGGTCCGGCCGAGCGCGCGCGGCTTGCGGGCGGCCGTGGGGTTGCGGTGCCGGCCGTGGACCTCGCCGCGGCGGCGTACGACGGGCAGCCGCGCGGGATCCGGGTCGGGCATCGGGAGTGCGCCGAGCCCGGCGTCCGGCTCGGGAGCGGACCGTACGAGCGAGCGCAGCCAGCCCCGCAGCTCCTCGAAGTCGGGCCGCTCGGTGGGGTCCTGACGCAGCAGGGACTCCACGACGGGGCGGAGCGCGCCGCACTCCTCGGCGAAGGCGGGGGGCTCGGCGCAGACCATCTCGACGAGCTCGGCGACGCTGTCCTCCGGGTACGGGGCGTGCCCCTGCACGGCGCGGTAGAGCAGCGCGCCGAGCGCCCAGAGGTCGGTGGCGGGCCCGACGGGCGCCGCCAGCTGCCAGTGCCCGTGCACGGGGCCGGCCTGCTCGGGGGCCCACCGCTCGGTGACCGCGCCGACCATGGCCATGCGCGTGTGCCGGGCCCGCTCGGCGTCGAGCCCGGTCCAGGAGGCCGCCTGCGGGGAGTGCTGCGGGGCCGGTTCCGGGGTGGGGGCCGGGGTCGGGAGCGGGAAGGGCCCGCCGGGCGCCGGGCGCCCCGGGTTCTCGGCCTGGCGGTAGCCCTGCGGCAGCGCGAGCTGCGCGGGCAGGGCGGGCGCGGTCGGCGGATCGGCCCGGCTCCAGGCCGACGGGGCCGGGGCGGGCGAGCGCCGGGCCGCCGGCTCCGGCTCGGGCCCCGGCGCGGGTACGGGTCCGGGTCCGGGCTCGCGCTCGGACTGCGGCTCGCGTTCCTGCTCCGGCTGCGGCAGGGCCGGGAGGCGCGGGGTCGCGCCGTGCCAGGCGCCGCCGACCCGGGCCTGCGCTTCCCCGCCGTACGGGTACGCGTACCCCTGCGGGAGGGTCGATCCCTCGGGCCTGCGCCCGGGCGTGGCGCCGGACCCCGGCCCCGCCTCGATCGCGGCAGCGGCACCGCTCCCGCCGGCGGCTTCGGCCTTGCGCTGCTCGGTGACCCGGGCGGCCGCCGCCCGCGCCCCCGCCCGGTACGCGGCGATGACCCCGGCGCGCGCGGCGGCCTGGAGGTCGGGCCCGTCCTGCGGCCGGCCGGGGGTGATGTGATCGGTGTACCGCGGCCCGGTGTCGTAGCCGGGGGCCACGAGCGGCGCGTACCCGCCGTCGCTCGGCGCGCCGGACCCGGCGGGCGGGGGAACCGGAGGAGCCGGAACCGCGGGGGGCGGTACGGGAGCCGGTGACGGGGCGGGGGTGGGGCCCGCACCCCAGCGCTCGTCGGGGCCGGAGTCATCGGTGCGGGGGACGGGGTCGTATCCGCAGAGGGCCTCCTCCGCGGCGCCGGCCGCCAGTCCCGTCAGGACGACCCGGCCGTCCTCGCACACCAACACCGTTCGGACGGTGATGTTCCGGTGGGTCCAGCCGTGCGCGTGCAGCACCCGCAGCGCGGTGAGCACGTCCGACGCCACCTCAGCCGCCCGGTAGGGGCTCAGGGGTTCGTCGGCGATCAGTGCGGCCAGCGGCCTGGCCGGGACGAGTTCGCTCACTATCCACAGCGACTCGCCCTCGGCGAACACGTCGAAGACCTGGTCCAGCCGGGGGTGGTCGGGAATCGAGGCCGCGGCCTGCGCCGCCTCGATCGCGCGCCGCACGGCCGGCAGGTCGGCGGGGGCGCGGCGCGCCGCCGGGACGGCCAGGGCCCCGTCCACCAGCTCGGCGTCCACGACCTCCGGCAACGGCACCTGGCGGACCAGGACTTGCTGTCCGCTGCGCGTGTCGAAGGCCCGGGTCTCGACCAGCTCGTACTCGTCGGACGGCGGCAGCGGCAGGCGGTAGCGGCCGGCCAGGATCCGGCCCGCGTACTCCTCCACATCGCCTCCCCCGAGTGCGGTGGGCCCCCCAGGGCCCCGCTGACACGATACGTCGACAGGGGCGCCTGCGTCCCGGGGTCAGCCGAGAGGCCGGAAGGTCTCGAAGGCGACGTTGCGCATCTGGGTGCACTCGGGGCCGTCCCACTGGTCGGCGGGGCAGCTGATCATGATGGCGTAGCCGTGCGTGGCGTCGATCTTGAACCCGCGGTTGAGGACCCGGACCTTCATCCCGCCCTGCTCCCGCTCGAACTCCCAGTCCGCGACGGTCGGGTAGCCCCGGTACTCCGCCTTGTCTATGCGGATCTGCCGGTAGCCCTTGCTGCTGCCGCCCACGGCGGGGGCCAGCTTGACCCAGGCGAGGGCCGCGTCGTCACCCGGCTTGGAGGTGAAGTCCACCTGGATCCGCGGGAACCCGCCGTCGCGGCTGAATATGGCGCCGGAGTCGTCGCCCGCGGTGCCCGTCCGCTTGAACCCCTCGGGCATCGCCATAGAGAAGTGGAACCCGGGCTCCGTCACCATCGCGTATCCCGCGGGGAGTGCGCCGCCCGCTCCCCCGGTCGTGGCGCCCTGGCCCTGGCCCTGCCCCTGGCCCTGCCCCTGGCCGGCCGTCTGCTGCCCCTGGCCCTGGCCCTGGCCGCCCGCGCCCGCGTCGGTACCGGCGCCGGCGGTGCCGCCCGTACCCGTCTCCCCGGTGTTCCCCGACGGCTTCGGGGAGCCCTGGTCGGCGCCGCCCGGGGTCTGCGGGGCGGACGCGGCGGGGGTGGCCTTGCCGCCCTTGCCCTCGTCCTTGGCGTCCTTGTCGTCGCCGCTGAAGGCGTAGGCGATCAGCGAGCCGACCACCGCGAGGACCGCGATCACGGCGGCCACCGCGAGCGCGATGGTGCGACGCGGCATGACGTCCGTCAGCGGCGCGACGACGGAGGCGGGGCGGCTCTTCGGCGCTTCCGCGGCCGAGACGGCCGTCGCGGCCGCGGCGGCCGGGGCCGCCGTCTGCGCCTTGCGGGCGGCCTTCAGCGCGGCGCGGGCGCGCTCGCGCTGCTCCCGCTCGCGGCGCTCCCGCTCCTTCTTGGCCGCCTTCTCGGCGGCCTTCTCCGCAGTGGCCTTCTCCGCGGCCTGCCGGGCGTCAGCAAGCGATATCTGCCGGGTCTCCTCGGCTACGGCGGGCACGGGGGCCGGTACCGGTTCGGGCGCGGCGAGGACGGCGGTGAGCATCGCCCGGGCACGTCCCTCGTCGAGCCGGCGGGACGGGTCCTTGGCGAGCAGACCGTAGATGACCTCGGTGAGCGGGCCGGCGTTCTTCGGCGGGTCCACCGGCTCGGTCATCACCGCGGTGAGCGTGGCGAGCGCGGACCCCTTGTCGTAGGGGGGAACCCCCTCGACGGAGGCGTACAGGAGGCCGCCGAGCGACCACATGTCGGCGGGCGGGCCGGGCTTCTGGCCCCGGGCGCGCTCGGGCGAGATGTAGGAAGGGGCTCCGACGAGCATGCCGGTGGAGGTGACGGAGGGGTCCCCCTCGACCTGCGCGATGCCGAAGTCGGTGAGGACGACACGGCCGTTGCCGGCGATGAGCACGTTGGAGGGCTTGACGTCGCGGTGCAGGATGCCCTGCCCGTGCGCGGCGCGCAGGACGTCGAGCACGGCGAGGCCGACCTCGGCGGCGCGGTGCGGGGTGAGGGGGCCGTTCTCGCGGATGAACTCGGCGAGCGAGTGCCCCTCGATGAGCTCCATGACGATCCACGGGCGGGCGTCCTCGTCGACGACGTCGTAGACGGTGACGGCGCCGCCGCTGCGGATCCGGGCGATGGCCTTGGCCTCGCGGAGGGTGCGGGTGATGAGGCGGCGCTTCTCGTCCTCGTCGACCCCGCTGCTGAAGCGGAGCTCCTTGACGGCGACGGTGCGGCCCAGGGTCTCGTCCTGGGCCCGCCAGACGGTACCCATGCCGCCCTTGCCGAGCACCGAGTTCAGCCGGTACCGCCCGGCCAGCAGCCGGCCTTCGTCGCGTCCGCCACCGGCCGCCTTGGCGGCGGCGGCCTTCACGGCGGCGGCCATGGCATCGGCCTTCTCGACGACGGGATTGCCCCCGGTCGCCCCGACCGGCTTGACCGCCGGCTTCGCGTCCTCGGCGTCCGCCGCAGGCGCGGTCTTGCTCAGCTTCGGCTTCGACCCGTCAGGCGCAGCCTCGGGCTGCGCCGCAGGTGCGGGCTTGCCCGCCGCCGGCTTCGAGCCCGCGGGCCTCGCGTCTTCCGGCTCCGCCGCAGGCGCGGTCCTGCTCAGCTTCGGCTTCGACCCGTCAGGCTCCGCCGCAGCCGCAGAGGAGGGCTTCGGCCCATCAGGCCCGGTGTCGGCGGCAGTCCTTGCCGCAGGTACGGAAACATCCTCGGGCTTCGCCGCAGGCGACGCCGCAGAGGCGCCATCGTCAAGCTTCGCCGCAGGCGCCCCGGCAGGTGACTCGGTGTGCTCCGGCTTCGACATGCGTCCCCTCTGCGATCGTGCCGCTGCTCCGCCCGCCCCAGCGGCTGAGCGACCCGGCGGCCGGGGCCCACGGTAACCCGCCCCGGCAGAGCCATCATTGTTCCTCACTCCGCAACGGACGGACCCCCCGGGTCTGCGGTTCCGCCTTCCGCATCCCGGAGTTACAACGGAACGATGTCGGGCGCCCCCAGCCGGGCGGCGTCCGCCGTCTGGTCGTCCGGCTGCCGCTGCGATTCCCGTTCCGCCTGGACCCGCTTCTCGTAGTGCTCCACTTCCTTCTCGATCTGCTGTTTGTCCCAGCCCAGCACCGGCGCCATCAACTCCGCGCACTCCCGCGCCGACCGCGTCCCGCGGTCGAAGGTCTCGATCGAGATCCGCGTCCGCCGCGTCAGAACGTCGTCCAGGTGCCGCGCCCCCTCGTGGGAGGCGGCGTACACGACCTCCGCGCGCAGGTAGTCGTCCGCCCCGGTCAACGCCTTGCCCAGTTCCGGATCGGCGGCGACCAGTTCCAGCAGTTCCTCCGTCAGCGTCCCGTAGCGGTCCAAAAGGTGTTCCACCCGGACCACATGAAGGCCCGTCCGGGCCGCGATCCTCGCCCGCGCGTTCCACAGGGCCCGGTACCCCTCGGCCCCCACCAGCGGCACGTCCTCCGTCACACACGGCGCCACCCGCTGGTCCAGCCCGTGCACCGCCTCGTCGACCGCGTCCTTCGCCATGACCCGGTACGTCGTGTACTTGCCGCCGGCGACCACCACCAGCCCCGGCACCGGATGCGCCACCGTGTGTTCGCGCGACAGCTTGCTCGTCGCGTCCGACTCGCCGGCCAGCAGCGGCCGCAGGCCCGCGTACACGCCCTGGACGTCGTCCCGGGTCAGGGGCACCGCGAGCACCGAGTTGACGTGTTCCAGCACGTAGTCGATGTCGGCGCTGGACGCCGCCGGATGCGCCTTGTCCAGGTCCCAGTCGGTGTCCGTGGTCCCCACGATCCAGTGCCGCCCCCACGGGATGACGAACAGCACGGACTTCTCGGTCCGCAGGATCAGCCCCGTGGTCGAGTGGATGCGGTCCTTCGGCACGACCAGGTGGATGCCCTTGGAGGCCCGTACGTGGAACTGCCCGCGCTCCCCGATCAGCGCCTGGGTGTCGTCCGTCCACACCCCCGTGGCGTTCACGACCTGCTTCGCGCGGATGTCGTACTCGACACCGCCCTCCACGTCCCGCACGCGCGCGCCGACCACCCGTTCACCCTCGCGCAGGAACCCCACGACCCTCGCCCGGTTGGCGCAGTGCGCCCCGTACACCGCGGCCGTCCGCACGAGCGTGGTGACGTACCGCGCGTCGTCCATCTGGGCGTCGTAGTACTGGAGGGCGCCCACCAGGGCGTCCTTGCGCAGCGCCGGAGCCACCCGCAGCGCCCGGGTGCGCGACAGGTGCCGGTGCACCGGCAGTCCCCGTCCGTGGCCGCTGGAGACCGACATCGCGTCGTACATCGCGACGCCCGCGCCGGCGTAGAGCCGCTCCCAGCCCTTGTGCTGCAACGGGTACAGGAAGGGCACGGGCTTCACCAGGTGCGGGGCGAGGCGCTCCAGCAGCAGGCCGCGCTCCTTCAGCGCCTCGCGCACGAGGGCGAAGTCGAGCATCTCCAGGTACCGCAGGCCGCCGTGGATGAGCTTGCTCGATCGGCTGGAGGTGCCCGAGGCCCAGTCCCGCGCCTCCACCAGGCCGGTGGACAGGCCCCTGGTCACGGCGTCGAGCGCGGTGCCGGCGCCGACCACGCCCGCGCCCACGACCAGCACGTCCAGTTCCCGCTCGGCCATCCGGGTGAAGGCCACGGCTCGCTGCGCCGGCCCCAGTGTCGCTGTCCTCACGGCTGCCTCCCGTTGGTGCGGGTGATCCCGCTCACATGCCCCCGTTTCTCGATTCTGACTTCCCGCACCCACATCAGCCACCGCCTGTGGACAACACAACGGTGGCGTTCACCCCGGAATGCGACATATCGGTCATATATAAGCCTAGTCTGACATTGCGCCAGCTCCCCTGTCCTCGGAGGACTCGCGCGGCACCCCCTCACGCCAGGGAAGGGACGGCATCCCCATGCCCGCAGACCTCGCCGTCATCGGACTGGGCCATCTCGGCCTCCCGCTCGCGCAGGCGGCCGTCGCCGCCGGAATCGAGACGGTCGGCTACGACAGCGGTCCGGTCACGGACTCCACTCTCTCCGCTGCCGAGATCCGCCGCATGTCGGCGGCCGGCTTCCGGGTCACCACCAACCCCGCCGAGCTCGGCCGAGTCCGCACGGCCGTCATCTGCGCCCCCACCCGGCTCGGCGCCGACCGCGCGCTGGACCTCTCCGCCGTGGGCGGGGCGGGCCGCGCGCTCGCCGCGCGGCTGCGCCCGCACACCACGGTGATCCTCGAGTCCGCCGCCCACCCCGGCGTCACCGAGGACTACCTGCGGCCGATCCTGGAGGAGGGATCCGGACTCCGCGCCGGCCGGGACTTCCACCTGGCCTACTCCCCCAGCCGCCTCGACCCCGGCAACCGGACGCACGGCGTCTCCAACACCCCCAAGGTGATCGGAGGCCTCACCCCCGCCTGCACCGAGTCGGCGCACGCCTTCTACGCCCGCCTCACCGAGAAGGTCGTCCGCGCCCGCGGCCTGCGCGAGGCCGAGACCGTGCAGCTCCTCGAAACCAACTACCGCCACGTCAACATCGCCCTGATGAACGAGATGGCCGTGCTCTGCCACGACCTCGGCGTCGACCTGTGGGACGTCATCCGCTGCGCCGAGACCAAGCCGTACGGATTCCAGGCCTTCCGCCCCGGCCCCGGGGTCGGCGGCCACGGCGTCCCCCTCGACCCGAACTACCTCCCCCACACCACCCGCACCCCCGGCCACCCGCTGCGCATGGTCGGCCTGGCGCAGGAGATCAACAACCGGATGCCGCAGTACGTCATCCAGCGCTCCGCCACCCTGCTGAACGAGCACGGCAAGTCCGCCCGCGGGGCCCGCGTCCTGCTGCTCGGGGTCACGTACAAGCCCGACCTCGCCGACCAGGAGGGCTCCCCGGCCGGCGAGATCGCCAGCCGCCTCATCGACCTGGGGGCGCTGATCAGCTACCACGACCCGTACATCACGGGCTGGCGGGTCAGGGACCAGCCGGTCCCCCGCGCCGAGTCCCTGTACGAGGCCGCGGCCAACGCCGACCTCACGATCCTGCTCCAGCACCACCGCACCTACGACATGCAGGCCCTGGCGGTGAAGGCGCAGCTGCTCCTGGACACCCGCGGCGCCAGCCCGGTGGGCGCGGCCCACCGGCTCTGAGCACCGGGAAATCCCCCAGGCGACGTCCGACCGGCCTGCTAGCCTGCGGCGTCGCTTATCTCGCACTTATGCCCGAGGGCCACGTGTGCGCTCGGATCCCTGGGGGGAAATTTCCACATGAGCCAGAACTTCACGCCGCCCGCGCCCGACTCCTACTCCCCGGTCGCCGCCCCGGCCCCGGCCCGCGGCGGCAACGTCGGCCTGGCGATCCTCGCGGCGGCCGGTACCGCCGTGGTCGCGGGCGCCCTCTACGGCGCGATCATGAGCGCGATCGAATTCCAGATCGGCTACCTGGCCGCCGGCGTCGGCCTCGCGGTCGCCCTCGTCGCCGTCCGCCTCGGCGGCCGCAACCCCCTCCTCCCGGTCCTGAGCGCCGTGCTGACGCTCGCCGGCGTGTACGTCGGCTACCTCCTGGAGATGGCCCTCGCTGTGTCCGAGCACGAAGGGATCCCGGTCTCCGAACTGCTCACCAGCGAGCTCGTGAACCTCAACCAGCACTACGTGGACAACATCGACCCGATCTCGATCCTCTTCTACGCGATCGGCGCCTACGCCGCCTTCCAGGCGGCCCGCAAGTCCGCCGGCTGACGCACCGGCCGCCGACAGGGCGCTGGGCAGGCACGACGGGTCCGGCTGCGGCCGCGCATCCCGGTCGACGGGATCCGTCCCGGTCCATGATCCGTGCGACCCCGCTCATACCCCTCCCCGGTCGAGCCGGCCCCGTACCGGCCGACGATCGGCGCGCTCGCCCCGCTCGACGCCGGCGTTCCGGCCCTCCGTGGTCCGCATGCCGCCGCCGATCCGGACCACGCATGCCGAAGGGCCCGGCCCCCCGTTGCGGGGGCCGGGCCCTTCGGCATGAATCACCCGGGTTCAGCGGCGGTGCTGGGAGTCCGCGACGGTGACCTCGACGCGCTGGAACTCCTTGAGCTCGCTGTAGCCGGTGGTGGCCATCGAGCGGCGCAGCGCGCCGAAGATGTTCATCGAGCCGTCCGGGCTGTGCGAGGGACCGGTGAGGATCTCCTCGGTGGTGCCGACGGTGCCCAGGTCGACCTTCTTGCCGCGCGGCACGTCCTCGTGGACCGCCTCCATGCCCCAGTGGTTGCCCCGGCCCGGCGCGTCGGTCGCACGGGCCAGCGGGGAGCCGATCATCACCGCGTCGGCGCCGCAGGCGACGGCCTTCGGGATGTCGCCCGACCAGCCCACGCCGCCGTCGGCGATGACGTGCACGTAGCGGCCGCCGGACTCGTCCATGTAGTCGCGGCGGGCCGCGGCCACGTCCGCGACGGCGGTCGCCATCGGGACCTGGATGCCGAGCACGTTGCGGGTGGTGTGCGCGGCGCCGCCGCCGAAGCCGACCAGCACGCCCGCGGCGCCGGTGCGCATCAGGTGCAGGGCGGCGGTGTAGGTGGCGCAGCCGCCCACGATCACCGGTACGTCGAGCTCGTAGATGAACTGCTTGAGGTTCAGCGGCTCGGCGGCGCCCGAGACGTGCTCCGCGGAGACGGTGGTGCCACGGATCACGAAGATGTCCACGCCCGCGTCCACGACGGCCTTGGAGAACTCGGCGGTGCGCTGCGGGGACAGCGCGGCGGCGGTCACGACGCCCGAGTCGCGCACCTCCTTGATGCGCCGGCGGATCAGGTCCGCCTGGATCGGGGCGGAGTAGATCTCCTGGAGGCGGCGGGTCGCGGCCTGCTCGTCCAGCTCGGCGATCTCGTCGAGCAGCGGCTGCGGGTCCTCGTAGCGGGTCCACAGACCTTCGAGGTTCAGCACGCCGAGGCCGCCGAGCTCGCCGATGCGGATCGCGGTCTGCGGGGAGACGACCGAGTCCATGGGGGCGGCCAGGAAGGGGAGCTCGAAGCGGTACGCGTCGATCTGCCAGGCGATCGAGACCTCCTTCGGGTCCCGGGTCCGCCGGCTCGGGACGATGGCGATGTCGTCGAACGCGTACGCCCTGCGGCCGCGCTTGCCGCGCCCGATCTCGATCTCAGTCACGTGTGGTGGCCTTTCCTCTGGGTCTGCCCGTCCAGTATCCCCGAACCCCGGCGGGCCGCGTTCCGGCGACCGCTGTACGGACGCCATGCGAGAGGGGCGGGCCCGGTGATCCGGGCCCGCCCCTCCGCCTTGCGCCTGCTCAGCCCTTGCGGCTGTAGTTCGGGGCCTCGACGGTCATCTGGATGTCGTGCGGGTGGCTCTCCTTGAGGCCCGCCGACGTGATGCGCACGAAGCGGCCGTTCTCCTGGAGCTCCGGCACGGTGCGCCCGCCCACGTAGAACATCGACTGGCGCAGGCCGCCGACGAGCTGGTGGACGACCGCGGACAGCGGACCGCGGTAGGGCACCTGGCCCTCGATGCCCTCGGGGATGAGCTTGTCGTCGCCGCCCACGCCCTCCTGGAAGTAGCGGTCCTTGGAGAAGGAGCGCTGGTCGCCGCGGGACTGCATCGCGCCGAGCGAGCCCATGCCGCGGTAGGACTTGAACTGCTTGCCGTTGATGAAGAGCAGCTCGCCCGGGGACTCCTCGCAGCCGGCGAGCAGCGAGCCGAGCATCACCGTGTCGGCGCCCGCGACGAGGGCCTTCGCGATGTCGCCGGAGTACTGCAGGCCGCCGTCGCCGATGACCGGGACGCCGGCCGCCTTGGCGGCGAGCGCGGCCTCGTAGATCGCGGTGACCTGCGGGACGCCGATGCCGGCGACGACGCGGGTGGTGCAGATGGAGCCGGGGCCGACGCCGACCTTGATGCCGTCGCAGCCGGCGTCGATCAGCGCCTGGGCGCCGTCGCGGGTCGCGACGTTGCCGCCGATGACGTCGACCGTGGCGTTCGACTTGATCTTGGCGACCATGTCGCCGACCAGGCGGGAGTGACCGTGGGCGGTGTCGACGACGATGAAGTCGGCGCCCGCCTCGATCAGGGCCTGGGCACGCTCGTACGCGTCGCCCGCGACACCGACGGCCGCGCCGACGAGGAGGCGGCCGTCCTTGTCCTTGGCGGCGTTCGGGTACTTCTCGGCCTTGACGAAGTCCTTGACCGTGATGAGGCCCTTGAGGACGCCCCCGTCGTCGACCAGCGGAAGCTTCTCGATCTTGTGGCGGCGCAGCAGCTCCATGGCGTCCACGCCGGAGATGCCCACCTTGCCCGTGACCAGCGGCATCGGCGTCATGACCTCGCGCACCTGGCGGCTGCGGTCCGACTCGAAGGCCATGTCGCGGTTGGTGACGATGCCCAGGAGCTTGCCCGCGGGGTCGGTGACCGGCACGCCGGAGATGCGGAACTTCGCGCAGAGCTCGTCGGCCTCGCGCAGCGTCGCGTCCGGGTGCACCGTGATCGGGTCGGTGACCATGCCGGACTCGGAGCGCTTGACCAGGTCCACCTGGTTCGCCTGGTCGGCGATCGACAGGTTGCGGTGGAGCACGCCGACGCCGCCCTGGCGGGCCATCGCGATGGCCATGCGGGCCTCGGTGACCTTGTCCATGGCCGCGGACAGCAACGGGATGTTCACACGCACGTTGCGGGAGATGAGGGAAGAGGTGTCGATGTCGTTCGGCGCCATGTCCGACGCGCCCGGCAGCAGCAGCACGTCGTCGTAGGTCAGTCCGAGCGTCGCGAATTTGTCGGGCACTCCGTCGGCAGTCATGACACCTTCCCAAATGGTCTTGCTCAGCGCGGATGTCCATGCTAACGGGATCCCGACGCGTCTCATTCCACGACCAAGGTCAACCGGAAGATTCGTAGCTTCCTACGGGTAGGCCTACTGCTCGGCGAGCGCGCGGAGCCTGCTGAGCGCCCGGTGCTGGGCCACGCGCACGGCACCGGGGGACATCCCGAGCATCTGGCCGGTCTCCTCGGCGGTCAGCCCGACGGCCACCCGCAGGACGAGGAGTTCGCGCTGGTTCTCCGGAAGGTTCGCCAGCAGCTTCTTGGCCCAGGCGGCGTCGCTGCTCAGCAGCGCGCGCTCCTCCGGGCCGAGCGAGTCGTCGGGCCGCTCGGGCATCTCGTCGGACGGCACGGCCGTGCTGCCCGGGTGCCTCATGGCGGCCCGCTGCAGGTCGGCGACCTTGTGCGCGGCGATGGCGAAGACGAAGGCCTCGAAGGGCCGACCGGTGTCCCGGTAGCGCGGCAGCGCCATCAGGACGGCGACGCAGACCTCCTGCGCCAGGTCCTCCACGAAGTGGCGAGCGTCACCCGGAAGCCGTGACAGCCGGGTGCGGCAGTAGCGGATGGCGAGCGGGTGCACGAAGGCGAGCAGGTCGTGCGTGGCCTGCTCGTCACCCTCCACCGCCCGGCGGACCAGCGCGCTGACGCCCCCGGCACTGCCGCCTCCGGCGGCGCCGGTGGGGCCTGTGGCCGCGGGGGACCCCAGGGCCTCGTCGTCGCGCATCCGTCCATGGTGCCTTGGCGCCGGAGCATCCGCGGCACCGTGGCCCTTGTTGTGCGTCGAAGCGTTATGAGCGGGTGCGCCGGAACTCTGCATCTGCGCCCTCCCCTCCCGCTCGGCCGAATAGTCCCCGAGAGACTCCACACCCTCAAGGATGCGGCATCGCGCACGAAGCGAGACGTCCCCCGGATTGTGCCCCGCCAACCCCCGGGTGCGCACCGGGTACGGCGGGACGGGGCTACCGCGACGAGAAGGGGCGCCGGCAGGCGCCGGACGACGGCAAGAGCGGCGCGCCGCCCCGTCCACCGGTGGCGGACGGGACCGCTCTCGACGATCCGCGGTGTGCGGCGGAGCGGGCGGGGCCCGGCCGCGGCGGGTCAGCGGACGAGACCCCAGCGGAAGCCGAGCGCCACGGCGTGCGCGCGGTCCGAGGCGCCGAGCTTCTTGAAGAGCCGGCGGGCGTGCGTCTTGACCGTGTCCTCCGAGAGGAAGAGCTCGCGCCCGATCTCCGCGTTGGACCGGCCGTGACTCATGCCCTCCAGGACCTGGATCTCGCGCGCGGTGAGGGTGGGCGCGGCGCCCATCTCGGCGGAGCGGAGCCGGCGCGGGGCCAGCCGCCAGGTCGGGTCGGCGAGGGCCTGGGTGACCGTGGCCCGCAGCTCGGCGCGAGAAGCGTCCTTGTGCAGGTAGCCGCGGGCTCCGGCGGCGACCGCGAGGGCCACGCCGTCCAGGTCCTCGGCGACCGTCAGCATGATGATGCGGGCGCCGGGGTCGGCCGAGAGGAGGCGGCGCACCGTCTCCACACCGCCGAGCCCGGGCATCCGTACATCCATCAGGATCAGGTCGGAGCGGTCGGCGCCCCAGCGGCGGAGGACTTCCTCGCCGTTGGCAGCCGTCGTCACACGCTCGACGCCGGGCACGGTGGCAACCGCGCGACGGAGCGCCTCTCGGGCAAGCGGGGAGTCGTCGCAGACGAGGACGGAAGTCATGACCGCCCTCCGCAGCTGCTGATGCGCGTCACCTTGAGCCTCCAGGCTGGTACGTATCGTCACCTGTGCGGTCGATGCTCCCGGACACCTGTCCGAGAACTTGTGGGTTCAACCGCCTTCGCACTCTCAACGATGGTCACTCGAAAGAGTTACGGGTCGGACGGACACCTTCGGCACTCTACGTGAGGAAGCGATCACGACGGGGGAGGCGCGAGCTGCTTGTCCTCCATCTGGAGCTATGCCCTATTTGGCGGCTTTCCTTCCGTTTGGCACGTGTCTGAGGCTAGATTCCCAATGAGTCATATTTACATCTACTCCGACAGTAGGTGTGGAGACCCTTGGAGACATGGACCCGTATCCGCCTCAGTACCGGCACCAAGAGGACTACCAATGGCAGATTTCTCCCGCCTCCCCGGACCGAACGCCGACCTCTGGGACTGGCAGCTGCTAGCCGCCTGCCGCGGGGTCGACAGCTCCCTCTTCTTCCACCCGGAGGGCGAGCGGGGCGCGGCCAGGAGCGCGCGCGAGGCCTCGGCTAAAGAGGTCTGCATGCGATGCCCGGTTCGTTCGGAATGCGCTGCGCACGCACTCGCCGTCCGTGAGCCCTACGGGGTGTGGGGCGGCCTCACGGAGGACGAGCGCGAGGAACTGATGGGCCGCGCCCGGCATCGACTGATCCCCGCGTCGAGTGCGATCGGACCGATCGCGCCGCACTGAGAGCCGCCCAAACGACGGAAGGAACGTTTCCTCCGCGCCACCCCCCGCCTGCCCGAGCGTGTCGCCGCCAGGTCCCGGTTCACGCGTTCGGCCGTACGCGCCCCGGCGCGTACGGCCGCCGCGCAGGGCCGGGGTGTGCGGTCGGGGTGTACGGCCGGGGTGTACGGCCGGGGTGTACGGCCGGGCTGTGCGCTCACGCGTCCGGCCGGGCCCGCGTCAGCGCGTGGCCGCCGCCGCCCGCTCCAGCTCGGCCAGGGTCGCGGCCACGGCCGGCACCCGGGCCAGGTCGTACAGCGTCAGCGCCACGACCTCCCGCTCGACGGCCGGCTCGACGACGACCGTACTGACGCCCTTGGCCCGGACGGACTCCACCGCGAGCTCCGGCAGCACCGCGACGCCCAGCCCCGCGCCGACCAGGCCGACCACCGCCGGGTAGTCGTCGGTGGCGAAGTCGATCCGCGGGGTGAAGCCCGCCTCCTCGCACACCTCCACCAGATGGCGGCGGCAGCGCGGGCAGCCCGCGATCCAGGGCTCGTCGGCCAGCTCCGCCATGCCCACGCGCTCGGCCCCGGCCAGCGCGTGCCCCTCGGGGACCAGCCCCACGAGCCGGTCGGTCAGCAGCGGCCGCACCACGAGGTCGTCCCACTCGGCGGCGGACCCGGCGGACCCCCCGTAGCGGAAGGCCAGCGCCAGGTCGCAGTCGCCCTCGCGCAGCATCTCCACCGACCGCGGCGGTTCGGCCTCGACCAGGGAGATACGGGTGCCCGGGTGCTCGGCGCGCATCGCCGCGAGCGCGGTCGGCACCAGGGTGGAGCTGCCGCTGGGGAAGGACACGAGCCGTACCCGGCCCGCGCGCAGCCCGGCGATGGCCGCGACCTCCTCCTCGGCGGCGGTCAGCCCGGCCAGGATCCCGGCGGCGTGCCGGACCAGGGCCTCGCCCGCCTGGGTCAGCCGCATCTCGCGGCCGGTGCGGATGAGCAGCGGGGTGCCGGCCGACTGCTCCAACGCCTTCATCTGCTGGGAGACGGCGGGCTGGGTACAGCCGAGCTCACGCGCGGCGGCGGAGAAGGATCCGGTCCCGGCGACGGCGCGCAGTACCCGGAGATGACGTGCCTCGATCACCCTCCGAGCATAAGGCCCGCTTTCATCGCTGCGCGAATACCCCTGTGACGCTTTGGGGCAGCCCGGTTAGCCTGTGCTCATGGGTCCCATGCATCTGATCTCCGTGAACCTCGGCGCCGCCTCCCCTTCCGAGCACACCGACGCGAAGAGCGGGGTGACGGGCATCGGCAAGCGTCCCGTTCCCGGCCCGGTCCGCGTCCTCGCCCCCGGCGCGAAGGCGACCGGCCTCGGCAGCGGCCTGGAGGGCGACGCCGTCTGCGACCGCCGCCACCACGGCGGCGACCACCAGGCCGTCTACGCGTACGCCCGCGAGGACCTGGACCTGTGGGAGCGCGAGCTGGGCCGCGAGCTGCCCGGCGGGCTCTTCGGCGAGAACTTCACGACCTCCGGCATCGACCTGAACACCGCGCGGCTCGGCGACCGCTGGCGGGTCGGCACGGACCTCGTCCTCGAAGTGGCCTCGGCCCGCATCCCGTGCCGCACCTTCCAGGGGGTGCTGGGCGAGGCGGGTTGGGTCAGGCGGTTCACCCGGGAGGCCAGGCCGGGCGCGTACCTGCGGGTGATCCAGGAAGGCTCGGTCTCCCCCGGCGACCCCATCGAGATCATCCACCGGCCGGACCACGACGTGACGGTGCAGCTGTGGTTCCGCGCCTTCACCACCGAGCGCGCCCTGCTGCCGCGCACCCTGGCCGCGGGGGCGGCGATGGAGCCGGAGGCGCATGAGACCGTGCGCCAGTACGTCGAGAAGTACGGGGCCGGGGCCGGGGTGCGATAACGCTGTCATCCGGGGCCGCTAGGTTGCGCCTATGACGACTGCGTTGATTACGGGATCCACGGCGGGCATCGGCGCCGCCTTCGCCCGGCGGCTGGCCGCCCAGGGACACAACCTCGTGCTGGTGGCGCGCGACACCAAGCGGCTCGGCGAGCAGGCCACGGAGCTGCACGACCTGCACGGCATCGAGGCCGAGGTGCTGGCCGCCGACCTCTCCACGGAGGAGGGCATCGCGGCGGTGGAGAAGCGCCTCGGCGACCGTACGCACCCGGTCGACCTGCTGGTCAACAACGCGGGCTTCGGCAACAAGGGCCGCTACCTCGAGGTCTCCATGGCCGACGAGCTGACCATGCTGAAGGTCCACATCGAGGCGGTGCTGCGGCTGACCTCGGCGGCTTCGGAGTCGATGCGCTCGCGCGGCCGCGGCGGCGTGATCAACGTGGCCTCGGTGGCCGCCTTCGTACCCCGCGGTACGTACGGGGCCAGCAAGGCCTGGGTCGTGCAGTTCACCCAGGGCGCGGCGCGGGACATGGCGGGGTCCGGGGTCCGGCTGATGGCGCTGTGCCCCGGCTTCGTACGCACGGAGTTCCACCAGCGCGCCGGCATGGGCACGGACAACATCCCCGGCTGGATGTGGCTCGACGCCGACAAGCTGGTGGCGGCGGCGCTGGCCGACCTGGCGCGCGGGAAGACGGTGTCGATCCCGGACCCGCGGTACAAGGCGCTGATGGGCGTCGTGAAGCTGGCGCCGCGCGGGCTGCTGGGCGGGGTGTCCTCGAGTACGGGCCGCAAGTACGGGCCCCAGTAGCGCTCGTGACCCGTCGGTAGCTCCGTCGGAGCACCACCAAATCCGCCAAACGGGTCAACCCTCCCTAAACTGGACATGTCCCATCTCAGGCGGGAGGCGACGCGATGACATTCGTACAGGTGATCGATTATGAGACCACGCGGTTCGATGAGATGAACGCACTCATCGACCGCTGGGCGGAACAGAGCAGCGGCAGGCGCACCGCCACGCACACGATGATCGGCCAGGACCGCGAGGCCCGGAACCACTACGTGGACATGGTGGAATTCGCCTCGTACGAGGAGGCGATGAGGAACTCTCAGCTCCCCGAGACGGACCGGATGTTCCAGGAGATGGTGGCCCTCTGCGAGGGAATGCCGAAGTTCATGAACCTCGACGTGGTCCGCGACGAACACCTCAACAAGCAGCTCTGCAACCGGGTGTTCCAGGAAGCCGCCACGGCCGGCGACATGAGCGTCCTGGACGAGTGCTTCGCCACGAACTACATCGACCACGACGCCAGCAAGGAGGAACCCACCGTCATCGGACGCGAGGGCATGCGCTCCGACATGGAGACGTGGCGCGCGGCCTTCGACATGACCTTCGAGCCGATCGCCCAGGTGTCCGAGGGCGACATGGTCACGACGGTGTGGAACTGGCGCGGCACCCACAAGGGAGAGTTCATGGGGGTCGCACCGACCGGGAAGACGTACGAGATGTCCGGGACCACGACCTTCCGGTGCCAGGACGGAGAGATCATCGAGGGCTGGTGGCACTACAACCCCGGAGCCCTGCAGCGCCAGATGGGCGGAACCGGATCGCCCTACGGAACCTGAGCCCGAACACGGGGAAGGCCCCGCTCCGCGACTGCGGAACGGGGCCTTCGACGTGGAGCGGGGTCAGTGGCTGTGGCCGTGACCGTGGCCGTGACCGGCGTCGCCCTCGTCCTCCGCCGGCTTCTCGACGACCAGGGTCTCGGTCGTGAGCAGCAGGGAGGCGATGGAGGCGGCGTTCTCCAGCGCGGAACGGGTGACCTTCACCGGGTCGATGACGCCGGCCTTGACCAGGTCGCCGTACTCGCCGGTGGCGGCGTTGAAGCCCTGGCCCTTGTCGAGCTCGGAGACCTTCGAGGTGATGACGTAGCCCTCGAGGCCCGCGTTCTCGGCGATCCAGCGCAGCGGCTCGACGGCGGCGCGGCGCACGACCGCGACACCGGTGGCCTCGTCGCCCGACAGGCCGAGGTTGCCCTCGAGGACCTTGACGGCGTGGACGAGCGCGGAGCCACCGCCGGAGACGATGCCCTCCTCGACCGCGGCACGGGTCGCGGAGATGGCGTCCTCGAGACGGTGCTTCTTCTCCTTGAGCTCCACCTCGGTGGCGGCGCCGACCTTGATGACGCAGACGCCGCCGGCGAGCTTCGCCAGGCGCTCCTGCAGCTTCTCGCGGTCCCAGTCGGAGTCCGTGGACTCGATCTCGGCCTTGATCTGGTTCACGCGGCCGAGGACCTCGTCGGAGCTGCCCCCACCGTCGACGATGGTGGTGTCGTCCTTGGAGATGGTCACGCGGCGGGCGGAGCCCAGCACGTCCAGACCGGCCTGGTCGAGCTTGAGGCCGACCTCCTCGGCGATGACGGTGGCACCGGTGAGGGTCGCCATGTCCTGCAGCATCGCCTTGCGGCGGTCACCGAAGCCGGGGGCCTTGACGGCCACCGCGTTGAAGGTGCCGCGGATCTTGTTGACGACGAGGGTGGAGAGCGCCTCGCCCTCGACGTCCTCGGCGATGATCAGCAGCGGCTTGGAGCCACCCGCCTGGATGACCTTCTCCAGCAGCGGCAGGAGGTCCTGGATGGAGGAGATCTTGCCCTGGTTGATCAGGATGTACGGGTCGTCGAGGACGGCCTCCATACGCTCCTGGTCGGAGACCATGTACGGCGAGAGGTAGCCCTTGTCGAAGGCCATGCCCTCGGTGAACTCCAGCTCCAGGCCGAAGGTGTTGGACTCCTCGACGGTGATGACACCGTCCTTGCCGACCTTGTCCATCGCCTCGGCGATGAGCTCGCCGACCTGGGCGTCCTGCGCGGAGAGCGCGGCGACGGCGGCGATGTCGGACTTGTCCTCGATCGGGCGGGCCGTCGCGAGGAGCTCGTCGGAGACGGCCTTGACCGCGGCGTCGATGCCCTTCTTCAGGGCGGCCGGGGACGCGCCCGCGGCGACGTTGCGCAGACCCTCGCGGACCAGCGCCTGGGCCAGCACGGTGGCGGTGGTGGTGCCGTCACCCGCGATGTCGTTGGTCTTGGTCGCCACCTCCTTCACGAGCTGCGCGCCCAGGTTCTCGTACGGGTCGTCCAGCTCGACCTCGCGGGCGATGGTGACACCGTCGTTGGTGATGGTGGGGGCGCCGAACTTCTTGTCGATGACGACGTTGCGGCCCTTGGGGCCGATCGTCACCTTGACCGTGTCGGCAAGCTTGTTGACGCCGCGCTCGAGGGCGCGACGGGCGTCCTCGTCGAACTTCAGGATCTTCGCCATGGGAGCGGTTCAGCCCTCTCGAAAACTCGGTTTAACGGGCTGCGCCCCTCGCCGCCCGGCAATCAGCGGGGTGACCAGGGGCGCAGCTCAAAGCAGTACTGATGAAGAGAATTACTTCTCGACGATCGCGAGCACGTCGCGGGCCGAGAGGACGAGGTATTCCTCGCCGCTGTACTTCACTTCGGTGCCGCCGTACTTGCTGTAGAGCACGATGTCGCCGACGGTGACGTCCAGCGGGAGACGCTGGCCGTCCTCGAAGCGACCCGGACCGACCGCGAGGACGACGCCCTCCTGGGGCTTCTCCTTCGCGGTGTCCGGGATGACCAGGCCGGAGGCCGTGGTCTGCTCGGCGTCGAGCGGCTGGACCACAATGCGGTCCTCAAGCGGCTTGATGGCAACCTTGGAGCTGGCGGTCGTCACGATCCGACCTCCCCCTTCGGAGATCCGGGGTTAACTGTCTGAGGTGGCGACCAGGTCGATCCGTCGTCGCGGGTGCCGGATCTGCCTGTCGCTGTGTTGGCACTCACCGGGGGCGAGTGCCAGGTGCGAGACTATTCCGGCGATTAGCACTCGGTCAAGCGGAGTGCCAATTCCCGTCGGCCGGGCGTTGCGCGGATCCCCTGCGGGGGGCCTCGGCGGACCGGTCGGCACTGCGGAGCCGGCGGCCTCCAGCGGGCCCGAGCTGCGGCCGATTCCGGGCGGGCGGCCCGGCCGATCCCCTGCGGGGTGCTGTCGGTGTGCGGGTGGCCGGTGCCCCGCACGAGGATCTCCTGGGCTCGGTGGGGGCGAGCATCTCGCGGCCGCACCCGGCGAGTCCCGCCTCCCTCCCGGGCCGAGGAGCCTCCTGCACACCCCCACCCCACCGCCGGCTCCGGCAGCACCCACACCCGGGATCCCGGTACGCCTTCCCGCCCGGACCGGCTTCGCCAGTGCCCGGGGATCCCCGGGGCTTCGGAAGGAACCTTGGGAAGGCCATCAACGTCGTTGATGATATGAAGATAAAGCGCCTCATTGCCGAGCAGAACGGACCCAAAGCCTCCGCCGGCCCCGGCGAACGGAGCGCCTCCGCCGATCCGGGAGGCCCGCTACCCCCCGTGCCCTTCCCGTCCGCCCCCAGGGACGTCAGCGGCATCCCGTGCGTGGACTGAGGCCGCTGACGGCGGCGGGCGCCCGCCGTCGCACCGAGGCGCTGCTCCTCGCCTTCGTCATCGCCATCGCCGTCTTCGGGCACGCGGCCGCGGGCCTCGCGATGAACGGCGAGCTCCCGCCCAACCTCGCCGGCTTCACCATCAGCATGACGCTGCTGTCGCTGGTGGGACACCTGGGCGTGCGCCGCTTCGCGGCCTACGCGGACCCGCTCGTCTTCCCGCTCGCCATGCTGCTGACCGGGCTGGGGCTGGTGCTGATCCACCGCCTCGACCAGGGCTACATCGAACGGTGGAACTCGGACGCCAACGCCCCGGGCCAACTGCTGTGGACGGTGGTCGGCGTCGCCGCCTGCGTCGCGGTACTGGCCCTGCTGCGCGACCACCGGCTGCTCCAGCGGTTCATCTACATCACGATGGCCGTCGCGCTGGTGCTGCTGATCGCGCCGGCGTTCTTCGGCGCGGACAGGTACGGCGCCAAGCGGTGGATCATCCTCTTCGGCTTCTCGGTCCAGCCCGGCGAGTTCGTGAAGATCATGATCGCCGTCTTCTTCGCCGGCTACCTGGTCGTCCACCGCGACGCGCTGGCCCTGACCGGTCGCAGGTTCCTCGGCATGCGGCTCCCCCCGATGCGCCAGCTGGGACCCATCATCACGGTGTGGATCCTCTCGATGCTGGTGCTGGTCTTCGAGCGGGACCTGGGCACGTCGCTGATCTTCTTCGGCGTCTTCGTGGTGATGCTGTACGTCGCCACCGAGCGCACCAGCTGGATCGTGTGCGGCGTGCTCATGGCCTCGGCGGGCGCCTTCGTCGTCGGCTCGACGGAGCCGCACGTCAAGGCGCGCGTGGCGGCCTGGCTGAATCCGCTCTCCGTCTACTGGGAGAACCCTCCCCCGGGCGTCACCTCGGACCAGTCGGCGCAGGCGCTGTTCAGCTTCGGCACGGGCGGGATCTCGGGGACCGGCCTCGGCATGGGCCACCCCGAGCTGATCAAGTTCGCCGGCCGCAGCGACTTCATCCTCACGACGGTGGGCGAGGAACTCGGCCTGGCCGGGGTCATGGCCGTACTGATCCTCTACGGGCTCCTCGTGCAGCGCGGGCTGCGGATGGCCCTCGGCGCCCGCGACCCCTTCGGCAAGCTGCTGGCGGTGGCGCTGGCCTCGGCGCTGGCCCTGCAGGTCTTCGTGGTCGCCGGGGGCGTCACGGGCCTGATCCCCCTCACGGGCAAGGCACTGCCCTTCCTGGCCAAGGGGGGCTCGTCCCTCCTGGCCAACTGGATCATGATCGCCCTCCTCCTCCGCATCAGCGACAGCGCGGAGCGCCAACGCGAGGCGGACGCCGACGGCCCGGCGGAAACGACGATCACCCCGGTGGCGCGGGCGTAGGGGGCGGGGCGGCTTCGGGGGGATCCCCCCGGGCGGGATCAGAGAAGTCCTGGGGGTTTCCCGGCTGTCCTCGTATGTCCGGGGCGGGACGGTCGGTCAAGGGTGGAGCGCAGCGACATCGCGTAGCGACGCGACGAAGGAGCGCCCTTGACGGGCCGGTCCGACACGGAGAGACGATGGGACTGACGGGAAACCCCCAGCACATCCCTGACACCGACCGAGCGGCTCCCGACCATCCCGCAGCCGCCCTTACAGGTAGTCCTCCAGTCGCCCTATCCGGTAGCCCTGTTCCTGGATGCGCTGGAGCATGCGGGTCGTCATCTCGATTTCCGTCGCGCCCTTGAGTTCGGACGGGCCGCGGAAGTGGGCCAGGATGATGTCGCCGGGCTGGAGGGCGGAGCCCTGGGCGTACTGGAAGTTGTTGATCTGCATCGACACCCGCCACAGGAGCACCGACGAAACACCGCACTCCGAGGCCGCCCGGAGGGTGTCGTCGTTGTAGTTGCCGAAGGGCGGGCGGAAGAGCGGCGGGCGCTGGCCGAAGCGCTTTTCCAGCGTGTCCTGCTGGCCGCATATCTCCTTCTTCTGCGCCTCGAAGGAGAGGGTCCGCAGGTTCGGGTGGGTCAGCGTGTGGTTGTTCACCGTGCTCGCCGAGCCGTTGTCACGGAGCTTCTCGAAGTGCCCGTAGTCCGACGAGGCCACGCTGTCCGTGAGGAACATGCTGATCGGCAGCTTGAGATCGGCCGCCATCTTGAGGAACTCGGGGTCCTTCTCAGCGCCGTCGTCGAAGGTCAGGAAGACTGTCTTGTCCCCGGCCGGCAGGGGTATTCGGTCTATCACCGGGACCTTGCCGGGGGCCGCCTTCGGGATCTGCGGCTTCTGGGCGGGCTTCGGCGCGTACTGGACGGGGGCCGTCAGGCCCCACTTCTTGTACGCCTCGTCGGAGGCACCCCCCTGCCCACCCCCCTGCGCACCGCCGGAGTCCGGCGCAGGAGCCGTCGCCGACGCGGACGGCGCCGGCGACGGCTCCTGCGTCGCCTTGCGGCCCAGCCGTTCCATGGGGTCCACGCTCTCCCCGCACCCCGTCAGGGAGAGCGCGAGCGCGCCGGCCGCCAACGTTCCGGCTACCAACCGGCGCGCATACCTCACAAGTAGTCCTCCAGGCGAGCCACGGCATATCCCTTGTCCGTGACGGTCTTCATGACGTGACGGATCATGTCAGGCATCGTGCCCTTCCAGTCCTCCTTACCCCGGAAGTGCGTGAGGATGATGTCACCGGGGTGCAGGTCGCGGTCCCACTCGCGGTAGTCCATGCGGTTCGTGAACGCCTCGGCGTTCCACAGCGGGACGGCCTTGATGCCGCAGGACTTCGCCGCCTTGAGGGTGTCGTCGTTGTAGTTGCCGTACGGCGGCCGGAAGAGGGTCGGCCGCTTGCCGAACGTCTTCTGGATGGTGTCCTGCTGGCCGCAGATCTCCTCGCGCTGCTGCTCGTACGACAGCCCGGGCATGTAGCGGTGGTTGAGGGTGTGGTTGTTCAGGGTGACGCCGGCGGCCTGCATCTGCTTGAAGTACGGATAGTTGTCCTTCACCAGGTAGTCGCTGAGGAAGGCCGTGTACGGGATCTTCAGCTCCTGCATCATCTTCAGGAACTCGGGGTCCTTCTCGGAGCCGTCGTCGATGGTCAGGAAGACGACTTTGTCCTCCGTGGGGACGGTGGTGAAGACCGGGGGCAGTTCGTCCTCTTCGTGGTTCCACACCTCGAAGCCGTCGCGCGTGCTGATGTGGGGCTTCTCCTTCGGCGCCGCGGGGGCGGCGAGCGGCACCTTGCGCAGCCCCCACTTCTTCGCCGCGGCGATGCGCGCCTGCTGCAGTGCCTTGGCCTTCTCGGCGGCGCTGAGCGCACCCGCGGCGCCCGCCTCCGAGCCCTTGGCCGCCTTCGTCTTCTCGGCCTTGTCCGGCCCGCCCGACTCGCCGGAGCCGCAGGCCGTGCCGAGGGCGGCCACCAGCAGGGCGGCCACGGCCACCCCGAACCGGCCGCGCGCACCCGCTGCGTACCGGTGACCCAGTTGCGTCTTATCTTCCTTTTGTCCGACTAGCTGCATAGCTGCGCATCCTGGCATCCGACACGCGGGCTTCCGGGACGACACCGCGCACCGGGCTGCGACGTTCCTCCGACCGGCCCACACACCCCGTCGCCGACAATGGACCCGTGACCCCCGACGACTTCGCCGCCCTCCTCACCCCCGAGGGCCGCGCCCTCCTCGACTCGCTCCGCGACTACGACCCCGCCCAGGAGCTGGCCGTCGCCACCAGGCTGCGCCGCGAGCACCCCGCCGGGCTGGTCTCCGCGGCCCTCGGGCAGGCCCGGCTGCGGCAGCGCGCGGTGGCGAAGTTCGGGGCCGAGGACGCCTTCCGGATGTACTTCACCCCCGGCGGCGGCGAGATGGCCACCCGCGCGTCCGTGGCCTCGTACCGGGCCGAGCGGCTCGCGGCCCTCGGCGTACGAAGCCTCGCGGACCTGTGCTGCGGCATCGGCGGGGACGCCCTCGCCATGGCCCGCCTCGGCATCCGGGTGCTCGCGGTGGACCACGATCCGCTGACGGCCGCCGTCGCGCGCGCCAATGCCGAGGCTCTGGGCCTGGCGGACCTCATCGAGGTCCGGGAGGCCGACGTGACGGAGGTGGACACCTCCGGCCACGACGCCGTCTTCATCGACCCGGCCCGGCGCGGGGGCCGCGGTCGGATCTTCGATCCGGAGTCCTATTCGCCGCCGCTGTCGTGGGCCGTGGAGACGGCCCGCGCGGCGGAGTACGCCGCCATCAAGATCGCCCCCGGGATCCCGCACGAGGCGGTCCCGGCCGAGGCCGAGGCCGAGTGGATCTCCGACCAGGGGGACGTCAAGGAGGCCGTGCTCTGGTTCGGCACCGCCCCCGGGACCGTGCGCGCCACCCTGCTCCCCGGGCCGCGCGAGCTGCACACCGCCGATCCGCTGCCCGATCCGGAGGCCGGGCCGGTGGGCCGCTGGCTTTACGAGCCCGACGGAGCCGTGATCCGCGCCCATCTGGTCGCCGAGGTCGCCGAGCAGCTGAAGGGCCGGCTCATCGACCCGACCATCGCCTACGTCACCGCGGACGAGCTGCGCGCGACGCCGTACGCGACGGCGTACGAGATCACCGACGTGCTGCCTTTCGGTCTGAAGAAGCTGAAGGCCCTGCTGCGCGAGCGCGGGGTCGGGATCCTGACCGTGAAGAAGCGCGGTTCGGCCGTCGAGCCCGAGGAGCTGCGCAAGAAGGTCAAGCCGCAGGGACCGAACTCGGCGACCGTCTTCCTGACCCGGGTGGCGGGCGCCCCCTCGATGCTGATCGGCGCCCCCGCCGTGCCGCCTGCGGCGACGCTCGGGCAGTGACGTGCCGGGCGGCGCTGGGCGGGCACGGGCCGAGGCGTCGGCCCGGCTCCGGGCGGGAAGCCGCCCGCCCGGCCCGTCGGCCTCCGCAGGCCCGGCCGGCTAACCCCCGTCGACCTCCACCGACTCGAAGCGCCAGCGGTGCACCGCACGCGTGATCAGGTCGGCGGCCGGTTCGGGCAGTTCGGGCAGGTCCGCCGCGAGGCCCTCGGCCGCTTCCCACCAGGTGATCACGAGCACCCGGTCCTGCGGAGCCCGCAACACCTCGCGGCGCACCGGGTCCCGGGCCAGGACCTGGGCGCGGGCCCACTCCAGCAGCTCGTTGCCGCGGCCGTCGGCGGCCCGGGCCTCCCACATCAGGACGACGGTGCTCACGAGTACAGGTTGTCCTTGCTCAGCTCGTGCACGTGGTCGTGGTCGTGACTGTGGCCATGCCCGTGCCCGTGCGACTGGCCGTGATCGTGGCCGTGGGACGTCCCCGGCACGTGCGGGTCCGTGACCGGCAGCGAGGAGTCCGCCGAGAGGTCCCAGTCGGAGGCCGGCCGGTTCCGCTTGACCATCTCCGCGCCCAGCGCGGCCACCATCGCGCCGTTGTCCGTGCAGAGCTTCGGCCGCGGCACGCGCAGGGTGATCCCCGCGGCGTCGCAGCGCTCCTGGGCGAGCGAGCGGAGCCGGGAGTTGGCCGCCACACCGCCGCCGATCATCAGGTGGTCGACGCCCTCGTCCTTGCACGCCCGGATCGCCTTGCGCGTCAGGACGTCCACCACGGCCTCCTGGAAGGACGCCGCCACGTCGCGTACCGGCACCTCCTCGCCCGCGTTCCGCTTCGCCTCGATCCAGCGGGCCACGGCCGTCTTCAGGCCGGAGAAGGAGAAGTCGTACGCGGGGTCGCGCGAGCCCGTCAGGCCGCGCGGGAAGTTGATCGCCTTCGGATCGCCCTCCTTCGCGAGCCGGTCGATGACCGGGCCGCCGGGGAAGCCGAGCTGCAGCACGCGCGCGATCTTGTCGAAGGCCTCGCCCGCGGCGTCGTCGATGGTCGCGCCGAGCGGCCGTACGTCGGAGGTGATGTCGGGCGCCAGCAGCAGCGAGGAGTGTCCGCCGGACACCAGGAGCGCCATCGTCGGCTCCGGCAGCGGCCCGTGCTCCAGCTGGTCCACGCAGATGTGCGAGGCCAGGTGGTTGACGCCGTACAGGGGCTTGCCCAGGGCGTATGCGTAGGCCTTGGCGGCCGAGGTGCCCACCAGCAGCGCCCCGGCGAGGCCTGGTCCGGCCGTGACCGCGATGCCGTCGAGGTCGCGGGCGCTGACGCCGGCCTCCTTCAGGGCGCGTTCGATGGTGGGGACCATCGCCTCCAGGTGGGCCCGCGAGGCCACCTCGGGCACGACGCCGCCGAAGCGGGCGTGCTCGTCGACGCTCGACGCGATCGCGTCCGCGAGGAGGGTGGTGCCGCGGACGACGCCGACGCCGGTCTCGTCGCAGGACGTCTCGATGCCGAGGACGAGCGGTTCGTCAGCCATTGCTCTCACTGCTCTCAGTTCGTGCTTGTGCGGGGTCGGTCAGTCGCATGACGAGCGCGTCGACGTTGCCCGGCTGGTAGTAGCCGCGCCGGAAGCCGATGGGCTCGAAGCCGAAGCGCTCGTAGAGCTTCTGGGCGCGGGTGTTGTCCACGCGCACCTCCAGCAGCACCTCGGCGCACTCGAACGCGGTGGCGGCGCGCAGCAGGTCGGTCAGGAGCCGGGCGCCGAGCCCGGTCCCCCACTGGTCGCGGGCGGCCGCGATGGTCTGTACGTCGGCCAGGTCGCCGGCGGCGGCCAGCCCGGCGTAGCCGACGAGGCGGCCGTCGGCCGTCTCGGCGACGACGTAGCGGCGGGTGGCCTGCGGGCCGCGGGCGTGGGCCAGTTCGGACCAGAACATCCCGGCGGACCAGGCGTCCTCGGGGAAGAGGTCGTGCTCGAGTTCCAGCACCGGTGCGATGTCCCACCAGCGCATCTCGCGCAGAACCGTCTCGGCCGTGGTCACTGCGGGGTGACCACCTTGTAGTTCTTGGGCACCTGCGCGTCGGGGCGGCGCAGGTAGAGCGGGGTCGGAGGGAGGAACTCCGCGCCCGCCGCGAGTCGTTCCGCGGCGAGCGAGGCCAGTGCGGCGGCCGACTGGTGCTCGGGGCCGCGTGCGTCGGGGAACACCTCGGGGTACAGGAGCGCGCCCTGGCCCACCGCGGGCACTCCCGCGACCTGTTCGGCGATCTCCGCCGGGCGGTCCACGGCGGGCTCGCCGACGCGCGTGCGCGGGTCCTCGTAGCGTGCCCAGTAGACCTCCTTGCGCCGCGCGTCGGTGGCGACGGTGAAGGGGCCCTCGATCCCGGCGGTGCCCGCGGCGTAGGCGAGTCCGTCGAGCGTGCACAGGCCGTGGACGGGCACGCCCAGCACGGCGGCGAAGGTGGAGGCGGTGACGAGGCCGACGCGCAGTCCGGTGTAGGGGCCGGGTCCGACGCCGACCACGATGCCGGTGACGGCGTCGAGCTTCAGCCCGGCCTGGGCGAGGATCCGGTCCACGGAGGGGAGGAGCAGCTCCCCGTGGCGGCGGGCGTCGACCTGGCTGGACTCGGCGAGGACGGACTCGCCGTCGTGCAGGGCGACGGTGACGGCGGGCGTGGCGGTATCTACTGCGAGCAAGAGCACGCGAACAGCCTACGACTCCGGCGGCCGCGCCCCTTGCGCCCGGTCGTTGAGCGGGGCGGCTGCTACCTTTCGACCGAGGGATCACGAGGGATCACGTCAGCGCGGAGAGGTGGAGCAAGGTGGCACGCAGCAGCTCGGGAATCGTGGCCGGGCTCACCGCCGCGGCGATCGCCGCCGTCGGCTTCCTCGGCTACCAGGCCTCCGCCACGGCGCCGGCGCACCCCCCGCAGGCAGCCGCGCAGGAGCCGGCGCCCGCCCCGAGCCCCGCGGCCGCGGGCAAGCAGGATCCGGCGAAGCCGGTGCCCGTGCCGGAGGGTTCCGGCACCGGTGTGCGCGTCGTGTACTCGGTTGGTCAGAAGCGGGTGTGGCTGGTGGGGGACGCCGCTCAGCAGCAGCCGAAGTCGTTCCCGGTGATGCCGAGCACGGTGCATCCCAAGCCGGGCACCTACATCGTGGGTTCGCGTTCGGGCTCGGTCACGGGCTCGGACGGTGTGCCGATCGAACACGTCGTCCGGTTCGCCACCGCCGAGGGCGTGGCGGTCGGTTTCAGCGCCCGCGTGGACGGCACGACCCCGGAGCCCGACCCGAACAAGAAGACCGGCGGCATCCGCATGACGCGCGCCGACGGCGACGCGATGTGGGCCTTCGCGACGATCAATTCCAAGGTCGTCGTCACGCCCTGACGGGCCGCCCTTCCTTCACCCGTACGGGGGACCCGCCAGAGGCCGTTCGTGCGGTATGGGCCCATCAAGCCCCTTGGGGGCCGCCAGACCCCTTCAGGCCGCTTCGGATTCCGGAGCGGCCTGTTCGCGTACGCCGCCCTCGGGTCCGTCCTCGCCCGGTACGCGTTCTTCGCGTGAGGGCGGCGTCGAGACGGCCGTGGCGGCCATGCCGGCGGCGAGCAGTGCGTGCATGGGGACGGCGGACGGGCGGGGGTGGCGCTGTGCTCCTGCTGGTGCCGACATGGCTGCCTCCTGGGACCCCGGGACACCGTACTTAGGCATGCCTAAGAAACTCTCGGTACCATGTCATCACGAGGGCCGCCGCCGGCGCAATATCTTGCCGACGAGTTGTCGGTACGTTTACTCCGAGAGCGCTCCGGCCAGGGCGTCCAGCCCCGCTCCGGCGCCCCAGCGCGCCCCGACCCCGTGCATGGACACCTCGCGCACGTCGTCCAGCACCTCCTCGTGGCCGACGGCCCGCGCGATCACCACGTGCAGCCTGTCGTCGGAGAGCTCCTCGACCTTGCCGTCGCCCCACTCGACGACGACCACGGACTCGGGCAGCGAGACGTCGAGGTCCAGGTCCTCCATCTCGTCCAGCCCGCCGCCCAGGCGGTACGCGTCCACGTGCACCAGCGCCGGCCCGCCGGTCAGCGAGGGGTGCACCCGGGCGATCACGAAGGTCGGCGAGGTCACGGCCCCGCGCACGCCCAGGCCCTCGCCCAGGCCGCGGGTCAGCGTGGTCTTGCCGGCGCCCAGCTCACCGGTCAGCAGGACGAGGTCGCCCGGGCGCAGCAGGCCGGCGATCCGGCGGCCCAGCTCCTGCATCGCGTGGGGGGAGTCAACGGTGATCCGGGTCTGCGTGCCCTGCCCGGACTCAGCTTCCGGTGCCTGGCTGCGCTGTGCTTCCAGCGGTACTTCTTCCATGCACGCCAACGTTAGTCGCTACCGGGACCTGCACCGCCCCGGTGCGGGCCAGCAGCTCGATGAGCAACCGCGTCACCGTCTCCGGGCGCTCCAGCATCATCAGGTGCCCGGTGGACTCCAGGACGACGAGCTCGGCGGCGGGCAGCACGTCCTTGATGGCCACGCTGTGGCCCGGCGGGGTGATCATGTCCTTGTCCCCGGCGATGACGGTGACCGGGACGCCGGCGAACTGCTGGAGCGCGGCGGTCTTGTCGTGCGTCTGGAAGGCCGGGTAGAACTCCGCGACGACGTCGATCGGCGTGCCCTCGATGAGCCGCTCCGCGAAGCGCGCGACGCCCGCGTCCACGTCCCGGGAGCCGAACGAGTACATCTTGATCATGCCGGCGAAGAGGTCCGCGGTTGCCCGGCGGCCCTTCTCGACCAGTTCCACCTGCGACCCGAGGGCCTTCAGCACGCCCGGCAGGATCCTGCGCACGGCGCCCATGCCGGCGGCGGGGAGCCCGTACGTCACCTCGGCGAGGCGGCCGCTGGAGGTGCCGACCAGGGCCACGCCGACGACGCGGTCGCGTACGAGGTCGGGGTACTGCTCGGCGAATCCCATGATGGTCATTCCGCCCATCGAGTGACCCACCAGGATCAGGGGGCCCTCGGGGGCGGTGGCGTCGATGACGGCCTTCAGGTCCCGGCCGAGCTGCTCCATGGTCAGCGGCTCGCCGTCGGCCTGGGCCAGGCCGCGCGCGCTGCGTCCGTGGCTGCGCTGGTCCCAGTAGACGGCGCGGACCACTCCGCGCAGGGCCGCCCGCTGGAAGTGCCAGGAGTCCTGGGCGAGGCAGTAGCCGTGGCAGAAGACGACGGTGGCCGGGGGGTCGGCCTTGCGGCGCAGCCGGCGCCGCTTGCCGTCCTCGGGGAGCTCGTCGACCTCGTAGTAGAGCTCGGTGGCGTCCTCGGCCCGGCAGGTTCCCTCGGTGCCGCGCAGGGAGCCGTAGTCACCCGCGGCGTCGAGGGCCAGGCGGGCCTTGCGGCGCATGCCGCGTCCGACGGTGATCCGCTCGACCGCGACACCGGCCGCCGCGCCCGCGGCTATCACGCCGATGGCGGCGCCGGCCCAGCCGGCCCTGCGCCAGTTCTCGCTCACGCCGCCGCCCTCACTCCGTTCAGCCGCCCAGGTACACCCGGGGCACGCGCCCACCGATACGGGTGACGATCTCATACGCGATCGTGTGCGCCGCCTGTGCCCAGTCCTCGGCGGAGGGTTCACCGCGTTCCGCGTCCCCGAAGATGACGACCTCGTCACCGGCGCGGGCCCGGTCTGCGTCCAAGTCGACCACGAACTGGTCCATGGCGACGCGTCCGGCGACGTGGCGGATCTTGCCGCCGACGAGCACCGGGCCGGCCCCCGACGCGTGGCGCGGGATCCCGTCGGCGTAGCCGGCCGGGACCAGCGCGAGGGTCGTCTCGCCGCTGGTGACGTAGTGGTGGCCGTAGCTGACCCCGTGCCCGGCGGGGACCGTCTTGACCAGGGCGAGGGAGGCCTTGAGGGTCATGGCGGGCCGCAGGCCGAGCTGGGCGGGGGTCCCGATCTCGGGTGCGGGCGAGACGCCGTAGACGGCTAGGCCGGGGCGCACCAGGTCGAAGTGCGACTCGGGGAGGGTGAGGGTGGCGGGCGAGTTGGCCATGTGCCGGACCTCGGGGTCGATGCCCTCCTTCTCCGCGTACGCGAGCATCTCGCGGAAGGCGTCGAGCTGGAGCTTGATCGAGGGGTGGCCGGGCTCGTCGGCGCAGGCGAAGTGCGACCAGACGCCGGTGACCTTGACGGTGCCCTCGGCCTCGGCGGCGACGGCCGCGCCGACCAGGGCCTCCCAGTCGGCGGGCTGGCAGCCGTTGCGGCCGAGGCCGGTGTCGGCCTTGAGCTGGACGCGTGCGGTGCGGCCGGCCGCGCGAGCGGCCTCACACACCTCGTCGAGGGCCCACATTCCGCTGACGGAGACGTCCAGGTCGGCCTCGACGGCCTCGCGCCAGGGCCCGCCGGGGGTCCAGAGCCAGCACATGATCCGGCCTTCGAGCCCGGCGGCGCGCAGCGCGAGGGCCTCGTCGGGGGTGGCGGTCCCGAGCCAGGTGGCGCCGGCCTGCCGGGCGGCCCTGGCGCACTCCACTGCCCCGTGTCCGTAGGCGTTCGCCTTGACGACGGCCATCAGCTCGGACCGGGGCGCCCGCTCGCGCAGTGCGCGCACGTTGTCCCGTACGGCGTCAAGATCGATCTCGGCGTACACGCGCGTCGCTGTCTCGTTCATCGCCCACAGTCTCTCAGAACCCCCGCGCGGCCCTGGTGCGGGCGGCCGATGAGACGGACAATTCCTCCCCGCTCGGCGCGCAGGGCCGACGGGCGGGGCGCGGCCCGGACGCGCGCGGCGGACGGCCCGCCGGGCCCTGCGGGGCTGCGGCCGGTGGGCCGGGTGCGGGGCGCCGCTGCGCGGAGCCTCCTCCCCGCCCCGTCCTTTCTCCGTTTCCCGGGCTCTGCCCCGACCCGCGCCGCAAGCGCCGGCGGGGCCGGAGCGCCGGCCCGTCCGGCGGTTGCGCCCCCGCGCTCCGAGCTCAGGCGTGGCGGGTGTCGCGCCACGCGGAGGGGAGGGCTTCGGCCAACTGGTGGGCCAGCAGGGGGCCGCCCGTGCGGCGGGCCGCCAGGCCGTGGAGGTACGCGCCCGCCGAGCCGGCGTCCGCCCCGGACAGCCCGGCCGCCAGGAGGGAGCCGGCCAGTCCGGACAGCACGTCCCCGCTGCCCGCTGTGGCCAGCCACGGCGTGCCCGTCGGGTTCACCCGGACCGGCCGGCCGCCGGCGGAGGCGACCAGCGTCGTGGAACCCTTCAGCAGGACCGTCGCCCCGTACCGCTCCGCCAGCCGCCGTACGGCCGCCAGCCGGCCCGCCTCCACCGACTCCCGCGACACCCCGAGCAGCGCCGCGGCCTCCCCGGCGTGCGGGGTCAGCAGGGTCGGGGCCGTCCGCGCGCGCAGCACCGCCGGGTCCAGACCACGCAGTCCGTCCGCGTCGACGAGTACCGCCGCGTCGCCCGCGAGCAGGTCCGCGACCTCACCGGCGCGGCCCTCCCCCAGTCCCGGGCCGATCACCCACGCCTGTACGCGCCCGGGCCCGATGAGCGTCTCGGGGTAGCGGGCCAGGACGGCGTCCGCCGCCGGGCCGACGTAGCGCACCGCGCCCGCGCCGCCGCGGAGGGCTCCCGCGACGGCGAGCACCGCCGCTCCCGGGTACTGGGCCGATCCGGCGACGATCCCGACGACGCCGCGCCGGTACTTGTCGCTCGACGCCGTCGGCTCCGGCAGCAGCCCCGCCACGTCGGCGTGCTGGAGGGCCTCCAGTTCCGGCTCCGGCAGTTCCAGCCCGATGTCCACGAGGTGCGGGGCGCCGGCCCGGGAGGCGCCGGGATCGATCAGCAGTCCCGGTTTGTACGCCCCGAACGTCACGGTCAGGTCGGCGGTGACGGCGGGTCCCGCCACCTCCCCGGTGTCGGCGTCCACCCCGCTGGGCAGGTCCACGGCGACCACGGGGGCCCCGGAGGGGATCCGCTCCGCCAGCGCGGCGCCCGCGGGCCGCAGCCCGCCCCGGCCGCCGATCCCGAGCAGCCCGTCGACCACCAGGTCCGCCCGCTGCGGTACGGCCTGCTCCACCCGCCCGCCGGCGGCCCGCAGTGCGGCCAGCCCGCCGGCGTGCATCCGTTCGGGGTCCATCGGCACGGCCGTCACCCCGGCGCCGCGCCGCGCCAGCCGGGCCCCGGCGTACAGGGTGTCGCCGCCGTTGTCGCCGGGGCCGACGAGCAGCACGACCCGTGCCCCGTAGACCCGGCCGCGGCGCCGTGTCAGCAGTCCCGCGCAGGCGGCGGCCAGCCCGGCCGCCGCCCGATGCATCAGGGCGCCCTCCGGCAGCCGGGCCATCAACTCCCGCTCGGCGGCCCGTACGGTGTCCACGCTGTAAGCAGTACGCATGGGGTCAACCCTCGGCGATCACCACGGCGGAGGCCACACCGGCGTCGTGGCTCAGCGAGATGTGCCAGGACTTCACGCCCAGCGCCACCGCCCGCGCCTGGACCGTTCCCGACACCCGCAGCCGCGGCTGCCCGCTGTCCTCCACGTAGACCTCGGCATCGGTCCACAGCAGTCCGGCCGGCGCACCGAGCGCCTTGGCCAGCGCCTCCTTGGCGGCGAACCGCGCGGCGAGCGAGGCGGTCCCGCGCCGCTCACCGCTCGGCAGCGTCAACTCGGCCTCGACGAACAGCCGCCCGGCGAGGCCCGGCGTGCGCGCCAGCGCCGCGCCGAACCGTTCGATCTCCGCCACATCGATCCCGACGCCGACAATCACTTGGCCTACCCCACTACCCGACTACTCCACGGTCACGGACTTTGCGAGGTTACGCGGCTGGTCCACCTCGTTGCCCCGGGCCGTGGCCAGCTCGCAGGCGAACACCTGCAACGGCACCGTCGCCACCAGGGGCTGCAGCAGCGTCGGCGTCGCCGGGATGCGGATCAGGTGGTCCGCGTACGGGACGACCGCCTCGTCGCCCTCCTCGGCGATCACGATGGTCCGCGCCCCGCGCGCCCGGATCTCCTGGATGTTCGACACGATCTTGTCGTGGAGCACCGACCGGCCGCGCGGCGAGGGGACGACCACGACCACCGGGAGGTCCTTCTCGATGAGCGCGATCGGGCCGTGCTTGAGCTCGCCCGCCGCGAAGCCCTCGGCGTGCATGTACGCCAGCTCCTTGAGCTTGAGCGCGCCCTCCAGAGCCACCGGGTAGCCCACGTGTCGTCCGAGGAAGAGCACGGTGTCCTTCTCGGCGAGGGAGCGCGCGAGTTCGCGTACCGGCTCCATGGTCTCCAGGACGGTGTCCACGGCCGCGGCGATGTCCGACAGCTCGCGGATCACCGCCTGGATCTCGTCGCCCCACTTGGTGCCGCGGACCTGCCCGAGGTACAACGCGACCAGGTAGCAGGCCACCAGCTGCGTGAGGAAGGCCTTGGTGGAGGCGACGGCGACCTCCGGACCGGCGTGCGTGTAGAGCACGGCGTCCGATTCGCGCGGGATCGTCGACCCGTTCGTATTGCAGATGGCCAGCACCTTGGCGCCCTGCTCGCGTGCGTGGCGCAGCGCCATCAGGGTGTCCATGGTCTCGCCGGACTGCGAGATCGCGACCACCAGCGTCCGCTGGTCCAGGATCGGGTCGCGGTAGCGGAACTCGCTCGCCAGCTCCGTCTCGCACGGGATGCGGGTCCAGTGCTCGATGGCCAGCTTCGCGATCATGCCCGCGTGGTAAGCCGTACCGCACGCCACGATCACGACCTTGTCGACTTCCCTGAGCACCGAGACGGGGATGCGCACCTCGTCCAGGGTCAGCGAGCCGCTCGCGTCGATCCTGCCCAGGAGGGTGTCGGCGACAGCCTTCGGCTGCTCGGCGATCTCCTTGAGCATGAAGTAGTCATATCCCCCCTTCTCGGCCGCCGAGGCGTCCCAGTCCACGTGGTACGCCCGCACGGAGGCGGCCGAACCGTCGAAGTTGGTCACCGTGACCCCTTCGCGGCGGAGTTCGACGACCTGGTCCTGCCCCAGCTCGATCGCGGACCGCGTGTGGGCGATGAACGCGGCCACGTCCGAGGCGAGGAAGTTCTCTCCCTCTCCAACGCCCACCACCAGGGGCGAGTTCCGGCGCGCGCCGACCACCACGTCCGGTTCGTCGGCGTGCACGGCCACCAGGGTGAAGGCGCCTTCGAGACGGCGGCACACCTGCCGCATCGCCTCGGGGAGGTCGCCGGTGGCCGAGAACTGTTCCGCCAGCAGGTGGGCCACGACCTCGGTGTCGGTCTCGGACTCCAGCCGGTGTCCGCGCTCGGCGAGCTCCTCCCGCAGCGCGGCGAAGTTCTCGATAATGCCGTTGTGCACGACGGCCACGCGCCCCGAATTGTCAAGGTGCGGGTGGGCGTTGACGTCGGTGGGCCCGCCGTGGGTCGCCCACCGGGTGTGCCCGAGTCCCGTGGAACCGGCCGGCAGCGGGTGCGCGACCAGTTCCTTCTCCAGATTGACGAGCTTGCCGGCCTTCTTGGCGGCGGCCATGCTGCCGTCGGCGAGTACGGCGACCCCTGCCGAGTCGTAGCCGCGGTACTCCAGTCGCTTGAGTCCGGCGATGACCACATCGAGCGCAGACTGCGCTCCCACGTAACCCACAATTCCGCACATAGGCCGCAGCGTACGCCGTAGTTGGCCGTCTGCCCCGTACCTGAACACGCCGAAAACCCCGCCCCGGCAGTGCTGCCGGAACGGGGTGGGGGTGCGCCGGGATCAGCCGAGCTTCTTCACCTGGGCGTCGACGAGGGCCTTGGGCTGCTCGGCGGTGCCGGCCAGGCTCAGGGAGGAGAAGGTCGCGACCGTGTTGCCCTTGCGCACGAGGACCAGCTGGGTCGTCAGCTTCTCGCCGTCGGCGTCGAGCTCGACGGTCAGGGGCAGGGTTTCGTCACCACCGGTGACGGCGGCACCGGGCGTGACCTTGGTGATCTTGGTGGTCTCGCCGTCCTGGGTGGCCGCGTAGCCGCCGGAGCACTTCGCGCTCGCGGTCTTCACGGCGGCGAACGCCTCCTCGGCGCCCTTGGCCTCGTACGAGGCGAGCGTCACGGTGGTGGCCGTGGAGCCGAGGGCACCCGCGATCGCCTTCGCCGCCTCTTCCGGCGAGGTGCCGGCGGCGGGCTTCGGGGTGGCGATCGCCTTGGTGCGGGCCGTCCCGGAGGGGGTGCCGGCCGGGACGAAGGCCTGCGCCTGGACCAGGACCTTGCACTCGGGCTTGTCGCTGGTGGCGGTGGCACCGGCGGCGGCCTCGGCAGGCGTGGAGTCCTTGAAGGTGTGGTCCGCGAGGTCGGCCTGGGTCACCAGGAGCTTGGCCAGCTCCGCGTCGGTCATGCCCTTGGCGGCGGGGGCGGCCGACGTGGCCGGCGCGGACGGCTTGGCGTCCGTCTTGGTGTCGGCCTTGTCGGAGCCGCAGGCGGTGGCAAGCACGGCCAGGGACACCGCGGACGCGGTCATGACGGTACGACGGACGATTGCGGTACGCACGAAGGATCTCCCCCACAGACAACGAAGACGGGAACGACAGGAGTGCCGCCCGGACTTCGCGGGGCGCGCTTCGGAACTGCCGCACCGGGAAATCTACTATTCAAACGATCTTCCGACCGCGAATTTGCGCGGCCGCGGCACATCGTGACCGACGCGAGACCTCGAAGAGCCCCGAACCGGTACCGATTCCCGTGCGACCCGGAAACCCGGAACCGCGAGCGCACGGTTCCGGTCCGGGTGCCGGAGGTGATCAGCCGAGCTTCTTGAGCTGGGCGTCCACGAAGGCCTGCGGAAGCGCGGGCTTGCCCGTGAACTGGAAGGAGTGGATCACGACGAGGTTGTTGCCCTTGCGGAAGGCGACCATCTGGCTCTTCAGGGTTTCGCCGTCGCTCTCGGCGGTGAACGCCCACGACGCGGCGTCGTCGCCCGCGGTCAGAGCCGCGGGCCCGACCGACTTGACCACGGTCTTCTCGCCCTTCACCGTCGTGGTGAAACCGCCCGCGCAAGCCTGACCGGCCGCCTTCATCGAAGCCAGCGATTCTTCGGCGCCCTTGGCGTCGTACGACGCGAGCTGGACGGAGGTCAGGGTGATGCTCATCGGGTTGGCCGGATCGGTGGGCGCTCCGGTGCCGATGCGCTCGGTGGTGGTGACGGCCTTGCCGACGGGAGCCAGGCCGCCCGCCTCCGCCAGGGGCCTGCACTCCTGCTTGTCGGTGGTGACCTCGGCGGCCTTGGCCACGTCGTCGGCGCCGGCCTTCTCGATCTTCACCTTGGCCACGTCGCCGTCGGCCAGCGTGAGCTTCTCCAGCTCCGCCGGGCCGAGGGCCTTCGCCTCGGGCGTCGGCGCGGGGGCCGGGGTGCTCACGGACGGCTTGGCGTCGGCCTCGGCGCCACCCTGGCCGGAGCCGGTGCAGGCGGCGGCCAGCAGGCCCAGGGACGCCGCGGACGCGGTCAGTACGGCACGACGGACAAGAGAGGTACGCACGGAGGACTCCCACAGGGGCAACAGGGCAAGGCATGACAGAGCAGCGCGAACAGCGCCGCGGACAGGCGGCACACGGAAACGGACTGCGGCGCTCCGCACTGTACGGCCGTCCCCCGACCGCCGGTCTCCCGCTCGTGACCGCGGGCGCGGATCGTGATCAGGGCGCAACCCGCGTCGCCCCGAATCGAGACCCTTCCTCCCGTTGCGCACGTGACCGACCCCACCACCCACAACCGCCCCCCAGCCCCGACAATGGCGGTGTGATCACTTCGCCGCCACGAAGCAACACGCCCGCGGGTGCAACGGAGCACACCGGCCGGGAGGGTCAGCCCCCGCGCGCCGCGCACCGCCGCGGTCCTGAGGCCTCGCCGTACCTCGACCTCACCCGGGCCGAGTGGAGCGCCCTGCGCGAGCGGACGCCGCTGCCGCTCACCGCCGACGAGGTGGAGCGCCTGCGCGGCCTCGGCGACGTCATCGACCTCGACGAGGTCCGCGACGTCTACCTGCCGCTCTCGCGCCTCCTGAACCTCTACGTCGGCGCCACCAGCAACCTCCGCGGCACCCTCAACACCTTCCTCGGCGACGCCGGCAACGGCCACGGCGCGCAGGCGGGCACCCCCTTCGTCATAGGGGTGGCCGGTTCGGTCGCCGTCGGCAAATCCACGGTGGCCCGTCTGCTGCAGGCCCTGCTCGCCCGCTGGCCCGAGCACCCGCGGGTGGAGCTGGTCACCACCGACGGCTTCCTGTACCCGATGAAGGAGCTCCAGCGGCGCGGGCTCACTTCCCGCAAGGGCTTCCCCGAGTCCTACGACCGCCGGGCGCTCACCCGTTTCGTCGCCGACATCAAGGCCGGCAAGGACGAGGTGCGGGCCCCGGTCTACTCGCACCTGATCTACGACATCGTGCCGGGCGAGGAGCTCGTCGTACGCCGCCCGGACATCCTCATCGTCGAGGGCCTCAACGTACTCCAGCCGGCGCTGCCCGGCACCGACGGCCGGACCCGCGTCGCCCTCGCCGACTACTTCGACTTCAGCGTGTACGTGGACGCCCGCGCCGAGGACATCGAGCGGTGGTACCTCAACCGCTTCCGCAAGCTGCGCGAGACCGCCTTCCAGAACCCCTTCTCGTACTTCCGCAAGTACACGCAGGTCTCCGAGGAGGAGGCCATGGAGTACGCGCAGACGATGTGGCGGACCATCAACAGGCCCAATCTGCTGGAGAACGTGGCGCCCACCCGCGGCCGGGCCACGCTCGTCGTCCGCAAGGGCCCGGACCACAAAGTGCAGAAGCTGAGCCTGCGCAAGCTGTAGTGGCTAGGGTGCGGGGATGCTGCATCTGCGGATGATCACCCCGCACCACCTCACCGAGCAGGTGGTGGAGCTGGTCGACCGGACGGTCGGCACCACCCACCTGGTCGTCCTCACGGGCGCCGCCCGCGACCCGGAGGGCGACCTCGTGCTCTGCGACGTCGCCCGGGAGTCTGCCGACGAGCTGCTCCAGAACATGCGCGCGCTCGGCATCGGCGAGACCGGTTCCATCGCCGTCGAGAACATCGACCTGTCGATCTCCCGGCGCGCCGACCAGGCGGAGGTGGAGGCGCCGGGCGAGGCCGCCGACGCGGTGATCTGGGAGCAGCTCGCCGAATCGACGCACGAGGAGTCCACCCTCACCATCACCTACACCGCCTTCATGGTCCTGGCGACGATGATCGCGGCGTGCGGTGTCGTGCTCGACAACGCCGTGCTGATCGTGGGTGCGATGGCGGTCGGCCCCGAGTTCGGCCCGCTCGCCGGCGTGTGCACCGGTCTGGTGCGGCGCAGGCCCAAACTCGCCTGGCGCTCGTTCATCGCGCTGACGGTGGGCTTCACGGCGGCGATCGTGGCGACGACGGCCTTCAGTCTGGCCATGGACGCGCTGGGCCTCTTCCACGAGCACCTGCTGGAGAACGAACGGCCGAACACCAGCTTCATCTGGCAGCCCGACCCGTTCTCGTTCGTCGTGGCGCTGCTCGCCGGCGTGGCCGGCATGCTGTCGCTGACGTCGGCGAAGGCCGGCGCCCTGGTCGGCGTGGCGATCTCCGTCACCACGGTCCCGGCGGCCGCCAACGCCGCCGTGGCCCTCAGCTACGGCGACTTCGCCCAGATGTGGGGCTCCGGCATACAGCTGGCGCTCAACCTGGGCGGCATCATCCTTGCGGGCACGCTCACCCTCATCGCCTGGAAACTGCTGTGGCGCACCCAGCAGAACCGGATGATCCGGAAACCGGGTGCGCCACACGGGCCTGGCGGCGGAATCTAGGTACGGGACCTAAGACACGCCCTAGCCGAGCGCCGACTTCACGGCGTCCGCGAGGCGGCCGGCGACCGCGCGCGCCTGGTCGATGTCGGCAGCCTCGACCATCACCCGCACGAGTGGCTCCGTACCGGACGAACGCAGCAGCACCCGGCCGGTGGTGCCCAGCTCGCGCTCGGCGTCGGTCACCGCAACCGCCAGTTCGGCAGAGGTGGCGACGCGGGACTTGTCCACGTCGGGAACGTTGATCAGGACCTGCGGCAGCCGCTGCATGACGCCCGCCAGCTCGGCCAGGGACTTGCCGGTGGCCGCGACCCGCGCCGCCAGCAGCAGACCGGTCAGCGTGCCGTCGCCGGTGGTCGCGTGGTCGAGGATGATCACGTGGCCGGACTGCTCGCCGCCGAGCGCGTAACCGTGCTCCTTCATCGACTCCAGCACGTACCGGTCGCCGACCCCGGTCTGGACGACGTGGATGCCCTCGCCCTCCATGGCCAGCTTGAAGCCCAGGTTGGACATCACGGTCCCGACCACGGTGTTCTCGCGCAGCTGGCCGGCCTCGCGCATGGCCAGCGCCAGCACCGCGAGGATCTGGTCGCCGTCGACCTCGGCGCCGCTGCCGTCCACGGCCAGGCAGCGGTCCGCGTCGCCGTCGTGCGCGATGCCGAAGTCGGCGCCGTGCTCGACCACGGCCGCCTTCAGCAGGCCGAGGTGGGTGGAGCCGCAGCCGTCGTTGATGTTCAGGCCGTCCGGCTCGGCACCGATCGTGACGATCTCCGCGCCGGCCCGGGCGAACGCCTCCGGCGAGACGTAGGCGGCCGCGCCGTGCGCCTCGTCGAGGACGATCTTCAGGCCGTCGAGGCGGTTGGGCAGGACGCCGATGAGGTGGGAGACGTACTTCTCGAAGCCCTCGGTGTAGTCCGAGACGCGGCCGACGCCGGAGCCGGTGGGCCGGTCCCAGGGGGCGCCGGTGCGGTGCTCCTCGTAGGTCGACTCGATGCGGTCCTCCAGCTCGTCGGCGAGCTTGTGGCCGCCGCGGGCGAAGAACTTGATGCCGTTGTCGGGCATGGCGTTGTGGCTGGCGGAGAGCATAACGCCGAGGTCGGCACCCAGCGCACCGGTGAGATACGCCACCGCCGGGGTGGGCAGCACACCGACGCGCAGGACGTCCACGCCCGCGCTCGCGAGGCCGGCCACGACCGCGGCCTCGAGGAATTCACCGGAGGCCCGGGGGTCCCGGCCGACCACGGCGGTCGCCCGGTGGCCTTCGAAGGTGCCCGCCTCGGCGAGTACGTGGGCAGCCGCCACGGAGAGGCCGAGCGCGAGCTCCGCCGTCAGATCCGCGTTGGCGACGCCGCGTACACCGTCCGTCCCGAAGAGTCGTCCCACTGTTGTCCTCCCGAGTTTTGCGCTTCGCGTATGACCGCTTGTGTCAGGTATTTGCCGCTTGTGGCGGTAAACGAACCGCCCCGGCAGCACAGAGAGTGCTGCCGGGGCGGTTTCGTTGCAGAACAGCAGGCGCAGATTAACGCTTGCTGTACTGCGGAGCCTTACGGGCCTTCTTGAGACCGGCCTTCTTGCGCTCGACCGCACGGTCGTCGCGGGAGAGGAAGCCGGCCTTCTTCAGCGCCGGGCGGTTGTTGTCCACGTCCGCCTCGTTCAGCGCGCGGGCCACACCGAGGCGCAGGGCGCCGGCCTGGCCGGAGACGCCGCCACCCGAGATGCGGGCGATGACGTCGTAGCGGCCGTCGAGCTCCAGGAGCTTGAAGGGCTCGTTGACTTCCTGCTGGTGCACCTTGTTGGGGAAGTAGTCCTCAAGGGTGCGACCGTTGATCTTCCACTTGCCGGTGCCCGGAACGATCCGGACGCGGGCGATGGCGTTCTTGCGACGGCCCAGGCCGGCGGCCGGCTGGGGGTCACCGAAGCGACCGGCAAGGGACTCGGAGGTGTAGTCGCCCTCGACGACGACCTCGGACTCGGTGGTGTACTCCTCGACGCCCTCGAACTCGTCGACGGGGGTCTCGGCGGTGGTCTCGGCCACGATGCTCCTCAGAATTCTCTGTGTCTTAGGGGGTGGCCGGAACTACTGCGCGACCTGGGTGATCTCGAACGGCACCGGCTGCTGGGCAGCGTGGGGGTGCTGGTCGCCCGAGTAGACCTTCAGCTTCGAGAGCATCTGACGGCCCAGGGTGTTCTTGGGGAGCATGCCCTTGACGGCCTTCTCGACGGCCTTCTCCGGGTTGTTCGCCAGGAGGTCGTCGTAACGCACGGAACGCAGACCGCCCGGGAAACCGGAGTGGCGGTACGCCATCTTCTGGGAGGCCTTGTTGCCGGACAGGTGAACCTTGTCGGCGTTGATGATGATGACGAAGTCGCCCATGTCCATGTGGGGGGCATAGGTCGGCTTGTGCTTGCCCCTGAGGAGGGCAGCGGCCTGGGTCGCCAGACGGCCGAGGACGACGTCCTGGGCGTCGATGACGAGCCACTGGCGCGAGATGTCGCCGGGCTTGGGGCTGAACGTACGCACGCGTATGCCTTCGCTTCTTCAGTGGTGGGTCATCCCATAGGGCGCAAAGCCCCGCGGGAAGGATCCTGACAGGGTCACCACGGACGATCACGACAGCCCTCGTTCACTCCGGGGACGCAACCCGTGTGAACGGCCAACTGCTGGTCATCGGTCCGGTGGACCGGCGTAAGGCCCTTTCACGTGAGAATGAGAAAGCCAATACGCATAACAAACCAGCAGGATACCCAAGCAGACCCGTACGGGTCAAAACGCGGTCCGCGATGCCGATTCTGCTGACGTCGCGGCGCACTCCGGTTCGGTCCTGGGTGGGGACCCCGCAGTTGTTACGGGCCCCAGAATAACCCGACTGGAGCGCAGTGCATGACGCGCCAGCACGATCGCGAGCCCGCAAAGGGTGGCGCAGTCCTTGAAGGCGCGCCGTTTGTGGGCCAGCTCGGAGGGCCACGGGAGCAGGGCCAGCTGCGGCGTCAGGGCCAGCCAGAACCAGGGCGAGCGGGCCGTAGACCCCGATCGCACCACCGAGGCCAACAGCAGCGGCAGCACCACGAGCAGGTAGTGGTCGAAGGACGGCCGCGACACCAGGAATGCGGCGAGCATCACCATGCAGGCGGTCTCCACGAGACGCAGCTCACCGCCGTCGCCGTCCTGGTCCGTACGCCGCCACCGCGCCCAGGCCGCCCACAGACCGGCCGCGGCCCCCGCGAAGGCCACCAGCACCGCCAGCGGCTGCGGCACCCCCAGCCGCGGCAGCACCGCTATCGGCGAGGCGTCCCAGGGCAGTGCGTACGCGTCCTGCCCCTGGAGCAGGAACGGCAGGGTCTTGGTGAAGAACAGCGACGGGCTCGGCATCATCAGGGCACCGGCCAGCGAGACCCCCAGGGGCACCAGCACCGCCGCGGCCAGCCCCCGCCACTGGCGGGCCAGCAGGAAGAGCAGCCCGATCGGCACCAGCATCGGCTTGCAGGCGATGGCCAGCCCGACCACCAGTCCGGCCGCCCCCCAGGACCGCCGGTGCGCGAGCAGCAGCGCCACGGGCAGCGCGGCCGCCGAGATGGCCGTCCAGTTGCCGATCAGCACCAGGTTCACGTACGGCTTGTAGGCGAGGGCGAACACGGCGAGACCGCCGACCGCGAGGCGGGAGCGCAGCGGCACCGAGAACAGCCGCAGGGCCGCCAGCCAGCCGATGCCCAGCAGCCCCGACATGCCGACCGGCAGGATCCAGCGCAGCACCCCGCGCGGGACCAGCGCCTCCGGTACCGCCATGAGCACGGCGCTGGGCAGGTAGAGGAAGCGCTTGTCCTCGTACGGCGACCCGCCCTCCAGCAGCGTCTGCGCCGCCTTGACGACGAAGGCGTTGTCCGAGCCCCAGTTCGCCCGCAGGCTCGTGGAGACGCAGATCCCGAGGAGCACCGCGAGACAGAGCACCCGCCAGGACCGGGGGGCCGGCCGCAGCAGCCAGTCGACGAGCCGGTTCCCGGGCCTCAGCGCCTTCCACCTCATGAGCCAGATGCCAGGCCTCAGGCCCACGACGCCCCTCCCTCACCGTTAGCGCTTGCGTTCGACCCTGCGTTCGTCCCACACGGGCTCCTGAGTCTCCCGCACAACACCGTCCGAACCGAAGACCAGGTAGCGGTCAAATGTGCGCGCGAACCAGCGGTCGTGCGTGACGCACAGCACGGTCCCGTCGTAGGACTCCAGGCCGTCCTGGAGGGCTTCTGCGGACTCCAGGTCCAGGTTGTCCGTGGGCTCGTCCAGCAGCAGCGCCGTGGTGCCCGCCAGCTCCAGCAGCAGGATCTGGAAACGCGCCTGCTGGCCGCCCGAGAGCTTCTCGAAGGGCTGCTCGGCCTGGCGCTCCAGCTCGTAGCGGCGCAGAGCGCCCATCGCCTGTCCCAGGGGCTTGGCCGCCTCCGTCCACAGGATCTCGACGAGGGTGCGGCCGAACAGCTCCGGGTGGGCGTGGGTCTGGGCGAAATGGCCGGGAACCACCCGTGCGCCCAGCTTCCAGTCCCCGGTGTGCTTGACGTCCTCGCCGGCCAGCAGCCGCAGGAAGTGCGACTTGCCCGAGCCGTTCGAGCCGAGCACCGCCACCCGCTCCCCGTAGAAGACCTCCAGGGAGAACGGCTTCATCAGCCCGGTGAGCTCCAGGTTCTCCACGGTCAGCGCGCGCACGCCCGTACGGCCGCCCTTGAGCCGCATCTTGATGTCCTGCTCGCGCGGCGGCTCCGGCGGCGGACCGGCCTCCTCGAACTTCTGGAAGCGGGTCTGCATCGCCCGGTAGCGCGAGGCCATGTCGGGGCTGCTGGCGGCCTGGTTGCGCAACCGCAGCACCAGGGCCCTGAGCCGGGCGTGCTCCTCGTCCCAGCGCCGCTTGAGCTCCTCGAAGCGGGCGAAGCGCTCCTTGCGGGCCTCGTGGTAGGTACCGAAGCCCGCTCCGTGCACCCAGACGTCGGAGCCGGTCGGGCTCGCCTCTAGGCTGATGATCTTCTCGGCGGCCTGGGTCAGCAGCTCCCGGTCGTGGGAGACGAAGAGGACCGTCTTGCGGGTCGCCTTCAGCTGCTCCTCCAGCCACCGCTTGCCCGGGACGTCGAGGTAGTTGTCCGGCTCGTCGAGCAGCAGCACCTCGTCCGGCCCGCGCAGCAGCGCCTCCAGCACGAGCCGCTTCTGCTCACCGCCGGAGAGCGTGCGCACCTCGCGGAACTGGGCGGAGTCGTACGGGATGGCCAGCGCGGCCGTCGTGCAGACGTCCCACAGGGTCTCCGCCTCGTAGCCCTGGACGTCGGCCCAGTCGCTGAGGGCCTGGGCGTAGGCCATCTGCGCGGCCTCGTCGTCCACCGTCATGATCAGGTGCTCGGCGCGGTCGACGGCCTTCGCGGCCTCCCGGATCCGCGGCTGGGCCACCGAGACCAGCAGGTCCCGTACGGTCGTCTCGTCGCGTACGGAGCCCACGAACTGGGACATCACGCCGAGCCCGCCGCTGATCGTCACGCCGCCGCCGTGCGGCTGGAGCTCCCCCGAGATCAGCTTCAGCAGGGTGGTCTTGCCGGCGCCGTTCGCCCCGACCAGGGCGACCACCGCCCCCTCCCCCACGCGGAAGGAGACGTCGGGGAGCAGTACCCGCCCGTCGGGAAGGTAGTACTCCAGGTGGCTGGCTTCGAGATGTCCCATGCCGGGCATTGTCCAGGTCGGCGCACGATCCGCCCAAACGATTTGGCTGCGGCTCAGCAGCAGCCGGCGCCCGGCAGGGTCCGCATGTTGCGCGCTTCCCTGCTGCGGGCGGCCAGCAGCTCGTCCGCCGGGTAGCCGACCTCCTCCAGGGTCAGCCCGTGCGGCTTGACCACGTGCACCGAGGAGTCCCGTACGCCGGCCGCCAGCACCTTGCCGGGCCAGTCGGCGGGCCGGTGGCCGTCGCCCACGTGCAGCAGGGCGCCCACGAGGGAGCGGACCATGTTGTGGCAGAAGGCGTCGGCGCGGACGGTCGCGGTGACGATGCCGTCCTCGGCGCGCTCCCAGCTGAGCTGCTGGAGCGTGCGGATGGTCGTGGCGCCCTCGCGCTTCTTGCAGTAGGCGGCGAAGTCGTGCTCGCCCAGCAGCGCGGTGGCCGCCTCGTTCATGGCGTCCACGTCGAGGGGCCACTGGTGCCAGAGCACGTGGCCGCGGCGCAGCGGGTCCACTCCGCCCTGGTGGTCGCCGACGCGGTAGGCGTAGCGGCGCCAGATGGCGGAGAAGCGCGCGTTGAAGCCCTCGGGGGCCTCTGCGACCTTCCACACCCGTACGTCGTGCGGCAGGCGGCCGGCGAGGCGGCGCAGCAGCTTGTCGTGGTGCTCGGCCCAGACCTCCTCGGCGAGGTCGAACTGCGCGACCTGCCCGCGGGCGTGCACTCCCGCGTCCGTACGCCCGGCCACGGTCAGCTCGACCGGCTCCTTCAGCCGCATCACGGTCTGCAGGGCGCTCTCCAGCTCTCCCTGGACGGTCCGCAGCGTGCGCTGCTTCGCCCAGCCGGAGAAGTCCTTGCCGTCGTAGCTCAGGTCCAGCCGCACCCGGACGTGCCCGGGCTCCACCTCGTCACTCACGTGACCGATCCTCTCAGAATCACCCATATGCAGAACGGGCCCGCCCCGGGAAGGGGCGGGCCCGTTCAGAGCCGATCAAGCAAGCTCGATCCCGTAGCGGGATCAGGCCTCCTTGGTCTCCTCGACGGCCTCGGTCTCGGTGGCCTCGGCCTTGGCCTCCGCCTCCTTGACCGCGCGCTTCGTGGCGGCCTCGGCCTCACCGGTGGCCTGCTGGGCGACCGTAAGGGCCTCGACCAGCTCGATCACGGCCATCGGGGCGTTGTCGCCACGACGGTTGCCGATCTTGGTGATGCGCGTGTAACCACCGGGGCGGTTCTCGTAGCGCGGGGCGATCTCGGTGAACAGCGTGTGCACGATGCTCTTGTCCGTGATCGTCTGCAGCACCAGGCGACGGTTGTGGATGTCGCCCTTCTTCGCCTTGGTGACCAGACGCTCGGCGTAGGGACGCAGGCGGCGGGCCTTGGCCTCGGTGGTGGTGATGCGGCCGTGCTCGAAGAGCGCCTTCGCGAGGTTCGCGAGCAGGTGCTTCTCGTGTGCGGCGGAGCCGCCCAGGCGGGCACCCTTTGCGGGACGCGGCATTGTTACTCCTTCAAATCTGCACCGGCCGTGTCAGGTACCGGAGTCAGTTCCCTCAAGCGGTCGCGAGAGGGGGGTGCGGGGGGCGTGAGCCCCCCACAAGCTTTCTCAGTACTGCTCGGTCTCGACGAAACCGGCGTCCGCGTCGTCGTCGGCGCCGAAGGCGTCGGCGGCGGCGGTCGGGTCGAATCCGGGCGGGCTGTCCTTGAGGGCCAGGCCCATGCCGGCCAGCTTCGCCTTGACCTCGTCGATCGACTTCGCACCGAAGTTGCGGATGTCGAGCAGGTCGGCCTCGGAGCGGGCGACGAGCTCACCCACGGAGTGGATGCCCTCGCGCTTGAGGCAGTTGTACGACCGAACGGTGAGCTCCAGCTCCTCGATCGGCAGCGCCAGGTCGGCGGCCAGGGCGGCGTCCGTCGGGGACGGGCCCATGTCGATGCCCTCGGCGTCGATGTTGAGCTCGCGGGCCAGACCGAACAGCTCGACCAGGGTCTTGCCGGCGGACGCCATGGCGTCGCGCGGGCGCATGGCCTGCTTGGTCTCGACGTCGACGATGAGCTTGTCGAAGTCGGTGCGCTGCTCGACTCGGGTCGCCTCGACCTTGTAGGTGACCTTGAGGACCGGGCTGTAGATGGAGTCGACCGGGATGCGGCCGATCTCCTGGCCCAGCTGCTTGTTCTGGACGGCGGAGACGTAGCCGCGACCGCGCTCGACGGTCAGCTCCATCTCCAGCTTGCCCTTGCCGTTGAGCGTGGCGAGGACGAGGTCCGGGTTGTGCACCTCGACACCGGCCGGGGGCGCGATGTCGGCAGCGGTGACCAGGCCGGGACCCTGCTTGCGCAGGTACATCACGACCGGCTCGTCGTGCTCCGAGGAGACGACCAGCTGCTTGATGTTGAGGATGATGTCCGTGACGTCTTCCTTGACGCCCGGCACGGTGGTGAACTCGTGCAGGACGCCGTCCACGCGGATGCTGGTGACAGCGGCACCCGGGATGGAGGACAGGAGGGTACGGCGCAGGGAGTTGCCGAGGGTGTAGCCGAAGCCCGGCTCGAGCGGCTCGATCACGAAGCGCGAGCGGTACTCGTCAACGACCTCTTCGGTCAGCGACGGACGCTGAGCGATAAGCATGTCTGTGTTCCTTCATTCGTGGACGCCCACTATTTGACGCCCGACGGGGGCCGTACCGGGGTACGGCTACTGCAAGGGTACGGGCGGTACGTCCCCCGAAGGGGTCGTACCGCCCGGACACTCAAGAACGCAACGGTGCGTCCGCTGCGTCAGACGCGGCGGCGCTTCGGCGGGCGGCAGCCGTTGTGCGGGGTGGGGGTGACGTCCTGGATCGAGCCGACCTCGAGGCCGGTGGCCTGGAGGGAGCGGATCGCGGTCTCACGGCCGGAGCCGGGACCCTTGACGAAGACGTCGACCTTGCGCATGCCGTGCTCCTGCGCGCGACGGGCGGCCGACTCGGCGGCCATCTGCGCGGCGAAGGGGGTGGACTTGCGCGAGCCCTTGAAGCCGACGTGGCCGGCGGAGGCCCAGGAGATCACGTTGCCGGACGGGTCCGTGATCGAAACGATGGTGTTGTTGAACGTGCTCTTGATGTGGGCGTGCCCGTGAGCGACGTTCTTCTTTTCCTTGCGGCGCACCTTCTTGGCAGCGCCCTGACGACCCTTGGGGGGCATCTAAATCTCCTACGGGAGGTGGTCGGTCCTACAGCGCAAGACCGCTGAACAGGACTACTTCTTGCCCGGCTTCTTCTTACCGGCGATCGCGCGACGCGGGCCCTTGCGGGTACGCGCGTTCGTGCTGGTGCGCTGACCGTGCACCGGGAGGCCGCGACGGTGGCGGATGCCCTGGTAGCACTGGATCTCGATCTTGCGGCGGATGTCGCCCTGGATCTCGCGGCGGAGGTCACCCTCGGTACGGAGGTTGGCGTCCACGTACTCGCGGATCTTGACGAGGTCCTCTTCGGCCAGGTCACGAACGCGGGTGTTCGGGTTCACGCCGGTGGAGGCGAGGATCTCCTTGGACCGGGTGCGCCCGATACCGAAGACGTAGGTGAGTGCGATCTCCACACGCTTTTCGCGCGGGATGTCAACACCGGAAACGCGTGCCATTCAATGGCTCCTGTGTGTTCGGGGGTCTTCCACAGAACCGATCCCGACCGCCGACCACCCGTGTCGGGTGATGGTACGTCCGGGTCCCCGGCCCCCGCCGGAGGTGCCGCCGGCCCTTTGCGGGGCTGGGCGGGTTCTGCGTATGTACGTTTTCTTACGTCGCGCGAAGAACTGCGTTAAGGCAGGTCGGTCGGCGTGCGTCAGCCCTGGCGCTGCTTGTGGCGCAGGTTGTCGCAGATGACCATGACCCGGCCGTGACGGCGGATCACCTTGCACTTGTCGCAGATCTTCTTGACGCTCGGCTTGACCTTCATGTTGGTGAGGTTCTCCGGGTCAGTGCCACCACCCGCACCGGGACGGACGCCCAGGCAGGAGTGAGAGCAAGATCTACTTGTATCGGTAGACGATCCGGCCACGCGTCAGGTCGTAGGGAGAGAGCTCCACGACAACCCGGTCATCGGGCAGAATGCGGATGTAGTGCATGCGCATCTTCCCGCTGATGTGCGCGAGGACCTTGTGACCGTTCTGGAGTTCCACCTTGAACATCGCGTTCGGGAGGGACTCGATCACGGTGCCCTCGATTTCGATGGCACCTTGCTTCTTGGCCACGCTTCGCCTTTCGAATCGGCTACCTTGATCGACCCCGTGCGCCATGCAGGCATGGAAGTGCACGAGAGCCGACGAGTCAGTCTACGTCAGGGCACCCAGAAAAACGAATCCGGAAAGTTTGCCCAAGAGTCTAGATCATTAACCGAGGGGGTCCGGGGCCGTGGTGACCCCGTACTCCGCCAGCTTCGCCTTGCCGCAGTCCGGGCTGGTCAGGACGATCGGACCGGCCTCCGTCAGCGCGATGGAGTGCTCCCAGTGCGAGGACCAGGTGCCGTCCGTCGTGATGACCGTCCAGTCGTCCGAGAGGACCTCCGTCTGGGCGGTGCCCAGGGAGACCATCGGCTCGATCGCCAGGCAGACGCCCGGAACGAGCTTGATCCCCTTGCCCCGCTTGCGCGAGACGTAGTTCAGCAGGTGGGGGTCCATGTGCATCTCGGACCCGATGCCGTGGCCGCCGTAGTCCTCGATGATCCCGAACTTGCCGAGGCTGTGCTCACCGGTGGAGGGGCGGGGCTGGCGCTTGATGTACGTCTCGATCGCCTTGGAGATGTCCACGAGGCGGTTGCCCAGCTTCATCGCGGCGATGCCGGCCCACATCGACTCCTCCGTCACCCGGGAGAGCTCCACGAGCTCGGGGGCGTGACCGGTGCCCACGAAGGCGGTGTACGCCGCGTCGCCGTGCCAGCCGTCCACGATCGCGCCGGCGTCGATGGAGATGATGTCGCCGTCCTTGAGGACGGTCTTGTCGTCCGGGATGCCGTGGACGACGACCTCGTTGACCGAGGTGCAGATCGTCGCGGGGAAACCGCCGTAGCCGAGGAAGTTCGACTTCGCCCCGGCGTCCGCGATGACCTTGCGGGCCACCATGTCCAGATCCCGCGTCGTGGCGCCCGGTACGGCCGCCTCACGGGTCGCCGCATGGATCGCGGCGACGACCAGCCCCGCCTCGCGCATCTTCGCGATCTGCTCGGGGGTCTTGATCTGCACCATGTGGGCGTGCCTTCCGTTTTTTGCGGCTGAACCGCCGCCGCTCTCGCGGACGTGGTCGCTGTCCGCTGTGGTTGCTCAATTATCGGCTGATGCCGTGCCGCGGCGCGTCATGCAGACGGCCGCGGTGCCCCGAGGGGACACCGCGGCCGTACCTGCACACCAAGGGGTGACTACTTCTTGAGAGCGTCCATGGCGCGCTTGGTGACGTCCGACACCTCACCGAGGGCCGGGATGGTCACCAGCAGGCCCTGGGCCTTGTAGTAGTCGATGATCGGCTCGGTCTGCGTGTGGTAGACCTCCAGCCGGTTGCGGACGGTCGCCTCCGAGTCGTCACCGCGCTGGTACAGCTCGCCGCCGCAGGTGTCGCAGACACCTGCGGCCTTCGGCGCTGCGTACGTCACGTGGAAGACGTGCGAGGAGTCGTTGCGGCAGATCCGGCGGCCGGCGATGCGCTTGACGACCTCGTCCTCCTCGACCTCCAGGTCGAGGACGGCGTCAAGCTTCATGCCCGCGGCCTGGAGCATCACGTCGAGCGCCTCGGCCTGCGAGACGTTGCGCGGGAAGCCGTCGAGCAGGAAGCCGTTCACGGCGTCGGGCTGCTCCATCCGGTCCTTCGCCATGCCGATGGTCACCTCGTCGGGGACCAGGTCGCCGGCGTCCATGAACGCCTTCGCCTGCTTGCCCAGCTCGGTGCCCTGGCTGATGTTGGCCCGGAACAGGTCGCCCGTGGAGATGTGCGGGATCGACAGGTTCTTGGCAAGGAACGCGGCCTGCGTTCCCTTGCCCGCACCGGGCGGTCCGACGAGGACGATTCGCATCAGCGGAGGAACCCTTCGTAATTGCGCTGCTGGAGCTGGCTCTCGATCTGCTTCACGGTTTCCAGACCCACACCCACGATGATCAGGATGCTCGTCCCGCCGAACGGGAAGTTCTGGTTCGCTCCGAAGCCGGCCAACGCCATCGTCGGCACAAGAGCGATGAGACCCAGGTACAGCGACCCCGGCCAGGTGATCCGGTTGAGCACGTAGCTCAGGTACTCGGCGGTGGGTCGACCGGCGCGGATACCCGGAATGAACCCACCATACTTCTTCATGTTGTCTGCAACTTCCTCGGGGTTGAACGAGATCGCCACGTAGAAGAACGCGAAGAAGACGATCAGGAGGAAGTAGACAGCGATGTAGTACGGGTGGTCGCCCTTGACGAAGTGCTTCTGGATCCAGGTGGCCCAGCCCGCGGTGGACCCGCTGAACTGTACGACCAGCGCCGGGATGTAGAGCAGCGACGAGGCGAAGATGACGGGGATGATGCCCGCCTGGTTCACCTTGAGCGGGATGTAGGTGGAGGTACCGCCGTAGGCACGGCGGCCGATCATGCGCTTCGCGTACTGGACCGGGATCCGGCGCTGCGCCTGCTCGACGAAGACCACCAGGCCGACCATCGCGAGGCCGACCAGCATGACGACGCCGAACTCGACCCAGCCGTCCGCGATCTTGCCCTGCAGCTTGATCTGCCAGAGGGCGCCGATGAAGCCGGCGGCGATCGAGATGAACATGAGGATCGACATGCCGTTGCCGATGCCGCGGTCGGTGATGAGCTCACCGAGCCACATGACGACGCAGGTACCGGCGGTCATGGTGATCACCATGACGACCGTGGTGAAGATCGACCGGTCGGGAACGATCTGGCTGGCGACCTGGCAGCCCTGGAACAGGGCGCCGGTACGGGCGGTGGCGACGAGGCCCGTGCCCTGGAGGATCGCCAGCGCGACCGTCAGATAGCGCGTGTACTGAGTGATCTTCGCCGTGCCGGACTGGCCCTCTTTCTTGAGGGTCTCCAGCTTCGGGATGACCACGGTCAGCAGCTGCAGAATGATGCTCGCCGTGATGTACGGCATGATGCCGAGCGCAAAGATCGTGATCTGCAGCAGCGCACCGCCGCTGAACATGTTGACGAGGCCGAACAGACCATTGCTGCTCCCGGCCTGTTCCACGCAGATCTGTACGTTCTTGTAGCTCACGCCGGGCACGGGGACATGGGACCCGAGCCGGAACAGCACGATGATGCCGAGCGTGAAGAGCAGCTTCTTGCGCAGGTCGGGCGTCTTGAACGCCCGGGCGAACGCGGTGAGCACGGTGCCTCCTGCGACCCCCGCGCTACTGCGTCAGAGGTGACGGTCTGAGGGATCGACGTATACGACAAAGCAATGGTGCACGCCACCTTACCGGCGAGTGTGCCCCCCGTGGAACGACCAACCGGGGATGCCCCATATGTGAGGCATCCCCGGTCGGGTTTTGAGCTATTCAGCCACTGAAATCGTCTTAGACGAGCTCGGTGACGGTACCGCCGGCAGCGGTGATCTTCTCCTTGGCGGAGGCGGAGACGGCGTCAACCGAAACCTGCAGCGCCACGGAGAGCTCGCCCTGGCCCAGGACCTTGACGAGGCTGTTCTTGCGAACCGCGCCCTTGGCGACCAGGTCGGCCACCGTGACTTCTCCACCCTCGGGGTAGAGAGCGCCGAGCTTGTCCAGGTTGACGACCTGGAACTCGGTGCGGAACGGGTTCTTGAAGCCCTTGAGCTTCGGCAGGCGCATGTGGAGGGGCATCTGCCCGCCCTCGAAGCGCTGCGGGATCTGGTAACGGGCCTTCTGGCCCTTCGTACCACGACCGGCCGTCTTACCCTTCGACGCCTCACCGCGACCCACACGGGTCTTCGCGGTCTTGGCGCCGGGGGCGGGACGGAGGTTGTGGGCCTTCAGCGGGCTGTTCTCAGCCATGATTAGTCAACCTCCTCAACCGTCACGAGGTGGCGGACGGTGTGCACCATTCCGCGGAACTCGGGGCGGTCCTCCTTGACGACGACGTCGTTCAGGCGCTTGAGCCCGAGCGAACGCAGCGTGTCGCGGTGGTTCTGCTTGCTGCCGATGTACGACTTCGTCTGCGTGATCTTGAGGCGGGCCATCAGACACCCGCCCCAGCACGTGCACGGAGAAGAGCCGCGGGAGCGACGTCCTCGAGGGGCAGACCACGGCGAGCCGCGATCTCCTCGGGACGCTGCAGGCCCTTGAGCGCTGCCACGGTCGCGTGCACGATGTTGATCGCGTTCGACGAACCGAGCGACTTCGACAGGATGTCGTGAACGCCGGCGCACTCCAGAACGGCGCGCACCGGGCCACCGGCGATAACACCGGTACCGGGGGAAGCCGGCTTCAGCAGCACGACGCCCGCGGCACGCTCGCCCGTGATCGGGTGAGGGATGGTGCCCTGGATGCGGGGAACCTTGAAGAAGTTCTTCTTCGCTTCCTCGACACCCTTGGCGATGGCCGCGGGAACTTCCTTGGCCTTGCCGTAACCGACACCTACAGTGCCGTCACCGTCGCCCACCACGACCAGCGCGGTGAAGCTGAAGCGGCGACCACCCTTGACAACCTTGGCGACGCGGTTGATCGCGACAACGCGCTCAACGTAAGCGGTCTTCTCGGCGGCAGCGCCACCGTCGCGACCCTTCCGGTCCCGCCGCTCGCCGCCACCGGCACCGCTTCCGCGGCGCTGGGGTCCAGCCATTGGATTACCTCTCTCTGTTACGTCCGTGAGTCCCGGAACCGGGGCTTAGAACTTCAGCCCGGCTTCGCGGGCGGCGTCAGCCAGAGCGGCAATGCGCCCGGCGTATCGGTTGCCACCGCGGTCGAACACGACGGTCTCGACACCCGCAGCCTTGGCACGCTCGGCGACGAGCGCGCCGACAGCCTGGGCCTGCGAGCTCTTGTCGCCTTCGCCACCGCGGATCGAAGCGTCCAGGGTCGACGCCGACGCCAGGGTGTGGCCCTGGAGGTCGTCGATGACCTGAGCAACGATGTTGCGGTTGGAACGCGTCACGACGAGGCGCGGACGCTCCGCCGTACCCGAGACGTTCTTGCGGATGCGGATGTGGCGGCGAGCCTTGGCAGCGCGCTTGTACGCGTCGCCCTTGGCGATCTTCACACCGTATGCCATGGCTACTTACCAGCCTTTCCGACCTTGCGGCGGATGACCTCGCCGGCGTACTTGACACCCTTGGCCTTGTACGGGTCGGGCTTCCGCAGCTTGCGGATGTTGGCGGCGACCTCGCCGACCTTCTGCTTGTCGATGCCCTCGACCGAGAACTTCGTCGGCGACTCGACCTTGAAGGAGATGCCCTCGGGCGCCTCCACCAGGATCGGGTGGCTGTAGCCGAGCTGGAACTCCAGGTCGGAGCCCTTCGCGGCCACGCGGTAACCGACACCGCTGATCTCGAGAGCCTTGACGTATCCCGTGGTCACACCGGTGATCATGTTCGCCACCAGCGTGCGGGACAGGCCGTGCAGGGCCTTGTTCTGACGCTCGTCGTTCGGACGGGTGACGTTCAGAACGCCGTCCTCGTCCTTGACAACTGCGATGGGCGCCTTAACGGTGTGCGCGAGGGAACCCTTGGGGCCCTTCACGTTGACCGTCTGGCCATCGATGGTGACGTCCACACCGGCGGGAACCTGGATGGGGAGCTTGCCGATTCGCGACATTGCTTTTCCTCCGTTCCCGACTACCAGACGTAGGCGAGGACTTCCCCACCTACGCCCTTCTTGCCTGCCTGCTGGCCGGTCAGGAGACCGTGGGACGTGGAGATGATCGCCACGCCCAGGCCACCGAGGACCTTCGGCAGGTTGGTGGACTTCGCGTACACGCGCAGACCGGGCTTCGAGATCCGCTTGATGCCCGCGATGGAGCGCTCACGGTTCGGCCCGAACTTCAGCTCGAGGACGAGGTTCTTGCCGACCTCGGCGTCCTCGACCTTCCAGCCGGTGATGAAACCCTCCTGCTTGAGGATCTCCGCGATGTGCGACTTGATCTTGCTGTGCGGCATCACGACGGTGTCGTGGTACGCCGAGTTAGCGTTACGCAGACGCGTGAGCATGTCTGCGATCGGGTCAGTCATGGTCATGAAGTGGCCTTCGGCCTCTCTCGCCGGGGTTTCCTGTATGCGCCATCCCTCTCCCCACTCAGTGGCGGGACGGGTGCGGTGCGGGGACCTACGGCGTAGTAAGTCGATAGGGCGGCGGACGCCCAACCCCACAAGCCTACGGCATGCGGGCAGAGCGGTCCGCCGACCTGATGCTTACCGAGAGCGTCTGGAAAACCTCAACACCCAAAGGGTGTGGGGCTACCAGGAGCTCTTGGTCACGCCCGGCAGCTCGCCACGGTGAGCCATCTCACGAAGGCACACGCGGCACAGGCCGAACTTGCGGTACACGGAGTGGGGGCGACCGCAGCGCTGGCAGCGGGTGTACGCACGCACACCGAACTTGGGCTTGCGGGCAGCCTTCGCGATGAGAGCCTTCTTCGCCATCTCGCTTACGCCTCCTTGAAGGGGAAGCCGAGGTGACGAAGGAGCGCGCGGCCCTCAGCGTCGTTGGTCGCCGTGGTGACCACGGTGATGTCCATACCCCGGGTACGGTCGATCTTGTCCTGGTCGATCTCGTGGAACATGACCTGCTCCGTGAGACCGAAGGTGTAGTTGCCACGGCCGTCGAACTGCTTCGGCGACAGACCGCGGAAGTCACGGATACGCGGCAGCGCGAGCGACAGCGTACGGTCCAGGAACTCCCACATGCGGTCACCACGGAGGGTGACGTGGCAGCCGATCGGCTGACCCTCGCGCAGCTTGAACTGCGCGATGGACTTGCGGGCCTTCGTGACGGCCGGCTTCTGACCGGTGATCGTCGTCAGGTCGCGGATGGCGCCGTCGATCAGCTTCGAGTCACGGGCGGCGTCGCCGACACCCATGTTCACGACGATCTTGACGAGACCGGGGATCTGCATGACGTTCTCGTAGGAGAACTCCTCACGCAGCTTGCCCGCGATGTCCTCGCGGTACTTCGTCTTGAGACGCGGAGTGGTAGCCATCAGATGTCCTCACCCGTCCGCTTGGCAACGCGGATCTTGTTGCCCTCGTCGTCGAAGCGGTAGCCGACGCGGGTGACGACCTTCTTGCCGTCCTTCTCCACAACCAGCTGAACGTTGCTCACGTGGACCGGGGCCTCGGTGATCACGATGCCACCGGCCTGGTTCTGCGCGGCCTTGGTGTGCTTCTTGACCCGGTTGACACCCTCGACGAGGACACGGTTCTCAGCGGGGAAGGCAACGATGACCTTGCCCTGCTTGCCCTTGTCCTTACCGGTGATGACCTGGACCAGGTCGCCCTTCTTGATCTTCATGCTTACAGCACCTCCGGCGCGAGCGAGATGATCTTCATGAACTTCTTCTCGCGCAGCTCACGGCCGACGGGGCCGAAGATACGGGTGCCGCGAGGGTCGCCGTCGTTCTTCAGAATGACGGCGGCGTTCTCGTCGAAGCGGATGTACGAGCCGTCCTGGCGGCGGCGCTCCTTGACGGTGCGAACGATGACCGCCTTGACGACGTCACCCTTCTTCACGTTGCCACCGGGGATCGCGTCCTTGACGGTGGCGACGATGACGTCACCGATGCCCGCGTAGCGGCGACCGGAGCCACCGAGAACACGGATGCAAAGGATTTCCTTGGCACCAGTGTTGTCGGCGACACGCAGTCGCGACTCCTGCTGGATCACGTCTATCTCCTGATTGTCTGCCGGTTCCCGGCGGGGGCCTCACACTCCGAAGAGCGGCGGCCCCCACCGAGCCTGGCGGAACGAACCTGAGGGAAACCCCTCAAGTAATTACTTGGCCTTCTCGAGGATCTCGACGATGCGCCAGCGCTTGCTCGCCGACAGCGGACGCGTCTCCATGATGAGGACGCGGTCGCCGACACCGGCAGCGTTCTGCTCGTCGTGAGCCTTGAGCTTGTTCGTACGGCGGATGACCTTGCCGTACAGGGCGTGCTTGACGCGGTCCTCGACGGCGACGACGACGGTCTTGTCCATCTTGTCGCTGACGACCAGACCCTCACGGGTCTTGCGGAAACCGCGCTCGGTCTTCTCAGTCACGTTGTTCTCGCTCATCAGGCGCTCTCCACCGTCTCGATACCGAGCTCACGCTCGTGCATCAGGGTGTAGATGCGAGCGATGTCCTTACGGACGGACTTGAGCCGGCCGTTGTTCTCCAGCTGACCCGTGGCCGCCTGGAAGCGGAGCTTGAACAGCTCCTCCTTGGCCTCGCGCAGCTTGCCAACGAGCTCCTCGTTGCCGAGCTCACGCAGCTCGGACGCCTTGGTTCCCGTCGCCATCACGACTCACCTGCCTCGCGCCGAACAATCCGGCACTTCATCGGAAGCTTGTGAGCAGCGCGGGTGAGCGCCTCACGAGCAATCTTCTCGTTCGGGTAGGACAGCTCGAACATGACCCGACCCGGGTGCACGTTGGCGATCCACCACTCGGGAGAACCCTTACCGGAACCCATGCGGGTCTCGGCAGGCTTCTTCGTGAGCGGGCGGTCCGGGTAGATGTTGATCCAGACCTTGCCACCACGCTTGATGTGGCGGGTCATCGCGATACGAGCCGCCTCGATCTGGCGGTTCGTCACGTAGGCGGGGGTGAGCGCCTGGATGCCGTACTCGCCGAACGAGACCTCAGTACCGCCCTTGGCCATACCGCGGCGCTTCGGGTGGTGCTGCTTACGGTGCTTGACCCTACGAGGGATCAGCATGTTGGTCAGGCCTCCGTTCCGGTGCTCTCAGCCGGAGCGGCGGCGGGAGCGTCGGCCTTGGGGGCCTCGGCACCAGCAGCCTGCTGCGGCTTGCGGCCACCACGGCCGCCGCGCTCGCCACCACGGCCACCACGGCCGGCGGGACGGTCGCCAGCGCCACCCGCGCCACGGGCCGGGCGGTTACCCGCACGGGCCGCAGCGTTCTCGGCGCGAACCTCGGCGATGTTCTTGACGTCGCCCTTGTAGATCCAGACCTTCACACCGATACGGCCGAAGGTGGTCTTGGCCTCGAAGAAGCCGTAGTCCACGTTCGCGCGCAGCGTGTGCAGCGGCACACGACCCTCGCGGTAGAACTCGGAGCGGGACATCTCGGCGCCGCCGAGGCGACCGCCACACTGGATCTTGATGCCCTTGGCGCCGGCCTTCATCGTGCCCTGCATGCTCTTACGCATGGCGCGACGGAAGGAGACGCGGGAGGAGAGCTGCTCGGCAACGGCCTGGGCAACGAGCTGAGCGTCGAGCTCGGGGTTCTTGACCTCGAGGATGTTCAGCTGGACCTGCTTGCCCGTGAGCTTCTCGAGGTCACCGCGGATGCGGTCGGCCTCGGCGCCACGGCGGCCGATGACGATGCCCGGACGAGCGGTGTGGATGTCCACACGCACGCGGTCACGGGTGCGCTCGATCTCAACCTTCGAGATGCCGGCGCGCTCCATGCCGGACGTCATCATCCGACGGATGGCGACGTCTTCCTTGACGTAGTCCTTGTACAGCTTGTCGGCGTACCAACGCGACTTGAAGTCGGTGGTGATGCCGAGCCGGAACCCGTGCGGGTTTACCTTCTGGCCCATTACCGGGAACCTTCCTTGCTGCTGACGACCACGGTGATGTGGCTGGTCCGCTTGCGGATCCGGTAGGCACGGCCCTGCGCACGCGGACGGAACCGCTTCAGGGTCGGGCCCTCGTCCACGTACGCCTCGCTGATGACCAGCGTGGAGGCGTCCGGGTGGTTGTAGTTGTGTGCGGCGTTGGCAATGGCGCTGTCCAGCACCTTGCCGACCGGCACGCTCGCGGCCTGCGGGGCGAAACGCAGGACCGCCTGAGCCTCCGTGGCATCCATGCCACGGATAAGGTCCACCACGCGGCGGGCCTTCATGGGCGTGACGCGGATGTACCGCGCCTGGGCCCTGGCTTCCATGGTTGTCCCTTCGGTGTAAGTCATAGTCGTAACCACCCCGCCTTTAGCGGCGCTTCGACTTCCGGTCGTCCTTGACGTGGCCGCGGAAGGTGCGAGTCGGCGAGAACTCGCCGAGCTTGTGGCCGACCATCGACTCGGTGACGAACACCGGGACGTGGGTCTTGCCGTTGTGCACCGCGATGGTGTGACCCAGCATGCTGGGGATGATCATCGAGCGACGGGACCAGGTCTTGATGACGTTCTTGGTACCAGCTTCGTTCTGAGCGTCCACCTTCTTTACGAGGTGGTCGTCGACGAAGGGTCCCTTCTTGAGACTGCGCGGCATCTAAACCCGCTCCTAGCGCTTCTTGTTCGTCTTGCGGCGGCGGACGATGTACTTGCTCGAAGCCTTCTTCGGCGAGCGAGTACGACCCTCCTTCTGACCCCACGGGGAGACCGGGTGGCGACCACCACTGGTCTTGCCCTCACCACCACCGTGCGGGTGGTCAACCGGGTTCATCGCGACACCGCGGACGGACGGGCGAACGCCCTTCCAGCGCATGCGGCCGGCCTTGCCCCAGTTGATGTTCGACTGCTCGGCGTTGCCGACCTCGCCGACCGTGGCGCGGCAGCGCGCGTCGACGAGACGGATCTCGCCGGACGGCATGCGGAGGTGGGCCATGACGCCCTCCTTCGCGAGCAGCTGCACGGAGGCACCAGCGGAGCGGGCGAACTTCGCGCCGCCACCGGGACGGAGCTCGATCGCGTGGATCGTGGTACCGACCGGGATGTTGCGGAGCGCCAGGTTGTTGCCGGGCTTGATGTCGGCCGTCGGGCCGTTCTCGATCCGGTCACCCTGCTGCAGACCGCGCGGCGCGATGATGTAGCGCTTCTCGCCGTCGGCGTAGTGCAGCAGCGCGATGCGCGCGGTGCGGTTGGGGTCGTACTCGATGTGCGCGACCTTGGCCGGCACGCCGTCCTTGTCGTGACGACGGAAGTCGATCACGCGGTAGGCGCGCTTGTGTCCGCCACCCTGGTGGCGAACGGTGATCCGGCCGGTGTTGTTACGGCCGCCCTTGCTGTGCAGAGGGCGAACCAGCGACTTCTCCGGCGTGGACCGCGTGATCTCGACAAAGTCGGCGACGCTGGAGCCACGACGGCCCGGGGTCGTCGGCTTGTACTTGCGGATACCCATTTCTCAGTCCTCGTCCGATTCCGGACGACTAGACCTCCGTTAGGAGGCCTGGCCGCCGAAGATGTCGATACGGTTGCCCTCGGCAAGGGTCACGATGGCGCGCTTGGTGTTGGCACGCTTGCCGAAACCGGTCTTGGTGCGCTTGCGCTTACCCTGACGGTTGATCGTGTTGACCCCGGTGACCTTGACCGAGAAGACCGCCTCGACGGCCTGCTTGATCTGGGTCTTGTTGGCGCCGGGCGCGACGATGAACGTGTACTTGTTCTCGTCCAGCAGCGCGTAGCTCTTCTCCGAGACAACCGGCTTGATCAGCAGGTCGCGCGGGTCGGTGAAGGTCTTGCTGGTAACGGTCGCCTCAGACATCAGGCGTCGCTCCCTTCGGTCTCGTCGGCCTTGGGGCCAGACACGAAGGACTCGAGCGCGGCCTGGGTGAAGACCACGTCGTCAGAGACGATCACGTCGTACGTGTTCAGCTGGCCCGGCTCCAGGATGTGAACCTGGGGCAGGTTGCGGGCGGACAGCCACGCGGCCTCGTCGGCACGCTCGACGACCAGGAGCAGGTTCTTGCGCTCCGAGATCTTGCCGAACAGCGTCTTGGCGGCCTTCGTGGAGGCGGCACCCTCGACCACGCCGGTGACGACGTGGATGCGGGAGTGACGCGCACGGTCCGAGAGGGCACCGCGGAGGGCGGCGACCTTCATCTTCTTGGGGGTCCGCTGCGAGTAGTCACGCGGCTGCGGGCCGTGGACGACGCCACCGCCGGCGAACTGCGGAGCGCGGGTCGAACCCTGACGGGCGCGGCCGGTGCCCTTCTGGCGGTAAGGCTTCTTGCCACCACCACGGACTTCGCCACGGGTCTTGGTCTTGTGCGTGCCCTGACGGGCAGCGGCCAGCTGGGCGACGACGACCTGGTGGATCAGCGGAACGCTGGTCTTCGCGTCGAAGATCTCCGCGGGGAGCTCGACGGTACCGGCCTTGTCGCCTGCCGGCGAAAGGATGTCAATGGTGCTCATTAACCTCAAGCCCCCTTGGCCGCGGTACGGACCAGGACGAGGCCGCCGTTCGGACCGGGGACTGCGCCCTTGATGAGGAGCAGACCCTTCTCCGCGTCTACCGCGTGGATGGTCAGGTTCTGGGTGGTGACGCGCTCGTTACCCATGCGACCGGCCATGCGCATGCCCTTGAAGACACGCCCAGGGGTGGCGCAGCCACCGATCGAACCGGGGGAGCGGTGCTTGCGCTGCACACCGTGACCGGCGCCGAGGCCCCGGAAGTTGTGCCGCTTCATGACACCGGCGAAGCCCTTGCCCTTGCTGTTGCCCGTGACGTCAACCTTGACGCCGGACTCGAACACCTCAGCAGTGATCTCCTGGCCGAGCGTGTACTCGGCGGCGTCGGAGGTGCGGAGCTCCACCAGGTGGCGGCGGGGGGTCACGTCGGCCTTGGCGAAGTGGCCCTTGAGGGGCTTGTTCACCTTGCGCGGGTCGATCTCGCCGAAGGCGATCTGGACCGACTCGTAGCCGTCGATGTCGTTCGTACGGACCTGGGTAACGACGCAGGGCCCGGCCTTGACGACGGTCACCGGGACGACACGGTTGTTCTCGTCCCAGACCTGGGTCATGCCGAGCTTCTCGCCCAGGACGCCCTTGATCTGCTTTGCCATCTTCTCGACGCCTCTCAGAGCTTGATCTCGATGTCAACGCCGGCCGGAAGGTCCAGGCGCATCAGCGAGTCAACGGTCTTGGGCGTCGGGTCGAGGATGTCGATCAGGCGCTTGTGCGTGCGCATCTCGAAGTGCTCGCGCGAGTCCTTGTACTTGTGCGGCGACTTGATGACGCAGTACACGTTCTTCTCAGTGGGCAGCGGCACCGGGCCCGCGACCGACGCACCAGTGCGCGTCACCGTCTCGACGATCTTCTTCGCCGAGGAGTCGATGACCTCGTGGTCGTAGGCCTTGAGCCGGATGCGGATCTTCTGTCCCGCCATGGCTACTCCGTAGTCCTGTCTCTGTGTGGAAACGCTCTGGCTCCCGGTCGGCTGCGGGACGTGGTCCCGCGGCCTCTCCTCCGACCCACGCGGTCGGGCGTGTCGCACTCCCTCTACAGAAAATTCCCATACGGAAATTCCCTCGTCCAAGGGGGTGCGGTCCCATGACCGCGATTCGGGGGAGAAACACCCACCGAGTGCCTGGTGGGCACCGTGCTGTCACTTCCCAGAAGATTCCCGTACGTCCGCCCCCATTGCTGCCCCGAGAGGCAGATTAAGGACGACGAGTACTGTGGGACTCGCTTCCGGTCCTCCCGGCGGGAGGCGCGCAGCATCGGCACTCAGCCGAGCAACTTGAGTAGTCTGCCATACGGGACACGCACCTGGCCAATCGGGCGGAAGACAATACCCCGCCACGCTGAGTGGTCAAACTGCGCCGCGCCCGTCGCCCGGCGGGGCCTCTCCCCCGGTCGTGTCAGGTCCGCGAGACCGTCCCGCAGCCGTCCGGCGCGCCCGCCTCGATGCCCTTGCTCCGGTCGTACGGGTCCTTGGGCGGCCCGGACGGCGTGGGTCCGGCCGCGGGCTCCGCGTCGAAGCCCGGGTGGATATAGCCGTCGTGGACCTCGCAGGCGCTGTTGGCGAGGTCCACGCGGTAGTCGGAGAGCCGGAGCCGGCCGGCGGTGACCCGCCATGTGCGCGGGTCCGCGACCGTGAAGGTGATTTCTCGGCGCACGATGGTCCGCTCGACCTGGTCCGCGCCCGGGGCCGCCTTCACCAGCGGGTAGACGAAGGAGTAGTCGAGCCGGACGTCGGCCTGGCCCTTCTCCTTCCCGGCTTCCACCCACATCCGGCCGCGGACCTTGACCACCTCGCCGACGGGCTTGACCTCGGCCGGGTCGTACCGGGTGAAGAGGTTCACCGGGTCCTGGTCCTTGCCCGGCTGGGCCAGTGACTTCTCCAGGTGCTTCGAGGTCTCGGTGCTCTCGGGGTCCAGCAGCGCCAGTGCGGCCTCGGGGCGCTCCCCCCTCAGGGCAGCCGGGTCCAGGTTGGCCGCGATCAGGAACGCCCTGGCGTTCCGGAGCGTCTCCGCGATCTTCTCCTTGGACACCCCGTTGACGGCGGTGGCCTCCGGGAGCTCGATGCCGGCGGCGCCGTCCGCCCACTGCAGGGCCGGAGAGCCGCGGAAGGGCTCCTGCAGGGTCGGCCGGTCGGGGTCCACCGACGGCGGCGGGGCGCTCGGGCGCTCGGTCTCGGCGGCCAGTGGGCCCGCCTTGCGGGCGTCGTCGCGGGCCTCGGCCCTGCCCGTGAGGCGGTCGATCACCAGCTCGGGCCGTACTGCGATCAGCGCGAGTCCGGCGATGGCCACGACGGCGGCGGCGGCCTTGAGCCGGCCCGGCCGGCGGCGTTCGCGCCAGGCGGGGCCGGTGCGCCACCCCGGCGGCTCCTGGCCCCGGGTGGCGCGCAGCCGCTCGGTCACCATGCGCGCCCGTGCGGAGGGCTCCTTCGGCGCGTCCCCGGCCCCCTGGGCGGCCTGCTCCATGAAACGGGCCCACTCCTCGTCGGAGACGCCCGGCGTGTTGTCGTCCTTCTTGCCCATGCCCTGTCCTCGCCCGTTCCCCGCCCGACATGTGCGAGGGGCCCCGCACCGGATGGTGCGGAGCCCCTCACCTGCGCAAAGACGTTTCTTCCGTCAGCGGAAGTAGCCCGTGATGTCCGCGATGAGATCCACGGCACCCGAGTTGTTGTAGAAGCTGACCTTGCCGTCCACGACGGGCACGACCACCAGGTTGGGGATCGTGAGGCCCGCGGTGAAGTTCAGGTTCGACGCGCTCGTACGGGTCGTGCCGCTCGGGAAGACCGACACGAAGCTGGCCTCGGTCGGGTTGGTCGCGGTCACGTTCAGCACCACGGCCTTGACGCCGGTGGCCGGGACTCCCCCGACGCCCGCCACGGGCAGCGTGACGACGCTTCCGCCGGTGACCGGGCCCTGGCGCACGCCCGTGCCCGTACGGGTGTCCATCAGGCGCTTCGGACCGAAGTTCGCGTGCGTGGCGCCCGCGTCGCTGTCCGAGAAGTAGCCGGTGATGTCCGCGATCAGGTCGACGGTGCCCTGGTTGTTGTAGAAGCTGACCTTGCCGTCCACGACGGGTACGACCACCAGGTTGGGGATCGTCTGTCCCGGGGTGAAGTTCAGGTTCGACGCGCTGGAGCGGGTCGTGCCGCTCGGGTACACCGACACGAAGCTCGGCTGCGTCGGGTTCGTCGCCGTCACGTTCAGCACCACGGCCTTGACGCCGGTGGCCGGGACGCCGTCGACGCCCGCCACGGGCAGGGTGACCACGCCGCCGCTGCCGACCGGGCCCTTCGGGACGCCGAGGCCCTCACGGGTGTCCATCAGGCGCTTCGGACCGAAGTTGGTCTGGGTGGCGCCGTCGGCGGTCGAGGTGAAGTAGCCGGTGATGTCGGCGATCAGGTCGACGGTGCCCTGGTTGTTGAAGAAGCTGACGCTCCCGTTGACGACCGGCACGACCACCAGGTTGGGGATCGTCCTGCCCGGGGTGAAGTTCAGGTTCGACGCGCTGGAGCGGGTCGTGCCGCTCGGGAACACCGACACGAAGCTCGGCTGCGTCGGGTTCGTCGCCGTCACGTTCAGGACCACCGCGGTGGGCGTGCCACCGCTGGCGGCGGCCACCGGCAGGGTGACCACTTCGCCGCTGCCGACGGGGCCCCTGCGGACACCGAGGCCCTCACGGGTGTCCATCAGGCGCTTGGGGGCGAGGGGGACGAACCTGGCGCCCTTGACCTCTGCCTGGACGGTCACCGCGAGACTCGTGGAGACCTTGCCGTTCAATGCGGTCGCCCGGACCCGGACCTCGTGCGTGCCGTCGGTCACGACGGCGGTCGCCTTGCGGGCCGCGCCGTCGGTGACCGCGGTGGCCTCGCCGTCCACGAGCAGCTCGAACTTGGACAGCCGGCCGGTGGCCGTGCTGGTGGTCCAGTCGACCGTCAGGGCTGCGCCGCTCGGGAGGGTGGCGCCCGGCGCGGCCGTGGCCCCGTTCACCGAGGCGATCTTCAGCTGGGCCGCGGGGCCCGTCTGCCGGAGCGCGTCCAGCTGCGGGTAGAGCGAGTTGCCCGGGCACTGGGTGTTGAAGCCGTCCCGGTGGCCCGAGAGCGACTTGAACTCGTACTGCTGGCCGGCGGTGTAGCTCTTGCCGAAGTAGTTCGCCTGGGTGGCGCCCGCGGTCAGTGTCGCGGTGCCGTTCATGTCTCCGTCGTACTGGCCCAGCTTGTACGCCGCGACCTTGGAGATGGCGCCCAGCGCGGCGGTCGAGGCCCCGGCGGTGGTGTAGTCGCCGAGGACGGAGACGCCCGTCGACTCGGCGTTCCAGCCGTAGGTGTGCGCGCCCTGGACGGGCTGGTCCACACCGCCCTGCCGGCCCTCGAAGACCGTTCCGCACTTGTCGACGAGGAAGTTGTAGCCGAGGTCGCGCCAGCCGTTGCCCTGCACGTGGTAGACGTGCAGGCTGCGGACGATGGCGGCGGACTCGGAGCACTCGTACGGGGCGGTGGACGCGGTGTGGTGGACGAAGACCGCCTTGATCTTCCCGCCGGGCAGGTAGATCGGGCCCTCGTTGTTCAGGGACTCGTCGGCGCCCCACTGCACGCGCGAGACCACGTCCGGCCGCGGGGCGGTCGATTCCGGCCCCGGCGTCGTCGGCGCGGGGTCCACCGCGGGGAGGGAGAAGGCGGCCGGCCCGAGGCTCAGGTCGCCCTTCTTCTTCGCCTTCGCGGCGCCGGCGCCCGGGTCCACCAGGTTCAGCTCCATGCCGGCGGGGAGCGTGCCGCCCCCGGTCACCCGTACCTCGGCGCCGTCGGACGGGCCGACCCAGACCGGCTCGGTGGCGCCGCGCAGGCCCGGGCGCTTGCCGTCGAGGCCGGACTCGGCCTGCTCCAGCACGACCCACTTCGACCACTTGCCGCTGTCGGCGTCCCGGGTGCGGGCCTCGATCCTGCCCTTCACCTCGGCCTCAGGGTCGGTCCAGGAGACGCCGAGGAGCCCGAACGGCTCGGTGTCCTGCTGGGAGAGGACCGCCTCGCCCCTGCCCTTGGGCTTGAGGGCGAGCTTGTGCAGCTCCCCCGCGACCGGGCCCTTCTCGCGGGCACGGGCGCTGTAGGGCGACACCTCGCCCTCGTCGGAACCGCCCGTGCCGCTTGCGACGCCCTGGATGCCCAGGACCGCCACGACGCCGAGCGCGGCGGCCAGAGCCGTCCCGCGCGCACGACCTATCTTCAAGTTGTCCCCAACCCCTATGCAGATCCAGCCAGGTGACACCACTGGCCGACGGGATCCTACTGGCCGCGGCGACGGCCCATCAGGGCGGGACGGGGGCTGCGAACGTGATGCGCGTCGCAGCCGGACCGCACGGGGGTGCTATTCCACCGACTTGTCCTTGAACGGCGCCTTCCGGCCACAGATCGCGGGCCAGTCCTTGGCCACGATGTTGGCGCACCAGATCTCGCCGTCGTCCTCGAACTGCTTCCACAGCTTGACCCGGAGGTCCTCGCAGTCCTTGTTCGGCGCGTAACGCGGGCACTTGCCGTTGGGCAGCTTGATGTCGTGCGCGCGCCAGGCGTCGAGGCCCATGAGGTCGGTGTCCTCGTGCGTGGGCATGTAGCGGTTGGCCGACCAGGAGGCGCCCATGGTGGCGAACAGGGCGACCGCGCACACCATGCCGGCCGAGAGCTGACGGATCGTCCGGCGGGGAATGACGCGCGCGGACGGGGCGGCGGAGGCCGGCCGCAGGGTCCGCTCGGTCCAGCCGGAGCCCCGCTGGACCGCCGCCATCACGCCGAGGACGGCCAGGATCATCAGCGAGTACATGATGATCCAGGTGGTCCGCGGGAAGAGCTGGACCGCCTTGTCGTGCGCCATGTGCGAGGCGAACCAGAACCGGGCCAGCCAGGCGCCGGCGAGCACCGCCGCGGCGGTGCGGACCATGACGTTGCGCAGGCCGAGGCCGACCCCGAGGCCCACACCGAGGATCAGCAGCAGCGCGAACCCGGTCTGGCCGGCCATCTCGCCGGAGACGGGCCACTGGTGGTACTTGATGTAGCCCGTACGGTCGGAGATCCAGCCGAGGACGTACCCCGGGTCGGCGTACACGCCGAGGTAGGCGTACCGGTCCGGGGTCTGCGAGCCCAGGCGCACCATCTGGTAGAGCAGCGGGGCGCCGATGATCCCGGCCGTGGCCAGGACGGACCCGGCGTACAGCGCCGCCCGCTTCAGCGCGGGGCCGCCGGCCCGCCACGGGAAGAGGAAGAGGAAGAGGACGGCGGCGCCGGGCGCGGCCCAGACGAACCAGCCCGAGTACCAGAGGAAGAGCCCGCCGAAGATCGCGCCGAGGCCGGCCCCGCGCAGCACCAGGGCCTTCGCGGTGCGGCCGGCGGACCGGCGCAGCTCGCGGAAGCAGTACCCGAGGAGCGGCAGCAGCACGATCATCACGACGTGGCTGTACGGGCGGACCGGGTCGAGGAAGAGCACGGCCGACGGGACGGCGATCAGCAGCGCCCAGAAGGGACGGAGCAGCAGCCGCCACGCCAGGTACGCCATCGGGCCGACGAGGGCGCTGAAGACGATCTGCAGGTCGTGCAGGGCGAAGCCGGAGGTGCCGAGGCCGTCGTAGCGGACCTTGGCCCACAGGGCGATCAGCGCCGGGAACGCGGGCGGGTAGATGCCGGACATGCCCTCGCCCGACAGGAACGAGTTGGCCATCTCCACCAGGACGCTCGGGTCGCCCTCCTGGCCGCCGAGCGGGTGCGGGGTGCCGCGCAGCGCGACGACGATGCCGCCCGCCACCACGCCGGTGACCAGCCCTGCCAGGGCGGCGCAGACCAGCCGCTTGACCAGCTCGTGGCGCCGGACGGAGCCCCGGTGGGCCGTGTAGAGCAGCAGTCCGAGCAGCGGGAGCCCGAGGACGGCCACGTACAGCTGGAGCTTGGCGAGTCCGCTGACCTGGCCGAGGCGGTTCATCGGGTTGACGCTGATGTGCCGGCTCAGCAGCGTGAATCCGAGGGCCGCCACCACGCTGACGACGACCTCGGCCAGGATCTGCACCCACCGCCGGGACATCCACACCCGGATCCCGGAGGGGGTCGGGCTGCTCTTGCCCCGTGCCGGTTCGGAGGGCCGCTGGGCCGGGGTGCCGGCCTCGCCGACCGCCTCGGGGGCCAGGTGTGTCATCTCGGTCCGTTTCGTGGTGGGCGGAGTCTGATCAGTTCTGGCCGGAGGTGAAGGCGTGCTTCGCCAGGGTGCGGGCGCCCGCCTTGTTGCCGCTGCGCAGCGCTCCGGGGAGCATCGTCAGCGCGTGCAGCCGGGAGGCGCTGTGGAAGCGGGCCGCACGGGCAGCCTTCGGCCAGCCGCGGGCGTCCATGCGGGCCGCGACCGCGGAGAAGTACCGCTCGGCCTCGGCGAAGCGGGTGCCGGAGAAGGCCTGGACCGACGACTCGCTGACGGCGTGCCGGCGGTACTGGAAGACGGTCGTCGTGTTGTCGATGACCATCTGCTCACCGCCTTCGAGCAGGTCGACCACGAGCGCGAGGTCCTGGATCACCGAGTAGTCGTCCCGGAAGTTCACCTTGCGCAGCACCTCGCCGCGCCAGGCGATCGACGGGAAGTAGAGCCAGTTGCCGCGCAGCACGCTGGCGGCCAGCTCCTCGCCGCCCATCAGGCGACGGCCCTTCACCTGCGGTGCGTACAGCCGCTTCTTGGTGTTGTCCGCCAGGCCCTGGGTCACCTGGCCCGTGCCGTCGATGACCTCGACGCCGGGCTGGATCATGCCGATGCCCGGCTGGGCGTCGACGATGCCGCGGACGGTCTCCAGGTAGTGCGGGTGAAGGACGTCGTCGCAGCCCATGATGACCACGTAGTCGGCCTCGGACAGCCGCACGCACTTCTGGAAGTTCTTGGTGATGCCGAGGTTCTGCTCGTTGCGCGTGTAGTGCACGCGGTCGTCGCCGAGTCCGGCGAACCAGCCCGGTACGTCGGGCTCCTTGCCGTCGTCGATCACGACGAGGCGGAAGTCCCGGTCCGTCTGCGCCAGCACGCTGCGGACGGCGTCCTGCATCAGCTGCACGTCCCCGTAGTAGGGGAGCATGAAGTCGAAGGTCACCATGGAGCTTCAGGCCTTCACGGAGTCGGAGTCGGCCGCGGCGTCCGCGGCGGCGTCAGCGTCAGCGCCGGCACCGGCGTCCGGTGTGGAGCCGGAGGCGGACCCCGCCCCCAGCCGCTCGCCGTTGTGGCGCGTGCCCTCGTTGATGGCCACCGTCCGGGCGAGGTCGGTGATCTTCTTCTCCAGCGAGCGGAACCGCAGGAAGGTGTTGAGCGTGAGGAAGCCCATCGCGAGGACCATCACGTACAGCACCAGGTCGGTGCCTCGGCCGACGCCGAGCTGGTGGGCGAGCCAGGTGACGTCCGTCGGGCGGAGCACGGCGTACACGTTGACGATGACGAACAGGGAGAAGGCGATGCGCTTCCAGGCCCGGTTCTTCGCCTGGCTCCACGTGCGGATGAACACCAGGGCCATCGACACCGAGCCGACGATCAGGACGAGCTGGATCCAGAAGTACTTCATCGACGCCCACGCTCCCGCAGCGAAATGTCAAAGATGATGTTCACGCCGTTGATGAGGGACTGGCCCTTGGAGCGCGAGTATTCGGTGTAGAGGATGTCCACGGGCACCTCGGTGACCCGCAGGTCGGAGCCCGCCAGGAAACCGACGAGCTCGGACGCGTGCGCCATGCCGTTCATGGTGATGTTCAGCTGCTCGGCGGCCTTGCGGCTCAGCACGCGCAGACCGTTGTGCGCGTCGGTGAGCTTGAGCTTGCGGGCGGTGGGGCTGACGGCGGCGGCCGTGCGCAGGACGACCTGCTTGATCCACGGCACCTGGCCGTTCTGCTCGATGAAGCGGGAGCCGAGGACCACGTCGGCCTCGTCCCGCCGCAGCACGCCGACCATCGTCTCGACGTCCTTGGTCTGGTGCTGGCCGTCGGCGTCGAAGGTCGCGAAGTAGCGGGAACCGGGCTGGGTGAGCGCGTACTTCAGACCGGTCTGGAGGGCCGCGCCCTGGCCGAGGTTGACCGGGTGGCGGACCAGGTGGGCGCCCGTGGTCGCTACGTGCTCGGCCGAGTCGTCGGTGCTGCCGTCGTCGACGACGACGATGTTGGGGAACGTCTTGCGGGCCCCCTCGACCACCTCGGCGATCACCTGGCCCTCGTTATAGGCCGGTATGACCAGCCAGACATCGTCGTATTGGGACACGGTAGCTCCAGCGGAAAGTGGCACGTTCGAGTGCTCGGTGATCGGTGTGACGTCTCGGGCCGGCATGGTCATCTCCCGACCGCGCCCACGCCCGGGGCGCCGGTGTCTGCGTCGTCGGTCGTCTGCCGGGGTGCTTCACCGGCTGCGGCCGCGGTTCCGGGGAAGCTCAGCCTGAGGGCTGCCAGCATAGCGAGCACGGTGGCCGTCGATCCCAGGGCGTAAGCGACGATCACGCGCACGGACACCTCGCCGGGGATCAGGGTGATGCCCACCAGCACCGCGGTACCGACGGCCCAGCAGAGCAACTGCAGGTTGTGCCGCTTGAATACCATGAGCGCCTGTCCGAGGACCATCGCGAACATGTACGCCGCGGTACCGGCGGACAGCAGGAAGAAGTCGAAGCTGCCCAGCACCGGGTCCTGGATGCCGAAGAGCACCTCGATGAGCCAGGGGCCGAGCGCCGTGGCGGGCACGCCGCCGAGCAGGCCGAGCGCTCCGACGACCATCGCGATCCGGCGCAGCATCGCCCAGAAGGCCGCGCGGTCTCCGGCGGTGAAGGCGGCGGTCAGGCCGCTGAGCAGCGAGGCCTGGAGCGAGCCGAAGACGAAGAGCGGTACGCGCGCGAGGACCGTCGCGCTCATCAGCGCCGCGATCAGTGCGCTGTCGGACGGTGCCAGGAGCTTGGTGCTCACCACGGCGGCGTTCACGACCAGTTGGGACAGCAGGGTCGCGCAGACCAGCAGGCCGAGGCCGCCCGACAGCTCCCGCCAGGCGATCTGCTCGCCGGGGCCGACCGCGCGCAGCAGTGCGGGCAGCGTCACCAGCGTCGCGACCACGGGTGCGACGGCCAGGATGAGGCTGAAGGCCAGTGCCGAGTGCAGTCCGAAGAGGGCGCACCCGAAGGCGAGCACGATCCGCAGCCCGCCGTCGACGGCGAGCTGGGTGCCGTACGCGCCGAAGCGGCCGAGGCCCGCCAGCACACCGCGGGTCAGGTAGCAGACGGCCATGCCGGTGAAGGCGCCGCCGAGCGCGGCCACCAGGGCGCGGTCCCCGTGGAACAGCAGGTCGGCGACGGGGCCGGCGCCGAGGACGAGGATCAGCAGGGTCGCGCCGAGGATGCCGGCGGTGAGCAGGCCGGCGCGGCGCAGCACCGGGGCCGTTCCCTGACCGAGGACGACCCGGGCGGAGACGATCCGGGTGAGCTCCTGCTCCAGGGGGAAGAAGATGCCGATGCCGAGGGACATCACGATCGTCCACAGCACCGAGACGTTGGCATAACCCGCATCGGACAGGCTGTGACCGGCCACGCCCAGGTGGGCGTACGAGGCCGCGCCGAGCACGACGGTGCCGCCGGCCACCGCGACGGTGCCCGGCGGCAGCGCCGCGCTCAACTTGTTCACCAGGGTTTTCATCCCGTGGGGCCGTTCCGGGCCGCCTTCGCGAGTGCGGCGAAGCCGGGGGTGGCGAGCGCCTTGGCCAGCTGGTCGCGCCAGTCGGGGAGCGGGTCCAGTCCGGCCTCCTCCTTCCACGCGTCGTGCGCGAGCACGCTGAAGGCGGGGCGGGCGGCGGGGCGGACGAACGCCTCGGAGTTGGTCGGCCGGATCCGCTCGGGGTCCAGGCCGCTCAGCCGGTAGGTCTCGCGCGCCAGTCCCATCCAGGTGGTCCGGCCGCTCGCGGTGCCGTGGTAGATCCCGCCCATGGCATGGCCCCTGAGGGCCGACAGGCCGAGGTCAACCAGGTGGCGGGCGAGCGCGTAGGACCAAGTGGGCTGGCCGTGCTGGTCGTCGACCACGTCGAGGGTGTCGCGCTGGGCGGCCAGCTTCAGCATGGTGGCGACGAAGTTCGGCCCGTGCTCGCCGTACAGCCAGGCGGTCCGTACGACGTAACCGTCCTGCGGCAGCAGCTCGGTGACGGCCTGCTCGCCGACCAGCTTGGAACGCCCGTAGGCGTTGACCGGGCCGGTCTCGGCGTCCTCCCGGTACGGCTCCGAGGCGTCGCCGGGGAGCACGTAGTCGGTGGAGACGTGGATCAGGCGCACATGGGCGGCGGCGCACGCCTCGGCGAGGACGCGTACGGCGGTGCCGTTGACGGCGGTGGCGGCCTCCTCGGCCGTCTCGGCGCCGTCCACGTCCGTCCAGGCCGCGCAGTTGACGACCACGGTGACGTCCTCGACCGCGGCGCGGACCGCGGCCGGGTCGGTGATGTCGAGGTCGGCGCGGCCCAGGCCCACGGCCTCGATGCCGGCGCGCTTCAGGACCGTCAGGACGTCCTGGCCGAGCATCCCGGCGGCACCGGTGACGAGCCAGCGGCCGGCGAACGAGTCGGTGCTCACTTCTGCAGGGCCGCCTTCGCCTTCAGCGGCTCCCACCAGGCGCGGTTCTCGCGGTACCAGTCGATGGTGGCCTTGATGCCGTCCTCGAAGGTGACCTGCGGGGCGTAGCCCAGCTCCGCACCGATCTTGCTGATGTCGATGGAGTAGCGCAGGTCGTGGCCCTTGCGGTCCTCGACGTGCTCGACCATGTCCCAGCCCAGGCCCGCGGCCTCCAGCAGGACGCCGGTGAGCTCCTTGTTGGTGAGTTCGGTGCCGCCGCCGATGTTGTAGACCTCGCCGGCGCGGCCCTTGCGCATGGCCAGGTCGATGCCGCGGCAGTGGTCGGAGACGTGCAGCCAGTCGCGGACGTTGCCGCCGTTGCCGTACAGCGGGACCTTCTTGCCGTCCATCAGGTTCGAGACGAACAGCGGGATGACCTTCTCCGGGAACTGGTAGTGCCCGTAGTTGTTGGAGCAGCGGGTGACGACCACGTCCATGCCGTGCGTGCGCGCGTAGGCCAGCGCCAGCAGGTCGGAGGACGCCTTGGAGGCGGAGTACGGGGAGTTCGGCACCAGCGGCCACTCCTCGGTCCAGGAGCCCTCGGTGATCGAGCCGTAGACCTCGTCGGTGGAGATGTGGACGAAGCGGCCGACGCCGTGCTTGCGGGCGGCGTCCAGCAGCACCTGGGTGCCGACGACGTTCGTCATGACGAAGGGTCCCGCGCCGGCGATCGACCGGTCCACGTGGGACTCGGCGGCGAAGTGCACGACCACGTCGTGGCCGGCCATCACCTGGTCGACGGCCTCCGCGTCGCAGATGTCGCCCTTGACGAAGCGGTATCCGGAGTGGCCCGCGACCGGGGCGAGGTTGGCCTCGACGCCCGAGTAGGTCAGCTTGTCGAAGACGGTGATCTGCGCCGTGGCGTCTGCACCGAGCTGCTGGCGGACGAATTCTGAACCGATGAAGCCGGCGCCGCCGGTCACGAGGATGCGCATAATACGAAGAGTCTAGCCGCCTGCCGAACGTCACACGCCGGACGGTCGGACCGCCCCGGCCCTCTCGCATAGGGTTCACCCATGCGTGGAATCCTTTTGGCCGGTGGCACCGGATCGCGACTCTGGCCGCTGACTCGGGCCGTCTCGAAGCAGCTGCTGCCCGTCTTCGACAAGCCGATGATCTACTACCCGCTCTCCACCCTGGTGATGGCGGGTATCAGCGAGATCCTGATCATCACCACCCCTGAAGACCGCGACCAGTTCGAGCGGCTGCTCGGCGACGGTTCGCAGTTCGGCCTGCGGCTGGAGTACGCGGTCCAGGAGCGCCCCGAGGGCATCGCCCAGGCGTTCGTGCTCGGCGCCGACTTCATCGGCGACGAGTCCGTCGCACTGATCCTCGGCGACAACATCTTCCACGGCAGCGGCCTCGGCACCCGCCTCGCCCAGCACACGGACGCCAAGGGCGGCCGTGTGTTCGCGTACCCGGTGGCGGACCCGACCGCCTACGGCGTCGTGGAGTTCGACGAGACGGGCCAGGCCATCTCCATCGAGGAGAAGCCGGTCAAGCCCAAGTCCCGCTACGCCGTGCCGGGTCTGTACTTCTACGACAACCAGGTCGTGGAGATAGCCAAGGGGCTCAAGCCCAGCGCCCGCGGCGAGCTGGAGATCACCGCCGTCAACGACGCCTATCTCCAGGCCGGCGAACTGAACGTCACCATCCTCGACCGCGGCACCGCCTGGCTCGACACCGGCACCTTCGTCTCGATGGTCCAGGCCTCCGAGTTCGTGCGCGTGATCGAGGAGCGTCAGGGCTTCAAGATCGGCTGCATCGAGGAGGCGGCCTGGCGGGCCGGCCTCATCGACTCCGCCCAGCTGCGCGCGCTCGCCGAGCCGCTGACCAAGAGCGGCTACGGCACCTACCTCCTGGCCCTGCTCGACGAGGAGGAGGGCAAGTGAAGTTCCGCGAACTCTCCATCGCGGGCGCCTTCGAGGTGACCCCGCAGCTGCACGGCGACCCGCGCGGCCTGTTCACCGAGTGGTACCGCTTCGACCGCCTGGCGGAGGTCGTCGGCCACCCGCTGAACCTGGCCCAGGCGAACCTCTCCGTCTCCGCCGCCGGCGTGGTCCGCGGCATCCACTTCGCCGACGTGCCGCGCGGCCAGGCCAAGTACGTGACCTGCGTGCGCGGCGCCGTGCTCGACGTCATCGTGGACCTCCGGGTGGGCTCCCCCACCTTCGGCACGTGGGAGGGCGTGCGCCTCGACGACGTCGACCGCCGCGCCGTCTACATCCCCGAGGGCCTCGGCCACGGCTTCTGCGCCCTGAGCGACGACGCGACCCTGTCGTACCTGTGCTCGGAGACGTACAACCCGACCGGCGAGCACTCGGTCCACCCGCTCGACCCGGACCTGGGCATCGAGTGGCCGGCCGAGGTCCCGCAGCTGTCCGCGCGCGACGAGGCCGCCCCGTCGCTGGCCGAGGCGATCGCGACCGGGCTGCTCCCGGACTTCGCCGCCTGCAACGAGTTCACCGAGTCGCTCCGCGTGAGCTGACCGGCCGCCGCAGGCAGGCACGAACGTAGAGAGGGCCGCACCCCGCACGGGGTGCGGCCCTCTTCCCGTACCCGGTTTTCGTTGCCGGTTCCGTTTCCGATTCCGGGGAACGCCGAAGGGCCCCGCCCCACCGCCGAAGCGATGGGCCGGGGCCCTCCAGTGCAACTTGGTGCCCGATCAACGAGCTACCAGGTCAGAACACGAATTACTTCGTGATCTTGGTGACCTGGCCGGCGCCCACGGTACGACCACCCTCACGGATGGCGAACTTCAGGCCCTCCTCCATGGCGACCGGCTGGATCAGCGCGACCGACATCTCGGTGTTGTCGCCCGGCATGACCATCTCCGTGCCGGCCGGCAGGGTGACGACACCCGTGACGTCCGTGGTACGGAAGTAGAACTGCGGACGGTAGTTGTTGAAGAAGGGGGTGTGACGGCCACCCTCGTCCTTCGACAGGATGTAGGCCTGGGCCTCGAACTCGGTGTGCGGCGTGACCGAACCCGGCTTGATGATGACCTGGCCGCGCTCGACGTCCTCGCGCTTGATGCCACGGAGGAGCAGACCGACGTTCTCGCCCGCCTGGCCCTCGTCGAGCAGCTTGCGGAACATCTCGATACCGGTGACCGTGGTGGTGGTCTTCTCTTCCTTGATACCGATGATGTCGACGGTCTCGTTGACCTTCAGGACACCACGCTCGATACGGCCGGTGACGACCGTACCGCGACCGGTGATCGTGAAGACGTCCTCGACGGGCATGAGGAACGGCTTCTCGGTGTCACGCGGCGGGGTCGGGATGGCCTCGTCGACGGCGGACATGAGGCCGAGGAGCTTCTCGCCCCACTCCTTGTCGCCCTCGAGCGCCTTCAGCGCGGAGACGCGGACGACCGGCAGGTCGTCGCCCGGGAACTCGTACTCGGAGAGCAGCTCACGGACCTCGAGCTCGACGAGCTCCAGGATCTCCTCGTCGTCCACCATGTCGGCCTTGTTCAGGGCGACGACGATGTAGGGGACGCCGACCTGGCGGGCCAGGAGCACGTGCTCCTTGGTCTGCGGCATCGGGCCGTCGGTGGCGGCGACCACGAGGATCGCGCCGTCCATCTGCGCGGCACCCGTGATCATGTTCTTGATGTAGTCCGCGTGACCGGGGCAGTCGACGTGGGCGTAGTGACGCGCCTCGGTCTGGTACTCGACGTGCGCGATGGAGATGGTGATACCGCGCTGGCGCTCCTCAGGAGCCTTGTCGATCTGGTCGAAGGCCGAGGCCTCGTTCAGGTCCGGGTACGCGTCGTGCAGCACCTTGGTAATGGCGGCCGTGAGGGTCGTCTTACCGTGGTCAATGTGACCGATGGTGCCGATGTTGACGTGCGGCTTAGTCCGCTCGAACTTCGCCTTCGCCACGGGGGTCCTCCTGGAGAGTGGTTCTGTACGCCTTACAGATCGGCGCCAGGTGATCTTTGCTGGAAAGCCGGCCGGTCCCCGGGGCAACGGGAGTGGTTCCTGTTGCCCCAGAGGCTGCCGGTGACAAGCCTAAAGCGTGTACTCCGAAGAGTTACTCGCCCTTGGCCTTCGCGATGATCTCCTCGGCGACGTTCCGGGGAACCTCGGCGTAGGAGTCGAACTGCATCGAGTAGCTGGCGCGACCCGAGGTCTTGCTGCGGAGGTCGCCGACGTAGCCGAACATCTCCGACAGGGGCACGAGGCCCTTGACGATCTTGGCTCCGTGACGGTCCTCCATGGCCTGGATCTGGCCACGGCGGGAGTTGATGTCGCCGATGACGTCACCCATGGACTCCTCCGGCGTGGTGACCTCGACGGCCATCATCGGCTCGAGGAGCACGGGAGAAGCCTTGCGCGCGGCCTCCTTGAAGGCCTGCGAACCGGCGATCTTGAAGGCGAGCTCGGAAGAGTCGACCTCGTGGTAGCCGCCGTCGAGAAGCGTGACGCGGACGCCCGTCATCTCGTAGCCGGCCAGGATGCCGAACTGCATGGCCTCCTGCGCACCCGCGTCCACCGAAGGGATGTACTCCTTCGGCACACGACCGCCGGTGACCTTGTTCACGAACTCGTACGCCGGGCCGTCGGCCTCGGTGATGGGCTCGATCGCGATCTGCACCTTGGCGAACTGACCGGTACCACCGGTCTGCTTCTTGTGGGTGTAGTCGTGACGCTCGACGCCCTTGCGGATCGTCTCACGGTACGCGACCTGCGGCTTGCCGACGTTGGCCTCGACCTTGAACTCGCGCTTCATACGGTCGACCAGCACCTCGAGGTGCAGCTCGCCCATACCGCCGAGAATGGTCTGGCCCGTCTCCTCGTCCGAGTGAACGTGGAAGGAGGGGTCCTCCTCCGCGAGACGCTGGATGGCGACACCCAGCTTCTCCTGGTCACCCTTGGACTTGGGCTCGATGGCGACCTGGATGACCGGAGCCGGGAAGTCCATGGACTCCAGGATCACGGGCTGCTTGTCGTCGCACAGCGTCTCACCGGTGGTGGTCTGCTTCAGGCCCATCACGGCGACGATGTCGCCGGCGCCCACCGACGCGATCTCCTCACGCTTGTTCGCGTGCATGCGGTAGATCTTGCCGATGCGCTCCTTCTTGCCCTTGACAGAGTTCAGCACCGCAGTGCCGGCCTCCAGGCGGCCCGAGTAAACCCGGACGAAGGTGAGCTTACCGAGGTGCGGGTCGCTCATGATCTTGAACGCGAGCGCGGCGAGGGGCTCCTCGTCGGACGGCTTGCGCTTCACGACCGTCTCGGCGTCGCGGACGTCGTGGCCCTCGATGGCCTCGATGTCCAGCGGCGACGGCAGGTAGCGGACGACGGCGTCGAGCAGGGGCTGGACACCCTTGTTCTTGAACGCCGTGCCACAGAACACCGCGGTGATCGTGGGCTCGCCCTTGCCCTTGCCGGAGCCGAGGATGATGCGACGGACGGCGGCGTGCAGCTGCTCCTCGGTCGGCTCGTCGCCGTTGAGGAAGAGCTCCATGATCTCGTCGTCGTTCTCGGCGACGGTCTCGACCAGCTTGCCGCGCCACTCTTCAGCGGTCTCGGTGTGGCTGGCCGGGATGTCGACGATGTCGTACATCTCGCCCTTGGTCGCCTCGGCGGACCAGACGAGCGCCTTCATGCGGACGAGGTCGACGACACCCTGGAAGTCGGCCTCGGCACCGATGGGGAGCTGCATGACGATCGGGACGGCGCCGAGGCGGTCCTTGATCATGTCGACGCAGCGGTGGAACTCGGCACCGGTACGGTCGAGCTTGTTGACGAAGCAGATGCGCGGGACGCCGTAGCGGTCCGCCTGACGCCAAACGGTCTCGGACTGCGGCTCCACACCCGCGACACCGTCGAACACGGTGACGGCGCCGTCGAGGACGCGGAGCGAACGCTCCACCTCGACGGTGAAGTCCACGTGACCCGGGGTGTCGATGATGTTGATGGTGTGGTCGACGTCCTCGAGCGGCCAGTGGCAGGTCGTCGCGGCGGACGTGATGGTGATGCCGCGCTCCTGCTCCTGCTCCATCCAGTCCATCGTGGCGGCGCCGTCGTGGACCTCACCGATCTTGTAAGACACACCGGTGTAGAACAGGATGCGCTCGGTGGTGGTCGTCTTGCCCGCGTCGATGTGGGCCATGATCCCGATGTTGCGGACCTTGGCCAGGTCAAGCGAAGTGGTAGCCATAAGGCTTCGGTCTTCTCTCGGTCTCGATGTGGGGTGGGACTACCAGCGGTAGTGCGCGAAGGCCTTGTTGGACTCGGCCATCTTGTGCGTGTCCTCGCGCTTCTTGACGGCAGCGCCAAGACCGTTGGAGGCGTCGAGCAGCTCGTTCATGAGGCGCTCGGTCATGGTCTTCTCACGACGGGCGCGGGAGTAACCCACGAGCCAGCGGAGGGCCAGGGTCGACTGGCGACCCGGCTTGACCTCGACGGGGACCTGGTAGGTCGCGCCACCGACACGGCGGGACTTGACCTCGAGGGACGGCTTGACGTTCTCCAGCGCGCGCTTCAGCGTGATGACCGGGTCGTTGCCGGTCTTCTCGCGGAGGCCTTCCATGGCGCCGTAGACGATGCGCTCGGCGGTGGAGCGCTTGCCGTTCAGGAGGATCTTGTTGATGAGCGAGGTCACCAGAGGAGATGCGTAGACCGGGTCGATGATGACCGGGCGCTTCGGGGCGGGGCCCTTACGAGGCATTCTTACTTCTCCTTCTTGGCGCCGTAGCGGCTGCGGGCCTGCTTGCGGTTCTTGACAGCCTGGGTGTCAAGCGCACCGCGGATGATCTTGTAACGAACACCCGGCAGGTCCTTCACACGGCCACCACGCACGAGCACGATCGAGTGCTCCTGCAGGTTGTGTCCCTCACCCGGAATGTAAGCGGTGACCTCGATGCCGGAGGTCAGACGCACACGCGCGACCTTACGGAGCGCCGAGTTCGGCTTCTTCGGGGTGGTCGTGAACACACGCGTGCAGACGCCGCGACGCTGAGGCGAGGCCTCGAGCGCGGGAGTCTTTGTCTTCTCGACCTTGTCCTGCCGGCCCTTACGGACCAGCTGCTGGATCGTAGGCACTACTTCTCCGGTTTCTGTGTGCCGTGTAGTGAAGCTAACCTGGAACTTTGCCGACCCACGCGGTCGGGTGTGTCGGACCCTGCACACTTCCACCGAGGTGAGAGGGGCACGGATCGCGGTGTGGTCTTCTCGGCTCACCGCGGGTCTTGAGCGCACGCGGGAGCCCAGGGCACACCCCAGGCACAAGGTCAGAGCGTACCTACCTCACAGAGGTAGGTCAAAACAAATGCCCAGCACGAAAACCCGCCCCGCGCAAGCGGGAGGAGGGCCGTTCGGCCCGGCGGCCCGCCCCGGCGCCCTAAACTGACACCTTGCCCGGGCGCCGGGCGCCCGCGAGTCGATCAGCAGGGAGCAGGACATTGGGGACCGTGGCACCCGAGCCGACCACAGTCGACGCCCGGCCCCACGCTCCGGACCGCCCGTCGGCCGTCCGTCGGTCCGTCCGCCGCTCGGTCCGCGGATCCGCCCGCCTGCGCGGCCCCCTGCTGGCCTTCCTGATGGCGGCGACCGCCTTCTGCGCGGCCTGGGTGGCCCGCGGCACCTTCCCCTTCGGCAACACCGGGCGGGCCGTCAACGACCAGGCCAACCAGTACGTGCCCTTCCACCGGGCGCTGTGGGACCTGGTCCACGGGCAGGCCGCCGGCGACCTGCTCTTCACCTGGCGCGGCGGATTCGGACAGCAGTTCCTGTCCGACTACCACACCTACCTCGGCAACCCGTTCTCCTGGATCGCCGTCCTGGTCCCGCGCGCCCACGTCGACCTCGCCGTCTTCGCCGTCACCCCGCTCACGATGGGCGCCGCCGCCGCCGTGATGACGGTGTACCTCGGCAAGCTGCACGCCGGCCCGTGGTGGCAGCGGGGCGTGCTGGGGGCGACGTACGGCCTGTGCGGGTGGGCGCTCAGCGACGCCTCGTACATCCCGATGTGGCTCTGGGGCCTGGTCGCGTTCCCGATGCTCGGCATCGCCGTCGAGTGGTGCCTGGAAGGGCGCCGCTGGCCGGGCGCGACCCTGCTGGTCGCGCTCGCCTGGTTCGGGAACTTCTACACCGCGATGATGGCCACGATGGCCGCCTGCGTCCTGCTGGCGATCCGCCTCGCCACCCGCGAGACGACGGCCCGGGAGCGGCTGCTCGCCCTGTGGCGGGCCGCCACGGCCGCCGGCACCGGGATCCTGCTCACGCTCCCGCTGCTGCTGCCGTCGTTCCTGTCCAGCGGGGCCGCGCAGCCCACCAGGGCCGCCGCCTTCGACCCGGTACGGATCGAGGTGTTCTTCGCGGGCATGCTGCCGGCCACGCACCTGTGGGGCGGCCGCCCCCGGCTCTACGTGGCCTCCCTCGGCCTGATCCTGGCCGGCGCCTTCCTCCTCAACACCGCCGTCGCGCGGCGCACCCGCCTGGTGTGGGCGCTCGCCACCGCGCTGGTCCTCGCCTCCTTCCAGTTCCCGCCCACGCAGTACGTGTGGCACGGGCTGGCCGTGCCGAACGGCAACCCGTACCGCGAGACCTTCGTCTTCAGCGGGATGGTGGTGGTCCTGGCCTGGCTGGCGCTGGCCAACCGGCCGCGACCCCGGCACCTGGCCCTGATGGCGGCCGTACTGGTCGCCGCCGCCTTCGTGCTCCGCCGCACCGACGACTTCGGCGGCTGGACCTGGCCGGCGGTACTCGGCGGCGGAGGCGTCTCGCTGCTGGCCCTGGTGCTGCTGCGGCTCGGCGACAAGCGCCGCTTCCTGGTCCCGGTGGCCGCCGTACTGATGGTCGGCGTCGTCCTCACCGAGTCCGCCGTGGCCGCGGCCGGCGCCGACGCCCGCCGGGCCCGCGAGCGCTGGGCCAAGCCGGTCCCCACCTCGAACCAGTCGATCACCCGGCACTTCGACGCCGTCCGCGGCGTCGAGGACTGGCCCGCCCACCGCACCGACTCGGGCGCGCCGCAGACCTCGTACAACGACGCCCTGGCGCTCCGCGCGGAAGGGCCGCAGTACTACAGCAGCTACCTCCCCGAGGCCACCTACCGGGCGCTGGAGCCCCTCGGATACGGCTTCAAGAACGACGGCCGGACCTTCTTCGGCGCCGACAACCCCGCGCTCGACGCGATCTTCTCGATCGGCGCTCGGGTCCGGCCGGGCACCGCCCCGGACAGCTGGACGGCCGAGAGGTTCCCGGCGCCCCCGCTGGTCACCGTCCGCACCGCCCCGTACGCCTCGCCCAACCCGGCGGACAGCGTCTACGCCCGCCAGGAGGCCGTCCTGGGCGCCACGGTCTACGAGGTCCCGCAGGTCACCCGCGGCGGCGACCCCGAGGTCCAGACGTACGCCGCCCGGTGCCGGCCCGGCTCCGAGGCCTACTGGTACTCCCCCGCCCTCTACGGCACCCTCAGCTCGGGGGACACCGAGAAGCCGCTGGAGGACGAGGTGACGGGGGTGACCCCGCTCGGCCCCGTCCCCGCCTCCGGCAAGGTCGACGTCACCGTGCGGACCCGTACGAAGGGCGCCGACGCGGGCGCCCACCCGCTGGGCTGCCTGGACCGGACGGCCCTCGGCTCGGCCGTCGACCGTCTGAAGGCCACCGGCGCCACCGCGGTCGAGGTCGGCGGTCACTCGATCGAGGCGACGGTCCCCCCGAACACCCGGGGCACCGCGGTCATCGCCACCACCGCCGTCCCCGGCTGGAGCTGCTCGGCCCCGGTCAAGCCCTTCCACGGCCTCCTGGCCGTGGACCTCCCCCCGGGCACGGACAAGGTCTCCTGCACCTTCACCCCGAAGGGCCTCACCCCGGGCCTGGCAGCCGCCGCCCTGGCCCTCCTGACCCTCGCGGCGGTCCAGGCCGCCACCCTCCGCCGCCGCCGACGCTGAGCCGCCGTGGTCCCGCGGGGGAAACACCCCCGTGAGAATGAAAGAAGCCCCCCGCCACTCCTCTCGGAGCGGCGGGGGGCTTCTTCTTACGAGCCTCAGCCGTTGTACGGGCCGTAGTCGTAGTCCTCCAGCGGGACGGCCTGGCCGGAGCCGGTGCCGAAGGGCGAGTAGTCGATGTCGTCGTAGCCGACGGCCGAGTACATCGCTGCCTTCGCCTCCTCGGTGGGCTCCACCCGGATGTTGCGGTAGCGGGCGAGGCCCGTACCGGCCGGGATGAGCTTACCGATGATGACGTTCTCCTTGAGGCCGATCAGGGAGTCGGACTTGGCGTTGATCGCCGCGTCCGTCAGGACCCTGGTCGTCTCCTGGAAGGACGCCGCCGACAGCCACGACTCGGTCGCGAGCGAGGCCTTGGTGATACCCATCAGCTGCGGACGGCCGGAGGCGGGGTGACCGCCCTCGGTGACCACACGACGGTTCTCGGTCTCGAACTTCGACCGCTCGACCAGCTCGCCCGGCAGGAGCTCCGCGTCGCCGGACTCGATGATCGTCACGCGGCGCAGCATCTGCCGGATGATGATCTCGATGTGCTTGTCGTGGATCGACACGCCCTGCGAGTTGTAGACCTTCTGGACTTCGCCGACCAGGTGGACCTGGACGGCACGCTGGCCGAGGATGCGCAGCACGTCGTGCGGGTTGGTGGCACCCATGGTGAGCTTCTGGCCCACCTCGACGTGGTCGCCCTCGTGCACGATGACCTTGGCGCGCTTCGAGATCGGGAACGCCGTCTCGTCGCTGCCGTCGTCGGGCGTGATGACGATCTTCTTCGTCTTCTCGGTCTCCTCGATCCGCACGCGGCCGGCGGCCTCGGAGATCGGGGCGACACCCTTCGGGGTACGGGCCTCGAAGAGCTCGACGACACGCGGCAGACCCTGCGTGATGTCGTCACCGGCCACACCACCGGTGTGGAAGGTACGCATCGTCAGCTGGGTACCGGGCTCACCGATGGACTGGGCGGCGATGATGCCGACCGCCTCACCGATGTCGACCAGCTTGCCGGTGGCGAGGGAGCGTCCGTAGCAGAAGGCACAGGTGCCGACCGCGGACTCACAGGTCAGGACCGAGCGGGTCTTGACCTCCTCGACGCCGTTGGCGACCAGGGCGTCGATGAGCACGTCACCGAGGTCGACGTTGGCCGGCGCGATGACCTTGCCGTCGATGACGACGTCCTCGGCCAGCATGCGGGCGTAGATCGAGGTCTCGACGTCGTCGGCCTTGCGCAGCACGCCGTCCTCGCCGCGAACGGCGATCTTCAGCTTCAGGCCGCGCTCGGTGCCGCAGTCCTCCTCGCGGATGATCACGTCCTGCGAGACGTCCACCAGACGACGGGTCAGGTAACCCGAGTCGGCGGTACGCAGGGCGGTGTCCGCCAGACCCTTACGGGCACCGTGCGTGGAGATGAAGTACTCCAGAACGGTGAGGCCCTCACGGAAGGACGCCTTGATCGGACGCGGGATGGTCTCGTTCTTCGCGTTCGACACCAGACCACGCATACCGGCGATCTGTCGCATCTGCATCATGTTTCCTCGGGCACCCGAGTCAACCATCATGAAGATGGGGTTGGTCTTGGGGAAGTTCGCGTTCATCGCCTCGGCAACCTCGTTGGTCGCCTTGGTCCAGATCGCGATGAGCTCCTGCGTGCGCTCGTCCTTGGTGATCAGACCGCGCTCGTACTGCTTCTGGACCTTCTCGTCCTGTGCCTCGTAGCCCGCGACGATGGCCTTCTTGGCCTCGGGCACGACGACGTCGGAGATGGCCACGGTGACGCCCGAACGGGTCGCCCAGTGGAAGCCGGCCGCCTTCAGGTTGTCGAGCGTCGCCGCCACGATGACCTTGGGGTAGCGCTCCGCCAGGTCGTTGACGATCTCGGAGAGCTGCTTCTTGCCCACCGAGTAGTCGACGAACGGGTAGTCCTCGGGCAGCAGCTCGTTGAAGAGCGCGCGGCCCAGGGTGGTGCGCAGACGGAAGCTGTCGCCAGGCTGGAACTCCTGCTCACCCTCCTCGGCGACCGGCGGCACCCAGCCGCGCGGCGGGATGGTGCCCACCGGGAAGCGGATGTCGACGGACGACTGGAGCGCGAGCTCGCCGTTGTCGAACGCCATGGTCGCCTCGGCCGTGGAGCCGAACGCACGGCCCTCGCCCTTGGTGTCACGGAGCTCACCGTCGGTGGTGAGGAAGAACAGACCCAGCACCATGTCCTGGGTCGGCATGGTGACGGGACGACCGTCTGCCGGCTTCAGGATGTTGTTCGAGGACAGCATCAGGATGCGGGCCTCGGCCTGCGCCTCCGCGGAGAGCGGCAGGTGCACGGCCATCTGGTCACCGTCGAAGTCCGCGTTGAACGCGGTGCAGACGAGCGGGTGGATCTGGATGGCCTTGCCTTCGACCAGCTGGGGCTCGAAGGCCTGGATGCCGAGGCGGTGCAGGGTGGGCGCACGGTTCAGCAGGACCGGGTGCTCGGCGATGACCTCTTCGAGCACGTCGTACACGACCGTGCGGCCGCGCTCGACCATGCGCTTCGCCGACTTGATGTTCTGCGCGTGGTTCAGGTCGACCAGGCGCTTCATCACGAACGGCTTGAAGAGCTCCAGCGCCATGGCCTTGGGCAGCCCGCACTGGTGCAGCTTCAGCTGCGGACCGACGACGATCACGGAACGCGCGGAGTAGTCCACACGCTTACCGAGAAGGTTCTGACGGAATCGGCCCTGCTTGCCCTTCAGCATGTCGCTGAGGGACTTCAGCGGACGGTTGCCGGGGCCCGTCACCGGGCGGCCACGACGACCGTTGTCGAAGAGGGCGTCCACGGCCTCCTGGAGCATGCGCTTCTCGTTGTTCACGATGATCTCGGGGGCACCGAGGTCGAGAAGGCGCTTCAGGCGGTTGTTGCGGTTGATCACGCGGCGGTACAGGTCGTTCAGGTCGGAGGTCGCGAAGCGGCCACCGTCCAGCTGCACCATCGGACGCAGGTCCGGCGGGATGACCGGCACGCAGTCCAGAACCATGCCCTTGGGCTTGTTGCTGGTCTGCAGGAACGCGGAGACGACCTTGAGGCGCTTGAGCGCACGGGTCTTCTTCTGGCCCTTGCCGGTACGGATGATCTCGCGGAGGCGCTCGGCCTCCTCCTCCAGGTCGAAGGACTCCAGGCGCTTCTGCAGCGCGGCGGCGCCCATGCAGCCGTCGAAGTACGTGCCGAAGCGGTCACGCAGCTCGCGGTAGAGGAGCTCGTCGCCCTCGAGGTCCTGGACCTTGAGGTTCTTGAAGCGGGCCCACACCTCGTCGAGGCGGTCGATCTCGCGCTGGGCGCGGTCACGGAGCTGCTTCATCTCGCGCTCGGCACCTTCGCGCACCTTGCGGCGCACGTCGGCCTTCGCACCCTCGGCCTCGAGCTCGGCCAGGTCGGACTCGAGCTTCTTGGCCCGGCCTTCGAGGTCCGCGTCGCGGCGGTTCTCGATCTGCTGGCGCTCGACGGAGACGTGGGCCTCCAGCGACGGCAGGTCGCGCTGGCGGCGCTCGTCGTCGACGAACGTGATCATGTACGCGGCGAAGTAGATGACCTTCTCGAGGTCCTTCGGCGCGAGGTCGAGCAGGTAGCCCAGGCGCGAGGGGACGCCCTTGAAGTACCAGATGTGGGTAACGGGAGCGGCAAGCTCGATGTGGCCCATCCGCTCACGGCGCACCTTGGCGCGCGTGACCTCGACGCCACAGCGCTCACAGATGATGCCCTTGAATCGGACACGCTTGTACTTGCCGCAGTAGCACTCCCAGTCCCGGGTCGGACCGAAGATCTTCTCGCAGAAGAGTCCGTCCTTCTCGGGCTTCAGGGTGCGGTAGTTGATGGTCTCCGGCTTCTTTACCTCGCCGTGCGACCAGGTTCGGATGTCGTCCGCGGTGGCAAGGCCGATCCGCAGCTCGTCGAAGAAGTTGACGTCGAGCACTGTGCGTCAATCCCTCTTTCGGGGTCGTGTCTCTTGATCAGTGGTCTGAACGGTCCCGGGGATGACGGGGGGCTCTGTTCGTGAGCCCCCCGTCAGGCCCGTCAGACCTCTTCGACGCTGCTCGGCTCGCGCCGGGACAGGTCGATACCGAGCTCCTCCGCCGCGCGGAAGACGTCCTCGTCGGTGTCGCGCATCTCGATGGACATGCCGTCCGAGGACAGCACCTCCACGTTGAGGCAGAGCGACTGCATTTCCTTGATGAGCACCTTGAAGGACTCGGGAATGCCCGGCTCGGGGATGTTCTCGCCCTTGACGATGGCCTCGTAGACCTTCACGCGGCCGGTGACGTCGTCGGACTTGATGGTCAGCAGCTCCTGGAGGGCGTAGGCGGCACCGTAAGCCTCGAGCGCCCACACCTCCATCTCGCCGAATCGCTGGCCACCGAACTGTGCCTTACCACCCAGCGGCTGCTGCGTGATCATCGAGTACGGACCGGTCGAACGGGCGTGGAGCTTGTCGTCGACCAGGTGGTGGAGCTTGAGGATGTACATGTACCCGACCGAGATCGGGTCCGGGAACGGCTCGCCGGAGCGGCCGTCGAACAGGCGCGCCTTGCCGGACGGGAGGACCAGGCGGTCGCCGTCGCGGTTCGGGATGGTGTGCTCGAACAGGCCGGCGAGCTCGTCCTCGCGGGCGCCGTCGAACACGGGGGTGGCGACGTTGGTGCCGGGCTCGACGCGGTCGGCACCGATCGCCTTCAGCCGCTCGGCCCACTCCTCACCCAGACCGGAGACGTCCCAGCCGCGGCTGGCGAGCCAGCCGAGGTGGATCTCCAGGACCTGTCCCGGGTTCATTCGGGACGGGACACCCAGCGGGTTCAGGATGATGTCGACCGGCGTGCCGTCTTCGAGGAAGGGCATGTCCTCGATCGGAAGGATCTTGGAGATGACACCCTTGTTGCCGTGGCGGCCGGCGAGCTTGTCACCGTCGGTGATCTTGCGCTTCTGGGCGACGTAGACGCGGACCAGCTGGTTCACGCCCGGAGGAAGCTCGTCGCCCTCCTCGCGGTCGAAGACGCGGACACCGATGACCTTGCCGATCTCACCGTGGGGGACCTTGAGCGAGGTGTCACGCACCTCGCGGGCCTTCTCACCGAAGATCGCGCGGAGCAGACGCTCCTCCGGGGTCAGCTCGGTCTCACCCTTGGGCGTGACCTTGCCGACCAGGATGTCGCCGGCGACGACGTCCGCACCGATGCGGATGATGCCGCGCTCGTCGAGGTCCGCGAGGACCTCCTCGGAGACGTTCGGGATGTCCCGGGTGATCTCCTCGGGGCCGAGCTTGGTGTCACGGGCGTCGACCTCGTGCTCCTCGATGTGGATCGAGGAGAGGACGTCGTCCTGCACGAGGCGCTGCGACAGGATGATCGCGTCCTCGTAGTTGTGGCCTTCCCACGGCATGAACGCGACGAGCAGGTTCTTGCCGAGGGCCATCTCGCCCTCTTCGGTCGCCGGTCCGTCGGCGAGGACCTGGGACTCGACGATCCGGTCACCCTCGTTGACGATGACCTTCTGGTTGACCGAGGTGCCCTGGTTCGAGCGGGAGAACTTGGCGACGCGGTACGTGGTGTACGTGCCGTCGTCGTTGGCGACGGTGATGTAGTCGGCCGAGACCTCCTGGACGACACCGTCCTTCTCCGCACGGATCGAGTCACCGGCGTCGACCGCACAGCGGTACTCCATGCCGGTGCCGACGAGCGGGGCCTCCGCCTTGATGAGCGGAACGGCCTGGCGCATCATGTTCGCGCCCATGAGGGCACGGTTGGCGTCGTCGTGCTCCAGGAAGGGGATCATCGCGGTCGCGACGGACACCATCTGGCGCGGGGAGACGTCCATGTAGTCGACGTCGCCGCCGGCGATGTAGTCGATCTCGCCGCCACGACGGCGGACCAGGACGCGGTTCTCGGTGAAGCGCATGTCCTCGGACAGGGCCGCGTTGGCCTGCGCGATGACGAAGCGGTCTTCCTCGTCGGCCGTCAGGTAGTCGACCTCGTCGGTGACGACACCGTCGATGACCTTGCGGTACGGGGTCTCGACGAAACCGAACGCGTTGACGCGGCCGTAGGACGCGAGCGAGCCGATCAGACCGATGTTCGGGCCTTCGGGGGTCTCGATCGGGCACATGCGGCCGTAGTGCGACGGGTGGACGTCACGGACCTCGAAGCCGGCCCGCTCACGGGACAGACCGCCGGGGCCCAGCGCCGACAGGCGGCGCTTGTGGGTCAGGCCCGAGAGCGGGTTGTTCTGGTCCATGAACTGCGACAGCTGGCTGGTGCCGAAGAACTCCTTGATGGAGGCGACGACCGGCCGGATGTTGATCAGGGTCTGCGGCGTGATCGCCTCGACGTCCTGGGTGGTCATGCGCTCGCGCACGACGCGCTCCATACGAGCCAGACCCGTGCGGACCTGGTTCTGGATGAGCTCGCCGACGTTGCGCAGACGACGGTTGCCGAAGTGGTCGATGTCGTCGGTCTCGACCACGATCGAACGGCCGGACTCACCGATCGTCTCGGTCTCGCCGGCGTGCAGCTTGACCAGGTACTTGATCGTGGCGATGACGTCGTCGGTGGTGAGCACACCGGCGTCGAGCGGCTCGTCGGCGCCGAGCTTCTTGTTCACCTTGTAGCGGCCGACCTTGGCGAGGTCGTAGCGCTTGGGGTTGAAGTAGAGGTTCTCGAGCAGCGTCTGAGCGGCCTCACGGGTCGGCGGCTCGCCCGGGCGCAGCTTGCGGTAGATGTCGAGCAGCGCGTCGTCCTGACCCTGGGTGTGGTCCTTCTCCAGGGTGGCGCGCATGGACTCGTACTCGCCGAACTCCTCGAGGATCTGCTCGGTGGTCCAGCCGAGAGCCTTCAGGAGGACGGTGACGGACTGCTTGCGCTTGCGGTCGATGCGGACACCGACCATGTCGCGCTTGTCGATCTCCATCTCCAGCCAGGCACCCCGGGACGGGATGATCTTGGCGGAGAAGATGTCCTTGTCGGACGTCTTGTCGATGGAGGAGTCGAAGTAGACACCGGGGGAACGGACAAGCTGCGACACGACGACACGCTCGGTGCCGTTGATGACGAAGGTGCCCTTGTTGGTCATGAGCGGGAAGTCGCCCATGAAGACCGTCTGAGACTTGATCTCTCCGGTCTCGTTGTTCGTGAACTCGGCAGTGACGAACAGCGGAGCCGCGTACGTGAAGTCGCGCTCCTTGCACTCGTCGACAGAGTTCTTCGCCGGCTCGAAACGGTGGTCGCGGAAGGTCAGCGACATCGACCCGGAGAAGTCCTCGATCGGCGAGATCTCCTCGAAGATCTCTTCCAGACCGGACTTGGTGGGGACGTCCTGTCCACTCTCAAGCGCCGACTCGACGCGAGACTTCCAGGCGGCATTGCCGAGCAGCCAGTCAAAGCTCTCGGTCTGCAGCGCCAGGAGGTTCGGAACCTCGAGGGGCTCCTTGATCTTTGCAAAGGAGATGCGCAGCGGGGCGGTGCTGGCACCGTTGTTCGTATTGGTCGAGGCGTTGCGCGAGGCGGCCAAGAGGGGGTCCTTCCGAGGGCTCGGACTCACTACGCGCGTACCGGTCCCAGCAGACACAGAAGACAGGCCCCCCGATTCCGGCCCAAAAGGCCAGATCAGGGCAAGTCAATCAAGTGTGCTCAAGCGTGGGCATGTCCCTGGCGACGGGCAGGGAACAGCTAACAGGCAGCGCAAAGGGTCAGTGTAGCCACTCGGCTCACTGATGTCCAGACCAGGTTTCCGGAAACCGGCAACAGGCCTTCCCCATGTCGTTCAAACTGCGTCCAACGCTGTGGCGTTCGTACACAGAGCGCGTATCAGTACTGCCCTCTTCGTAGTCGATCCATGCCTCGGATTTCGGATCGAGGCGGTCGACCTCTCGACGGGTCTGAGAATGCTGCGCCGCGTCCCGTTCGTCAAGGCCCCCTGCTCCGAGCGGATCATCTTCGGACCCTGCGTCGGGGCAACGATGATCACCCTACTCCCCAACGAGACCAGGGCAAGTCAGGCACTGCGGGTACGCCAAAGGGCGACCACCCTTACGGGTGATCGCCCTTGGATGAGGCCTCAGGAAGGCCTCAGAGGTGTTACTTGACCTCGACGGCCGCACCGGCGCCCTTGAGGGCCTCGGCGGCCTTCTCGGCGGCGTCCTTGGCGACCTTCTCGAGGACCGGCTTCGGGGCGCCGTCCACGAGGTCCTTGGCCTCCTTCAGACCCAGGGAGGTCAGCTCGCGCACGACCTTGATGACCTGGATCTTCTTGTCGCCGGCACCGGTGAGGATGACGTCGAACTCGTCCTTCTCCTCCTCGGCCTCGACAACGGCACCCGGGCCGGCCGGGCCGGCAACGGCGACGGCCGCGGCGGCGGTGACGTCGAACTTCTCCTCGAAGGCCTTCACGAACTCGGAGAGCTCGATGAGGGTCATCTCCTCGAACTGGGCGAGGAGGTCGTCCTGAGAGAGCTTCGCCATGATGGGCGATCCTTCCACTAATTCGGCAGGTGCCGATGTGTCTATAGAGGCGGGCGTAACGGCCCGCTACGACCCGCGCACTAGGCGGCGCGGATCACTGCGCGAGCCGAATTACTCGGCACCGCCCTGCTCGGCGAGCTTGACGCGAAGCGCTTCCGCGGTGCGGACGAACTTCGACGGCAGCGCCTGGAAGAGCGAGGCAGCCTGGGACTGCTTGCCCTTGAACGCGCCGGCCAGCTTGCTGAGCAGAACCTCGCGGGACTCGAGGTCCGCAAGCTTCTTGATGTCATCGGCGGAGAGCGCCTTACCATCAAGGACACCCGCCTTGATGATCAGGTTGGGGTTGTCCTTGGCGAAGTCACGCAGGCTCTTCGCCGACTCCACCGGGTCACCGGTGATGAAGGCGACCGCGGTCGGACCAGCGAAGTGCTCGTCCAGCGCGGTGATCCCGGCCTGGTTGGCCGCAATCTTGGTCAGCGTGTTCTTCACCACGGCGTACTGGGCGTTCTCACCAAGGGAGCGACGCAGCGTCTTGAGCTGCGCGACGGTGAGACCCCGGTACTCGGTCAGCACGGCGGCGTTCGAGCTCTGGAACGCGTCCTTGAGCTCGGCTACCGATGCAGCCTTGTTGGGCGTCGGCATGGTGCGTTCGCCTCCTTCCGGGTGATGAGGACCGCTCAGAAGGGGCTGAAAGACGAAACGCCCCGGCGCAGGCGCCAGGGCGTGGCTCAACCGGAACGAATTCCGGGAACCTTCCACAGTCACCTGCGCGGGTCGTCCGCATCCAGCGGATCCTTCGGCCACCGAACCCTTGCGGGCACGGCAACGACCAGCGGTCTTTGGCTTCCGGGGAAGACTACGTGAAGGGTTCCGGTCGAGGCAAATCGGTCAGCCGGCCGGTCAGCGGCGCAGGCCGGGCAGCCCCGCGTCCCGCAGCGTCTTGTCGGCCTCTTCCAGGCTCTTGTCGGCCTCTGCCAAGTCCTTGTCGACCTGTTCGAGGTCGGCGTCGACGCCCTTCATCACGGCGTCGAAGGTGACGACCTGGTCGGCCGGCGGCGGCTGGACGGCGGCGGGCTTGCCGAAGTCGGAAAACTTCGCCGTGGTCTTCGTCGTGCCCTTGCCGTCCGTGCTGGAGCTGTCGACGCGGACCGGGTAGCCGTCCTTGCCGATCCACAGGTCCACCTCGAAGGCGGTGATGTGCTTCACGGACTCGCGGAGGTACTGGCGGTTCTTTTCCTCCATCACCTTGGTGGACTCGTCCGCCTTGACCAGGTCCGCGTTGGTGAAGCTGCCCTTGTAGTGCTGGGCGTCGATGCCGTCGGTCGTCCCGGCCCCGACGTGCGTGAGCTTGTCCTGGCCGAGCAGCATGGCGAGGTACTCGGCCGGGTCCTCGTTCAGCCGGACCCCCGGCTTGCCGTCCTTGGACAGGTCCATCTGCATCCAGGTCTTGCCCTTGAGGGGCTTGTCCAGCTGGGTGTAGACGGTGTCGCCCATCATGATCGAGCGGGTGTCGGGCTTGCCGCCGCCGTCCTTCAGGACCACGTCGTGGCTGGAGGGGTACCAGCCCTTCGTGCCGGACTGGCCGCTGGTCTTGCCGTCGGTCCCGACGGTGGACAGCTCCGCCTTGGCGAACTTGGCGGCCACCGTCTTCAGGTAGGACGCCTTCACCGCCTCCCGGGGGTCGTGCGCCTTGGCGTCCGCCCCCTCGCCCCCCTCTGCCCCGCCGCCGCAGGCGGTGAGACCGCCCACGAGAAGCACGGTGCCGGCGATCGCCGCTGCGGCCCGGGTCCGGACAGCCTTGTTCATCTGGTTCTCCCCCACTGCGTTCATCTACGTTCTGACCTGCGTGTCGCCGATGGGCGCGGAATCGGTCAGGCTCCCGCGCCGGGCCGGCCGCCCAGCTCCTTGAGCATGCCGAAGAGGTCGAAGGTCTCGCTCGCCGGCGGTGCCTGGACGGTGGCCGCGGACCCGTAGTCCGAGTAGGAGGCGTCCACGTTCACGGCCCCCTGCGGCATCCCCATGACGACCTTCATGCGGACCGGGTAGCCGTCCTTGTTCACCCAGACGTCCATGTCGTAGCCCTTGATGCCGGCCTTCTTCATGGCCTCGACCAGCTTGGCCCGCTCGTCCGCGGTGAGCGCCTGGGCCCGCTGGTCGGCGGCGAGCATCTCCTCGAAGCTCAGGGTGCCCTTGTAGTGCTCGGCGTCCGTCCCCTCGACCTTCTCCGAACCGACGTGCTTCACGTTCGGCGAGGCGAGCAGCAGGGCGAGCTGCTTGGCCGGGTCCTGGCTCTGGTCCATGCCGCCCATGCCGCTGAGCTTCTTCACGGCCTCGGCGTCGCCGGAGGCCTGCGCCGCGGCGGCGAGGTCCAGCTTCATCCAGCGCTTGCCCTCGGTGCCCGCGGACAGGGCCGAGTCGGCGGGCACCTCCATGAACATGACGTCGTTCACCATGATCATGCGCATGGACTCGGCGCCCGCCCCGCTGAGCGCGCCGCCCTTCATCGTGATGTCCATGACGGTCGGGTCCCAGCCCTGTACGCCCGTCATCTCGATCGTGCCGCCACCGGCGGCGGCGCCGAGCGAGGCGGGCATCGACATCGTCATGCGGACCTTGGCCGACTTGGCGGCGGAGGTCTTCTTGTACGCCGCCGTGAGCGCCTCGGTGGCGCTGCCGCCGGCCGCGGGGCTGCCCGGCTGCGCGGACGCCGCAGGGGCGGCCGCCTTGCCGGCGTCCTCCTTCTTGCCGCTCTCGCACGCCGTGGCGCCGCCCGCGAGCAGGACGGCCGCCAGCGCGGCGCCGAGGGCCTTCTTCCGGTACGTCTTCGTCTGGTTCGACACTGAGGTCCCCCACCCCTTGCTTGATCGGTTCTGCAGGTTGAGCCTACGGTCCCCCCTCGCCGCGTCGCGCGCCGATATGGCCGCGGCCGGGGGATGTGTGGCCTTTGACACGGCAACGGGCCCCCCGCCACCCGTGAAGGGGGCGAGAGGCCCGTAGAGCCGCTCGGTGAGCCGTCAGGCTCGGCCAAGTCAGACGGCAGCCGGGTCTTCCTCGACGAGGAGGTTCCGGGTGCGGTTCGGGTCCAGCTGGATGCCGGGGCCCATGGTGGTGCTGAGGGCGGCCTTCTTCAGGTAGCGGCCCTTGGCGGCGGACGGCTTCAGACGAAGAATCTCGTCCAGGGCCGCGCCGTAGTTCTCGACGAGCTGCTCGTCGGAGAAGGAAACCTTGCCGATGATGAAGTGCAGGTTCGAGTGCTTGTCGACGCGGAACTCGATCTTGCCACCCTTGATCTCGGTGACAGCCTTCGCGACGTCCATCGTGACGGTGCCGGTCTTCGGGTTCGGCATGAGGCCACGGGGACCGAGCACGCGGCCGAGGCGGCCGACCTTGCCCATGAGGTCCGGGGTGGCGACAACGGCGTCGAACTCGTTCAGGCGGTTGCCCTTGGCGATCTCGTTGATCAGCTCGTCGTCGCCGACGATGTCGGCGCCGGCGGCTTCCGCGGCCGCAGCACGGTCACCGGTCGCGAAGACCAGGACCCGGGCGGTCTTGCCGGTGCCGTGCGGGAGGTTCACGGTGCCGCGGACCATCTGGTCGGCCTTGCGCGGGTCGACACCCAGGCGGAAGGCGATCTCGACGGTGCTGTCGAACTTGGTGGAGGAGGTCTCCTTGGCGATACGGACGGCCTCGAGCGGGGCGTAGAGCTTCTCCCGGTCGATCTTGGCGTCCGCAGCGCGGAGGGTCTTGCTGCGCTTCACTTCTGCTCCTGTGTTGTGGCTTCAGGCATGGAGTCGTGGTGCGGACCAGCGCTTGGTCCTACCACTGGTGGTGCGAGGGGTGGCTGGATCAGCCTTCGACGGTGACGCCCATCGAACGCGCGGTGCCGGCGATGATCTTGACGGCCGCGTCGATGTCGTTGGCGTTCAGGTCGGGCATCTTCAGCTCGGCGATCTCCTTGACCTGGGCGGCCGTGAGCTTGGCGACCTTGGTCTTGTGGGGCTCGCCGGAGCCCTTCTCGATGCCCGCGTGCTTCAGGATGAGGCGCGCCGCCGGCGGAGTCTTGGTGATGAAGGTGAAGGTGCGGTCCTCGTAGACCGTGATCTCCACCGGCACGACCATGCCACGCTGCGACTCGGTCGCGGCGTTGTAGGCCTTGCAGAACTCCATGATGTTGACGCCGTGCTGACCGAGCGCGGGGCCGACCGGCGGAGCCGGGTTGGCCGCACCGGCCTTGATCTGGAGCTTGATAAGCCCCGTGACCTTCTTCTTCTTGGGAGGCATTGCTCTCTCCGGGTCCTAGTGAGAGTTTTCAGCCGCCGATCCGGTCATCCGGATGGAGGCATACCGCACCACGATAACGGGTATCAGTGCGGGGCTAAAAACCGAGCAGGTCAGACCACCCTTGGGGGGTGGTCTGACCTGTCCGGAAGCTGGGGCTCAGAAGCCGTGACGCACGCGGAGTGGATCAGTTCTTCTGGATCTGGTCGAAGCTGAGCTCGACCGGGGTCTCGCGACCGAAGATCTCGACGAGGCCCTTGACCTTCTTCGAGTCGGGGTTGATCTCGTTGATGGTCGCCTGCAGCGTGGCGAACGGGCCGTCGGTGACGGTGACCGAGTCGCCGACCTCAAAGTCCAGGACCTCGATCGTGCGCTTGACGGCGGGCGCGGGCAGGCCGGCCTCTTCCGCGGCGGCCTTGGCCGCCTTCTCCTGCGCCTCCGGGGCGAGCATCTTGACGATCTCGTCCAGGGTCAGCGGGTACGGGTCGTACGCGTTGCCCACGAAGCCGGTGACGCCGGGGGTGTTGCGGACGACGCCCCAGGACTCGTTCGTCAGATCCATGCGGACGAGAACGTAGCCGGGCAGCTTGTTCTGCCGGACGTTCTTGCGCTCGCCGTTCTTGATCTGGACGATCTCTTCCTCGGGCACCTCGGCCTGGTAGATGAACTCCTCGACGTTCAGCGAGACGGCGCGCTGCTCCAGGTTGGCCTTCACGCGCTTCTCGTAGCCGGCGTAGGTGTGGATCACGTACCACTCGCCGGGGAGGAGGCGCAGCTCCTCGCGCAGGGCCTGGACCGGGTCGACCGGCTCGGCGGGCTCGGCCTCTTCGGCCTCCTCCGCGATCTCGGCGTCGTCGGCGGCCTCTTCGAGCTCGGTGTCGGCCTCGACCTCGTCCGCCTCGTCGGAGACGTGCAGCGCGGCCTCCTCGGCCGGCTCACCCGCCTCGACGTCGGCGAGCTCGGCCTCGTCGGGGTCCACAGCGTCTGCCGCCTCGACGATGTCGAGCTCGTCCTCGACGGACTCGACGGAGTCGTGGCTCGCGTTCAGGTTCGGGTCAGACACGGTGGCTGCTTCTTCCTGGAAAAAAGGTGGTGGAACATGCGAAAAGGGGCGGCACCCATCAAGGCGCCGCCCTCCGCGGGGATCAGCCGAAGACGAACTTGATGGCTTCCTGGAACCCATAGTCAATCACGGTCACCAGACCGATCATGATGACCACGAAGACAATCACCACGGTGGTGTACGTCGTGAGCTGGTTGCGAGTGGGCCAGACAACCTTGCGGAGTTCCGCGACAATCTGGCGGTAGAAAAGCGCGAGACGGCCCAGAGGACCCTTCTTGCCGCGCTTGCCGCCCTTGCGGGCCTTCTTCTCGCGCGTCTCGTCCTCGGCGTCAGGCATGTCGATGGAGCCCAGGGCGTCCGTCACGTCTCTCACCTGAATCCGGGTCGTGGCCGTACCGCGCCCGGTTGCGCCGCACGGCGTTGCATCTAAGTACGTACCTGCGCACACACATCCGAGAAGGAGTGTGGAGCAGGGCCGGAGGGACTCGAACCCCCAACCGCTGGTTTTGGAGACCAGTGCTCTACCAATTGAGCTACGACCCTTTGCGTCCCCCAACCTACCGCATCCGGGCGAGTGCACGGAGTGCTCACGCTTTGCAGCGGCTGGCGAGGTCCAACGACAGGTGAGTGTACGTGAACTGGACCGTGACGTCGAACAGCACCCGACCTGACGTGCTCCAGTCCGTTGACTGAAACGGTGTGCGGCGCCTCTTCGCGGTCTGGGACGATTGCCCGTATGACCTCTGCAACGCCTTCCTCCGAGCGCCGGGTGTCCGCCCGTATCGGCGCCATTTCCGAGTCCGCCACCCTCGCCGTGGACGCCAAGGCCAAGGCCCTCAAGGCCGCCGGACGCCCGGTGATCGGCTTCGGCGCGGGCGAGCCCGACTTCCCGACCCCGGACTACATCGTCGAGGCCGCGGTCGAGGCCTGCCGCAACCCCAAGTACCACCGCTACACGCCGGCCGGCGGTCTGCCGGAGCTGAAGGCCGCCATCGCCGCCAAGACGCTGCGCGACTCCGGCTACGAGGTCGAGGCGTCGCAGGTCCTCGTGACCAACGGCGGCAAGCAGGCGATCTACGAGGCCTTCGCGGCCATCCTCGACCCGGGTGACGAGGTCATCGTCCCGGCTCCGTACTGGACCACCTACCCGGAGTCGATCCGTCTCGCCGGCGGTGTCCCGGTCGATGTCGTCGCCGACGAGACCACCGGCTACCGGGTCTCCGTGGAGCAGCTGGAGGCCGCGCGCACCGAGCGCACGAAGGTCGTCCTCTTCGTCTCCCCGTCCAACCCGACCGGTTCGGTCTACAGCGAGGCCGACGCGAAGGCGATCGGCGAGTGGGCCGCCGAGCACGGCCTGTGGGTGCTGACGGACGAGATCTACGAGCACCTGGTCTACGGCGACGCGAAGTTCACCTCGCTGCCGGTCCTGGTGCCGGCCCTGCGCGACAAGTGCATCATCGTCAACGGCGTCGCCAAGACCTACGCGATGACCGGCTGGCGCGTGGGCTGGGTCATCGCCCCGCAGGACGTCGTCAAGGCGGCGACGAACCTGCAGTCGCACGCCACCTCCAACGTCTCCAACGTGGCCCAGGTCGCCGCGCTGGCCGCCGTCTCGGGCAACCTGGACGCGGTCGCCGAGATGCGCAAGGCCTTCGACCGCCGCCGCCAGACGATGGTCAGGATGCTGAACGAGATCGACGGCGTCTTCTGCCCGACCCCGGAGGGCGCGTTCTACGCGTACCCGTCGGTCAAGGAGCTCCTCGGCAAGGAGATCCGCGGCAAGCGCCCGCAGACCTCCGTCGAGCTGGCCGCCCTGATCCTGGACGAGGCCGAGGTCGCGGTCGTCCCGGGCGAGGCCTTCGGCACCCCGGGCTACCTGCGCCTGTCGTACGCCCTGGGCGACGAGGACCTGGTCGAGGGCGTGTCCCGCGTCCAGAAGCTCCTGGCCGAGGCCAAGGCCTGACGCGGCCCGCGGCATGACCTGGGCGGCGGCACCCCCGAGGGTGCCGCCGCCCAGGCGTTTGCGGCCCCGCCGGGCCCCATCCGCCCTCGCCGGTGTTCGAGGCGCGGGGGCTCGGGGGCAGCTCCCCCGCAGCGGCGCCGCGCCCGCTCACGCGTTCGCGCAAGCCCCCGATCGGTAAAACCCCCTCCCGCCGAGCGCAGCGGTACGGCAGGATCACCGGATGGAGCACGCACGCGATCTCACGCTTCTGCCGAAGGCCCACCTCCACCTGCACTTCACCGGGTCGATGCGACCATCGACCCTCCTGGAACTCGCCGACAAGTACGGCGTGCGGCTCCCCGACGCACTGACCGCCGGGGAACCGCCCAAGCTGCGCGCCACCGATGAGCGCGGCTGGTTCCGCTTCCAGCGGCTCTACGACGCCGCCCGCTCCTGTCTGCGCGAGCCGGAGGACATCCAGCGCCTGGTCCGCGAGGCCGCGGAGGAGGACGTCCGGGACGGCAGCGGCTGGCTGGAGATCCAGGTGGATCCCACCTCCTACGCCCCGCTGCTCGGCGGGATGATCCCGGCCGTCGAGATCATCCTCGACGCCGTCGACGCCGCCTCCCGCGAGACCGGCCTCGGCATGCGGGTCCTGATCGCCGCCAACCGCATGAAGCACCCCCTCGACGCGCGCACCCTGGCCCGCCTCGCCGTGCGCTACGCCGACCGCGGCGTCGTCGGTTTCGGCCTTTCCAACGACGAGCGCCGCGGCATGGCCCGCGATTTCGACCGGGCCTTCGCCATCGCCCGCGACGGCGGCCTGCTGGCGGCCCCGCACGGGGGCGAGCTGGCCGGCCCGTCCTCGGTCCGCGACTGCCTCGACGACCTGCACGCCGCCCGCGTCGGGCACGGCGTACGGGCCGCGGAGGACCCCCGGCTGCTGAAGCGGCTCGCTGACCGGCAGATCACCTGCGAGGTCTGCCCCGCGTCGAACGTCGCCTTGGGCGTGTACGAGCGCCCCGAGGACGTCCCGCTGCGCAGGCTGTTCGAGGCCGGGGTGCCGATGGCGCTGGGCGCGGACGACCCGCTGCTGTTCGGGTCCCGGCTGGCGGCGCAGTACGAGATCGCCCGCCGCCACCACGGCTTCACGGACGCGGAGCTCGCCGAGCTGGCCCGCCAGTCGGTCCGCGGCAGCGCCGCGCCGGACGAAGTGCAGGCCAAGCTGCTGGCCGGGATCGACCACTGGCTCACCGGGTGAGCCGCAGGTCCCCCTCGTAGCAGTCGGCGCGGACGCGGCGGCCGTCCGGGAAGCCGATCTCCAGGTGGGTGCGGCCCTGTTCGGGCAGCGCGAACTCGGCGACCGAGGAAACGGTCTCGCCCAAGTGCCGCAGGAAGGGGTGGTCGCCGAGGTCCTCGCCGACCTCGATGCGGCCCCACTCCCCCATGTCGTACGGCGCGTGGGGCGGGGCGGACTCGACGATGAGGCACTGGTCGGACCCGGTGGTGATACGGATGGAGTCGCCGACGCTGTCGATCAGCCAGACGTCGAGGGGGGACTCGGAGCGTTCGCCGTCACTGACGTGCCAGGACGCGACGACCCTGCTGAGCGTGCGACCCACGAGCCGAGTGGGGTCCGTACCGGCCCCGTGGCGGGGACAGAGCATGGGCGGCCGGGGCTCCTCAGATGCTGACGCCGACCGTCACCGGCTCGTTGACGAGGGTGACGCCGAAGGCCGCGTGGACGCCCGCGACGACCTCGCGGGCCAGGGTGAGGAGGTCCTCCGTGGTGGCCTCGCCGCGGTTGGTGAGGGCGAGGGTGTGCTTGGTGGAGATGCGCGCGGGCCCGGTGCCGTAGCCCTTGGTGAAGCCGGCCTTGTCGATCAGCCAGGCCGCGCTGGTCTTCGTACGGCCCTCGCCGGCCGGGTAGGCGGGCGGGGCGGTGTCGGGGCCGAGGCGGTCCTGGACTCGGGCGAGGAAGGCGGCGTAGGCCTCGTCGGTCAGGATCGGGTTGTGGAAGAAGGAGCCGGCCGACCAGGTGTCGTGGTCGGCGGGGTCGAGGACCATGCCCTTGCCGGCGCGCAGCCGCAGGACGGTCTCGCGGACGGTGGCGGCGGGGACCCGGTCGCCGGCCCCGACGCCGAGGGCGCGGGCGGTCTCGGGGTACTTGATCGGCGCCGAGAGCCCGCCTGCGTCCTCCAGGGCGAAGCGCACGCGCAGGACGACGTAGCGGTCGGGCTGGTCCTTGAAGGTGCTGTTGCGGTACCGGAAGGCGCACTCGGCGGCGGTCAGCGTAACCGTTTCGCCGGTGGTGCGGTCGTAGGCGACGACCTCGGTGATGGTGTCGCAGACCTCCTGGCCGTACGCCCCGACGTTCTGGATCGGGGTGGCGCCGGCCGAGCCGGGGATGCCGGCGAGGCATTCGATGCCGGCGAGGCCGGCATCGACGGTGCGGGCGACGGCGTCGCTCCAGTTCTCGCCGGCGGCGAGTTCCAGGGCGGTGCCGTCGAGGGTGAAGCCGGTGGTCGCGATGCGCAGGGCGGTTCCGTCGAAGCCCTGGTCGCCGATGACCAGGTTGCTGCCGCCGCCGATGATCAGGAGCGGGGTGCCGCTCCGGTCCGCGGCGCGCACGGTGGCGACGACCTCGGCGTCGGTGGTCGCGGTGACCAGGCGGGCGGCGGGACCACCGAGACGGAAGGTGGTCAGCGGGGCGAGGGGGGCTTCGTGGAGTTCCTGCACGTGGACAAGAGTACGGTCCGTGCCCCTCGCATCCCTGCGGGGCCACGGACCGTCCTCGTTCGTCCCCGTTCCGGCCGGGTCAGCGGTTCGCTTCCTGCTCGGCGAGGCGGCGCTCGGCCTCGGCCCAGGTGAGCGGCAGCTCGGCGGCCGGAACGGTCCAGTAGGTGAAGGCGGATTCCTTCATGTACGCGCTGGCGGCGCGGGCGCTGGTGCGGTGGGGCTCGCTGCGGGCGAAGCGGTAGAGGGCGTCGCGGTCCTCCCATGCGGAGAGGGTGAGGAAGGTGCGGCGAAGGACGCGGGCCCGGAGGGCGACGCCGTGGGCGCCGGGGGCCTTGCGCATCTGGCGGATGATGCCGGGCGCCTTGAGGAAGAACCTGACGGCGCCGGTGAGGGTGGCGGTCTCGAAGCGGGAGGCCATGACGTAGACCTCTGCGCCGGGGTCGGCCGGGGTGGGCGTGGACCAGGGGATGTCGGGCATGACGTGCTCTCCTTGCGCTCCTGGGTGCGGGTCCGGTCGGTCGTACAGGGTCGGTACGGGTGGGTAGTACGGGCGGATACGGGTCGGTACGGGGCTGCGCCCGGGGCCGGGTCGGCGGGTGGCGGGCTCAGCCGGCGGCGGGAACCTTCTCCGGTGCGGTGGCGGTCCGGCCCGCGGGGACCGGGGCGGTCTTGGACCTGCGGGGCACGAGGAGGGCCAGCGCGGCGGCGAGCGCGACCGCTCCGGCGCCGATCCACAGGGCGGGAACGGTGCCGTCGGTGAAGGCCTGCGGGGACTCGTACCCGCCCTGGGCGGAGAAGACGGAGGCCAGGACGGCGACACCGAGGGCTCCGCCGAGCTCGCGCAGGGCGTTGTTCGCGCCGGAGGCCTTGCCCTGGTCGGCGGGGCGCACGGTGGACATCAGGACGTTGGCCGCCGGGGCGAAGTAGAGGGCCATGCCGATCCCGCTGAGGATCAGCGGCGGCAGCTGCGCGGCGTACGAGACGTCCGTGCTGAGGATCGCGGCGAACCAGCCGAGGCCGAGTGCCTGGAACGCCAGCCCGGCGGCGACCACGGGGCGACCGCCGATGCGGTCGGAGAGTATCCCGGCCAGCGGGGCCACGATCATCGGCATGCCGGTCCAGGGAAGCATCCGCAGGCCGGCTTCGGTGGGCGAGTAGCCGGCGACGCCCTGGAGGAACTGGCTGAGCAGGAAGATCGAGCCGAACATGCCGAGGAACATCAGCAGGCCGGCCAGGTTGATCCCCAGGAAGCCGCGGTCCCGGAAGAGCCCCATGGGGAGCATCGGGTTCGCGTGGGTGGAGCCGTGGAGGACGAATCCCGCGACGAGGGCGGAGCCGAGGGTCAGGCCGGTAAGGACGGGCGCGCTGGTCCAGCCCTCGGAGTTGGCGTTGACCAGGGCGTAGACGATGCCGAAGAGGCCGCCGCTGATGAGCAGGGTGCCGGGGACGTCGAGGCGGGCGCCCGGGGCGGTGGACTCGGCGAGGCGCAGGCGGGCGAGCGGAATCAGGGCCAGTCCTGTCGGCACGTTGAGCCAGAAGATCCACTGCCAGGAGATGTGCTCGGTGAGGCTGCCGCCGATGAGGGGGCCGCTGGCGACGGCGAGGCCGGTGACGGCGCCGTAGATGCCGAGGGCCATGCCGCGCCGGGCCGCCGGGACGGCGGCGGTGAGGAGGGTCAGGGTGAGCGGCATCATGACGGCGGCTCCCACGCCCTGCACGGCACGGGCGGCGATGAGCGCGTCGATCCCGGGCGAGAGGGCGGCCGCGGCGGAGGCGCCGGTGAAGACGGCGAGGCCGGCGATGAACAGCCGGCGGCGGCCGAAGCGGTCGCCGAGGGCCGCGCCGAACATGAGGAGGACGGCGAAGGTGAGCGTGTAGGCGTTCACCGTCCATTCCAGGTCCTCCAGCCCGCCGCCGAGGTCCGCGCGGATGGCGGGGAGCGCGGTGGTCACGACGAGGTTGTCGAGTGCGGCCATGAAGCTGGCGACGCCGGTGAGGACGAGGGCCCACACGGCGGGCCCTCGGAGCTTGGTGCCGGAGTCCTGGGCGTGCATGATTCCCCCTGCGAGTTGTTAGTTATTACTGACTAACTTTCCTGGCCATGGGAAGGCGCCCGGGCGAGCCCGCGCGTTCACCTCTCCAGGCGGCCGGTGATGCGGGCCGACGGGTAGAACCCTTCCCAGACCCGGTGGTCGAACGGGAAGCCCATGGCGGCCAGGACGTTGATCAGCATCCCGTAGGCCATGAAGGTCGTGGTCTCGTTCGGGTCCGCCCCCAGCGGCAGGTGGGCGGTGTCCCACAGTTCCATCCAGCCGGCCCTGACGACCTCGCCGAACTCGTGGTCGCCGGCCGCCTCGGCCGCGGCCACGGCGACGTACATCTGGAGCTGCATCTGGAGCTTGTCGGGGTCCTCGGTGATCAACCGGGTGTACGCGTTGGCGATGGCGTGCTGGGCCTCCTCGCCGTGCAGTCCTTCGACGGCGGAGGCGAAGAGCTCCCGGGTCTCCTTCAGGCAGCGCTCGCACGCGGCCAGGAAGATGGCCTGCTTGTTGGGGAAGAGCCGGAAGAGGTACGGCTGGGAGACACCCACCCGCTTGGCGATCGCCTCGGTGGAGGTCCCGTGGTATCCGCCCCGGGCGAACTCGTGCACCGCCGCACGAATGACGCTCTCGCGTCGCTCGTCTGCGCTCATCCTTGCCATACGGCGAAGTTAGTACTCAATCACTAACTTCGTCAAGGGTCGTCGTGGCGCTCTGCGAAGCAGAGGCCGGGGGCATGGCCGAGCCGAGGGGGCGCGCCGCCGGGCCGGGGCGGTGGGGCCGCCGGGCCGGGAGGCCGGCGGCCGGGAGGCCGGCGGCCGGGCCGGGAGGCCGGCGGCCGGGAGGCCGGCGGCCGGGCCGGGAGGCCGGCGGCCGGGCCGGGAGGCCGGCGGCCGGGAGGCCGGCGGCCGGGCCGGGAGGCCGGCGGCCGGGAGGCCGGCGGCCGGGCCGGGAGGCCGGCGGCCGGGCCGGGCGCCGAGGGGGCGGGCACACCGCACCCTCGCACGCCCCGGCCCGCACTCGTTCAGGCCCTGACGTTCAGGCCTTCACACTCCTCAGGCGAGCGCGACCACCGCGCGGGACATGCCGAGGACCTTCTGGCCCGCGCTCATGGCGGTCAGGTCGACCCGCACCCGGTTGTCGTCCAGCTTCGCCGCGACCTTGGCGGTGACCTCGATCAGGCCGCCCTGGTCGTCGTTCGGGACCACGACGGGCTTGGTGAAGCGCACGCCGTACTCGACCACCGCGCCCGGGTCGCCCACCCAGTCGGTGACCACGCGGATCGCCTCGGCCATGGTGAACATGCCGTGGGCGATCACGTCCGGCAGCCCGACCTCCTTGGCGAACTTCTCGTTCCAGTGGATCGGGTTGAAGTCGCCCGAGGCGCCGGCGTACTGGACGAGCGAGGCGCGGGTCACGGGGAAGGACGCCGCGGGCAGCTCGGTGCCGACCTCGACGTCGGAGTACTTGATCTGCGCTGCCATGTCAGGCCTCCTCGGGGGCGCGGGAGACGAGCTTCGTCCACGCCGTCACCACGTGCTCGCCGGTCTCGTCGTGGACCTCGCCGCGGACATCGATGATGTCGTTGCCCGCGAGCGACTTCACGGCCTCGATGGTGGAGGTCACCGACAGACGGTCACCGGCACGCACCGGGCGGGAGTACGCGAACTTCTGGTCGCCGTGGACGACGCGGCTGTAGTCCAGGCCCAGCTGCGGGTCCTGGACAACATCGCCGGCCGCCTTGAATGTGATGGCGAACACGAAAGTCGGCGGAGCGATCACATCCGAGTGGCCGTAGGCCTTCGCCGCTTCGGGGTCGGTGTAGACGGGATTGGCGTCACCCACAGCGACCGCGAATTCGCGGATCTTCTCCCGGCCGACCTCGTACGGATCGGTGGGCGGGTAGCTCCGCCCCACGAAGGACTGGTCGAGAGCCATGACTCACTACCTCCTGTTGAAGGGACACGAAACACACAGAGACAAAGACTGGAGAGATTGGGTGTGAAAACGACACGAGGCCGCCCCCAATGAAGGGGACGACCTCATGACGGTGCCTGTTATTCGAGACTTCGCTGGGGTCAGCGGGTCTCGCGGTGCGCGGTGTGCGAGTTGCAGCGCGGGCAGTGCTTCTTCATCTCCATGCGGTCCGGGTTGTTACGCCGGTTCTTCTTGGTGATGTAGTTCCGCTCCTTGCACTCCACGCAGGCCAGCGTGATCTTCGGGCGGACGTCGGTGGCAGCCACGTGAGTGCTCCTTGACGGACTATGGGACGGATGAACGCATAAAAGAGTAGCCGATCGGGAGACCGACCCCGCAATCGGCTACTGTGGGTAGCGGCGACCGGACTTGAACCGGTGACACAGCGATTATGAGCCGCTTGCTCTACCGACTGAGCTACGCCGCTTTGATGTGATCAGCTCCCCACCCGAGGGTGGGGAACCTCTCTCACCAGAGCCCCAATGCGGAATCGAACCGCAGACCTTCTCCTTACCATGGAGACGCTCTACCGACTGAGCTATTGGGGCGAGCGATGAAGACATTACACGGTTGCCCGCCGATCGCCCAAATCCTTTGCGGGAGCAGGGCTCCGAGGGGGTTCGGAAGCCCTTCTCGATCAACCCGCAGACCACTGGAACCCCACTTCTGCCGAAGTTTGTGTGCGAGCTCACACATCGCGCGCTCCCCGGGTACCGCGAGGGCGGCACGGACGGCGGGGACGGCGGCGGGCAGTACGGGGGCGCACGCGCGGGCGCGGCCGCCGGGCACCACACCGGTACGACTATTGCCCTCTTCCGTGAAGCGGAGTGCACCGCGCCCTAGGCTCTGACCACGCTGCGTGATCTTGGGCCACGGGCCGCGGGCCGCGGCCACGGCCCCAGGAACCGCCCGAGCCACCGCAGGAGCGCGATGTCCGACAGCCAGCCGCAGCAGCCGTCCCCGTCCCGCCGCAGCGGCAACGGCAGCGCGGCCGCCGCCGAGGCCACCACCCTGCTCCTCGCCGGGGCCCGCCTCACGGACGGCCGTACCGTCGACGTCCGCCTCGGCGGCGGCCGGATCCAGGCCGTCGGAACCACGGGCAGCCTCTCCTCCTCCGTGCTGTCCCGGGTCGACCTCAACGGCTACCTGCTGCTTCCCGCCCCCGCCGAGCCCCACGCCCACGGGGACACCGCGCTGACCGCCGACGGCGACGGGCCCGTCTCGTACGCGCCCGACGAGGTGCAGCGCCGGGCCACCGAAGCGGCACTGCTCCAGCTCGGGCACGGCGCGACCGCCATGCGCTCCCACGTGCGCATCGGCGACATGTACGGTCTCGGCCCCATGGAGGCCGTGCTCCAGGCCCGGCGTTCCCTGCGCGGGCTCACGGACCTGACCGCGGTGGCCGTCCCCCGGCTGCTGACCGGGGTGGCCGGGGCGGAGGGACTCGCCATGCTGCGGGACGCGGTGAAGATGGGCGCCTCGGTGATCGGCGGCTGCCCGGACCTGGATCCGGACCCGACGGGCTTCCTCGAAGCCGTCCTGGAGCTCGCCGACGAGCACGGATGCCCCGTGGACCTGCACACGGACGGTGACGACCCGGCCCGCCTGGCCCGGCTCGCGGCGATGGCGGGCGGTCTGCGGCCCGGGGTGACCATCGGCCCCTGCGGGGGCCTGTCCCGGCTCCCGCTGGACGCGGCCGCCCGCGCCGCCGACCAGCTGGCCGCGGCCGGCGTACGGGTGACCTGCCTGCCCCAGGGCGACTGCGCGGCCCTGGAACGCCGCGGCCTGCGCGCCGCCCCCGTACGGCTGCTGCGGGGCGCCGGCGTACGGGTCGCGGCGGGCAGCGGGGCGCTGCGGGACGCCGGGAACCCGGTCGGCCGGGGCGACCCGCTGGAGGCCGCGTACCTGCTGGCCTCCCAGGGCGGCCTGCGCCCCGGCGAGGCCTACGACTGCGTCAGCGCCTGCGCCCGCGAGGCCATGGGCCTGCCGGAGGTGCGCGTGGAGGCCGGCTTCCCCGCGGAGCTGCTCGCCGTGCGCGGGGACAGGATCGCGGGCGTGCTGTCCCTCGCGTACAGCCGGATCGTGGTCCACCGCGGGCGGGTGGTGGCCCGTACGAGCGCCGTACGGGAGTACTGCGACTCCGCCGTCGCGGTGGCCCTGGACCTGCCCCGGCAGGGCCGTACGGAGTCCGGCCCCTAGTGGGTGCCTTGCCGACGGGCCGGGCATGATCGGCGCGACACCCCCCGGGGGGTGTCTTCCCAGGGCGGGGGCGCCCGGCTCGTCGTACCGTCGGGGCATGCGCATCGTCATCGCGGGTGGACACGGTCGGATCGCGCTGCGGCTGGAGCGCCTGCTCGCCGCGCGCGGGTACGAGGTCGCGGGCATCATCCGCGATCCGGAGCAGGGCGACGACCTCAGGGAGGCGGGCGCCGAACCGGTGCTCTGCGATCTGGAGTCGGCCACGGTGGAGCATGTGGCGGGGATCCTGCAGGGTGCGGACGTGGCGGTGTTCGCGGCGGGCGCCGGCCCCGGCAGCGGTGCCGCACGCAAGGACACGGTGGACCGGGGCGCGGCGGTGCTGTTCGCCGACGCGGCCGAACGGGCCCGGGTGCGCCGCTTCCTGATGGTCTCTTCGATGGGCGCCGACGCCCATCACGAGGGCGACGAGGTGTTCGACGTCTATCTGCGGGCGAAGGGTGAGGCCGACGACCACGTCCGGACCCGGCTGGGCCTGGAGTGGACGGTCCTGCGCCCGGGCTCGCTGCTCGACGACGCAGGCAAGGGGCAGGTCCGCCTGGAGGTGCGCACAGGCCGAGGGGCCGTCCCGCGCGACGACGTGGCGGCGGTGCTGGCCGAGCTGGTGGAGACACCCGCGACGGCGGGCCTGACCCTGGAGCTGATCTCCGGCTCGACCCCGGTCGAGGTGGCCGTGAAGGACGTGGCGGGCAACTGACGGCCCGGCGGGCAGGCCGGCTCCGGGCCGGCCTCCCCGCCGGCGGCTCAGAACTGCGCTTCCACCTTGTCGTCGGAGCGTCCGACCGAGTCCTGCTGGTAGCGGCTCTCGTACGCGTCGCGGATGCGTTCGATGCGCCCGCTGCGGTCGTCGGCGTCCTTCTCCGGGTACAGCAGGACCACTTCGTAGGACGTCTCGCGGACGATCTTGCCGTTCTCGCCGCGCCACTGGCCGTACCCGTCGTGGAGGGTCAGCCCCTCGGGGAAGGCGGGGGTAATCTCCTGGTCCAGGAACCGCATGAACTCCCGCTCGGCGACCGGGCCCCCGCCGTCGGTCCGTTCGGTGCCGAAGTACAGCCGGGTCTCCCGGTAGGGCTCGCCCACGTCCGTATGCAGGGCGGCTCCCATCAGAGCCGGAATCCCCGCGCCGAGCAGGGCGATGAGTACCCCGCCGCCGACCTTCCCCCGCGTGTCAGATGTCCATTTCACCCCCGGAGAACGACCGCGGGCCCCCGACGATGCGCCGACGGTGCGGCCGGCGCCGGCTCCCCTGCGGCAAAAGCATCCCCTTCAGCCACCTCACTGCGGCACAATCTCGGCACGGTGCAAGCGAGTTGTCCGTACAGCGGGCAGCTGGCCGTACCAGCCGAACGGGGGCGCATGTTGATCAACGGGCCCATCCCGATCCCTCCTCAGCTCGATCTCCCGCCGAGCCGCCGGAGCTTCTTCAGACGGCTGCGCCGCGTCTGGCGGTCACGCAAGGCGCTGAAGGGGGTGACGCAATGGATCCTGGACTGGGGGCTGCCGCTCACCTTGTGCCTGGCGGCGCTGTACGTCTTCGCCGTGCGGGCGACCAGCCCGAGCAGCGTGTACCGCGTGTTCACGTTGATCGACGCGCCCCGGCACTGGCTCCTGTGGACCGCCTCGCTGGTGGGCTGGCTGCTCGTCCCGGCGATCATCGGTGGCTTCGCCGGCCACGTGATCGCCGAACGCATCAGCCGCGTGAAGTCGATCTCCACCAACACGCTCTTCCAGCAGCGGAAGCTGAGGCAACGCCTCCGGCCACCAGGCCTGATCGACAACCTGAGCTCCTACTTCCACGGCTCGTACGCGCGACAGGACTTCGTGGACGGGTGGGTCCGGGTAGCGCACCGTAACGACTGGGCGAAGGCTCAAGATCACTGGGAGGTGTACGTCAGGGACATGATGTCGACCCAGCAGTACGCTCATCTCGATCGGCACGAGTGCCTGCGGCAGGCCCAGAACACGGGGAAGATGGCCTTGGGCTTCACCGCTCGCACAGGCCTCTGCATCGTGTGCGAAAGGAGGCGGTGAGCCGTGCGCTCCGAGGACGCGGTCGAGATCGTGCGGGCTTCTCTGGCGCTGGCCTTCCCGACGGCCAGCGCGGAGGGCCTCACCCGGGCGGCCGAGACCGTCATCCGCTGGGGGACCGAAGAGGTCGCCGAGGAACTCAACGCCGGCTTGACCACACGAATGCTGCTGGATCTCCTGCAGGTGGCGGGGATCCCGCCGGAGGACTTCCGCCTGGCGGAACCCGATCACCCGTTCGCGGACCCGGCCGCCTACCGGACCTGGTCGCGCACCGAGGGCATGCCCCTGCTGCCCCTCCTGCCCAGACCGCCTGACGATCCGACGACCCCCCACGGCCCTTCGCGGCCCGACGGCCCATCCGGACCGGACGGACGGGACGGACGGCCTCGGCCGGACGGGCCGTCCGGGGCGCCCCCGCAGCAGTGACCGGCGGAGCACCTGCGGAATCCGCGGCGTGGGGCGAGCCCGCACGCCGCTCCGGCCCGCATAAACGAAATGACCCTTGATCACGTTTCCGCAGATCAAGGGCCATCTCTATCGCGTGGCGGCGCCAGGATTCGAACCTGGGTAGGCTAAGCCGACGGATTTACAGTCCGCTCCCATTGGCCACTCGGGCACACCGCCATGGGATGTCGCCTTCGAGGCCGCGTGTCCGCGGTTCTCCCTGGCAACGACGTAAACGATACCTGATGACCGGGGGTGCTCCGCCACCGGATTGATCAGCGCCGTGGGTGGGTGCGGTGGCTAGGCTTTGCCGAGCGGTCCGGGGATGTCCGGCCGCGCCCTCCGGGGTGATCGCAATCGACTTCAAGGAGCCACAGCACATGGCCGACTCCAGTTTCGACATCGTCTCGAAGGTCGAGCGGCAGGAGGTCGACAACGCCCTCAACCAGGCCGCCAAGGAGCTCTCGCAGCGCTACGACTTCAAGGGCACCGGCGCCACCATCGCCTGGTCCGGCGAGAAGATCCTGATGGAGGCGAACTCCGAGGAGCGCGTCAAGGCCGTCCTCGACGTCTTCGAGACCAAGCTGGTCAAGCGCGGGATCTCGCTCAAGGCGCTGGACGCCGGTGAGCCGCAGCTGTCCGGCAAGGAGTACAAGATCTTCGCCACGATCGAGGAGGGCATCTCCCAGGAGAACGCCAAGAAGGTCGCGAAGATCATCCGGGACGAGGGTCCGAAGGGCGTCAAGGCCCAGGTCCAGGGCGACGAGCTGCGCGTCAGCTCCAAGAGCCGCGACGACCTCCAGGCCGTCCAGGCCCTCCTCAAGGGCAAGGACCTGGAGTTCGCGATCCAGTTCGTGAACTACCGCTGACCCGGGTCCTCGACCTGCCACCACGCCGGCCCGGCGGTCTTCACCGACCGCCGGGCCGCGGTGGTTGCGGGGTGCGTGGGGCGTGTGTGCCGGGCGTGTGCGGCGCACGCGCTGGCGCGGGCCCCCATGGGCACTTGGGCGGCGGGGAGTGCGCCCAGCACGGTGGTGTCATCACATCACCGCGTGGCAGGGGGTTCTCGCATGCCTGGGGCCGGCACGTTTCGCGCGGACTTCGGGGCGTCCGTCGTCGTCGCACTGGTCGCCGTCCCCCTGTGCGTGGGGGTGGCGGTCGCCTCCGGGGTCCCCGCCGAGCTGGGGATCGTCACCGGCGTGGTCGGGGGGCTGGTCACCGGCTGGTTCCGCGGGAGCTCCCTCCAGGTGAGCGGGCCCGCTGCCGGGCTCACCGTGCTCGTCTACGAGGCGGTGCAGGCGTACGGCGCGGCCGCCCTCGGGGTGCTGGTGCTGGCCGCCGGGGCGGTGCAGGTGGGCATGGGGGTGCTGCGGCTCGGGCGGTGGTTCCGGGCGATCTCCGTGGCCGTCGTGCACGGCATGCTGGCCGGCATCGGGCTCGTGCTGATCTCCGGGCAGCTGTACGCCCTGGGCGACGCGGAGGCCCCCGGGCAGACCCTGGCGAAGCTGGGCGGGGTGCACGGGCTGGCGGCGCGGGCCGACTGGGCCGCGGTGCTGCTCGGGGCCGGGACCATCGCCGTCATGGTCGCGTGGCGGCGGGCGCCCGCCCGTCTGCGGCTGCTGCCCGGCGCGCTGGTCGCGGTGGCCGCCGCCACCACCGCGGCCGCCCTGCTGCGGCTGCCCGTCGAGAAGGTGCGGGTGACGGGGGTCCTGGATGCCGTGTCCCCGCCCGGCTGGGCCGAGTTCGAGGTGCTGGCCTCCCTCGGCGCGGTCGGGACGGTGATCGCGCTGGCGCTGATCGCCTCCGCCGAGACCCTCTTCAGCGCCGCCGCCGTGGACCGGATGCACGACGGACCCCGCACGGAGTACGACCGGGAACTGATCGCCCAGGGCGTGGGCAACAGTGTCTGCGGGCTGCTCGGGGCACTGCCGATGACCGCCGTGATCGTCCGCAGCGCCGCCAACGTGGAGGCCGGCGCCCGCACCCGGGCGGCCCGCGTGATGCACGGCGGCTGGCTGCTGCTCTTCGCCGTGGCCCTCCCCCAGGTACTGGAGAGCGTGCCGCTCGCCGCTCTGGCCGGGGTGCTCCTGTACGCGGGATGGAAGCTGCTGCCGGTCAGGGCGGTGGCCGCACTGTGGCGCACGCACCGGGGCGAGGCGGTGGTGCTGGTCACAACGGCCTGCGCGATCGTCGCCACCAACCTCTTCGAGGGGGTGCTGGTCGGGCTGGGGCTCGCCATCGCCAAGGCGGCCTGGGAGACCTCCCACGTGCACGTCGAGGAGGTGTGGGAGGACGGGGAGCTGTGCGTGCGGGTCATGGGGAACGCCAGCTTCCTGCGGCTGCCGAAGCTGCTCGACGCACTGGACGCGCTGCCGCACGGGCAGCCGGTCCGGCTCGACCTGAGCGGCCTGCGCCACCTCGACCACGCCTGCCTGACCGCCCTGGAAGGGTGGGAGCGCACCCGAGCGCCCCTTCCCGGCCGGGAAGGCGTCATCTAGCCCCGTTACCCTCCGCTGGTGACGGATGAGTTGAAGCGCACCCTGGGGGTAGCCGACGCGGTCGTCGTCGGGCTCGGCGCGATGGTGGGCGCCGGGGTGTTCGCGGCCTTCGCCCCGGCCGCGGGAGCGGCGGGAGGGGCGCTCCTCGCCGCTCTGGCGGTGGCGGCCCTCGTGGCCTACTGCAACGCGCACTCCTCGGCGCGGCTGGCCGCCCGGTATCCGGCCTCCGGGGGCACGTACGTGTACGGGCGGGAGCGGCTCGGCCCCTTCTGGGGCTATCTGGCCGGCTGGGGGTTCGTGATCGGCAAGACCGCGTCCTGCGCGGCGATGGCACTGACGGTGGGTGCCTACGTGTGGCCCGGGCGGGAGCACGCCGTGGCCGTGGCGGCGGTGGTGGCGGTCACGGCCGCGAGCTACGGCGGTGTCCAGAAGTCCGCCCGGATCGCCCGGCTGATCGTGGCGGCGGTCCTGGCGGTGCTGGCCGGGGCGGTAGTGGTGTGCCTGTCCTCGGGTGCGGCGGCACTGGAGCGGCTGGGCGGCCCGGACTGGACCCCCTTCGGGCTGCTGCAGGGCGCCGGCCTGCTGTTCTTCGCCTTCGCGGGCTATGCCCGGATCACCACCCTGGGTGAGGAGGTGCGGGACCCGGAACGGACCGTCCCGCGGGCGGTGCCGATCGCGCTGGGGATCGCCCTGCTGGTGTACGCGGCGGTGGGGGTGGCGCTGCTGTCGGTGCTCGGCGTCGAGGGGCTGGCGGGGTCGTCGGCGCCGCTGGCGGACGCGGTCCGGGCGGCGGGCGGGCCGGAACTGGCGCCGGTGGTCCGGGTGGGCGCGGCCCTGGCCGCGCTGGGTTCCCTGCTGGCCCTCGTTCTCGGGGTGTCGCGGACCGTACTGGCGATGGCCCGGGACGGCCATCTCCCGCGCGCGCTGGCCGCCGTACATCCCCGGCACAGGGTGCCACACCATGCCGAGCTCGCGGTGGGGGCGGTCGTGGCGGTGCTCGCGGCCACGGCCGATCTGCGGGGCGCGATCGGTTTCTCCTCCTTCGGCGTGCTCGCCTACTACGCGATCGCGAACGCCTCCGCGTGGACTCTCGATTCAGGTGTCAAGGGGCGGGCCGTGGCGGCGGTCGGGCTGTCCGGCTGTGTGGTGCTGGCGTGTGCGCTGCCCCTCGCGTCGGTGGTCGCGGGGGCTGCCGTACTGGCTCTGGGCGCGTTGGCGTACCAGGTGCGCGGCCGGCTCAGATCCGGGAGGTGAACTCCGCCCAGGGAACCGGTTCCAGGTCGTGGTCCTCCCCCAGTGCGGACTCCTCGCAGAACCACGCCGTGCCGTCGAGCCAGCCGCGCAGCCAGCCCGCCAGGCTCGGGGCGTCGACGGACCAGGCCAGGTCGGGCTCCCCGGGATTCGGGTCGAACAGCAGGACCTGGGCCGTTGCGGATCTGCAGTCGACGCAGGCGTACACGGCGCAGCCGAGGTCGGCGACGGGCAGGACCCCCTCGGGCCACCGCCAGCCGGAGGCGCGTTGCGCCTCGTAGGCGGCGAGTGCCTGACGCAGTGGCAGCAGCCCGTGCTCCGGGCCGAATCCGCCGTCCGCGACGCGGGTGTAGAGCCGGGCGAGCAGGGGCGGCAGGGCGAAGCCGAGTATGCCCTGGGCGCGGGTGATCTCCCCTGCGCCCAGGGGCGCCGGCAGGGGCTCTGCATGCTCTTCGCGCCCGTGCGCGGCGTTGCGCGCACGGGCTGCGACTTGCTCCAGCAACTGCTCGGTCTCGTTCATGCGTTCATGGTGACGCACCCCACCGACAGCCGCCCCGGCCTGTGGACAACTCCTGACCGGGCCGCGTCAGACGTGTCTCACCGCGCGGCGAACGGGGCGTCCGTGGGGACGATTTCGCGGCCCAGCGGGAGCAGGGAGAGCGGGACCATCTTGAAGTTGGCGATGCCGAAGGGGATGCCGATGATCGTGACGCAGAGCGCGATGCCGGTGACGATGTGGCCCAGGGCGAGCCACCAGCCGGCGAGGACGAGCCAGAGCACGTTGCCGACGCAGGATCCGGCGCCGGCGTCGTGGCGCTCGACCGTGGTGTAACCGAACGGCCAGAGGGCGTAGACGGCGATGCGGAAGGCGGCGATGCCGAACGGGATGCCGATGATGGTGATGCAGAGGAGCACACCCGCGAGCACGTATCCCAGGAACAGCCAGATGCCGCTGAGGATGAGCCAGATGACGTTCAGGATTGTCTTCATCGGCGTCGGCCTGCCATCTGTTCGAGCCGGGCGATCCGCTCGGCCATCGGGGGGTGGGTCGAAAACATCTTGCTCAATCCCTGACCGGGGCGGAAGGGGTTGGCGATCATCATATGACTCGCCGTCTCCAGCCGTGGTTCGGGCGGCAGCGGGAGCTGCTTGGTCCCCGCGTCGAGTTTGCGCAGGGCACTGGCGAGGGCCAGCGGGTCCCCGGTGAGCTGGGCGCCGGAGGCGTCGGCCTCGTACTCGCGCGAGCGGCTGACGGCCAGCTGGATCACGGACGCGGCCAGCGGGCCCAGGATCATGATCAGCAGCATGCCGAGCAGACCGGGGCCCTCGTCGTCGTTCGACCTGCCGACGGGGATGAGCCAGGCGAAGTTCACCAGGAACATGATCACCGAGGCGAGTGCTCCGGCCACCGACGAGATGAGGATGTCGCGGTTGTAGACGTGGCTGAGCTCGTGGCCGATGACCCCGCGCAGCTCGCGCTCGTCGAGGATGCGCAGGATGCCCTCGGTGCAGCAGACCGCGGCGTTGCGCGGGTTGCGGCCGGTGGCGAAGGCGTTCGGGGCCTCGGTGGGCGAGATGTACAGGCGTGGCATGGGCTGGCGCGCGGACGTGGAGAGCTCGCGCACCATGCGGTAGAGCTGGGGTGCCTCGAATTCGCTGACGGGACGGGCGCGCATCGCGCGCAGAGCGAGTTTGTCGCTGTTCCAGTAGGCGTAGGCGTTCGTCCCGAGTGCGACGACGACGGCGACGATCAGGCCGGTCCGGCCGAAGAAGCTGCCGATGAGGATGATGAGTGCGGACAGCCCGCCGAGGAGTACGGCGGTCTTGAGCCCGTTGTGCCGGCGGTGCACGGTACGCCCTCCAAGTGGTTCGGCAGGGGAGCCCGTCATGGATTTGAGGGTCTACGGTCCAGTGGACCCTCCCTTCCTGGTCAACGCGAGGTGAGGGCGTCTGGTTCCCAGGGCGTGCCGGGACGGGGGCCCGCCGCCGCCCCCTCGGCGGGGGCGGCGGGGCCGCCGTGCGCGTTGCTCCGTACGGGCTGACCGGCCCGGTACGGGCTACTGCGTGAAGAGGCTCCCCGACGCGACGCGCAGGACGAGCTGCGGGGCACCCGAGAGGACGACAGCGGTGATCGCGGTCGCGACGATGGCGGCCGCGACCGGCCAGGGGGCCTTCGTACGGACCGGCGCGCCCTCCGCGGCCGACGCGCCCTCGGGCGCCCGGAAGAGCAGCGCCGTCCAGCGCAGGTAGTAGTACAGGGCGATGACGACGTTGACCGCCATGAGCACGGCCAGCCATCCCAGGCCCGCGTCGACGGCGGACTGGAAGACGGTGACCTTGGCGAAGAGCCCGATGATGCCCGGCGGCAGGCCGGCCAGGCAGAGCAGGAAGAAGGCCAGGGAGAGGGCGGCCAGCGGGCGCTCGGCGTACAGGCCGCGGTAGTCGCTGATCCGGTGGAGCGGCTTCGTACGGGCGACGAGGGCGGCCACGGCGAAGGCGCCGAGGTTCACGGCGGCGTACATCAGGGCGTAGGCGAGGGTGGAGCCGATCTGGTCGCGCTCGGAGTACGCGGCGGCGGCGATCGGGACCAGCAGGTAGCCGGCCTGGCCGACCGAGGACCAGGCGAGCAGCCGTACGGCACTGTTCGGGCGGTCCGCGGACTGGCGCACGGCGGCGGCGTTGCCCAGGGTCATGGTGAGCGCGGCGAGGACGGCGATGGCCGGGCCCCAGATCTGCGAGTACGCCGGGAAGGCGATCACCGTGACGAGGATGAGGCCGGTGAAGCCCACGGCCTTGCCGATCACCGAGAGGTAGCCGGCGATGGGCAGGGGGGCTCCGACGTAGGTGTCGGGGACCCAGAAGTGGAAGGGGACGGCCGCGGTCTTGAACGCGAAGCCGACCAGGGTGAGCGCGACGCCGGCCATGGCGAGGGTGTCGAACTGTCCGGGGACGTCCTCGAGGCGGTCGGCGACCTGGGTGAGGTGCAGCGAGCCGGTGACGGCGTAGACGAAGCTGACGCCCATCAGCGACACGGCGGTGGCGGTGACGGAGGACAGGAAGAACTTCAGGGCGGCCTCGGAGGAGAGCCGGTCGCCGCGCCGCATGCCCACGAGGGCGAAGGCGGGCAGGGACGCGACCTCCAGCGCGACGATCAGGGTGGCCAGGTCGCGGGAGGCGGGCAGCAGGGCGGCGCCGGCCGCGGAGGAGAGCAGCAGGAACCAGTACTCGCCTGCGGGCATCCGCGTGTCGCGCACGGCGGTGACCGACAGGAGCGCGGTGAGTAGGGCTCCGGCCAGCACCAGGAACTGGACGACGACCGTGAAGTGGTCGACGGTGTAGCTGCAGGCCTCCGGATCGGCGGTGAGGCAGAAGGTGGAGCGGCCGTCGGCGCGCAGCGGGATCAGGGTGGCGGTCGCGGCGGCCAGGCCGGCCACCGAGATCCAGCCGAGGGCCGCCTTGTGCCGCTCGGCGACGAAGAGGTCGGCCACGAGGACGACCAGGCCGACGACGGCGGTGATCGCCACGGGCGCGATGGCGAGCCAGTCGACGGACTGAACCAGGCTGGGGCTCTCGGCCGCGAGGACCGTCAGGGCCGTCATGAGTTGCCTCCTGCGAGGAGCTGCTGGACGGCCGGGTCGGTCAGGCCGAGGAGGAGCGCGGGCCACAGGCCGGCGAGGACGGTGAGGGCGACGAGCGGGGTCCAGGCGGCGAACTCGTAGCGGTGGACGTCCGCGACGGCGAGCTCGGGGCCGGCCGCGGGGTCTCCCATGCAGACGCGCCGTACGACGACCAGCAGGTAGGCGGCCGTGAGCAGGGTGCCGAACGCGCCGCCGGCCGTGTACGTGAGGAACGCGGCCCGGGGCAGGCCCTCGGCCGGGTCGAAGGCACCGAAGAGCGCCAGCATCTCGCCCCAGAAGCCGGCGAGGCCGGGCAGGCCCAGGGAGGCGACGGCGGCGAAGGCGAGGAGGGCGCCGAAGCGGGGGGCGCGGCCGTAGAGGGCGGCGCCGGTGGCTCCGGCGAGGGTGTCGAGGTCGGCGGTCCCGTAGCGGTCCTTGAGGGCGCCGACCAGGAAGAAGAGGAGGCCGGTGATCAGGCCGTGGGCGATGTTGGCGAAGAGGGCGCCGTTGACTCCCGTGGGGGTCATGGACGCGATGCCGAGGAGCACGAAGCCCATGTGGCCGACGGAGGAGTAGGCGATGAGCCGCTTGAGGTCGCCCTTGTTCCCCTTGCGGGCCAGTGCGAGGCAGGCGAGCGATCCGTAGACGATGCCGACGACGGCGAAGGCGCCCAGGTAGGGGGCGAAGGTGGCCATGCCGTCGGGGGTGACGGGGAGCAGGATGCGGACGAACCCGTACGTGCCCATCTTGAGCAGGACGCCGGCCAGGAGGACGGATCCGACGGTGGGGGCGGCGGTGTGGGCGTCGGGCAGCCAGCTGTGCAGGGGCCACATCGGGGTCTTCACGGCGAGGCCGGTGCCGATGGCGAGGACGGCCAGGAGCTGCGTGGTGTGCGTCAGTTCGCGGCCGTTGTCAGAGGCGAGTGCCACCATGTCGAATGTGTCCGCCGTCACACCGATGAGGAGGAGGCCGAGCAGCATGACGACGGAGCCGAGGAGCGTGTAGAGGATGAACTTCCAGGCGGCGGCCTGCCGCTGGGCACCGCCCCAGCGGGCGATCAGGAAGTACATCGGGATGAGGACCATCTCGAAGGCGAGGAAGAAGAGCAGCAGGTCGAGGACGGCGAAGGTGGCGAGGGTGCCGGACTCGAGGACGAGGAGCAGCGCGACGAAGGCCTTCGGGGAAGGGCCCGCGGGGAGCTTGAAGTAGCTGTAGAGCGCGCAGAGGAAGAACAGCAGCGCGGTCATCAGGAGGAGGGGGAGCGAAATGCCGTCGACACCGAGGTGGATCCGGACGTCCAGCGCCGGGATCCAGCTGATGTCCGTCGTCGCCTGGAAGCGGGACGGGGCGTCGTGGTCGAAGCCCAGGGTGAGGGCGATCGCCGCGGCGAGGATCACGCCGGTCACGGTCACGCCGTGTCGGAGGACGGCCTGCTCGGGGCTGCGGCCCTTGAGACCGGGCGGGGCCGGCAGGAGGGCCGCGGCGGCTCCGAGGAGCGGTGCGGCCAGCATGAACGCCAGAAGGAACTGCATCACGGACGGGCTGATATCAATCACGGCTGACTCACGGCTCACGATCCGGCGTTGACGTTGGCGAGGACGGCGGTGGCGATCGCCAGGACCACGGCGCCGGCGAGCAGGGCGCTCAGGTAGCTCTGCACGTTGCCGGTCTGGGCGCGGCGTACGAGGCCGCCGAGCAGCCGGGTGCCGCTGCCCGCGCCGCGGACGTAGGTGTCCACGACCTCGCGGTCGAGGAAGCTGACGAGGCGGGCCGCCGCACGGACGGGGCGGACGAACAGCCGGTCGTAGACGGCGTCGAGGTGGAAGCCGTCGGCCGCGTGGCGGTGCAGGGGGCCCAAGAGGGCCCGGCCGGGGTCGGCGGCGGGACCCGCCGGGACGGTGGGGTGCTCGTGGGTGACCTCCGCGACCTCGGGCGTCTCGGCCGCGGACTCGGCGGCCGCGGTGGCCGCGGACACCGTGGCGGCCACGGCGGCCGGCTGCTCGGCGGCGGCCGTGGCGGGTCCGGCCGCGGGGGCCGTGGCGGTCTTGGCCGTGGCGCGCTGCCAGAGGGCGTAGGTGAGCATCGCGCCGATGACGGCGGCGCCCGTGCCGAGGACCGAGGTGGCCACGGTCGGGGTGAGGGCCCTGCCGTCGAACCAGTCGGCGATCGAGTCGGCCGCGAGGCCGAAGGCGACCGACGGGACGGCCAGCAGCCACAGCACGCCCGTCATGGCGAAGGGCTCCTTGCCGTGGTCGGGGGCGGCTGCGCCCCGGCCGCGGAAGGCCATCAGCCACAGCCGGGCGGCGTAGGCGGCGGTGAGCAGGGCGGTGAGCACGCCGGCGATCAGCACCAGCCAGCCGGCGGCGCTGGGAGCGAGGTCGGAGTGGCCGGTGGCGGTCTGCTCGGCGGCGACGAGGACGGCTTCCTTGGAGAAGAAGCCGGCGAAGGGCGGGATGGCGGCGAGCGCGAGAAGCGCGATCGTCATCGTCCAGAAGGCGTCGGGAATGCGCTTGGCCAGGCCGTCCATTCGGGACATGGCGGCCAGGGAGTTCGTACCGGCGGCGTGGATGATCACGCCCGCGCCGAGGAAGAGGAGCGCCTTGAAGGCGCCGTGGGACAGGAGGTGGAAGACGGCGGCGCCGCGGTCGCCGACGGCCAGGGCGCCGGTCATGTAGGCGAGCTGGCCGATCGTGGAGTAGGCGAGGACCCGCTTGATGTCGTCCTGGGCGAGGGCGGCGAGGGCGGAGCCGACCATCGTGACGGCCGCCATGACGGCCATGACGATCAGTGCGGCGGCGGAGGCCGCGAAGACGGGCAGGAGGCGGGCGATGAAGTAGACACCGGCGGCGACCATCGTCGCGGCGTGGATGAGCGCGGAGACGGGGGTGGGGCCGGCCATGGCGTCGGGGAGCCAGGTGTGCAGCGGGAACTGCGCGGACTTGCCCGCGACTCCGGCGAGCAGGAGGAGCGCGATCAGCGTCGGGTGGTCGAGTCCGCCGGCGGCGACGGTCCCGAGGATCTTGGTGATCCGGAAGGAGCCGGCGTCGGTGGCGAGCGCGAACAGGCCGATCAGGAAGGGGACGTCACCGAGCTTGGTGACGAGGAAGGCCTTCAGGGAGGCGGAGCGGGCCGCTTCGGTCTCCCAGTAGTGGCCGACCAGGAAGTACGAGCAGATGCCCATGACTTCCCAGCCGACGAGCAGCACCATCAGGTCGCCGGAGTAGACGACGAGCAGCATGGCGGAGGTGAAGAGCGAGACGAGGGCGGCGTACGACGGGTAGCGCGGGTCCTCGCGGAGGTACGCCGTCGAGTAGAGCTGAACGCAGGTGGCGACGACCCCGACCAGGACGGCGACCAGGGCGGCGAAGCCGTCGATGTAGAGCGAGAGGTCGATCGGCACCGAGCCGGTCGGGGTCAGCTCGGTCGCGGTGCTGATGGGCTGCCCGCCGCCCTGGCGGACGGCGACGGTGACGGCCAGTACGGCGGCGGCGAGCGTCGGCAGGATCGCGAGCGGGCGGACGAATCCGGGGGCGCTGCGGCCGAGCAGCAGTCCCGCGACCGCGCCCAGGAAGGGGAGCAGCGGGACGAGGACGGCGAGGGTCGTGGTGCTCACGCGGCGACCTCCGGCCGGGCGGTGCCGGTGCTGTCGCCGGCGTTGTTCGGGTGGGGCTCGTGGCCCTCGGAGGTGTCGCGCAGGCGGTCGACGTCCGAGGTGCCCCGGTTGCGGTAGACCATCAGCACGATCGCGAGGCCGATGCCGATCTCGGCGGCGGCGATGGCGATGGTGAAGAGGGTGAGGGCCTGGCCGGCGTGCAGGGTGTCGCGCAGCCATACGTCGAAGGCCACCAGGTTGAGGTTGACGGCGTTGAGCATCAGCTCGACGGACATCAGGACCAGGATGGCGTTGCGGCGGGCGAGCACTCCGTACAGGCCCGTGCAGAAGAGGAGCGCCGCTAGCACGGCGGGGTAGGCGAGGTGCATCAGCGCTGTCCCTTGTCACTGGCGTCTGCGGGGTCGTTGCGGCGGGACAGCACGATGGCGCCGATCAGGGCGGCGAGGAGGAGGACGGAGAGCGCCTCGAAGGGCAGCACCCAGTGCTGGAAGAGGATCTCGCCGGAGACCTTCGTGGAGCCCTGGACCGGCCCGTCGAGGTCGATCCAGGTGGTGCGGAAGGCGTCGACGACCACCCAGACCAGGGCGACGGCCGCGACGGCGGCGACGCCGAGCGCGACCACGCGGTTGCCGGAGTCGGCGTCCGGGGAGCGGCCGATGGGGGCCTTGGTGAGCATCAGCCCGAAGAGGAGGAGGACGACCACGGAACCGAGGTAGATCAGGACCTGGACCCAGGCGATGAACTCGGCGGTCAGCAGCAGGTACTCGACGGCGATGCCGCCCAGCGTGACGACCAGCCAGAGGGCGGCGTGGACCAGCTGCTTGGTGGTGACCGTGACGAGGGCCGCGCCGAAGGTGGCGAGGCCCACGAGGAGGAACACGATCTCGACGCCGGTCGGGGACAGGAACCCGGGCCCGGTGGTGGCGGCTGCGGCCAGGGTGGCGGCGGGGGTCACGCGTCTGACTCCGGGGTCGGGGTGGTCGGCGGTTCGGTCTCGGCGGCCTGGGCGGCGGCTTCGGCGGCCGCCGAGGCGGCGGCGGCTGCCGCTTCGGCCTTCTCCACGGCCTTGCGGGCGGCGGCGATCTCCTTGGGCTCCTCGGCGGCCGGGTCCAGGGCGGGCGGGGCCGGGACGGTCCACATCCACTCGCGGAGTTTGTCGCGCTCGTGGGTCAGCTCGTGGATGTCGGTCTCCGCGTACTCGAACTCCGGCGACCAGAAGAGGGCGTCGAAGGGGCACACCTCGATGCAGATGCCGCAGTACATGCAGAGGGAGAAGTCGATGGCGAAGCGGTCGAGGACGTTGCGGCTGCGCTCGCGGCCGCCGGGGGTGGAGGCGGGGACCGTCTCCTTGTGGGAGTCGATGTAGATGCACCAGTCGGGGCACTCACGGGCGCACAGCATGCACACCGTGCAGTTCTCCTCGAACAGGCCGATGACCCCGCGGGAGCGGGGCGGGAGTTCGGGCTGGACCTCGGGGTACTGGGCCGTGTGAGAGCGCTTCGTCATCGTGCGCAGCGTGACGGCCAGGCCCTTGGCGAGGCCGGATCCGGGGATGGGCATTACTGGATCGCCACCTTCACGATGCCGGTGAGCGCGATCTGGGCGAGCGCGAGCGGGATGAGTGTGGTCCAGGCGAGCTTCTGGAGCTGGTCCTCGCGCAGGCGCGGGTAGCTCACGCGGAGCCAGATCACGACGAAGGCGAGGACCGCGGTCTTGAGCAGGGTCCAGACCCAGCCGAGGCCGTCGGCGCCGAAGGGGCCGTGCCAGCCGCCGAGGAAGAGGACGGTGGTGAGGAAGCAGAGGACGACGATGCCGGCGTACTCGGCGAGCAGGAACAGCGCGAAGCGCAGGCCGGTGTACTCGGTGTACGCGCCGAAGATGATCTCTGAGTCGGCGACGGGCATGTCGAAGGGGGGCCGCTGCAGTTCGGCGAGGCCGGCGGTGAAGAAGACGAGCGCGCCGACGATCTGCCAGGGCAGCCACCACCACTGGAAGCCCTCGACGATGCCGGTGAGGGAGACCGTCCCGGCGGCCATCGCGACGGACGCGGCGGCCAGCAGCATGGGGAGCTCGTAGGCGAGCAGCTGCGCGGCGGTGCGCAGGCCGCCGAGCAGGGAGAACTTGTTCGCGGAGGCCCAGCCGGCCATGAGGGAGCCGAGGACCCCGACGCCCATGACGGCGAGCACGAAGAACAGGCCGGCGTCGATGACCTGGCCGACCGCCCCCTCGCCCGGGCCGATCGGGATGGCGAGGAGGACGAGGAGGTACGGCAGCAGGGCGACGGCGGGGGCCAGCTGGAAGATCCGGCGGTCGGCGTTGGCCGGGACGACGTCTTCCTTCTGCGCGAACTTCACGCCGTCGGCGACGAGCTGCGCCCAGCCGTGGAAGCCGCCGGCGTACATGGGGCCGAGGCGGCCCTGCATGTGGGCCATCACCTTGTGCTCGGTCTGCCCGACGACGAGCGGGAGCACGAGGAAGACGGCGAAGACGACGATCAGCCGCAGGGCGACGTCGAGGACGTCGTTCACGCGTCGCCTCCGTTGTCGGTGGTGGGGCGGGTCTCGGGATGGGTCCCGGGGTCCTTGGGTTCCGGTGCGGGCCCGGCTCCCGGCTCGGCCTTCGGTGCGGCCGCGGGGGATGCGCCGGGCTCGGCCTTCGGAGCCGGTTCGCGGGCCGGCTCTTCGAAGGCGGGCTTCGGGTCGTGCCAGGGGGCGTCGGAGCTGCGGGGTGCGGTGCGGCGCGCCGGACGCGCCGCCTCACCCGCGCCGGCAGCGGCGCCTGCGGCCTGGCCGGCCGCGCCGCCGTCGGAAGCCGGGGCCTGGCTCGCGGAGCCGTCGGCCGCCGAGCGGGTACGGCGCGGCGGGCGGGCCGCGGCTTCCGTGTCCGGGGCGTCCGGGGCGGGCGCCTCCGCGGCCTGGCTCGCGGAGCCGTCGGCCGCCGAGCGGGTACGACGGGCCGGGCGGGCGGGGGCTTCCGGAGCCTCCGCGGCCGGAACGGCCGCGGAGGGGGCGGCCGCGGACGGGGCGGCCGTCTCGGCTGCCTGGCTCGCCGAGCCTTCCGCGACCGAGCGGCTGCGGCGCGGCGGGCGGGCCGGGGTCTCCGGGGTGGCGGCTTCGACGGCCTGGGTGGCCGAGCCCTCGGCGACCGAACGGGTCCGGCGGACGGGGCCGCCCTCGCGCGGGGTACGGGCGGCGGCGCCCGCCGTTCCGGCGGCGCGCGGGGTGCGGGCCGGACGGGCCGGGGCCGGCGGAAGCTGGCCCTTCATGGGGCCCCAGTCGTTGGGGTCCGGCACGCCGGGCGGCAGCATCTGACGGCGCTTCGGGGCGTCCGGGTCGTGGGCCTCACCCGGCTCCTTGGCCCCCGGCCAGGCCTTCGCGACGCGCGCGGCCAGCACGAAGTCCTTGCGCAGCGGGTGCCCCTCGAAGTTCTCCGGGAGGAGGAGGTGCACCAGGTGCGGGTGGTCGGTGAAGGTGATCCCGAACATCTCGAACGTCTCGCGCTCGTGCCATTCCGCCCCCGCGTAGACGGCGACCGCCGACGGCAGGGAGGGGGCGCTGTGCGGGACGGTCGTGCGCAGCAGGAGGCGGCGTACGCGGCGGTTCTCCAGCGAGGCGACGTGCGCGCAGACCCGGAAGCCGGTTCCGGGCTCGTCCACCGCGCTCAGCCAGTCGAAGTACGTGCAGCCCAGCTTGTCCCGGGCGATCTCCAGGGAGGAGATCCAGCTGCCGACGGGCACGTCCACCGTGAGGACGTCGTACGAGAGCTCGGCGAGGGCCTCGGCGCCGAAGACCGTCGGCGCGGCGTCGGGGAGGGAGTCGTAGAGGTTCACGCGCCGGCCCCCCCGGTGGGCGCGGGCGGGGGCGTGACCAGGCCGCTGGTCAGCTGGGAGACGGAGGGCCCCGAGGCGTAGCGCTCGGCCAGCGACTCCCGGGCGATCTTCTCCTGGAGCTTGAGGATGCCCTGGAGGAGCGCTTCCGGGCGCGGCGGGCAGCCGGGCACGTAGACGTCGACGGGGATGATCTGGTCGACGCCCTTGGTCACCGAGTACGAGTCCCAGTACGGGCCGCCGCAGTTGGAGCAGGCGCCGAAGGAGATGACGTACTTCGGCTCCGGCATCTGCTCGTAGAGCCGCTTGACGGCGGGGGCCATCTTGTCCGTGACGGTGCCCGAGACGATCATCAGGTCGGCCTGGCGCGGACCCGGTGCGAAGGGGATGACGCCGAGGCGGATGAAGTCGTGCCGGGCCATCGACGCGGCGATGAACTCGATCGCGCAGCAGGCGAGGCCGAAGTTGAAGACCCACAGGCTGTACCGGCGGCCCCAGTTCAGGACCACCTTCATCGGTTCCGGGGCCAGACGGGAGAGGACTCCGAGGCGCTTGGGCTCCGGGAGCAGCTCCGGCTGAGGTGTCACGTCCATTCGAGGACGCCCTTCTTGTACGCATAGAGCAGGCCGACGGCCAGGAAGCCCAGGAAGACGAACATCTCGACCAGGGTCGTGGCGCCGTAGCCGGCGGCGGCGAACACCGTCGCCCACGGGAACAGGAAGATCGAGTCGACGGCGAAGATGACGTAGAGGAAGGCGTAGACGTAGTAGCGGACCTGGGTGTGCGCCCAGCCCTCGCCGACGGGGTCCACGCCGCACTCGTACGTCAGCAGCTTCTCGCGGGTCGGGACGACGGGCCGCAGGAGGCGGCCCGCTCCGAAGGCGACGGCCACGAAGAGCACACCGAGGGCCGCCAGCAGACCGACGACCGAATAACTCCGGAAGTAGTCCGCCGCGAGCACGGTTACGGTCGATACCGTTGGTTCGGACACGTCCGTTCCTCGCTCCTCGGTCACTGTCGACTATCTGGTACGGACGGGAGTCTAGGGCCTGCCTCACACGGGGTGGGGTTATCCCCCGTTCACAGCACCCCGGACACCCCATGGCATCGGGGGACCCGGCTTGACAGGCTGTGGCGCATGACCACGAGCCATGTCATCCCCGACAACGATCGGCCTCCTCCCGTGCGGCCCGTATTCAGTGCCGTCACATGGAAGGAAATCGCCCATCTGGTGACCAACCTGCCAGAGGGGATCATCGGATTCGTTTACGCGGTTGTCATGGTTTCCACCACGGGCGGTCTTTCCGTGACCGCGATCGGACTTCCTTTGCTGGCGGTCGGTCTCTTTCTGTCTCGGCAATGGGGACGGCTGGAGCGGGCCCGGGCGCGATGGCTGCTGGGCGTACGGGTGGAGGAGCCGACCCCGATCCCCGGGCCGCGTCGGTCCGGCGGGTTCTTCCCCTGGCTGTGGACGAGCATCAAGGATCCGGTCGGCTGGCGGACCGTGCTCTACCAGCTGATCCGGCTGCCCTGGGGGGTACTCACCTTCACGGTAGTCCTGACCGGCCTGTTCGTGCTGTGGCCGGTGCTGCCGTATCTGGTGCGGCTGCTGGCGAACGCGGACCGGGCGATGGCACGGGGCCTGTTGTCCCCCTCCGACGGCCTGGAACGGCGGATCGCGGAGCTGGAGTCCGACCGGGGCGTGGTGGTCGACACCGCGGCGGCGGACCTGCGGCGCATCGAACGGGATCTGCACGACGGGGCGCAGGCGCGGCTGGTCGCGCTGGCGATGGGGCTGGGCCTGGCGAAGGAGAAGCTGCTGGAGGACCCGGAGGGCGCGGCGGCGATGGTCGACGAGGCCCACGGGGAGGTGAAGCTGGCCCTCCAGGAGCTGCGGGACCTGGCGCGCGGGATCCACCCGGCGGTGCTGACCGACCGGGGGCTGGACGCGGCGCTGTCGTCGGTGGCGGCGCGGTGCGTGGTGCCGGTGAAGGTGCTGGTCGACCTGCCGTCGGGGCAGGAGGCCCGGCCGGCGGAGGCGATCGAGGGGATCGCGTACTTCGTGGTGTCCGAGCTGCTGCAGAACGTGAGCAAGCACGCGAGGGCGCGGGGCGCGACCGTGGAGGTGTGGCGGGCGGGGGCCCGGCTGGTCATCCGGGTGTCGGACGACGGACGGGGCGGAGCGGATACGTCCGGCGGGAGCGGGCTGGCGGGGCTGGCGGAGCGGCTCGATGCGGTGGACGGGGTGCTGGTGGTGGACTCCCCCGAGGGGGAGGGGACGGTGGTGACGGCGGAGCTGCCGTGGCGTGACCGCCGCTGAGGTCTCGCCGCGCCGCGGCCGGGCTGGGTGGCTGACTGGCTGGCTGGCTGATTTTGCGGGACTCCCGTCCGGGTGGGCGGGAGTCCCGTTCGTCTGCCGGGCACGGCACCGTTTCCTGGGGCGCCACCCCAGACCCCGCGCCTCAAACGCCGGCGGGGCTGAATGGTGCGGCGGGCTCCGGAAGATCGGGCCACGGCCCCGGCACGCCCGGAGGGAGCGGGCGCTGCCCCAGACCCCGCGCCTCCAACGCCGGCGGGGCTGGGCTGGGCGGCGGGGCTGGGTCGCTCGGGGCTGCGGGGTGGGGTTAACCCCCGGGTGGAGATGCCTACTCGCCGCATGGTCTCGGGGTGGGGGCGGGGGCGAGGGTGGGGCGTAGTCGAGGAGCGGAAGGGCGGGTCGGGAGATGGACGACGGCAAGGGCAGGCGTGGCGGTGCCGGGGCGGTGCTGTGGGCCCCGGTGGCGGGCCGGACCTGGCGGGAGTTCGCGTACCTGCTGGTCGGGCTGCCGCTGAGCACGCTGTACTTCTCGCTCGCCATCACGGGCGTGAGCCTCGGCGCCGGGCTGCTCGTCACCTTCCTCGGCGTGCCGGTCCTGGCGGGCGCCCTCGCGATGTGCCGTGGGTTCGGGCGGCTGGAGCGGGCCCGGGTGCGCGCGCTGCTGGGGGCGGACATCGCCGAGCCGGCGCCGATCCGGGCGAAGAAGAGCGGGCCGCTGGCCGCCGTGGGCGCGGTGCTCAAGAGCGGGAGCGCCTGGCGGCACCTGCTGTACTCGGTGATCCACTTCCCGTGGGCAGTGTTCGGTTTCTGCCTGGCACTGACGTTCTGGGCGGCCGGCTGGGCGTACCTGCTGTATCCGCTGTGGTTCTGGGTCTTCCCGGCGTACACCGATCAGCCCGGGCTCCAGCTCTTCCAGAACGGCGACTACTCCTTCTACCTCGACTCCCCCGGCGAGATCGCCCTCACGTGCCTGATCGGACTGGCCTTCACCCTCGCCACCCCGTGGGTGATCCGGGCGCTGACCACCGTCGACCGGGTCATGGTCGGCGGTCTGCTCGGGGCGTCCCGGCTGGACAGCAGGGTCAGCGAGCTGGAGTCCGACCGGGGGGTCGTCGTGGACACCGCCGCCGCCGACCTGCGTCGCATCGAACGGGACCTGCACGACGGCGCGCAGGCCCGGCTGGTCTCGCTGGCCATGGACCTGGGGATGGCCCGGGAGAAGCTGGCCGAGGACCCGCGGGCGGCCGCCCGCATGGTGGACGAGGCGCACGGCGAGGTGAAGATCGCCCTGCAGGAGCTGCGGGACCTGGCCCGCGGGATCCACCCGGCGGTGCTGACCGACCGGGGACTGGACGCGGCGCTGTCGGCGGTGGCAGCGCGGTGCGCCGTGCCGGTACGGGTGGCCGTGGACCTCCCGGCCCGGCCGGCCGCGGCGATCGAGGGGATCGCGTACTTCACGGTCTCGGAGCTGCTGCAGAACATCAGCAAGCACGCCGGGGCCCGGTCCGCCTCGGTGGACGTGTGGAAGTCCGGGGGGCGGCTGCTGCTGCAGGTCGCCGACGACGGCCGGGGCGGGGCGGACGCTTCCGACGGGAGCGGGCTGGCCGGGCTCGCCGAGCGGCTGGACGCCGTGGACGGGGTGCTGGTCGTCGACTCCCCGGACGGTGGAGGGACGACGGTGACCGCCGAGCTGCCGTGGCGGGCGTAGGCCCGCGGCAGCCCCGGCGAGCCCGCGGCAGCCCGGGCCGGCCCGGGGCGCCGGGACCCCCGTCCGGGTGGGCGGGGGTCCCGTTCGTGCGTCCGGCTCGGCGCCGCTTCCCCGAGCGCCGCGCCGCACGCCGCGCCGCAAACGCCGGCGGGGCTGAAACGGCGCGGCCCCGTCCCCGCCGAACGCAGGGCCGCGCACGCCGGCGGGGCCGGAATTGCCGGCGTCGGCCGCGATAGACCGCGATAGATCCGGACTCTGGGCTTCCATCCGCTCGGCTTGCGAAAACTCGCCCCCGTACGCCCATGTGTTCTCCCGGCTCTGCCTTCACCGGGACTTAAGGCTGGGATGCTTGGCTGGGTCGGGCGGTACGGGAACGAGTGATGCGGGAGCTGCTGAGTCGTGGAAGACAGGGTGCGGGTGGTCATCGCCGAGGATTCAGTGCTGCTGCGCGAGGGCCTGACCCGGTTGCTGACCGACCGGGGGCATGACGTCGTGGCGGGCGTCGGGGACGCGGAAGCCCTGATCAAGACGGTGGCGGAGCTGGCTGCCGAGGATGCGCTGCCGGACGTGGTGGTGGCGGACGTGCGGATGCCGCCGACGCACACCGACGAGGGCGTACGGGCCGCCGTACGGCTGCGTCGCGATCACCCCGGGATAGGCGTGCTCGTGCTGTCGCAGTACGTGGAGGAGCAGTACGCCACCGAGCTCCTGGCCGGTTCCAGTACCGGAGTGGGATATCTGCTCAAGGACCGGGTGGCCGAGGTGCGGGAGTTCCTTGACGCGGTGGTCCGGGTGGCCCGGGGCGGTACGGCCCTGGACCCCGAGGTCGTCGCCCAGCTGCTCGGGCGCAGCCGGAAGCAGGACGTGCTGGCGGGTCTGACGCCGCGCGAGCGCGAGGTGCTCGGGCTGATGGCCGAGGGCCGTACGAATTCCGCCGTGGCGAAGCAGCTGGTCGTGAGCGACGGAGCGGTGGAGAAGCACGTCAGCAACATCTTCATGAAACTGGGCCTCTCGCCGAGTGACGGGGATCACCGGCGGGTTCTGGCCGTTCTCACCTACCTGAAATCTTGATCGACTGACACTCTGTCAGATACGGCATACCGGTCGGGTCGTCTCAAGGGGCGGTCCTACGGTCCAGAATGTGGTCGCTCCTGGGGGCCTGATCCCTACCGTCGTAGGGTGGGTTATGGGGGTGCTCACGCCTCGAAGGAGGTCCAGTTCAGTGACCAGCCAGGTCAGCAGCCCAGCCGAGCAGGCCGACGGGGCCGGGGGTGCGGTTGTCGGTGGACAGCGCATTCCGGGGAGTCCGGACGGCAAGGAAGTACGGCGTCTCGATCGGGTGATCATCCGGTTCGCGGGTGACTCCGGTGACGGTATGCAGCTCACCGGTGACCGGTTCACCTCGGAGACGGCGTCGTTCGGGAACGACCTGTCGACGCTGCCTAACTTCCCGGCCGAGATCCGCGCCCCCGCCGGCACCCTGCCGGGTGTGTCCTCCTTCCAGCTCCACTTCGCCGACCACGACATCCTCACCCCCGGCGACGCGCCGAACGTGCTGGTGGCGATGAACCCGGCCGCCCTGAAGGCGAACATCGCCGACGTGCCGCGCGGCGCGGAGATCATCGTCAACACGGACGAGTTCACCAAGCGCCCCATGGCCAAGGTCGGGTACGAGACCTCGCCGCTGGAGGACGGCTCGCTGGCCGCCTACAACCTGCACCCGGTGCCGCTGACCACGCTGACGGTGGAGGCGCTGAAGGACTTCGGGCTCTCCCGCAAGGAGGCCGAGCGCAGCAAGAACATGTTCGCGCTGGGCCTGCTGTCGTGGATGTACCACCGGCCCACCGAGGCCACGGAGAGCTTCCTGCGGCAGAAGTTCGCGAAGAAGCCCGAGATCGCCGAGGCGAACATCGTGGCGTTCCGCGCCGGTTGGAACTTCGGGGAGACGACGGAGGACTTCGCGGTCTCCTACGAGGTGGCGCCGGCGACCCAGGCCTTCCCCACCGGCACCTACCGCAACATCTCCGGGAACCTTGCCCTCTCCTACGGCCTCATCGCCGCGAGCCAGCAGGCCGATCTGCCCCTCTACCTGGGCTCCTACCCCATCACCCCGGCCTCGGACATCCTGCACGAGCTGTCGAAGCACAAGAACTTCGGCGTGCGGACCTTCCAGGCCGAGGACGAGATCGCCGGCATCGGGGCGGCCCTCGGCGCGGCCTTCGGCGGGGCGCTCGGGGTCACCACCACCTCCGGCCCCGGCGTGGCGCTCAAGTCGGAGACGATCGGTCTCGCGGTGTCGCTGGAACTCCCTCTGCTGATCGTGGACATCCAGCGCGGCGGCCCCTCCACCGGCCTGCCGACGAAGACCGAGCAGGCGGACCTCCTCCAGGCCATGTACGGCCGCAACGGCGAGGCGCCCGTCCCCATCGTGGCGCCGCGGACCCCGGCGGACTGCTTCGACGCCGCCCTCGACGCGGCCCGGATCGCGCTGACCTACCGGACGCCGGTCTTCCTGCTCTCCGACGGCTACCTCGCCAACGGCTCCGAGCCGTGGCGGATCCCGGAGGTCGCGGACCTGCCGGACCTGAAGGTCAAGTTCGCCGCCGCCACGAACCACACGCTCGCCGACGGCACCGAGGTCTTCTGGCCCTACAAGCGGGATCCGCAGACGCTGGCCCGGCCCTGGGCGGTCCCCGGCACCCCCGGCCTGGAGCACCGCATCGGCGGCATCGAGAAGCAGGACGGCACGGGCAACATCTCGTACGACCCGGCCAACCACGACTTCATGGTGCGCACCCGCCAGGCCAAGGTCGACGGCATCGAGGTGCCCGAACTCGATGTCGACGACCCGGGCGGCGCCACCACCCTGGTCCTCGGCTGGGGTTCCACCTACGGCCCCATCACCGCCGCGGTCCGCCGGGTCAGGGGCGCCGGGCTGTCCGTCGCCCAGGCCCACCTGCGCCACCTCAACCCCTTCCCCAGGAATCTCGGCGAGGTCCTGGAGCGTTACGAGAAGGTAGTGGTGCCGGAGATGAACCTCGGGCAGCTCGCCACCCTGATCCGGGCGAAATACCTGGTCGACGCCCAGTCGTACAACCAGGTCAACGGAATGCCGTTCAAGGCCGAGCAGCTCGCCAAGGTCCTCAAGGAGGCCATCGATGACTGAGGTGACGGAGGCGACCGACGGGGCGCGGACCCTGCTCTCGCTGGTACCCAAGGCCGAGAGCAAGCAGTCGATGAAGGACTTCAAGTCGGACCAGGAGGTCCGCTGGTGCCCGGGCTGCGGTGACTACGCCGTGCTCGCCGCGGTCCAGGGCTTCATGCCCGAGCTGGGACTGGCGAAGGAGAACATCGTCTTCGTCTCCGGCATCGGATGCTCCTCCCGCTTCCCGTACTACATGAACACCTACGGGATGCACTCGATCCACGGCCGGGCCCCCGCCATCGCGACGGGCCTCGCCACCTCCCGCCGCGACCTGTCGGTGTGGGTGGTCACGGGTGACGGCGACGCGCTCTCCATCGGCGGCAACCACCTCATCCACGCGCTGCGCCGCAACGTCAACCTGAAGATCCTGCTCTTCAACAACCGGATCTACGGGCTGACCAAGGGCCAGTACTCCCCCACCTCCGAGGTCGGCAAGATCACCAAGTCGACACCGATGGGCTCGCTCGACGCGCCCTTCAACCCGGTGTCGCTGGCGATCGGCGCCGAGGCCTCCTTCGTCGCCCGCACCGTCGACTCCGACCGCAAGCACCTCACCGAGGTGCTGCGCCAGGCGGCCGACCACCAGGGCACGGCGCTCGTCGAGATCTACCAGAACTGCAACATCTTCAACGACGGCGCCTTCGAGGTCCTCAAGGACAGGGACCGGGCGCGCGAGGCGGTGATCAGGCTGGAGCACGGCCGGCCGATCCGGTTCGGCGCGGACGACGAGAAGGGCGTCGTGCGCAACCAGGCCACCGGGGACCTGGAGGTCGTCGACGTGACCCCCGCCAACGAGGGGCAGGTCTTGGTCCACGACGCCCGGACCGCCAGCCCCACCACGGCGTTCGCGCTCTCCCGCCTCGCCGACCCGGACACCCTGCACCGGACCCCGATCGGTGTCTTCCGCAGCGTCGAGCGGCCGGTCTACGACACGCTCATGGCCGACCAGCTCGACGCGGCCGTCGACCGCAGCGGCAAGGGAGACCTCGGCGCGCTGCTGAACGGCAACGACACCTGGACCGTCGTCGGCTGACCCACCCGCGCGACACGGCCGCCGGAAGCCCGGGCCCCTCATGGGCCCGGGCTTCGGCATGAGCGGCCCGCCCACCTGGCCACCACCCCCCGTACAGCGCTTTCCAAAAGTTAGCGCTTACCGTAGGCTGGCGCTGTCGCCCAACGAGGAGAGCACTCATGAGCATCGTCGTCACCGCCGCCACCGGAGCCCTCGGCCGTCTCGTCGTCGGGGAACTGCTGGAACGGGTCCCCGCCGACCGCGTCGCCGTCGTCGTCCGCAACGAGGAGAAGGCCGCCGGCCTGGCCGCCCTGGGAATCGAGGTGCGCGTCGCCGACTACGACGACCCGGCGGCTCTGGCCCGCGCCTTCGAGCCCGGCGACCGGGTGCTGCTGATCTCCGGCAACGAGATCGGGCGGCGCGTCGCCCAGCACACCGCCGTGATCGACGCCGCCAAGGCGGCGGGTGTGGCGCAGCTGGCCTACACCGGCATCCTCGGCGGCCCGGAGGCCGACTTCGAGCTCGCCGCCGAGCACACCGCCACCGAGCGGGCCGTCCTCGGCTCCGGACTCCCCTACACCTTCCTGCGCAACGGCTGGTACCACGAGAACTACACCCGCGAGCTGCCGGCCGTCCTCGGGCACGGAGCGGTCGTGGGCAGCTCGGGCCAGGGCCGGGTCGCCTCGGCGGCACGCGCCGACTACGCGGCCGCCGCGGCCGTGGTGCTCACCGGCGAGGGGCACCTGAACCAGATCTACGAACTCTCCGGCGACGCCGCGTGGAGCCTCGGGGAGTACGCGGCCGAGGTGTCTGCGCTCAGCGGCAAGGAGATCGCGTACACCGAGGTCCCGGCGGACGAGCACCTGCGGATCCTGACGGGCGCCGGGGTGCCCGAGGGCTTCGCGGCGATCATCGTCGACGTGGACGCGGCGATCGCACGGGGCCGGCTGGCGGGCACCAGCGGGGACCTGGCCCGGCTGATCGGGCGCCCGACGACCCCGGTCGCCGCGGCGATCGGCGCCGCGCTGGCCTGACCTGGGCGGACTCGGGCGGCTCCCGTTCGGCTCCCGGCGGTTCCCGAGCGGCCAGCACCTCCGTACGGGCATGGGCGCACAGAAAGGTGTCATGAGTATCTCGCAATGACGGGCATGACATCCGGGCCGTGCGGCGATACCGTCGTGAAATTGGCCGGAAGTCGCACAGGAGGTCCCGTGAAGGCAGGGAACGAGCAGCGCGCGGGTTTGCTCTACGGATTCGGCGCTTACGGGATGTGGGGGCTGGTGCCCCTCTTCTGGCCGCTCCTGATGCCCGCCGGGGCCGTCGAGATCCTCGCCCACCGCATGACCTGGTCCCTGGCCGTGGTCGGCCTGGCACTGCTCGCGGTACGCCGCTGGGGCTGGATACGGGAGCTGCTGCGCCGGCCGCGCAAGCTCGGCCTGACCGCGCTGGCCGCTTCGGTGATCAGCGTGAACTGGGGCCTGTACATCTGGTCGGTCAACAACGGCCACGTCGTCGAGTCGAGCCTCGGCTACTTCATCAACCCGCTGGTCAGCATCGCCATGGGCGTGCTGGTGCTGGGCGAGCGGCTGCGCCGCGTGCAGTGGGTGGCCGTCGGCATCAGCTTCGCCGCCGTGCTCGTGCTCGCCGTCGGCTACGGACGGCCGCCGTGGATCTCGCTGGTCCTGGCGTGCTCCTTCGCGACGTACGGGCTGATCAAGAAGAAGCTCAACATGGGTGGGCTGGAGTCGCTGGCCGCCGAGACGGCCATGCTGTTCCTCCCGGCCCTCGGCTACCTGCTGTGGCTGGGCGCGCAGGGCCGGTCCAGCTTCACCTCGCAGGGCGCCGGCCACGCGCTGCTGCTGGCCGCGACCGGACTGGTCACGGCGATCCCGCTGGTGTTCTTCGGGGCCGCCGCCATCCGGGTCCCGCTGTCCACCCTGGGGTTGCTGCAGTACATGGCCCCGGTGTTCCAGTTCGGGCTCGGCGTCCTGTACTTCCACGAGGCCATGCCGCCCGAGCGCTGGGCCGGCTTCTCCCTGGTGTGGGCCGCGCTGGCCCTCCTGACCTGGGACGCGCTGCGGACGGCGCGGCGCTCCCGTGCCCGACTGGAGGCGGTTCCCGTGGTCGCCCCGGCACCGGCCCGCGAACCCGCGTAGCGCCGCCCGGCAGGGCGCGCACCGGCACACGCCCCGGGCCCCACGATCCCCGGTACGGAACCCCCGTACCGGGGATCGTCCGTTTTCCGAACTGCCCTGACCGAATTATGGTCTTGACGGACAGTCACATTCTCGCCGACCATCAGGCTCGCACTGACGCACTAACGCTCACCTGCTCTATCTCGCTCGTTCCGTCATATCCCCAGCGGAATCCCGGAGCCCCCACATGAGCCTGTCCGTCTCCCGGCGCCTCGCTGCCGTGACCGCTCTCGCGGTCGCCGGCCTGTTCGCCTCCGCCGCCCCCGCCGCCCTCGCCGCCCCCACGGCGGTCGCCGCGGCGCCGACCCCGCCCGACATCCCAGTGGCCAACGTCAAGGCCCACCTGGCGCAGCTCTCGACCATCGCCGCCAACAACGGCGGCAACCGCGCCCACGGCCGGGCCGGCTACAAGGCCTCGATCGACTACGTGAAGGCCAAGCTCGACGCCGCGGGCTTCACCACGACGCTGCAGACCTTCACCTCCAGCGGCGCCACCGGCTACAACCTGATCGCCGACTGGCCGGGCGGCGACCCCAACTCGGTCCTGATGGCCGGCGCGCACCTCGACTCCGTCACCTCGGGCGCGGGCATCAACGACAACGGCTCCGGCAGCGCAGCCGTCCTGGAAACGGCCCTCGCCGTCTCCAGGGCCGGGCTGCAGCCCACCAAGCACCTGCGCTTCGGCTGGTGGGGCGCGGAGGAGCTGGGGCTGGTCGGGTCGAAGTACTACGTCAACAACCTGCCGGCGGCCGAGCGGGCCAAGTTCGCCGGGTACCTGAACTTCGACATGATCGGCTCGCCCAACCCGGGCTACTTCGTCTACGACGACGACCCGACGATCGAGCAGACCTTCAAGAACTACTACGCGGGCATCGGCGTCCCCACCGAGATCGAGACCGAGGGCGACGGCCGCTCCGACCACGCCTCCTTCAAGAACGTGGGCATACCGGTCGGCGGCCTGTTCACCGGGGCCAGCAACACCAAGTCCTCCGCGCAGGCGCAGAAGTGGGGCGGCACCGCCGGCCAGTCCTTCGACCGCTGCTACCACTCCTCCTGCGACAACACCGCGAACATCAACGACACCGCCCTGGACCGCAACGCCGACGCCATCGCCTACGCGATCTGGAACCTGGGCGCCTCCACCCCGGTTCCGCCGGGCCCGTCCTTCGAGAACACCGCGGACGTGACCATCCCGGACTCCCCCGCCGCGGCGGTCACCTCGCCGATCACGGTCTCGGGCGTCACGGGCAACGCGCCGGCCACCACCAAGGTGGACGTGAACATCGTCCACACCTACCGCGGTGACCTGGTGGTCGACCTGCTCGCCCCCGACGGCACGGTCTACAGCCTGCACAACCGCTCCGGCGGCAGCGCCGACAACCTCGTGCAGTCGTACACCGTCAACGCCTCCAGCGAGGTCGCGAACGGCGTCTGGAAGCTGCGGGTCAAGGACTCGGCCGCGCAGGACGTCGGCTACATCAACAGCTGGAAGATCACCTTCTAGCCGACCCGGGGCCCGGCCCCGGCCTCTCTCCAGGGCTCCGGCACGATCCACCCGGATCGCTGCCGGAGCTCAGGCGTCCTCGGCGCGGGCGGCCTGCGACGAGGCCTCCAGCGGCTCCCTGATCCGGGCCCGCAGCTCCTCGGCCACGGCCGCGATGTCCGCGCGGCCCAGCTTCGCCGCCTCGACCAGGTCGCCGAGCTCCTCCGGCGAGGGCAGCTTCGCGGCCCCGGCCACGCGCAGGTACGAGCGGGTCGCCGCAGCCGCGTAGAACTCGTTCATCGGTGATTCCAGCGCCGGGCAGACCGCGAGGGTGTGCAGAAACGCGGCGGCCCGCCACGCGGTGTCCGGGGCGGGCTGTTCTGGCACCAGGACCAGGTCGTTCTGGTGCCGGGCGACCGCGGCGGCCACCCCGGAGGGATCCCACACCGCGGGATCTGAGGGGAGATGGTGGGCCAGAGCGGTCCAGGCCCACTCCATGGTGATCTTCAATTGCCGAACCGCTCCTGGAAGTAGCCCCAGTGATCGGCGAACTCCTCTATGCCGGAGAGGAAGTTCTTCCGGTCCTCGTCGAGTTCGCGCTCCGTGACCTCTGTGATCAGAGCGGTGACCGTCGTCCCCAGTGCCGCCGCGCGCGCCTTGAGGCGCTCGTGGAACTCTTCGTCCAGGCGGATGGTGACGTGTCTCGACATGCCAACACCGTACAGCGGACGCGCTGTACGGGCAGTGACAACGACGCAAGGGTGGGCAGGGACACAGTCCCCGCCCACCCTCGGCGCTCACCGCACGGTGCGGCTACTTGTTGGCGTCGGCCGCCTTCACCAGCGAGTCCTTGGTGACCGCGCCGGCGTAGACCTTGCCGTCGTCGGTGACCAGGACGTTGAACAGGCGGGTCGACAGGACCCGGCCCTCACCGAACTTCCCGTTGACCTTGTCCCCCAGGGAGTCGAGGAACTGCTTGGCCTCCTTGGGGGCGTTCTTGTCGTTCTCCAGGTCCTTGAGGCTCTTGCCGGCGCCGGAGTCGATGCGCGCGATCGTCGCCCAGCCCTCGCCGAGCACCTTCACGTCGCCCTTGCCCCCCGGACCGCCGGCCAGGCCGTCCAGGCCCGGGAAGGACTCCAGCGCCTTGAACGCGCCGTCCTTGCCGCCCTTGCCGTGCCCGTCCGCGCCCTCGGTCACCTTGGCGCCCTTGGGCGGGGTGAAGGCGAAGGTGTCGGCGGCCGGCTTGGCGAAGTCCACCTTGGTGAAGCCGGCGTCCACGATCGGCTTGCCGCCCTGCGCCGAGAGCAGCTGCACGCGCAGCGGCACGCCGTTCTTGGCGTCCACCGCGATCTGCACCGATCCGACCGTCGAGCCGGCCTGCTTGGGCTTGAGCACCAGCTGGTAGGCGTCCCGGCCGGCCACCTGAGCGGTCTCGCCCACGCTGACGTCCGTGGTGGGACCGGCGGCCGCGAGGATCTCCTCGGCGAGCTTCTGGGGGGAGGCGGTCAGCCGGTCACCGGTCTTGTGCTCCTTGCCCTCGCCCTTGCCCGCCTTGTCCGCCGGGGACGCCTTCCCGTGGAAGACCTCGTTCGACTTGGAGTCGTAGCCCCACACGTCGTTGCCGTTGTGGATGAGGCTGTACTCGTCCTTGCCGTCCAGGAAGGTGAGCCGCTGGCGGTCCTCGCCGTCGGCCGCCACGCGGAAGGTGTGGGTGCCGTTCGCCAGCTGCGCGACCTTGTCCTCCGGGTTCGCCGAGCCGCCCGCGACACCGCCGCCGCCGAGGAGCCCGGAGGCGATCTTCGGCAGGCCCAGGTCGGTGCTGATCTTCGCCGTCCCCGACAGCTGCTCCACGTCCGAGGCGGCGACCTTCTCGATCAGCTGCTGCGCCGTCACCTTGGGCAGGTCGGGCCCGCCGGCGTTGGCGAAGGCCGGGACCATCGCCACGGTCGCCGCGGCGACACCCGCCACCGCGACCGGTACGGCGTACCGTGCGACCTTGCGAGAAGTCTTCGTGTTCGCTGCCATGTCAGTGCCCTGCCCTCTGTGTCGACTGCGGCGATCCGCGTGTCGCCGCGCTCACCCGATCCGGTGGGGTTGATGACTCCATCTGACCAAAACGGCGGCGTCGGGGCGTCAGTCCCCGGAAGCAACTGGGCGTACGACCGTGGGATGACACGGAACGGGCCCTCCTCCCCCGACCCGTAGGGGTCGGCGGGCGGAGGGCCCGTACGGCGGCGTCGGGCGCGCCCGCCCGCCCGCGGTCGTCAGCCGGCGCGGTGCACCACCGCGTCACACAGCTCCTCCAGAGCCGCCTTCGCGAAGCACTCGGGCAGCGGTGCGAGCGTGGCGCGCGCGTCCTCCGCGTACCGGACGGTGTCGCGCCGGGCCTGCTCCAGGGCAGGGTGCGCCCGCAGCCGGGTGAGCACCTCGGCGTGGCGGGCGTCATCCGTCAGGTCGCCGTCCAGCAGCGTGACGAGCTCCAGGTCCTCCGCGCGGCCGTCCCTCGCGGCCATCTCGCGCAGCCGCAGCACGGGCAGCGTCGGGATGCCCTCGCGCAGGTCGGTACCCGGGGTCTTGCCGGACTCGTGCGCGTCGGAGGCGATGTCGAGGACGTCGTCGGCGAGCTGGAAGGCGGTGCCGAGCCGCTCCCCGTACTGGGTCAGGATGTCGACGACCGACTCGTCGGCACCGGACATCAGCGCGCCGAAGCGGCCGGAGACCGCGATCAGCGAGCCGGTCTTGCCGGCGATGACGTCGAGGTAGTGGGCGACGGGGTCGCGGCCGTCGCGCGGCCCGGCCGTCTCCAGGATCTGGCCCGTGACGAGCCGCTCGAAGGCCTCGGCCTGGATGCGGACGGCCTCGGGCCCGAGGTCGGCCAGGATGTGCGAGGCACGGGCGAAGAGGAAGTCACCCGTCAGGACGGCCACCGAGTTGCCCCAGCGGGCGTTGGCGCTCTCCACGCCGCGGCGTACGTCGGCCTCGTCCATGACGTCGTCGTGGTAGAGCGTCGCCAGGTGGGTGAGCTCCACGACCACGGCGGACGGGACGATCCCGGGCGCGTAGGGGTCGCCAAAACGGGACGCGAGCATGACGAGCAGCGGCCGGAACCGCTTGCCCCCGGCCCGCACCAGGTGCTGTGCGGCCTCGGTGATGAAGGGGACTTCGCTCTTGGTGGCTTCCAGCAGACCCGCCTCGACGGCGGCCAGTCCGGCCTGGACATCGGTCTCAAGAGCCTGGTCCCGCACGCTCAGTCCGAACGGCCCGACGACGGTCACGAGGGGTACTCCTGTCTGCTGACGATCACGCTGACGATCACATGGATTGTCGATGTGTCGCTGCCATCACTCAAGCCAGCGTATCGGGTCCGTTTTCGATCACCGAGAGGGCCTTCCCGGCCACCCTCCCCACACTGCCCGATGAGCACCGGTATGTTCGGGAGGAGCCGAAAGACCCGGAGAGTACGTTTTGCGCAGAACCGTGACCGAGACGGACGAGCCCTCGGATCCGGCGGCCGAACAGCCGCCGCCCCGGGACGATTACGTCTGCCCGCCACCGCCACCGGCCGGCTCGGCGCGAGCACAAGAGTCGGCACTGGGGCTTTGCCGCCGTCGTGCTCGCCACCCTTTCGGCGGTCGCCGGGTGCCTGACGATGGGCTTCGGCTTCCCCGCCGGCCGGCACGCCTCGGCGCCCGGCGTCTTCGAGGCGCGCCGGCCAACGGCATCCAGGCCCAGGTGGTCAAGGTCTACGGCCACGGCTGCGGCCGAGGCGATTGGTGGCAGAACCAATGATCATCCGCACCGAGTTCCCGTACGGCACCACGCACGAGGATGTCCGGATCCCGCTCCCCGACGGAGTGGAGCTGTACGCCCGGATCTGGCGCCCCGTGACCGACGAGCCCGTCCCGGCCCTGCTGGAGTACCTCCCCCACCGGCTCACCGACTGGACCGCGCCGCGCGACTGGCAGCGCCATCCCTGGTACGCGGGCCACGGCTACGCCTCCGTACGGGTCGACGTGCGCGGGCACGGGTGCAGCGGCGGCCTGCCGGGCGACGAGTACGACGCCCGCGAGCTCGCCGACGGGGTCGCGGTGGTGGAGTGGCTGGCGGCGCAGGAGTGGTGCACGGGGTCGGTGGGGATGTTCGGGATCTCGTGGGGCGGGTGCAACTCCCTCCAGATCGCCGCCCTCGCCCCCGAACCGCTCAAGGCGGTCGTCACCGTCTGCTCGACGGACGACCGCTACGACAACGACGGGCACTACATGGGCGGCTCGGTGCTCGCCGTGGACCTGCACGCGTGGGCGGCGACCATGCTGGCCTTCGCCTCCCGGCCGCCGGACCCGCACTATGCCGGTGACGGCTGGCGCGCCCAGTGGCTGGACCGGCTGGCGGCAGTGGAACCGCTGATCCACACCTGGCTCTCGCACCAGACCCGCGACGCCTACTGGCGCCACGGCAGCGTCTGCGAGGACTACGGGGCGATCGGTGCGGCCGTGCTCGCGGTCGGCGGCTGGCACGATCCGTCCCGGGACACCGTGCTGCGGCTGGTCGAGCACCTGCCGTCCGCACGCGTACGGGGCCTGATCGGCCCCTGGTCGCACCAGTACCCGGACCGCGGGCTTGCGCCGGGACCCGCGATCGGCTTCCTCCAGGAGACCCTGCGCTGGTGGGACCACTGGCTGAAGGGGGCCGACAACGGGGTGACGGACGAGCCGCTGCTCCGTGCCTGGATCAGCGACGCCCACCCGCCGGCGACGGTCTACGAGGAGCTGCCGGGGCGCTGGGTCGGCGAGAAGGCCTGGCCCTCGCCGACCGTGATCCCCGTCCCGTACGTGTTCCAGGGCGGGCCGGTGGCCGTCGCCTCCCCGCAGCACACCGGGCTGGACGCGGGCCGCTTCCTCCCCTTCGGCAACGACGCCGACCTGCCGCCGGACCAGCGGGAGGAGGACGCGAAGTCGGCCTGCTTCGAGTTCCCGGTGGGCGGCGGGGAGCCGGTGGAGATCCTGGGCCGACCGTCGGTGACCCTGCGGCTGCGGCTCGACGTGCCCTACGGGCAGGTCGTGGCCCGGCTGTGCGACGTCGCCCCGGACGGCTCCTCGACGCTGGTCACGCGGGGCGCGCTGAACCTCTCCGCCCGCCAGGGCCGGGACCGGGCCGTGCCGTGGCCGGTGGGCTCGTACGAGGACGTCACCTTCGAGCTGAACGGCATCGGCCACGCCTTCACACCGGGGCACCGGATCCGCCTCGCGGTGTCCTCCGCGTACTGGCCGTGGATCTGGCCGCGGGCCGGGTCCGGGGCCGGCTGGACGCTGGACCCGGCGGGCAGCTCGGTGACCCTGCCGGTGCGGGCGGTCTCCCCGGCCGGGGAGGCCGGGATCGTCTTCGAGCCGCCGGAGCAGGCGACGCCGCTGGGCGTCTCGTTCCCGGCGACCCTGGACGAGCCGCGCCCGGAGCGGCTGGTCGTACGGGACGTCGCGCGCGGGACCTGGCGGCTGGAGGTGGACCCGCGCCACGGGGGCACCCGGGTCTACCCGGACGGCCTGGAGTACGCCGAGGACGCCACCGAGGTGTACGAGATCCAGGACGGGGACCCGCTGTCGGCCCGAACCCGCTCGCAGTGGCGGATCCGGCTCCACCGGCCGGACTCGGGCTGGGACGCGCGGGTGGAGACCACCTCGGAGATCTCCTGCGACGAGGGCGGCTTCCTGACGACGAACGAGGTGGTGTGCCGGGAGGGGGAGGAGGTGGTCTTCCACCGCACGTGGGAACGCCGCCTCCCGCGTGCGGCGGGCTGAGCGCGCCGGAAGCCCGCGGTCAGCCGAACAACCGCTCCAACACCACCGCGACGCCGTCCGCCTCGTTCGACAGCGTCAGCTCGTCGGCCACCGCCACCAGCTCGGGGTGGGAGTTGGCCATGGCCACCCCGTGCGCGGCCCAGGCGAACATCGGCACGTCGTTCGGCATGTCCCCGAAGGCGATCGTCCCGGCCGGGGACGCCCCCAGGACGTCCGCCGCCCGCGCGAGCCCGCTGGCCTTGTCGATGCCCGGCGGCTGGAGCTCCACCGTGTGCTCCCCCGCCATCGTGACGTTCACCAGGTCCCCGACCACCGTCCGCGCCACCCGCGTCAGCTCGTCGTCGTCCAGTTCGGGGTGCTGGAGCAGCACCTTGTTGATCGGCGCCGACCACAGGCCCGACCGCCGGGCCACCCGCACCGTCGGCAGGTGCGGGTGCCACATCCGGTAGCCCGGACCCATCAGCATCTCCGCGTACAGGCCCTCCTGGTTGACCGCCGCGTAGACCTCGCCGACCTCCGCCTCGATCTTGCCGAGGGCCACCTCCGCCAGCTCCCGGTCCATGGACACGGAGTGCAGCAACCGGCCGCGCGCCGCGTCGTACACCTGCGCGCCCTGCGCGCACACCGCGAGCCCCGTGTAGCCGAGTGCGTCGAAGACGTGTCGGACCTGTGGAACGGGACGGCCGGTGACGATGATGTGCCGGGCGCCGGCGGCCCGGGCCGCGTCGAGAGCCGCATGGGATCGGGCTGAAAGGGTGTCCCCGGCACGCAGCAGAGTCCCGTCCAGGTCAGTGGCGATCAAGGCGTAGGGGAGGGCCGGAAGAGGCGCGGAAGTCACGGCGCCAAGGATACGGACCCCTTTGGACAAGTCCTACAAATAGAGCGCGAATCCGGCCTCCCACGCGCCCCCTCAGCCACGTAACGTGTCAACCAGCCCCCGGGACACCCCCGGACCGCGTCGAAAGCGAGGCAGTACCCCATGCCCCAGCAGAGCCCCCTCGATGTCCCCGAGGGCGACCCGTTCGGGCCGCACAACCTCCCCTACGGCGTCTTCTCGACCGCCGGCGAGGAGCGCCGCCGGATCGGTGTGCGCATCGGCGGGCACGTGCTCGACGCGGGAGCGGCAGCGGTCGCGCTCGGCTCCCCGTACGCCGGGCTGCTCGGCCACACCTCCCTCAACCCGCTGCTGGCCGCCGGGCGCACCGCCTGGCGCGACGTGCGGCGCGCGCTCACCGCCTGGGTGACCGACCCCGGCCACCGCCCCACGGTCGAGCCGCACCTGCTGCCGCTGGACGAGGTGGTGCTGCACCTGCCGTACGAGGTCGCCGACTACGTCGACTTCTACGCAAGCGAGCACCACGCCACCAACGTCGGACGGATGTTCCGCCCGGACGGCGACGCGCTGACGCCCAACTGGAAGCACCTGCCGATCGGTTACCACGGCCGTTCCGGGACCGTCGTGGTCTCCGGGACCGACGTCGTACGGCCCTCCGGGCAGCGCAAGGCGCCCACCGACCCGGCGCCCGTCTTCGGGCCGTCCGTGAAGCTCGACATCGAGGCCGAGGTCGGCTTCGTCGTCGGCGCCCCCTCCGAGCTGGGCCGTCCGGTGCCGCTGGGCGCGTTCGAGGACCACGTCTTCGGGCTGTTCCTCCTCAACGACTGGTCGGCGCGGGACATCCAGGCCTGGGAGTACGTGCCGCTCGGCCCCTTCCTCGGCAAGTCCTTCGCCACCTCCGTCTCCGCCTGGGTGACCCCGCTGGAGGCCCTGGACGCCGCCCGCGTGGCCCCGCCCGCCCGGGACTTCCCGCTCCTGCCCTACCTGGACGACGCGGCCGTCGACCGCCCCGGCGGCTTCGACCTGCACATCACCGTCTCCATCAACGGGCAGGAGGTGGCGCAGCCGCCGTTCGCGACGATGTACTGGACCGCCGCCCAGCAGCTCGCGCACATGACCGTCAACGGTGCCTCCCTGCGCACCGGCGACGTCTTCGGCTCGGGCACCGTCAGCGGTCCCGAGGTCGGCCAGCGCGGCTCGCTGCTGGAGCTGACCTGGAACGGCCGCGACGCCATCGAGCTCGCCGACGGCAAGCGCACCTTCCTGGAGGACGGGGACACCGTCACCCTCACCGCCTGGGCCCCCGGCCCCGACGGCACGCGCGTCGGCCTGGGCGAGGTCATCGGCCGCATCGTGGGCACCGCGTAGTCCACCCCTTGGTCGGCGGGGTGGCGGATCTTTCCACCACCCCGCCGAAGCCGCAGGTCACAGGGGGTACGCAGGAGCCCCCTGGTGGCGCAATACTGCTGCAACACCACCGTCCGCGGACCGTCGGTATGTTCCGTGCCATGCCAGCCGAACGCAGCCTCGACCACGCCGCGCGGCGGCGGAGACTGCGCGCGGACCAGGCGCGGCAGCTCGCCGACCTGCTGCGCCACCAGATCCTCTCCGGCGCCTTCCCCACCGGGGTCCTCCCGCTGGAGAACGCCCTCGCCGCCGACTACCGGGCCAGCCGCAACACCGTCCGCCAGGCCCTCGACCTGCTGCGCGGCGAACAGCTCGTGGAACGGCAGCCCGGCGTGGGCACCGTCGTCGTCTGCGAGAAGTACCCGCACGGCCTCGACCGCCTGCAGGGGCTCGCCGAGACCCTGCACGAGCACGGCACCGTCACCAACGAGGTCCGTACCGCGGGCCCGGTGCCGGCGCCCGCGCCGGTCGCCCACCGCCTGGGCCTGCCCGAGCACACGGACGTGCTCTACATCGAACGGCTGCGGCGCCTGAACGGGCTGCCGCTCTCCCTCGACCTCACCTACATCCCCCTGGACATCGGCTCCGCGCTGCTCGGCTGCGACCTGGAGAACACCGACGTCTTCCGGCTGCTGGAGCAGCAGACCGGCCAGCCGCTCGGCCACGCCGAGATCACCCTCGAAGCCGTCAACGCCGACGCGCACTCCGCCGCCGTGCTCCAGGCCCCGCGCGGGACGGCCGTCCTGATGCTGGAGCGGCTCACCCACCTGGCCGACGGACGGCCCGTGGACCTGGAGTTCATCCGCTTCCGGGGCGACCGGATCACCATGAGCGGCCTGCTGCGCCGCTCGCTCTGAGCTCTCAACCCCTGCGTACCCACCTTCCTGGAGACAGCCATGCCTCTGGTCCCCCAGCGCGGCGACGTGCCCGTGACCATCGACGAGTCCCTGTGCATCGACGGCTGCACCCTGTGCGTCGACATGTGTCCGCTCGACTCGCTCGCGATCCGCGAGGACGACGGCAAGGCGTACATGCACGTCGACGAGTGCTGGTACTGCGGCCCCTGCGCCGCCCGCTGTCCCACCGGCGCGGTCACCGTCAACATGCCCTACCTGCTCCGGTGAAAGGTCCCGCACCCATGCGTACGAAGGCAGTCGCGCCGCTCGCGCTCGCCCTGCTGCTGGCCCCCCTGGCCGCGGCCTGCTCGGGCTCCGCCGGAGCCGCCGGCTCCAGGACGGTCACCGTGACCGTCGGCTACCAGTCCAAGACCATCAACACCGTCACCGCCGGCACCCTGCTGCGCTCCCTCGGCTACTTCGAGCAGGAGCTCGCTGCGCGCGGCGCGAAGGACGGCGTCACGTACAAGGTGGACTGGCAGGACTACGCCACCGGCGCCCCGATCACCGCGCAGATGACCGCGGGGAAGATCGACATCGGGTCGATGGGCGACTTCCCGCTCCTCATCAACGCCGCCCGCGGCAAGGAGCTGAAGCAGCCCACCCGGCTCGTCTCCGTGACCGGCTACAACCTGCGTGGCGGCCTCAACACCGTGGTCACCGCCCCCGGTTCGAAGCTCCGGTCGCTGGCCGACCTGCACGGGAAGAAGGTGTCGACCAGCGTCGGCTCCGCCGCCGACGGGACGCTCGTACGGGCCCTGCGGCGCGCCGGGATCGACCCGTCGAACGGGATCGAGAAGCTCAACCAGCAGCCGAGCGTGGGTGCTTCGGCGCTCCAGGCGGGCAGCGTGGACGCCCTCTCGCAGTTCGTGGCGTGGCCGGGGCAGCTGGCGTACGAGGGCCGGGCGAAGGCCCTGTACGACGGCGCCGAGCTGAACCTGCCGACCTTCCACGGGGTCACGGTCCGTGAGAAGTTCGCGAAGGAACGGCCCGGTGTGCTGGAGGACTTCCTGCGGGCGCAGCGCAAGGCCACAGAGCACCTGCGCGCGGAGCCCGTGGCGGCGGCCGAGTCGGTGGCGAAGGAGACGGGGCTGCCCGCGGAGGTGGTGTACCTCTACAACGGGGCGAACGGCATCGCGACCTTCGACCCGGCGCTGCGCCCGGAGCTGATCGACGCGCTGAAGCAGGACGTGCCGGTGCTGAAGGACGCGGGGCTGGTCCCCGACGTCGACGTGGACGCCTTCGTGGACCCGGAGCCCCTGAAGCGGGCGGCGGCGGGCACGCAGCCGTACCCGGTGGCGGCTGCCGCCCGCTCCGAGCTGTGGCTGAAGGGCCAGACCCGTACGCAGAGCTTCGACTCTCCGCGCGAGCTGCTGAAGGCGGCCCGGGGCGCGGACGTCCGGGCGGCGTACGTGCCGGACGCGGTGACCGGGACCCTGTGGTTCGCGGACAAGGCCGTGTGGGTGGCCGAGGGGCCGGAGCTGCGGGCGTTCGTCACCCCGGCGGGTGCGAAGGCGTACGTCGACGCGCACCAGGGGTCGGGGGCGCGGATCGTGGGCTTCGCCGAGGCCGGGGCCCTGGCGTCATGACGGCCGGCCGGTGGGCGCTGCGGGCCGCTTCGCTCGGCACGGCCCTGCTGCTGTGGCAGGGGCTGACCTCGCTGGACGTGAACCTGTGGCTGCGCTTCGAGCAGTTCCCGACGGTGGGCGAGGTGGCTTCGACCTTCGGGCAGCGTGCGCGGCAGGCGGCGTACTGGCAGGACCTGGGCTCCAGCGTGCGCCGGATCGTGTCGGGCTTCGCGCTCGCCGCGGTGCTGGGAGTCGCGGTGGGGACGGCGGTGGCGCGGTCCCGGATCGCTGAGGACCTGCTGGGCCCGCTGCTGGAGGTCCTGAGACCGGTCCCGGCCATCGCGCTGGTGCCGGTGGCGATCCTGCTGTTCCCCTCCAACGAGCAGGGGATCGTCTTCATCACCTTCGCAGCCGCGTTCTTCCCCGTCGTGGTCTCGACGCGGCACGCGGTGCGGGCGCTGAGCCCGGTGTGGGAGGAGGCCGTGCTGACGATGGGCGGCGGCCGGGGGCGGGTGTTGTTCTCGGTGGTCCTGCCGGGTGCCCTGCCGGGCGTCTTCGGGGGCCTGTCGGTCGGCATCGGCGTCTCGTGGATCTGCGTGATCTCGGCGGAGATGATTTCCGGCGAGTACGGAGTCGGCTACCGGACCTGGCAGGACTACACGGTGGTCGACTATCCGGGCGTCTTCGTCGGCATGGTCACCATCGGCGCGCTGGGCTGGCTGACGTCCACGGCCGTGGAGCGGGCGGGCCGCCGTCTGACCCGGTGGTTGCCCTCGCGCGACTCCTCGGGCCCCGTACCGTCCTCCGCCGCCCGGGCCCGGGCTGGCCGGGGCGCGCGGCGCCCGTCCCGCGAGCCGCTCGCGGCCGTCACGGGCCCGGCCGGCGCGGCCGGCCCGGCCGTGCCGCGTTCCGGACCTGAGACCTTCCCAGAGCGGACCCGAGAGGTGACCCCATGAGCCTGACCCAGTCGGACGCCCGGACCCATGCCGGCGCTGCGGGGGACGAGGGCCCGCCCGGGGCCGGGCTCGCGCTGCGCGGCGTACGGCTCGGGCACCGCGGGAACACGGTGCTCGACGGGGTCGACCTGGTGGTCGAACCCGGCGAGGTGCTCGCCGTCGTGGGCCCGTCCGGATGCGGCAAGTCCACGCTGCTGCGCACCCTCGCGGGGCTGCTGCCGCCGCTCGACGGCGTGGTGGAACAGGACGGCACTCCGGTCCGCGGCCCGTCCGCCGACCGGGCGCTGGTCTTCCAGGACGACGCCCTGCTCCCCTGGCGCACGGTGCGGGCCAACATCGAACTCCCCCTCGCCATCCGCGGGAACGCCCGGGCCGCCCGGCGGCGTACCGCCGGGGAGTGGCTGGAGCGCGTGGGTCTGGCCGGGCACGCCCGCAAACTGCCGCACCAGCTCTCCGGCGGGCAGCGCCAGCGCGTCCAGCTGGCCCGCGCGCTCGCCGCGCGCCCCCGGGCCGTCCTCATGGACGAGCCCTTCGGCGCGCTGGACGCCCAGACCCGCGGCGAGATGCAGGACCTCCTCGTGGACGTCCTCGCGGGCACCGGCGCGACCGTCGTGTTCGTCACCCACGACGTGGACGAGGCGCTCTTCCTCGGTGACCGCGTCGCGCTGCTCGGCGCCGGCGCGGTGGTGGCGGTTCCGGCCCCGCGGGACCGGGGCGCCGCGCACGCCGGACTCCGCCGGCAGATCATCAACTCACTCTGAAGGGCCGCACCATGGACATCCCCGCGCTCGGCGACGCCGAGGAAATCTCCTGCGACGTCCTCGTCATCGGGGGCGGCACCGCCGGCACGATGGCGGCGCTCACCGCCGCCGAGCGCGGGGCGCGCGTGCTGCTGCTGGAGAAGGCGCACGTCCGCCACTCCGGCGCCCTCGCCATGGGCATGGACGGGGTCAACAACGCGGTCGTGCCCGGCCGCGCCGAGCCCGACGACTACGTCGCCGAGATCACCCGCGCGAACGACGGCGTCGTCGACCAGTCCACGGTCCGCCAGACGGCCACCCGCGGCTTCGCGATGGTGCAGCGCCTGGAGTCGTACGGGGTGAAGTTCGAGAAGGACGAGCACGGCGAGTACGCGGTGCGCCAGGTGCACCGGTCGGGCTCGTACGTGCTGCCCATGCCCGAGGGCAAGGACGTCAAGAAGGTCCTCTACCGGCAGCTGCGGCGCCGGGAGATGCGCGAGCTGATCCGGATCGAGAACCGCGTGATGCCGGTGCGGGTCCTGACCGCGCCCGACGACGGCCGGGCGATCGGCGCGGCCGCGTTCAACACCCGTACCGGCGCGTTCGTGACCGTGCGCGCCGGGGCGGTGATCCTGGCGACCGGCCCCTGCGGGCGGCTCGGACTCCCGGCCTCCGGATACCTGTACGGCACGTACGAGAACCCGACGAACGCGGGTGACGGCTACGCCATGGCCTACCACGCCGGCGCCGCGCTGACCGGTATCGAGTGCTTCCAGATCAACCCGCTGATCAAGGACTACAACGGGCCGGCGTGCGCGTACGTCGCGAACCCCTTCGGCGGCTACCAGGTCAACCGGCACGGCGAGCGGTTCGTGGACTCCGACTACTGGTCGGGGCAGATGATGGCCGAGTTCGCCGCCGAACTGGCCTCGGACCGGGGCCCGGTGTTCCTGAAGCTGAGCCACCTCCCGGAGGAGTCGGTGGCGTCCCTCGAATCGATCCTGCACACCACGGAGCGGCCGACCCGCGGCACCTTCCACGCGAACCGCGGCCACGACTACCGCACCCACGACATCGAGATGCACATCTCGGAGATCGGCCTGTGCGGCGGCCACTCGGCCTCGGGCGTCCGCGTCGACGACCACGCCCGCACGACCGTCCCGCGGCTGTACGCGGCCGGTGACCTGGCCTCCGTACCGCACAACTACATGATCGGGGCCTTCGTCTTCGGCGACCTGGCGGGTGCGGACGCCGCCCGGTACCGGCCCTACGAGGGCGCCCTGCCCGCGGACCAGCTGGCGGCGGCGCACGAGCTGGTCTACCGGCCGCTGCGGCATCCGGACGGGCCGCCGCAGCCGCAGGTGGAATACAAGCTGCGCAGGTTCGTGAACGACTACGTGGCTCCGCCGAAGACGGGCGCGAAGCTGTCCCTCGCGGTGGAGGCCTTCGACCGGATGAGCGGGGAGATCGGCGAGATGGGGGCCACCACCGCGCACGAGCTGATGCGGTGCGCGGAGGTGTCGTTCATCCGGGACTGCGCGGAGATGGCAGCGCGGGCCTCGCTGGCCCGTACGGAGTCACGCTGGGGGCTGTACCACGAGCGGACCGACCATCCGGAGCGGGACGACTCGGGCTGGCTGCACCATCTGGACCTGCGCAAGTCCGCTTCGGGGACGATGGAGTTCACCGCGCGGCCGGTGGAGCCGTACCTGGTGCCGGTGGACGGGTTCAGCCCGCTCGGCGGCCCCGAGCGGCACCTGGGCGAGGTCGCGCTGGTGCCGGTGGCGACGGCCGGGCCGCGGCGTACGCCTCCGGCGGCGCGGACGGGCTCTGCCGCCGCGGCGACGTCCGCCGGCGACCCCGCGGACACCGCGGCGGGCACCGCCGGGACTGCCGCCGGCTCCTCGCCGCGGATCCTCGAACTCCTCGCGCTCGCCGAGGAGTCTCCGGAGCTCGGCGCCCTGCGCCCCTACCTGACCGACGCCGATCCGGCCGTCCGCACCACGGCCGTGGCCGCGCTCGGCGAGACCGTGCCGGCCGGGGCCGGACCGGCGCTGGCCGAGCGGCTGGCGGACTGCGACCCCGCCGTACGGGCCGCGGCCGCGGCCGCGTTGCGCGAGCTGCTGGAGGTCCTGCCGGGCGGGTCCGAGCTCGGCGCGGGGCTGCGGGCGGCCCTGGCCGTGCCCGACCCGGCGGTGCGCTCGGCCGCGCTCGAAGCGCTGCGGACGCTGCGGCTGGGGGACGCCGGGCTGTACGCGGCCGCGCTCGCGGACGTCGAGGTCGACGTACGGATCCACGCGGTGCGGGGTCTGGTGTCCGTGGACGCGGCGGCGGAACTGGCCGCGGCCGCCGGGGACCCGGCCCGTGAGGTGCGGGTGGCCGTCGCCAAGGGCCTGGCCGCGGTGCGCGACCCGGCACCGGCGCCGCTGGACCCGCTGCTGTCGGACGCCGATCCGCTGGTACGGGGTGCGGCGCTGGGTGCGCTGGCCGCGGTGGGCTGCCCGGGCGGGTACGCCCGTACGGCGGTGGCGGCGCTGGCCGATCCGGCGTGGCAGGTGCGTGCGGGGGCGGCGGCCGGACTGTCGGCGGCCGCCGCGGAGGCGGCGGTGCCGGCGCTGGCGAAGGCCCTGGCCGACACGGACGCGGACGTCCGCAAGGCGGCGGTGCTCGCCCTGCTGGCGCACCGGGACTCCGCGGAGGCCCGGGCCGCCCTCGCCACGGCGGTCGGTGACGCCGACGCGGACGTGCGGGCGTACGCGGCCCGCGCCTGACCGGCGGGGCGGCCGGGCCCCCGTTCGGAGGCGCGCCGCGTGCGCCGGGCGGGGCGGCCCGGGATGGTGGACGGACCGTATGGAATCGGGAACCCGTACCCCGTACCCCCACCGCGAGGAGCCGCCGCCATGACCGTACGCAGCCTGAGGACCCTCGTCACCTGCGCGGCCGCCGTGTCGCTGGGCCTGACCGCCGTGGCCCCGGCGCACGGGGTCGAGGGGCCCGCGCCCGACCCGCGCAACGCGCAGGCCATGCGGGACATGGCGACGGCGATCGCGGCGACGGCGAAGTACGCGGACGAGCGGGAGGCCATCAAGGACGGGTACGTCCCGCACGGCGAGCAGTGCATGAGCAACCCGTTCGGGGTGGGCGCCATGAACTACCACTACGTCAAGCAGGCCAACTGGGGTTCGAAGGACCCCGCGAGGCCCACCGCGCTCCTCTACAGCAAGGACAAGGACCGCAACGGCCGCCGCAGGCTGGAGACGGTGGAGTGGATGTCCACCGACCGGGACCAGGACCTGAAGACCGCCGACGACCGGCCGAGCATGTTCGGCCTGCCCTTCGACGGCCCCATGCCGGGCCACTGGGCGGGCATGCCCAAGCACTACGACCTGCACATGTGGGCGTACAGGAAGAACCCGGCCGGCCGCTTCCACAACTGGAACCCGGCCCTGACCTGCCCGAAGAAAGCTGCCACTCCGGGCAACCCGGCCTCCGCCCACGCCCACTGAGCCCGCGCCCGCAGGTGGAGTCAAGTGTCATGCGCACATGACTCACTCATCAGGACGGTGTTCCGCGGATCCCCGGCGATACGCTGGTCGCACTCGCGAGACTCCGGCTCATGGGAGCACTGATGAGCCGGGAACACAGCTGGCCGATCGCCGGGCGGCTGGACTGCCGACGACCTGGATCCCGCCACGGGCGGCTACGTCGCGACAGGGATCTTCCACGACCGCCTGAAGGTCTCCGTACCGTTCACCATCGATGTCGACCTCACGGCGATCACACCCCGGCACCGTCCGGAGAAGTAGCCCCGTGCAAAGGCGAAGGGCCCGGCTCCCCCCGAGGGAGCCGGGCCCTTCGCCGTGGCCTGTGAGCCGGTCAGCGGACGAACGTGCTCGCCTGCCCGGCCAGGTCCAGGAAGTACTGCGGTGCCAGGCCCAGGACCAGGGTGACCGCGACGCCCACCGCGATGGTCGTCATCGTCAGCGGCGAGGGGACGGCCACCGTCGGGCCGTCGGCCTTCGGCTCGCTGAAGAACATCAGGACGATCACCCGGATGTAGAAGAACGCGGCGATCGCGGACGACAGGACACCGACCACGACCAGCGCTCCCGCGCCGCCCTCGGCCGCCGCGCTGAACACGGCGAACTTGCCCGTGAAACCCGACGTCAGCGGGATGCCGGCGAAGGCCAGCAGGAACACCGCGAACACGGCCGCAGTCAGCGGCGAACGCCGGCCCAGACCGGCCCACTTGGACAGGTGCGTCGCCTCGCCGCCCGCGTCGCGCACCAGCGTGACCACCGCGAACGCGCCGATCGTCACGAAGGAGTAGGCGAGCAGGTAGAAGAGGACGGACTGGACGCCCTCCGCCGACGTCGCGATCACACCGGCCAGGATGAAGCCGGCATGCGCGATCGAGGAGTACGCCAGGAGCCGCTTGACGTCCGTCTGGGTCACGGCGATCACCGCGCCCGCCAGCATCGTGACGATGGCCACCGCCCACATCACCGGGCGCCAGTCCCAGCGCAGCCCCGGCAGGACCACGTACAGCAGCCGCAGCAGGGCGCCGAAGGCGGCCACCTTCGTCGCCGCCGCCATGAAGCCGGTGACCGGGGTCGGGGCGCCCTGGTAGACGTCCGGGGTCCACATGTGGAAGGGGACCGCACCGACCTTGAAGAGCAGGCCGGTCAGGATCAGCGCGCCGCCCATGAGCAGCAGCGCGTCGTTGCCCATGGTGCCGGCCAGTGCCGGGTCGATCTTCGTGATCGTGCCGTCCACCACGTCGGCGATCACCGCGTACGACACGGAGCCCGCGTAGCCGTAGAGCAGCGCGATGCCGAAGAGGAGGAAGGCGGAGGAGAAGGCGCCCAGGAGGAAGTACTTCACCGCGGCCTCCTGCGACATCAGCCGCTGGCGGCGGGCGACGGCGCAGAGCAGGTACAGCGGGAGGGAGAAGACCTCCAGGGCGACGAACAGCGTCAGCAGGTCGTTGGCCGCAGGGAAGATCAGCATGCCCGCGATCGCGAACAGGGCCAGCGGGAAGACCTCGGTGGTGGTGAAGCCCGCCTTGACGGCGGCCTTCTCGCTGTCGCTGCCCGGTACCGACGCCGCCTGGGCGGCGAAGGAGTCCACCCGGTTGCCGTGTGCGGCCGGGTCCAGGCGCCGCTCGGCGAAGGTGAAGACCGCGACGACCGAGGCCAGCAGGATGGTGCCCTGCAGGAAGAGCGCGGGGCCGTCCACGGCGATGGCGCCCATCGCGGCGACGTGCGCCTTGGCCGAGCCGTACCCGCCGGCCGCGAGGCCGACCACCGCGGCGAAGGCCGAGGCCAGCGCGGCGAGGGCCAGGAACACCTGGACGTAGTAGCGGGCCCTGCGGGGCACGAAGGCCTCCACGAGGATCCCGACGACGGCCGCGCCCACCACGATCAGCGTGGGAGCGAGCTGTGCGTACTCGATGGTCGGCGCCGGGATCCGGTCGGCCGGCGTGTCGGCCGCCAGTGTCCACAGGCTGTGGGCGGAAGTCAGTGTGCTCACTTCGCCTCCTCCCCGTTCTTGGCTTCGACGGCGACCTCGGGCTCCGGGTCCGTCTGCTTCACGTCCGACATGGTGTGCTCCACCGCCGGGTTGACGATGTCGGTGAGGACCTTCGGGTAGACGCCCAGCCCGATCAGCAGCGCGATCAGCGGGGCGACCACCAGCACCTCCCGCAGGCGCAGGTCCGGCATGGTGCGGACCTCCTCCTTCACGGGCCCGGTCATCGTGCGCTGGTAGAGCACGAGCGTGTAGAGCGCGGCCAGCACGATGCCGACGGTGGCGACGATCCCGACGACCGGGTAGCGGGCGAACGTGCCGACCAGCACCAGGAACTCGCTGACGAAGGGTGCGAGGCCCGGCAGCGAGAGGGTGGCGAGGCCGCCGATGAGGAAGGTCCCGGCGAGGACCGGAGCCACCTTCTGGACGCCGCCGTAGTCGGCGATGAGCCGCGAGCCGCGCCGCGAGATCAGGAAGCCGGCCACCAGCATCAGCGCCGCCGTCGACAGGCCGTGGTTGACCATGTAGAGGGTGGCGCCGGACTGGCCCTGGGAGGTCATCGCGAAGATGCCCAGGATGATGAAGCCGAAGTGCGAGATGGAGGCGTAGGCCACCAGCCGCTTGATGTCCCGCTGCCCGACCGCGACCAGCGCCCCGTAGACGATGCTGACCAGCGCCAGTACGAGGACCACCGGCGTGGCCCACTTGCTGGCGTCGGGGAAGAGCCCGAGGCAGAAGCGGAGCATCGCGAAGGTGCCCACCTTGTCGACGACCGCGGTGATCAGTACGGCGACGGGCGCGGTGGACTCGCCCATCGCGTTGGGCAGCCAGGTGTGCAGCGGCCAGAGCGGGGCCTTCACCGCGAAGGCGAAGAAGAAGCCGAGGAACAGCAGCCGCTCGGTGTTGGTCGCCATGTCGAGGGTGCCCGCGGCCCGGGCGGCGGTGATCTCCTGGAGGGAGAAGTTCCCGGCGACCACGTACAGGCCGATGACCGCGGCCAGCATGAGCAGGCCGCCGACCAGGTTGTAGAGCAGGAACTTGACCGCCGCGTAGCTGCGCTGCGCGGCCGCGTTCTCGTCCGAGCCTGTGTGGGCCCGGTCCCCGAAGCCGCCGATGAGGAAGTACATCGGGATGAGCATGGCTTCGAAGAAGATGTAGAAGAGGAAGACGTCGGTGGCCTCGAAGGAGATGATCACCATCGCCTCGACCATGAGGATCAGGGCGAAGAAGCCCTGGGTCGGCCGCCAGCGCTGGGAGCTGGTTTCGGTGGGGCCTCCCCTGCTCGAAGAGCTCGGGGATGCGTCGGCGTCGTGCCAGCCGGCCGCGATCACGAAGGGGATCAGGAGCGCGGTGAGTCCGATGAGGACCACCCCGATCCCGTCCACGCCCAGCTCGTAGCGGACACCGAAGTCGGGGATCCAGGCGCGGGATTCGGTGAGCTGGTAGCGGTCGCCACCGGGTTCGAAGCGGACCGCGACGAGCACGGCCAGGGCCAGTGTCGCCAGCGAGAAGAGCAGCGCGAGCCACTTGGCGGCGGTCCGGCGGGCGGCCGGGACGGCCGCCGTGAGGATCGCGCCGACCGCGGGCACCGCGGCCGTGACCGTCAGAAGCGGGAAGTCCATGTCACACCGCCCTCATCAGCAGGGTCGCGGCGATCAGGACCGCCGTGCCCCCGAACATCGAGACCGCGTAGCTGCGGGCGTAGCCGTTCTGCAGCTTGCGCAGCCGGCCCGAGAGGCCGCCGACCGAGGCGGCCGTCCCGTTGACCACGCCGTCGACCAGGCTGTGGTCGACGTACACGAGGGAGCGGGTCAGGTGCTCCCCGCCGCGCACCAGCACGACGTGGTTGAAGTCGTCCTGGTACAGGTCGCGGCGGGCCGCCCGGGTGAGGAAGGAGCCGCGCGGGGCGACGACCGGGACGGGCCGCTTGCCGTACATCCCCCAGGCGATGCCGACTCCGACGAGGAGCATCACCATGGTGGCCGCGGTGACCGTCATGGCGCTGACCGGCGGGTTGCCGTGGGAGTAGCCGGTGACGGGCTCCAGCCACTTCAGGAAGCGCTCGCCGATCTCGAAGAAGGCGCCGGCGAAGACCGACCCGAAGGCCAGGATGACCATCGGAATGGTCATGGACCTCGGGGACTCGTGCGGGTGCGGCTCGTGGCCGTCCGCGGCCGGCTGCCAGCGCTTCTCACCGAAGAAGGTGAGGAGCATGACGCGGGTCATGTAGAAGGCGGTGATGCCGGCGCCCAGCAGGGTGACCCCGCCGAGGATCCAGCCCTCGGTGCCGCCCTTCGCGAAGGCCGCCTCGATGATCATGTCCTTGGAGAAGAAGCCGGACAGGCCCGGGAAGCCGATGATCGCCAGGTAGCCGAGGCCGAAGGTGACGAAGGTGACCGGCATGTACGTGCGCAGGCCCCCGTACTTGCGCATGTCGACCTCGTCGTTCATCCCGTGCATCACGGAACCCGCGCCGAGGAAGAGGCCGGCCTTGAAGAAGCCGTGGGTCACCAGGTGCATGATCGCGAAGACGTAGCCGATCGGGCCGAGGCCGGCGGCGAGGATCATGTAGCCGATCTGCGACATCGTCGAGCCGGCCAGGGCCTTCTTGATGTCGTCCTTCGCGCAACCGACGATCGCACCGAAGAGGAGCGTGACCGCGCCCACGACGGTGACGGCCAGCTGGGCGTCGGGCGCCCCGTTGAAGATCGCGGCGGAGCGGACGATCAGGTAGACGCCCGCGGTCACCATCGTCGCCGCGTGGATCAGGGCCGAGACCGGGGTCGGGCCCTCCATCGCGTCCCCGAGCCAGGACTGCAGCGGCACCTGCGCCGACTTGCCGCAGGCCGCCAGGAGCAGCATCAGGCCGATGGCGGTGAGCGTGCCCTCCGAGGCCTCGCCCACCGCGCCGAACACCGGCCCGAAGGCGAACGTCCCGAACGTGGTGAACATCAGCATGATCGCGATCGACAGGCCCATGTCGCCGACGCGGTTGACCAGGAAGGCCTTCTTGGCGGCCGTGGCCGCGCTGGGCTTGTGCTGCCAGAAGCCGATCAGCAGGTACGAGGCGAGGCCCACGCCCTCCCAGCCGAAGTACAGCAGGAGGTAGTTGTCGGCGAGGACCAGCAGCAGCATGGCCGCGACGAACAGGTTGAGGTAGCCGAAGAAGCGGCGGCGGCGCTCGTCGTGCTCCATGTACCCGATCGAGTACACGTGGATGAGCGTGCCGACGCCCGAGATGAGGAGGACGAACGTCATCGACAGCTGGTCCAGCTGGAACGCCATGTCGGCCTGGAAGCCCTCGACGGGGATCCAGGTGTACAGGTTCTGCGTCAGCGTCCGGTCGTCGGCGCCGCGCCCCAGCATGTCCGCGAACAGGGCGACGCCGATCCCGAAGGAGACGGCCGCGAGCAGGGTGCCGAGCCAGTGGCCGGTCTTGTCGAGGCGCCGGCCGCCGCAGAGCAGCACCACCGCTCCGAGCAGGGGCGCCGCGATCAGCAGCGCAATCAGGTTCTCCACAGCGACCCCTTACAGCTTCATCAGGCTGGCGTCGTCGACCGAGGCCGAGTGGCGGGTACGGAACAGCGACACGATGATCGCCAGGCCGACCACGACCTCCGCGGCGGCGACGACCATGGTGAAGAAGGCGATGATCTGGCCGTCGAGGTTGCCGTGCATCCGGGAGAACGCGACGAAGGCGAGGTTGCAGGCGTTGAGCATCAGCTCGACGCACATGAACAGCACGATCGCGTTCTTGCGGATCAGCACGCCGGTGGCGCCGATCGTGAACAGCAGGGCCGCCAGATACAGGTAGTTGACCGGATTCACTTCGAGGCCTCCTCACGGCCGAGGCGCTCCGCGGAACTCTGCTCCAGCGCCTTGAGGTCGTCGAGCGCCTCGCTGGAGACGTCGCGGATCTGACCGCGGGCGCGCAGCGTCTTGCTGACCGTCAGCTCGGACGGGGTGCCGTCCGGCAGCAGGCCGGCGACGTCCACCGCGTTGTGCCGGGCGTAGACGCCGGGCGCGGGCAGCGGCGGGAGCTGCACCCCCTCGCGCACGCGGCGCTCGGCCAGCTCGCGCTGGGTCGCGGCCCGTTCGGTGCGCTCGCGGTGGGTGAGCACCATCGCACCGACGGCCGCGGTGATCAGCAGCGCGCCGGTGATCTCGAAGGCGAAGACGTACTTGGTGAAGATCAGCTGCGCCAGACCCTCGACGTGCCCGGCGGAGTTGACCCGGCCGAGCCCGTTGAACTGGCTCAGCCCGGCGTGGCCGATGCCGGCGAACAGCAGGATGCCGAAGCCGAGGCCGCACAGGACGCCCAGCCAGCGCTGCCCCTTGATGGTCTCCTTCAGGGAGTCGGCGGCGGTGACGCCGACGAGCATGACCACGAAGAGGAAGAGCATCATGATCGCGCCGGTGTAGACGATGATCTGGACGACGCCCAGGAAGTACGCCCCGTTGGCGAGGTAGAAGACGGCCAGAATGATCATCGTCCCGGCGAGGCTGAGTGCGCTGTGCACGGCTTTCTTCATCAGGATCGTGGCCAGCGCGCCGATGACGGCGACCGTGCCGAGGATCCAGAACTGAACGGCCTCGCCACCGGAGGTGGCGGTCGCGGCGATGGCGCTCATGCCCCCACCTCCGCCGCGGTGCCGCCGTCGGCGTCGGCCGGCTCCTCGCCCTTGGAGACCGCCACCTGCCGGACCGTGCCCGGGGCGGCGCCCGTCACCAGTCCGCGGTAGTAGTCCTGCTCGTCGGTGCCGGGGAAGATCGAGTGCGGGGCCTCGACCATGCCCTCGCTCAGACCGGCGAGCAGCTGCTCCTTGGTGTAGATGAGCGACTCGCGGCTGGCGTCGGCCAGTTCGAACTCGTTCGTCATGGTCAGCGCCCGGGTCGGGCACGCCTCGACGCACAGCCCGCACAGGATGCAGCGGGCGTAGTTGATTTGGTAGACCCGGCCGTACCGCTCACCCGGGGAGTAGCGCTCCTCCTCGGTGTTGTCGGCGCCCTCCACGTAGATGGCGTCGGCGGGACAGGCCCAGGCGCACAGCTCGCACCCGATGCACTTCTCCAGACCGTCGGGGTGCCGGTTGAGCTGGTGCCGTCCGTGGAAGCGCGGGGCGGTGGTCTTCTGCTGCTCCGGGTACTGCTCGGTGAGGCGCTTCTTGAACATGGCCTTGAAGGTCACGCCGAAGCCGGCCACCGGGTTCTGCCACTTCTCGTCAGACATTCTCAGCACCCTCCTCTCGGTCACTGTCGGGGTTCGCGCCGCCACTGACGATCAGCTCCCGCTCGCTGCGGGGCCGCCTGCGCGGTACGGGTGCCAGGTGCTGGCCGGGCTTGGGCGGTACGGGGAACCCGCCCGCCAGCGGGTCGAAGGGCTCCGCGTCCTTGGCGGCGTCCGCGGCCGCGGCCTTCTCGCGCTTGTCGCGGAAGACGTCCGCGACGAGGGAGAGCAGCAGGATCGCCACGACGGCGCCGCCGACATAGAGGGCGATGTCACCGATCTCGTACGCCTCGTTGCGCAGCGCCCGGACGGTGGCGACCATCATCAGCCACACCACGGAGACCGGGATCAGGACCTTCCAGCCGAGCTTCATCAGCTGGTCGTAGCGCACGCGCGGCAGCGTGCCGCGCAGCCAGATGAAGAAGAACAGGAGCAGCTGCACCTTCAGGACGAACCAGAGCAGCGGCCACCAGCCGTGGTTCGCGCCCTCCCAGAAGTGACTGATCGGGTACGGGGCCCGCCAGCCGCCCAGGAACAGGGTGACCGAGACCGCCGAGACGGTGACCATGTTGACGTACTCGGCGAGCATGAACAGCGCGAACTTGATGGACGAGTACTCGGTGTTGAAGCCGCCGACCAGGTCGCCTTCGGACTCCGGCATGTCGAAGGGGGCGCGGTTGGTCTCGCCGACCATCGTGACGACGTAGATGATGAAGGACACCGGCAGCAGCACGATGAACCAGCGGTCCTGCTGGGCATCGACGATCGCCGAGGTCGACATCGATCCGGAGTAGAGGAAGACCGAGGCGAAGGCCGCGCCCATCGCGATCTCGTAGGAGATCATCTGAGCGCAGGAACGCAGGCCGCCGAGGAGCGGGTACGTGGAGCCGGAGGACCAGCCCGCGAGGACGATGCCGTAGATGCCGACCGAGGCCACCGCGAGGATGTAGAGCATCGCGATGGGCAGGTCGGTCAGCTGCATCGAGGTGCGCTGGCCGAAGATGGAGACCTCGTCCCCGGCCGGGCCGAAGGGGATCACCGCGATGGCCATGAAGGCCGGGATCGCCGCGATGATCGGGGCCAGGACGTAGACGACCTTGTCGGCCCGCTTGACGATGATGTCTTCCTTGAGCATCAGCTTCACGCCGTCGGCGAGCGACTGGAGCATGCCCCACGGGCCGTGCCGGTTGGGGCCGATGCGCAGCTGCATCCAGGCGACGACCTTGCGCTCCCACACGATGGAGAACAGCACCGTCACCATCAGGAAGGCGAAGCAGAACACCGCCTTGACGACGACGAGCCACCAGACGTCCCGTCCGAAGACGGACAGGTCCTCGGCAGCGAGTTGAACGGTGTTCACGCGCCCACCTCCGCAGTGGTGTCGCCTGCGCCGGCCGGGGTCGCCGGACCGATGCGTACGAGGGTGCCCGGGCGGGCTCCGGCGTCGGCGAGGACGCCGGAGCCGGTGGAGTTCAGCGGGAGCCAGACCACGCGGTCGGGCATCTCGGTGATCCGGAGCGGGAGTTCCACGGTGCCGGCGGGGCCGGTGACCGCGAGGACGTCGCCGTCCTTGACGCCCGTCTCGGCGGCCGTGGCGGCCGACAGCCGGGCGCCGGCCTCGTGCCGGGTTCCGGCCAGGGCCTCGTCGCCCTCCTGGAGCCGGCCCTGGTCGAGGAGGAGCCGGTGGCCCGCGAGGACCGCCTCGCCGACGCCGGGACGGGGCAGCGGCACGGGGTCGGTGGACTGCTCGGCGGCGAGCCCGCCCTCCCAGGGGCCGAGCCGCTCCAGCTCCCGGCGTACGGCGTGCACGTCCGGCAGCGCGATCGGCCGGTCGGCGGCGTCGGCGAGCATGTGCAGCACGCGGGCGTCGGCCGGGGCGAGCCGGCGGGTCATCTGGTCGGGCTTGAGGGCGGCCTCGAACGGCCGGACCCGGCCCTCCCAGTTGATGAACGCGCCCGCCTTCTCGGCGACCGCGGCGACCGGCAGGACCACGTCCGCGTGGTCGGTGACCTCGCTGGGCCGCAGCTCCAGGGAGACCACGAAGGCCTCCGTCAGGGCGGTCCGCGCGCGGGCCGGGTCGGGCAGGTCGGTGACCTCGACGCCCGCGACCAGCAGCGCGGACAGTTCCCGGGTGGCCGCCGCCTCGACGATCTGGCCGGTGTCGCGGCCGTAGCGGTGCGGGAGTTCGTCCAGGCCCCAGGCGGTGGCGACCTCGTCGCGGGCCCGCGGGTCGGTCGCCGGCCGGCCGCCCGGCAGCAGGGACGGCAGCGCGCCGGCCTCGACGGCCGCCCGCTCCCCGGCCCGGCGGGGGATCCACACCAGCTTCGCCCCGGTCGCGGCGGCCGCCCGTACGGCGGCGGTCAGCGCGCCGGGCACGCCGGCGAGGCGCTCCCCGACGACGATGACGGCGCCGGGCCTGCGCAGCGCCTCGGCGGCTTCGGCGCCGCCCGCCTCCAGGCCGGTCCGCGAGGACAGCGCGTCGAGCCAGTCGGGCTCGGTGCCGGGGGCGGCGGCGAGCAGCGTGCCGCCGGCCTTCTCCAGTCCGCGGGTGGCGAAGGGGGCGAGGGCGAAGGTCCGCTGCTTGAACCTGCGGTGGGCCTTGCGCAGCCGCAGGAAGACGCCGGGGGCCTCCTCCTCGGCCTCGATGCCGGCGAGCAGCACCGTGGGCGCCGCCTCCAGCGAGGTGTAGGTGACGCCGTCGCCGTCGAGGTCCTTGCCGGTGCCGGCGACGGTGGCGGCCAGGAAGTCGGCCTCCTCGGCGCTGTGCACGCGGGCCCGGAAGTCGATGTCGTTGGTGTCGAGCACCACCCGGGCGAACTTGGCGTAGGCGTAGGCGTCCTCGACGGTGAGCCGGCCGCCGGTCAGCACGCCGGCCCGGCCGCGCGCGGCGGCGAGCCCGTTCGCGGCGGCCTCCAGGGCCTCGGGCCAGCTCGCCGGTTCCAGCACTCCGGCGGCGTTGCGCACCAGCGGGGTGGTCAGCCGGTCCGGGCGCTGCGCGTAGCGGAACGCGAAGCGGCCCTTGTCGCAGACCCACTCCTCGTTGACCTCGGGATCCTCCGCGGCGAGGCGCCGCAGCACCTTGCCCCGGCGGTGGTCGGTACGGGTCGCGCAGCCGCCCGCGCAGTGCTCGCACACGCTCGGGGAGGAGACGAGGTCGAAGGGGCGGGAGCGGAACCGGTACGCGGCCGAGGTGAGGGCGCCGACCGGGCAGATCTGGATGGTGTTGCCGGAGAAGTACGACTCGAAGGGGTCGTCCTCGCCGGTGCCGACCTGCTGGAGCGCGCCGCGTTCCAGCAGCTCGATCATCGGGTCGCCGGCGATCTCGTTGGAGAAGCGGGTGCAGCGGGCGCAGAGCACGCACCGCTCCCGGTCCAGCAGGACCTGCGTGGAGATCGGGACGGGCTTCTCGTAGGTCCGCTTGCGGCCCTCGAAGCGGGACTCGGCGTTGCCGTGCGACATCGCCTGGTTCTGCAGCGGGCACTCACCGCCCTTGTCGCAGACGGGGCAGTCCAGCGGGTGGTTGATGAGCAGCAGCTCCATCACCCCGCGCTGCGCCTTGTCGGCGACCTCGGAGGTCAGCTGCGTCTTGACGACCATGCCGTCGGTGCAGGTGATGGTGCAGGAGGCCATCGGCTTGCGCTGGCCCTCGACCTCGACGATGCACTGGCGGCAGGCACCGGCCGGGGGCAGGAGGGGGTGGTCGCAGAACCGGGGGATCTCGATGCCGAGCTGTTCGGCGGCGCGGATGACGAGGGTGCCCTTGGGCACCGAGAGCTCGACCCCGTCGATGGTCAGCGAGACCAGGTCCTCCGGCGGGACGGCGGCTTCTCCCCCGGAGGCGGCCGTAGTGGTGACGGTCATGCGTTCACCTCCGTGTCGGCCCAGAGGGTCGACTTCCTGGGGTCGAAGGGGCAGCCCTTGCCCGTGATGTGCTGCTCGTACTCCTCGCGGAAGTACTTGAGCGAGGAGAAGATCGGGCTGGCCGCGCCGTCGCCGAGGGCGCAGAAGGACTTGCCGTTGATGTTGTCGGCGATGTCGTTCAGCTTGTCGAGGTCGGACATGACGCCCTTGCCGGCCTCGATGTCGCGGAGCAGCTGGACCAGCCAGTAGGTGCCTTCGCGGCAGGGTGTGCACTTGCCGCAGGACTCGTGCGCGTAGAACTCGGTCCACCGGGTGACGGCCCGCACCACGCAGGTGGTCTCGTCGAAGCACTGGAGGGCCTTGGTGCCGAGCATCGAGCCGGCGGCGCCGACGCCCTCGTAGTCCAGGGGGACGTCGAGGTGCTCGTCGGTGAACATCGGGGTGGAGGAGCCGCCCGGCGTCCAGAACTTCAGCCGGTGCCCGGGCCGCATGCCGCCGCTCATGTCGAGGAGCTGGCGCAGGGTGATGCCGAGCGGGGCCTCGTACTGGCCGGGTCCGGCGACGTGCCCGGAGAGCGAGTAGAGCGTGAAGCCGGGGGACTTCTCGGTCCCCATCGCCTTGAACCAGTCCTTGCCCTTGTTCAGGATCGCGGGAACCGAGGCGATGGACTCGACGTTGTTGACGACAGTGGGGCACGCGTAGAGCCCCTCGACGGCAGGGAAGGGGGGACGCAGCCGGGGCTGGCCGCGCCGGCCTTCGAGGGAGTCCAGCAGCGCCGTCTCCTCGCCGCAGATGTACGCGCCCGCGCCCGCGTGCACCGTGATGTCGAGGTCGAGGCCGCTGCCGAGGCCGCTCTTTTCCCGATGTCCAGCCTTGCCAAGGTATCCGGCCTCGTACGCCTCGCGCACCGCCTCGTGCAGGCGCCGCAGGACGGGTACGACTTCGCCGCGCAGGTAGATGAAGGCGTGCTGCGAGCGGATCGCGTAGCAGGCGATGATCATTCCCTCGATGAGGGAGTGCGGGTTGGCGAAGAGGAGGGGGATGTCCTTGCAGGTTCCCGGTTCCGACTCGTCGGCGTTCACGACGAGGTAGTGCGGCTTTCCGTCGCCCTGCGGGATGAACTGCCACTTCATGCCGGTGGGGAAGCCCGCGCCGCCGCGTCCGCGCAGCCCCGAGTCCTTCACGTAGGCGATCACTTCGTCCGGCGTCATCGCCAGGGCTTTGCGCAGGCCCTCGTAGCCGCCGTGGCGGCGGTAGGTCTCCAGCGTCCACGACCGGGGTTCGTCCCAGAACGCCGACAGGACGGGTGCGAGGAGCTTTTCCGGGCTGGTGCCGTTCTTGCTCAGTTCGGTCGACACGGTCATCACTCCCCTCCCTCGGTACGGGTCTCGCCGCGCGGGTGGACGACCGGGGCGTGCGGGGATTCGCCGCGGGCGATGCGCAGGCCGATCAGGGAGGCGGGGCCGGCGCCGCCGGTGGCCTCGACCGCGCCCGCGCGCTCGTCGGGGAAGCCGGCCAGGATCCGGGCGGTCTCCTTGTACGTGCACAGCGGCGCACCCCGGGTCGGGGAGACCTCACGGCCGGCCAGCAGGTCGTCGACCATGGCCTTGGCGGACTCGGGGGTCTGGTTGTCGAAGAACTCCCAGTTGACCATCACCACGGGGGCGTAGTCGCAGGCCGCGTTGCACTCGATGTGTTCGAGGGTGACCTTGCCGTCGGGGGTGGTCTCGTTGTTGCCGACCCCGAGGTGCTCCTTGAGCTCTTCGAAGATGGCGTCGCCGCCCATGACCGCGCACAGGGTGTTGGTGCAGACGCCGACCTGGTAGTCGCCGGAGGGCCGCCGCCGGTACATGGTGTAGAAGGTGGCGACGGCGGTGACCTCGGCAGTGGTCAGGCCGAGCACCTCGGCGCAGAAGCGGACGCCGGTCTTGGAGACGTAGCCCTCGTGCGACTGGCACAGGTGCAGCAGCGGGAGCAGCGCGGAGCGGCTGTCGGGATAGCGGGCGATGACTTCCTTCGCGTCGGCTTCGAGGCGTGTCCGTACCTCCGCCGGGAAGTCGGGGGCGGGCAGCTGGGGCATGCCCAGCGAGACCCCTCGGTTCTGAGGACTGGCGGTCATCGGTCGACGCCTCCCATCACGGGGTCGATGGAGGCGACGGCGACGATGACGTCGGCGACCTGGCCGCCCTCGCACATCGCCGCCATGGCCTGCAGGTTGGTGAAGGACGGATCGCGGAAATGGACCCGGTAGGGGCGGGTTCCGCCGTCGGAGACGACGTGGACGCCGAGCTCGCCCTTGGGCGACTCGACGGCCGCGTACGCCTGCCCGGCCGGTACCCGGAAGCCCTCGGTCACCAACTTGAAGTGGTGGATGAGGGCCTCCATGGAGGTGCCCATGATGTTCCTGATGTGGTCGAGAGAGTTGCCGAGGCCGTCGGGGCCCATGGCCAGCTGCGCGGGCCAGGCGATCTTCTTGTCGGCGACCATCACCGGCCCGGGCTCCAGCCGCTCCAGGCACTGCTCGACGATCCGCAGGGACTGGCGCATCTCCTCCAGGCGGATCAGGAACCGCCCGTAGGAGTCGCAGGTCTCGGTGGTCGGCACGTCGAACTCGTAGGTCTCGTAGCCGCAGTACGGGTCCGACTTGCGCAGGTCGTGCGGCAGGCCGGCGGAGCGCAGGATCGGGCCGGTGGCGCCGAGCGCCATGCAGCCGGAGAGGTCGAGGTAGCCGACGTCCTGCATGCGGGCCTTGAAGATCGGGTTGCCGGTGGCGAGCTTGTCGTACTCCGGCAGGTTCTTCTTCATGGTCTTCACGAACTCGCGCAGCTGGTCGACGGCGCCCGGGGGCAGGTCCTGCGCGAGGCCGCCGGGGCGGATGAACGCGTGGTTCATGCGCAGCCCGGTGATCAGCTCGAAGATGTCGAGGATCAGCTCCCGGTCGCGGAAGCCGTAGATCATGATCGTGGTCGCGCCCAGCTCCATGCCGCCGGTGGCGATGCACACCAGATGGGAGGAGAGCCGGTTGAGCTCCATCAGCAGGACGCGGATGACGGTGGCCCGGTCCGGGATCTGGTCGGTGATGCCGAGGAGCTTCTCGACGCCGAGGCAGTACGCCGTCTCGTTGAAGAACGGCGTCAGGTAGTCCATGCGCGTGACGAAGGTGGTGCCCTGCGTCCAGTTGCGGAATTCGAGGTTCTTCTCGATTCCGGTGTGGAGGTAGCCGATGCCGCAGCGGGCCTCGGTGACGGTCTCGCCGTCGATCTCCAGGATCAGCCGCAGCACACCGTGGGTGGAGGGGTGCTGCGGACCCATGTTGACGACGATCCGCTCGTCGTCGGCCCTGGCCGCCGACTGGACGATCTCGTCCCAGTCGCCGCCGGTGACGGTGTAGACGGTGCCCTCGGTCGTCTCGCGAGCGGAGGAGTGGTTGGACGTGGACATCAGCTGTACGACCTCCGCTGGTCGGGAGCCGGGATCTGGGCGCCCTTGTACTCGACGGGGATGCCGCCGAGCGGGTAGTCCTTGCGCTGCGGGAAGCCCTGCCAGTCGTCCGGCATCATGATCCGGGTGAGGGCCGGGTGCCCGTCGAAGACCAGGCCGAAGAAGTCGTACGTCTCGCGCTCGTGCCAGTCGTTGGTCGGGTAGACGGAGACGAGCGAGGGGACGTGCGGGTCGGCGTCCGGGACGGACACCTCCAGCCGCAGGATCCGGCCGTGGGTGAGCGAGCGCAGGTGGTAGACGGCGTGCAGTTCGCGGCCCTTGTCCCCGGGGAAGTGGACTCCGCTGACGCCGGTGCACAGCTCGAAGCGCAGGGCGGGGTCGTCGCGCAGGGTGCGGGCGACCCGTAGGAGGTGCTCGCGGGCGATGTGGAAGGTGAGCTCGCCCCGGTCGACGACCGTCTTCTCGATGGCGTTCTCCGGGACCAGGTCCTGCTCCTCCAGGGCGCCTTCGAGCTCGTCGGCCACTTCGTCGAAGTAGGAGCCGTACGGCCGGGCGGTCGCGCCGGGCAGGGCGACGGTGCGGACGAGGCCGCCGTAGCCGCTGGTGTCGCCGCCGTTCCCGGCGCCGAACATGCCCTTGCGGACGCCGATGACCTCGGGGCCCTGGGCGCGCGGCGCGGGCAGGCCGCCGCCGCCACCGTCGGAGCCGGGGGCGTCGGTGCCGTTGCGCGGCTCTTGGGTCTCGCTCACCGGAGCAGCCCCTTCATCTCGATGGTGGGGAGCGCCTTGAGGGCCGCCGCCTCCGCCTCGCGGGCCGCTTCCTCCCGGTTCACGCCGAGCTTTCCGCCCTGGATCTTCTGGTGGAGCTTGAGGATCGCGTCCATCAGCATCTCGGGGCGGGGCGGGCAGCCGGGGAGGTAGATGTCCACCGGGACGATGTGGTCGACGCCCTGGACGATCGCGTAGTTGTTGAACATTCCGCCTGAAGATGCACAAACCCCCATGGAGATGACCCATTTGGGAGCGGGCATCTGGTCGTACACCTGGCGCAGCACCGGCGCCATCTTCTGGCTGACCCGACCGGCCACGATCATGAGGTCGGCCTGGCGCGGGGAGCCGCGGAAGACCTCCATGCCGAAGCGGGCCAGGTCGTACCGGCCCGCTCCGGTCGTCATCATCTCGATGGCACAGCACGCGAGGCCGAAGGTCGCCGGGAAGACGGACGACTTGCGCACCCACCCCGCGGCCTGTTCGACGGTGGTCAGCAGAAAGCCGCTCGGCAGCTTCTCTTCCAGTCCCATGGGAAATTCAGCCCCTCAGTCCCATTCCAGGCCGCCGCGACGCCATACGTAGGCGTAGGCGACGAAGACGGTGAGCACGAAGAGCAGCATCTCGACGAGCCCGAAGATCCCCAGGGAGTCGAAGGTGACGGCCCAGGGGTAGAGGAAGACAACCTCGATGTCGAAGACGATGAAGAGCATCGCCGTCAGGTAGTACTTGATGGGGAAGCGACCGCCGCCGGCAGGCATCGGCGTCGGCTCGATGCCGCACTCGTAGGCTTCGAGCTTCGCCCGGTTGTACCGTTTTGGACCGATCAGCGTGGCCATGACCACGGAGAAGATCGCAAACCCTGCGCCGAGGGCGCCGAGCACGAGGATGGGCGCGTACGCATTCACGCTCCTCGCTCCTTCCAGTCGTCCTTGACCGTTGGACCGCTGCCGGCGCCGCGTGCCCCGCCTCGCGAAGATCACGCTTTCGATGAAGCGCTCGCATGTGAGGCAGTTCACAAGCCGGACTGGTGCGCATCTTATGCCTGCTCGTCTGTGATCTGCGACACGGGTACCAACACCGAGTTTGTGATCTCCACCACCTGACGAACGATCATGAAGTCCGATGAGTGGTGATCTTCATACGCGAAGCAGCCACATGATCACCAAAGGTGACATTCGAGCCCGTTCTCGCAGGTGGAAGGCGCCTTGCCCTATCAAATGATGGCGGGTGCAGGCAAATTGGCCTGGAAGCGCCCCCGATGGTAAGGGGATCCGCGTCGCCCGGTCGGGGGAGGCCGCGCGTACGGAGGTGGACGCGGGGCAGACGAGGGTGCGGCGGGCCCCCGAGTGCGTGCATCCGTTCACGAGCCGCCCCGGCCGCTTCACAGGAAGGTCACGGCCCGGCCACAGGGTCCGCATGACGTGATCCGCCTGTGACCTGCGCCACTCTGAATCGGGCGTTCCGAAAGCGGGCTTGGCCATCTGTGCGGAGGGATGGTAGTCCGAGGATCATTTCGGACTTAATTCTGAAACCCCATGATCACAGCCTTGTGAAGACGTGTCCGTTTCGCCCGTTACGGCGTCAATAAGAGCCGGGACACGCCCGGTTCGCGCACTTCGCGCGCAACTGTGGCGCACCCCACGTTTCTTGAAGGGACCCCTGACGCCCTGATAGCGGTTGTTCTCATGTCCCACACCGCTCACATACCCAGCCACCGGAAGCCCCGCCGCAGCGCCTCGAAGCTCGCGGTCCGCGCCGGAGTTGCCGGTGGCGTCCTCAGCACCCTGGCCATGGCCGGCACCGCGAGCGCGTCCCCGTCCGAGCCCGTGGCCGAGACGACGCTCGAAATGCCGGTCCTGAACCTGGACCTGGCGGCCGAGGTCTCCTCCGCCGTCACCACGGCCGCCGAGAACACCCGTCTGGCCGCCGTGGAAGGCGAACTGACCGCCCAGGAGGAGAGCGCCCGTACCGGCGCCGCCGCCGAGGCGAAGCAGGCCAAGGAGACGGCCCAGAAGGCCGCCGAGAAGAAGGCGAAGGAGGAGGCGGACCGCAAGGCCGAGGCCGAGCGCGCCACCCGCGACTCCGACCGCACCTCCCTCAAGAGCACCTCGGCCTCCGCCAAGGCTCCGCAGGGCACCGGCACCGTGTCGGCCCCGGCGACCGGCTCCGCCGCCGCCGTCGTCAACTTCGCCCGCGCGCAGGTCGGCAAGGCCTACGTCATGGGTGGCACCGGCCCGTCCTCCTTCGACTGCTCCGGCCTCGTCCAGGCCGCCTACCGCCAGGCCGGCATCTCCCTGCCGCGCATGTCCCAGGCGCAGTCCTCGGCCGGCACGTCGGTCTCCCTGAACGCCCTGCAGCCGGGCGACATCCTGTACTGGGGCTCCAAGGGCAGCGCGTACCACGTCGCCCTCTACGTCGGCGGCGGCAAGTTCGTCGGCGCGCAGAACCCCAGCACGGGCATCGTCGAGCGCAGCCTGAGCTACGACAGGCCGACGGGCGCCGTCCGCGTCCTCTGAACCCGCCCCTGAGCGCCGCTCGGGCCAACGGCACCACACACGGCCGCAGGGCCGGTACTCCCCCGCTCGGGGGCGGAGTACCGGCCCTGCGGCCGTTGCCCTGACCTGACGGGCCTTGTGGCACCCCGCCGGCCGACGCCCTGCGAAGATGGCGGCGGAAGCCCTGAGCGTCAGACCCTGGAGGTGGTGGTCCCGTGGGCGCACAGCCGTACGAGCACCACGAGGCCGGCGACCCGACCGCGGTCCGGGCCGCCCTCGGCCTCGGGCTCCTCGCCGTCGGGGGCTGGCTGCTGAACACCGCGCGCCCCTGGCAGAAACCGGGGCACGCCCTCCTCCTGGCCACCGGCTGGACCGTCTCGGTCGCGCTGCTGGTGTGCGGCCTGGTCCTGCTGGCCCGGTGCGTGCGCACCGTGCACGGATCCCCCGACCCTGAGGGCCGGGGGATCCGGGACCGCCGTCCGTAGCGGCCTGCGTCAGACCGTCGTCACGCCTTCGGGGCCACCTTCGAGAGGCCGTTGATGATGCGGTCCATCGCGTCGCCGCCCGCCGGGTCGGTCAGGTTGGCCAGCATCTTCAGCGTGAACTTCATCAGCAGCGGGTGGGTCAGACCGCGCTGCGTGGCGACCTTCATGACCTTCGGGTTGCCGATCAGCTTCACGAAGGCGCGGCCCAGCGTGTAGTAGCCGCCGTAGGTCTCCTTGAGCACCTTGGGGTAGTTGTGCAGCGCCAGCTCGCGCTGCGCCGGGGTGGACCGGGCCTGCGCCTGCACGATGACGTCGGCCGCGATCTGGCCGGACTCCATGGCGTAGGCGATGCCCTCGCCGTTGAACGGGTTGACGAGGCCGCCCGCGTCGCCGACCAGCAGCAGGCCCTTGGTGTAGTGCGGCTGCCGGTTGAAGGCCATCGGCAGGGCCGCGCCGCGGATCGGCTGCGTCATGTTCTCCGGGGTGTAGCCCCAGTCCTGCGGCATCGAGGCGCACCAGGCCTTGAGGACCTCGCGCCAGTCCAGCTCCTTGAAGGCGGAGGAGGAGTTGAGGATGCCGAGGCCGACGTTGGAGGTGCCGTCGCCCATGCCGAAGATCCAGCCGTAGCCGGGCAGCAGCCGGTCCTGCGGACCGCGCCGGTCCCACAGCTCCAGCCAGGACTCCAGGTAGTCGTCGTCGTGCCGCGGCGAAGTGAAGTACGTGCGCACCGCGACGCCCATCGGGCGGTCCTCGCGCCGGTGCAGGCCCATCGCCAGGGACAGCCGGGAGGAGTTGCCGTCGGCCGCGACGACCAGCGGGGCGTGGAAGGTGACCGGGGTCTTCTCCTCGCCCAGTTTCGCCTGCACGCCCGTGATGCGGCCGGTGCGGGCGTCGCGGACGGGCTCGCCGACGTTGCAGCGCTCGTACAGCCGGGCGCCGGCCTTCTGCGCCTGCCGGGCGAGGATCTCGTCGAAGTCGTCGCGCTTGCGGACGAGTCCGTACTCCGGGTAGGAGGCGAGTTCCGGCCAGTCCAGCTGGAGCCGCTGCCCGCCCCCGATGATCCGCAGGCCCTTGTTGCGGAGCCAGCCGGCCTCTTCGGAGATGTCGATGCCCATCGCCACCAGCTGCTTGGTGGCGCGCGGGGTCAGTCCGTCGCCGCAGACCTTCTCGCGCGGGAACGCCGTCTTCTCCAGCAGCAGGACGTCCAATCCGGCCTTGGCGAGGTAGTAGGCGGTGGTCGAGCCGGCGGGCCCGGCCCCGACGACGATCACGTCCGCGGAGTGTTCGGAGAGGAGCTCGGTCACTGCGGGGTCTCCCGAAGGCTCGATAAAGGGTGCCCAACGGCACCGGACATGTGCAGTCTATGCAGCGAGAGAGATCGCGATCAGAAGGGCCACCCACGTTGACAAGCTCGCCGACCTCGCAGACCTCGCCGGCCTCACCGCCCCGGCAGCCGCTCGCCGCGGTGCAGCTCCGCGTGCCCACCGACGAGGACGCCCACGCCTGGCACGAGGTCTTCGCCGATCCCGACGTCATGGAGTTCCTCGGTGGTCCCGCGGAGCTGTCCGAGTACGAGGAGTTCACCGCGCGCCAGCGCATGCACGACGCACAGCTCGGCTACTGCCTGTGGACACTGCTGGACGAGGACGGCGCGGTGATCGGCTTCACCGGCGCCCAGCCGTGGCCCCGGCAGGAGTGGGGCCCGGTCGGGGAGGTCGAGATCGGCTGGCGGCTGGGCCGGGAGCACTGGGGCAAGGGCTACGCCACGGCCGCCGCGGAGGCGACCGTGGCACGCGTCCGGGCGGCCGGCCTGGAACGGGTCTGCGCCATGATCCACGCACGCAACGCCCGTTCCGTGGCCGTGGCGGAGCGGCTGGGCATGACCCTGGCCGAGGAGTTCACCACGCCGGGCGGGAATCCGGCACGCCGCTACGTACTGGACCTGCGGGACCTGCCGCAGCCCCGCTGATCCTCCCGGTCGGCGTTCGTCCCGGCCGGCGTCCGGGGGGCCGCGGCGAAGCGGGGAGCCGCTCGCCGCGGCGGGGGCCGGTAGCACGGGATCAGAAGACGGACAGGCCCGTCAGGGTCGTGAAGCGGTCCAGCGCCGCGACGCCCGCCACCGAGTTGCCCCGGGCGTCCAGGCCCGGGCTCCACACGGCGAGGGTGCACCGCCCCGGGACGACGGCGACGATCCCGCCGCCCACCCCGCTCTTGCCGGGCAGACCCACCCGGTAGGCGAACTCGCCGGCCGCGTCGTACGTCCCGCAGGTCATCATCACGGCGTTGACCTGCTTGGCCTCGCTGCGCGTCAGCAGCCGCGAGCCGTCTGCGCGCAGCCCGTGCCGGGCCAGGAAGCTCCCGGCGCGCGCCAGGTCGGCACAGCTCATCTCGATGGAGCACTGCCAGAAGTAGTGCTCCAGCAGTGCGGGCACCGGGTTGTCGATGTTGCCGTAGGAGGCCATGAAGTGGGCGACGGCCGCGTTGCGGTCCCCGTGCTCCTGCTCGGATGCGGCGACCTCGGCGTCGAAGGCCATCTCCGGGTTCTGGCTCTCCTGCCGCAGGAACTCCAGCACTTCGCTGCTCGCGTCGCCCGTCAGGGTCTGGAGCCGGTCGGTGACCACGAGCGCGCCCGCGTTGATGAAGGGATTGCGCGGAATGCCGTTTTCGTACTCCAGCTGCACGAGCGAGTTGAACGGGTTGCCCGAGGGCTCCCGGCCGACCCGCTCCCACAGACTGTCGCCGCCCCCGGCCAGCGCCAGGGCGAGCGAGAAGACCTTGGTGATCGACTGGGCGGAGAAGGGCACCTGCCAGTCCCCCACCCCGAAGACGTTGCCGTCGAGATCGGCGATCGCCATCCCGAACTGCCGCGGGTCCACCGACGCGAGGGCCGGGATGTACTCGGCGGGCGTACCGCTGCCCAGCAGCGGGGCGACGTCGGCGGCGATCCGCTCCAGAAGGGGCCCGTAGTCCGTGGGCGCAGCGTCGGGCACGGCGGTCAGTCCTTGGTGCCTCTGTGCAGCGCGACGATGCCGCCGCTGAGGTTGCGCCAGGCGACCTTGGACCAGCCGGCCTTCTGCAGGAGGGCGGCCAGCGCCGGCTGGTCGGGCCATTCGCGGATGGACTCGGCCAGGTACACGTACGCGTCGGGGTTGGACGACACCGCGCGGGCGACGGGCGGCAGCGCGCGCATCAGGTACTCGGTGTAGACGGTCCGCAAGGGCGCCCAGGTGGGCTGCGAGAACTCGCAGATCACGACCTGGCCGCCGGGCTTGGTCACCCGGTACAGCTCGCGCAGCGCCGCGTCGGTGTCCTGGACGTTGCGCAGGCCGAAGGAGATCGTCACGGTGTCGAAGACATCGTCCTTGAACGGCAGCCGCGTGGCGTCGCCGGCCGTCAGCGGCAGCCAGGAGTTGCGCTTCTTGCCCTCCATGAGCATGCCGAGGGAGAAGTCGCACGGGACGACGTACGCGCCGGTCGCGGCGAAGGGCAGCGAGGAGGTCGCCGTGCCGGCGGCCAGGTCGAGGACCTTCTGCCCGGGGCGCGCGCCGACCGCCTTGGCGACCTCCTTGCGCCAGACCCTGTCCTGGCCGAGGGAGAGGACGTCGTTGGTCAGGTCGTAGTTCGCCGCGACCCTGTCGAACATGGAGGCGACTTCGTGCGGCTGCTTGTCCAGGGAGGCCCTTGTCACTGGCGTTCGCCCCTCGTGTTGCGATGCGGATCGGCGGGTACGGCCCCATCCTCTCAGGCCGCGCCGGCCCGGAGGGCGCGGGCTCCGCCGTACCGCGCCGTGCCGGTTCCGTACCCGAGCGTAGAACTGTTCCGAAGGACAGTTACGCTGCTACGCCGCATGCGCGTTGACTGCCAGGGTGCGGCCCGGTGAGGGTCACCCACCGGATCAGAACCGCAAACCGTGGGCGGGTCCGGCAGTGGCCGCCGCGAACAGGAAGCTTCACGATGCCGGCAGGCCATTCCACCGGTCGTTCCCGCCGAGACGGCCCGCGCGCCAGGCGCCGGGCCGAACGGCGCAGGCGGCTGCGGCGCACGATCCTCCTCGGTTCGGCGGCGCTGGTCGCCGTCTCGGCCACCGCCTACGCGCTGCTGCCCGAGGACGACGCCACCACGGCCGCCAAGGGGCGCACCGCCGCCCGGCCCGACGCACCGGACGGGGAGGGCACCGACGCCGCCGGGAACCCGCTCCCGCAGGGCGGTGCGAAGTCACCCGAGGCCGCGCCGTCCCCCGCCGCCCCCTCGCAGCAGCCCGCGGGCTCGCCCTCGGCGTCCACCGGCGCCCCGGCGACGCCCGGCAAGCCCGGCGCCTTCTCCGGCTCGTCCGCCGCCGGCAACGCGCAGGGCAAGGGGACGACACGGCGCTGGCGGCTGGAGGTCGAGGAGGGCAGCGGGATCGACCCGGAGGCGGCCGCCCGCTCCGTCGAGGCGATCCTCGGGGACCCGCGCGGCTGGACCAGGGACCCGCAGTACGGCTTCCAGCTCGTGGGAGCGGGCCAGCCGGTGGACTTCACCGTCAAGATCGCGACACCCAGGACCACCGACCTCCTGTGCGACGTGGTCACCCCGGAGCTCATCGGCGAGACCAACTGCCGGGTCGGCCACACCGTGGTGGTGAACCTCAAGCGCTGGAAGGAGGGTTCGCCCCAGTTCAGCGGCTCCGTGGAGGAGTACCGGGCGCTGATCGTCAACCATGAGGTCGGGCACGAGATCGGCCGCGGCCACGAGGGCTGCCCGGGCGCCGGGAAGCCCGCACCGGCGATGATGCAGCAGATCAAGGGCCTGGGCGGATGCAAGTCCAATGCCTGGCCGTTCGACGCGAATGGAACCTACCTGTCCGGTCCATCCGTCCTCTAGGGCGGAGGGCGGCCGCCGGAAGGGCCGCCCGGGGGCATCGAGGAGTGGGAACCGTGCGCGTCGTCAGCTTCAGCGTCCCCACGTGGTTCCCCTCGTACGAGGAGCCGGGCGGGCCGCCGTCGCCGCACGAAGGCCTGCCGACCGAGGCGCTGCTGACCGAGCAGGAGTCAGCGGTGTTCCTGTGCCTGGCCACCGGCGCCTCCAACCGGGAACTCGCCGTGGAACTCCAACTGTCCGTCAGCACGGTCAAGTTCCACGTCGTGAACATACGGGCCAAGCTCGGCGGGGTCAGCCGCCTCCAGGCCTGCCTGCTGGCCGCCCTCGCCCGGCAGGGCGGGCGCCCCGAGGACATCCGACCCGCGGACAACGGCCCCGCGCACATCCGCGCCACCGGCGACAGACCCGCCGACGACAGACCCGCCGACGGCGGACCCGCCGAGGACGCGCCGGCCGCCGGGAGCGACGCCGGGCTCAGCGACGGCGGTGCAGCAGCCGTCCCCCGATGACCGTGGCCACGCACGTGGTCGCGCCCCGCGCCAGCAGTTCGGCCTCGTCCGCCACCGCGAACACCGCGAAGCGCGCCGCGGCGCCCGGCTCCAGCACCCCGTGGAAGGCATCGGCCGCCGACTCCCGCCCCGCGAAGGGATCCAGGGCCGGCCGCCCCTCGTAGGGTGCGGGCGGCAGGATCGCCAGCCCCGATCGGGACACCGCCGTGCGCACCGCCGCAACCGTGAAGCGCCCGCACACCGCCACCACCCCGCGCGCCAGCAGCCGCTGCGTGCCGCGCCGGGCGCTGTTGCCCCACCGCGGCTCGGTCAGCTTCAGGGCGTCCAGCGCTTCCTCGCCGCTGATCGGGTCGGCGCCGAGCTCCGTGACCTCGTACGGGTCGTCCGGGTAGTACGTCCGCTCCAGCAGCTCGTCCGCCCCGCGCACCAGCAGCCCCGGGGTGAGCACCCCCGGCCAGCGGCGGACCCGGGCGTGCGAATGGGCCGCGCCGAGGTCCTCGTACGGACCGACGTGGGCGATCCGGTCCCCTTCGACGAGGACCGCACCGCCCTCCAGCGGCGCGGACCCCGGCCCGGTCACGAGGAGTTCGGCGGCATGCAGCGTCAGCATCGTGTCGGACGCGTCAGTTCGCGGAGATGAGCTTCAGCTCGGGGTGCGCGGTGCCGCCCTCGATGGCGGTGGAGGAGATGTGCGAGACGACGCGGTCGTCGGCCGGGTCGTTCGCCGGGTCGTCGTGCACCAGCAGGTGCTCGTACGTCGTCGCGCGCTGCGCCGGCGTGCGGCCCGCCTTGCGGATCAGGTCGATGATCTCCTGGCGGTTGGAGCGGTGCTTGGCGCCCGCCGAGGAGACGACGTTCTCCTCCAGCATGATGGAGCCGAGGTCGTCCGCGCCGTAGTGCAGCGAGAGCTGGCCCGCCTCCTTGCCGACGGTCAGCCAGGAGCCCTGGATGTGGGCGATGTTGTCGAGGAACAGGCGCGCGATCGCGATCATGCGCAGGTACTCGAAGATCGTCGCCTGGGTGCGCCCCTTGAGGTGGTTGTTCTCGGGCTGGTACGTGTACGGGATGAAGGCGCGGAAGCCGCCCGTGCGGTCCTGCGTGTCACGGATCATCGCGATGTGCTCGATGCGCTCGGCGTTGGTCTCGCCGGTGCCCATCAGCATGGTGGAGGTGGACTCCACACCCAGCTTGTGGGCGATCTCCATGATCTCCAGCCAGCGCTCGCCGGACTCCTTGAGCGGGGCGATCGCCTTGCGCGGCCGGGCCGGCAGCAACTCGGCGCCGGCGCCCGCGAAGGAGTCCAGACCGGCCGCGTGGATGCGCTGGATGGCCTCCTGCGCCGAGACGCCCGAGATGCGGGCCATGTGCTCGACCTCGGACGCGCCGAGGGAGTGGATGACCAGCTGCGGGAAGTCCTTCTTGATGGCGGAGAAGTGGTGTTCGTAGTACTCGACGCCGTAGTCCGGGTGGTGCCCGCCCTGGAACATGATCTGCGTGCCGCCGAGCTCGACGGTCTCCGCACAGCGGCGCAGGATGTCGTCGAGGTCGCGGGACCAGCCCTTCTTCGTGTCCTTGGGGGCCGCGTAGAAGGCGCAGAACTTGCACGCCGTGACGCACACGTTCGTGTAGTTGATGTTCCGCTCGATGATGTACGTCGCGATGTGCTCGGTGCCGGCGTAGCGGCGGCGGCGCACCGCGTCGGCCGCCTGGCCGAGCGCGTGCAGCGGCGCGTGGCGGTAGAGGTCGAGCGCCTCTTCCTTGGTGATCCGGCCCCCCGCGGCGGCGCGGTCGAGGACAGACTGGAGAACGGCCTGGTCGGTCACCGGTGAGTCACCTTTCGGCGGTGTGTCTGTGTCAAGGTCCGGACCGATCCAGCCTACGCCAGCACCCGGCGGCGGTTTTCAGGGGCTGCGGGTGAGGTCTCCTTCGGGGTTCCCGGCCGGGGAGTCGCCCGACTTGTAGTGGAGCGTTCCGTTGGAGTTGAGGGTGAAGCGCTCCTCGGCGGACCCGTTGGAGCACACGCCGGGGGCGGGGTTGGGGCCGGCCGAGGTGTCCAGGACGAGCGAGCGGTCGGTGGCGGACGCCAGCTTCCAGTCCCCGCTGCAGTCGGTCCCGAAGAGCGGCAGGATCGACTTGTCCCGGCCGACGACCTCACCGACCTTGCCGGCCTTGATGGTGATCTCGAACTCGGTGGAGAGCCGGGCGCGGGCGGTGGTGACCGTCCCCTTCCACGTGCCGATGAGCTCCTTGGGGACGTCGGTACGGCTCCCGGACGGCGGCGCGGAGCTCGCACCGGTGGCCGCGGCCGAGGGGGCCGAGGCACCCGGGGCCGGGGAGGAGGCGGAGGGCCGCCCGCCGGAGTCGGCCTGGTCCCGCCGGCCGCCGCCCTGGCCCGGCAGCAGGTCCAGGAAGTAGATCCCGCCGGACAGCACCGCGAGGACGGCCGCCGCGGCCAGTACGACGGTGCAGCTGAACCGGCGCCCCGCGGCGCTGACGGTGACCTGCCGCCCGTCGGCCGCGCTCCGCTGCTGCGGCACCGCGCCGCCGGCTCCGGGGGGCCCGCCGGCCGTCCCGGTGGGGCTGCCGTACGGGCCCGCGGCCCGGGCGGCGTACGCGGAACCCGCGCCCTGGCTCCCGTACGGGCCCGTGCTCCCGTACGCTCCCCGGCTCCCGTAGGAGGGGTCCGGCGCCCCGAAGCCGCCACCGGCGGGGCCGTACGACCCGGCGGTGAACGGGACCGGGCCCGATGCGGCCTCCGGGGCGCCGGCCGCGACGCCGGCCCCGGCCGGAGCCGGGGTCGCACCCGCACCGCCCTCGCAGGGCTCGCCGTCCAGGTCCAGCAGCGCCACCGCGGCCCGGCTGGCCTCCTCGACCAGCGCGGCCGGGAGCCAGCCGGGGGCGCCGAGCGCCCCCGCGAGGGCGGCGCCGACCGCTTCGGGGGCGGGCCGGTCGGCGGCCGTCTTGGCCAGGCAGGCCGCGATCAGGTCGCGCAGGTCCCCGGCCGGGAGCTCGCCGAGCTCGGGCGGCTCGTGGACCACCTTGTAGAGGAGGGTGGCGGAGTTGTCCCCGGTGAAGGGCGGCCGGCCGGTCGCCGCGAAGGCCAGGACCGCGCCGAGCGAGAACACGTCGGCCGCCCCGGTGATCCCCTTGCCGAGGATCTGCTCGGGTGACATGTAGCCGGGCGAGCCGATGGAGACGCCGGTGGAGGTGAGCGAGGCGGTGCCGTCCGTGGCCCGCGCGATCCCGAAGTCGATCAGCCGCGGACCGTCCAGGGTGAGCATCACGTTCGACGGCTTCACGTCCCGGTGGACGAGGCCCAGCCCGTGCACGGCCACCAGGGCCCGCGCCAGGCCCGCGCCGATGGCCCGAACCGATGCCTCGGGGAGCGGCCCGTGCGCGGCGAGCGCGCGGTCCAGGGAGGGGCCCGCCACGTAGCCGGTGGCCACCCACGGGACCGCGGCCTCCGGGTCGGCGTCCAGTACCGGCGCGGTCCACTCGCCGCCGACCCGCCGGGCCGCCTCCACCTCGCGGCGGAATCGGGCCCGGAACTCCTCGTCGGAGGCGAAGTGCGGGTGCACGATCTTGACGGCGACGGTCCGGCCGCCCGCGCTGCGGCCCAGGTAGACCCGCCCCATGCCGCCCGCGCCGAGCCGGCCGAGCAACCGGTATGTGCCGATGGTCCGCGGCTCACCGGCTTCCAGCGGATGCATCGCGTCCCCCCAATTCCCCGTGGTCCCGGGCGCCTTGTGGCACCCGGCCGACAGCAGCCTAAGGGCTGTCCCACCGTCCCCGGTGGATCAGCGCACGGCGTCAGATGCGGTGCATGGCAAGGCGGAGGGGCGTCCTGATACGGGGCGCATCCGGGTGTTCCGACAACGCGGCGAGGTGCCGCAGCTGCCGTCGTGCGCCCGCCGGGGATGGAGGACGGGACAGCCCTTGGGGGTGTCCTGTCGATCGGGCCGAGCCCGGCATGATCGGCACCTCATCCCCTAGGGCGTGCGGGGACGGGCGGGGCGCGCCGTCACCCTTCTGCATTCCCCCCGCCCGGCGGAGAAATGCGGAAAGGGCGGGAATTCCCGGGAAACCGGGCAACCGGGGCAACCGGGCATTCACCTGCCGGGCGCTTTGGATCTACCCGGCGGTAAACCCGGTCAGCACTCCTGGACCACCGCGCTCAGCAGCTCCACGGACACATCCGCGGGATACCCCGTCGTCGGTCCGGTCCGGCGCGCGAATTCCCGTACGCCGGCCAGCTGATCGGGTCCGAAGCGGAAGTCGAGCGTCGTGAAGTACCGCTCCAGCAGCTCCGCGTCGAAGGCCTCCCAGCGGGCCGCCTGCTCGGCGACCTTGGTGACCTCTTCGAGGGAGAGGTCACGCGAGGCGAGGAAGGCCTCGTGGACCTTCTGCACGACGGCGGGCTCCCGGGCGAGGTAGTCCTTGCGGGCGGCCCAGACGGCGAAGACGAACGGCAGTCCGGTCCACTCCTTCCACATGTGCCCCAGGTCGTGGACGGTCAGTCCGAGCCTGGGCGCGTCGTGGAGCGAGGCCCGCAGCGCGGCGTCGCCGATCAGCACGGCGGCGTCGGCCTCCTGCATCATCAGGCCCAGGTCGGGCGGGCAGGTGTAGTAGTCGGGCCGTACCCCGTACTGCTCGGAGAGCAGGAGCTGGGCGAGGCGTACGGACGTACGGGAGGTCGAGCCGAGGGCGACGCGAGCTCCGTCGAGCTGCTCCAGCGGGACCTGCGAGACGATCACGCAGGACATCACGGGGCCGTCGCAGCCGACCGCGAGGTCGGGGAAGGCGACGAGCCGGTCGGCGTTGCGGAGGAATTCGACGAGGGTGATCGGGGCGATGTCCAGCTCCCCGTCGACCAGCCTCTGGCTGAGCTTCTCGGGGGTGTCCTTGGTCAGCTCCAGGTCCAGCAGCGTGCCGGTTCTGGCGAGCCCCCAGTAGAGGGGCAGGCAGTTCAGGAACTGAATGTGGCCGACGCGGGGCCGGCTGCGGTAGACGTCCACATCGCGAGACTAGTCCCACGGTCCGCGTCAGCCTTGAGGCGGGTCTCAAACGTCCGGGTGACGTGATCTTTCCCTCTGGTCTCGGCCGCATGGTGCGTGCTAGGCTCGCCGCAAGTTGCAGTTTGGTTTCCCTTGCAGTACGAGGCCTGCGGAGAATGTGACCCGCAGGCTTTTGTAGTTTTCAGACTTCTTAGCAGGTTCTGGAGCAGGGCGACCCTTTGGCCCATAGGAGGGCTCATGGCTACCGGAACCGTGAAGTGGTTCAACGCTGAAAAGGGCTTCGGCTTCATCGCCCAGGACGGCGGCGGCCCGGATGTCTTCGTCCACTACTCCGCGATCAACGCCTCTGGCTTCCGCTCCCTCGAGGAGAACCAGCAGGTCAACTTCGACGTCACGCAGGGTCCGAAGGGCCCGCAGGCGGAGAACGTCACCCCGGCCTAGTCGCCAGGGCCAACCTCATCGCGGGTTGGAAAAGCAGTACCCAAGGAGCCCTGTCCCCTCTGCGCGAGCAGAGCGGCAGGGCTCCTGCCTTTTTCCTCCCGGGTGGGGGGACGACCTGGGCCCGCACCGTGTGGACGGTGCGGGCCCAGGGGCGTGGAGCGGGTTACTTCGGGGTGGCGGCCGGGGTCGGGGCCGTGATCTCGATGTCGAGGATCAGGGTCACGTCCTCCGGGGTGACCAGGCGGAGCTGGTAGGTGCCCGGGGCGAGGTCCGCGTCCGTGAAGATCTCCGGCAGGACGATCCGGCCGTCGGCCGCGGTCTCCGGCAGGGTGAGGCCGAAGACCTTCTTGCCGGTCTCGTCCTTGAAGTACGGGCCCTTCGCGGTCGCCGGGTCGGCCGGCACCCACTTGCCGTCCTTCTCCTGGCCGAAGCCCGCGACGACACCGGACACCGCGACGGCCTTGCCCTTGGCCGTGGCCCGGACCTCGATGCCCTTGATGCTCTTGCCGGCGACCGCCGCAAGCGGCTTCGAGCCGTCCGGGCGGGCGAGCAGGTCGGCGGCCGGAGCCGTGACCTTGCCCGCGAAGTTCACGGTGAGCCGGCTCGTGGTGTCGTAGGCCGAGGCGCGCAGGGTGAAGGTGCCCGCCGTGGCGCCGGCCTTCAGGCCGGGCGCGGCGGCGATGCCGTCGGCGCCCGTCTTGACCACGAGGGACTTCGCCGTCCCGAAGAGGGTGCCGGTGGCGTCCTCCTCGACCGCGAAGATCACCTCCCGGCCGGCGGCGGGCTTGCCGTCGCTGAGGAGCAGCTTGACCTTCGGGACCACGGTGAAGGCCGTGCCCGCCTCGGCGGTGAGGCCGGGACCGTCGAGCACCGTCAGATGGGCCAGGTGCGGGGCCGGCTTCTCCGGGGTGGGGGTCGGGGTCGGCGTCGGCGTCGGGGTGGGGGTCGGCTTGGGGGTGGGCGTCGGCGTCGGCTTGGGGGCCGGCGTCTGCGTGACCGGGTTCTGCGGACGGGGCGTGGGCAGGGTGCCCGGCTGCTGCGGCGGGTAGTTCCCGACGGGCGGGTTGGCCACCTCGGTGGCGCCCTGCTGGTACTGGCGCATGTAGCCGAGCACGGTGTTCACGTACTCGCGGGAGTTGTTGTAGCTGAGGATGGCCTTGTCGAGCTCGGCGGCCACGGAGAGGTTCCGGTCGCCCGCGCACAGGTAGAGGCCGGCGCCCAGTGCCGCGTCGTAGATGTTGTTGGGGTCCCGCTTGGCGTCGCCGTTGCCGTCGGCGCCCCAGGTACTCCAGGTCGACGGGATGAACTGCATCGGGCCGACGGCGCGGTCGTAGACCACGTCCGCGTCCCACTCGCCCCGGTCGGTGTCGCGGATCTCGGCGAAGCCGTTGCCGTCGAGGCGCGGGCCGCGGATCGGCTTCTCGGTGTAGCCGTCGGCCTTGAGGCCGTAGCCGGAGGCGTGGACGGACTCGACCCGGCCGATGCCCGCGAGCAGCTGCCAGGGCAGCTTGCAGCCGGGGAGTGCGGCCGCCACGGACACCTCGGCGCGGTGGTAGGCGTCGAGGGCGGTCGCGGGTATCCCGCTGGCGCCCTCCTGCGGGCCCGTACCCGCGGCGGGCGGCGGGTCGGCGACGATGTCCGGCAGGTCCAGTCGGGCGTCACCGCGATCGGTGGCCTGCGGACTGTCCGGGGTCGGTTCGGACTCTCCCGCATCTGCGGTCGACGGAGTGGACACGACCGCGGCAGTGGTCAGGCTGGCCGCGAGCGCGGCCGTGCACAGGACCTTGCGCGAGGTGTTGACGAGGTGGCGGTGAAGCGGCTTCACAGTGCGGCAATCCCCCCAAGGAGCCGTTCAGAGGTATACGGCCGGAGCGACCGTGAATATCCACTGTCTATCAGGTATTCCGACCCGACTCGCCGTGCGCCCGGCAGATGTGACGCACCATTCGTCTCGCCTTTACCGGGGTCTGACGACAGAACGGACAACACTGTCAACTCTCCGTCCGAAATGGCCCGATGACAACCTATTTCCAGCCAGACCCCGTCCGTTCGGATGGCCGAACACCCCCGCAGCCCCACAACTGCCGCCCGCCCGGCGGCCGCCACGCACAGCGCCTCGAAACCGCTCCACACGCCGCCACGGCCCGCACACGGGGATGTGATGCAGATCACTCAAGTGGGAGCGTGAGGACCGATGCATTTTGAGGCGCCCGGCGGTCTCCCTTGTGTACCCACCGACCCGAACGGAAGAGGAACGCATCCCATGCGCATCGTCATCACCGAATTCATCAGTCTCGACGGCGTCGTGCAGGCCCCGGGCGGTCAGGGCGAGGACAACGACGGCGCCTTCGCCCACGGCGGCTGGTCGCACCCCTTCTTCGACCCGGAGGTCGTCGGCGGCTCCTTCACCGAAGCGCTGGAAAAGGCCGAGGCGCTGCTCTTCGGGCGCCGCACCTGGCAGACCATGGCCGCGGCCTGGCCCGAGCGGGCCGGTGACCCCTTCGCGGACCGGATGAACAGCGTCCCGAAGTACGTCGTGTCCGAGACCCTGGGCGATGACGAACTGACGTGGAACAACACCATGCGCATCGACGGCGCCGAGGCCGTCGCCCGTATCCGCGAGCTGCGCGACGGCCAGGGCGGCGACCTGGTGGTCATGGGCAGCCCGACCCTCGTCCGCACCCTGCTGAGCGAGGGCCTCGTCGACGAACTCCGGCTCATGGTCATGCCGGTGCTGCTGGGCGGCGGAAAGTCGATCTTCCCGGAGGACGGCGGCCTGCACACGCTCGAACTGGTCTCCACGGCCATCAGCCCGGCGGGCGTGCACGTCTGCACCTACCGCCCGGCCGCCAAGGGCTAGGGGCTGTCTCCTTGAAGGCTACGGGCGCCATTCCTGCTGGTAGGCGGGATGTCCGGCGTATGACTGGCCAAGGACTCGCAGCGCGTATGCCAAACCGGCTGAGCGGGAGTCCGAGGGGGCCATGGCGTTGTAGTCGTTCGCCAGTTGCTCGATCAGGTCGAGCATGGGGAGGTGACTGTCGAGAAGGGCCTCTCCTCCCATTGTTTCGGCCACGTAGGCGTAGGCGTGGTTGTCGTCGTTGATGCGTGCGACGAGGAACTTCAGAAGATCGTCCATGTGGTCATCTTCGTGGGCATGGTGCTTCGACTGTCAGCCGCCTGCCCAGATGAGGATGGCGGCCAGGTGGAGTGCGGCCTGGTAGGCGATGGCGAGCTTGTCCGTTCGCATGGCCAGGCCGCGCCACTGCTTGAGTCGGTTGATGCACCGCTCGACGGCGTTGCGCTGCTTGTAAGCCTCGGCGTCGAAGGCCGGTGGTCGGCCTCCGGCGCGGCCTCGCCGCAGCCGGTGGCCGACCTGGTCGGACGGCTCGGGGATGACAGCGCGGATTCCGCGTCGCCGGAGGTGATTGCGGATCGCGCGGGATGAGTACGCGGGGTCCGCCAAGACGGCATCGGGTCGGGTTCGCGGTCGTCCGGGTCCGCTTCGCAGAACACGGATGGCTGCCATGACGGTCTCGAAGGCCGGGGCGTCGCCCGCTTGCCCTGCGGTGACGCGAAGGGCCAGGGGCCGTGCACGGCTGTCACTGGCGAGGTGGACTTTCGTGCTCAGGCCGCCGCGGGAGCGTCCGAGGGCGTGGTCGTCAGGTTCGGCCCGGCCTGGCGCCCCGTTACCTTCTTCGTGGCCCCGCAACGGGGTTCCCGGTCTCCGGGTCCGGTATGACTTGAGCCCCTTGTCGATCATGGTCGAAAAAGTGG
>NZ_JBEZYV010000003.1:0-434239 GCF_040638905.1 Streptomyces virginiae | reverse complement strand
TCGGCTCGGCGCCCGCGGGCATGTCGCGGCCAGGCGGGCAAGGTCGCGCCTCGTCCTGCGGGGACACTCCGCCGTGTCCCCGCCCCACGGCAGGGCTCCGACAGTGCCCCGACGACGCCCGGGCCGACTGGGCGGTTCCCGGAGGGTGCCCGACGCTTGGGGAGCGGGGCCGGGGAGGGGTGTCCCCGCAGGACGAGCGCGCAACCACCGAGCACAACCGCGATGGCCCGCACGCGCCGAGCCGAGGAGACACCCCTCCCCGGCCCCGCGGACCCGCCCGCACCGCGCCCGTATCCCGATCCACGGACTGGTCCGCATGACGATCCGAACCCGCCCGCCCCGCCGCAGGAAGGGCCCCGCGGACCCGCCCCCACCGCGCCCGTAACCCGCCCCGCAGACCGGCCCGAACCCGGCCGCCCCGCCGAGGGAAGGGCCCCGCGGACCGGCCCGCAGGACGACTCGAACCTGCCCGCCCCGCTGAGGGAAGCGCAAGGGCGCCCCGCGTGGGCGGGTTGACCACTTTCCGCCGTTAGCCGGGACCGGCGGAAGGGCAGGGATGGACCGTCCGCCGGGGCGCCCCCGGCGGTGGGGCGGGGAGGGGTGCGGCGATGCGGCGAGCGATCACGAGCGGCTCCCCGCTGCCCGCGCCCGCCGGCCCCGGGCCGGACCCCGACCGGCGATCCGGCCGCATGCCGCACACGGACTCCGCTCACGGCCCGGACCCCGACCGGCAGCCGGGCTCCGCCCAAGGCCCGGGACCGGGCCGGGCGGAGGGGGCCGCGCGACACCCCGCGGGGCACGCGCACGCGGCCCGGCACGCCCGCAACGCCCCCTGGCCGTACACCCGGCTCGACGTCGCCGCCGCGCGGGCCGCAGGCCATGCGCCCCATCCCATCCGGCAGTTCGTGCTCAAAACCCGCAGCCGCTGCAACCTCGCCTGCACCTACTGCTACGTCTACGAGATGGCCGACCAGGGCTGGCGCGACCAGCCCGTCGCCATGACCCCCGCCACCGCCGCCCGCGCCGCCCAGCGGATCGCCGAACACGCCGCCGCCCACGACCTGCCCCGCGTCGACCTGGTCCTGCACGGCGGCGAACCCCTCCTCACCGCCCCCGCCGCACTCGCCGCACCCGTCGAAGCCGTACGGGCCGCCCTCGCCGCGACCGCCCCCCGCACCCGGATCACCGCCACCGTCCAGACCAACGGCACCCTGATCACCCGCGGCCGCCTCACCGCCCTGGCCGCCGCCGGGATCCGCGTCGGCGTCAGCCTCGACGGCGGGCTGGCCGCGCACAACACCCGCCGCGTCGACCACGCCGGACACCCCGGCTTCAGCGCCGCCGCCCGCGGCCTGCGCCTGCTGGCACGCCACCCGGACAGCTACGCAGGGGTGCTCTGCGTCGTCGACCTCGACCACGACCCCGTGGAGACGTACGAGTCCCTGCTCGCCTTCGCCCCGCCCACCGTCGGGCTGCTGCTCCCGCTCGCCAACTGGAGCGCCCCGCCGCCCCGCGGCCCCGGCCGGCGGCCCGGCGCGCCGGGGACCCCGTACGCCGACTGGCTCCTCGCCGTCTTCGAGCGCTGGTGGCACGACGGGGAACGACGCACCCGCATCCGGCTCTTCGAGGAGATCATCGCCCTGCTGCTCGGCCTGCCCGCCACCACCGAGACCCTCGGGCTCGCGCCCGCCGCCACCGCCGTCATCGAGACCGACGGCTCCATCGAACAGGCCGATTCACTGAAATCCGCGTACGAGGGGGCCGCCGCCACCGGCATGGCCCTCGACACCCACAGCTTCGACCAGCTCCTCGACCACCCCGGCTTCGCCGCCCGCCAGCTCGGACGCGACGCGCTCGCCGCCGACTGCCGCGCCTGCGAACTGGTCGAGGTGTGCGGCGGCGGCCACTACCCGCACCGCTACCGCGCCGGCGAGGGCTTCCGGCAGCCGTCCGTCTACTGCGCCGACCTCCAGGTCCTGATCCGGCACATCGCCACCGCCGTCCAGCACGCCGCGGCCACAGCCGCCGGCCGCCGCCGCGCCGGCGCCGCCCACCCCACGGCCGCCCACCCCCCGGCGGCCGCCTCATGACCGCCGCCCTCGCCGCCTTCACCGTGTCCTCCCACACGCTGCGCGCCCTCGCCTCCACCGAGCCCTCCACCGAAGGCACCCGCCTGGTCCGCGACGTACGCCGCTCCAAGCGCCTGGTCCTGCTCCGCGCCGTCCTCGACGCCGCCCCCTGCGGCCGGTCCGGCCGGACCGCCGACCACTGGGCCCTGCTGGAGGAAGCCGAACGCCACGACCCGGCCGCCGTACGCGACGTACTGCACTACCCGGCCACCGGCGTGTGGGCCGAGGAGACCCTGCGCCGGCTGCACGCCCCCTTCGGCCCGCCGCCGGACCTCGCCCACCTCGGCGCGCTCGCCGCGGCCGCCGCCCTGCGCTCCGGGATCCCCTTCACCCACACCCTGCGGCCGGTGCACGGCCGCCTCGCCCTGCCCACCCTCGGCCTGCTGCGCCCCGACCGCCCCGGCCCGGTCGTCCTCACCGAACGCTCCTGGGACCCCGACGACCCCGCCACACTGCCCCTGCACGCACTGCCCGGAGGCCGCACCGCCCTCGACGACCTCGACCCCTACCGGGCCCCGGGCTCCGCACAGCCCGCCCCCCTGCGCCCCGCCCGCCGCCTCACCCCCAAGGGCCACAAGCGGTGGGACACCCAGTGGTCCGGGGCCCTCACCCTGCTCCAGCGCTATGACACCGTCCGCGCGGAGGAGACCGTACAACTGCTGCGCTCCCTCGTACCGCTCGCCGGAGGCTCCCGCTCCAACGGCGCCACCCTCCCCGCGGCCGCCGGCTCCGTACTGGCCCGCGCGCAGGCCCCGCCCGCCCTCGCCGCGACCCTCGTCCACGAGGTCCAGCACGGCAAACTCACCGCCCTCGCCGATGTCCTGACCCTGCACACCGCCGACGCAACGCCCCGCCACTGGGCCCCCTGGCGCAGGGATCCCCGCCCGCTGGAGGGACTCCTGCACGGCACCTACGCCCACCTGGCCCTCGCCGGCTACTGGCAGCGGGCCGCCCTTTACGGCGCCCGCGGCGCCTGGGCCCAGCACGCCCGGATCCGCGCACAGGTCGCCGCCGTCCTGCCCGCCCTGCGCGCACACGACCGACTGACCTCCGCCGGCCGGGAGTTCACCGACGCGATGGCCGCCGCAGAACGGGCCATGGACGACCTCCCGCCCCCCGGCGACCAGCACGCCGCGGCCCGCCGAGCCGTCGACCGCGAGCGCCGCGCCTGGTGCGAGGCACACCCCCAACTCGCGCCGTTCGCACAGGTCTGACGGACCGTCCGCTGCGGTACCTTTTCAGTCCCGTCCACTGCCCGCAGCCCAGGGAGACGGCCGCATGACCACCGGTAGCCGGCAGGACCGCGAATCGGCGCAACAGCCCCAGCAGCCACTGCAGCCGTCCCAGCCCCAACAGCCACCGCAGCCGTCCCAGCCCCAGCCCCAGCGGCCGCAGCGCTTCGTCATCAGCTTCGCCGGCTTCAACCGCCCCTGGGCCGTGTGGATCGCCCACCGCCTGGAAGAACACGGCCACCGCGTCACCCTCCAGCGCTGGGACCCGCAGAACAGCCCCGGCCTCACCCAGGCCCTCGACGACCTCGCCCGATCCGGCAGCCGCGTCCTCCTCGTCCTCAGCGAACGCTACTTCTCGGCCGGCACCCACACCGACGAGGAGTGGAACACCGCCCTGCGCGCCGTCACCGACGACCACCCGGACCGGTTCGCCGCCGTCTGCCTCACCGACGCACCCCTGCCCAGTGCCGTCGCCGTCCTGGAGAAGACCGACCTGTGGGGCCTCGACGCGTACGAGGCCGAATACCGGGTATTGCGCCGCCTGGAACTCCCCACCGAGCGCATCGGCACCGAAACCGGCCGCCGCGGCCCCCGCTTCCCCAACGACCCGCCCGAGATCTGGGGCCGCGTCCCGCGCCGCAACCCCCGCTTCACCGGCCGCAACGACGTCATCGGCACCCTGCGCCAAGCCCTCGCCGAAGCCCCGCCCGGCGCGTCCACCGTCACCCTCCTCGGCCTCTCCGGCGTCGGCAAGACGCAGGTCGCCACCGAGTACGCCTACCGCTTCGCCTCCGAGTACGACGTCGTGTGGTGGGTCCCCGCCGAAGACCGGCCCACCCTCCGCGAGCGCCTCGCCGACCTGGCCCCGGCCCTCGGCCTCCCCCGCGGCGCCGGCAGCTACGGCGAGCAGATCCGGGCCGTCCTCGAAGCGCTGCGCCGCGGAGCCCCGTACGGCCGCTGGCTGATGGTCTTCGACGGCTGCGACAACCCCGACGACCTCATCGACCTGCTGCCCGCCGGCGGCGCCGGCGACGTCATCATCACCTCCCGCAACCGCGAATGGGCCGCCCGGCACACCAGCCTCGTCGAGGTCCCCCTCTACGCCCGCCCCGAATCGATCACCTTCATCCGCCGCCGCGCCCTGCGCCTCACCGCCGACGAGGCCGACCAGCTCGCCGAGGCCCTGGAGGACTACCCCCTCGCCCTCGACCAGACCGCCGGCTGGCTCGCCGACTCACCGCTGCCCGTCGGCGACTACCTCGATCTGCTCCAGCGCCGGATGGACTCCCGCGAGGCCGTCACCCTCTCCGAGGACTACCCGCTGCCCTTCCCCACGGCCCTCGCCATACTCCTCAACAACGTCCGGGAGAACTTCCCCGACGCCCTCGCCCTGCTGCGGCTCTTCGTCTTCTTCGCCCCCGGCCCGGTGCCGCTGCGCCTGCTGCGCGAGTTCCCGGCCGACGACGTGCCCGAACAGCTCGCCGGACTCATCAACGACCAGATCCGCTGGAACGCCGCCCTCAACAAGCTCGTCCAGTTCTCCGTCGTGCGGCTGGAGTACTCCGACCTCCCCGTGGAGGAGGGCGGTGGCGGGCTGGAGACCGTACAACTGCACCGCATGGTGCACGGCATCGTCCGCGAGAACCTCTCCGAGGACGAGGCCGAACCCCTCGCCCGGGCCGTCCGCCAGGTCCTCGCCGCCGCCGACCCCGGCCGGCCCTCCGACTCCCGGCTCTGGCCCCGCTACGCCGAACTCGTCCCCCACCTAACCCCCTCCGGGGTGATCACCAGCAGCAACCCGCGCATCCAGAACTTCCTGCTGCACTGCCTGCGCTACCTGATCCTCGCCGGGGAGTACCGCACCTGCCTGCGCCTCTGCGAGGAGACCGACCAGATCTGGCGGGCCCGGCTCGGCGAGGACCACCCCAAGGTCCGCGAGCTGAGCTACCAGTACGGCAACTCGCTGCGAAACCTCGGCCTGTTCCGCCGGGCCGAGACCCTCACCAGGGCCGTCGCCGACCGGCTCACCGGCGAACGCGGCGACCAGGACCTGGAGAGCCTGCGCGCCACCAGCGCCTACGGCGGCGTCCTGCTGTGCATCGCCAAGTTCGAACCGGCCCGCGAGATCTTCGAGCACTGCCTGGCCACCTACCGCGAGCTCCTTGGCGAGGACGACTCCATCACCCTCGACGCCCAGAACAACCTCGCCGCCACATACCGGCTGCTCGGCCGCTACCAGGACGCCTACGACCTCGACCTCGACACCCTGCGCCGCCGCGAACGCGTCCTGATGCCCCTGCACATCTCCACCCTCGCCTCCGGCATCGCCTGCGCCATGGGACTGCGCCTCATGGGCCGCTACCGCGAGGCCCAGACCCGGCAGGAGCAGGGCGTCAAGCTCAACACCCAGGTCCTGGGACTCGGCCACCCTCAGACCCTGCGCGCCGAACACAACCTCGGCCTGTGCCTGCGCCGCTCCGGCGACATCCCCGGCGCGGGCCTGCGGCTGCGGACCGTCTGGGAGCGGGCGACGCGCGTCTTCGGCGTGGACTACCCCTGGACGCTGATGGTCGCCTCCGACTACGCCACGTACCTCAGGGAGTACGGGGACATCGGCGAGGCCCGCCGCATCTCCGAGGACGTCGTCCGCGGCTACCAGTCGCAGCTCGGCCTCGCCCACCCGTACAGCATCGGCACCGTCGGCAACCTCGGCCTGGTCCTGCGCGCCCAGGGGGAACGCGCCGAGGGCCTGTCCCTCGGCGAACAGGCCCTCGTCGGCATGCGGGGCGCGCTCGGCGCCCGCCACCCCTGGACGCTGGGCTGCGCCCTCAACGCCACCGGCCACCGCAACATCACCGGGCGGCTGGAGGACGCTCTGGACCTGAGCCGCGAGACGCTGCGCACGGCCGAGCGCGTCCTGGGCCCCGACCACCCGATGACGCTGAGCGCCCAGATCGCCCTGGCGGCGGACCTGCGGTCCGTACGGGAGGACACGGAGGCGGGCAAACACGAGGAGGCCGGCATCAAGGGCCTGACCCGCACCCTGGGCCCGCAGCACGTGCACACGGTGTCGGCGAAACAACGTGCCCGCCCCTACTGGGACTTCGAACCGCAGCCGTAGGGCGGGGTCCGGGCGGGGCGGTATCAGGGATGTGCTGGGGGATCGAGCAAGAGACGGGGCGGCCAGCGATGCGCGGGCGGAGCCGAGTGCGCCCCAAATCGCTACGCGCTCCTCGCAGACGGCGTCTGCGAGCCCCTGGGGCTGGGCATAGGCCGCCATCGATCGCTACGCGCTCCTCGACGACGGCGTCCGGCCCTTGTTCGGGGCCGGCACGTACGTTGACTCGGGTGCGGTTCGGTCGGACGGGAAACCCTCAGCACGTCACTGACCATCGCCCCAGTGGATCCCACTTCCCCCAACAGGCCGGAAGGCCCGGCCCCCTGACGGGGTGCCGGGCCTTCCGGGCTGTTGCCAACACGCCGAGGCTTACGCCTCGAAGACCTCGTTCAGCAGGAGCTGCTGCTCCGCCTGGTGGCGCTTCGCGGAGCCCACCGCCGGGGACGAGCCGTGCGGGCGCGAGATGCGCCGCAGGCGCTCGCCCGCCGGGACGTCCGCACCGACCGCCAGGTCGAGGTGGTCGATCAGGTTCAGCGCGATGAACGGCCACGCACCCTGGTTCGCCGGCTCCTCCTGGGCCCAGATGTACTTCGCCGCGTTCGGGAACTTGGCGATCTCGGCCTGGAGCTCCGCACCCGGGAGCGGGTACAGGCGCTCGATGCGGATGATCGCGGTGTCCGTGATGCCGCGCTTCTCGCGCTCGGCCTCCAGGTCGTAGTAGACCTTGCCGGCGCAGAAGACGACCTTGTTGACTGCGTTCGGGTCGACCGTGCTGTCGCCGATGACCGGACGGAACGAACCGGTCGTGAACTCCTCCGCCTTCGACGCCGCAGCCTTCAGGCGCAGCATCGACTTCGGGGTGAAGACGATGAGCGGCTTGTGGTGCGGGTTGTGGACCTGCCAGCGCAGCAGGTGGAAGTAGTTCGACGGCAGGGTCGGCATCGCGACCGTCATGTTGTCCTGCGCGCACATCTGGAGGAAGCGCTCGGGACGCGCGGACGAGTGGTCCGGGCCCTGGCCCTCGTAGCCGTGCGGGAGGAGCAGCGTGACGCCGGAGGTCTGGCCCCACTTCTGCTCGGCCGAGGAGATGAACTCGTCGACGACGGTCTGCGCGCCGTTGACGAAGTCACCGAACTGGGCCTCCCAGAGGACCAGCGCGTCCGGGCGGGCCAGCGAGTAGCCGTACTCGAAGCCCATGGCCGCGTACTCGGAGAGCAGCGAGTCGTAGACGTTGTAGCGGGCCTGGTCGTCGGAGAGGTAGAGCAGCGGCGTGTAGTCCTCGCCGGTCTCCCGGTCGATGAGGACCGCGTGGCGCTGGCCGAAGGTGCCGCGGCGGGAGTCCTGGCCGGACAGCCGGACCGGGGTGCCCTCCATCAGCAGCGAACCGAAGGCCAGGGTCTCGCCCATGCCCCAGTCGATGGTGCCCTCGTCGATCATCGCCGCGCGGCGCTGCAGCTGGGGCAGCAGACGCGGGTGGACGGTGACGCCCTCGGGGATGGTGACCTGGGACTCGGCGATCCGCTTGACGACGTCCTGGGAGATCGCGGTGTTCACGGCGACCGGGAAGACGGCGGACGTGCCCGGGGCGGCCGGCGCGGAGACCGCGGGCTGCGTGGCGGCCTCGCGGACCTCCGCGAAGACCTTCTCCAGCTGGCCCTGGAAGTCCTGGAGCGCCTGCTCGGCCTCTTCCAGCGTGATGTCACCGCGACCGATGAGGGACTCGGTGTACAGCTTGCGCACCGAGCGCTTCTTGTCGATCAGGTCGTACATCAGCGGCTGCGTGAAGGCCGGGTTGTCAGACTCGTTGTGGCCGCGGCGGCGGTAGCAGATGAGGTCGATGACCACGTCCTTGTTGAACGCCTGGCGGAACTCGAAGGCCAGACGGGCAACGCGGACGACGGCCTCGGGGTCGTCGCCGTTCACGTGGAAGATCGGCGCCTCGATCATGCGGGCCACGTCGGTCGCGTACATCGAGGAACGCGAGGACTCCGGGGCGGCGGTGAAGCCGACCTGGTTGTTGATGACCACGTGCACGGTGCCGCCGGTGCGGTAGCCGCGCAGCTGCGACATGTTCAGCGTCTCGGCGACGACGCCCTGGCCGGCGAAGGCCGCGTCGCCGTGGAGCGCGAGCGGGAGGACCGTGAAGTCCGTGCCGCCCTTGTTGATGACGTCCTGCTTGGCGCGGGCGACACCCTCCAGGACCGGGTCGACCGCCTCCAGGTGGGAGGGGTTCGCGACGAGCGAGACCTTGATCTGCTCACCGTCGAGGCCGGTGAAGGTGCCCTCGGCGCCCAGGTGGTACTTGACGTCGCCGGAGCCGTGCATGGACTTCGGGTCGAGGTTGCCCTCGAACTCGCGGAAGATCTGCGCGTACGACTTGCCGACGATGTTCGCGAGGACGTTCAGGCGGCCGCGGTGGGCCATGCCGATGACGACCTCTTCGAGGCGGGCCTCGGCGGCCGAGTCGATGACGGCGTCGAGCAGCGGGATGACGGACTCGCCGCCCTCCAGGGAGAAGCGCTTCTGGCCGACGTACTTCGTCTGCAGGAAGGTCTCGAAGGCCTCGGCGGCGTTCAGGCGGCGCAGGATGCGCAGCTGCTCCTCGCGCTCCGGCTTGGTGTGCGGGCGCTCGATGCGGTCCTGGATCCAGCGGCGCTGCTTCGGGTCCTGGATGTGCATGAACTCGACGCCGGTGGTGCGGCAGTACGAGTCGCGCAGCACGCCGAGGATGTCGCGCAGCTTCATCATGGACTTGCCGGAGAAACCGCCGACGGCGAACTCGCGCTCCAGGTCCCACAGGGTGAGGCCGTGCTCGGTGATGTCGAGGTCGGGGTGCTTGCGCTGCTTGTACTCCAGCGGGTCGGTGTCGGCCATGACGTGGCCGCGGACCCGGTAGGAGTGGATCAGCTCGAAGACGCGGGCGGCCTTCGTGACGTCGTCGTCGTGGCTGGCGTCGATGTCGCGGTTCCAGCGGACCGGCTCGTACGGGATGCGCAGCGACTCGAAGACGGAGTCGTAGAAGTCGTTCTCGCCGAGGAGCAGGTTCGCGACGATGCGGAGGAACTCGCCGGAGGCGGCGCCCTGGATGACCCGGTGGTCGTAGGTCGAGGTCAGGGTCATGACCTTGGAGATGCCCAGCTTGTTCAGGGTGTCCTGTGAGGTGCCCTGGAACTCGGCGGGGTAGTCCATGGAGCCGACGCCCATGATGACCGACTGTCCGGGCATCAGGCGGGGCACGGAGTGGACGGTGCCCAGGCCGCCGGGGTTGGTGAGGGAGCACGTCACGCCGGTGAAGTCGTCCATCGTCAGCTTGCCGACGCGGGCGCGGCGGACGATGTCCTCGTAGGCCTGCCAGAACTCGAAGAAGTTGAGCGTCTCGGCCTTCTTGATGCCGGCGACGACGAGCTGGCGGTCGCCGTTGGGCTTCACCAGGTCGATGGCGAGGCCGAAGTTCACATGGTCGGGCTTGACCAGGGTCGGCTTGCCGTCCTTCTCCGCGAAGGAGTAGTTCATCGACGGCATGGCCTTGATGGCCTGCACCATCGCGTAGCCGATGAGGTGCGTGAAGGAGATCTTCCCACCCCGGGCCCGCTTGAGGTGGTTGTTGATGACGATGCGGTTGTCGAACAGCAGCTTCACCGGGACGGCGCGGACGGACGTGGCCGTCGGGACGTCGAGGGAGGCGTTCATGTTCTTCGCGACGGCAGCCGCCGGGCCGCGGAGCGTCACCAGCTCGGGGCCCGCGGGGGCCCCAGCGGTGGGCGCGGCCTTTTGCGGGGCTACGGAGGCGGGGGCGGGCGCGGCCGGTGCGGCGGCCGGGGCCTGGGAGGTGACAGTCACAGCAGGGGCACCAGAGGGGATGGCAGGAGCAGGGGCAGGAGCTGACACAGGCGGAGGAGTCGGCGTCGCGGTGGGCGCGGGCGCGGCGTCCGCCGCCCCCGTGGCGGCGTCGGCGACCTGCGGGGTCCGGGCGACGGCGGTGGCGGCCTGTGCGGAGGCGCCGTCCGTCGGCGTGGACTTCTCGGAACCGGCCGACGTCACCGGAGCGGCGGCGCCCCCCGGCTTGTAGTCGGCGAAGAAGTCCCACCAGGCCCGGTCGACCGATTGCGGGTCCTGGAGGTACTGCTGATAGATCTCGTCGACGAGCCACTCATTCGCGCCGAAGCCTGAGGCAGGGTTCTTCCCGCCCTCTGCTGCTTCGGTCGTGGTGCTCGAGTTACTGGGGGACTGTGGCGACACGGCGGCAACCGCCCTCTTCCGCTTCACAAGGTATGGACAGCGGGAATAAAGGCTACGCCTCCTCGGCCGCTGCATGCAGGCCGGGCGGGACTTACGTCGTGTAGGTCACATCGAACGGCGGGTTTCATGACGTGGAATGGCGGGAAACCAGCCTGGTTCGGGTAGGGGGCACCCAGGTTGCGGCCCCCTTGGCTTCGCACCCCTGACGGACCCCGGCTACGTGTGGCCGAGATCATGTCCTTCCCAGTCGAACCCTACGTCAACGCGGCACCTATGAGCTGCCCGGAAGGGTGACGTGGATCCGGCAGCCGCGTGCCGATTCGGCCACCCCGATCCTGCCGCCGTGCAGCTCCACGGCCCAGCGGGCGATCGCCAGGCCCAGTCCGGTGCCTCCGTCGCCGCCACGGGCGCTGCCCCGGTTGAACCGCTCGAAGACCCGGTGCCGCTCGGCCTCCGGGATGCCGGGGCCCTCGTCGTGGACCTCCAGCACCAGCCCGCCCGGCGCCTCGCCCGCCCGGGCCCGGACCGTGACCCGGCCGTGCGGGGGGCTGTGCTTGACCGCGTTGTCGATCAGATTGGCCACCACCTGGTGCAGGCGTTCGGCGTCCGCGTAGGCGCACAGCTCCGGCGGGAACACGTCCAGGTGCAGGTGCACGTCGTTGCGGGTGTGCCCGCCGGAGCCGGAGAGCAGCCCGGGCCGGCCGGCGGCGGCCAGCCCCGACTCCTTCAGCACCCCGGACAGGTACGGCCACACCTCGAAGCGGCGGGCCTTCAGCGGCACCACGCCGTTGTCCACCCGGGACAGGTCCAGCAGGGTCTCCACGAGCCGGCCGAGGCGCTCGGTCTGCTTGAGCATGGTGCGCATGGTCTCCGGGTCGGCGGCCGAGACGCCGTCGACGACGTTCTCCAGCACCGCCCGCAGTGCGGCGATCGGGGTGCGCAGCTCGTGCGAGACGTTGGCGACGAGCTCCTTGCGGTGCCGGTCCACGGCCTCCAGGTCGTCCGCCATGAGGTTGATCGTGGAGGCCAGGTCGCCCAGCTCGTCGCGGCGTCCGGCGCCCCGCACCCGACGCGTGTAGTCGCCGTGGGATATCGCCCGGGCCACCGTGGTCATGTCGTCCAGCGGGGCCGTCAGGCTGTGCGCCACGAACTGGGTGATCAGCATCGAGGCGATCACCGAGAAGACGGTGATGAACCGCAGCTCGGTGTCGGTGCGCAGGGCCACCAGCAGCAGGCCGGTGGTGATGAAGACCGAGACCACCACGAGCGTGCCGAGCTTGGTCTTGATCGAGAACGGCGAGAAGGGCCGCAGCCCTCCGGTGGGCCGCTGTCGCTGGCGCTGCCCCTCCGCCCGGCCGTTCACGGCTGGGCCGGGGTCTCCAGGGCGTACCCGACGCCGTGGACCGTACGGATCCGCTCTGCGCCGATCTTGCGCCGCAGGGCCTTGATGTGGCTGTCGACCGTACGGGTCCCGGACGCGTCGGCCCAGTCCCAGACCTCCGCCAGGAGCTGCTCCCGGGAGAGCACCGCCCGCGGGGTCCCGGCCAGGCACACCAGCAGGTCGAATTCGGTGGGGGTCAGGTGGACGTCCTCGGTCTGCACCCGGACCCGGCGCTGCGCGTGGTCGATCTCCAGGTCGCCCAGGCGCAGGGTGGCGCCGCGCGGGGTGTGCGCGGCGATCGTCGCCCGCTCGACCCGCCGCAGCAGTACGTGGACCCGTGCGGCCAGCTCGCGCATGGAGAACGGCTTGGTCATGTAGTCGTCGGCGCCGACGCCCAGTCCGACCAGCATGTCCGTCTCGTCGTCCCGGGCGGTGAGCATCAGCACCGGCACCGGGCGCTGCGCCTGGACCCGGCGGCAGACCTCCAGCCCGTCGAAGCCGGGCAGCATGACGTCGAGGACCAGCAGCTCGGGCAGCCAGCTCTCCGCCGCGGCGACGGCCGCAGGACCGTCGGTGGCCGTCTGTACCTGAAAGCCCTCGGCGCGCAGCCGGGCCGCGATGGCCTCGGCGATGGTGCGGTCGTCCTCGACGACGAGCACACGCCGCTGGGCGCCGGGTGTTGCCGCGGCGCCGGTGTGGGTGGTGTGTGTCTGTTCCATGTCCGCCCCTGAAGATCCCGCTGAATGGGGTGCAGCGTAGAGGAGGCTCCGGCCTGCGGCTACGTGGGGTTCGGACACGGCATATGCGCTGGACCTGAGTAAATGGAATGGGATGTACCGGGTGTCGGACCCCCCGCGGGACCGGCACCCGGCGGGTGGGACGGTCAGCTGCCCCACCGGCTGTGACCTCGTCGGATCCTTGTTGGAGGGGACCTACAAGGCCGGTCCGCGGCCGTGCGGGAAGACCGGCTCGTGAGTGTCGTTCGGCACATCCGGCCGGGAGGCGGCGACGGCGGCCGTGGAGCGGGGCAGCCCGAAGGGCAGCCGGCCCCCGCCTGCGGCCCGGCCGGAGGCCACGTCGAGCAGTGCCGCGTCCGAGGCGCCGTAGTCGGCGATCAGCGCCGCCGCCCGTTCGGCGATCTCCGCGTGTGCAGGCGCCGCGTACGAGCTCGCCGGTCAGGCGGGCGTCGGAGCCGGAGGTGCTGGACCGGCGGGCCCGGCGGGGTCCGCCCGGCTGGGCCCGGAGCTCAGCGTGCCGTGAACGGCGGCAGCGCGTCCGCGACCCGCTCCAGGGCCGGCGGCAGGGACCCCTGCTCACCGGCGACCTCGTACCCGCCGTGCGCGAAGGTGTGGAAGAACCCGTCGTAGATCTTGGGACCGCCCGTCGCGATCCTGGGCAGACGGGCGAAGTCGGCCTCCCGGAGCGCCGTGCGCAGGGCCGTCAGCTCCTGCTCCGACAGTTTCCCGGTGCCCTCCGGCTGCGCCTTCCCGTCCAGCCGGGACCACGAGCCGTCGCCCTTCACGACGAGGGTGTGGGTCTCGCCGGCGAAGCCCCCGCTGCGGGTGACCCGGACCAGGGTGTCGGCGGGGGCGGGAACCGCGCTCGGGCCGGTGCCGGTGCTGGGGGCCGGGCTCGCAGCGGGGCCGGCGCCCGTACCCGTACTCGCGGCCGGTTCCGCGGAGCCCCTCGGCGGCGCGTCGTCGCTGCCACCGGAACCGGACGGTCCGCACCCCGCCAGGACCACCGCACCCAGAAGTACCGAAACCACCGCCCGGAACGCGCGCACACCCACCTCCGCAGCCACTCGGGTCCACCCCCGAGTATGGAGTCCGCACCCCCGATCCGACAGCTTCAGGAGGCCGCCATCCGCCGCATCGCGCCATGGCGCCTGCTCCCGCCGCTGCTCGCCGCGGTCCTCGGCCTCTGGGGCCTGGAGCGGGGCGGCGGCATGTGGCGCGACGAGTCCGTCACCTGGCAGGTGGCGCACCGGTCGCTCGGCGGGATGCGGAACCTCCTCGGCCAGGTCGACGCCGTGCACGGCCTCTACTACGTGATCATGCACGGCGTGTTCCAGGCCTGGGACGGCGGCCTGTGGGCACTGCGGCTGCCCTCCGTCGCCGCCACCGCCCTCGCCGCCGCGGGCGTGGCCGCCGTCGCGCACCGGCTCGTGGGGGATCGGGCGGCGGTCGTCGCCGGCTGCGTGTACGCCGTGCTGCCCCCTGTCCAGATGTACGCGCAGGAGGGCCGCTCGTACGCGCTGGTCGCGGCCGCCGTGGTGTGGGCGACGTACCTGATGCTGCGCGAGCGGTGGGCGGCCTACACCGCGGTGCTGCTGATCGGCTGCTGGCTGCACGAGTTCGCCGCGCTCGCGCTGCTCGCCCACGCCTTCACCGCCCGGCGCTCCCGCGGCTGGCGGCGGAGCGCCGCGACCGTCGTCGTCCTGCTGCTGCCGCTCGCCGTGGTGAGCGTGCGTCAGGCGCACCAGCAGCTCGGCTGGCTGGGCAGGCCGAGCTGGCAGGACTGGGCCGCCTACGCGGTCGTCGCCGCCGCCTCCCTGCTGCTCGCGCGGGGCGCCCCGAAGGACCTCGTACGGGTGGCGCTGCCCCTGGTCCTGCTGCCGCCCGGACTGCTGATGGCGATCTCACTGCTCAACCCCTGGTACGTCGACCGGTACGTGCTCTACGCCCTGGCCGGGACCGCCCTGCTGGCCGGTGCACGAGCGGCCGCCGCCCGCGGATGGCGGCCGTGGGCGGCGGCGGTCGCCCTCCTCCTGCCGTTCGGCCTGTGGTCGGCGTGGCTGCGCACTCCGGAGAGCCGCAAGGACGACGTCCTCGCGGTGGCCGCCGCGGTACGGGAGCGGGCCCGCCCGGGGGACGCGGTGGTGTTCATGCCCTCCCGCAGGCGCGAGTGGCTGCTGTCCTCGCCGGACGTCTACGCGGGCCTGCGCGACCCCGCCCTGGCCGCCTCCCCGGCGGCCTCGCACACCCTTCAGGGCACCGAGCTGCCCCCGGAGCGGATCCGCGCGGCCCTGCTCGCGTCGCCCCGCGTGATCGCCCTGCTGGACCCGGAGGGCGAGCCGCTGGACCCGTATCCGCGCGAGGCGGTCAAGCGGGAGGTGCTGGCGGGCTCGTTCGACCTCTGCTCGGTCACCGGGGTGCGCGGTGCCCGGGTCGCGGTCTACGCCCGCCCGGGCGGCTGCCCGGCCCCCTGACACGGACGGGGCGAACCCGCCCCGCGGCGGGGGCGGTCGCACGCCGGGCGGGGCCGCGCCGGAGGATGGGGGCGACCGCGTCGCACAGCCGGCGGGCCGCGCCGCCCAGGCGGGGCGGGTGCGGCCCGCCGAGCCTCCAGGAGGTGCCGTATGCCCACGCCCGACCGCCCCGAGTCCCGCCCGCCCGGGCCCGCGAACCCCGGACCGCTGGTCGGGGCCGACTGGCTGGCCGCCCGACTGGGCGCCCCCGGACTGGTCGTCTTCGACGCCTCCGTCGGCGCCCACCGCGCCGCAGGCCGCCGTATCCCGGGCGCCCGCCCCTTCGACCTCGACGGAGCCCTGTCCGACCACGCGGCGCCCGCCCCGCACACCATGCCCGGGCCCGCCGAGTTCACCGAGGCGCTGCGCTCCCTCGGCCTCGACGACACCGACACCGTCGTCGTCTACGACGGCGCCGGCGTCTACTCCAGCGCCCGCGCCTGGTGGATGCTGCGCGCCATGGGCTTCGACCGGGCCGCCGTCCTCGACGGGGGACTGCCCGCCTGGACGGCCGCCGGCCTGCCCGTCGAGGCCGCCGCCCCGGAGTACGGGGGTCCGCACGGCACCTTCACCGCCCGGCCCCGCGCGGGGCTGCTCGTCGACGCCGAGGACATCGCCGCGGCCCTGTCCGACCCGGCCGCTGCCGTCCTCGACGCCCGGACCCGAGAACGTTTCGAAGGCACCGCCCCCGAACCCCGTCCCGGCCTGCGCGGCGGCCACATGCCGGGCGCCGTCAGCCTGCCGTTCGGCGAACTCCAGCGCCCCGACGGCCTCATGCGCCCGGCCGGGGAACTCCGGGCGGCCTTCGCGGCGGCCGCGGGCGGACGCGAACGCCTCCGCTTCAGCTGCGGCTCCGGAGTGACCGCCTGCGTGCTGGCCCTCGGCGCCGACCTCGCCGGCTACCGGGACCTGGCGGTGTACGACGGCTCCTGGAGCGAATGGGGCCTGCCCTCACCGCTGCGCCCGGTCGCCACCGGCCCGGGCGCGGGTGTGGACACCGCCCCGGGATCAGCCGAAGACGACCGACCGCACCTTCAGGCGCTCTGACGCCCCGCCGGTGTACGGCCGCAGGCGGAAGGAGGGCCCCTCGCAGTTGGTGTCGGCGAAGACAGTGGCCCAGGCGTCGGTGCGGTTCCTCGGCGAGTGACCGGGCTCGGGGTTCTCCTGGCCGACGCCGGGCAGGTTGATGCACTGGCCGTCCGCCGGGTCGTTGAGGAAGCCGGAGGCGTCGTAGCCCTCGACGGTCACGTACTCGTAGCTGAACCGCCCCGAGGCGGCTGAGGCGGAGGCCGGGACGGCGACGAGGAGCAGGGCGGCGCCGAGAACGGCGGTGAAGGCGGAGCGGAGACGCATCAGCTGGTCTTTCTGCGAGGGAGAACACTGCCGCAGCCACCTCTGCCCGTACGCGTGGCCCGCATCCGCGCATCACGCGTACGGATGAGGAGGAAACGACCCTGCTCCGCCCGAACGGCCGAGGCCGGCCGCACGCCGGGGGCCCGGGGGCCCGGGGGCCCGGGGGACAACCCGACACCGGATCCGGGTGCCGGCCCCATCGGCCGCGCGGCGCCGGCGCCGGAGGATCGGTGCATGACGTCCCACACCACGGCCCCCCGGGCCGCCCGCGCCGCGGCCGTTGCCCTCGCGGCCGGCCTCGTCCTCGCCGGATGCTCCTTCGTCGACGGGCCGCGCAGGACGGCGAGCGCCGACACCACGGTCACCGAGGCGGTCTCCGCCGTCGAGGTGACCGGCACCCGGGCCGGGTCGATCGAGATCACCCCCGGGGCCGGTCCCGGCGTCACGGTCCGCCGCACCGTCCACTACCGCGGCGACACCGCCCCCACGCCGGGCCAGCAGGTCAGCGGGGGCGTGCTCACCTTCACCAACGGCTGCTCCGCAAGCTGCTACATCGACTACCGCCTGGAGGTCCCCGCCTCCGCGAAGGTCACGCTGGAGAGCGACAGCGGCGACATCACCGTGACGGGCGTGGCCGCCGCCGAGGTGGAGGCCGACTCCGGCGACGTCCGGGCCGAGGACATCGCCGGCCCGCTGAAGATCCGTACGACCTCCGGAGAGATCACCGCCACCGGGCTGGCCGGCCCCGCCACGTCGGTGCGCTCCGACTCGGGCGACGTCCGCCTCCACTTCGCGAAGGCCCCCTCCTCGGTGCTCGCCGAGACCACCTCCGGCGACGTCGGCCTGAAGGTGCCCGCGGCCCCCTACCGGCTCGCGGTCTCCACCACCTCCGGTGCCCGCGACGTCACCCTCCCCGACGACGCCTCGGCCCCCTCCCGCCTCTCGGCGAGAACCACCTCGGGCGACGTCCGCATCTCCCCCCTGAACGGCTGAACGGCTGAACGGCCCCGGTGGGCGCCGCCGACCCTTGCACGCGTCCTGGCGCCCTGCGCGTCCGTGAGGCCGACGGCGACGCCCTCCTTCCCGTCGAGGCCGGGAGCCTCGTCACCCATCGGGTGAACGCCCTGTGCGGAAGGACGAATCCGGCTGTCCCGAAGTGCGTTCGCCCCGGGCGAACGGGGGTTGGGGAACATCGGCAGGCGCACATGCATTGAGTCGGCATAGCTCAACTTCACTGCCGGAGGGAAGATCATGGCTTCGACGTCCCTAACGCTCACCCTGCCCGTGCTGCCGCTCGACGACGAGGTCGTGCTGCCCGGAATGGTCGTTCCGCTGGACCTGTCCGACGCCGAGGTGCGCGGGGCCGTCGAGGCCGCCCAGGCCGCGGCGGGCAGCGGGAAGCCCCGGGTGCTGCTCGTGCCGCGGATCGACGGGAAGTACGCCGCGACCGGTGTGCTCGGAACCGTCGAGCAGGTCGGCCGGCTCTCCGGCGGCGACCCCGGCGCGCTCATCCGCGGCCTCGGGCGCGTCCGCATCGGCGCCGGCACCACCGGGCCCGGAGCGGCGCTCTGGGTCGAGGGAGAGACCGTGGACGAGACCGTCCCCGATCCGCTGCCGGGCGCCGTCGCCGAACTCGTCAAGGAGTACAAGGCGCTCGCCACCAGCTGGCTCAAGAAGCGCGGGGCCTGGCAGGTCGTGGACCGCGTCCAGCAGATCGAGGGGGTCTCCGCCCTCGCCGACAACTCCGGATACTCGCCGTTCCTGACGGTCGAGCAGAAGGTCGAACTCCTGGAGACGGCCGACCCGGTCGCCCGCCTCAAGCTCGCCGTCAAGGCGCTCAGCGACCACCTCGCCGAACAGGACGTCGCCGAGTCCATCGCCAAGGACGTCCAGGACGGCGTCGACAAGCAGCAGCGCGAGTTCCTGCTGCGCCGCCAGCTGGAGGCCGTGCGCAAGGAACTGCGCGAGCTGAACGGCGAGAAGGACGGCGAGGAGTCCGACGACTACCGCGCCCGCGTCGAGGCCGCCGACCTCCCCGAGAAGGTCCGGGAGGCCGCGCTCAAGGAGGTCGACAAGCTGGAGCGGTCCAGCGACCAGAGCCCCGAGGGCTCATGGATCCGCACCTGGCTCGACACCGTCCTCGAACTGCCGTGGAACGAGCGCACCGAGGACCGGTACGACATCCAGGGCGCCCGGGCGGTACTGGACGCCGAACACGCGGGCCTCAGCGACGTGAAGGACCGCATCACCGAATACCTGGCGGTGCGCAAGCGCCGCAGCGAGCGCGGCATGGGTGTCATCGGGGGCCGCCGAGGGGGCGCCGTCCTCGCTCTCGTCGGCCCGCCCGGTGTCGGAAAGACCTCGCTGGGCGAAAGCGTGGCCCACGCCATGGGGCGCAAGTTCGTCCGGGTCGCCCTCGGCGGCGTCCGGGACGAGGCCGAGGTGCGCGGCCACCGGCGGACCTACGTCGGCGCCCTGCCGGGCCGCATCGTCCGGGCCATCAAGGAAGCCGGGTCGATGAACCCCGTGGTGCTCCTCGACGAGATCGACAAGGTCGGCTCCGACTTCCGCGGCGACCCCGCGGCCGCCCTCCTGGAGGTCCTCGACCCCGCCCAGAACCACACCTTCCGGGACCACTATCTGGAGGTCGAACTGGACCTGAGCGACATCGTCTTCCTGGCCACCGCCAACGTCCTGGAGGCCATCCCCGAGGCACTCGCCGACCGCATGGAGCTCGTCCGCCTCGACGGATACACCGAGGACGAGAAGGTGGTCATCGCCCGCGACCACCTGCTGCCCCGCCAGCTGGAGCGCGCTGGGCTCGCCGCCGACGAGGTGGTCCTGGAGGAGGACGCCCTGCGCAAGCTGGCCGGGGAGTACACCCGCGAGGCGGGCGTACGCACCCTGGAGCGGGCCGTCGCACGCCTGCTGCGCAAGGTCGCCGCCCAGCACGAGCTGGGCGAGCGGGAACTGCCCTACCGCATCGGGGCCGACGGCCTGCGGGCCCTGATCGGACGCCCGCACCACGTGCCGGAATCCGCCCAGGACCCGGCCGAGCGGCGCACCGCCGTCCCCGGCGTGGCCACGGGCCTCGCGGTGACCGGCGCGGGAGGCGACGTGCTGTTCGTGGAGGCCTCGCTGGCCGACCCCGAGACGGGCGCCGCCGGACTGACCCTCACCGGCCAGCTCGGCGACGTGATGAAGGAGTCGGCGCAGATCGCCCTGAGCTTCCTGCGCTCGCACGGCGCCGAACTGGAACTCCCGGTCGCCGACCTCAAGGACCGGGGCGTGCACATCCACTTCCCGGCCGGCGCGGTGCCCAAGGACGGCCCCAGCGCGGGCATCACCATGACCACCGCCCTCGCCTCGCTGCTCTCCGGGCGGCAGGTGCGCACGGACGTGGCCATGACCGGCGAGGTGTCACTGACCGGGCGGGTCCTGCCGATCGGCGGGGTCAAGCAGAAGCTGCTCGCCGCCCACCGGGCGGGCCTGACCACCGTCATCATCCCCAAGCGCAACGAGGCCGACCTGGACGACGTCCCGGCCGAGGTGCTGGAGGGGCTGGAGGTGCACCCGGTGACCGATGTGCGCCAGGTCCTGGAGCTCGCCCTGGACGGGGCGCAGGTGCCGGTCACGGCCGCCGCCTGACCCCTGGCCGAAGGGCCCGCTCCGGCTTCCGGACGGCCCGGGTCCCCGCTCCGGCGGGGCCCCGGGCCGTCCGCACACCCGCTGCGAAATACTGGGGCCCCCACCCACCGGGGTGCCACACATCGAACAAGGAGCGGGACGTGCACGGGAGTGAAGACCAGGAGTTCCTTGCCCTGGAGCGGGAGCTGTCCGTCTTCCTCCGGCGGGCACGCGCCTCCTCCGGGGAGATGGCCCGCGAGCTCCACCCCGAGCTGGAGCCCGCCGCGTACGGGCTCCTCGTACGCCTGGAGGCGGCCGGCCGGCAGCGGGCCACCGACCTCGCCGCCTACTTCGGGGTCGGCAAGGCCACCATGAGCCGGCAGCTGCGGGCCCTGGAGGTCCTGGGCCTGGTGGCCCGCGAGCAGGACCCCGCCGACGGGCGGGCCTTCCTCGTCGGGCTCACCCAGGAGGGACGCGAGCGGTTCCTGCGGGTACGGGGCGCACGGCGCGAGCAGTACATGCGCAAGCTCGCCGGGTGGGACCGCGGAGAGGTGGCCGAACTTGCCCGCCTGCTGCATCAGTTGAACGCCGGCGCCGAATAGGGCGACCCCGGCGCCGGGCGAGGGCGCCTCAGAGCTCCGCGTAGACCGCCGACGCGTCGTCGTGCCGCTTGTACCGGGCCGACGGGCGCGCCGGGTCGGACTCGATGGTGCGGACCCGGCCGATCAGCCCCTGCGCGCCCTCCTTCCGCAGCACCGTCATGCACTCGGCCCAGTCGCCCTCCCCGAACGTGTCCGTCCACCGGCTCGCCCCGTCCGTGAGCGCGGCCACCGACCGCACCCGGGAGCGCGGCGTGCGCCCCGTGACCGCCCGGGCCGCCACCGACGCGTCCGCGGCCGCCGTGAAGAAGCCGCCCTCGGCGTTGCGCAGGGCGTCCGTCGCGGCCACCGAGCGCAGCACCTCCCGCGGCACCCGGTCCAGCCGGTCGTCGAGCACCGCCGTCACCTCGCCCCCGGGCGCCTGGAGGAGCAGTACGGAGTCCGACAGCACGAGGTGTTCCACGTACTCCGCGTCCCAGCGGACCACGACGACCGTCGCCTGCGGGGTGCGTGCGTGAGAAAGGTCACACGTGCCGCGGTGGACCTCGGCCGTGGCGCGGACGGCTTCGGCCAGGATCCGGTCCAGCGGCATGTCCCGTCGCGATCCGGACAGTTCGGTCAATCGGCCGCCGAGCCGGGCCGCGAACCACGGCACGCCGTGCACGCACCCGTCCCCGTCCGCGGGCGGGGTGACTCCGTCCAGGACCACCAGGACCCCGCCTCCCGAAGCGGGCGCCGACGCCGACACCCAGTCCTCATTGGGGCGTTCCTGACTGCCGGGGGCCGTGGCGAGGTCGATGCGCATACGGACATTCTGTCCGGCGTGGGCCTGCGGACCCGGGTAGGTACGGACCAGAGGGGGGAGTGGCGGGCGGCCTGCGCGCGCAGCCTCCGGGCCCCGGCCCGGCAAGGCCCCGGCGCGGGACCGGCGATGTGGGCGGGGCATACTGCCAAAGGCCGCATCGATCTTTCAACCAGCTGTCCACGGAGCCGCTCTGGGGCCGGGTGCCCGAGTTGGTCGCCAACTCATCCGTGATGTTCACTCGTTCGAGTGGCCGGGTGGGCGATGTGCGGCTCTCTCCCCAACACGCTGCAAAGGTCTGAGGCGGTACGAGGGGGCAGGGGGCGTTTACTTGTTGACCGGCCGTTACCTCGGCCACACGAGTAGACGAGCAAAAGCACACGTACAGGATTGCGAGCACCGGTGCAGAAGAAGCGGTCTCGGAAGAACGGCACCGCCGCCGAAGGCCCGGCCCCCGCAGGACGCCGCGTCCGCGTGCGCAGCCGGCTGGTCGTCGGCGTCGCCGTCGCAGGGCTCACCGTCCTCGCGGCCGGCACCCCCGCCGTCGTCACGGCCGCGAGGGAGCTGAACGACTCCCAGCGGCTGGTCACTCTCGCGGAGCAGACCGGCCAGATCCTCACCCTCACGCACGTCCTCGCCGACGAGCGCGACGCCGTGGTCGAATACGCCGCCAAGGGCCGCCCCGGCGCGGCCAAGGCCGGCCTCCAGGACCGCGTCCTGCGCACCGACCGGCAGATCGCCGAGGCCGCGACCGAGGTCGACGAACCCCTCGCCATGGCCCTCGCCCGCGTCGCGGCCGTCCGCACCGAAGCCATCGACGGCAAGGGCACCGCCCTCGCCGCCCACCAGGCCTACACCGGCGTCATCACGGAACTCCTCGCCCCGGGCACCCGGCTCGCCGAGCTGACCCCGCCGCGCGCCGAGTCCGCCCTCGCCGCCACCCGCCCGCTGGCCCCCCTGGGCCAGGCCGTGGAACAGGCCTCCGCCACCCGCGGACTGCTGCTCGGGGCGCTGGCCGTCCCCCGCGGCGAGCAGCCCCCCGGCTCGGTCTCCGTCGACGAGCTCACCACCGCCGCCCAGCGCACCCGGGTACGGGAGCAGGCCGCCCTCGACGACTTCGCGCGCGTCGCCCGGCCCGACGTGCGCCAGACCCTCGCCGCCACCGTCACCGGCCCCGAGGTCAAGGCGGCCGACGACTACCTCAAGCGGCTCACCGACCGGCCCACCCTGACCGTCCCCGACCGCAAGACCGACGGCGCCGCCGTCGGCGCCGCGCTCACCGCCCGCATCGACCGGATGCGCACCGTCGAGGCCACCCTCGCCGGCCAGCGCGCCTCCGCCCTCGCATCCCTGCGCGACGACGACGTGACCCGGCTGGAGATCCTGGTCGCCCTCCTGGGCCTGCTCTTCATCGGCGCCGTCGGCTTCTCCACCGCCGTCGCGCGCTCGCTCACCCGCCCGCTGTCGGTCCTGCGGCGCGGCGCGGAGCGGCTCGCCACGCCCGAGGGCTCCGTGGAGCCGGTGCGGTTCACCGGCCGCAACGACGAGTTCGCCGAGGTCGTCCGGCACCTGAACGCCGTACGCGACCAGACGGTCTCCCTCCACACCCGGATCGCCGGGCTCGACGCGGACCGGCGCCGCATCATCGGCCGCAACGAGGCGCTCGCCTCCGGCCGCGAGGTGCTCGAAGAGGAACTGACGAAGCTGCGGGCGGGGCTGGAGGAGCATCGCCGCATCATGTCGACGACCTCCGTCTCGCTGTCGCTGCGCACCCTGGGCCTGGTGGAACGCCAGCTCGCCGTCATCGAGGAGCTGGAGTCCAAGGAACAGGACCCGGACCGGCTCGCCACCCTCTTCAAGCTCGACCACCTGGCGACGGTGATGCGCCGCCACAACGAGAACCTGCTGGTCCTCGCCGGGCAGGAGCACGGCACCGGGCAGGGGCTCCCGGTGGCGCTGGTCGACGTGATGCGGGCCGCCGTCAGCGAGATCGAGCGCTACGAGCGCGTCGACCTCGCGGCGCTGCCCTCGTACACGCAGGTCGCCGGACACGCCGCCGACGACATCTCCCACGTGCTGGCCGAACTGCTGGAGAACGCGACGACGTTCTCGCCGCCGGACGTCAAGGTGAAGGTGTCGGGCTGGACCCTGGACTCCGGCGACGTGGTGCTCTCCGTCATCGACGAGGGCATCGGCGTCACCGACGACCGCCTCGAAGCGCTCAACGCCCGGCTGGCCACGCCCGAGGCGTACGACGAGGAGCCCGAGGAGGAGCACGGCCTGGGCCTCGGCCTGTACGTGGCCGGGAGGCTCGCGGCACGGCACGGGGTCACCGCGGAGCTTCGCGGCGCGCGGCACGGGGGGACCGAGGCCCTGGTCGTCATCCCCGCCACGCTGCTGCCCGCCACCCCGTCGGCCTCGCCCGTCCACACCCTGGCCGCACCGGGCGCGCCCTCGCTGCACCTGCCCGGCGTGATAGCGGAGGCGAACGAGAACACGCTCCACGCCCGCCCGCGCGGCGCCCACGCCGCCCCCGAGGCCGAGGCCGAGGCCGCGGTCCCGGTCGCCGACGCCGCCGAACCGGTGGCCGTCCCGGCCGAGCCGGTCACGCCGGTCACCCTGGCCGAGGCCCTGACACCCCCCGCCGACCCCGCGGCCGGCGACCCGTCCACCACCACGCACGCCCCTCCGGCTGACGAGGTCTTCCAGGCGACCCATGCCACGGACACTCCGCCCGCCGACCAGGTCTTCACGGCGTCCCCGGCCGCGGACGCCCCGCCCGCGGAGCAGGCCTTCACAGCCGAGCCCCCCGCAGGGGATCCGGCCGACCAGGCGTTCACCGCGGCGGCCTCCGACACCCCACCCGCGGACCATGTCTGCACGGCGTCCCCGGCCACGGACGCCCCGCCCGCGGAGCAGGTCTTCACGGCGTCTCCGACCGCGGACGCCCCGCCCGCGGACGAGGTCTCCACGGCGTCCCCGGCCGCGGACGCCCCTCCGGCGGAGCAGGTCTTCACAGCCGAGCCCCCCGCAGGGGATCCGGCCGACCAGGCGTTCACCGCGGCCCCGGCCGCCGACACCCCGCCCGCGGAGCAGGCCTTCACTGCCGAGCCCCCCGCAGGGGACCACGCACACGCCCCCGCCGAGGCCGACTGGCTCCCCCGCCAGGGCAGCCACCCCGCCGACCCGTCCGACGGCGGCGGCCCCGTCACCGACAAGGGCCTGCCGAAGCGCACCCCGCGCACCGTCGCCGCCCCGCGCACGGAGGACGTACGACCCCAGCCGCCGCGCCGGGTCGACGCCGAAGAGCTGCGGCGCCGGCTCGGGGGCTTCTACCAGGGAGCCCAGGACGGCCGCCGCGTCGTCGCCGCCGAGCTCGCGCAGGACCGGGAGCCGGACCGGGGGCAGGGACAGAGCAAAACCGACCAGGGGGACAGCGCACAGGAGGCACGCACATGACCGCGCCCAGTACGTACGGACTGAGCACCCAGGCCCGCAACCTGCAGTGGCTGCTGACCGACCTGGTCGAGGAGGTGCCCGGCGTCAACTCCGTCGCCGTCGTCTCCTCGGACGGGCTGCTGCTCCTGTCCTCCGACCCCGGAGCGGGCGGCCCGGGCGAACCCCAGGCGACGCCGCGGCCCAAGGGCCCACGGGGGGCGTCCGCCGACCTCGCCACCATCGTCTCCGGCCTCGGCAGCCTCACCACCGGCGCGGCCGCCCTCATGGAGTTCGGCGCCGTCAAGCAGACCATGGTGGCGATGGAAAACGGCTCCGTCTTCGTCATGGCCATCAGCGACGGCTCACTGCTGGGCGTGCACGCCACGCCCGACTGCGACATGAGCGTCGTCGCCTACCACATGGCCCTGTTCGTCGGCCGCGCCGGCCACGTCCTGACCCCCGAAGTCCGCAGCGAGCTGCGCCAGTCGATGGAGAACACCCCGTGAGGAGACCGGCCGCCGACCGACTCCCGATACGCGGAGCCGACCGCCGACCCGCCCGCGTCCGCCCGTACTCCCTGACGGGCGGACGGACACGGTTCACCCAGGTCCTGCACGTCGAGACCTTCGTCGCCGCCCTGGACACCAAGGCGTCCGAGCCGCAGAAGCCCGACCGCATGCCCGAGATGCCCGCCATCGTCGAGGTGTGCCGCCGCATGCGCACGATCGCCGAGATCGCCGCGCTGCTGAAGCTCCCGCTCGGTGTGGTCCGCGTCCTCGTCAGCGACCTCGCCGACCAGGGCAGGATCCGTGTCTACGCGACGGGACACGGCACCGGCCGACCCGAACGCGCGCTGCTGGAAAGGGTGCTCGGTGGCCTTCGCCGTCTCTGACAAGCCCGTGGTCGACGACGAACCGGCACAGCCCTGGCAGTACGACCGCTCCCGCGCGCCCGTCGCCGTCAAGGTGCTGGTCGCGGGCGGCTTCGGCGTCGGCAAGACCACCTTCGTCTCCTCCGTCTCCGAGATCACCCCGCTGCGCACCGAGGCGGTGATGACCCAGGCCAGCGTCCCGACCGACGACCTGTCCGGCACCCCGGACAAGCACACCACCACCGTCGCCATGGACTTCGGCCGCGTCACCCTCGACGACGACCTCGTCCTCTACGTGTACGGGACCCCGGGCCAGGAACGCTTCTGGTTCATGTGGGACGACCTGGTGCGCGGAGCCATCGGCGGACTCGTCATGGCCGACACCCGCCGCCTGCGCGACTGCTTCCCCGCCCTCGACTACTTCGAGAGCTCCGGGCTGCCGTACGCCGTCGCCGTCAACCACTTCGAGGGCTCGCAGTCGTACGAGCCCGAGGACGTGCGCGAGGCCCTCAGCGTCCCGCCGCACATACCCGTGGTGATCATGGACGCGCGAGAGCGCCGGACGGTGATCGAATCCCTACTGGCGCTGGTGGGCCACGCCCTCGACAGCACTCCCGAACAGAGGACTTGAGAGATGCGCAGGATACTTGTCGTCGGAGCCGGCCAGTCCGGTCTCCAGCTCGCCCTCGGACTCCAGGCCAAGGGGTACGAGGTCACCCTCATGTCCAACCGGACCGCGGACGAGATCCGCACCGGACGGGTCATGTCCACGCAGTGCATGTTCGACACCGCCCTCCAGCACGAGCGCGACCTCCAGATCAACTTCTGGGAGCAGCAGGCGCCGAAGATCGAGGGCCTCGGGGTCTCGGTCGCCGCCCCCGACGGCAGCCGCCCCATCGACTGGCTCGGCCGGCTCAAGGGCCACGCGCAGTCCGTGGACCAGCGCGTGAAGATGGCCGGCTGGCTGGACACCTTCACGCAGCGCGGCGGGCAGCTCGTCATCCACGGCGCGTCCGTCGCCGACCTCGACTACTTCTCCCGCACCTACGACCTGGTGCTGGTGGCCGCCGGCAAGGGCGAGCTGGTGTCGATGTTCGGGCGGGACGCGGCCCGTTCCCCGTACGACACCCCCCAGCGCGCCCTGGCCGTGTCGTACGTGCACGGGCTCGGTCCGCGCCCCGAGCACCCGGAGACGGAAGCGGTCCGCTGCAACCTCGTCCCCGGCGTCGGCGAGCTGTTCGTCATGCCGACCCTGACGACCTCGGGCCGGGCGGACATCCTCTTCTGGGAGGGCCTGCCCGGCGGCCCGCTGGACGTCTTCAACGGCGTCAACGACCCGGCGGAGCACCTCGCGCTCACGCTGGGGCTGATGGAGAAGTACACGCCGTGGGAGTACGCCCGGGCGACGAAGGTGGAGCTGACGGACGCGGGCGGCACCCTCGCCGGCCGGTACGCGCCGGTCGTCCGCAACCCGATCGGACGCCTTCCCGGCGGCGGGCTCGTCCTCGGCGTGGCCGACGTGGTCGTCGCCAACGACCCGATCACGGGCCAGGGCTCGAACTCCGCGGCCAAGTGTGCGGCCTCGTACCTCTCCTCGATCCTCATGCACGGGGACAACCCGTTCGACGAGGCGTGGATGAAGGCGACCTTCGACAAGTACTGGTTCACCACGGGCAAGCCCGTGACCCAGTGGACGAACGCGATGCTGGGCGTGCCACCGGAGCACGTGCTCAACCTGATCGGCGCGGCCGGGCAGCTCCAGCCGGTGGCGAATCGATTCGCCAATGGCTTCGACAACCCGGCCGACTTCGACGCGTACTTCTACGACCCCGAGGACACGGCCGACTACCTGGCCGAGGTGGCCGCGGCCGCGGGAGCCTCCTCGGAGGAGTAGCCGGCATCGTCCCCCGCCGCGGTCCCCGATCCCTCGGGCAGCGGCGGCGGGGCGAAGTCCGCGAGCGGTCTCCCGTCCGGGTCCGGCCGCACCGCCCCCAGCAGCGGGTTCGCGGCGACCGGGGAGACCTTCACGACGGACCCGGGCCGTGGCGCCTGGATCACCTTGCCGTCACCGACGTACAGGCCCACGTGCGTGGCCTTGGGGAAGTACACCACCAGGTCCCCCGGCCGCAGCTGGTCCAGCGGCACCTTCGGAAGCCGCGCCCACTGCTCCTGACTGGTCCGCGGGATGGTCCGGCCCGCATGCGCCCAGGCCTGCGAGGTGAGACCGGAGCAGTCGAAGGACCCGGGCCCCTCGGCGCCCCAGACGTACGGCTTCCCGATCTGGGCCGCCGCGTACCGCAGCGCCGCGCCGCCGGCGGCCGTGGGGGTGCCCGTGCGGGTGGGCAGGGCCCCGGAGGTCACCAGGTCCCGCTGCGCCGCCGCGGTCTGCTCCTCCTCATGCGCCCCGAGCCGGGCGAGCTGCTCGGGGGTCAGCGAGGCCAGCAGCCGCTCGACCTGCTTGAGCTGCGACGCGACCTCCTCCCTCTGCGCCTTCTGCCGCTCGGCCAGCGTCTGCCGGGTGTCCAGGGCCTTGCGGGCCCGTACGGCGAGTGCGTCGGCCTCCTTCTCGCCCTTTGCGAGGCGGCCCAGCGCCGCCGCCCGGCGGGCGCCCTCGCGGGCGGCGAGCCGACGCTGCTCCAGGGCCGCCTGCGGGTTCCCGGCCAGCAGCATCCGGGCGTAGGGGGACAGGCCCCGGCTGCCCTGGTACTGCTCGCGGGCGAGCCGCCCGGCGAGGACGCGCTCGGAGTCGAGCGCCGTACGGGCCCTACCGAGCGCGGCGGTACGCAGCCGCTCCTCCTGTCGGCCCGCCTCCAGGGCGTCCTCCGTGGACTTGTACGCCTCGGAGGCCTCCTCGGCCTTCTGGTACAGACCCTGCAGGCGGGTGAGCAGCGCACCCACGTTCTCCCCTTCGGGCAGACCGGGTTCGGCGCCGGCATCCTGGACGGGTCCGGCGACGAGGAGCGCTACGGCGACAAAGGCAGCGCGAAGCCCCCGATATGACATGCAATCACCTCCGAGACCACCGATGCTGCCACGCCCGGTATGACAAATCGCCCCACGGGGTCGGCCGGTCGCGGGGGGCCACCCGGTTGGGGGGTGGGGGCGGAGGCGGGGGGCGTGGGGATCCACTCGGGCGGGGTCGGAAGGGCGCGGCGGCGGTGTGGGGATCCACTTGGGCGGGGGTCGGAAGGGCGCGGCGGCGGTGTGGGATCCACTTGGGCGGGGGTCGGAAGGGCGCGGCGGCGGTGTGGGGGGCGGGGTCCGTGCGGGGCGGAGCCGGAAGGGCGAGGGGAGGCTTCGTGGGGGCGGGAGCCGCTCGGTCGGTGTCAGGGATGTTCTGGGGGTTTCCCGTCAGTCCCATCGTCTCTCCGTGTCGGGCCGGCCCGTCAAGGGCGCTCGTTCCTCGCGTCACTTCGTGATGTCGCTGCGCTCCACCCTTGACCGACCGTCCCGCCCCGGAAATACGAGGACAGCCGGGAAACCCCCAAAGGAACGGGCCGGGGGATCGAGCAAGAGACGGGGCGGCCAGCGATGCGCGGGCAGAGCCCGGTGCGCGTCCAATCGCTACGCGCTCCTGCGAGACGGCGTCAGCGAGCCGCTTGGGCTGGTCATAAGCCGCCCCAAGTCGCTACGCGCTCCTGCGAGACGGCGTCTGCGAGCCCCTGTGGCTGGGCATAGGCCGCCATCGATCGCTACGCGCTCCCGACGACCGCGTCCGGCCCTCATATGGGGCTGATGGGGGCGATATCGAGGGGCGGAAGGGCGATCCATCGGCTCAGCCGAACCCAACCCCCATCAAGACCGCCATGAGATCCCACCCGACGTCACAGACAGGGGCAATTGGTGCGAATTGACGGCTCTTTGAGGCGCGTACTCACCCAGACCTGGATTGGCATCGCTCCAGCCGTCATCTGACGCTTTTCCACCCCACACAGGGGCCGGACGCCGTCCGTGAAGAGTCGGAGAAGGTTTCTGCGGCCCGCGACCAGCCCCAGACGGATCGCAGACGCCAGATCGAGAAGCGCGTTGCGATTGATGGCGGCCTACGCCCAGCCTAAAGGGCTCGCAGGCGCCGTCTCGCAGGAGCGCGTAGCGATTAGTGGCGGCTTATGACCAGCCCGAGAGGCTCGCTGACGCCGTCCGGTAGAAGCGCGTAGCGATTTGGGGCGGCTTATGCCCAACCCACGGGGCTCGCAGGCGCCATCTCGCAGGAGCGCGTAGCGATTTGGGGCGGCTTATGCCCAGCCCAAAGGGCTCGCGGACGCCGTCCGGCAGGAGCGCGTAGCGATTGGACGCGCACCGGGCTCCGCCCGGACGCATCCGACGCCCCGTCCCTGAAAACTGGTCCCGGCCCGTTCCTCTGGGGGCTTCCCGGCAGTCTTTCGGATTTCCGTGGCGGGACGGTCGGTCAAGGGTGGAGCGCAGCGACATCGCGAAGCGACGCGAGGAACGAGCGCCCTTGAGGGACCGGCCCGACACGGAGAGACGATGGGACTGACGGGAAACCCCCAGCACATCCCTGATACCGCCCGAGTGGCTTCCGGCCTCCCGAAGCCGCCCCCACGCATTCCGGGCCCGCCCGACTGGATTCCTCCGTTCGCCGCCGCGCCCTGCGGGCGGGCCTCGCCGGGGTCGGCCCCCGCCCCCGAAGCCCCCGCCCCCGAAGCCCCCGCCCCCGAAGCCCCCGCCCGCCCCGCCCTCCTCAGTCGTTCAGTAGGCGGGCCTTCGCCGTCGTGAACTCCTGGGGGGTCAGCAGGCCCTCGCGGGCCAGGTCGGCCAGTTGGCGTAGCTCCGCCGCCAGGCCCGCGGGGGGAGTCGGGCCGGGCTCCGGGCGGGTGTCCGTGTCCCAGTACAGGGCGTCGATCGGCTCGGGCTCGTCCATCGGGTCCGGCTCCGGTTCGTCACTCGGCTCCGGTTCCGCCGCCCGGACGGACCGGGCCGGCAGGACCCTGTGCGGTGGTTCGTCCGGGCGTACCGCGCCCGCTGTGTCCTGCGCCGTCCCCGAGGCCCTGGCCAGCAGGCCCCGGAGCAGCGGGGCTCCCGCGGGGCGGTTCGCGGCGTGCACCGTCACTCCCATCGGGCGGATGAACATCAGGCCACCCCCGCCCGGGGGTCCGCCGGCACCCGGTCCGGCGGGATGCGGACCGAGCCCACGATCCGTCCGCCCGCCGCCCGTACGGCCACGGCGGCGTCCTCGGCCCATACGTGTTCGACCACCAGGAGCAGCGCGCAGCTTCCGCGCTCCAGCAGGTCCGCCGCCTCGTGCACGTCTTCCGGGCCGATCAGCCGGGCCGCGTCCCGCCCCGTCAGCAAGCCGTGCAGCTCCACGAACTCGTCGAACTCGGCCGCAAGGACCTCGCCCGACGCGGTCTTCGTGGCGACGAGGCCGTCGATCAGCCGGACCACCCCCGCCTTGCGCAGCCCCATCACGGCCTCGACCGCCGGCACCCGCAGCTGCTCCTCCGGGAAGGCGAGGACGATGAATTCCACAGGTCCCATGCGCCTCGGCTCCTCACTTTCGCTAGTTTCGACCGTTTGTGACGACTCTTCGGCACACTATGACATAAGCGGACATACCATCCGTCTGCTTGCTACGTTTCGGGGTATGACCGCTCTGACGGCGAAGGTGGCGGAGCCAACCCCGCCCCCGCCACCCGCAGCCGGCGCGCCCAAACGCCGCGGCGTCGAGCTGGCGCTCCTCACGGGTGCCGTCCTGATCTCCGTGCTCGGTCACCTCCTCGTCGGCCTCGCGACCACCGGCCGCATCCCCGACCCCACCGACCGCTATGCCGCGGGCCTCACCGCGGCCGCACTCCTGGCGCACCTGGCCGTCCGGCTCGGGGCCCCGTACGCGGACCCCCTCGTGCTTCCCATCGCGGTGCTGCTCAACGGCCTCGGCCTGGTGCTCATCCAGCGCCTCGACGCGACCACCCCGGGCCACCCCACCGCGGACGACCAGCTCCTGTGGTCCGCCTTCGGCCTGGTGCTCTTCGTCCTCGTCGTCGCGCTGCTCCGCGACCACCGGGTCCTCCAGCGCTACGCGTACTTGTCCGTCGCCACCGCGCTGGTGCTGATGCTGGTGCCCGTCTTCTTCCCGGCGGTCAACGGCGCGCACATCTGGATCCGCTTCGCCGGGCTCTCCTTCCAGCCGGGCGAGTTCGCCAAGATCCTGCTCGCCGTGTTCTTCGCCTCCTATCTCGCCGCGAACCGCACGGCCCTGGCCCTGACCGGCCGCCGGCTCTTCTGGAAGCTGCGCCTCCTCCCCGGCCGCGTCCTGGGTCCGATCCTCGCGATCTGGCTGCTGAGCGTCGGTCTGCTCGTCCTGGAGCGGGACCTCGGCACCTCGCTGCTCTTCTTCGGCCTCTTCGTGATCATGCTGTTCACCGCCACCGGGCGAATCGGCTGGATCGCGATCGGGCTCCTGCTCGCCGCCTTCGGCGCGTACGCCGTCGCGACCTTGGAGCCGCACGTCAACAGTCGCGTGGACGACTGGCTGAATCCTTTCGCCTCCATCGAGCGCGGCGAGGGTCCTGGCCAGCTCGCCCAGTCCCTCTTCTCCTTCGGCGCCGGCGGCCTCCTCGGGGCCGGGCTCGGCCACGGCCATTCCTTTCTCATCGGATTCGCCGCCAAGTCGGACTTCATCCTCGCCACCGCCGGCGAGGAGCTCGGACTCGTCGGCCTCACCGCGATCCTGCTCCTCTACGGGCTCCTCGTGGCCCGCGGCTTCCGCGCCGGGCTCGCCCTGCGCGATCCCTTCGGCCGGCTGCTCGCCACCGGCCTCGCATCGATCATCGCGCTGCAGGTGTTCGTCATCGCGGGCGGTGTCACCGGGCTGATCCCGCTCACCGGCATGGCGATGCCCTTCCTCGCCCAGGGCGGCTCGTCCGTCGTCACCAACTGGATCATCGTCGCCCTACTGGTCCGGCTCAGCGACAGCGCCCGCAGACCCCGTCCCGCGCAGGAGGCGGCCGAGTGATCCGCTACATCCGCTGGTGCGCGTACTTCTGCGCGCTGCTGCTCCTGGCCCTGCTGGTCAACATCGCCCGCGTGCAGGTGTGGGAGTCCGCCGCCTACGGTGCGAATCCGGCCAACAAGAGGACGGCCATCGAGCGCTACGCCGAACCGCGCGGGGACATCTTCGTCGACGGGCGGCCCGTCACCGGCTCCCGCGACAGCGGCCAGCTGCTGCGGTACGAGCGTTCCTACACCGACGGCCCGCTCTACGCGCCCGTCACCGGCTTCTCCTCCCAGACGTACGGGACCAGCTTCGTCGAGCGCGCAGAGGACGCCGTCCTGTCGGGCACCGATCCGGGGCTGTCGGCGTTCCCGCTCTGGTACGACCTGGCGCGCGGCCGCCCGGCCGGCGGGAACGCCGCCACCACCGTCCGCGCCGCCGTGCAGCAGGCCGCGTACGCCGGACTCGGCGGCAAGCGCGGTGCGGTGGCCGCCCTCGAACCGGCCACCGGGAAGGTCCTCGCGCTGGTCAGCAGCCCGTCCTACGACCCCTCCGTGCTGTCCGGCACGGGTGCCAGGGCGAAGGGCGCCTGGGCGGCGCTGAACGCGGACCCCGCCAGGCCGATGCTGAACCGGGCGCTGCGCGAGACGTACCCGCCCGGCTCCACCTTCAAGATCGTGACGGCGGCGGCGGCGCTCGACGCGGGGGTGGTCACCGATGTCGACGCGCCGACCCGGACCCCGGACCCCTACCCGCTGCCCGGAACCAGCACCCTGTTGCCGAACGCGGCGACGGGTTGCGAGGACGCCTCCATGGCCGAGGCCGTGCAGTGGTCGTGCAACACGGTGATGGCGAAGATCGGGGTGCAGGTCGGGCTGCGCCGGATGGTGGACGCGGCGCGCCGCTTCGGCTTCAACACGGAGGGGCTGCGGGTGCCCTCGTGGGTGTCCCGGTCGAACTTCGACACCGACATGAGCCTGGACCAGCTGGCCCTGTCCTCGATCGGGCAGTTCAACACCAGGGCGACACCGCTGCAGATGGCGATGGTGGCCGCGGCCGTCGCGAACGGCGGTGAGCTCGCCTCCCCGTACCTGGTGGAACGGACCACCCAGGACGACGGTTCCCCGGTGCGGCGCGGCGACCGGCGCAGCCTCGGGCGGGCGATGAACCCGGCCACCGCGCTGCGGATGCAGGAGCTGATGGTGAAGGTGGTGGAGAACGGCACCGGCAAGAACGCGGCGATCCCGGGCGCGGTGGTCGGCGGCAAGACCGGCACAGCCCAGCACGGTGTCGGCAACGCGGGGACCCCGTACGCCTGGTTCATCTCCTGGGCCCGCACCGAGGGTGCGGCCCTGCCGGCGGTGGCCGTCGCGGTGGTCGTGGAGGACGCCTCGGCGGACCGGGGCGACATCAGCGGCAACGGCGCCGCCGCGCCGATCGCCCGGGCGGTGATGCAGGCCGCGCTGGCCACCCGGTGATGCAGGCCGCGCCGGCCACCCGGTGAGGCTCCGCGCCGGCCACCCGGTGACGCCCCCACCGGGTGTCCCGCTCCTGTGCCCGGCCGGATCCCGGCGTCACGGCTGCGGCAGGCCCCCGCCGTCGGCGATGGCGGCCGCGACCTCCGCCACGCGCGCCGACTCCTCGGCCGCGAAGCGCTCGCGGTCGAGGGCCTCGGCGACCTCCTCGTCCTGGCTCATCAGCAGGTCCAGGTCGGAGTCGCCCATGTGGAAGACGCCCAGGTCCACGTACGCCCTCTGCAGCCGTTCGCCCCACAGTCCGATGTCCTTCACGCACGGCACGATCCGGCTGAACAGCAGCTTGCGGAACAGGTGCAGGAACTCCGACTGCTCGCTGAGCCGCTCCGCCTCCTTCGGCGGGATGCCGAAGTTCTCCAGCACCTCCACCCCGAGCAGCCGGTCCCGCATCAGGTAGCAGCCCTCGATCACGAATTCCTCGCGCTCGCGCAGCTCGGCGTCCGTCAGCTGCCGGTAGTAGTCGCGCAGCGCCATCCGCCCGAAGGCCACGTGCCGGGCCTCGTCCTGCATCACGTACGCCAGGAGCTGCTTGGGCAGGGGCTTCGCGGTCGTGTCCCGGATGAGGCCGAAGGAGGCCAGCGCCAGCCCCTCGATGAGCACCTGCATGCCCAGGTACGGCATGTCCCAGCGGGAGTCGCGCAGGGTGTCGCCGAGCAGCCCCTGGAGGCTGTCGTTGACCGGGTAGAGCATCCCGACCTTCTCGTGCAGGAAGCGCCCGAAGATCTCGGCGTGCCGGGCCTCGTCCATGGTCTGCGTGGCCGAGTAGAACTTCGCGTCGAGGTCCGGAACGGACTCCACGATGCGCGCCGCGCACATCATCGCGCCCTGCTCGCCGTGGAGGAACTGGCTGAAGTTCCAAGCGGTGTAGTGCCGGCGCAGCTCACCCCTGTCCTTCCCGGTGAGCTTGGGCCAGTGCCGGGTCCCGTACAGCGGGAGGGCCTCGTCAGGCGTCCCCAGCGGATCGTACGGGTCCACCTCGATGTCCCAGTCGATGCGCTTGGCGCCGTCCCACTGCTTGTCCTTGCCCTTCTGGTAGAGGGCGAGGAGCCGCTCGCGGCCGTCGTCGTACTCCCAGTTGAAGCGGGCGGAGCCGGAGGCGGGGATCTGCCAGACGGCCTCGCCCGGGTCCTCGGTGTAGAGCTCGTGCGTCGACACTGACGCCCCCTCGTCTCACGTACTGCGGTGCAGGACCGGACAGTTGGCAGAGTCACACGTTGGTAGACGCGGGGTCAACAAGTCGTGCGCGGGGGATTGACGACCTTGCTGACAAGCAGTCTCATAACCAATGACCGCCGGTAACTCGACGACGAGGTGTCCGAAGCCATGACGACCGTGACCGAACGAGCCGCGCTCAGGGACGCCCTCGGCCTGCTCAAGGACCGGGAGCAGATAGCCGAGCGCCTGCTGGAATCCTCGGCCAAGCACTCCTTCGACCCCGACAAGGAACTCGACTGGGACGCACCCATGGTCGAGGGCAAGTACTTCTGGCCGCCCGAACTGCTCTCCCTCTACGACACCCCGCTCTGGAAGAAGATGGGCGAGGAGCAGCGCATCGACCTCTCCCGCCACGAGGCGGCGGCGCTCGGCTCCCTCGGCATCTGGTTCGAGATCATCCTCATGCAGCTGATGGTCCGCCACATCTACGACAAGTCGCTGACCAGCAAGCACGTGCGCTACGCGCTCACCGAGATCGCCGACGAGTGCCGGCACTCGATGATGTTCGCCCGCATGATCCAGAAGAGCGGCAGCCCCGAGTACCCCGTCTCCCGCCTCAACCACAACCTCGCGCGGATCCTGAAGACCGTCTCCACCACGCCCGGTTCCTTCGCGTGCACGCTGCTCGGCGAGGAGATCCTCGACTGGATGCAGCGCCTGACCTTCCCGGACGAGCGCATCCAGCCGCTGGTCCGCGGCGTCACCCGGATCCACGTCATCGAGGAGGCCCGGCACGTCCGGTACGCGCGCGAGGAACTGCGCCGCCAGATGCTGACGGCCCCGCGCTGGGAGCAGGAGCTCACCCGGATCAGCTGCGGCGAGGCCGCCCGCGTCTTCTCCCTCGCCTTCGTCAACCCGGCCGTCTACGACAACGTCGGCCTGGACCGCCGCGAGGCGGTCGCCCAGGTCCGGGCCAGCGGCCACCGCCGCGAGGTCATGCAGACCGGCGCCAAGCGGCTCACCGACTTCCTCGACGACATCGGCGTACTGCGCGGCGTCGGCCGGAGGCTGTGGCAGAGCTCGGGACTGCTGGCGTAGGGCAGCACCCCGGCCGGCAGCCCCGGCCCGGGAAGCGGAAGCAGAAGGGGCGGAGGCGCGGAGGTGCGATCGGGCCGGGACTTCGCCGACGCCGGCCGCGGCCGGCCGCTCGCGGGCTACCCTGCGGTCATGACCGTACGCGCGTACCGCAGGCTGAGCGTCGAGGAGCGGCGGGCCCAACTCCTCGACGCGGCCCTCTCGCTGTTCGCGCACCGGGCTCCGGAGGAGGTCTCACTGGACGACGTGGCGGAGGCCGCCGGAGTCTCGCGCCCGCTCGTCTACCGCTACTTCCCCGGCGGCAAACAGCAGCTCTACGAGGCGGCCCTGCGCTCGGCGGCCGACCTCCTCGAACTCTGCTTCGCCGTGCCCCAGGAGGGCCCCCTGACCCGGCGGCTGTCCCGGGCCCTGGACCGCTACCTCGCGTTCGTCGACGAACACGACACCGGCTTCGCGGCCCTCCTCCAGGGCGGCAGCGTCGTGGAGACCTCCCGGACGACGGCGACGGTCGACGGCATCCGGCGGGCCGCGGCCGACCAGATCCTCCTCCACCTGGGAGTCCCGGCGCCCGGGCCCCGGCTGCGCATGATGGTCCGCACGTGGATCACGGCGGTCGAGGCCGCCTCCCTCATATGGATCGACGAGGGCAAACAGCCCGAGGTCGACACCCTCCGGGACTGGCTGCTCGACCAGTTCATCGCCCTGCTGACGGCCACCGCCGCCACGGATCCGGAGACCGCGGCGGCCGCCCGGGCCGCCCTGGCCATGGAATCGGCGGACGGCCCGGTCGGGGCTCTGGCCCGGCGCGTCATGCCGGTGGTCTCCGAGGCCGCCCACCTGCTGTGACACTGGTGGGGTGAGAAGCGAACCGACCCCGTTCGAGGGCGGCCCGATGGACGGCCGGGTCCTCCCGATCCTGCTCGGCCCGACCGGCCACCCGCCGAAGTGGTACGAGATCCCCGTCCCGACCCCGGACGGCCCGCCGACGGTGCTGCTGTACGAACGCGTCCCGTCGGGCTACTCGAAGCGGCTGGGCCTGCAGAAGGGCTGGAAGTACGCCTTCCGCCCCTCGGGCACCAAGCCCCGCCCCCGCTGGCCCTGGACCAGGACCAGGACCCCCCGCGCCTAGGGAGTGTCGTCAAAGTCCCGCCTGGCCGGCGGGGCCTGGTGCGCACGCTCGCCGCGTTGTCGTCGGTCACCGACGCTCCCCTGCGGGCCCGGGGAGGCCCCATGACGCCAGACCCCGCTCCCTGATCCGGCCTGATCGACAAGGCATCCCGAGGGGGCGTCTTGGGCGCGTCCGCCTGCGGCCGGGCCGACGCCACAGGGCCCGGCCGGGGCGTCGCTACGAGCCCGGGAGGGAGAGGGCCGCCAGGCCGCCGCCGGTGTCCGCGGCGTGGAAGCGCAGCGTCGCGCCGATCGCCTCCGCCTGGCCCACGGCGATGGTCAGGCCCAGCCCGTGGCCCTTCCCGCCGCTGCGGAAGCGCTGCGGGCCGTGCGCCAGCAGGTAGTCGGGGAAGCCGTCCCCGTGGTCCCGCACGGTCACCACCGGTCCGTCCACCGTCAGCACCACCGGCGGGCGGCCGTGCTGATGGGCGTTGGCCACCAGGTTCCCCAGGACCCGTTCCAGCCTGCGCCGGTCCGTCTCCACGTGGGCGTCCCGCAGGACGACCACCTCCGTGTCCGTCCCCGACGCCCGCACCACGCGGCGGGCCAGCCTCCCCAGCTGGTGCAGGTCCGTCTCCACCGCCTCGCTGCCCGAGTCCAGCCGGGAGATCTCCAGCAGGTCCTCCGTCAGCTGCCGCATCGTCCGTACCCGTTCGCGCACCAGCTCCGTCGGCCGCCCCTCCGGCAGCAGCTCCGACGCCGCCTGCAGCCCGGTCAGCGGCGTGCGCAGCTCATGGGCCACGTCCGCCGTGAACCGCCGCTCGCTCTCCAGCTTCGACTGCAGGCTCCCCGCCATCGTGTCCAGCGCCCCGGCCACCGTCGCCACCTCGTCCTGGCGCCGCGACGGGTCCTTCGTGCGCGGGTCGTCCACCCGGGCGTCGAGATCGCCCTGGGTGATCCGCCGCGCCACGGTCGCCGTCTGGTGCAGCCGCCGGGTCACCCGGGTCACCGAGAAGGCGCCCACGAGCAGCGTCCCGCCGATCGCCAGGACCGACGACCCGATGATCGCGTTGTCCAGGCCGCTGATGGTGCGGGCGCTCTGCCCGTAGTCGACGGCGGTCGCCAGCGCCCGGCCGTCCGCCGGGGCCGCCGCCCACATCGTCGGGCGGCCGCGGTGCTCGGCCACCACCGTCCCCCGGTGGCCGCTGACCGCGAGGGCCCGCAGTTCCGGCGGCAGCCCCACCGGGTCCAGTCCGGAACCGGGAGGCAGGTTCTCGCCCGCCTCGTAGGCGCTCACGACGTCGTCCAGTTTGCCCAGCGCCTTCTCACGCGCCGTGGCCACCGTCTGGCGGGTCACCTCCACGTGCACGAGCGCGCCGAGCACGGCCGCCAGCGAGCAGCACATCACCACGATGAAGCACGCCGACTTCCAGGTCAGCGTGGCCGTCCAGGAGGGCAGCCGGAGCCGTAGCCGGAGTCGGAGCGGCAGCCGCCGCCCGGCCCGTCGCCCGCGGTCCTCGCTCACGGCCGGTCCGGGGCGGGACCGCGACCGGGGCCGGACCCGGTCCCCGGACCGGGGCCGGACCCGGATCCCGGACCGGACCCGGATCCCGGACCGGACCCGGATCCCGGACCGGACCCGGATCCCGGACCGGACCCGGATCCCGGACCGGACCCGGGGCCCGGGACGGGGCCGCGGTCCGCCGGGCCCTGCGGATTCGCGGGCACCCGTACGATCTGCTCGCGCGTCGGCAGCATGGTGCGCTGCTTCTCCTCCCAGGACCAGGCGGTGATCAGCTCGTAGCCGCGGTTCCCGCTGGGCACCCGCAGGACCACGTCCCGTCCGGCCAGTTCCACCGAGACGACGGTCTGCGTGGTCGCCATGATCCGGTTGAGCCGCCCGTCACGGTCCGCTGTGTAGACCCGTACGGACATCCTCCGGTCCGGGAACTCGATGCCCACGATCAGCTCGTCCTTGCCGTTGCCCGTGAGGTCCCGGTAGTACGGCGCCAGCACCGGGCACGCCCCGGGCTCCGCGGCACCCTTCTCGCACGCGTTGATCGCGGCCGCGGTCTCGGCCGGTATCCCGTCGGCCCCCGCCCCGGTCTTCGGGTGGACCCGCAGCTCCGCCTGGACGAGGGCCACCGGGTCGACCGCGTGCACGTCCTCGTCGCGGACGGGCGGGATCCCCTTCACGTACTCGGGCGGGGCCCCGGCCGGATCAGCCGGCGGTACGGTCGCCCCCTGGCGGTCGGGCCACAGGTGTACGGGACCGCTCGCGGTCGCGGTCGCCCCGGCGGCGACCAGCCCGCCCGTGTCGCCGCACCCCGCCAACAGCGGAAAGGCGGCGAGGACCAGCAGCGGGGCGACGGCGGGAGCGGGGGAGCGGCGGTGGCCGGAGCCTGCGAAACCGAACCTCTTAACGGCCCCCCTGTCCACAGCCCCCGTGCCCTTCTGCCCGCGTTGCGCCGTCGGTCGATCACGCCCACCATATGCGGAGGTGCGCCCTTTTTGCCCATGCGGGTCTCGATGCCGATACGGGTACCGACCCCCCGGCACGCGGGCGCGCCGGTCATCGATACCCCGGTACCCCGGCCCCGGTCAGCCGTCCGTGCGTCCCCGGCGCAGCATGGCGAAGCCGAGCCCGGCCGCACCGACCGCCGCGATACCGCCGCCCGCGGCGAGCAGCAGTACGCCGTCGCCCGGTCCGTCGGCCAGCGTACTCAGCCGCCGCCCCTCGGCGGACGCGGCCTCCAGGGCGCGGGTGTCGCCGGAGGCGGCCCGCTGTTCGCCCGAGACCGGGACGACCTGCCCGCTGCGCGCACCGTCACGAGTGCCGGTCTTGTGTCCGGCGCCCGCGACGGCGTGGCCGGCGCCCTGCGCGGGGGCGTCGCCCACCCAGGAGGTCACCCGGCCCGCCGGGTCCAGGGCCGCGTGCAGTTCGCCGGCCGCGCCGAAGTCGGTGACCCCGTCACGGCTGGTCAGGGTGGTTGCCTTGGTGCCGTCGGCGGCCAGGATGTCGGCCTGGTAGACGCCTTGGGCGGTGCGGTAGACCTTCGCCGTGGACACCCCGTCGGCCAGCGACAGGCTCTTGACCAGGATCCGCCGCGGGGCCGCCGAGTGCGCGGACGAGGCCGCCGGTACCCCTTCGGCCAGAGCGGCGGCGGTGGGCAGCGCCAGCAGGCTGCCGGCACAGGCGGTCACGGCGGCGGCGCGAACGAGAGTGCGGCGGCGGACGGTACTCACGGGAAGTCCTTCGGTGCTGGTCACGGCCTGGCGTCTCCAGGTGCGACCAACCTAGGGGGCGGCCGTTGCGGCGACACCCCGTTCGTGTAACAGCGAAGTCGCAACGTTCCGTCGGAGTCGTTACACAGTCGAGGGATTGCCGTGCGGCGCCCCGGCTGCTCCCATGGACGGCGGGGGTGAGGGTGAATGCGAGGACTCAAGGTACTGCCCAGCGGCCGGCCCGGCCGCGGCCGGCTGTACGTCAACCTGCCCGACGGACAGGCGGTCGCCTGGTACGACCGCCAGGCCAACCGGATCAGCGTCCTCGCGGACGGCCATCGCGAGGCCGTCCTGGCGGTGCTGCGCCCCTACCTGAGCGGCACCGTGTCCATCGGGCCGCCCCCGGTACCCACCGCCGCCGACCTGCGCCGCCTCGCCCTGCCGCCGGACGCCGACCTGGCACCGAACCGCCCCGCCGAGATCCTGTCGGGGGAGCTGGAGCACGGCGCCGCGGGCGCCCGCGCCCGGCACCGGCTGCGCCAGGACCTGACTGCGCAGCAGCGGATGGGCGACGCCTTCGACGCCCTGGAGCCGGACGGCTGGCGGACCCTGCACTGCGTCCCGCTGCCGGGCTTCGGCCACATCGACCACCTGGTCATCGGCCCGGCGGGGATCTTCTGCGTACGTACGGTCCCGGGGCGCCGTCAACGCGCGGTCGTCGGCGACCTGTTGCTGACGGTCGGCCGCGCGGAACCCCGCCCGGACCCCCGCTGGATCCGCGGTGCGGCGGCCCGCGCGACGGCGCTCCTGGCCGCGAAGGTGACCCCCGCCCTGGCGGTGGTCGACGCCTCCCGCCTGGACACCGCCCCGACGGTGCGCGACATCCGCATCCTCCAGCCGCCGACGGCGACCCCGGACCTCGTCGCGTCCCCGACTGTCCTCAAAACCCCGGACGTCGAAGCGCTGTTCGCCCAGGCCCGAGACACCGGAACCTGGCTGCCGAACCCCGGCTTCGCCGGACCCCATTCCAGCCCCGCCGGCGTTTGAGGCGCGGGGTCCGGGGCGGAGCCCCGGGAAACGGCGAAAGGGCGGGGCGGGGAAAGGGCGCGCCGCAGGCCCGCCCGCACCCCTGCCCCGCCCCAACGGGCCGTCACCGCAACGGCGCTCGCCGCAACGGGCGCTCACCTCAACGGCACTCGCCGCTACGGGCGCTCGCCCCAAATCCAGCCGCCTCAGGCAGAACTCCGCTTCCGCGGCGTCGCGGCCTTCTTCGCACCTGCCGCGGCCTTCTTCGCGCTCGCCGCCGAAGTCGACTTGGTCGCACCGGACTTGGCCGCCGCCCCCGACCTGCCCGCCGCCCCCGACTTGGCGGTGGTCGCCTTCTTCTTCGACGCGGCCGACGCGGTCTTCGCCGCCGCCGCGGTCTTCTTCGCCGAAGCCGCCGTCGACTTCTTCCCGCCCACGGACTTCGGCGCGGTCGACGCCTTGCGCCCCGCCCCGCCCCGCCGCATCGGCGTGACCTCGGCCCCGCCGCCCGCCGCGGAGTCCTGCGCCGCGTCCACCCCGCCGTCCGCCCCGCCGCCCGCCTCGCCCCGCGAGGCCTTCGCCGCCCGCACGCTCTTCTCCAGCGCCGCCATCAGGTCGATCACCTGTCCACCGGCCGGCTTCCCCGGGGCCTCCGCAGGCTCGAACGCCCCACCCGCCTTCGCCGCGATCATCGCCTCCACCGCATCCCGGTAGTCGTCGTGCAGCGAGGTCATCTCCACCTCGCCGAGCGTCGCCATCAGCGCGTCCGCCAGGTCGAGTTCGGCGTCCCGTACCGTCACCTCCACGTCCGGAGCGACCCCCTCCGGCACCCGGATCTCGTCCGGCCACAGCAGCCCGTGCATCGCGATCACGTCGTCGACGACCCGCAGCATGCCCAGCCGCTCCCGCCCCCGCAGCGCGTACTTGGCGATCGCGACCTTCCGGCTCCGCTTCAGCGCCTCCCGCAGCAGCGTGTACGGCTTCGCCGCGGTCGCCCCGTTCGCCGCCAGGTAGTACGCCGCGTCCATCTGCAGCGGATCGATCTCCTCGGCGGGTACGAACGACATGATCTCGATCGTCTTCGCGGTCGCCAGCGGCAGCTGCGCCAGGTCCTCGTCCGTGATCGGGATGACGGACCCGTCCGCCTCCTCGTACCCCTTGCCGATCTCGGCGCCCGGCACCTCCTCGCCGTCCAGCTCGCACACCTTGCGGTAGCGGATCCGCCCGCCGTCGGCGAGGTGGATCTGACGGAAGGAGATCGAGTGGCTCTCGGTCGCGTTCACGAGCTTGATCGGAATGCTGACGAGGCCGAAGGAGATCGCTCCGTTCCAGATGGATCGCACGTTTCCTCCTGTTTCGTGGCAATCTCATCGTATGACGCCGATCACATTGGTGGAGGGCCGTCGCATCTCGCTCAGCAACCTCGACAAGGTCCTCTACCCGGAGACCGGCTTCACGAAGGGCGAGGTGCTCCACTACTACGCCACCGTCGCGGGGCCCCTGCTCGCCCAGATCCACGACCGGGCGGTGTCCTTCCTGCGCTATCCCGACGGACCGGACGGCCAGCTGTTCTTCACCAAGAACCCGCCGCCCGGCGCACCCGACTGGGTGAGGACCACCCCCGTGCCCCGCTCCGAGGACCCTTCCGCCGAACAGGTGGTCGTCGCCGACATGGCCACCCTCATGTGGTCCGCCAACCTCGTCGTGGAGTTCCACATCCACCAGTGGCCGGCCGGCAGCCCCGCCGTCGCCGACCGTATGGTCCTCGACCTCGACCCCGGTGCGCCCGCGACCGTCGTCGAGTGCAGCGCCGTCGCCCTGTGGCTGCGCGAGCGCCTCGCCGCCGACGGCCTCGACGCCTACGCCAAGACCTCCGGCTCCAAGGGCCTGCACCTGGCGGTGCCCCTGGAGCCGACCCCGTCGTCGCAGGTGTCCGCGTACGCGAAGCAGCTCGCCCAGGAGGCCGAGCGCGAACTCCCCGACCTGGTGGTCCACCGCATGGCCAAGGCCCTGCGCCCCGGCAAGGTCTTCGTCGACCACAGCCAGAACGCCGCCGCCAAGACGACCGCCGCCGCCTACACCCTGCGCGCGCGGGCCCGCCCCACCGTGTCCGCCCCCGTCTCCTGGACCGAGGTCGAGGCCTGCCGCACCCCCGCCGACCTGGTCTTCCTCGCCGACGACATCGGGCCGCGACTCGACCGCCACGGAGACCTCTTCGCCCCGCTCGCCGACCCCGCGCAGGGCCGCCCGGCCCCGAGGGCCCGGCCGTGATCCGCGTTGCGCTCGCCGCCGCCGTGCGCACGCTGCCGCGCACGGCAGGACTGGCGTACGAGCCGAAGTTCGACGGGCACCGCCTCGTCGTCGTGCGCTCCGCGGCCGACGTGACGCTCCAGGCCCGCTCCGGCCGCATCGTGACCAGCGCGTTCCCCGATCTGGCGGCTGCCGCGCTGCACCTGCCCGCCGGGACGGTCCTCGACGGTGAGGTGGTGGTCTGGCACGACGGCCGGACGGACTTCGCCCTCGTGCAGCGGCGCGCTGCGGCCACCGCCGCCCGGGCCGCCGTGCTCGCGCAGAGCCTGCCGGCCTCGTACGCTGCCTTCGACGTGCTGGAACTGGCTGGGCTGGACGTGCGCGGCCGCCCGTACGAACGACGCCGCTCCCTCCTCCTCGACCTGCTCCTGCCGCTCGGGCCGCCCCTCCAGCCCGTCCCGATGACGACCGACCCGGAACTGGCGGCCACTTGGTACGAGACCCTCCCCGCCAGCGGCATCGAGGGCCTCGTCGTCAAACGGCTGGACCAGTCCTACCCGGCCGGGCGGCGCGGCTGGCAGAAGCTGCGGCACACCGACGTACGGGACGCGGCGGTGATCGGCTACACCGGAACCCCGCGCCGGCCGCTCGCCCTCGTCCTGGTCCTGCCGGTCGGGGACGAGACCCCGCTGGTGTCGAGCCCGCTGACGGCGGCGCTGCGCCGGGAGGTGGCGGCGGCGGCCGCCGCGCGCGGGGCCGCCGAGCCGCGGGCCACGGTGACCGCCATCGGCCTCGGCGAGGTCCCCTACCGCGTCCTGGACCCGCCGCTCACGGCGGAGGTCCGGCACACCTCGGCCCGGCATCCGCCCCCGGAGGTGCTCCGGCTGCGAACAGACCTCTGACCCGCGCGGGAGGCGCGGGCCAGAGGTCGTCGCGGGCCGTCGGGCAGTGCGGGTCAGGCGTGCGCCCCACGTCCGGCATCCGGCGGAGAGCCGGGCTGCGGGTGCGGGCCCGGCCCCTCGGGCAGCTCGTAGCCGGACTCGCGCTCCTTGCGGACCTCGTCCGGGTGGCTGGAGGTCGTCGAGCCGAAGTTCCCGTAGCCCTGCATCTCGTGCGGCCGCAGGCCGCCCTCGGGGATCTCCACCTGGTCCCGCTCCTCGCGGACCTCGTAGACCGCTCCGCCGTTCGGCAGGTGGGGCTGTTCCTCGCTGGCGGGCGGTGGCGGCTCCTTCGCCCGGACCAGCTGGCCCAGCTTGAAGCCCCCGAGCAGGAGGGCCACGACGGCCAGTCCGACGATCGGGAACCACGCGACATCCGTGAGGATCGAGTCCACGCTCAGGATCATGTCCATACGGAGCATTTTCCCCCATACCATCCGGTTATGCGCATTTCGCGGGGCGGTATGGATGTACGCGGACCCGCCCCGGGCTCATGTGTTGATGGGGCCGTCGGTGTCCCGCACCGCACCCGCCGTGCGCGCCCCCAGCACCCCGAGGATCTCGGCGCAGATCGCCAGCGCGGTCTCTGCCGGGGTGCGGGCCCCGAGGTCGAGCCCGATCGGCCCGTGCACCCGGGCCAGCTCCGCCTCGGTGACCCCGGCCGCGAGCAGCCCCTCCCGGCGCCGCGCCGTCGTACGCCGCGACCCGAGCGCCCCGATGTACGGAACCCCGGCGGCCAGCGCCGCCCGCAGCGTCGGCACGTCGAACTCCTCGTCGTGGCTCAGCACGACCACGCACGCGGAGTCGCGGCGCGCTTCGATCGCCTCGACCGCCGGACCGGCGGCCTCGACCCGTACGGCCTCCCAGCCCAGCAGCAGCGCCTGCCGCTCGATGACGACGGCGAGCTCACCGCCGCCGCCGATGACCACGTACGGGGCCGACGGCTGCGCCTCGACCAGCACCAGGCCGTCCTCCCCGTACAGGGCGTCGCGCCCGGGCCGCCGGGTGGCCAGCAGCTCACCGGCCCGCCGCCCGGCGTCGTCGCGCGGCACCGCGGTGGCCCGTACGACCTCACTGGACGCCTGGTCGGCGTTTTCGTTCAGCCGGGTCACCAACGCCACCCCGACGCCCTCGCCGAGCGACTCCCACCACTCGGCGGGAATCGCCGCGAGCGGCTGGAGCAGCACCTCGGCCCGCCCGCCGCACGTCAGCTTCGCCGCCACGGCCTCGTCCCCGCCCACGGACACCTCGCACACCCGCGCGGAGACCCCGGGACCCATGCCCACGGCTTCGGCGACGAGCTCGGCGTCGAAGACCCCGCGGTACAGGCTGCCGACGCACTCCCCCCGCGCGTCGACGAGTACGGCCCCCGCGGGATCCCGCGGCCCGAAACCCTGCTCGGTGACGGGCCGGGCCAGATACCCGGCCCGCCCCTCGGCCACCCACTGCTTCGCCGTCTCCACCAGCTCACGCATCCGTGCCGCCCCATCCACTCCGAGCTCTGTCCCGCAAAGTGCCAGGTCAGCGGCACACTGCGGCCTCAAGTGCCACCTTAGGCAGTCTGTGTTCCCCTACCCACCCGACAAACCCACAGACTGCCCGGAGCCGGCCTCGTACGGATGACCGGAACAGCAAGGCCCCTGTGTGCAACACCGGCCACGCATCCGGGGGAGGGTGGACGGGCGACTGTGGACGAGGTGTCCCAAGTCGCCGGGTCGGCCCAGGAGTTCAAGATGTCCTGAAGTAGTTTGGTCAAGCACTGCGAACTGGGCAGCGGAGCAGCCGTGCCCGTACCCGACGATCCCGGGCGCGCCGGCGAACGCAGTGATCCTGGTCGGCATGCCCGGGACGGTGGAGGTGATGTCGACCGATGAGCCACTCTGAGATTCCGGCCGGGGCCGGGAAGCGAGTGGGTTCCTGGAGACGAAAGCTCGCCGTCGGCGCCTGGGTGTTCTCCGGCCTGTGCGTTCTCGGCGTCCTCGGTACGGTCCTGATGGTTGTGTACGGGTCGGGGGAGTCGGCCGAGCACACCAAGCCGTGTTGCTGGGAGGCGCACGTCACGCCCGAGTGGGCAGCGAAGACCATGGGCTTCCGGGTACCGGCGACGGCCGTCGACCGGCGGGCCGGGCTCCACACCAACGGTCAGTACGACGTCGCGCTGCTCGCCTTCACGGTGACGACCGCCGAGGCCGACCGCTTCCTCAAGCCGCTGCAACCGGAAGGCACGCAACTGGTCCGCAACGCCCATCCCGAGGAGCCGGGGTACACCCGCAGCGACGGCTTCAGCCACCTCGGCCTGCCGGAGCCTGAGACCTTCGTGGAGGGCATGCGCATGGGCGGCCTCTGCCGTGGTGACGCCAAGACGCTCGAAGGCGAGGCGGTCCGGTTCTGTACGGACATCTACGCACACGAGTTCCAGCCGGGCACCACCCGCATCTACCTCTGGGCCGGCAGCGACGCGGCGATCGACAAGCCGACACCCTGACGGTCTGCGGTATGCCGCCCTGGCCGGGATGTCCGCCGCGTCCTCGTCCGTCGCTCCTGGCAGCGGTCCTCCGCGAGTACGTCGAGGACTTCGGGACAGCTCAGGGCGGTCGGCTCTTCGCCAACGAGCGGGGCGGCGTGCTGGGTACTTCCAGCTACTGGAGGGTCTGGCAGGAGGCACGGGCATTCGCACTGCCTCCCGACCGGGCCCCCTCGCGCTTGCGCGTCGGCCGTACGACGTGCGGCACACCTGCATCACGAACTGGCTGAATGCCAGGCTCCCGGTCGCCGTTGTCGAACCAGTGCATACCAACGACAAAGGCCCGGACTCAGTGGGACTGAGTTCGGGCCTTCATGCTTGGCACTTCAGCTGGTCAGCGACGTGATCGCGCTGTCTCTGCTGGAGTGCCCCCGGCAGGATTCGAACCTGCGCACACGGCTCCGGAGGCCGTTGCTCTATCCCCTGAGCTACGGGGGCGTGTCGCTTGTGGTGCGGCGACGGGTTGAACACTACCAGCTTCCGCGGGGTGATCAGGAACCGTTTTGTGGGGGACGGGGGAGTGGGTCGCCCGCACGGGGTGGAAGTGGCAAAAACCCGGACGCGGGGGCCCGGGCGGACCTACTCTCGAGTTGTGCCAGGCGTCTCGGGCCGGGTCCTCGTTGTCGACGACAACAAGGTCATCCGGCAGCTGATCAAGGTCAATCTCGAGCTGGAGGGCTTCGAGGTCGTGACCGCGAACGATGGTGCCGAGGCTCTGGACGTAGTGCACCGGGTGCGCCCTGACGTGATCACCCTTGACGTGGTCATGCCCCGGTTGGACGGGTTCGGGGCCGCCGCGCAGTTGCGGGCCGATCCGCGGACGCGCGACGTGCCCGTCGCCATCGTCAGCGCCTGTTCGCAGCAGGAGGTCGAGGCCGGGATCGCGGCCGGGGTCGACGCCTTCCTCGCCAAGCCGTTCGAGCCCACCGAGCTCGTACGCGTCGTCCGCCGGCTCGTCGAGCGCAAGGACCGGCGCGACGGGAGGAAAGGGGCTCCCGCCGGGAGAGGGCGGGGCTGAGCCCCGGCCGGTCCCCCAGGTGGTGTCGTCAAAGTCCCGCCTGGCCGGCGGGGCCTGGCACGCACGCTCGCCGCGTTGTCGTCGGTCACCGACGCTCCGCGTCGATCCCCTCCTCCGCCTTGCGGTCGTACGCACCAGGCCCCGTCGGCCCCGCCCTTCGGGCGGCCGACGCCACTTCGACGACACGCCTGGCGGGTGTCGTGCCTGCGAGGTCGGATCAGCTGGTGGCGCCCGGCGCCGTGCCTCGCTCCGCGTCACCTCCCTCGTCTCCTTCGTTTCCCTTGTCTGACCCGTCTCCCTCGTTTGCCTCGTCCGCCTGGTGAGCGGCAAGGCATCCCCCAGGGCTGTTGTTCACATGGCGAAACCCTTCGTGGGATGACCCGGCGACTCGCCTAGGCTGGGTCCCGTGACCCCCGCAGACCTCTCCCGTTGCGTCGTACGCGCCGTGCGCTGCGCCGTCGCGGACGGGGAGCTGGCCGCCGGGGCGGCCGCGCCCGAGCGGGTCGTCGTCGAGCGGACCCGGCCCGGCGGGGTCGGGGACTACGCCACCCCCGTCGCCTTCCAGGTCGCCAAGGCCGCCCGATGCGCGCCGCGTGACGTGGCCGGCGTACTGGCCCGCCGGCTCGGCGCCGAGCCGGGCATCGAGCGCGTCGAGGTCACCGGAGCGGGGTTCCTCAACTTCGTGCTGCCCGCCCCCTCCGCGACCGCACTCGTCACGGACGCGATCATCCGCGACATCGTCATCCGGGACGTGCGCGGTGGCGCGGCCCACGTACTCCCCGCCGACGAGAGCGGGCTCGGGCTGCGCGAGCGCGTCGTGCGGCGCAGCGTCCTACGGCTGGTGTGCGCCCAGGGCGGCACCGAGAGCGACCTGCCCGCCGGCCTGCCCGTCGCCCCCGTCGCCAAGCGGGACGGCGACGTCGTCGCCCGCTACGGCGCCGACGCCGCCCGCTGGGCGATGCTCGCCGTGCCCGCCCGGGAGACCCCCTCCTTCTCCGACGCGCTGCTGCACCAGGGCGAGGCCAACGAGTTCTTCCGCGTCCGGTACGCCCACGCCCGCAGCCGGGCCCTCGTACGCAACGCCGAGCAGCTGGGCTTCCACCCGGAGGCCGGCGTCGTCGACGTCGACGCCGCCGCCCTTTTGCGCCTCCTCGCCGACCACCCCCTCGTCCTCGAGGCCGCCGCGCACCACCACGCGCCCGAGCGGCTCGTACGCAACCTCGTCGAGCTGGCCGACGCACTGCTCGACTTCCAGTACCGCGTACTGCCCCAGGGGGACGAGAAACCCTCGGCCGCCCACCGCGCCCGGCTGGCACTCGCCGAAGCCGCCGGGACGGTGCTGGCCGGCGGCCTGGCCCTACTCGGCATGGACGCACCCGAACGCCTATGAACCGCGAAGAGAGAAACCGATGAGCCGCTCCGCGCACCCCGCCGGCCCCCGCCACGCCGACGTCCTGCCCGAAGGGCACTACTCCCCGCCGCCCGCCGACCTGAACGCGCTCGACGAGAAGGTCTGGTCCCGCACCGTCCGGCGCGACGACGACGGCGTCGTCTCCGTCGGCGGCATCGAAGTCACCAAGCTCGCCGAGGAGTTCGGGACCCCCGCCTACTTCCTCGACGAGGAGGACTTCCGGGCCCGCTGCCGCGCCTGGGCGCACGCCTTCGGCCCCGGCGCCGACGTCTTCTACGCCGGCAAGGCGTTCCTCTCCAAGGCCGTCGTGAAGTGGCTGAAGGAAGAGGGGCTCAACGTCGACGTGTGCTCCGGCGGCGAGCTGAGCACCGCCCTCGCCGCCGGGATGCCGGCCGACCGGATCGCCTTCCACGGCAACAACAAGTCCGAGGGTGAGATCCGCCGGGCCGTCGGGGCCGGAGTCGGACGGATCGTCCTGGACTCCTTCCAGGAGATCGCCCGCGTCGCGCACATCGCCCGCGAGCTGGGCGTACGCCAGCCCGTGCAGATCCGCGTGACCGTCGGAGTCGAGGCGCACACGCACGAGTTCATCGCCACCGCCCACGAGGACCAGAAGTTCGGCATCGCCGTCGCGGACGGGTCCGCCGCCGAGGCCGTGCGCCGCGCCCTCGGCCACGACTCGCTGGAGCTGCTCGGCGTCCACTCCCACATCGGCTCGCAGATCTTCGACATGGCCGGCTTCGAGGTCTCCGCCAAGCGCGTCGTGCGGCTGCTCGCCGCCGTCCGCGACGAGCACGGCGTCGAACTGCCCGAGATCGACCTCGGCGGCGGTCTCGGCATCGCCTACACCTCCAGCGACGACCCCCGCGAGCCCCACGAGATCGCCAAGGCGCTCACCGAGATCGTGGCCCGCGAGTGCGAGAGCGCCGGACTGCGCGCCCCCCGGATCTCCGTCGAGCCCGGCCGCGCCATCGTGGGCCCGACCGCGTTCACCCTGTACGAGGTGGGGACCATCAAGCCGCTGGAGGGGCTCCGTACGTACGTGAGCGTCGACGGCGGGATGTCCGACAACATCCGTACGGCCCTCTACGACGCCGAATACTCCATCTCGCTCGTCTCCCGTGCCTCCGACGCCGAGCCCATGCTCGTGCGCGTCGTCGGAAAGCACTGCGAGAGCGGTGACATCGTCGTGAAGGACGCGTTCCTGCCGGCCGACCTGGCGCCCGGCGACCTCCTCGCGGTGCCCGCCACCGGCGCGTACTGCCGGTCCATGGCCAGCAACTACAACCACGCGCTCCGCCCGCCCGTCGTCGCGGTGCGTGACGGACAGGCACGAGTGATCGTTCGCCGCGAGACGGAGGAAGATCTCCTGCGTCTCGACCTCGGATGATGAAATAGGCATCTCACTCAATGGACCGAGGATGGAAAGTGCTGTCCATTGAGTGAGACTGGTTCACACCCCGCGCGCAAAACCGCGCGCGGGGTATTGATGGAAGATCGAAAGGCGTAGGTCGAATGATGCGTACGCGTCCGCTGAAGGTGGCGCTGCTGGGCTGTGGAGTGGTCGGCTCAGAGGTGGCTCGCATCATGACGACGCACGCCGACGACCTCACGCAGAGGATCGGCGCGCCCGTCGAGCTCGCCGGCGTGGCCGTGCGCCGCCCCTCCAAGGTGCGCGAGGGCATCGACCCGGCCCTGATCACCACCGACGCCACCGCCCTGCTCAAACGCGGCGACATCGACATCGCCATCGAGGTCATCGGCGGCATCGAGCCGGCCCGCACCCTGATCAACACCGCCTTCGAGCACGGCATCTCGGTGGTCTCCGCGAACAAGGCGCTGCTCGCCCAGGACGGCGCAGCGCTGCACGCCGCCGCCGAGCAGCACGGCCGCGACCTGTACTACGAGGCCGCCGTCGCCGGCGCCATCCCGCTGGTCCGCCCGATGCGCGAGTCCCTCGCGGGCGACAAGATCAACCGCGTGATGGGCATCGTCAACGGCACGACGAACTTCATCCTCGACAAGATGGACTCGACGGGCGCCGGCTACCAGGAGGCGCTCGACGAGGCCACCGCCCTCGGGTACGCCGAGGCGGACCCGACGGCCGACGTCGAGGGCTACGACGCCGCCGCCAAGGCCGCGATCCTGGCCGGCATCGCCTTCCACACCCGCGTCCGCCTGGACGACGTGTACCGGGAGGGCATGACCGAGGTCAGCGCCGCCGACTTCGCGTCCGCCAAGCGGATGGGCTGCACCATCAAGCTCCTCGCCATCCTGGAGCGCGCGGCGGACGGCGAGTCCGTGACCGCCCGCGTCCACCCGGCGATGATCCCGCTCAGCCACCCGCTCGCCTCCGTCCGCGAGGCGTACAACGCCGTCTTCGTCGAGGCGGAGGCCGCCGGGCGGCTCATGTTCTACGGGCCCGGCGCGGGCGGTGCCCCGACCGCGTCCGCGGTCCTCGGCGACCTCGTCGCCGTCGCCCGCAACAAGCTCGCCGAGGCAACGGGGCCCGGCGAGTCGGCGTACACCCAGCTGCCGGTCAGCCCCATGGGCGAGGTCGTCACCCGCTACCACATCAGCCTCGATGTGGCGGACAAGCCGGGCGTCCTCGCCCAGGTGGCGACCACGTTCGCGGAGCACGGTGTGTCCATCGACACCGTGCGGCAGCAGGGCAAGGACGGCGAGGCCTCCCTCGTCGTCGTCACCCACCGCGCGGCCGACGCCGCCCTCTCCGGGACCGTCGAGGCGCTGCGGAAGCTGGACACCGTTCGCGGTGTCGCCAGCATCATGCGTGTTGAAGGGGAGTAAGGACCCATGAGCAGCAATCGCACCCACCAGTGGCGCGGCATCATCGAGGAGTACCGGGACCGCCTGCCGGTGACGGACACGACTCCGGTGGTCACGCTCCGCGAGGGTGGCACTCCTCTCGTTCCCGCGCAGGTTCTGTCCGAGCGCACCGGCTGCGAGGTGCACCTCAAGGTCGAGGGGGCGAACCCCACCGGGTCCTTCAAGGACCGCGGCATGACCATGGCGATCACCCGGGCCAAGGAGGAGGGCGCCAAGGCCGTCATCTGCGCCTCCACCGGCAACACTTCGGCCTCCGCGGCCGCGTACGCGGTGCGCGCCGGGATGGTCTGCGCGGTGCTCGTGCCCCGCGGCAAGATCGCGCTCGGCAAGATGGGCCAGGCCCTCGTGCACGGCGCCAAGATCCTGCAGGTGGACGGCAACTTCGACGACTGCCTCGACCTCGCCCGCGCGCTGTCCGACAACTACCCGGTGGCGCTGGTCAATTCCGTCAATCCGGTGCGTATCGAGGGTCAGAAGACGGCCGCGTTCGAGATCGTCGACGCGCTCGGCGACGCCCCGGACGTGCACGTGCTGCCGGTGGGCAACGCGGGCAACATCACCGCGTACTGGAAGGGGTTCAAAGAGTACAAGGCCGACGGCCTGGCCTCCCGTACGCCCCGTGTGTGGGGTTTCCAGGCGTCCGGTTCCGCGCCCATCGTGCGCGGCGAGGTCGTCAAGGAGCCGCACACCGTCGCCACCGCGATCCGTATCGGCAACCCGGCCTCCTGGGACTACGCGCTGGCCGCGCGTGACGAGTCGGGCGGCTTCATCGACGAGGTGACGGACCGGCAGATCCTGGCCGCCTACCGGCTGTTGGCCGCTCAGGAGGGCGTCTTCGTCGAGCCCGCCTCGGCCGCGTCCGTGGCCGGTCTGCTCAAGGCCGCCGAGCTGGGCCTGGTGGACCCGGGGCAGAAGATCGTGTGCACCGTCACGGGCAACGGCCTGAAGGACCCCGACTGGGCGGTCGCCGGCGCTCCGCAGCCGGTCACCGTTCCGGTGGACGCCGAAGCCGCCGCGGTGCGCCTCGGCCTGGTCTGAGCGCACGACCGTGTGAGCCGGGTTCCGGAGGTTCCCCGAGTGCCGTGACGGCACTCCCGGGGCCCTCCGGAACCCGGCAACTCACCTCGTACGACGACGAAAGTGCGGCCGAAGCGGGTCCAACCCGGTCGAAGCCCGCGACACGCACCGTGCGCCTCCTGTGCGCCCTATGTCGCGAGAGAACCTTCCTTCGATAGGCTGTACTTACATCCGCCACCGCGCATATGACTGCGGTGCTGCCCCGAGGGCCTTCGGGTGTCGTACGTTCTCCAGTACATTCGCAGCGAGCCAGCGAAGAGCGAAGTCCTCGCACAGTCACAAGGAGTGTCATCGGACGATGGCCGGTCCAGCGTTCCGCGCCGCCGCCGTACGGGTGCGCGTCCCCGCCAGCAGTGCCAACCTCGGCCCCGGCTTCGACGCCCTGGGCCTGGCCCTGGGCCTTTACGACGACGTCGTCGTCCGGGTGGCCGACTCCGGCCTGCACATCGACATCGCGGGTGAGGGCGCCGACACCCTCCCGCGGGACGAGAGCCACCTGCTCGTACGCTCCATGCGCACTGCCTTCGACCTGCTGGGCGGACAGCCGCGCGGCCTCGAGGTCGTCTGCGCCAACCGCATCCCGCACGGCCGCGGCCTGGGCTCCTCCTCGGCCGCCATCTGTGCCGGCATCGTCGCCGCCCGCGCCGTCACGATAGGCGGCGAGGCGAAGCTCGACGACGCGGCGCTGCTGGAGCTCGCCACCGAGATCGAGGGCCACCCCGACAACGTCGCGGCCTGCCTGCTCGGCGGGTTCACCCTGGCGTGGATGGACGGCGGCAGCGCCAAGGCGATCCGGATGGAGCCCGCCGAGTCCGTCGTTCCGGTGGTCTTCGTACCTTCCAGGCCGGTCCTCACCGAGACGGCCCGCGGCCTGCTGCCGCGCACCGTCCCGCACGTGGACGCGGCCGTCAACGCGGGCCGCGCGGGTCTGCTCGTGGAAGCCCTGACCAGGCGTCCCGAGCTGCTCCTGCCGGCCACCGAAGACCGGCTCCACCAGGAGTACCGGTCCCCGGCGATGCCCGAGAGCGTGGCACTCGTCAACCGGCTGCGGGCGGACGGCATCCCCGCGGTCATCTCCGGCGCGGGCCCCACGGTCCTCGCGCTGGTCGACAACGACGCGGCCGACAAGGTCGCGCAGCTCGCGGGCGAGGGGTGGGCGGCCAACCGGCTCGCACTCGACGCCGCGGGCGCGAGCGTCCTCCCGCTGGGAACCCAGGGCGGCTGATCCTGTCTCCGTGACAGGACCAGTCGGCCAGGGGCGGGCGGCCAGGGCAGGCCGCCCGCGCGGAGGCGCGCGATTGCCGGTGATTGAGAGGGGGAATATCTATTGGATCCGGTAGTGTTAGTCTCAAGTGCGCATCGGAAGCCGCCATGGCTCGGTGCTCAGTGTCCCCATCCGGGACCACATTTCTTCCGGGAGCCTCCCCGACTGCTTTGATCACTCCAGCAGTTTCGAGCACGCTCCGGAATCGGCGTGATTTTCCCACGCTTTTCAGCTCGGGGGCTTCTCGCCGGAACCCACGCACGTTTCTTTCCGCCGTATCTCTATCGGCGGACCACCGCCCCGGCACGGTCCCCACCAAGGACCGTTGTCGGACAGCACAACCGGTCGCCGAGCCAGACAGGCCGACGTCCGCTCCAGGGAAGGACCCTTCGTGAGCGACACCACCGATCTGATGGGCGCTGCCGACACCTCTGTCGACACCAGTGCCCCCGCCGCGGGCGCCGCGCCCAAGCGTCGACGCACCGGCACCGGCCTTGACGGCATGGTCCTCGCCGAGCTGCAGCAGGTCGCGTCGGGCCTCGGCATCAGGGGCACCGCGCGGATGCGCAAGAGCCAGCTGATCGAGGTCATCAAGGAGGCGCAGGCGGGCAGCGGTGCCCCCAAGGCCGCCGCCTCCGCCGCGGACACCGCCGAGGCCAAGCCGAAGCGCCGTGCCACCAGCAAGGCCCGTACGGCTGCCGCCGAGGCTGCCCAGACGGGTGCGGCCGCCCCGGCGGCGCCCGCCGAGAAGCCCGCCGCCCAGGCGCAGATCGAGATCCCGGGCCAGCCGGCAGGTGGCCCCTCCCGCTCGAGCGCAGCCGAGAGCGGGGGAGACGACGCCCCGGCCGGCGAACGCCGCCGCCGTCGCGCCACGGCCCCCTCCGGCAGCCCCGAGGGCTCGGCCCCCGTCGCCGTACAGGTCGAGCAGAAGGCCGACACGGCCACCGCCACCGCGCCCGCCGAGACCAGGGCCGAGGCCGCCACGGAGGTCTCCGCCGGCCAGGCCCAGGGCCAGGACGGCGAGGGCCGCGGCCGCCGCGACCGCCGGGAGCGCGGCGACCGCCAGCGCGACCGCCGTGACCGTGGCGCCAAGGCCGACGACCAGGGCCAGGGCGGCCAGGGTCAGGGCGGCCAGGGCCAGCCCGCGCAGGGCGGCCAGGGCGGCGGCCGGCAGGACCGCGCCGACCGCCAGGACCGCCAGCAGCAGGGCGGCCGCGGTCAGGGCCAGGGCCAGGGCCAGCAGGGCCGCCAGGACGGCGGCCCGCAGGACGACTTCGACGACGAGGGCGGCCGCCGTGGCCGCCGCGGCCGCTACCGCGACCGCCGTGGCCGTCGTGGCCGCGACGAGTTCGCGCCGAACGAGCCGCAGGTCGCCGACGACGACGTGCTGATCCCCGTCGCGGGCATCCTCGACATCCTGGACAACTACGCGTTCATCCGGACCTCGGGCTACCTGCCCGGCCCCAACGACGTGTACGTCTCCCTCGCCCAGGTCCGCAAGGCGGGTCTGCGCAAGGGCGACCACACCACGGGTGCCGTGCGCCAGCCCAAGGACGGCGAGCGCCGCGAGAAGTTCAACGCCCTGGTGCGCCTCGACTCGGTCAACGGCATGCCGCCCGAATCCGGCCGCGGCCGCCCGGAGTTCCAGAAGCTGACGCCCCTGTACCCGCAGGACCGCCTGCGCCTGGAGACCGACCCGGGCGTGCTGACCACCCGCATCATCGACCTCGTGTCGCCGATCGGTAAGGGCCAGCGAGGCCTGATCGTGGCCCCGCCGAAGACCGGCAAGACCATGATCATGCAGGCGATCGCCAACGCGATCACCACCAACAACCCCGAGTGCCACCTGATGGTCGTCCTGGTCGACGAGCGTCCGGAAGAGGTCACCGACATGCAGCGGTCGGTCAAGGGCGAGGTCATCTCCTCGACCTTCGACCGCCCGGCCGAGGACCACACCACCGTCGCCGAGCTGGCCATCGAGCGCGCCAAGCGCCTCGTCGAGCTCGGTCACGACGTGGTCGTCCTGCTGGACTCCATCACCCGTCTGGGCCGCGCGTACAACCTCGCGGCGCCCGCCTCCGGCCGCATCCTGTCCGGTGGTGTCGACTCGACCGCGCTGTACCCGCCGAAGCGCTTCTTCGGTGCCGCGCGCAACATCGAGGACGGCGGCTCGCTGACCATCCTGGCCACCGCGCTCGTCGACACCGGCTCGCGCATGGACGAGGTGATCTTCGAGGAGTTCAAGGGCACCGGCAACATGGAGCTCAAGCTCGACCGGAAGCTCGCCGACAAGCGCATCTTCCCGGCCGTCGACGTCGACCCGTCGGGCACCCGCAAGGAGGAGATCCTCCTCAACGCGGAAGAGCTCGCCATCGTCTGGAAGCTGCGCCGGGTGCTGCACGCGCTCGACTCGCAGCAGGCGATCGAACTGCTCCTCGACAAGATGAAGCAGACGAAGTCGAACGCCGAGTTCCTGATGCAGATCGCCAAGACGACCCCGTCGGGCAAGAACGACGACTGAGGTCCGCCGTCCGGCGCCCCGCGCCGGACGTGAGGCATCACCACGAGCAGCCCCCGCCGCAGACCCGCGGCGGGGGCTGCCGCGCGTTCTCCCGGCCCCCGAACGGCCCTGGAGCGGCTCGGAAGGGGAGCCCTGGGGCGGCTGCAGAACGGGCCCTGGGGCGGCGCGGGGCGCCACGCGGACCGCGGTCGGCCCCTCGTGCGAGCTTCGCCACATCACAGCCGCCGGGCGGCCTCCCGGCGCACGCCCTGAAACCGCAGGTGAGGAATGCGCTACGCAGAGCTTTGTCCCGGTTCGTACGCAGTGGCAGCCGTACGGGGGGTTGCGTCGCCCGTGGAACCCTTCAAGACATTCGCCCGTCTGTGTCAGAGGGCCCGCGGGCGGACGGCAGGCCGGTACGCACCAAGGGGCCGGACCGAAGACTGAGGACTTGGGGACTGAGGATGACCGAGGACAGCAGGGGCCGCGGCCGGCGGGCCGCAGGCCGGCGCCGACGCAAACCGGCGGGGCGCCGCAGGGCCCTCGCCATGGCCGCGTGGAGCGCCGCCGCCGTGGTCCTGCTGGGCGGGGCGGGCCTGGGCTACTTCTACTTCAAGCTCAACGGCAACCTCAAGACGGTCGACATCGACCAGGCGCTGGGCACGGACCGCCCGGCGAACGTCGACAACGGCTCGATGGACATCCTCGTCCTCGGCTCCGACTCCCGCGGCGGCGCCAACGGCGCGTACGGCCCGGACGACGGCGGCTCCGCCCGCTCCGACACCGCGATGATCGTCCATCTGTACGAGGGCCACGAGAAGGCCGGCGTCGTCTCCATACCCCGCGACACCATGACCTCCCGCCCCGAGTGCCCCACCGGCAAGGGAAAGAGCGACCCCGGCGGCAAGCGCCGGCAGTTCAACGAGGCCTACACCGTCGGCGGCGCCGCCTGCGCGGTCAAGACCGTCGAGAAGATGTCGGGGATCCGCATGGACCACTACATCGAGGTCGACTTCACCGGCTTCAAGAAGATCATCGACACCCTCGGCGGGGTCCAGGTGACCACCACCAAGCCGATCAAGGACGAGTACAGCCACCTCGACCTCCCGGCCGGCCCGAACCAGCTCAACGGCGAGCAGGCCCTCGGCCTCGTCCGTACCCGCCACGGCGTCGGCGACGGCGGAGACCTCGGCCGAATACAGCTGCAGCAGGCCTTCATCAAGGCGCTGATCAAGCAGGTCAAGGGCGTCGGCGTGTTCGACAACCCCAAGAAGCTGTTCGACCTCGCCGACGCCGGGACCAAGGCGCTCACCACCGACAAGGCGCTCGGCGACGTGAAGTCCCTCGCCGGCTTCGCCCAGAGCCTCCAGGGCATCGACGCCCAGGACATGCAGATGATCACCCTGCCGGTGACCACGGACGCACTCGACGCGAACCGCGTCGCCCCGCTGCAGAAGGAGTCCAAGATGGTCTGGGACGCCCTGCTGGCGGACCGGCCCATCCCGGCCGAGGCCACCGCGAACTCCACCGGCGACAAGAGCGCCGCCGGGACCGTCGTCCAGTAGGACCGCCCGCCGGCCGCCGCCCGGGAGGGCCTCGCGGGGCCCGTCGGAGCGCGCCGGAATAGACCGGCCCCCCTTCCCGTTGAGGGAGACGTCCTCAGAATTTTGACAGGCAGCCCGGTCCTGGCAGACTGGTCTGTCGGCCCCGGTTCACGCAGTGCGCAATTCGGCTCCTGCGACCCGGCGCCCTCCCGAATCTAGGAGACACCTTGAAGCGCGATGTTCACCCCGAGTACGTCGAGACCGCGGTCAGCTGCACCTGCGGCGCGTCGTTCACGACCCGTAGCACCCTGACCGAGGGCACCATCCGTGCCGAGGTCTGCTCCGAGTGCCACCCGTTCTACACGGGCAAGCAGAAGATCCTCGACACCGGTGGCCGCGTGGCCCGCTTCGAGGCGCGCTTCGGCAAGGGCGCGGCCAAGAAGTAGCGCGACCCAGGCGCCGGTCTTCGGCCGCCCCCTGTCCACTCGGGGGCGGCCGGACCGGCGCCTTTGTCGTCGTTCAAGCCCGTCACCCCGTGCAGTCCCCCCGCACTTTCACCACAGGAGTCCCCCGATGTTCGAGGCGGTCGAGGAACTGGTTGGCGAACACGCCGACCTCGAGAAGCAGCTCGCCGACCCTTCGGTCCACTCCGATCAGGCCAACGCGCGCAAGCTGAACAAGCGCTACGCGGAGCTGACCCCGATCATCGCTACCTTCCGTGCCTGGAAGCAGACGGGCGACGACATCGAGACGGCGAAGGAGTTCGCGGCCGACGACCCGGACTTCGCCGCCGAGGCCAAGGACCTCGCCCAGCAGCGCGACGAGCTCACCGAGAAGCTCCGCCTGCTGCTCGTCCCGCGCGACCCCAGCGACGACAAGGACGTGCTCCTGGAGGTCAAGGCGGGCGCGGGCGGCGACGAGTCCGCCCTGTTCGCCGGCGACCTGCTGCGCATGTACCTGCGCTACGCCGAGCGCGTGGGCTGGAAGACCGAGATCATCGACGCCACCGAGTCCGAGCTCGGCGGCTACAAGGACGTCCAGGTCTCCGTCCGCACCAAGGGCGGCAACGGCGCCACCGAGCCCGGCCAGGGCGTGTGGGCCCGCCTGAAGTACGAGGGCGGCGTGCACCGCGTCCAGCGCGTTCCGGCCACCGAGTCGCAGGGCCGCATCCACACCTCCGCCGCCGGCGTGCTCGTCACCCCGGAGGCCGAGGAGGTCGAGGTCGAGATCAACGCGAACGACCTCCGCATTGACGTGTACCGCTCGTCCGGCCCCGGCGGCCAGTCCGTCAACACCACCGACTCGGCCGTGCGCATCACGCACCTCCCGACCGGCGTGGTCGCCTCCTGCCAGAACGAGAAGAGCCAGCTCCAGAACAAGGAGCAGGCCATGCGCATCCTCCGCTCCCGCCTGCTGGCCGCCGCCCAGGAGGCCGCCGAGCAGGAAGCCTCCGACGTGCGCCGCAGCCAGGTCCGCTCCGTGGACCGCTCGGAGAAGATCCGCACGTACAACTACCCGGAGAACCGGATCTCGGACCACCGCACCGGTTTCAAGGCGTACAACTTGGACCAGGTGCTCGACGGTGACCTCGACGCGGTCATCCAGGCCTGCGTGGACACGGACTCCGCGGCCAAGCTCGCGGCCGCGCACTGATCCGCAACCCCGCACCACCCCCCGTACGACAGCAGCCCGGAGGACCAGCGTGAACTTGCTGCTTGCCGAGGTGGCCCAGGCCACCCAGCGGCTGGCCGCCGCCGGCGTGCCCTCACCGCGCTTCGACGCGGAGGAGCTCGCCGCCTTCGTGCACGGCGTCAAACGGGGGGAACTGCACCACGTCAAGGACGCGGACTTCGACGCCCGCTACTGGGAGGCCGTCGCCCGCCGCGAGGCGCGCGAGCCGCTCCAGCACATCACCGGGCGCGCCTTCTTCCGGTACCTGGAGCTCCAGGTGGGGCCCGGGGTCTTCGTGCCCCGGCCCGAGACCGAGTCGGTCGTCGACTGGGCCATACACGCCGTCCGCGCGATGGACGTCGTCGAGCCGCTGATCGTCGACCTGTGCACCGGATCCGGCGCGATCGCGCTGGCCATGGCGCAGGAGGTGCCCCGCTCGCGCGTGCACGCGGTCGAGCTGTCCGAGGAGGCCCTGCGGTGGACCCGCAAGAACGCCGAGGGCTCCCGCGTCACCGTGCACCAGGGCGATGCCCTGAGCGCGCTGCCCGAGCTCGACGGCCAGGTCGACCTGGTCATCTCCAACCCGCCGTACATCCCGCTCACCGAGTGGGAGTACGTCGCCCCCGAGGCCCGCGACCACGACCCGGAGATGGCGCTCTTCTCCGGCGAGGACGGACTCGACACCATCCGGGGCATCGAGCGCACCGCCCACCGGCTGCTGCGGCCCGGCGGCATCGTCGTCGTCGAGCACGCCGACACCCAGGGCGGCCAGGTCCCGTGGATCTTCGCCGAGGAACGGGGCTGGGCCGACGCGGCCGACCACCCCGACCTGAACAACCGCCCGCGCTTCGCCACGGCCCGCAAGGCACTGCCGTGACCGGCGCGACGAATCCCGCCACCCCCCTGCTGCACGAGGAGGCCCGCTGATGGCCCGGCGATACGACTGCAACGACGCGACGGACCGCAAGACGGGTCTGCGTGAAGCCGCATCCGCCGTGCGCCGCGGCGAGCTCGTCGTGCTGCCCACCGACACCCTGTACGGGATCGGCGCGGACGCCTTCAGCCCGGAGGCCGTCCACGATCTGCTCGCCGCCAAGGGGCGCGGCCGCGGGATGCCCACCCCGGTGCTCATCGGCTCCCCGAACACCCTGCACGGCCTCGTCACGGACTTCTCCGAGCAGGCCTGGGAGCTCGTCGACGCGTTCTGGCCGGGTGCGCTGACGCTTGTCGCCAAGCACCAGCCCTCGCTGGCGTGGGACCTGGGCGACACCCACGGCACCGTGGCCGTGCGCATGCCCCTGCACCCCGTCGCCATCGAGCTGCTGACGGAGGTGGGCCCGATGGCGGTGTCGTCGGCCAACCTCTCCGGACAGCCGGCGCCCGAGGACTGCGACGCGGCGCGCGAGATGCTCGGCGATTCGGTGTCCGTGTACCTGGACGGCGGTCCGACGCCCGGCATCGAGCCGTCGTCGATCGTCGACGTCACGGGGAAGGTTCCCGTGCTGCTGCGCGAGGGGGCGCTCAGCGCCGACCGGCTGCGGGAGGTCGTACCCGACCTCGAGGTGGCCCCGTGAGCCCTGAGGGGCGTGGCATAGCAGGGGGAAGCACTTTCCGCATACTCCACGTCAGCACGGGCAACGTGTGCCGCTCGCCGATCACCGAGCGGCTGACGCGGCACGCCCTCTCGCACCGCCTCGGCGGTCCCGTCGGCGGCGACCTCATCGTGGAGAGCGCCGGCACGTGGGGCCACGAGGGCGCCCCGATGGAGGCGAACGCGGCCGCCGTGCTCGCGGACTTCGGGGCCGACGCGTCGGGGTTCACCGGCCGCGAGCTGCTGGACGAGCACGTCATACGCGCCGACCTGGTGCTGACCGCCACGCGCGACCACCGTGCGCAGGTCATCTCGATGGGCCACTCGGCGGGGCTGCGCACCTTCACGCTGAAGGAGTTCACCCGGCTGGTCCGGGCCATAGACCCGGCCACGCTGCCGCCGCTGGACGACGGCATGGCGGAGCGGGCGCGGGCGCTCGTACGGGCCGCGGCGGCACTGCGCGGGTGGCTGCTGGCGCCGTCGCCCGACGCGGACGAGGTGTACGACCCGTACGGGGCGCCGATCACCTTCTTCCGCTCCATCGGCGACGAGATCAACCAGGCACTGGACCCCGTGGTGACGGCCCTGACGGGCGTCGCGGCCCGCCGCTGACCCCGGCGGCCGGAGGCCGGCGCAGCGGGCCGGTGCCCGGGAGGCCGTCGGCCGGCCGGGGGTCGGCGCGGAGCGGCCGTGGAGCGCCGCGGGGGCCGCGGGCCTACAGTGGCTGGTACCCGGCACCCCCCTGGAGTCGCGCCATGAGCGTCATCACCCAGCCCACGGACCTGCTGCGCCGGCAGGACCCGCAGATGGCCGACGTACTCGCCGGGGAGGCCCGCAGGCAGGCCGACACCCTGCAGCTGAGCGCGGCGGAGAACTTCACCTCGTCGGCCGTCCTGGCGGCGCTGGGGTCGCCGCTCGCCAACAAGTACGCCGAGGGCTACCCCGGCGCCCGCTACCACGGCGGATGCGAGTACGCCGACCTGGCCGAACAGACGGCCGTGGAGCGGGCCAAGACGCTGTTCGGGGCCGAGCACGCCAACGTGCAGCCGCATTCCGGCTCCTCGGCCGTCCTGGCCGCCTACGCGGCGCTGCTGCGGCCGGGGGACACCGTGCTGGCGATGGGGCTCCCGTACGGGGGACACCTCACCCACGGCTCGCCCGCCAACTTCTCGGGGCAGTGGTTCGACTTCGTCGGGTACGGGGTCGACGCCCGGACGGGCCTCATCGACTACCGGCAGGTGCAGGACCTCGCCCGGGCGCACCGGCCGAAGGCCATCGTGTGCGGGTCCATCTCCTACCCCCGCCACCCCGAGTACTCCGCCTTCCGGGAGATCGCCGACGAGGTCGGGGCCTACCTGATCGCCGACGCCGCCCACCCGATCGGGCTGGTGGCCGGCGGGGCCGCGCCCAGTCCGGTCCCGTACGCCGACGTGGTCTGCGCGACCACGCACAAGGTGCTGCGCGGGCCGCGCGGCGGCATGGTCCTGTGCGGCGCCGAGTTCGCCGAGCGCATCGACCGGGCGGTGTTCCCCTTCACCCAGGGCGGGGCGCAGATGCACACCATCGCCGCCAAGGCCGTCGCCTTCGGCGAGGCGGGCCGGCCGGCCTTCACCACCTACGCCCACCGGGTGGTCGCCAATGCCCGGGTGCTGGCCGAGGCGCTGGAGGAGCGCGGGTTCACGATCACCACCGGCGGCACCGACACGCACATGATCACCGCGGATCCGGGGCCGCTGGGGGTGGACGGCCCGACCGCCCGCGGCCGGCTGGCCGCCGCCGGGATCGTGCTGGACACCTGCGTCCTGCCGTACGGGGACCAGCGGGGCGTCCGGCTGGGCACGGCCGCGGTGACCACCCAGGGGATGGGGGAGCCGGAGATGCGCCGGATCGCGGAGCTGTTCGCGGCCGCCCTGGACGGGGAAGCCGCGAAGACACGTACGGAGGTCGGCGAGCTCACGGAAGGATTTCCCCCTTACGGGGAGTAAGTGGGGCAAGAGGGGTGTAGTGGAACCGGGATACCGCCCCCTCGCGTCCTCGGTCGAGGGGACATCGCAGCTAATGTGTGGGGCTGAGATGGCCGGCGATACATCTGGGGCAGCCAGTGCGTGAATATCTGCTGACGCTTTGCGTCACGGTCGCGGTGACCTACCTGCTGACCGGGCCCGTGCGGAAGTTCGCGATCGCGGCCGGGGCCATGCCGGAGATCCGCGCCCGCGACGTGCACCGCGAGCCGACGCCGCGCCTCGGCGGGATCGCGATGTTCGGCGGCCTGTGCGCGGGCCTGCTGGTCGCCGACCACCTGCAGAACCTCAACGCGGTCTTCGAGAAGTCGAACGAACCGCGCGCGCTGCTGTCCGGAGCCGCCCTGATCTGGCTGATCGGCGTCCTGGACGACAAGTTCGAGATCGACGCCCTGATCAAGCTCGGCGCGCAGATGATCTCCGCCGGCGTGATGGTCATGCAGGGCCTGACGATCCTGTGGATCCCGGTGCCCTTCATCGGCACGGTCCCGCTCACCCAGTGGCAGGGCAACCTGCTCACCGTGGCGCTCGTCGTCATCACCATCAACGCGGTGAACTTCGTGGACGGCCTCGACGGCCTCGCCGCGGGCATGGTCTGCATCGCCGCCGCCGCGCTCTTCCTGTACGCCTACCGGATCTGGTTCGGCTACGGCATCGAGTCCGCGGCCCCCGCCACCCTCTTCGCGGCCATCCTGATGGGCATGTGCCTGGGCTTCCTGCCGCACAACATGCACCCCGCCCGGATCTTCATGGGCGACTCCGGCTCGATGCTCATCGGCCTGGTGCTGGCCGCCGCGGCGATCTCCCTGACGGGACAGGTGGACCCGGACGCGCTGGCCCTGTTCGCCGGTGGTGAGCGCAACGCGACGCACGCGATGCTCCCCGCCTACATCCCGCTGATCCTGCCCCTGACGGTCATCGCCATCCCGATGGCGGACCTGGTCCTGGCCATCGTGCGGCGTACGTGGAAGGGCCAGTCGCCGTTCGCGGCCGACCGCGGGCACCTGCACCACCGGCTGCTGGAACTGGGCCACTCGCACAGCCGCGCGGTCCTGATCATGTACTTCTGGTCGGGCCTGATCGCCTTCGGCACCGTGGCCTATTCCGTGCACTCCACCGCGATGTGGATCGTGCTGGTGATCGCCGTGCTCAGTGCGGTGGGGCTCTTCCTGCTGCTCCTGCCGCGCTTCACGCCGCGCGCCCCGAAGTGGGCGGAGGGTTTGGTTCCGCCGCGCTACCGGCACGCCGCGCGCGTGGCGGACGCGGCCGCGGAGGCGGCCGCCCAGGACGCCTCGGGGACCGAGCCGGCGCCCGCCAGGCCGATCGCCGCGGGCGTCTCGGGCGTCAACGGAGCGACCGCGGTGGGCCCCCGTTCGCGCTTCCCGGAACGGCGTAAGGCTGAATCCACCCGCTGACCGTCGCATCACATGTCCGACATGGATGCTCATTAGCAGACAGACCACGCGCCTGTCGCGCACACACGCGCAGGGTCACTCTCATGTGTGACAGTCGGCACACCCGGCAGGTAAAGCTCTCATCAAATAGTTTGTGATACCGTTCACTAAACCCGGCGACAGAGCCGAAGGACCGTAGTGCGACGGTCCCTTGGCCCGAGGTTCTCTCTCGGACCGGGCTTACGCTCGTCCCGTACGAGTCCAGTGCCCCCACCACCACGCGGAGCAAACCGCCATGCGGTCAGATGACGTCCGATCCCTTCTGCAAGCCGCCGTGCCCACGGCCATCGCCGGCGCACTCGCCGCGTTGATCAGCGGGCTTGTCGTCGGCGGCAAGGGTGCGGTCGGAGCGGTCGTCGCGACGCTGGTCGTGATCGTGTTCATGGGCATCGGATTCGTCGTTCTGCAGCGCACGGCGAAATCGCTTCCGCACCTCTTCCAGGCCATGGGGCTCATGCTCTACACGGCCCAGATCCTGCTGCTTTTCGTGTTTGTCGCGGCGTTCAAGAACACCACCCTGTTCAACCCCAAGGCGTTCGCGATCACGCTCGTGGCGACCACCCTGGTGTGGATCGCAGCGCAGACCCGCGCGCACATGAAGGCCAAGATCCTTTACGTCGAACCGGACTCGACGACGGGCAACAAGCCCGAAAATCCGGGACCGAAGACGTGAAGGGTAGGGCCGGGATAAGTGGGCGTTCGAGATCCTGCTATCGTCCGGTGCCAACTGCGGCATTGCGGGCGCGGGCATCTGAGCTGACGCCTGTCCCATCGCGAGGCTCGATGCCTGATCGCCGCCACATCATCCGTAACACCAGTCCAGTGCCGAACAGCGGCTGCTCGCCGCGCCGACACAACGAGGTTGCCGTACCTATGCGCCACGCTGAAGGAGCCCGCGGTGAGTGCTGACCCGACGACGGTGCTCGCCTTCGAGACCGACTGCCACATCTTCGACGGTTGTGGCTTCCCGGCTCCCGGCCTGCACTCGTTCCTGTTCCAGCCGATCTTCGGCGACGCGGACAGCAACTTCTACTTCAACAAGACGATGCTCCTGGCCCTGCTGGGCTCGGTCATCATCGTCGGCTTCTTCTGGGCCGCGTTCCGCAAGCCGAAGGTCGTCCCCGGCAAGCTGCAGATGGTCGCCGAGGCCGGCTACGACTTCGTGCGCCGCGGCATCGTCTACGAGACCCTGGGCAAGAAGGAGGGGGAGAAGTACGTCCCCCTGATGGTCTCCATCTTCTTCTTCGTCTGGGTCATGAACCTCTGGTCGATCGTTCCGCTCGCCCAGTTCCCGGTGACCTCGATCATCGCCTACCCGGCCGGCCTCGCGCTGATCGTGTACGTGATCTGGATGAGCGTGACCTTCAAGCGCCACGGCTTCGTCGGCGGCTTCAAGAACCTGACCGGCTACGACAAGTCGCTCGGCCCGGTCCTCCCGCTCGTCATGGTCATCGAGTTCTTCTCGAACGTCCTCGTCCGGCCCTTCACCCACGCGGTCCGACTGTTCGCGAACATGTTCGCCGGTCACACCCTGCTGCTGCTGTTCACCATCGCCAGCTGGTACCTGCTGAACGGGATCGGTATCGCCTACGCGGGCGTCTCGTTCGTCATGGTCATCGTGATGACCGCGTTCGAGCTCTTCATCCAGGCTGTCCAGGCGTACGTGTTCGTCCTCCTGGCCTGCAGCTTCCTCCAGGGTGCGCTCGCCGAACACCACTGAGCCGCGCCCGCCCCGCTCAGCCCCCCGTATTCGTCCGGTGGCCAACCCCCACCGGTCCGTGAAAGAGAAGGAAGAACTGGCATGTCCCAGACCCTTGCCGCCGTCACCGGCTCCCTCAGCTCCGTTGGTTACGGTCTCGCGGCCATCGGCCCCGGTGTCGGCGTCGGCATCATCTTCGGTAACGGCACGCAGGCTCTTGCTCGTCAGCCCGAGGCTGCCGGTCTGATCCGCGCCAACCAGATCCTCGGCTTCGCCTTCTGTGAGGCGCTCGCCCTCATCGGTCTGGTCATGCCGTTCGTCTACAGCTGACGAACCGCGATCACTAGTCCGAACAGACGAAAGGCATTGATGTGAACCTCATGGTTCTCGCGGCTGAGGGTGGAGAGAACCCCCTCGTTCCGCCGATCCCCGAGCTCGTCATCGGTCTGATCGCCTTCGTCATCGTCTTCGGTTTCCTCGCGAAGAAGCTCCTCCCGAACATCAACAAGGTTCTGGAAGAGCGCCGTGAGGCCATCGAGGGCGGTATCGAGAAGGCGGAAGCCGCTCAGACCGAGGCCCAGAGCGTGCTGGAGCAGTACAAGGCCCAGCTCGCCGAGGCCCGGCACGAGGCCGCGCGCCTGCGCCAGGAAGCGCTGGAGCAGGGCACTGCGCTGAAGGAAGAACTGCGCGCAGAGGGCCAGCGGCAGCGTGAGGAGATCATCGCTGCCGGCCACGCCCAGATCGCGGCAGACCGCAAGGCCGCCTCTCAGGCGCTGCGTCAGGACGTCGGCAAGCTCGCCACCGACCTGGCCGGCAAGCTCGTCGGCGAGTCCCTCGAGGACCACGCCCGGCAGAGCCGCACCATCGACCGCTTCCTCAGCGAGCTTGAGGAGAAGGCCGAGGCGGCCCGATGAACGGAGCGAGCCGCGAGGCGCTGGCCTCCGCGCGCGAGCGTCTCGACGCGCTGACGGACAACACGTCCGTCGACGTGGCGAAGCTCGCCGGTGAGCTGGCCGCTGTCACCGCGCTGCTCGACCGTGAGGTCTCGCTGCGTCGGGTCATCACGGACCCGGCGCAGGCCGGCGAGGCCAGGGCCGAGCTCGTCGCTCGGCTGCTCGGCGGTCAGGTCGGCGGGGAGACCCTCGACCTGGTGTCCGGCATGGCCCGGTCCCGCTGGTCGCAGTCCCGCGACCTGGTGGACTCGCTGGAGGAGCTGGCGGCCACCGCCGACCTCACGGCGGCCCAGCAGGCCGACGCGCTCGACGACGTCGAGGACGAGGTCTTCCGCTTCGGCCGGATCGTGTCCTCGAACACCGAGCTGCGTGCCGCGCTGACCGACCGTGCGGCGACCGCCTCCGCCAAGAGCCAGCTGCTGCGCAGTCTGCTCGGCGGCAAGGCGAACGCCGTCACCGAGCGCCTGGTGACGCGTCTTGTCACGCATCCGCGTGGACGTAGCCTGGAGGCGGGACTCGAGTCCCTTTCCAAGCTCGCCGCCGAGCGCCGTGACCGCATGGTCGCCACCGTGACCAGCGCGGTTCCGCTCAGCGACGTGCAGAAGCAGCGTCTCGGCGCGGTGCTGGCCAAGCTGTACGGCCGCCAGATGCACCTGAACCTCGACGTGGACCCCGAGGTCCTCGGCGGGATCTCGGTGCGAGTCGGCGACGAGGTCATCGACGGCACCATCGCGGACCGCCTCGCAGAGGCGTCCCGCCGCATGGCCGGCTGACCAGCCACCAAAAGTACAAAGCATTCCTAGCGGCCCGGTTGGGCCGTGCAGAACTTGCAGAAGATTCCTGGGGGTCGCCCCCAGACCCCTAAGAAGCTTCAGGCCCAACAAGGAGAGCAGGGAACCCAGATGGCGGAGCTCACGATCCGGCCGGAGGAGATCCGGGACGCACTGGAGAACTTTGTCCAGTCGTACCAGCCGGACGCGGCCTCGCGCGAGGAGGTCGGAACGGTCAGCGTTGCCGGCGACGGCATCGCGAAGGTGGAGGGCCTGCCCTCCGCCATGGCGAACGAGCTGCTGAAGTTCGAGGACGGCACCCTCGGTCTCGCCCTCAACCTCGAGGAGCGCGAGATCGGTGCGATCGTCCTCGGCGAGTTCAGCGGTATCGAGGAGGGCCAGCCGGTGCAGCGCACCGGTGAGGTTCTCTCCGTAGGTGTCGGCGAGGGCTACCTCGGCCGCGTTGTCGACCCGCTCGGCAACCCGATCGACGGCCTCGGCGAGATCGCGACCGAAGGCCGCCGCGCCCTCGAGCTGCAGGCCCCGGGCGTCATGGTCCGTAAGTCGGTGCACGAGCCCATGCAGACCGGCTACAAGGCCGTCGACGCGATGGTGCCGATCGGCCGTGGCCAGCGTCAGCTGATCATTGGTGACCGTCAGACCGGCAAGACCGCTCTGGCCGTCGACACGATCATCAACCAGCGCGACAACTGGCGCTCGGGCGACGTGAACAAGCAGGTCCGCTGCATCTACGTCGCCATCGGCCAGAAGGGCTCGACCATCGCGTCCGTTCGCGGCGCCCTGGAAGAGGCCGGCGCGCTCGAGTACACGACGATCGTCGCCGCCCCGGCGTCCGACCCGGCCGGCTTCAAGTACCTGGCGCCGTACACCGGTTCCGCCATCGGCCAGCACTGGATGTACGCCGGCAAGCACGTCCTGATCATCTTCGACGACCTGTCGAAGCAGGCCGACGCCTACCGCGCCGTGTCGCTGCTGCTGCGCCGCCCGCCGGGCCGTGAGGCCTACCCGGGTGACGTCTTCTACCTGCACTCCCGTCTGCTGGAGCGCTGCGCGAAGCTGTCCGACGAGATGGGCGCCGGTTCGATGACCGGTCTGCCGATCGTCGAGACCAAGGCGAACGACGTGTCGGCGTTCATCCCGACCAACGTCATCTCCATCACCGACGGCCAGTGCTTCCTGGAGTCCGACCTGTTCAACGCGGGCCAGCGCCCGGCGCTGAACGTCGGTATCTCGGTCTCCCGCGTCGGTGGCTCCGCCCAGCACAAGGCCATGAAGCAGGTTTCGGGTCGTCTCCGCGTCGACCTGGCCCAGTACCGCGAGCTGGAGGCGTTCGCCGCCTTCGGTTCCGACCTGGACGCCGCGTCGAAGGCCTCGCTGGAGCGCGGCAAGCGCATGGTCGAGCTGCTGAAGCAGGGCCAGTACCAGCCGATGCCCGTCGAGGAGCAGGTCGTCTCCGTCTGGGCCGGCACCACCGGCAAGATGGACGACGTCCCGGTCGCCGACATCCGTCGCTTCGAGTCGGAGCTGCTGGAGCACCTGCGCCGCGAGCGCAAGGACCTCCTGACCTCCATCGCCGACGGCGGCAAGATGTCGGACGACACCCTGGGCTCGATCGCTGACGCCATCGCGGCCTTCAAGCGCCAGTTCGAGACCTCGGACGGCAAGCTCCTGGGCGAGGACGTGCCGGCCGTCAACGTCTCCAAGTGACGACGGAAGGGACCTGACTCATGGGAGCGCAGCTCCGGGTCTACAAGCGTCGCATCCGTGCCATCACGGCGACCAAGAAGATCACCAAGGCGATGGAGATGATCGCCGCCTCGCGCATCGTCAAGGCGCAGCGCAAGGTGGCGGCGTCGATGCCGTACGCGACCGAGCTCACCCGTGCGGTGACCGCGGTGGCGACCGGTTCGAACACCAAGCACGCCCTGACCACCGAGGTCGAGGCGCCGACCCGCGCCGCGATCGTGCTCATCACGAGCGACCGCGGTCTGGCCGGCGGCTACTCCTCGAACGCCATCAAGCAGGCGGACCGGCTCACCGAGCGGCTGCGCGCTGAGGGCAAAGAGGTCGACTCGTACATCGTCGGCCGCAAGGGTGTCGCCTACTACGGTTTCCGTGAGCGCAAGGTCACGGAGTCGTGGACCGGCTTCACCGACAGCCCGGCCTACGCCGACGCCAAGCGCGTCGCGGCGCCGCTGATCGAGGCCATCCAGCTGGACACGGCCGAGGGCGGCGTCGACGAGCTGCACATCGTCTTCACGGAATTCGTGTCGATGATGACGCAGAACGCGGTGGACGGCCGGATGCTGCCGCTCAGCCTCGACCAGGCCGTGGAGGAGACCGGCGCGAAGGGCGAGATCCTTCCGCTGTTCGACTTCGAGCCGTCGGCGGAGGACGTCCTCGACGCCCTGCTGCCGCGCTACGTCGAGAGCCGCATCTACAACGCACTGCTGCAGTCGGCCGCTTCCGAGCACGCCGCCCGCCGCCGCGCGATGAAGTCGGCGACCGACAACGCCGGGGACCTCATCAAGAGCCTCTCCCGGCTTGCCAACGCGGCCCGCCAGGCCGAAATCACCCAGGAAATCAGCGAGATCGTCGGTGGCGCGAGCGCCATGGCTGACGCGACCGCGGGGAGTGACAAGTAATGACGACCACTGTTGAGACGGCCGCCGCCACGGGCCGCGTCGCCCGGGTCATCGGCCCGGTCGTCGACGTGGAGTTCCCCGTCGACGCCATGCCCGAGATCTACAACGCCCTCAAGGTCCAGGTCGCCGACCCGGCCGAGGACGGCAAGCTCAAGACCCTGACCCTCGAGGTCGCGCAGCACCTGGGTGACGGCCTCGTCCGTACCATCTCGATGCAGCCGACCGACGGCCTGGTCCGCCAGGCCCCGGTGACCGACACGGGCGAGGGCATCACCGTCCCCGTCGGTGACTTCACCAAGGGCAAGGTCTTCAACACCCTGGGTGAGGTGCTCAACTACCCCGAGGCGAACGCCGAGGTCACCGAGCGCTGGCCCATCCACCGCAAGGCCCCGAGCTTCGACGAGCTCGAGTCCAAGACGGAGATGTTCGAGACCGGCGTCAAGGTCATCGACCTTCTCACCCCGTACGTCAAGGGTGGAAAGATCGGTCTGTTCGGTGGTGCCGGTGTCGGCAAGACCGTTCTGATCCAGGAAATGATCTACCGCGTCGCCAACAACCACGACGGTGTGTCGGTCTTCGCGGGCGTCGGTGAGCGCACCCGTGAGGGCAACGACCTCATCGAGGAGATGGGCGACTCCGGCGTCATCGACAAGACGGCGCTCGTCTTCGGCCAGATGGACGAGCCCCCGGGCACCCGTCTGCGCGTCGCCCTGGCCGGTCTGACCATGGCGGAGTACTTCCGCGATGTGCAGAAGCAGGACGTGCTCTTCTTCATCGACAACATCTTCCGGTACACCCAGGCGGGTTCCGAGGTGTCGACCCTGCTCGGCCGTATGCCCTCCGCGGTGGGTTACCAGCCGAACCTGGCCGACGAGATGGGTCTCCTCCAGGAGCGCATCACCTCGACCCGTGGTCACTCGATCACCTCGATGCAGGCGATCTACGTCCCCGCGGACGACCTGACCGACCCGGCGCCGGCGACCACCTTCGCCCACCTCGACGCGACGACGGTTCTCTCCCGTCCGATCTCCGAGAAGGGCATCTACCCGGCCGTGGACCCGCTGGACTCGACGTCCCGCATCCTCGACCCGCGGTACATCGCGGCGGACCACTACGCGGCCGCCATGCGTGTCAAGGGGATCCTGCAGAAGTACAAGGACCTCCAGGACATCATCGCGATCCTCGGTATCGACGAGCTGGGCGAGGAGGACAAGCTCGTTGTCCACCGTGCCCGTCGCGTCGAGCGCTTCCTGTCTCAGAACACCCACGTCGCCAAGCAGTTCACCGGCGTGGACGGTTCGGACGTTCCGCTCGACGAGTCGATCACCGCGTTCAACGCGATCTGCGACGGTGAGTACGACCACTTCCCCGAGCAGGCGTTCTTCATGTGCGGTGGCATCGAAGACCTGAAGGCCAACGCCAAGGAGCTGGGCGTCTCCTGATCCGGCGCGCTCCGCCAGGAGCGCATCCGGTTCGCAGGTTTCGACGGAGAGGGGCGGGTGTGTCCCGTCCTTCTCCCCACGCCCATTAGAATTTGACCCAACACCCGGCTGACCCGCCGGGTGGTGACCCGAGGAGCCACCTTGGCTGCTGAGCTGCACGTCGAGCTGGTCGCGGCGGACCGCAATGTCTGGTCCGGCGAGGCCACCCTTGTTGTCGCCCGCACCACGTCCGGCGACATCGGCGTCATGCCCGGTCACCAGCCGCTTCTCGGTGTGCTGGAATCGGGCCCGGTGACCATCCGCACGAGCGAGGGCAACACTGTCATCGCCGCGGTGCACGGCGGATTCATCTCGTTCGCGGACAACAAGCTGTCCTTGCTGGCCGAGATCGCCGAGCTCGCGGACGAGATCGATGTCCAGCGTGCGGAGCGGGCACTGGAGCGCGCGAAGGCGGAGGCCGACGCGGCCGCCGAGCGTCGCGCGGATGTCCGGCTGCGCGCCGTAACGGGCTGACCGCCCGTCGGAGTTTCAACCGCTGAGTCCCGGAGGGCGACCTTCGGGACTCGGCAGACCTCAGCCGCGGTCCGTTCTGGAATTTTCCAGACCGGGTCGCGGCTGAGGCGATGCAGGTCCGTTTTTTTCTCATGCGTATTCGATGAGCGAGGAGGTCGGTGAAGATGCTCCTCGCTCTGCTTGTGAGCGGCCTGGTCGTAGCCCTGGTGGTGATCGGGCTGTTCGTCTTCGGACTGCGCCGCAGACTGATCCAGCGGTCCGGCGGCACCTTCGACTGCAGCATGCGCTGGGGTGTGGCCGAGGAGCCCGACATCTCCGGCAAGGGCTGGGTGTACGGGGTGGCGCGCTACAGCGGTGACCGGATCGAGTGGTTCCGGGTGTTTTCGTACTCGCCGCGCCCGCGCCGGCTGCTGGAGCGGTCCTCCATCGAGGTGCTGGCCCGTCGCGCCCCGGAGGGCGAGGAGGAGCTGGCCCTGCTGTCCGACGCCGTCGTGCTCGGCTGTCTCCACCGGGGGACGCGTCTGGAGCTGGCGATGAGCGAGGACGCGCTGACGGGCTTCCTCGCCTGGCTGGAGGCGGCGCCGCCCGGCCAGCGGGTGAACGTGGCGTAGTACCCCTGCGGGGGTAGTCGCCGGGACGACATGGAGAAGCCGGGGAGACGGGGGCGGACCCGTCTCCCCGGCTTCCGTCTCGTTACCGGAGCCCGGTGTGGACCGCGTTCGCGAGCTCACCGTTGGCGGTGTCGCCGCTGAACTCCCAGTAGAAGGCTCCCCTGAGGCCCTGCTGCTTGGCCCAGGTCATCTTCCCGGCGATGGTGGCGGGGGTGTCGTAGCTCCACCAGTTGCTGCCGCACTTGGCGTAGGCGGTGCCGGCGACGGTGCCGGTGGCCGGGCAGCTGTTCTTGAGCATTTTGTAGTCCTCGATGCCCTGCTCGTACGTGCCGGGGGCCGGTCCGGTGGCGGTGCCGCCGGGGGCGGCCTGGGTGACGCCGGTCCAGCCGCGGCCGTAGAAGCCGATGCCGAGGTTGAGCTTCGAGCCGGGGACGCCCTTGGCCTTGAGCTTGGCGATGGCGTCGGCCGAGTTGAAGCCGGCCTGCGGGATGCCGGCGTACGAGGTCAGCGGGGAGTGCGGGGCCGTCGGGCCCTGGGCCGCCCAGGCTCCGAAGAAGTCGTACGTCATGACGTTGTAGAAGTCGGTGTACTGCGCGGCGCCCGCGTAGTCCGCCTTGTCGATCTTGCCGCCGTCCGAGGCGTCGGCGGTGATGGCCGCGGTGACCAGGTTGTTCGCGCCGAACCTTGCCTTCACGGCCTGCATCAGGTTCTTGAAGGCGGCCGCTCCGCTGGTGTCGCAGGACAGGCCGCAGGCGTTCGGGTACTCCCAGTCCAGGTCGATGCCGTCGAAGACGTCGGCCCAGCGCGGGTCCTCGACCAGGTTATAGCAGGACTGGGCGAAGGCGGTCGGGTTGGCGGCGGCCTGCGGGAAGCCGCCGGACCAGGTCCAGCCGCCGAAGGACCACAGCACCTTGAGGTTCGGGTACTGCTTCTTCAGCTTGCGCAGCTGGTTGAAGCTGCCGCGCAGCGGCTGGTCCCAGGTGTCGGCGACGCCGTCGACGCTCTGGTCGGCGGTGTAGGCCTTGTCGTAGTCGGCGTAGGCGTCACCGATCGTGCACTGGCCGTTCTGGACGTTGCCGAAGGCGTAGTTGATGTGCGTGATCTTGCTCGCCGTGCCGGAGGTGACCAGGTTCTTCACGTGGTAGTTGCGTCCGTAGACGCCCCAGTTGGTGAAGTAGCCGAGCTTGACCTTGTCGCCCGGGTCGGGCGGGAGCCCCCCGCCGGTCGTGGTGACCGTGGTGGAGCCGGAGGAGGGGCCGGTCTGGTCGATGGTGTCGCGGGCGGTCACGCTGTAGGTGTACGTCGTGCCCTTGGTCAGGCCCGAGTCCGCGTAGCTGGTCCCGGTGACGGTGGCGATCTTGGCGGAGCCCCGGTAGACGTCGTAGTTCTTGACGCCCTTGTCGTCGGTGGCCGGGGTCCAGGTCAGGGTGAGCGAGGTGTCGGCGACGTTGCTCGCGGCGGGGGCGCCGGGAGCCGTGGGGGGAGTGTCGCCCGGCTGGGTGCCGCCGTCGCAGGAGGCGCCGTTGACCTTGCACCCGCTCGGGGCTCCGGAGCCGGCGCCGTTGAAGCCGAAGCTGGCCGTGGCGCCGGGGGCGAGGGTGCCGTTCCAGCCGACGCTCTTGGCCGTCCAGTGCGTCCCGGAGCCGGTGACGGTGGCGTCCCAGGCCGAGGTGACCGAGGTGCCCGCCGGGTAGTCCCACTCCACGGTCCAGCTGCTCAGGGTGGTGGTGCCGGTGTTCTTCACCACCCACTTGCCCTCGAAGCCGGAACCCCAGTCGGAGACCTTGGTGTACGTCGCGGTCGCGGAGGCCGCGGCCTGGGCCGGGCCGGCCAGGGCCACGAGCCCGGTGACGGGCAGGGCGAGCACGGCGACGACCGCCGCGACTCGGGTGAAGAACCGGGTACGCCTGGTGGGGGGTGGGGATGCTGTGCTCAAGGGTGCTCCTCCGTAGGTCCGTCGCGGCCGTGGGGCCGGCTGCGACATGGGGGTGGGACCTGCGCCGCCCGTGAGCACGCTTTGTCATGGCACGCTCACCACAGTGTTGCCGCGAGCGTAGAAAGGTCTGGACCAACCGTCAAGAGGTCCAGACCGGTGTGGGCCCGCTCCCCGCCGGGCACCTGCTAGATGCCCAACTCCTGCGCCAGGACGGCTGCTTGGAGTCTGCTGCGCAGCTCCAGCTTGCCCAGCAGCCTGCTGACGTGGGTCTTCGCCGTGGCCTCCGCCATTTCCAGCCGCTCGGCGATCTCCGCGTTCGACAGGCCCGCGCCCAGAGCGCTCAGCACCTCCCGCTCGCGGGGCGTGAGCGAGGCGATCGCCTCCGCCCGTTCCGGCGCCGGGGTACTGCGCGCCGGACGCGGCGCCGCGAACTCGGCGATCAGCCGTCGGGTCACCGCCGGGGCGATCAGGCCCTCCCCGCGCGCGACCGTCCGTACCGCCGCCATCAGCTCCGCCGCGTCGGCGTTCTTCAGCAGGAAGCCCGCGGCACCCGCCCGCAGTGCTCCGAAGACGTACTCGTCGAGGTCGAAAGTGGTCAGCACCAGGACGTCCGCCAGCCCCTCCTCGACCACCTGACGGGTCGCGGACACCCCGTCGAGGCGGGGCATCTGCACGTCCATGACGACGAGATCCGGCCGCAGCTCCCGGGCCAGGCGCACCGCCTCCTCCCCGTCGGCCGCCTCGCCCACCACCTCGATGTCGCCCGCACTGCGCAGGATGAGCACCAGCCCGGCCCGCACCGCGGCCTGGTCCTCCGCCACCACCACTCGAATGGTCATGCCTCCACCGCCTTGTCCTCCGCGGGCAGTGATGCCCGTACCTGCCACACCGCACCGCGGCGGCCCGCCGTGAACCGCCCGCCCAGCAGTTCCGTCCGCTCCTTCATGCCGATCAGCCCGGCCCCCGAACCGGGCGCGCGGGGCCCGGGGCGGTCCCCGTAGGGCGATTCCACCGCCACGCTCAGCAGTCCGTCCACGTGCGCCACCCGGACCGTCACCGTGCCGGGCGCGGCGTGTTTGAGGGCATTGGTCAGGGACTCCTGGACGATCCGGTACGCCGCCAGCTCCACGGGGGCCGCCGCGGGCTCCCCGCACGGCCGGTCGTCGTGCAGTACGAAGGTCAGCCCGCTGGCCGAGCCGTTGGTCCCGGCCTGCCCGATCAGGGCATCGAGGCCGTCCAGGGAGGGCACCGCGACCGGCTCCCGGTCGCCGCCGGCGTCCCGCAGCAGACCGATCAGGCGACGCATTTCGGCCAGCCCCTGCACGCTGTTCTCGCGGATCACGCCGAGCGCGTCGCGGCTGGTGGCCGCCGTGTCGATGGAGAGCGCGGCGGTGGAGTGGATGGCGATGGCGGAGAGGTGGTTGGCCACCATGTCGTGCAGCTCCCGGGCCATCCGGGCGCGTTCGGCGGCCACGGCCTGCTTGCGGTCCATCTCGGCCAGCAGCGCCGTCTGCTCGGCGCGCAGCCGGGCGGCCTCGGCCGCCTCGCGGTGGTTGCGCAGGGTGGCCCCGGTCAGGGCCGGGGCGAAGCTGACGATGCCGGTGATCGCGCCGATCAGCAGGGCCTGGGGGGTGCGCAGCCAGGCCAGCGAGGCGATGGTGACGACGACGGTGATCAGGCCGGTGCTGACCGGGAGCCGCCGGGCCATGGCCGGCTTCCCGTACACGACGGCCGCGTACATCAGGTCGGTGAAGATCACGACCGTGGCGAGGTTGCCGACGGTGAACTGGTCGGCGATCACCCCCAGGGTGCCGACGGCCAGGGTCACATGCGGTCGGGTGCGGCGCAGCAGCTCCATCGCGCCGAGGGCCACGAGGGGCACCAGGGCGGCCCAGGCGGGCAGGAAGCCGCGGCCGGGACTGCTGTAGACGCCGAGCGACCAGAACACCAGGCCCGCTGCCACGCTGACCACCGCGAGGAGGACGTCGTCACGGTGGGGGCGCAGGCTCTTCTCGGTCACGGTCCCATCCAACAGGGTGTACGGCCGCCGCACGTCGGCGGAGCGGCCGAGGCGCGGCTACATCGAAGGATGCAGACGCACATGGTCATCGGCGACGACGAATCGGGCGTCGGCGGACGGGAGCCTTGAAGGACGACGCACCCGAGCGGATGGAGAATCCCGTGATCGTCGCGCTGATCATCGCCTGCGAGGTTGGCTTCTGGGTCCTGCTGGCGGCGGGACTCGCCCTGCGCTACCTCGCGAAGATGCCCCGGCTGGGCGCGGCGGTCCTGCTCTGCGAGCCGCTGATGGAGCTGGCCCTGCTGGCCGTCACCACGGTAGACCTCAAGAACGGCGCCGAGCCGGACTGGAAGCACGGCCTCGCCGCGCTCTACATCGGATACACCGTCGCCTACGGGCACTACACGATCAAGTGGCTCGACGGGCACGCCGCGTACCGGCTCGCCGGGGGACCGAAGCCGGCGGGCCCCGCCTACGGCAAGGAGCGGGCCCGGCACGAGTGGAAGCTCTGGGTCCGTACCGTGATCGCCGCCGCCGTCGCCCTGGCCCTGCTGCAGGCGGCGATCTGGTACGTCGGCGACGCGGGCGACACCAGCTCGCTCAAGGCCTGGCAGTTCGGCGCCCTGCGGGCCGTCGGCATCCACGCCCTGGTCGCGGCGGCCTACACGATCTGGCCGAAGAAGGCCCCCGCGGGCGCCGAGGAGGACCGCCCTTCCCTCGCCGGGAGCGGGCGCTGAGCCCCGAGATCCGGAAGGGACGGCCCGGGGAGCGTCTAGCGCTCGCCGCCCGGAACCCACAGCACGTCCCCGACCTCCTTGTTGGCCACCCGGGCCAGGATGAACAGGAGGTCGGAGAGGCGGTTCAGGTAGGTGGCGGTGAGCGGGTTCATCGTCTCGCCGTGCACCTCCAGCGCCGCCCACGTCGACCGCTCGGCGCGCCGGACCACCGTGCAGGCCTGGTGCAGCAGGGCCGCGCCCGGGGCGCCGCCGGGCAGGATGAAGCTGCGCAGCTTCTCCACCTGCTCCAGGAAGAGGTCGCAGTCGGCCTCCAGCTTGTCGACGTAGAACTGCTCCACGCGCAGCGGCGGGTACTCGGGGTTCTCGACGACCGGGGTGCACAGGTCCGCGCCCACGTCGAACAGGTCGTTCTGCACCCGGACCAGCACCTTCACGACCTCCGCCGGCAGGCTGCCGAGCGCGACGGCCGTCCCGATGGCCGCGTTGGCCTCGTTGGCGTCCGCGTACGCGGAGATCCGCAGGTCGGTCTTGGCCGTGCGGCTCATGTCGCCCAGGGCGGTCGTGCCCTTGTCGCCGGTACGGGTGTAGATGCGCGTGAGGTTCACCATGCGGCCAGGGTAGACGGGCCCGCCGGGCACGCGGCGGCCGGCGGCGGCGCGTGAACTGTGAGGCAGCGCACCGGTCATGGGCCGTACCGGTGTGATGTCCGTCATCTGAGACGTGACGCGTGTTACTTCGCGGTCACACCGCACCCCCCGGGCGCTAGTCTCCGCCGGAGTGGCTGCGAAGCCGTGCCGTATTTGAGAACAACGAGGGGTGTGCAGTGGCTGGGAAGCTCGCCGTCATCGGTGCGGGACTCATGGGTTCCGGGATCGCTCAGGTCTCCGCTCAGGCGGGATGGGACGTCGTGCTGCGCGACGTCACCGACGCGGCGCTGACCCGGGGCACGGACGGGATCAAGGCCTCGTACGACAAGTTCGTCTCCAAGGGCAGGCTGACGGCCGAGGACGCCGAGGCGGCGCTCGCGCGCATCACGACGACCACCGACCTGGACGCGGTCGCCGACGTCGACATCGTGGTGGAAGCGGCCTTCGAGAAGATCGAGATCAAGCACGAGATCTTCCGCGCGCTCGACAAGGTCGTGCGTGAGGACGCCATCCTCGCCTCCAACACCTCCGCCATCCCGATCACCAAGATCGCGGCCGTGACGGAGCGTCCGGAGCGGGTCGTCGGCGCGCACTTCTTCTCGCCCGTCCCGATGATGCAGCTGTGCGAGCTGGTCCGCGGCTACAAGACGAGCGACGAAACCCTCGCCGCGACCCGGGCGTTCGCCGAGTCCGTCGGCAAGACCTGCATCGTCGTCAACCGCGACGTCGCCGGCTTCGTGACGACCCGTCTGATCTCCGCGCTGGTCGTCGAGGCCGCCAAGCTGTACGAATCGGGCGTGGCCACCGCCGAGGACATCGACATCGCCTGCAAGCTGGGCTTCGGGCACGCCATGGGCCCGCTGGCCACCGCCGACCTCACGGGCGTCGACATCCTGCTGCACGCCACCAGCAACATCTACACGGAGTCCCAGGACGAGAAGTTCGCGCCGCCGGAGCTCATGCGCCGCATGGTGGACGCCGGGGACATCGGCCGCAAGAGCGGCCAGGGCTTCTACAAGCACTGAGAGCGGTCCACCCACTGAGCGCCATCGTTCGAATGCCTTCACCCGTCAGGGTGAATTAGGTATCGGTTCGCTCACGGTCGGCAACTTCCCTGCCCGCGCGGCAGTCAGTTGCAGTGAGAGTTGCCGACCACGGACCAGTTGCCATACGTACGCAGTACTGCCGGGAGTACACATGCACATCAGGGGCGACCACGCCGAACTCGCTGTCGGGGGCCGCCTCGACGTGCGCAGCGCGGCGGACGCCCGTACGGCCCTCCACGCCGCCCTCGACGAGGGCCACGGCGACCTCGTGCTCGACCTCACCGGGCTCGACTCCTGGGACGCGACCGGCCTCGGCGTGATCATGGGCGCGCACCGGAGGGCCGGCCGGACGGGACGACGCCTCGTCCTGCGCGGCGTGCCGCCGCAGATGCAGCGGCTGCTCGTGGCGACCCGCCTGCACCGGATCCTCGCCATCGAGGGCGGCCTGGAAGCCGAGTCGCTGCCCCGGGTCTGATCCACAACCCGCTGACCTTTGCATTTCCTGCGGAAAGTAACGGTCCGGTGGTGATCGAGCCCCTACGGTTTCCCGCACGACCGGCCACGGTCTAGGGTTCGGGCGGAAACCGGACCAGTGGCGACAGCGGGTGCGCGACGGCCGGGCGGTACGACGGCGAGGCGCGCGGCCCGCGATGGGGGACTGGGTCATGGACCGTACACAAGGGCAGACCGGGCGGGACGAGCAGGCCGCGGGCGGCCCCGGGACGCCGTCCTCAGCCTCCGCTTCCGCCGCCGCGCCCGCCTCGTCAGGGCAGGCGCCGGCGCCCTCCGGGCCCGCGCGCGTCGTCACCCTGACCGCCGGAGACTTCAGCCTCACCGTCAACCCCGTCGACGGCAGCGAGATCGAACCGCTGCGGCCCGGCACCGAGCGAGGCCGCCCCGCCAAGCGCGACGCCGCCGGCCGCGCGGCCTGCGACGCCGCCGCCCGGCCGCCCGTACTGCCCGGCCCCCCGATATCCGCCCGGCCCCTGCTCGCCCGTGGCGAGGAGCTGGAACGGCTGGTCCGGCTCCTGGGCCGAGGCCGGTCCGTACGGCTGACCGGACCTTCCGGTTCCGGGCGCAGCGCGCTGCTCGACGCGGTCGCCGCCCGGTGCGCGGGCCTCGCCCCCGACGGCGTCGTACGGCTCAGCGGGTACGGCCACCAGCAGCCCGGGGAACTGCTCCACGCGCTCTACGCGACCGTGTACGACGCCCCGCGGGAACGCCCCGGACGCGACGAGCTCCTCGCCCGCGTGCGCGACATCGGGGCCGTCGTCCTCCTCGACGATGTGGAGATGGGCGGCGCCGCCCTCGACGAGCTGCTGCGCGCGACCCCCGAATGCGCCTACCTGCTGGCGGCCACCCCCGACACCAAGGCCCCCTCCGACGACTCCCACGTCGAAGAGGTCTTCCTCACCGGCCTCGGCAAGGACGACTGCGCGGCGCTGCTGGAGGCGGGCCTGGGGCGGCCGCTGACGGACGAGGAGACCGCCTGGGCGGGCGATCTGAGGTTCGCCTCCGAGGGGCTGCCGCTGCGCTTCGTACAGGCCGCCGCGATGCTGCGGCAGCGGGACGAGCTCAACCACGGCGACGAGGACGACGACGACGAGGAGCCCGGCGTCTTCGAGGAGCGCCCGCGCGACAGCGCAGCGGTGCCGCTGCCGACGCTCGCCGAGGGCGCGGCCCCGGCGGAGCTGCTCGCGTCGCGGGTCAGCGAGTCGGCGCGGGCGGCCCTGCGGATCGCGTGCGCGCTCGGCGGCGAGCTGCCGCACCACGCCCACCTGCCGGCGCTCGTGGGGGACACCCACGCGGACACGGCGGTGGCGGAGCTGCTGGACTGCGGGCTGCTGACGCCCGTCGGGACGCGCTACCGGCTGGCCGCCGGTGTCGCCCGCCAGCTGGAGGACGTCGGCTACGGGGACACCGCGTCGGAGGAGGCCCGTACGGCCGCCCGGCACTACGCCTGGTGGACCGGGCACGCCTCGGTGGTCCCGGAGCGGGTGGGGAGGGAAGCGGACGCGGTCCTCGCGGCGCTGGCCGGCGCGGACGTGGTGGCCGCGGCCGTGCTGGCGCGCACGGCCGCCCCCGCCTTCGCGGCCTCGCTGCACTGGGAGGCCTGGGAGCGCGTGCTGCGCTCGGGAGCCGAGGCCGCGCGCAAGGCGGGCGAGGTCGCCGAGCAGGCGTACTTCCACCACGAGCTGGGCGTGCTCGCCCTGTGCGAGGGGCGTGTCGACCGGGCCCGCGCCGAGCTGGAGACATCGATCGGACTGCGGGGCGCGCTGGCCGACAAGCGGGGCACCGTGGCGGGCCGGCGGGCGCTGGCGCTGGTCGTGGACCGCGAGGTCGCGGGGGCGGCGGCCTCGCCGCCGCTGCGCCTGGAAGCCCCCGCGGCCGCCTCGGAGGCCGCGACGGTGGCGACTCCCGCCGCCCCCGCCACTGCCGGCACTCACGTCACTCCCGCCACCCGCGTGATGCCGGCCGCGCGGACGGACGCGACCGCCAAGGCCGTCCCGGCGGCGAAGCCGGCTCCCGCCGTGCGGTCCGCTCCGGCCGCGGCCCCGCGGGTGGCTCCGGCCGTCTCCAAGGCCGCCGTGACCCCGGCGGCCCCCGAGGTGCCCGCGGTCCCGGTGTCCTCCGACGCGGTCACCCGGATGACCCCGGTGGTGCCCGTGACCCAGCGCTCGGAGCCGCCCACGACGCTCTCCGAGGTCTTCGAGAACGCCTTCCCGCTGTCGCCGCAGCCGGCGCCGCCCGCCGCCGCGCCCGCCGCCCCCGCACTCGTACCTGCCAGGCCTTCCCGGGACCCGGGCCGTCGGCGGCGGGTGCTGCTGGCAGCCGCCGGAGCGCTGACGGTGGTCACGCTGGGCACCGTGGTGAGCCTGGCGATGAGCTCTCCGGACACCGAGCCGCCCGCGGACGGGCCGGCCGTGTCCTCGACCCCGACGTCCGCGGCGCCCACCACGGTGCAGCAGAACAGCGGGAACGATCCTGCTGAGGAACCGCCCGTGACGGCCCCGTCGGACGGGGGCACCACCCCGGGGGCGAGCGCCGCCGCGCCCTCGCCCGGCCGTACACCGGGACGGACCCCGTCCCGCCGCCCGTCCTCGACCCCGAGCAACTCCCAGCAGCCGGGCACCCCTTCGACCGCACCGACCACGACGGACCCGACCCCGTCCCCCTCGGCGACCGGCGAGGCCACGCCGACGGCCACCGCGCCCACCGGACCGGGAACGGCCACCGCCACCTCGCCGACCACGGCCCCCTGAAACGCCGACGGCTCCGTCCTCGCGGACGGAGCCGTCGTTCGTTCGCCGAACGGGATCAGAACAGGCGCAGCTTGTCGTCCTCGATGCCGCGCAGGGCGTTGTAGTCCAGCACCACGCAGTCCATGCCGCGATCCGTCGCCAGCACCTTCGCCTGCGGCTTGATCTCCTGCGCGGCGAAGACGCCCCGGACCGGGGCCAGGTGCGGATCGCGGTTGAGCAGCTCCAGGTAGCGGGTCAGCTGCTCCACGCCGTCGATCTCGCCGCGGCGCTTGATCTCCACGGCGACCGTCGCGCCCGAGGCGTCCCGGCACAGGATGTCCACCGGGCCGATCGCCGTCATGTATTCGCGCCGGATCAGGGTGTAGCCCTCGCCCAGCGTCTCGATGCGGTCGGCGAGCAGCTCCTGGAGGTGCGCCTCGACGCCGTCCTTGATGAGCCCCGGGTCGGTGCCGAGCTCGTGGGAGGAGTCGTGGAGCACTTCTTCCATGGTGATGATGAGCTTCTCGCCCGCCTTGTTGACGACCGTCCACACACCGGCGTCGTCACCGCTCCCCTCTTTGAGGGTGCACGGCGGCGACATCCAGTTGAGCGGTTTGTACGCCCGGTCGTCCGCGTGGATCGAGACACTGCCGTCGGCCTTCACGAGGATCAGACGGGGTGCCGAGGGCAGATGGGCGGTGAGCCGGCCCGCATAGTCGACGGAGCAGCGGGCAATCACGAGACGCATGGTCGGCAACGCTACTCGACCTACGGCCCTCCACGCGATTCGCCCCTGAAAGCCCCGTTCGCCGATGGCGCGTTGTATGCGCATTCTCCTGGTGCGTCACCCATGGGGCGCCTACCGTGGTGAGCGGGAGGTCGTCGAGCGTGCACTCTGCGTCGCGATCTCCTTCCCTGCCCGTAAGGCTCCGGCAACCAGTCAGCCGGGGTCGCGAGAGGAGAACCCATGTCGCTCGACGTCTCACCGGCCCTACTCGAACAGGCCGAGCGAGGCGAGGTCGACGAAGCCGCTTTCGTCGACTGCGTCCGGACCTCCCTGCCCTATGCATGGGAGATGATCAGCTCGCTGGTGGCCCAGCTGAAGGTCGACGGCGGACAGTTCGCCGACAACCAGACGCCGCCGCCCGACGAGCAGGCGCGTGGGCAGCTGCTGCGCGCACTCGCGAGTGACGCGATACGCGGTGCGCTGCAGCGGCACTTCGGAGTGCGCCTGGCATTCCAGAACTGTCACCGGCTGGCGGTCTTCCCGCTGGATCCCTCGGTGGACGACCGGCTGGCCAAGTTCACTTCGATCCGCGGTCAGCTGCTCAACCAGTCGCCGGAACTGCGCGACTGCTGAGCAGGCCCGGAGCCGGTAGATCTCAGCCGAGACGGGGCAGGACTTCGGCGCCGAGTCGTCGTACGTTCTCCTCCGTCGCGGCGAGATCCCCGGAGCCCTCCGTCAGGAGGGCGAAGCGGGTGATGCCCGTGCGCGCGGCGGTGGCCGCCAGGCGGTCCGCCGCCAGCTGAGGAGTGCCCACCGGGTGCAGGTCGCACAGCAGTTCCGTGTACGCGACCGGATCCCGCATCGCGCGCACGCGGCCGTCCACGGTCACGTGCGCGTCCAGGCCCAGCTTGAGCCAGCCCGGCATGGACTTCAGCAGGGTCTCGCGCGCGTCCGCGGCGCTGTCCGCGATCTGGCACACCCCGGCGGACACGTGTCCGGCCGCGGCCACGTGCTCGGGGGAGTGGCCCGCGGCGAGCGCGGTGGCGCGCCACAGCGTGACCATCTCGGCCTTGTTCTCGTCCCCGCAGTGCATGCCCAGCAGCATCGGCAGCCCCCGCCGCGCGGCCATCCGCACCGACGACGGCGAGGTACAGGCCACGATCACCTCCGGGCCCGATCCGTCCCCGTCCAGCGCCTCCGACGGCCGCGGTACGACGGCCACCTCGCGGAAGGCGTACCGCTCGCCGGCGGCGCCCACCCGTGCCTGCGTGAGCCATCGCCGCAGCAGGTCCAGGGACTCCGGGAAGCCCTTCTCGTAGGCCTCCAGGCCGCCCCCGAACACCTCCAGGTCGACCCACGGCCCGCCGCGCCCCACCCCGAGCGTGAAACGGCCGCCCGAGGCCAGGTGCAGCAGAGCCGCCTGCTCCCCGAGGGCGACCGGGTGCGTGCTCGGCAGCACGCTCACGGCCGTGCCCACCCGCAGCCGGCGGGTCCGGCCCAGCAGCAGGCCCGCCAGGGTCACCGCCGACGGGCAGACCCCGTACGGGACGAAGTGGTGCTCGGCCAGCCAGACCGAGTCGAGCCCGGCCTCCTCCGCCACCTCCGCGGTCCGCACCGCCCGGTGCAGTGCCTCGCCCTGTCCCTGGCCCGGGAACTGGGCCGCCAGTACAAACGCTCCTACGCGCATCGCCTTTAGCCTCCTCGCGGCTGACGCGGCCTCCCCAGGCGGACCGGTTCTTCCTATGGCAACAACGTCTGACACGTGCCAAAGGCACGGGCTGACAGGAAAGTTATTGGGATTGTCGGGCCAGTCCCGGCCAACGGTCCGACCGCCCGTAGACACCCTGCGGTTACCCGGCCTCGCTGCGCGTAGTCTGGAGGAAAGTCACTGCCGTCTGCCCATCCGTGAGGTATACGTGTCACCGCGCAACAACCGCCGCAGGGGCGGCGAGACTCCGGAGGAGCGCCCGGGGAGCGGCCTGGACCGCTTCGGGCTGGAGCGCACCGAGGAGTACCAGGGCGAGGACTGGAAGGTCAGGCACGTCGCGGGCGCGAGCGCGGCGGGCAAGCGCTACCGCTGCCCCGGCTGCGACCAGGAGATCCCCTCCGGTACCCCCCACCTGGTGGCCTGGCCCGAGTACGGCGGCGTGGACGACCGGCGGCACTGGCACAAGGCCTGCTGGAACGCGAAGGACCGCCGCACCACGAAGGTGCAGCGGTCCCGCAACGCGCCGAGGTACTGACCCCGGAGACACCCGATCGGCTAGACGTCCCGGCGGCCGACGACGACGTACGAGGCGGCCACGGCAGCGCCCGTGATCAGCACGAGGATCAGCAGGTTGGACAGGTTGCTCGGGGCCGGGCCCATGTCGCTCTCCTGCATGCCGAACAACTGGCTCAGCGCGACCGGCACGTTGCGCTGGAGGACCGCCCGCCCGATGGGGGCCACGGCCTCCCAGACCGTGAGCATGGCCCCTACCACCGGCGGCAGCGTGACCACGCCGAGCATGACGGCGATCGCCCCCGCCGAGTGCCGCACCAGCGCGCCGACCGCGAGCGCGAGCACGCCGAGCAGGGTGACGTAGAAGCAGCCGGCCGCTGCGCCCAGCCACTCGTCCCCCGCGTGCGGGCCGGCCGCGGACCCGGCGTGGGCGAGCATGGCGGCGATCCCGACCACGAAGACGGACAGCGTGGTGGCGACGAAGGCCGTGATGCTGAAGACGAGGTACTTCGCGGTGAGCACCCGGAAGCGGTCCGGGGCGGCGGTGAACGTGGTGCGCACCAGTCCGGTGGCGTGCTCCGAGGCGATGGTCAGCACACCGAGGACCATCACCGCGACCTGCCCGACCATCAGGCCGAAGAGGGCGGGCGTGGTGAAGGAGATGGACTCGTAGTCCCGGTCCACGCTCTGCGTGACGAAGAGCAGCCCGATGCCGACGACGGTCAGCACGAGGGCGCCCAGCGTCCACAGGGTGGACCGGATCGAGATGAGCTTGGTCCACTCGGAGGCGAGGGCGTGCCCCAGGTGCGGCCGCGGCGTGGGCAGCGGGGAGCTGTAGCTCCGCGGCCGGTCCGGCGTCGTGGTCGTCGGGGTCATCGGGTGTCCTCTGCGGAGTCCTTGGCGGTGCTCGCGAGCTCGCCGGGATTGCTGGGCATCAGGAAGGGCTTCCCGCCCGCTCCGGGCGGCGGCGGGGCGAAGAAGCCCGCCTGCGGGACCTCCGGGGCGGCCGGCCCGTCCTCCCAGGCCGGGAGGGCCAGCGGGTCCTGCTCCCACAGCTCGGCCCGCGGGTCCTCGGTGGAGGTGTACTCGACGGCGGACTGGGTCATCCGCATGTACGCCTCCTCCAGCGAGGCCCGGTGCGGGGACAGCTCCCACAGCCGTACGCCGGCCGCGTGCGCGAGGTCGGAGATGCCGGGCAGCTCCAGCCCGGTCACGCGCAGTGCTCCGTCGGGCTCCTGGAGGACCCGTCCGCCCGCCTTGGTGAGGGCCCTGCCCAGCGTCTCCCGGCCATCGGGATCGGTGTCGGCCGCACGCACCCGAGCGAATCCGGCCGAGTTGTGCGCGATGAACTCCTGCGTTCCCATGTCGGCCAGGAGCCGTCCGCGGCCGATGACGATCAGGTGGTCGGCGGTCAGCGCCATCTCGCCCATCAGGTGCGAGGAGACGAAGACGGTGCGGCCCTCGGAGGCGAGCCGGCGCATCAGGTTGCGGACCCAGAGGATGCCCTCCGGGTCGAGCCCGTTGACCGGCTCGTCGAACAGGAGCACCTGGGGGTCGCCGAGCAGCGCTGTGGCGATGCCCAGGCGCTGCCCCATGCCGAGCGAGAAGCCCTTCGTCCGCTGCCGGGCGGCGTCCTGGAGGCCGACGACGGCCAGCACCTCGTCCACCCGCTTCTCCGGGATCCCGGAGAGCTGGGCGATGGACAGCAGGTGCGTACGGGCCCGGCGGCCGCCGTGCACGGCCTTGGCGTCGAGCAGGGCCCCGACGTGCCGCTGGGCGTTCGGCAGCTCCCGGAAGGGGAGGCCGTTGATCGTGACCTGGCCGGAAGTGGGCCGGTCGAGGCCCACGATCATGCGCATCGTCGTGGACTTCCCGGAGCCGTTGGGCCCCAGGAAACCCGTCACGTGACCCGGCTTGACCTGGAAGGACAACTGGTCGACGGCGGTCTTGGCGCCGTAGCGCTTGGTCAGGCCGACTGCCTCGATCATCTTGCTGCCCCTTACCAGGCCGGGACGACTTTCGCCCGTGTAAGGGTTAAGAGGATAGCGAGGATCCTACGGTTCCGTCCCGGGCCGGATCCCTGACGCGTCCCCGATGCCGACCCTGGCATGACCCGTAGTCCTTCCGGAGGGGACCGGGCGTCAGGCGTCCCTCTTCCTGAGGACGAGGTAGCCCCCGAGGACCGACGCGGCCACCCACAGGAGCATGATCCCGAGCCCGCCCCACGGCCCGTACGGGGACTCCGTGCTGCCCGTGGCGTTCGGCACGACCTGCATGATCTTCGACCCGGCCGAGGTGGGCAGGTACTGGCCGTATGTGCGGGTCGCCTCGAAGGTGTTCAGGAGGTTCGTGACGATCAGGAAGAACGGGATCAGGATGCTGATCGAGGCGACCGAACTGCGCAGCATGGTGGCGACGCCCATGGAGAACAGGGCGAGGAGTGCCATGTACACGCCGGCACCGACCACCGCGCGCAGGACGTTCTCCCCGTCGAGACCGGTGCCGTGGTCGCCCAGGATCGCCTGGCTGAGGAAGAACGACACGAAGCTGGTCAGCAGTCCGACCAGCAGCGCCAGCGCCGTGGCGACGCTCAGCTTGCCCAACAGGAAGCCCCCGCGGGCGGGCACGGCGGCCAGCGAGGTGCGGATCATGCCGGTGCTGTATTCGGTGCTGACCACCAGGACGCCGAAGACGATCATCGCAAGCTGGCCGAACTCCATCCCGGTGAAGCTCACCAGGGTCGGGTCGAAGGTGGCCTGTTCGATCTGGCTCATGTCGTCGAAGGCCGCCGCGACGGCGTTGGAGATCAGGGCGCCGAAGCCGGCGGTGACGATCAGGGCCAGCGCGAGCGTCCAGCTGGTGGAGGCGACGGTGCGGATCTTGGTCCACTCGGAGGTGAGGACGGCGGTGAAGGCCATGGTCACTGCCCGCCCTTGCGTGCGGAGTCGAAGGCGGCGCCCCAGGCGGGGACGTCGGCAGGCCGGGCCGGGTTGTCGGCGGCCGTGCGGGGCGCGCCCGGTGCGTGGGAGTGGTACTCCACGGAGTCCGCCGTCATGCGCATGAACGCTTCCTCCAGTGAAGCCCGCTGCGGGCTGAGTTCGTGCAGCACGATCTGGTGCTGGGCGGCCAGCTCGCCGAGCTGCTCCGCGCCGGCGCCGTCGATCTCCAGCGTGCCGGTGGCGGGAACGCTGACGGCGTTGATCCCGGCCTCGTGCAGGACGTCCTTGAGCCGCTCCTGCTGCGGCGAGCGCATGCGGACGTAACTGCGGGAGTTCTGGTGAATGAAATCAGCCATAGAGGTATCGGCCAGTAGTCTTCCCTGTCCGATGACGATCAAATGGTCTGCGGTCAGGGCCATTTCGCTCATCAGATGCGAGGACACGAAGATCGTGCGCCCCTCTGCCGCCAGGCCCTTCATCAGATTGCGGATCCACAGAATTCCCTCGGGATCCAGACCATTGACGGGTTCGTCGAACATGAGGATCTGCGGATCACCCAGCAATGCGGCGGCGATTCCCAGCCGTTGGCCCATGCCCAGCGAAAATCCTTTGGACTTCTTCCTGGCCACGGGCGTCAGCCCGACCAGGTCCAGCACCTCGCCGACCCGGCGCTCCGGGATGCGGTTCGACCGGGCCAGGCAGAGGAGGTTGTTGTACGCGCTGCGGCCGCCGTGCATGGCCTTGGCGTCCAGCAGCGCACCGACGTGCTTGAGCGGTTCCTGGAGGTCCCGGTAGCGCTTCCCGTAGATCCGGACCGCACCGCTGGTCGGATTGTCCAGGTCCAGCATCATGCGCATGGTCGTCGACTTGCCCGCCCCGTTGGGGCCGAGGAAGCCGGTCACCATCCCCGGTCTGACCTGGAAGCTGAGGTTGTTCACGGCGGTCTTGGCGCCGAATCGTTTCGTGAGGCCCTCGAGCTCGATCATGCGGCCACGCTAGAGCGCCCGAGGGCCCTACGCCACCTCAAAAGAGTGACGGAGGGCCCTCGATCAGACTCTTGTCGCTACCAGCGAGTAATGCCCGTGGTCTAGCGGCTCTGCTGCGCGGGGACGCCGCGGGTGACCGGCTCGTCGTCCACGATCGGGCTGGCCGCCGCGACGGCCGCACCGGTGAGCGTCGCCAGCATCTCGCGGACGTTGGTCAGCTGCGCGTTGATCGAGTCGCGGCGGTTGGTGAGCGCCGCCAGCTCGCGCTCCGACTCGCTGCGGATGCGGTCCGCCTTGGCGTTCGCGTCGGCCACGATGTCCTCGGCCTGGCGCTGCGCGGTCTCCACGGTCTGGCGGGCCCGGCGCTCGGCGTCCGTACGCAGCTTCTCGGCCTCCAGGCGCAGCTGCTCGGCGCGGTGCTCGATCTCCGCGAGGCGCTTCTCGGCCTTCGCCTGACGGGAGGCCAGGTCGCGCTCCGACTGCTCGCGGCGCTTGGCCAGGTTGGTCTCGAAGTCCGCGGCGGCCTGGGCGGCCTTGGCGCGGGTCTCCTCGAACAGCGCGTCGGCCTCCTCGCGCTTGGAGGCCGCGTCCTTCTGGGCCTCGGCGCGCAGGGTGGAGGCGTCGCCCTTGGCCTTCTCGACGATGCGGACGCCCTCGTCCTCCGCCTTCGACTTGCGGTCGGCCGCGAACGACTCGGCGTCGTTGCGCACCTGCTGGGCGGCCGACTCGGCGAGCTCACGGTGCTGCTCGGCCGCGCGACGGGCCTCCTCGCGCAGGTCCTTCGCCTCCTCCTCGGCCAGCCGCAGGATCTTCTCGACCCGGGCGCCGAGACCCGCGTACGACGGCTCGGCGTCGTTCACCTGGGCCTGGGCGTTCTGCGTCTCGAGGTGCAGTTCCTCGATCCGCTTTTCCAGAGAGTTGATTCGTCCAAGGGCGCTGTCGCGGTCGGAGACCAGCTTGGTAATGCGGTCGTCCACCTGACCGCGGTCATAACCACGCCGCACGAGCTCGAAGCCGAAGGGGGAGGAAGTGTCGCTCATGGGGTTCCTGTCGAATGAGACCGATGAGGTGCTACGTGAGGTGTTAAGGGGAATCCTAGGCGCCCAGACGGCGTGTCATCGAGTCAATCCGCGTTTGATCTGGACAATGAGACCCCTTTTGAGTGGCAAGGCGGCGGATTGCTTGTCACCCGTTCGCCTGAACCTTCATCAGGTGCACACATCCCCGGCCACTTGGCTAGCCCTCCGACGACTTACCACCCGAACGAGTGGATCCCGCTGTCACTCCGGCCTTGGAGCCCCCCGCTCCCTGGCCGCCGACCGCGGCCTTTCCGCCGCCCGAAGGCGCCTCGAATGATTCCAACGCCTCAAGAACGTCCTGGACACGGGAGATCTCCCCCTGAATGTCCTGCCGCCTGCGGACCAGGACCTCCAGCTCACGACGGCCCTCCTCGACGAGGCGCTCGGCCTCCGCCTGGGCCTCCGCCAGCGCCTTCTCGGCCTGCCGGGTCACCTCGGCCTTCTTCTGCTCGGCCTCCTTGAGCAGCGCCTCCGCCTTGCGGACCGCCGCGATGCGCACCTTGCTCGCCTCGCTGCTCGCGTCCGACAGCAGCTCCTTCGCCTTCGCCTCGGCCTCGACGCTCTGCTCGGTCGCCGCGCGCACCAGCTTGTCCACGCGCTCGCCGGCCGACTTCATCTGCTCGGCCGACTCCCGGCGGGCCCGCTCGTGCAGCTCCTCGACCTCGCCCTCGACGCGGCCGCGCAGCTCCTCCGCCCGTTCCCTTATGGCGGCGGCGTCCGTACGCGCGCCGACCAGCAGCTCGTTGGCGTCCGTACGGGCCTTCTCCACCAGGGAGTTGCCCTCGACGGTCGCCTCCGAGGTGATCCGCGCCGCCTCCTTGCGGGCCGCGTCGACCATCGCGTCGGCCTGCTCCTCGGCCGCCGTGGTGGCGGCGAGGGCCTGCTGCTGCGCGTCGGCGGTGAGCTTGTCGGCCTCGGCCGCCGCCTCCGTGATGAGTCGGTCGACCTGCTCCGCGGCTTCGCTGCGGCGCTTGTTCGCCTCCTCGCGGGCCTCGTCCAGCAGTCGCTCGGACTCCGTACGGGCCTCCGCGCGGATGCGCTCCGCCGCGGTGGCGGCCTCCGACCTGATCCGCTCGGCCTCCGACCGGGTGCGGGTCGCGTGCTCCTGCGCCGAGGACAGCGCCTCCGAGGCGTCGGCGCGCAGCCGCTCGGCCTCGGACGCCGCCTCGCCGACCGTGCGCTCGTTGTCCTTGCGGGTCTGCTCGATGAGCTTGTCGGCCTCGGACGCCGCCTCCGTGATGAGCCGGTCCGCCTGCTCGGCCGCCTCGGTGCGCAGCCGGTTCGCCTCGGCGCGCGCCTCGTCCAGCGTCTGCTCGGCGTCGCGCTCGGCCCCGGCCAGGGTCTCGTTGGCCGCGACCGTGACGCGGTCCGCCTCCGCGGTGGCCTCGCCGATGATCCGGCCGCCCTCCGCGCGGGCGTCGTCCAGCACCCGGGCCGCTTCGGCGCGCAGCCGCTCGGCCTCCGCCGCGGCCTCGCCGACCGTGGCCGCGTTGGCCACACGGGTCTCGTCGATGAGCCGGTCGCCCTCGGCACGCGAGTCGACCATGATCTTCGCCGCGTCCCGCTCGGCGCTCGCCAGGGTCTCGGCCGCCTGGGACTTCAGCCGCGCCGCCTGGGTGGTGAGGCGCTCGGCCTCCGCCGCCGCCTCGCCCACGGTGGCCGCGTTCGCGGTGCGGGTCTCCTCGATGAGGCGGTCCGCCTCCGCCGAGGCCTCGGTGATGAGCCGGTCGACCTGCTCCGCGGCCTCGGTACGCAGCCGGTTGCCCTCGGCCCGGGCCTCGTCCAGCGTGGCCGCCGCCTCGGTGCGGGCGGCCTCTGCGGCCTCCGCCGCCTCGGTGGTGATCCGCTCGGCCTCCCGCTCGGCGTGGGCGACCGCGGCCGCGTTCGCCGCGAGGGTCTCCTCGGTGAGCCGCTCGGCCTCCGCCGCGGCCTCGGCCGTGATCCGGGCGCCCTCGGCGCGCGCGGCCTCCAGGGACTCCGCCGCCTCGCCGCGGATGCGGTTCGCGTCGTCGCGGGCGTCGGCCCGGGTACGGGCGGCGTCCCGCTCGGACGCGGCCAGCGCGTCCGTGGCCTCGGTCCGCACCCGCTGCGCGTACTCGGCGGTGTCGGTGCGCAGTTGTTCCGCCTCGGCGATCGCCTCGCCGACGGTCCGCTCCGCCAGGGCCTTCGCCGCGTCCGTCTCCGCGCGCGCCTCGGTGCGGATGCGGTTGGCGTCCTCGGTGGCCCGCTCCCGCTCCTCGTAGGCGTCGGCCCGGACCCGGGCGGCCTCTTCCTCGGCCTCCGTCCTCGTACGTTCCGCCACGTGCTCGGCGGCGCTGCGCAGCCCGGAGATCTCCTCCTCGGCCTGCTCGTGCAGGCCGGCCACGGCGTCGCGCACCTGCTGGGCGGTGGCCTCGGCCGCCGACACCAGCTCGGACGCGCGGCGTTCGGCCTCCTCGGTCAGGCGGGCCGCCTCGGCCTGCGCCTCCTCCGAGCGGCGGCGGGCCGCGGCCAGCAGCTCCTCGCTCTGCTCGCGGGCCTGCGCCCGCTCCTGGTCGGCGTCGGTCCGGGCCGACGCCAGGGTCTCCTCGGCCTCCCGGCGGCGCCGGGCGGCCTCCTCCTGGGCGGCGGCCAGGGCCTCGGCGGCCTCCTCGGCGACCCGCTCGGCCGCCGCCTTGGCCTCGGAGCGCAGCCGGTCCGCGGTCTCCTGGGCCTCGGAGCGCACGCGCTCGGCCTCGGCCTCGGCCTCGCCACGCAGCCGTACGGCCACCTGCTCGGCCTCGGCGCGCACCCGGCCGGCGTCCTGCGCCGCCTCCGTGCGCAGCTGGTCGGCCTCCGCCTCGGACTGCGTCTGCAGCGTGCGGATGCGTTCCGCCGCCTCGGCACGCAGCCGGTCGTTCTCCTCGCTCGTCTCGCGGCGGATGTTCTCCGCCGCCGTACGGGCGTCACGCAGCGTCTGCTCGGCCGTGGTCAGCCGGGTCTCGGCCTCCGTGTGCAGCCGTACGAGTTCCTCGTCGGCCTCCGCCCGCTTCGCGGCCAGCGCCTGCTCGGTCTCCTCGCGCCGTGCGAGGGCCGCCGCGTCCGCCTCGGCGCGGACCGACTCGGCCTGCTCCTCGGCCTCGCCGCGCAGCCGCTCGGCCTCGGCGCGGGTCCGCTCCAGGGTCTCCTCGGCCTGCTTGCGCAGGGTTCCGGCCCGCTCGACGGCCTCGGCGCGGACCCGCTCGCTCTCGGCGGTCGCCCCGGAGCGCAGCTCGTCCGCGTCCGCCTTGGCCTTGCCGAGCAGTTCCTCGGCGGTCTTGGCCGCCTCCTCGATCTGCTGGACCGCCTCGCGGCGGGCCTCGCCGCGGATCCGCTCGCCCTCGGCGACGGCCTCCGCGCGCAGCTGCTCGGCCTCGCCGCGCAGCCGGCGGGCCTCCTCCTGGAGTTCGACCGTGCGGGCCCGGTACTCCTCGGTGTCGTCCTTCGCGGCGCCCTTGAGCTCGTCGGCGGTCGCCGCGGCCTGGAGGCGCAGCCGCTCGGCCTCGGCCTCGGCCTCGCGGCGGATCCGCTCGGCCTCCTCGGACGCGGCCCGGGTGGTGGCCCGGGCATCTTCCGAGGCCTTGTTCAGTACGTCCTCAGCCGTGCGGGCGGCCTTCGCCAGCTGCGCCGCCATGTCCTCGGCGGCGGCCGTACGGGCGCTGTCGCCGGCCTCGGCGCGTACCCGCTCGGCGTCCGCGCGGGCGTCGGCCAGGGCCTGCTCGGCCTCGGCCTTGAGGAGTTCGGCCTCCTTGGTGGCCTCGCCGACCAGCCGGGCGACCTGCTCTTTGGCGGTGCGGGTGCGCTGCTCGTTGACGGACTCCGCCGACGCGAGCTGGCGCGACGCGCTCTCCTTGGCCTCCGCGAGGACCTTCTCGGCCTCGGCGCGGGCCTCGCGCAGCGCGGACTCGGCCTCCTGCATGCGGGATTCGGCGACCCGACCGAGGTCCAGGGTCTGCTGCCGGGTCTGCTCGGCCTCGGCGGAGGTGGTGGAGCGCAGCCGCTCGGCGTGCTGGGTGGCCTCCTGCGCCTGCGCGGAGGCGGCCGTGAGCAGTCGCTCGGCCTCCTTGCGGGCGCGCAGCAGCGTGGACTCGGCCTCCGCGCGGGCGGCCTCCGCGTCGGCCGCCATCCGGCGCCGGGTCTCCTCGGCGACCCGGGCGGCCTCGGCGCGGGCCGCGTTCAGCGACTGCTCGGCCTCGGCGCGGGACTCCTCCATGAGGCGGCGCGCCTGGGCCTCCGTACGGGCGCGCAGCTGCTCCGCCCAGGCCACGTTCTCGTTGACGTGCGCCTCGACGGTCTGGCGGCGCTCGTTGAGCTCCTGGTCCAGCCGCTGGCGGCGGTTGACGGCCTCGCTGTGCAGCTCGGCCTGCAGGCGCGCCTGGTGCTCGGCGTGCTCCTGGAGGATGCGCTGGGTCTGCGCCCGGGCGTCGCGCAGCTCGCGCTCGGCGTCGGAGCGCATCTGGTCGGCCTGGATCTGGGCATTGCGGAGCAGCTGCTCCGCCTGGTAGCCCATGTCCGCGCCGTCGTAGGCAGGACGGGACGCCAGGGCCCGGCGTACCTCGTGGAGCTTGGCGCGCAGCACCTCGACCTGGTAACCCAGGTCTTCAGCGTGCTGGACGGCCTTCCCGCGTTCCTTCTTCAGCCGCTCCATCTCGGCCTCGAAGCGCGAGAGATGGTCGGCCTCGGCCTGATGGCTCTCCTGGCTTTCGTAGCCCCGCACAGCGCGGTCCCATCCGTCCCCTGGTCGCAAGCTCACTCCCAATGAGCATCGCTCGCCCGCTGAACGACGCCCCCGGGGGAATGGTGTCAGATACCGGGGCAGGGGTCACAGGCCCCGACCCTCTCCGCACCGAACCCCGGCCGAGCCATGGCCACTCTACCGGCCGGGGAATCGGGGCATCAGTGGTCAGGGTTTGACGTGACCAGTTCGGTCAGGACTCCGTGGCAGTCCTTGGGGTGCAGGAAGGTGATCGAGGACCCCATGGAACCGGTGCGGGGCTGGTCGTAGAGGACGCGGACGCCCTTGCCGCGGATGGCCTCGGAGTCGCCGTGGACGTCCTCGGTGCCGAAGGCGATGTGGTGCACGCCCTCGCCGTTCTTGGCGAGCCACTTGCCCACCGCGGAGTCCTCGCGGGTGGGCTCCAGGAGCTGGATGTAGGAGGCCCCGCCGTCGGAGGTTTCGTTGATCTTCAACATGGCCTCGCGAACGCCCTGCTCCTCGTTGACCTCGGTGTGGAACACCTCGAAGCCGTACGTGGCACGGTAGAACTCGACAGTCTTGTCCAGGTCGAAGCAGGCGATCCCGATGTGGTCGATTCTTGTCAGCATGGGGACAGTGCACCGCCGAAGGGGGTCGTCACGCAACGTGCGCGCGATCACACCGGCAGCCCGGTGACCGCTGCGGTACCGCCCAGTACATTCACGTAAACCCTCGTTCACTCCTCATCCAAGGGGCTGTGCCTCATGTCCGGATCGAACAACACCACTTCCGTGATCGTCGCCGGGGCTCGCACGCCCATGGGGCGGCTGCTCGGCTCGCTGAAGTCCTTCTCGGGCGCCGACCTCGGCGGCTTCGCCATCAAGTCCGCGCTGGAGCGGGCCGGGATCTCCGGCGACCAGGTCCAGTACGTGATCATGGGCCAGGTGCTCCAGGCCGGCGCGGGCCAGATCCCCGCCCGCCAGGCGGCGGTCAAGGCCGGCATCCCGATGAACGTCCCCGCCCTGACCATCAACAAGGTGTGCCTCTCGGGCCTGGACGCGATCGCGCTGGCCGACCAGCTGATCCGCGCCGGTGAGTTCGACATCGTGGTCGCGGGCGGCCAGGAGTCGATGACCAACGCCCCGCACCTGCTGCCCAAGTCCCGCGAGGGCTACAAGTACGGCGCGATCGAGATGCTGGACGCGATGGCCTACGACGGCCTCACGGACGCCTTCGAGAACATCGCGATGGGCGAGTCCACCGAGAAGCACAACACCCGCCTCGGCATCGAGCGCGCTCCGCAGGACGAGTTCGCCGCGACCTCCCACCAGCGCGCCGCGGCCGCCCAGAAGAACGGCGTCTTCGAGGCCGAGATCACCCCGGTCGAGATCCCGCAGCGCAAGGGCGACCCGGTGGTCTTCTCCACCGACGAGGGCATCCGCCCCGAGACCACGGTGGAGTCGCTCGGCAAGCTGCGTCCCGCCTTCGCCAAGGACGGCACGATCACCGCAGGCACCTCCTCGCAGATCAGCGACGGCGCGGCCGCCGTGGTCGTGATGAGCAAGGCGAAGGCGCAGGAGCTCGGCCTGGAGTGGATTGCCGAGATCGGCGCCCACGGCAATGTGGCCGGCCCGGACAACTCCCTCCAGTCGCAGCCGTCCAACGCGATCCTGCACGCCCTGAAGAAGGAGGGCCTGGAGGTCTCCGACCTGGACCTCATCGAGATCAACGAGGCCTTCGCCGCGGTTGCGGTGCAGTCAATGAAGGATCTGGGCGTGACCCCGGAAAAGGTGAACGTCAACGGCGGCGCCATCGCCCTGGGCCACCCGATCGGCATGTCCGGCGCCCGTGTGGTGCTGCACCTGGCGCTGGAGCTGAAGCGCCGCGGTGGCGGGGTCGGCGCGGCCGCGCTGTGCGGTGGCGGCGGCCAGGGTGACGCGCTGATCGTCCGCGTCGCGAAGTAGGCACGGCAGGCCGCCGCGGACCCGGACCGGGTCCGCGGCGGCCCCGATCTCCGGGCCCTCGCGGGCCCGCCCTCCCGGGCCTGGCGGCCCTCACGCATCCCGTACGAAGAACCGAGGAGCGCAGCACAGATGACGGCGGTGGACGTCCCCCAGCTGGTGGCCCAGGCGCGGGAGGGCCGGCCGAGAGCGGTGGCCCGGCTGATCTCGCTGGTCGAGGGGGCGTCCCCGCAGCTGCGCGAGGTGATGGCCGCGCTGGCCCCGCTGACGGGCGGGGCGTACGTGGTGGGTCTGACGGGCTCGCCGGGCGTGGGCAAGTCGACCTCGACCTCGGCGCTGGTGTCCGCCTACCGCAAGGCCGGCAAACGGGTCGGCGTGCTCGCCGTCGACCCCTCCTCGCCCTTCTCGGGCGGTGCGCTGCTCGGCGACCGGGTGCGGATGTCGGACCACGCCTCGGACCCGGGGGTCTACATCCGCTCCATGGCCACCCGCGGCCACCTGGGCGGCCTCGCGTGGGCCGCCCCGCAGGCGATCCGGGTGCTGGACGCGGCCGGCTGCGACGTCGTCCTGGTCGAGACGGTCGGCGTCGGGCAGTCGGAGGTGGAGATCGCCTCGCAGGCCGACACCTCGGTGGTGCTGCTGGCCCCCGGGATGGGCGACGGCATCCAGGCCGCGAAGGCGGGCATCCTGGAGATCGGCGACGTGTACGTGGTCAACAAGGCCGACCGGGACGGCGCGGACGCGACCGCCCGGGAGCTGAACCACATGCTTGGGCTGGGCGAGGCGCGCGGCCGCAACGACTGGCGGCCGCCGATCGTGAAGACCGTCGCCGCCCGCGGCCAGGGCATCGACGAGGTCGTCGAGGCGCTGGAGAAGCACCGGGCGTGGATGGACGAGCGCGGGGTGCTCGCCGAGCGGCGGGCGGCGCGGGCCGCTCGGGAGGTCGAGACGATCGCCGTGACGGCGCTGCGGGCACGGATGGCGGACCTCCACGGGGACGCGCACCTGGGCGCGCTGGCCGCCAGGGTCGCCGAGGGCGATATGGACCCGTACGCGGCGGCCGACGCCCTGCTGGCGACCCTGACGGAGTCCTGAGCCGGACCCCGGCGGCCGTCGCCCGTGAGCGGGCCCGGCCGCCGGGGCGACCGGGCGGGCGGCCCGGTGTGATGTCAGTTGGTGTTGTCGTCGCCGTCCGAATCGGAGTCCGCGCCGGACTGGGTCACCTTGCCCGTGGCGTGGTCCACGTGGGCGTTCCAGGTCTTGCCGTCGGAGGATTTGACCTCGACCTCCCAGTACGGGGCCTTTCCGTCGTCGCCGTCCTCCCACTGCACGGACCAGACCTGCCCGGGGTGGGCGGCCAGGGCCGCCTTCATCGCCTCCTCGGCGGTGACCTTGGCGGAGACCAGGGCCTTGTTCTCGGCGGCGTTCTCGTCGGTGTCCCGGTTCTGCTCGGTGACGGCGCCGCTCGCGGACACGTCCAGCTCGGCGTGGCCCTTGCCGTCCTTGCTGATCACGTCGACGTGCCAGACGGAGCCGTCCTTGTCGAGGGACTCGACAACACCCGGGTAGTGCTTCAGGGCGGCCGCGGCAGCCCCCTGCGCCGTCACGTCGACGCGCAGGGCGGGGGCCGCGGTGACGGTTCTCGCCGCGTCGGAGGACACCGCGGCGGCGGCGGCCACCGGACCGCCGACGATCAGGACGACGGACGCGGCCGCAGAGACGTACCGGGTGCGCTTCATGGAGGGACCTCCTCAGGCCGGCCATGGCGCTCACGGTTGCCCGGCGCGGCCGGCAGCGGGCGGATACGGCCCATTGTCCGGCCTGCCGCCCCGCGGGGCGCGCCGAGCGTCAGCCTCAGACCTTCCCGCGGGTGCCGCGCAGGTGCTCCGCCACCGGCGTCAGCGAGGCGCGCAGCGCCGCCAGGGCCTCCGGCGGCAGGAGGTCGATGAAGTGCTGGCGGACGGACGCCACGTGGTGCGGGGCGACCTTCCGCATGGTCTCCATGCCCTCGTCGGTGAGCACCGCGTACAGGCCGCGGCGGTCGGACTCGCAGTTGACCCGGCGGACCAGGCCCGCCGTCTCCATGCGCGTGATCTGGTGCGACAGCCGGCTCTTGGACTGCAGGGTGGCGGTCGCGAGATCGCTCATGCGCATCCGGTGGTCCTGCGACTCCGAGAGGTTCACGAGGATCTCGTAGTCGTTGTTGGTGAGTCCGAAGGGCTGGAGATCCTTTTCCAGCTGGTGCATGAGCAGCCTGCTGACGTCCAGGTGGGTGCGCCAGGCGCACTGCTCCGCGTCGGTGAGCCAGCGCGTGGCCGTCTCGGTCTCCATGGTCTCCATGAATGAACTCTACCTAAAAAGTTGAATTGCGAACAAAGGTCGAAAGTCCCGGCCGGCCGTCACAGTCCCAGGCGCCGCTGGAGATCACCCAGCTGTCCCGGCATCCGCGGCACGCCCATCTGCCCCAGGGGTCCCTGGCCGGCACCAGGCACGCCCTGTGCGTTGCCCGTGGCCGCCCCGGCGCCCACCGCGCCGACCGACTGCTCCGCCATCAGCATCTCCGAGGACTGCAGGAGCACAGTGCCGGCTCCCACGAACTCGAACTGGTGCTCCTCGCCCGAGGCGCCGCCGATGCCGGCCAGCGAACGCAGCCCGCCCATCACGCCGGACATGTAGCCGTGATCGTAATGGTGACAGGGAGAGGGGCAGTCCGCCCAGCCGACGAGCGCCTGCGGGTCCACGCGCAGCGGCGGCTCCATGAACACCACCGGCCCGTTCGAGGCCGCCACGAACTTCCCGGTCCCGATCAGCGTCAGGAATCCCGGGACGATCGACTGCTTCAGGGCGAGCGAGGGCTGGTAGGCCAGCAGGTTGCCCGCGCGGATCGTCAGGTTGCCGTTGTCCAGGTCGTACGAGTTCACGTCGAAGGCGCGGTCGGCCAGCAGCATCTTGCCCTGGCCCTCGGCGACCACCCAGTCGCCGGCGTGCAGCGGCGAGTGGAAGCTGGTGCGCAGCAGGCGGTCGAAGCGCCCGTTGCCGATGCCGTTGAACTCGATGCGCCCGTAGTACGAGATCATCTTGCCCTTCTGCAGGAACCACTGGCTCCCCTTGAGCTCCACGCAGAAGGTGTACGCGTTCACGTTGTCGTCGGACGGCAGCGTGTACGGGTCGAAGACCGTCGGGCCGCCCGGTCCGCCCATCACGGGGCCAAAGTTCACAGCTTCTCCTCGGAGGCCTGTACGTACACCGCGCCCTGGCCGGACAGTTCCAGCTGGAACGCCTCGCCCGAGCCGCGCCCCACCATGTCCCGCCAGCCGAGGGCGGTGGAGAGCTTGTTCCTGACGTCCCCGTGGTGGGCCACGTAGGCCTGGGGGTCCACGTGGACCGGCCGGTTCGGGGTGATGGGGAGTTCGATGACCCCGCCGTGGGCCATCACGGCGACCGAGCCGTGGCCCTTGAGGGTGGTGGTGAACAGGCCCTGGCCGGTCACCTGGCCGCGGACCATGCCCATGACCCCGCCCTGCGAGCCCATGAACATCGTGCCCTGCTGGAGGGTGCCGTCGAAGGCGAGCAGCCGGTCGGCCTCGACGTAGAGGGTCTCGCCGGTCAGGTTGATCACCTGGATGTGGTGGCCGCCGTGGCCGAACATCACCGTGCCGCTGCCCTCGACCGTCATCAGCGGGGTCTGCTCGTTCGCCACGCGGCGCCCGATCATGCCCATGACCCCGCCCTGACCGCCCGTCAGGCTGGGGGTGAAGGAGACGTCGCCGCGGTACGCGAGCATGGCGCCGCGCTGGCTGAACATCCTCTGGCCCGGGACCACCTGGGCCTCGACCATCTTCGAGTTGATCTCGCGGAACGGCATCAGACGTCGCCCCCGATGGTGTTGCGCTCGCTGGGCTGCACGTAGACCAGGCCCTCGCCCTCGAAGCGGATCTGGAAGGCCTCGCCGGAGCCCTCGCCGATCAGCGTGCGGAAGGTCACACCGGACTGGAATGACTGTTGGAGGTTGCCGGTGTGCGCGATGTACGCCCCCGGGTCGACGGACAGCGGGTACTGGGCGCTCACGCGCAGTACCACGGCCGGACCGTCGGAGACGATCGCCGCCTGGCCCGATCCCTCGACCGTCGTGGTGAACAGGCCGTTGCCCGTCGACGCTCCGCGCAGCCCGGTGAAGGTGGTGCCGGTCCGCAGACCGGCGTCGGTGCACAGCAGGTTGCTGGACTCGACGTAGAGCTTCTCGCCGCGCAGATCGACCAGATTGATCTCACTTGCGCGGTCGGCGAAGAAGCAGGTGCCGTGCCCCTGCACTTCCATCACCGTCATCTGTTCGCCGGTCAGCCGGCGGGTCACCATGCCGCGGAGGCCTTCGCCGCCGCCGGTCATCTTCTTGAAGGCCATCTGCCCGTCGTACGCGACCATGGAGCCGTTCTTCGCTTTCACGGCGTCCCCGGTCAGGTCGACGGCCAGCACCTTGCTGCCTTGGAGTCGGAACTGAGCCACGGGGAGACGTTATCGGCAGCGGGCGGACCCGAACAGGGCCCGTGGCCGAGATATGCCACACCTCGGCGGTATGGGCGTGAAAACGGTGCGATCCGGGCCCGCTCCGAGCGGGAGGGGCCGGGTCAAGATCCCGCAAAGCGGCTGAGACACTGGAGGCGACCCTGGCCTCCACCCCGAAGGTTCCACGTGGACATCAAGACCGCCTCCGCCCTGCACCGCCTGCGCCTGGTCTCCGTACCGGAGGCGCTGTCGTTCCCGGCCCTGCTGATCTTCGGCTCGCTGCTGAGCCGGGTCTCGGACATCGACTACCTGATGATGCCGCTGGGAATCCTGCACGGGATCCTGTTCACCATCTACGCGGTCCTGCTGCTGGACGTGTGGAACAAGGCGAAGTGGCCCGTCAAGAAGGTCGCGTTGTTCTTCGTCCTCGCGGTCCTGCCCTTCGGCGGCCTCTACGGCGACAAGCTGCTCAAGCGGGAAGAGGCCGACAGCGTGGTGGCGGCCCGCGCCCGTCAGGCGGCCCAGGCGTGATCGCCGCGTTCTCGGTGACCCCGCTCGGGGTGGGTGAAGAGGTCGGGGAGTACGTCGCCGACGCGGTCCGGGTGGTCCGCGAGTCCGGCCTGCCCAACCGCACCGACGCGATGTTCACGACGATCGAAGGCGACTGGGACCAGGTCATGGACGTGATCCGGCGCGCGGTCGCCGCCGTCGAGGAGCGGGCGCCCCGCGTCTCCTTCGTCCTCAAGGCCGACATCCGACCCGGCGTCACCGACGGCATCACCTCGAAGGTCGAGACGGTGGAACGCCACCTCGGGCAGGGCTGACCCCCCCCGCCCCCGTACGCCCCAGGCGCCCCCGGCCCCATCCGGCCGGGGGCGCTTTCGCGTGCCCGGTCCGCGCCCGGACCGCGCCCGAGCCGTGCCCGGAACCCAACCCGTGTGACGGGGCTCACTCTTGAGCGATCGCTCAAATGCGCCTAGGGTCCGGGTTGAGCGATCGCTCAAAAGCGGGAACCGGGGGGGGCGGGCATGGGCCTGTACGTCGAGACGGTGATCCGGGCCGGGATGGACGAGCTGTGGGAGCGCAGCCAGGATCCCGCCCAGCACCAGCGGTGGGACCTGAGGTTCACCTCCATCCACTACCTCCCGCGGTCCGAGGGTGAGCCGCAGCGGTTCCGGTACGCCACCCGCGTACTGCCCTTCGTCTCCGTCGACGGGACCGGCGTCTCCGCGGGGGAGCGCCGCCGGCCCGACGGGACCCGGGTGTCGGCCCTGCGGTTCGCCTCGGACCATCCGCTCTCGCTGCTCGCCGAGGGCAGCGGGTACTGGCGCTACGTTCCGGCCGGCGCCGGGATCCGCTTCCTCACCGGCTACGACTACCGGCCCCGCTGGGGCCGCTTCGGGGCCCTGGCCGACCGGCTCGCCTTCCGGCCGCTCATGGGCTGGGCCACCGCCTGGTCCTTCGACAGGCTGCGGCTGTGGTGCGAACGCGGCACCCCGCCCGGCCTCGCCCTCGCCCGGGCGGTCGGCGAGAGCGCCCTGCGCGCCCTGCTGTCCGCCGCCGCCCTGCTGTACGCCCCCGCCGCCGTGGCCCTGCTCGTCCTGGCCGCCGCGCTGCTGCTGCCGCCACTGCCGGGAACCCCGGCCGCGCGCCGCTGCCTGCGCACGCCGCCCGGCCGCACGCCCGTCGCCGCACCCCCTCTGCTCAGCACCCTGGAGCCGTCATGACCTCCATCTTCCGGGCCCACATGGGCGCCGGCTTCGACCGTCTGCACCCGCAGATCCAGCGCCGCTTCTCGGTCGGACTGGACAGCGGGGAGGGCTGCATCGGCCGGGGGACCATGGAACGGATATGGCACGGCGGCAGCTTCGTGAAGCCCTTCCTCCGGCTCGGCGGGATGCGCAACATCCTGGTGCCGCGCGAGGGCCGCGACGTCCCCTTCGTCATCGAGAACCTCCCGTACCTCGACTCCTACGGGCGCGAGACCGTCACCTTCGTACGGACCTTCCAGCTGCCCGGCGGGCCGCACCGGTTCGACGCCACGATGGTCCACAGCCCCGAACGCGACTGCGTCCTCGACTACCTGGGCACGCACCAGCACCTCGCCAGCGACCTGCACATGAGCGCCGAGGCGGACGGTTCGCTGCTCATCCGCTCCGGTGAGCACCGCTTCCGCGAGGGCCCCGTCGACGTCCGCGTCCCCGACCTCATCGGCGGCGACGCCGAGGTGCGCGAGTCCTTCGACGACGCCACCGGCCGCTTCCGGATCCGGGTACGGGTGGTCAACCGCCGCTTCGGACCGCTCTTCGGCTACGAGGGCTCCTTCACCGCGCAGTACGTGGACGTCCGCACGCACGGGGTCCGATCAGACCTGCGGCCGGTCCGTGAGGAGGCGCGGACGTGAGCGCGGCCACCAAGGACAAGCTCCTCGAAGGAGCCCTGCGCACGCTCGTCGAGCAGGGCATCGCCAAGGCCTCGGCCCGCACCATCGCGGCCACCGCCGGAGTCGGCCAGGGCCTGATCTTCTACCACTTCGGCTCGGTCGACGAACTGCTCGCCGCCGCCTGCCGGTACGGCGCCGAGCAGCGGGTGGACCGCTACCGCGACCGGCTCGCCGGGCTGGGCAGCCTCACCGAACTGGTCGAGTTCGCCCGCGCGATGCACGCCGAGGAGCGGGAGGCCGGGCACGTCGCCATGCTCGGGCAGCTGCTGGCCGCCGGGCAGAGCTCGCCCGCCCTCGCGGCCGCCACCGCCGCCGGACTCGGCCTGTGGATCGAGGAGCTGGAGGACGTGCTCACCCGGCTGCTCGCAGCGACCCCGCTGGACGGGTTCGCCGACCCCGCGGGGCTCGCCCGGGCCACCGCCGCCTCCTTCGTCGGCATCGAGCTGTACGAGGCGGTCGACCCGCAGGGCGCCGGCAGCGCGTTCGACGCCCTGGAGCAGCTCGCCGGACTGGCCGCGGTACTGGAGGGCCTGGGGCCCCTGAGCCAGCGCGCCGTACGCCACGGACTGCGCCGCGGCACCCGCGGCTGAACCGTGTGCGGCGGCTCAGTCGCGGGCGCGGCGGGCCAGGCCGAGGGCCTGCTCGGGCCACCAGGTGCCGGCCGCCGGGCCGCCGCGGCAGGTCCCGTCGGACTCGCCGGGCCGCTTCACCCACAGGTACGCGTCGACGAGCGGGTCGCCGGTCCGGTCGGTCGGCGGTGTGCCGAGGGCGCGGCCGGGCGGGTTGCAGGAGGCCCGGGCGCGGTCGCCCGGCAGCGGCCCGGCGCCGTTGCGGCCGGTGTCGATGACGAAGTGCCGGCCCTTGGTGGCCCGGGAGAGCTCGGCGCCGTAAGCCCGGACGGCCGCGTCCGGCTGGAATCCGGAGACGTTGAGGGCGAAGCCGTCGGCGCGGTCGAGGCCCGCCTCGCGCAGGGGGCCGACGAGGTCCGCGGGATCGCGGATCCACGCCGGATCACCGGCGTCCAGATAGACCTTCGTGTTGCGGTTCCGCTTGAGCCGGTCGACGGCCTCGGAAAGCAGCCGGTAGCGCTCGGCGCGCTGCCCGTCGCGCACGCAGCCGTCGACGGCGTTCGCGACGGCGTGCGGTTCCAGCACGACGAGGGCTCTGGCGTCGCCGATCGCGTCGGCGAAGGCGCCGATCCAGCCGCGGTAGGCCCGGGCGTCGGCGGCGCCCCCGGCCGGCCGGCGTCCGCAGTCGCGGTGCGGGATGTTGTGCGCGGCCAGCACCAGGGCTCTCCCGGCGGCTTTCGCGCCCGCCCGGGCCCGGCGGATCCCGGGGCCGGGATCGCCCGGCCGTCCCCACAGGGCCACCGGCCGGTCCGCGATCCGGCGCAGCACCTGGGCGTCGTCGTAGCGGCCCCTCGCCTCCCACGCCACGACCTGCCGGGCGGCGTCGCTGCCGGGGTCCACCCAGAAGGCGGACCCGCCGTCGGCGGCGGCCGGGGCCGCGGGACCGGCGGCGGGCGGGGGCGGTCCGGGCTGCGGCGCCGTGGTGCAGGCGGGGGCCGCGGCGAGGAGCAGGAGCAGGCCGAGGACGGCGGCGGCGGGCCGGGGACGGCGTGGCCCGGGACACGACCTGGGAGCGACGGGTGGCATCCGGTTTCCTCGGGACGAAGGGTCGGGCGGCAGACCGTAAGACCGGAATATGGTGACATGACGGACCGTCGGCTCGGCCGTGCGACACCGGCCGCGACCTAGCCCGCGGCGGCCCCCGTGGTGAGGGCGATGGCCAGCGGGGTGCGTTCGTAGAGCACCTGGTGGCCCCGGCGGGCGGAGATGAGCAGACCCGCCGCGTGCAGGACCCCCAGGTGGGCCGAGACGGTGGACGGAGCCAGGCCCAGGCGGTGGGCCAGGGCCGTGGTGGACGCCGGTTCGTCCAGCGCGCACAGCACGTCCGCCCGGGCCCGGCCCAGCAGCCGGGCCAGCGCGGTCGGCGTGTCCTCACCCGCCGGCGTCCACAGGGCGCCCACGCCACGGGCCGGGTAGACGACGGTCGGCTGCCACGGCGGGTCGAAGCCGCCCGCGATCTGCGGCCAGACGAAGGCGCTCGGCATGAGAAGCAGCCCTTGGCCGCCCAGGACGCGGTCGTGGTGGGTGGGCCGCTCGATGGTCAGGGTGAGCGAGGCCGCGTCCCAGGCGAGTTCGGGGTGCAGACCGTCGAAGAGGGCCTCCAGCCCGCCGGCGGCGAGGCGGCGCGTGTGGAAGAGGACGTCCGCCTCCAGCAGGGCCCTCAACCGCGGCCAGTGCGGCTCGACCAGCACGGCCCAGGCACGCTCCAGCAGGTCCGCCAGCTCGCGCACCGCCCGCGCCGGATCAGCGAGCAGGTAGCGCCCCAGGTCACTGTCGAGAGCGCCCGGCGTGCAGGCCAGCGACCGGCGCATGTCCTCGCACGCCGCGGCCGGATCCGCCGCGCGGATCACCGCGATCTCCTCCTCGAAGGAGACGCCGGGCCCGCTCGGCGGCGGGCTGATGAAGTCCGTACTGTGCCCCCGGCGCGGCATCAGCAGCCACAGCGGCCGCAGGTCCAGCCCGTCGGCGGCGGCCCGGATCCCCCGCAGCCACGGCAGGTGGTAGCCCTGCCGGTCCGGGCGGCTCAGGGTCCGGATCGCCTCCTGCGTCTCCCACGCCGGCGACAGCGCGAACCGGCACCTCAGCAGGTCCTCGTGCCCGAAACGATGGTGCAGTCCCATGCCGCACCCTCCCGCGCCGCCGACCGTTGCGCCCGACATTCGTTCCGGGCCGAATCTCTACGCCGGCCAGCCTAGGTCCCCGACGCTGCCGTCATGGCAACCGTCACCCCGGCCACGGCCCGAGCGGGCTCCGCCGGCTACCGCACCGTGTTGCGGACCCCGGAATTCCCGGCCGTCTTCGCCGCACACCTGATGTCCGTACTCGGCCTGGTCGTCGCCGAGATCTCCCTCTCCGTCCTCGTCTACCGCCTCACCGGATCACCCCTGATGAGCGCGCTCACCTTCGCGCTCGGCTTCCTCCCCTACGTCCTCGGCGGCACGCTGCTCGCCGGGATCGCCGACCGCCTGCCCGCCCGGCGGGTGCTCGTCACGTGCGACCTCGTCTGCGCCGCTTGCGCCGCGGCCATGGTGCTCCCCGCCACCCCCGTCGCCGCCCTCCTCGTCCTGCGCTGCGCGATGGCCTTCGTCGCACCCCTCTTCCAGGGCACGCGCAACGCCTCCCTCCCCGACATCCTCGGCGCGGGCGAGGCGTACGTCCTGGGCCGCTCGCTGCTGCGCCTGGTCGCCCAGAGCGCCCAGCTCATCGGTTTCGGACTCGGCGGGCTGCTGCTCACCGTGCTCGCCCCGCGCGGCGCCCTCGCGCTGACCGCTGCCGGATTCCTCGGCTCGGCCCTCCTGCTGTGGCTGGGCACCCGCGGCCGCCCCGCACGGGCGGCCGTCCGCACCTCACCGCTCGCCGGAATGCGGGCCGTCCTGGGCCGGCGCCGGCTGCGGGCGCTCACCCTGCTGTTCTGGCTACCGCCCGTCTTCCTCGTCGTCCCCGAGGCGCTGCTCGCCGCGTACGCCGACGGCATCGGCGCCGGAACCGCCGTCCTCGGACTGATGATGTGCGCCATGCCCGTCGGCACCATCGCAGGCGAGCTCTGGGCGGGCTCCGCGCTCAGCGCCCGGACGCGTTCGCGGATCGTCGCCCCGCTGGCCGCCGCCGGCCTGCTGCCGTTGCTCCTCTACGCCGGCCGGCCGGGCGTGCCCCTCGCCCTGCTCGCGCTGCTGCTCGCCGGGCTGGCCCACGCCCACACCCTGGGGCTGGACCAGTGGTACGTGGAGGCCGTCCCCGACGAGCTGCGCGGCCGGGCGATGACCCTGCTCAGCACCGGCCTGATGACCCTCCAGGGAGTCGGCATGGCCCTGGCCGGGCTGGCGGCCGAGTTCTTCCCGGTGCACGTGGTCGTCACCGGCTCCGGGGTGCTCGGCACCGCCGTCGTGCTGGCGCTCCTGGCCGAACTGCGGTCCGCCGTCCGGCAGGAGGAGCGACTGAGGGATGAGACGCCCCGCGCCGGGAAGTGACCTCCCGGTAGGGTCGGACGCGTGCCCAAGCCGCTCAGCCTTCCCTTCGACCCCATCGCCCGCGCAGACGAGCTCTGGCGACAGCGGTGGGGGCCCGTGCCGTCGATGGCCGCGATCACCTCGATCATGCGCGCCCACCAGATCCTGCTCGGCGAGGTCGACGCGGTCGTCAAGCCGTACGGGCTGACCTTCGCGCGCTACGAGGCCCTGGTGCTGCTCACCTTCTCCAAGGCGGGCGAGCTGCCGATGTCGAAGATCGGCGAGCGGCTGATGGTCCACCCGACCTCGGTGACCAACACCGTCGACCGGCTGGTGAAGTCCGGGCTGGTCGCCAAGCGGCCCAACCCGAACGACGGCCGCGGCACCCTCGCCTCCATCACGGAGAAGGGCCGGGAGGTCGTCGAGGCCGCCACGAAGGACCTGATGGCCATCGACTTCGGCCTGGGCGCGTACGACGCCGAGGAGTGCGGGGAGATCTTCGCCCTGCTCCGCCCGCTGCGGGTGGCCGCCGCGGACTTCGAGGAGTCCTAGGGAGTGTCGTCGCAGCAGCGTCGGCCGCCCGAAGGCCGGCCGGGCGGGACTTTGACGACACGACCTGGGCGCGTGCGTCGCCGATCGGGCCCGTGCCGCGATCCCGGGGCCGCGTCAAGATCGAGCAAAACGGACGGTTAGGCTCGTCCGCATGAAACGAAGCGTGCTGACCCGCTACCGCGTCATGGCCTACGTGACCGCGGTCATGCTCCTGATCCTCTGCGCCTGCATGGTGGCGAAGTACGGCTTCGGCACCGGCGCCGAACTGACCTTCTTCGTGTCGCAGGCCCACGGTGTGCTCTTCATGATCTACCTGGTCTTCGCCTTCGACCTGGGGTCCAAGGCCAAGTGGACCTTCGGGAAGCTGCTCTGGGTGCTCGTGTCGGGCACGATTCCGCTGGCCGCGTTCTTCGTCGAGCGCAAGGTGCGTGCCGAGGTCGAGCCGCTGGTCAGCGACTCCCTCGCGACCGCCCGGGCCTGATACGAGGCGAGCGTCACCCACCCCCGGGGCGAGTCCCCGGGGGTTTGCCATCGACATTTACTAGGACGTCCTAGTAAATTCATGGGTATGGACGCTGACGCCATCGAGGAGGGCCGCCGTCGCTGGCAGGCCCGTTATGACAAGGCCCGCAAGCGCGAGGCAGACTTCACCACGCTCTCCGGGGACGAGGTCGAGCCGGTCTACGGGCCCCGGCCCGGCGACGCGTACGAGGGCTTCGAGCGGATCGGCTGGCCGGGGGAGTACCCGTACACCCGCGGTCTGCACGCCACCGGCTACCGCGGCCGGACCTGGACCATCCGCCAGTTCGCCGGCTTCGGCAACGCCGAGCAGACGAACGAGCGCTACAAGATGATCCTGGCCGCCGGCGGCGGCGGGCTCTCCGTGGCCTTCGACATGCCGACCCTCATGGGGCGCGACTCCGACGACCCCCGCTCGCTCGGCGAGGTCGGCCACTGCGGCGTCGCCATCGACTCGGCCGCCGACATGGAGGTCCTCTTCAAGGACATCCCCCTCGGCGACGTCACGACGTCGATGACGATCTCGGGCCCCGCCGTGCCCGCCTTCTGCATGTACCTCGTCGCCGCCGAGCGCCAGGGCGTGGACCCCGCCGTCCTGAACGGCACGCTTCAGACGGACATCTTCAAGGAGTACATCGCCCAGAAGGAGTGGCTCTTCGAGCCCGAGCCGCACCTTCGCCTCATCGGCGACCTCATGGAGTACTGCGCGAGGGGCATCCCTGCCTACAAGCCGCTCTCCGTCTCCGGCTACCACATCCGCGAGGCCGGGGCCACGGCCGCGCAGGAGCTCGCCTACACCCTCGCCGACGGCTTCGGCTACGTGGAGCTGGGCCTCTCCCGCGGCCTGGACGTGGACCACTTCGCCTCCGGCCTGTCCTTCTTCTTCGACGCGCACCTCGACTTCTTCGAGGAGATCGCCAAGTTCCGCGCGGCCCGCCGGATCTGGGCGCGCTGGATGAAGGAGGTCTACGGGGCCAAGAGCGAGAAGTCGATGTGGCTGCGGTTCCACACGCAGACCGCCGGCGTCTCCCTCACCGCGCAGCAGCCCTACAACAACGTCGTACGCACCGCCGTGGAGGCCCTCGCGGCCGTCCTCGGCGGCACCAACTCGCTGCACACCAACGCCCTCGACGAGACGCTCGCGCTGCCGAGCGAGCAGGCCGCCGAGATCGCCCTGCGCACCCAGCAGGTGCTGATGGAGGAGACCGGCGTCGCCAACGTGGCGGACCCGCTGGGCGGCTCCTGGTTCGTGGAGCAGCTCACCGACCGCATCGAGGCCGACGCCGAGAAGATCTTCGAGCAGATCAAGGAGCGCGGCCTGCGCGCCCACCCGGACGGCCGGCACCCGATCGGGCCGATCACCTCGGGCATCCTGCGCGGCATCGAGGACGGCTGGTTCACCGGCGAGATCGCCGAGTCGGCCTTCCAGTACCAGCGCTCGCTGGAGAAGGGCGACAAGCGGGTCGTCGGCGTCAACGTCCACCACGGGTCGGTCACCGGTGACCTGGAGATCCTGCGGGTCAGCCACGAGGTGGAGCGCGAGCAGGTCCGCGTGCTCGCCGACCGCAAGGAGCGCCGCGACGACGCCGAGGTCACCGCGGCCCTGAAGGCCATGCTGGACGCCGCCCGTGACGGGTCGAACATGATCCCCGCCATGCTGGACGCGGTGCGCGCCGAAGCCACGCTGGGCGAGATCTGCAACGCGCTGCGCGACGAGTGGGGCGTCTACACCGAGCCCCCGGGCTTCTGACCCGGGACCTCCGGGTCCGTGGAGGCCGGTCGCGCCAACCCCCTTACGGTGGGGGCGTGACCGGCCTTCCTGTGCCCGTACGGGGCGTGAGCGCGCGCGTGGTGATGAACAGGGGAGGCTGCGGCGGCCATTACGCCTACGTCGTGGCCGACTTCGAGCCGCCGGGGCCCGCCGGTACGGAGATCCTGAACCTGGCTCCGCAGGAGAGGCTGCCCGCCGAGTTCCTCGCGGCGGTGCGGGACGGGATCGAGCTCGGACTGGACGGGGTCGAGGCAGCGGTCCTGATCACCGGCGGCGGCGTGTACTGGCCGGACGCCCGGGACATCGGGTACCGCACGGCCGGAGCCCAAGTGGCCCGCGGCGCGCTCGTCGCGGCCGGCCTGCGGCCCGAGGAGGAGGCCGACGCGCTGCGCTGGGCGAGCTGGCCCGGCCGCCGGCGGCCCTGGCCGGGGGAGAACCCGCGGGCGGCCGCGCTGGCGGCACAGGTCCTGGAATCCCGGCGCCGCGCAGGGGAATGGACCTTCTGACGGCGCGGCGGCAGGGGCGCGCGGGTTTCGGGGCGGCGGCTCAGACGACGGCGGACGGCCCGCGGAGGCCGTGCATCAGCAGCGCGGTGAAGGCGGCCACCCAGAGCTCGTCCACCGGTTCCGAGCTCACCAGGGCGCGGTGCACGACGGTGCCCGCGATCACGTCGAAGATCAGGTCCGTGGTGCGGCTCGCCAGGAACTCGTCCTCCTCGTAGGGGAGTTCGCCGCGGGCCTGGGCCCGTTCGCGACCCAGTACGACGAGACGTTTCTGCCGGTCGACGATCGCCGACCGGATCCGGTCACGCAGGGCCTCGTCCCGGGTGGACTCGGAGACGACCGCCATCAGGGCCGTACGGGCCTCCGGGCGCCGCAGCAGCTCCGCGAAGCGCAGGACCACGTACTCGATGTCGGCTTCCAGGGAGCCCCGGTCCGGAAGTTCCAGGGAGTCGAAGAGTTCCGCGACGGCGTCCACGACCAGCTCGCTCTTGCCCGCCCAGCGCCGGTACAGGGTGGTCTTGGCGACGCCCGCGCGGGCCGAGACGTCGCCCATCGTCAGCTTCGACCAGCCCAGCTCGACCAGCGCGGCCCGGGTGGCGGCGAGGATGGCGGCATCCGCGGCCGCGCTGCGGGGGCGACCGGTGCGGCCGGGGCTGGGGTTGCGCATGGCCGAGACCATACCCGTCGGTAGCCGAACGGGCCGCTGTGGTTCAGATCACGCACGCGGCAGGGGCGCGCCGGGCCTCCGGGGGAGTTACGCTACGGCTCGTAGCGTAAGAGCGACAACCACGCGAAGAGCTACAGGCGCCAGGTGGGGACCCGGCGCCGACCGGCACGACGGTACGACGGCACGGCCAATTCAGGCGATCTTTTTCGTCGGCGCGCGCACACGGGGGAGGATGTACGCATGCAGCCCAGAAACATGTCCATGAGCGGCGTCGTCGACCTCGCCGCGGTGAAGGCGGCCGGCGAGGCCAAGGCCAAGGCCGAGCAGGCCCGTGCCGAGGCGGCCCGTCAGGCGAGCCAGGGCGGCGGGGCCGCCCCGTCCGCCGGCGCCGTTCCGCCGTCCGCGCTCGTCGTCGACGTAGACGAGGCCGGCTTCGAACGTGATGTGCTCCAACTCTCCGCGGAAGTCCCGGTCGTCCTGGACTTCTGGGCCGAGTGGTGCCAGCCGTGCAAGCAGCTCAGCCCGCTCCTGGAGCGCCTGGTCACCGAGGCGAACGGCCGCCTAGTGCTGGCCAAGGTGGACGTCGACGCCAACCAGATGCTGATGCAGCAGTTCCAGATCCAGGGCATCCCGGCCGTCTTCGCCGTGGTCGCCGGTCAGGTGCTGCCGCTGTTCCAGGGCGTCGCCCCCGAGCAGCAGATCCGCGAAACCCTCGCCCAGCTGGTCCAGGTCGCCGAGGAGCGCTTCGGGATCATCGGTATCGAGGTGGACCCGAGCGCCGAAGGGGCCGCCGGGCCCGTCGAGACCGAGGTCCCGGCCGGTCCGTACGACGCGTTGCTGGAAGCGGCCGTCGTCGCACTGGACGCCGGTGACCTGGGCGGCGCGGTGCAGGCGTACAAGAACGTACTCGCGGACGACCCGGGCAACACCGAGGCCAAGCTGGGCCTCGCCCAGGCCGAGCTGCTCGCCCGGGTCCAGCACATGAACCCGCAGGAGGTGCGCACCGCCGCGGCCGAGAACCCGCGCGATCCGGCGGCGCAGATCGCCGCGGCCGACCTCGACCTGGTCGGCGGCCACGTGGAGGACGCCTTCGGCCGTCTGGTGGACGCCGTGAAGGTCACGTTCGGTGACGATCGGGATGCGGTGCGGCTGCGGCTGCTGGAACTGTTCGAGGTCATCGGCGCCGACGATCCGAGGGTGGCGGCGGCGCGGACGGCGCTGGCGCGCGTGCTCTTCTAGACCGGCTCCGGACCGGCTCCGCAGCCGCTCCGTGCCGGTCCCGCGAAGGGTTCCGGACGTCGTCGGGCCGCCGCCGATTGTTGACACGCAGATAAACAGCGGCCGCACTTTGCCAAAACTTGGCAATCGCGGCCGCTGTTACTCGCAGTAAATCGAACCCCGTGAACTGTCCGGTGTGTTCACCATTTCGCCGTTCTGTCAGGGCCCCTCGTGGCACCCTGTGTTGCCGACGGACGGTTACAGGCAGCATTCAGGTTATCTGGCCGTTACCCGCCAGTAACGAACCCCCTTGTGTCCCGGCCGGGAATGGACCACGATCGGCGACGCTCGGTCCTTCCCGCAGAGCCGCTCACTCGGAGCCGCGGTGGAGGGTCCCCACCGGGCCGGCCGGTGGCAGTGGCACCGGCCGTGGGACAGGGGGGTCTCTGCCACACGGCGGAGCCTGTCCTCCAGGTTGCGCGAACGCGTGGCCAAGTGGTTGTCGCTCGGGGGTGAACGCCGGTGTATCGGACGTGGCACGGCCGCGGCCCGGCCGCCTGCGCTCCTTCCCGAGGACGTAGCACTTCTCCCATCCCAGGACGGGCACGGCCCGGACCGGAGATGTACGTCCGAGAAGGAGGAACGAAATGAGTTCTCAGGTTCGTGGCGGGACCAGATGGAAGCGCTTCGCGCTCGTCATGGTGCCGAGCATCGCGGCCACGGCCGCGGTCGGTGTGGGTCTGGCGCAGGGTGCCCTCGCGGCGTCCTTCAGCGTCTCCGGCCAGGACTTCAAGGTCTCGGCCGACAAGCTCGACGGTGACAACCTCATCCAGTACGGCGGCATCGCCGAGGGGCACGACCTCAAGGGCAATGCGCAGCACCACCCGGTGACGATCTCCGGGTTCAGCCACGCCGAGATCACCAACATGTGCCAGTCGCTGGTGACCCCGACGCCGATGGGCAACATCACGCTGCAGCTGCGCACCGGCCACAAGGGCAAGCCGGCCGTCGCCGACAACATCTACCTGGATGTTGCGGAGCTCGACACCGACGCCGAGTTCAAGAACCTGGACATCGGTGTCGCGGTCGGCGACCCGAACCACAAGACCAAGCCGCAGGCCGGCACGGTCGCCAGCCCGTACGCGTTCTCGCAGCGCGCCGACAAGGCGATCCTGACCAACGTGCGCCAGAAGGCGTGGGCGACCACGGCCGGCACGTTCAAGCTGCCCGACCTGAAGCTGCGTCTGCTCGGCGGCGACAAGCCGTGCTACCAGGACAGCAAGGACTGAGTCCGTCCCGGTGAATGACCGGACGGGCGGGCGTCGGCGGCCGCTGCCGCCCGCCCGTCCGGGCTCCACAGAGTTCTCCGTACCACCGTTTCCAGGGAGCTGTTGTCCATGAACCCCCAGGCCCCGGTTTACGTTCGCGCAGAAGACGACGCCTGGCTCACCGTGGTGTACTACCACTTCCGCGCCTGGCGCGGTCGCCGTCCCTTCTGGGCCGGGCTGTTCACGCTCCTCGGTGGCTTCCCGATCGCGTACTTCCCGTATGCGGACCTCCGGTTGGGCAACGTCAGTCTCGCCATGGCCACCACCGGCGGCGCGGGCGCACTGATCATCGGTGTACTGCTCATCACGCTGGGCCTGGCCCTCTGGTTCCAGCAGACCATCCGCGTCTTCGCCGGCGTCGCCTCGATCCTGCTGGCGCTGGTGTCCCTGCCGGTCTCCAACCTCGGCGGATTCGGGATGGGCTTCATCTGCTCCCTCATCGGCGGCGCCCTGGCGCTGTCGTGGGCCCCCGGACAGCCGGTGGACGAGGAGCCGGCGGACCAGCCGCCGGCCGCCGTCGCCCTGTCCAAGTCGGAGGCGATGGCGGGTTTCCCGGGTATCCCGGGCCCCCGCGAGACGGAGACGGCACACGCGAGCGAGACGACTGCCCACGCCGATGGCGGGAGGAACAGTGCGGGGTGACGAGACGCAGCGGGCAGTGGCCCCGGGCGCAGATTCCCGTGAGAGGAAGGGCCCGCGCCACGCGGCGCCCAGAAAGTCGCTGCTGAACAAGATCCAGATACCCGTCGGCAAGACCATGGCGCTGGCGGCGATGCCGACGGCCGTGTTCGTCGGGATGGGCATGGCGCCCAAACTGGCCGTGGCCGACGACAAGGAGATCCCCTTCGCGCCCGGACCGTGTGTGACGCGGTCCGACGAGCCGGCGGAGACCGAGTCGAAGTCCCCGTCCCCCACGCCCTCGAAGACGGCCTCGCCGAGCGCCTCGCCCAGCGCGTCGCCCGCACCGTCCACGGCCGCGAAGCCGAAGCCGAGCGCCTCCCCGGAGGCGGCCAAGTCCCCGTCGGCGAACGCCCCGGCCCCGGCGGCCACCACGCCGGCGCCGACCACGTCCGCGAACCCGCTGGACCCGCTGGGCGTGGGAGACAAGCTCAAGGACCTCGTCGACGGGCTCGGCCAGCCGCTCAAGGACACCGGGGCGACCCCGGCACCCACGGCCGCGCCGTCCACGACGGCCGAGCCGACTCCGGCTCCCGACCCGGCCGCGGACGCGATCCGGGAGGCCGCCAAGCAGGCGGGTGCCAAGGTCGAGGAACTGCCCGACGCGGTCAAGGACACCGTCGGGAAGCCCAAGGACGAGACGCCCAAGGACGAGGGCGACGAGGACAAGGCCGGCAAGGACGAGGCGAAGAAGGACCCGGACGGGAAGGAACCCTTCCCCTGCCCGACCTACGACGCCGAGGCCCTCGCCAACGCCGAGCTGGAGAAGGGCATCCCGCTCCTGCCGGACCAGCCCTGGTACCTCGACAGCTCCCTGCTGACCCTCTACGGCCTGGACTACCACGGCATCGTCGAGGTGAAGACCGCCAGCGGCAAGATCAAGAAGGTCTTGAAGTTCACGGCGGACTCGCTGGACATCAAGGACCTCTACCAGACGGTCGGCAAGGACGGGAACGTCGCCCACCTGAAGTCCCGTCCGGGCTCCACGTCCAAGATCCGCGGCGGCACGGTGACGATGTACACCGAGAGCCTCAAGGGGAAGCTGTTCGGTCTGATCCCGATCGAGTTCACCCCGAACAGCCCGCCGCCGCTGAACGTCCCGTTCGCCTTCTTCACGGACGTCCAGGTCGTCCAGGCGGCGCAGTTCGGCGGGACGCTCACGGTCCCGGGCCTGAAGAACTACATCGGACCGCCGGAGTAGTCCCCGCACCGCCGCACGCACCGAGGGCGGCACCCCGCATCACTGCGGGGTGCCGCCCTCGGTCTCTGTGCGGCAGAGTCGGGTGCGGCGCGGCGACGTCAGTCGCGGGCGACGCCGCCCAGGTGGTGGACCCGGACCATGTTGGTGGTGCCCGGGACGCCGGGGGGCGAGCCGGCCGTGATGATCATGGTGTCGCCGTCGTTGTAGCGGCCCAGCTTGAGCAGCTCGCCGTCCACCAGGTCGACCATCGCGTCGGTGGTGTCCACGTGCGGGACGATGTACGACTCGACGCCCCAGCTCAGTGTGAGCTGGTTGCGGGTGTTGACGTCGGTGGTGAAGGCCAGGATCTGCTGCGTGGCGCGGTAGCGCGACAGGCGGCGGGCGGTGTCCCCGGACTGGGTGAAGGCGATGAGCGCCTGGCCGTCCAGGAAGTCCGCGATCTCGCACGCCGCGCGGGCGACGGAGCCGCCCTGGGTGCGCGGCTTCTTGCCCGGGACCAGCGGCTGGAGGCCCTTGGAGAGGAGCTCCTCCTCGGCCGCCGCGACGATCTTGGACATCGTCTTGACGGTCTCGATCGGGTAGGCGCCGACCGAGGACTCGGCCGAGAGCATGACCGCGTCCGCGCCGTCGAGGATCGCGTTGGCGACGTCGGACGCCTCCGCGCGCGTCGGGCGGGAGTTGGTGATCATCGACTCCATCATCTGGGTCGCGACGATCACCGGCTTGGCGTTGCGGCGGCACATCTCGATGAGCCGCTTCTGGACCATCGGGACCTTCTCGAGCGGGTACTCGACGGCCAGGTCGCCGCGGGCCACCATGACCGCGTCGAAGGCGGCGACCACGGCCTCCATGTTCTCGACGGCCTGGGGCTTCTCCACCTTGGCGATGACGGGGACGCGGCGGCCCTCCTCGTCCATCACCTTGTGGACGTCCTTGACGTCGTTGGCGTCGCGGACGAAGGACAGGGCGACCATGTCGCAGCCCATCCGCAGGGCGAAGCGGAGATCGTCGACGTCCTTCTCCGACAGGGCGGGGACGTTCACGGCGGCACCCGGCAGGTTGATGCCCTTGTGGTCCGAGATGACACCGCCCTCGATGACGATGGTCCTGACCCGCGGGCCCTCGACCTCCGTCACCCGGAGCTCGACGTTGCCGTCGTTGATCAGGATCTGGTCACCCTTGGCGACGTCGCCCGGGAGGCCCTTGTAGGTGGTGCCGCAGATGGACTTGTCGCCCGGGACGTCCTCGGTGGTGATGGTGAACTCGTCACCGCGCACCAACTCGACGGGACCCTCGGCGAAGGTCTCCAGACGGATCTTCGGGCCCTGGAGGTCGGCAAGGACGCCGACGGCGCGCCCGGTGTCCTCGGAGACCTGCCGGACGCGGTCGTACCGCTCCTGGTGTTCTGCCTGGGATCCGTGGCTGAAGTTGAATCGGGCCACGTTCATACCTGCCTCGATGAGCGCTTTCAGCTGCTCATACGAGTCGACGGCGGGGCCCAGCGTGCAGACGATTTTGGAACGGCGCATGACTGGATCCTATCGGTTTGTTTCGTAGCGGAATATTCCGGCTGGTGGAAAGTCCAAGTGACTACTCGGTAACCAGCGCGTACGCCTGGGTGGCGATCTCCAGTTCCTCATCTGTCGGGACCACCGCCACGGCCACCCGGGCATAATCCGGCGAAACCAGCCGCGGCTGCGGGGAACGCGCCGCATTGGCTTCGAGATCCAGCTCCAGGCCCAGCTCGGCCAGGCCGTCGACCGCGGCCTCCCGGACCTGGTGGGCGTTCTCGCCGACCCCGGCCGTGAACGCCACCGCATCCACCCGCCCGAGCACCGCCGAGTAGGCGCCGATGTACTTCTTCAGCCGGTGGACGTACGCGTCGAAGGCCAGGCGCGCCGTCTCGTCGCCCTCGCCGGCCCGCCGCAGCACCTCGCGCATGTCGTTGTCGCCGCACATGCCCAGCAGACCGCTCTTCTTGTTCAGGAGCGAATCGATCTCATCCACCGAGAGGCCGCCCACCCGCGCCAGGTGGAAGACGACCGCCGGGTCGAGGTCGCCCGAGCGGGTGCCCATGACCAGCCCCTCCAGCGGGGTCATGCCCATGGACGTCTCCACGCAGACCCCTGCGCGCACGGCCGAGGCGGAGGCGCCGTTGCCCAGGTGCAGCACGATCACGTTCACGTCCTCCACCGGCCTGCCGAGCAGCTCCGCCGTCGCCCGGGAGACGTAGGCGTGGGAGGTGCCGTGGAAGCCGTACCGCCGGATGGAGTACGCCTCCGCGGTCGCGGCGTCGATCGCGTACCGCGCCACGTACTCCGGCATCGTCGAGTGGAAGGCGGTGTCGAAGACGGCGATCTGGGGGATGTCCGCGCGCAGCGAGCGCGCCACCTCGATGCCCGTGACGTTCGCCGGATTGTGCAGCGGCGCCAGGGGGATCAGGTTCCGGATCTCCGCGAGCACCTCGTCGTCGATCACCGTCGGCCGGGTGAACCTCGTCCCGCCGTGCACCACCCGGTGCCCCACCGCGGCCAGCTCGGGGGAGTCCAGGCCCGTCCCGTCGGCCGCGAGCTCGGCGGCCACGGCCTTCAGCGCGGCCCCGTGGTCCGCGATCGGGCCGGTCCGCTCGCGCTTGCCGCCGGCCGCCGCCGGGCCGGTGAGCGGCTCGTGCGCCAGCCGGGAGGTCTCCTCGCCGATGCGCTCGACCAGGCCGACGGCCAGACGCGACCGGTCCACCATGTCCAGGAGCTGGTACTTGACGGACGAGGAGCCGGAGTTGAGGACGAGTACGCGCGATGCGGTCACAGTGCGGGTCTTTCCTTGTCACGGGCGGAGGGGAGGGGAGGGAGAGGAGAGGGGGTCAGGCGGTGGCGGCCGGACCCGGCGCGCCCTGCGCCTGGATGGCGGTGATGGCCACGGTGGTGACGATGTCCTGGACGAGCGCGCCGCGCGAGAGGTCGTTGACGGGCTTGCGCAGGCCCTGGAGCACCGGGCCGACCGCGACCGCGCCCGCCGACCGCTGTACGGCCTTGTAGGTGTTGTTGCCGGTGTTGAGGTCGGGGAAGATCAGCACCGTCGCCCGGCCGGCCACCTGCGACCCCGGCAGCTTCGTCGCGGCCACCGAGGGCTCCACGGCCGCGTCGTACTGGATCGGGCCCTCGACGGCCAGGTCGGGGCGCTGCTCGCGGACGATCTCGGTGGCCTTGCGCACCTTGTCGACGTCCGCACCCGAACCGGAGGTGCCGGTCGAGTACGAGAGCATCGCGATCCGCGGCTCGACGCCGAAGGCGGCGGCGGTCGCGGCCGACTGGACGGCGATGTCCGCGAGTTGCTCGGCGTTCGGGTCCGGGTTGACCGCGCAGTCGCCGTAGACGAGGACCCGGTCGGCCAGGCACATGAAGAAGACCGAGGAGACGATGGACGCCTCCGGCTTAGTCTTGATGATCTCGAAGGCCGGGCGGATCGTCGCGGCGGTGGAGTGCACCGAGCCGGAGACCATGCCGTCGGCCAGGCCGCGCTGGACCATCAGGGTGCCGAAGTAGTTGACGTCGGTGACCACGTCGTGGGCCAGCTCGACGGTCATGCCCTTGTGGGCCCGGACCTGCGCGTAGTACTCGGCGAACCCTTCCCGCAGCGCGGAGGTCGCCGGGTCGATGAGCTGCGCGGCCGAGATGTCGACGCCGAGGTCGCCGGCCTTCTTCAGGATCGCCTGCTCGTCGCCCAGCAGGGTCAGGTCGCAGACGCCCCGGCGCAGCACCACGTCCGCGGCGCGCAGCACGCGCTCCTCGGCGCCCTCGGGCAGCACGACGCGGCGGCGCTCGGACCGGGCCCGCTCCAGCAGCTCGTGCTCGAACATCATCGGGGTGACGCGCTCCGAACGGGTCACCGAGAGCAGCCCGCGCAGCTCGCCGGTGTCCACGTGCCGCTCGAAGAGGCCGAGCGCCGTCTCCAGCTTGCGCGGGGTCGCCGAGTTCAACCGGCTCTGCAGCGAGAACAGTTCGGCGGCGGTCGGGAAGCTGTTGCCGGCCACCGACACCACGGGCGTGCCCGGCGCCAGCTTCGAGGCCAGCGTCAGGACGTCCTTGCTCGGGCGCTCGTTCAGGGTGAGCAGCACGCCGGCGATCGGCGGGGTGCCCGAGGTGTGCGCGGCCAGCGCGCCGACGACGAGGTCGGAGCGGTCGCCGGGGGTCACCACCAGGCAGCCGGGGGTCAGGGCGTTCAGGAAGTTCGGCAGCATGGCGCCGCCGAAGACGAAGTCCAGGGCGTCGCGGGCCAGGCCCGCCTCGTCGCCGAGGAGCACCTCGCCGCCGAGGGCCCGGGTGATCTGGGCGACGGTCGGGGCGGACAGCGACTTGTCGTCCGGCAGCACGTAGCAGGGTACGGGGAGGCGGGCGGCCAGCCGCTCGGCTATCAGGTCGCGGTCCTCCGCGGCCACCCGGTTCACGACCATCGCGACGACGTGGCAGCCCAGGCTCTCGTACGCGCGGTAGGCGTTGCGGGCCTCGGCGCGCACGGCCTCGGCGGGGTGCTTGGTGCCGCCCACCACGGGGACGACGACCGCACCCAGCTCGTTGGCGAGGCGTGCGTTGAGCGCCAGTTCGTCGGGAAGGTTGGTGTCGGCGTAGTCGGTGCCGAGGACGAGCACGACCTCGTAGTCGCGGGCCAGCCGGTGGTAGCGGTCGACCAGCTGGGAGACCAGCTCGTCGGTGCCCTTCTCGGCCAGGATCGCCGAGGCCTCGCGGTACTCCATCCCGTAGGCCGTCGAGGCGTCCTGGTCGATCCGGTAGCGGGCCCTGAGGAGGTCGAAGAGGCGGTCGGGTGCGTCGTGGAGCAGCGGTCGGTAGACGCCGACCCGGCCCGTCTGCCGGGTCAGGAGTTCCATGATCCCGAGTTCGACGACCTGTCGGCCGTCCCCCCGCTCGATACCGGTCACGTACACGCTGCGCGTCACGCGTGCTCTCCGTCTCTTGGTGTAGTCGATCGACCCCGTTGGGATGCCTTGACCTCTTGACAATACCTCCGCCAATGGGTAGGGCGCCCGACGGAACCAAGGCCCGGTCCGGCGGGCCGGGAGGCCCTCCGGGGCGAGTCGTGCGGAGCGCGCCCCGCCCGGCGACCGTGGAACAATCGGACAGGCGGCACCAATACGCCCGACATGTGCACGGGCCGGAGCAGGCACCCTCCCACACGGCCGGGTGCGACCAGGAGCAGGAGACACAGCACGATGCGTATCGGAGTTCTCACCGCGGGCGGCGACTGTCCGGGCCTCAACGCTGTCATCCGGTCGGTCGTACACCGCGCGGTGGTCGGGCACGGCGACGAGGTCATCGGCTTCGAGGACGGCTTCAAGGGCCTCCTCGACGGCCACTTCCGCGCCCTCGACATCAACGCCGTCAGCGGCATCCTCGCCCGCGGCGGCACGATCCTCGGCTCGGCCCGCATGGAGCGGGCCCGGCTCCACGAGGCCGCCGAGAACGCGCAGGAGCTGGCCACCCGCTACGGCATCGACGCCCTCATCCCGATCGGCGGCGAAGGCACCCTGACCGCCTCCCGGATGCTGTCGGACGCCGGGATGCCGGTCGTCGGCGTACCGAAGACCATCGACAACGACATCTCCTCCACCGACCGCACCTTCGGCTTCGACACCGCCGTCATGGTCGCCACCGAGGCCATCGACCGCCTCAAGACCACTGCCGAGTCGCACCAGCGCGTGATGGTCGTCGAGGTCATGGGCCGCCACGCGGGCTGGATCGCCCTGGAGTCCGGCATGGCCGGAGGCGCCCACGGGATCTGCCTGCCGGAGCGCCCCTTCGAGGTGGACGCCCTGGTCAAGATGGTCGAAGAACGCTTCGCCCGCGGCAAGAAGTTCGCCGTCGTCTGCGTCGCCGAGGGCGCGCACCCGGCCGCGGGCTCCATGCCGTACGAGAAGGGCGCGATCGACGCCTACGGCCACGAGCGCTTCGCCGGCATCGGCAACCGCCTCGCCATCGAGCTGGAGCACCGCTTGGGCAAGGAGGCCCGCCCGGTCATCCTCGGCCACGTCCAGCGCGGCGGCACCCCCACCGCCTACGACCGCGTCCTCGCGACCCGCTTCGGCTGGCACGCCGTGGAGGCCGTCCACCGCGGTGAATTCGGCAACATGACCGCCCTGCGGGGCACCGACATCGTGATGGCCCCCCTCGCCCACGCGGTCACCGAGCTGAAAACGGTCCCCGAGGACCGCATCTACGAGGCCGAGTCGGTCTTCTGACCCGCGCGGCCCCGCCTGCCCCGCCCGCCCGTCCGTCCCGTCCCGCCCGCCCGCCCGGACGGGACGTCGGTCCTTCCTGCCCGCCGCGGACGGCCCCCGACACGCCGCCACGGGCCCCGCCGAGTGCTCCGGGCCCGCTGGATATCATTCCCGGCGGGGGGATGGGTCAGCTGAGTCGTGTGCACGTTGAGGGCCCGCATGTCCGGGGCTCGTCCTCCGTTCGCACGCACTCGATGGAAAGGCGACCCACTCCCGTGGCGACCAGCTCTGCCGTCCTGACCCCCGAACCGGTCCTGACCAGACCTGAACCCGCGGTCACCGGCCCCGCCCCACGGCGGAGTCCGTCCGTCCTCGCCGCGGCCCTCGCCGCGTCCTGGGCGGTGCCGCTGCTGCTCCACGCGGTCGCCCTCGACGTACTGCTCCTCCCCGTCCTGATCCTGACGACCGCCGCCCTGATCCGGGTGGGCGGCGGGCTGCTCGACCGCCTCGTGGTCGCGGCCTTCCTGCTCTGCGGCGCCGTGATGGGCCTCGGCCTGCTCTTCTCCGTCTGGCCGTGGGGCCTGGCCCCCGTGCCCGGCGCCGGCCTGCTGCTGACGACCGCCTCCCTCTCCGGCTGGCTGGCCCGCCGCCGACCCCGCATCCCGCTGCGGCTGCGCGGCTCGGACGCGCTGGTCGCCGGCACCGTGGCCGTGGTCTGGCACTACGTCCACCACCCGGTGGCCGGCAAGTCCGCCGCCGACCGGCTGCCCTACTTCGTCACGTCCGAGGACCGGATGGGGCACTTCTCGTACTTCACCGGCATCCGGCAGGTCGGCGGCTACGCCTTCCTGCACCAGGACGCCGCCCGGACGTACATGATGACCCCGTCCGAGGCGGTGTACCCGCAGGGCTCCCACTTCCTGCTGGCCTGGGTCGACGCGCTGGTGACGTCCTCGGTCCAGGCGGGCTCCGCCCTCGCCATGACGCACCGGTACTTCCTCTACGTCCTGGCCGCCTACGCGCTGTTCTGCGGGGCGCTGGTCTGGGCCGCCCGCTGGATCGGCGGCCCGCGCCTGCGCGGCTGGCGCGCGGCCGCGGTCTGCGCCACGGTCGCCGCAGTGGTGGTGTCCGGGTCGATGGCGGAGCTGATCGAGCGGGGCTTCGACTCCGAGACCATCGGCCTGCTGTTCCTGGCCCTGGCCCTGGCCCTGCTGATACGCCCCGCGACGGGCAGGGCCGAGTTCGTCCTCGTCGCGGCGGCCGGGCTGATCGCCGTCACCTACGTCTACAGCCTCTACGGCGCCCTCGTCGGCCTCGCCCTGACCGCGGTGCTGCTCGTCCACCGGCGCCGGTTCACCGGACGCTGGGCCCCGGTCCTCGCGGCACTCGCCGGCGCCGCCGCCGTGGCGGGACTGCCCAGCGTCTTCTCCGTCCTCACGAAACTGGACGTCGCCAAGACCTCGAACCTGGCCGGCCCGATGGTCATACCCGACCGCCCGGTGTTCATCGGGCTCGGACTGCTGGCGCTGGTCGCCGCCACCCTCCCGGTGAACCGCCGGACGGGCACCGGGCAGACGGTGCTGGCCGTCGTGCTCGGCGCGGCCGCGGTGATCGGCGTCTTCGGCGCCTGGCAGAAGGCCACCATCGGCTACTACTCGTACTACTTCGAGAAGCTGACCGCCGCCGGGCTGGTGATCGCCCTGCTCTCGCTCGGCCTGATTGGGCTGATGCTGCCCGCCGCCGCGAGCACCGCGGGAACCGCGCTGCGCCGCCGGGCGGACCTGCTGCTGCGCTCCGGCCTCGCGACGGCGGCGGCGCTGGCGCTGTTCGGCGGCGTCCAGTGGGGCGTGCCCTCCGGCTGGGGCCACCCCTCGGGCTGGTACGACAGCCCCATGCTCAAGTGGGCCCGGGGCGAGGCCAGGAGCGCAGACATCGCCCGGCCCGCCGCCGCCCTCACCGAGCGCGACCTGCACGGGGCCACGTCGCCGGTCATCGCCCTCTACAGCAACGACGCCTACCTCAACCTCAGGTCGACCTTCCTCGCCCAGATCCTCACCAAGCAGGGGGCGGCATGGTCGGGCTGTACGAGGTCTTCTACGTCAAGGTCGGCGGACCCGTCGCGGTCGACGAGAAGGAGTACCAGGCTTCGCTGGGCCACCTGAAGACCGCGATCGCCTCGTGCCCGGCCCCGCCCACCGTCCTCGTGGGCGACCGGAGGACCGCCGACCGGATCAGGCACGATCTGGCGGCCGGGGGCATCGCCGCCACAGTGGTCGACGCGCCCCTGCCGTAGGGGCACGCTCCGGGCGGACGCCGGCTACGCCGCGCCGCCCGCGAGCTGCCAGAAGCGGTCCACGATGCCCGTGAGGAACTCGCGGCCCGCGTCCCCGCTGGCGGCCTCGCCCTGGCCGCCGCCCCAGCTGAGCGTCGCCACCATCCGCGACTGGTAGTCCCCGTGCAGCTGCTCCACCACCCGCTCCAGGTGGTGCTTGGGGATCGGCAGCAGCTTGCCGAGCGGCTTCACGTACGCCTGCCAGCGGGTGGTGACCGCGCTGCGCAGCAGCTCGGCCAGCTCCTCCTGCTTGCCGGTCGCCGTCACGAACTGGGCCAGGGTCAGCCCGAGCACCGTGGCGAGGGCGGCGGACTGCCGCTCGTTGCCCTTCCAGCGCCCGGTGTCCTCCATCTTCTGGTAGGAGCTCGTCTCCAGGCCGATCCGCCGGGCCAGTTCGTCCGCGCCCAGCCCCCGGGCCATCCGGTGCTCCCGCAAGGTGACCGGCTCGGCGAGCAGTTCGCCCGGCGCACACCACAGCACGCCCGCGAGCGCGGTGAGCTCGGCGGACGACGGCGATATCTCCCCGCGCTCCCAGGCCATCACCGTCTCGGGCGCGACGACGAGTCCGTACTGGGCACGCAGGCCGTAGGCGACATGTCCGGGAGCCATGCCCAGGGCCGCGCGCAGGCGCCGCGCGGCGGGGGCATTGAATGGTGGGCTGGAGTGCACACCGCACACCGTAGAAGTGGCCGGGCTGCGCCGCCTACAGACCAAACAAACAAGCCCATACCTCGTAGGAACGTCCTATGAAGTAAGGGGCTTTTGGCGAGTTTTCCGGCGACTGTCCGGTAATCGGTGCTCTCGAAGATCCAGTACTGGGTACGGTTCCAGCCAACTCCCCGCGACGCAAGTCCCCTCACACGGCCTCCACGGAATGTGAACCGGAACCCCCTCCCGTACGTGGTTCCTGTGGGGCCCTCGCATACGGGGGTGGCGAGGGCCCCGCCCTCCGCACCCCTTGCCTTGACGTCGGCGTCAACGCATACGGTCGTGCCATGCGCATCGGCGAACTGGCGGAACGGGCCGGGACCAGCACCCGGACGCTCAGGTACTACGAGGCGCGCGGGCTGCTGCCCGCGCGGCGTGCGGACAACGGCCACCGGACCTACGACGAGGACGACCTGCGGCTGCTGCGGGAGATCCGCACCCTCCAGGACTTCGGCTTCGAACTGGAAGAGACCCGGCCGTTCCTCGCGTGCCTGCGGGCCGGCCACCCGGCCGGGGACTCCTGCCCCGCATCGCTCGCCGTCTACCGGCGCAAGCTCGCCGAGCTGGACGACCTGATCGGCCGGCTCGCGGACGTACGGGACCAGGTCGCGCGGCAGCTCGCCGGCGCCGAGGAGGCGGCCGGCGAGGCCGCCGCCCCGCGCTGCGAGATGACGCCCTGACCCACACGAGAGAGGAAACGACATGGTGCACGCCCACGGAGTGGCCGAGGTGACCGACGCGGACTTCGAGGCCGAGGTGCTCGCCGAGCGCGGCAGGACGGTCCTCGTCGAGTTCACGGCGGACTGGTGCGGCCCCTGCCGCCAGCTCGCCCCGGTGCTGTCCGCGATCGCCGCCGAGGAGGCCGACCGCCTGAAGGTCGTGCAGATCGACGCGGACCGCAACCCCGCGGCCGTGGCCCGGTACGGGGTGCTGTCCATGCCGACCCTGCTCGTCTTCCGCGACGGCGAACCCGTCCGCCAGATGGTCGGCGCCCGGCCCAAGCGCCGCCTCCTGCAGGAACTGGCGGACCAGCTCGCTACGGCCTGAGCCAGATCGTCGCCAGCGGCGGCAGCGTCATCCGCAGGCTCGCCGGGCGGCCCTGGGCCGGCACCGGCTCGGGACGCAGCGGCTGCCTGTGGTGCACCCCGCTGCCGCCGTACGCCTCCATGTCGGTGTTGAGGACCTCACGCCACTGGGGCACCTCCTCCGGCACCCCGATCCGGTAGCCGTGCCGGACCACGGGCGAGAAGTTGGACACCGCCAGCAGCTGCGAGCCGTCCTGCGCGTACCGCAGGAAGGCGAAGACGTTGTCCTCCGCCGCGTCCGCCTCCACCCAGGCGAAGCCTTCCGGCACGGTGTCGCGCTCCCAGAGCGCAGGCGTCGCCGCGTAGGTGTGGTTCAGGTCGCGCACGAGGTCGCGCACGCCCCGGTGGTCGCCGGCCGCCGCGTAGGAGGAGTCCAGCAGCCACCAGTCCGGCCCGTGGCCCTCCGACCACTCCGACCCCTGCGCGAACTCCTGTCCCATGAACAGCAGTTGCTTACCGGGGTGGGCCCACATGAAGCCCAGGTACGCCCGGTGCGCGGCCCGCTGCTGCCACCAGTCGCCCCCCGGGATCTTCGACACGAGCGAGCGCTTGCCGTGCACCACCTCGTCGTGCGAGATCGGCAGCACGTAGTTCTCGCTGAAGGCGTAGATCATCCCGAAGGTCATGTCGTGGTGGTGGTACTTGCGGTGCACCGACTCCTTCGACATGTAGCGCAGGGTGTCGTGCATCCAGCCCATGTTCCACTTCAGCCCGAAGCCCAGCCCGCCTCCGTCGGTCGGGCGGGTCACGCCGTTCCAGGCGGTGGACTCCTCCGCGATGGTCACCACTCCCGGGCAGCGCCGGTACACGGTGGCGTTCATCTCCTGCAGGAACGCCACCGCATCCAGGTTCTCCCGGCCGCCGTGCTCGTTGGGCGACCACTCGCCCTCGTTCCGGGAGTAGTCCAGGTAGAGCATCGAGGCCACCGCGTCCACGCGCAGCCCGTCCACGTGGAACTCCTCGCACCAGTACACGGCGTTGGCGACGAGGAAGTTGCGGACCTCCTTGCGCCCGTAGTCGAACTCCAGCGTCCCCCAGTCCGGGTGCGCGGCCCGCCGCGGGTCCTGGTGCTCGTACAGCGGCCGCCCGTCGAACTCCGCGAGAGCCCACTCGTCCCGCGGGAAGTGCGCCGGCACCCAGTCGACGATCACGCCGATCCCGGCCCGGTGCAGCGAGTCCACGAGGAAGCGGAAGTCGTCCGGCGTGCCCATCCGCGAGGTCGGCGCGTAGAAACCGGTGACCTGGTAGCCCCACGAGCCGCCGAAGGGGTGCTCGGCGACCGGCATCATCTCCACGTGCGTGAAGCCCAGCTCCTTGACGTACGCGGGGAGCTGCTCGGCGAGCTGCCGGTAGGAGAGCCCCGGCCGCCAGGACGCCAGGTGCAGCTCGTACACCGAGAAGGGGGCCTGGTGCAGAGGGCGGGACCCGCGCCGCGCCATCCACTCCGCGTCCTGCCACTCGTACTGCGTCGCCGTGACCACCGAGGCGGTCGCCGGCGGGACCTCCGCGGACCGGGCCATCGGGTCGGCGCGCAGCGTGTGGCTGCCGTCCGGGCGCGTGATGTCGAACTTGTAGAGCGTCCCGGCGCCCACCCCGGGCAGGAACAGCTCCCAGACGCCGCTCGCGCCGAGCGAGCGCATCGGCTGGGCGACGGAGTCCCAGTACGAGAAGTCCCCGGTGACCCGCACCCCCTGCGCGTTCGGCGCCCACACGGTGAACCGGGTCCCCGCCACGCCCTGGTGCTCCATCGGCTGGGCGCCCAGCGCCGTCCACAGCTGCTCGTGGCGGCCCTCGCCGATCAGGTGCAGGTCCAGCTCGCCGAGGGCGGGCAGGAACCGGTAGGGGTCGTGGACCTCGATCTCGGTGCCGTCGTAAGCCACCAGCAGCCGGTAGTCCGGCACCGCCGTCAGCGGCAGCAGCCCGGAGAACAGCCCGTCGCCGTCGTCGTGGAGCTCGGCCCGCAGCCCCTTGGCGATAACCGTGACCGCCTTGGCATAGGGGCGCAGCACCCGGAAGGCCACCCCGCCGCGCTGGGTGTGGGCGCCCAGCACGGCGTGCGGGTCGTGGTGACGGCCCTCCAGCAGCCGGGCCCGTTCCTCGGGGCCGAGCGCCGGCGCCGGCCGGACCCCGTGCGGAGGGGCGGCACGGCGGGCCCGGGGAGTGCGGGGCTTCTTGGCCGCCGCCGGGGCGGGTGCGGCATCGTCGCTGACGGTCGGTGACGGCTGTCGTGCGGCGCTCACGCGAGCGGCCTCCTCGGGGGCTTCGGGTGCGGATGGGGGGAGAGGGCGGGCGGGGTCGGCGGCATGCGGTGGGCGGGCCGCGCGGGCTCCGAGAGCCGCCGGATCGCGGCCATCGGGACGTGCAGCCAGTCGGGACGGTGCCGGGACTCGTAACGGGCCTCGTACACCGCCTTGTCGGTCTCGTACGCCCGCAGCAGTACGGGATCCTCGCGCGGGTCCCGGCCGGTGGTGCGGGCGTAGCCCTCGCAGAACGCGGCCCGGCAGTCGTCCGCCCAGGCGGGGGCGAACGGCCGGTGCGAGCGGGCGGCGTAGTCGAAGGAACGCAGCATCCCGGCGATGTCGCGCACCGCCGGTTCGGGACGGCGCCGGTCGGCCAGGGGCCGGGCCGGCTCGCCCTCGAAGTCGATCAACGACCAGCTGCCGTCGAGGGTTCGCAGGGTCTGGCCCAGATGGAGGTCGCCGTGGATCCGCTGAGCCGCCACTCCCGTCCCGCGGGACGCGGCCAGGGCGTCGAAGGCACCCCGCAGCCCGGCCTCGTAGGGCCGCAGCGCCGCCACCTCCCGGGCGGTGGCCGCCAGCCGGGCCGTCATCCCGGCGGCCAGCCGGGCGGTCTGCTCTGGGCCGAGCGCGACGGTGGGCAGGGCCGTGGCGAGCGCGCTGTGCACCTCGGCGGTGGCCCGGCCGAGCGCGTGCGCCTCGGCGGTGAAGTCCTCGCCGGCGCCGAGCCGGCGCAGCGCGAGCTGCCAGCCGTCGTCGGAGCCCCGCAGGTACGGCTGGAGCACACCCAGGGTCAGCGGTTCACCGCCTGGTGGCTCGGCCTCGTACCAGGCGACGGGCGCCGGTACCCGCGCGCAGCCGGCGGCGGCCAGTGCCCTGGGCAGCTCCAGGTCCGGGTTGACGCCGGGGCCGACCCGGCGGAAGACCTTCAGGATGAACGAATCTCCGTAGATCAGAGAGGAGTTCGTCTGCTCCCCGGACAGCGGCCGGGGCTGGAGCCCTGCCGGGATCGGCGTGGCCGGGTCCCGGTCGAAGCGCAGCGGGCCGAGCGTGCCGGGGGAGCGCAGCCGCTCCAGCAGCATGGCCGCGAGCCGGGGGTCGCCCAGCGCCTCGTAGACGACCCGGCCGGCGTACGGCCCGTCCTCGGCGTGGCCGATGAGGGTGGGCGCGAGTGCGGGCGGCAGGGACGGGCGGATGCCCAGCAGCAGCTGGTAGCAGTCCCCGTCCACGTCGAGGAGCACGTGCAGAAGTCCGGGGGTGGACCCGGGCGGCAGCAGGTCGGCCGCCGAGACGGTCGTGAGTCTGCTGATGGTCCGGCCCTTGCCCGCGAACCAGCGTTGCGCGGGCAGCCAGGCCCGCAGCATCGGTTCCAGCGGGGCGATCCCGGCGGCCCGGTCGGCAGTGAGCCGGCTCCGGGCGGATGCAGCCTCCGACATGGCGTCGCGTCCTTTCCCCGGGCCGTCACAGAATGCGCAGAGTGTCCCGGATGCGCGGCAGTTGCTTCTCCGGCATGTGCGAGTGTCGGGTCAGGATGATCCGTACAGGGGCGGGCGATTGACCCATTCGAGCCGCCCGCCCCTTGCTTGGGGCGTGTCCGCCTGTGACCGTGCCGGCTATTCGGCGCGGCGGTCACCGCGCTGTTCGGCACGCAGCCGGAACCAGTAGAAGCCGTGTCCCGCCAGGGTCAGCAGGTAGGGCCACTCGCCGATCGGCGGGAACCGCACATCACCCGTGAGCTCCACCGGCACCCGCCCGTTGAACGACTGCAGGTCCAGCTCGGTGGGCTGCGCGAAGCGCGAGAAGTTGTGCACGCACAGCACCAGGTCGTCCCCGTACTCGCGCAGGAACGCGAGCACCGCCGGGTTGGACGACTGCAGTTCGGTGTACGAGCCGAGGCCGAAGGCGGGGTTCGCCTTGCGGACCTCGATCAGCCGGCGGGTCCAGTGCAGCAGCGAGGAGGGCGACGCCATGGCCGCCTCGACACTGGTGACCTGGTACCCGTAGACCGGGTCCATGATGACCGGCAGGTTCAGCCTGCCCGGATCGCACGAGGAGAAACCGGCGTTGCGGTCCGGGGTCCACTGCATGGGGGTGCGGACGCCGTCGCGGTCGCCCAGCCAGATGTTGTCGCCCATGCCGATCTCGTCGCCGTAGTAGAGGACCGGCGAGCCGGGCAGCGACAGCAGCAGGGCCGTGAACAGCTCCATCTGGTTGCGGTCGTTGTCCAGGAGCGGGGCGAGGCGGCGCCGGATGCCGATGTTGGCCCGCATCCGCGGGTCCTTGGCGTACTCGGCGTACATGTAGTCGCGCTCTTCGTCCGTGACCATTTCGAGGGTGAGCTCGTCGTGGTTGCGCAGGAAGATGCCCCACTGGCAGTTCTTCGGGATGGCCGGGGTCTTGGCCAGGATCTCGGAGACCGGGTAGCGCGACTCTCTTCGCACCGCCATGAAGATGCGCGGCATGACGGGGAAGTGGAACGCCATGTGGCACTCGTCGCCGCCCCTGGCGAAGTCCCCGAAGTAGTCGACGACGTCCTCGGGCCACTGGTTGGCCTCGGCGAGCAGCACGGTGTCCGGGTAGTGCGCGTCGATCTCCGCCCGGACTCTCTTCAGCAGCTGGTGGGTGCGCGGGAGGTTCTCGCAGTTGGTGCCCTCCTCGGCGTACAGGTAGGGCACGGCGTCGAGACGGAAGCCGTCGATGCCGAGGTCCAGCCAGAACCGGAGGGCGGAGATGATCTCCTCCTGGACAGCCGGGTTCTCGAAGTTGAGGTCCGGCTGGTGGGAGAAGAAGCGGTGCCAGTAGTACTGCTTGCGTACCGGGTCGTACGTCCAGTTCGAGGTCTCGGTGTCGACGAAGATGATCCGGGCGTCCTGGTACTGCTTGTCGTTGTCGGCCCACATGTAGTAGTCGCCGTAGGGGCCCTCCGGGTCCTTGCGCGACTGCTGGAACCACTCGTGCTGGTCGCTCGTGTGGTTCATGACGAAGTCGATGATCACCCGCATGCCGCGGGTGTGCGCGGCGTCCACGAACTCCACGAAGTCGGCGAGGTCGCCGAACTCGGGCAGTACCGAGGTGTAGTCGGAGACGTCGTAGCCCCCGTCGCGCAGGGGCGATGCGAAGAACGGCGGCAGCCACAGGCAGTCGACGCCGAGCCACTGGAGGTAGTCCAGTTTGGCGGTGAGGCCCTTGAGGTCCCCCACGCCGTCGCCGTTGCTGTCGTGGAAGGAGCGGACGAGGACCTCGTAGAAGACGGCCCGCTTGAACCAGTCGGGATCGCGGTCCTTGGCGGGGGTGTCCTCGAAGGTGTCGTGGACGGGGTCGTTGATCATCATGTGGTGGGTGACCCTCCGGTGGGCGGGGACGGTCGCAGAGCGGCCAGTACGTGCGCGGGCGTGCGGCCCGGCTCTAGGCGCACGTAGTTCGCCCTGCCCCAGTGATAGGTCTCGCCGGTGAGCTCGTCGCGCACCGCGAGGGACCCGTGCCAGTCGAGGCCGAGTACCGGCATGTTCAACGACACCGTCGCCTCCTGGGTGTGGTGCGGATCGAGGTTGACGACCACCAGTACGGAATTGGGGCCCGCGTGCTTCGAATAGGCGATCACCTGTTCGTTGTCGGTCGGGTGGAAGTGGATGTCGCGCAGCTGCTGGAGCGCGGGGTTGCGCCGGCGCAGCCGGTTCAGGGCGGTGATCAGCGGGGCGATGGTGCGGCCCTCGCGCTCGGCGGCGGCCCAGTCGCGCGGCCGGAACTCGTACTTCTCGGAGTTCAGGTACTCCTCGCTGCCCTCGCGCACCGGGGTGTTCTCGCAGAGCTCGTAGCCGGAGTAGATCCCCCAGGTGGGCGACATGGTGGCGGCGAGGACCGCGCGCACCTCGAAGGCGGGACGGCCGCCCTTCTGGAGGTACTCGTGCAGGATGTCGGGCGTGTTGACGAAGAAGTTCGGCCGCATCACCGAGGCGGACGCGGTGTCGGACAGCTCGGTCAGGTACTCGGTCAGCTCGGCCTTGGTGTTGCGCCAGGTGAAGTACGTGTACGACTGCTGGAAGCCGACGGCGGCGAGCGCGCGCACCATCGCGGGCCGGGTGAAGGCCTCCGCCAGGAAGATCACGTCCGGATCGGACTTGTTGATGTCCGCGATCACCTTCTGCCAGAAGACGACCGGCTTGGTGTGCGGGTTGTCGACGCGGAAGATGCGCACCCCGTGGTCCATCCAGTGCCGCAGGATCCGGCAGGTCTCCTCGACGATGCCGGCCATGTCGGTGTCGAAGTGGACCGGGTAGATGTCCTGGTACTTCTTCGGCGGGTTCTCGGCGTACGCGATCGTCCCGTCGGCCCGGTGGCGGAACCACTCCGGGTGCTTCTCCACCCACGGGTGGTCGGGGGAGCACTGGAGGGCGAAGTCCAGCGCGATCTCCATGCGCAGTTCGCGGGCGCGCGCGACGAAGGCGTCGAAGTCCTCGATGGTGCCCAGTTCGGGGTGGACCGCCTCGTGGCCGCCCTCGGTGGAGCCGATGGCCCACGGCACGCCGGGGTCCCAACTCCCGGCGGAAAGGGTGTTGTTCGGCCCCTTCCGATAGGTGCTGCCGATCGGGTGGATGGGCGGCAGGTAGACCACGTCGAAGCCCATCGCGGCGATCGCGGGCAGCCGCTCGGCGGCGGTCCGGAAGGTGCCGCTGACCGGAGCCTCGCCGGGCTCCAGCACCGCTCCCTCGGAGCGCGGGAACATCTCGTACCAGGAGCCGAAGAGGGCCCGCTTGCGCTCGACGAGCACGGGCAGCGGCTTGGACGCGGTGACCAGTTCCCGGTAGGGGCGCCTGGCCAGCGCGGCGGTCACGGCGGGGGCGAGTGCGGCCTCGTACCGCTCGGCGGCCGGCCGGTCCTCGTCCCGCATGGCGTCGGCGGCGGCCAGGACGGCCTCGCGGCCGTCGCGCTTGGGGATCCGGGCCGCGGCCCGCTCGTAGAGCTCCGCGCCCTCCAGCAGCACCAGCCCGGTGTCGATGCCGGCGGGGATCTTGATCGCGGCATGGGCCCGCCAGGTGCCGACCGGGTCGCTCCACGCCTCGACGGTGTACGTCCACCTCCCCTCGACCTCGGCGGAGACCCGGGCGCCCCACCGGTCGGTGCCGGGAGCGAGTTCGCTCAGCGGCACGGGGGGCCGCAGTCGCCCCTTCGGATCACGCAGGACGACGTGGGCGGCAAGGGCGTCGTGTCCTTCGCGGAACACGGTGGCGGAGATCTCGAAGACCTCGTCCACGACCGCCTTGGCGGGTCTGGCGCCGCAGTCGACGGCGGGGCGGACGTCCAGCACGGGAATGCGACCGATCATGATGGGATCACCTGGGGGCAGTTCGCGGGGCTCGGTGACAACAGGCCAGCCGGTATCACGACTGGTAGTGCACGCTCTGTTCGCTCTGTTTCTAGCCGCTCAAGAGACGGCTGGGCTGCGGGCATGGCCGCTCCTGTCCGCGTTCACTCGGGTGGCGGGGAGAGGGTTTGTGGGCGGGTGCGCCGTGCGTGTACGACGTGTACCCGGGGAGCCCTTCCCACTCTCCCCCCGCCCAATCCGCGCACTTGGTTAACTACTCGTACGTAGTGGCACGGGCAGTACCAAGGCCCCACTCGACATCCGGCGAGGCTCCGTCAAGTCGGCCGGGACCAGGTGCCGTAGGAGCACGGATCACCGGTCACACAGGCCTCCGGAACCCCCTGGGAACCACCCGCGCGGGGGTACGCGCAACGACCGTTTACTCCGTCGCGGGGCGCGAGTGACCGCTGTTGCAGGGGGGCTTGGGAGATCTGGCCGAAGATGGTCCCTGCGCCCCCGCATCAGTGCGGCAGGGTCTCCCCGGCATGGTCTCCGCGAGGTCGAGGATCTGTCCGAACCGGTCGTCCGTGAGCCGGCGGACGTCCCGGACGAGCTCGGCCACGCCGCGGACGGAAGGCTCCGGCTCCGCGGCGGCGGGGGGGCGGCGCGACGCCCTTCAGCGCCGTCGGCGTGCCGGCCGGGACGCCGAGCACGGTCGAGAAGTCGGCCACGAGCTCCGGGGTCAGCGGCTTGCTGCCGCGGCCCACCTGTCCGTCAGGGCTGTCCCGTCATCCCCGGCGGCCGCACGACGACAGCTACGGCACCTCGCCGCGTTGTCGGAACGCCCGGGTACTGCCGGTATCAGGACGCTCCTCCGCCTTGCGGTGCACCGCATCCGACGCCGCGCGCTGACCCCCCGGGGGACCACGGGACAGCCATTGGGTGGAGGCGGCCCGGCACCGGCCCGTGAGCGGCAGGAAGGCCTTGGCCGTCGCCGGCCGGCTGAGGGTGCGGTTCCGGGCCATGCGCATGAGCGCCCCGCCGGGGCCGGCAGGGTGGTCCTCGTCCACCGGCGCCGGGGGAGCGGGCCGCGCCCCCTCCTGGCGGAGGCAGGGACTTCGCGAACCGGCGCAGCGCCTTCGCTGCTCGGGCGCCGGCGCCGGCCCGTGCCGTACGAGGTGGGGAACGCCCCGTCCGGCGCGCGCGTCCAGCGCCGCCAGGTCCTCGGGGACGGCCACCCCGGCCACCGCGAACGGGTCCGCCGTGTGCAGGGTTCGCGGCGCCTGCCGCCGCGCCTCGCCGCGTTGTCCTCGCTCGACGACGCTCGGCGTCGCCTCCCCCGTCCGTCTTGCGATGCTTCCCCCCGGCCCTGCGGGCCTGGGAGGCCCCATGGCGTCATGCGCCGCTCCCCCGGTCCGCACGCCCCCCGGGACCATGCCGCCCGCCACAGGCGTTATGGCCGGAACGCGGGGGCGTCGCTAGCCTTCCCGGGGTGATGCGCGGGTGCACAGCGTGGTGCGGCCGCTCCGATCCGCAATCCCCTGCGAAGGTGGAACGTGTGAAGGCTATCCGTCGATTCACCGTGCGCCCCGTCCTCCCGGAGTCTCTGCTGCCGCTCACCGATCTCGCGCGCAACCTGCGCTGGTCGTGGCATACCGAGACCCGCGAACTCTTCCAATCCGTCGACCCCGAGGGCTGGCAGGCCGCCGGCGGAGATCCCGTCCGGCTGCTCGGCACGGTCTCCGCCGCCAGGCTTGAGGAACTGGCCGGAGACCGCCGCTTCCTGCGGCGCCTCGCCGTCGCCGCCGCCGACCTCGATGACTACGTGAACGGCGGGAGGTGGTACCAGAGCCGGGAGAACGGCGGGGAACTGCCTGCCGCCATCGCCTACTTCTCCCCCGAATTCGGGATCACCGCCGCCCTGCCCCAGTACTCCGGCGGCCTCGGCATCCTCGCCGGGGACCACCTGAAGGCCGCCAGCGACCTCGGAGTCCCGCTCATCGGCGTGGGACTCCTCTACCGGCACGGCTACTTCCGCCAGTCGCTCTCCCGCGACGGCTGGCAGCAGGAGCACTATCCCGTCCTCGACCCCAACGAACTCCCGCTCGGCCTGCTCCGCCAGGACGACGGCACCCCCGCCCGCATCTCGCTGACCCTGCCCGGCGGCCGCGCCCTGCACGCCCACGTCTGGCAGGCGCGCGTCGGGCGCGTACCCCTGCTGCTCCTGGACTCCGACGTCGAGGACAACGACGCCGCCGCCCGCGAGGTGACCGACCGGCTCTACGGCGGCGGCAGCGACCACCGGCTCCTCCAGGAGATGCTGCTCGGCATCGGCGGGGTGCGCGCGGTCCGCGCGTACTGCGGGATCACCGGCCACCCCGAGCCCGAGGTCTTCCACACCAACGAGGGCCACGCCGGCTTCCTGGGGCTGGAGCGCATAAGGGAACTGGAGCGGGAGCAGGGCCTCGGCTTCGACGCCGCCGTCGAGGCGGTGCGCGCCGGGACCGTGTTCACCACGCACACCCCCGTCCCGGCCGGGATCGACCGCTTCGAGCGGAGTCTGGTCGCCCGGCACTTCGGCGAGGGCGGGGAGCTGGCCGGGGTACCGGTCGAGCGGATCCTGGAACTGGGCGCCGAGTCCTTCCCCGGCGGCGACCCCGGGGTGTTCAACATGGCGGTGATGGGGCTGCGGCTGGCCCAGCGGGCCAACGGCGTGTCCACCCTGCACGGCGCGGTCAGCCGGGAGATGTTCGCCGGCCTGTGGCCCGGCTTCGACCCGGCCGACGTGCCCATCACCTCCGTGACCAACGGCGTCCACGCCCCGACCTGGGTCGCCCCCGAGGTCGTCCGGCTCGGCGCCCGCCAGATCGGTGCCGGCCGCACCGAGGACGCCCTGTCGGTCGGCGGCTCCCGGCGCTGGGACGCGGTCGCCGACATCCCCGACCAAGACGTATGGGACCTGCGCCGGGTGCTCCGCGAGCAGCTGGTGCAGGAGGTACGGGACCGGCTGCGGGCCTCGTGGCTCCAGCGCGGGGCCGCCGCCGCCGAACTGGGCTGGGTGGACTCCGTACTCGACCCCGACGTGCTGACCATCGGCTTCGCCCGGCGCGTCCCCTCGTACAAGCGGCTGACACTGATGCTGCGCGACCCGGACCGGCTGCGCAGGCTGCTGCTGGACCCGGAGCGGCCCGTGCAGATCGTCGTGGCGGGCAAGGCGCACCCGGCCGACGACGGCGGGAAGCGGCTCGTGCAGGAGCTGGTGCGCTTCGCGGACGACCCGCGGGTGCGCCACCGGATCGTCTTCCTGCCCGACTACGGCATGGCCATGGCGCAGAAGCTCTACCCGGGCTGTGACGTCTGGCTGAACAACCCGCTGCGCCCGCTGGAGGCGTGCGGTACGAGCGGGATGAAGGCCGCGCTGAACGGCTGTCTCAACCTGTCCGTGCTGGACGGGTGGTGGGACGAGTGGTTCGAGCCGGACTTCGGCTGGGCCATCCCGACCGCCGACGGGCTCGGCGCGGACGAGGACCGCCGGGACCACCTGGAGGCGAGCGCCCTCTACGAGTTGATCGAGGGCCGGGTCGCACCCCGCTTCTACGACCGGGCCGGGCGCGCCGGGCTCCCGGTGCGGTGGATCGAGATGGTCCGGCGCACGCTCGTGTCACTGGGGCCGAAGGTGCTCGCAGGACGGATGGTGCGCGAGTACGTGGAGCGGCTGTACGCGCCGGCCGCGCTCGCCCACCGCGCCCTCACCGCCGACGCAGCGCGGGACCTCGCCTGGTGGAAGGGCCGGGTCCGGGCGGCGTGGCCGCGGGTCGGCGTCGAGCACGTGGAGGCGCTGGCCGCGGCTCCCGTGAACGGCACCGCCCAGCTGGGGTCCACCCTCACCCTGCGGGTGCAGGTGTCCCTGGAATCGCTCGCGCCCGAGGACGTGGAGGTGCAGGCGGTCGCGGGCCGGGTGGACCCGCAGGACGTGATCCGGGACGGGCGGACCTTCCCGCTCAAGCCGGCCGCCGGTCCCGACATGGAGGGCCGCTGGGTGTACGAGGGGCCGCTCGCCCTCGACCGCACCGGGGCCTTCGGCTACACCGTCCGCATCCTGCCGACGCATCCGCTGCTGGCGACCCCGGCCGAACTGGGGCTGGTCGCGGCCCCCGCGGACACGGACAACGGCGGCGGGGTACTGCTGCGCTAGCCAGGGGCCGAGCGCGCGGGCGGCGGGTCCATCCGCCGCCCGCGGGCTCGCCGCTCGCCGCCCGCGGGCTCGCCGCTCGCCGCCCGCGGGCTCGCCGCTCGCTGTCCGCCGTCCGCCGCCCGCCGCCTCGGAGAGGTGTGCACGACGGGGGACCTCCTGGGTGAACCTGCGTACGCGCCCGGTATGCCGAATCGTTTCGGCGCCCTTCCCCGCTCCTACGCTGCCCGCGGATGCCACCGGATCCGGCATCCGCGGAACCCGAGGAACCCGAGGAACGGACTCTCCCCCATGCGTCTTGGCACCACCGCCGCCGTGTTCGCCAGCGCCCTCGCGCTCGCCCTGCCGACCGCCGGCCCAGCACCCGCCGACGACCACGGTGACCGCCTCGGCACGCTGTCGTACCGGTACTTCGACGACTCCGGCCGCGAGCGGCAGGGCCGGATCCGGCCCGCGGACGACGGCACCTGCTACCTGCTCACGGGCACGTCCCGCCGCGCGAGCCCGCCGTCGAGGTCACCAACCGGACGCGCTCGCGGGCCCTGCTGTTCGACAACCCCGGCTGCGGCGGCAGAGCCGTCGCGACGCTGGGGCCGGACGGGTCGGTGTCGGACGTGGAGGTCGTGGCGGCCTTCTTCGAGCCGGCGGACGAAGCCGGTCAGGGCCCCGGCCGCGGTGACGGGAACGACGGCGGCGACCAGGAGGAGGGCCGCGGCAACGGGAGCGACGGCGCGGACCAGGAGGAGGGCCGCGGCGACTGGGGCGACGGCGGGCAGGGCCAGGGCCGCGGCGACCAGGGCGACGCGGAAGAGGTGGAGGAAGTGGAAGAGGCGGACGCATCGGAGGAGGACTTCGTCGCGATGGTCCTCCGGGCCGTCGGCTGACCGGCAGCACCTGCCGCCGTCAGTCCCGCCGCGCCGTCCGGGCCCCCGGCGCGAGCCACCGTACGACGTCCGCCGCCGTCCAGGACGACCCGTCCGGCGAGAGCGCCGACAGGGACGACAGGTCCTTGCGGATCCACCAGCGGCGGCTCCACGCGGCGCCGAAGGTCCCCGCCCGTGCGCAGGAACGTCCCGCGGGGGAGGGGCAATGGGACAGGGCCGCCCGGGGAGGTCTTCTCCCGGGCGGCCCCGTGTCTATCTATCCGTGCGGCTGTGGCTCACGCTACCCCGACGGGGTCAGAAGGTGAGCTTCCAGCTGTTGATGTAGCCGGTGTCCAGGCTGGCAGCGTCGCGGACGCGGAGCTTCCAGGTGCCGTTGGCGACCTCGGTGGAGGCGTTCACGGTGAAGGTCTGGACGATGTTGTCCGCGCTGCCGCCGCTGCGGTTGCGCAGGTTGTAGACGCTGCCGTCCGGGGCGACCAGGTCGACCACGAGGTCACCGACGTAGGTGTGGACGATGTTCACGTCCACCTTCAGCGTGCTCGGGGCGTTGCCGGTGCGGGTGACGTTGATCGGGGACTCGACCGTGGCGTTGTCCGTGATCTGGTAGTCGGCCGTGTTCTCGAAGACGTTCTGCTGGCCGGTGCCGACGGTCCAGGTGAAGGACGCCGTGCCGGTCTTGCCCTGCGAGTCGGTCACGGTGACGGTCACGTTGGACGTGCCCGCGGTGGTGGCCGTACCGGAGATCAGACCGGTCGAGGAGTTGATCGACAGGCCGGCCGGCAGGCCGGTCGCCGCGTAGCTCAGCGCACCCGGGTTGGTGCTCGTGGCCTGGACCTGCAGGCTCACGGCGGTGTTGACCTGGGTGTTCTGGTTGGCGATCGGGGTGACCGAGACGCCGCTCACGATGCGCGGGCCGACGTTGATGGCCGCCCAGGCGTTCGCCGCGTTGTTGTAGGTGGTCGAGCCTGCGCCGTACAGGTCGGCCGCCGCCTGCAGGGTCGCCGTACGGGCGGCCGCGTAGTTGGTGTTCGACTTGAACAGACCGGTGGTCAGCGCGCGGAACCAGATCTTCGAGGCGGCGTCGCGGCCGATCGCTGTGACGGGCAGACCGTCGGAGGTCGGCGAGTCGTAGCTCACGCCGTTGACGACCTTGGCGCCGGAGCCCTCGGAGGCCAGGTAGTACCAGTGGTTGGCCGGGCCCGAGGAGTAGTGGACGTCGATCGAGCCGATGCCCGAGTACCAGGCGTCCTTGGACGAGCCGTCCTTGCTCGGCTTGTCCATGTAGCGCAGCGGGGTGCCGTTGCCGCGGATGTCGATCTTCTCGCCGACCAGGTAGTCGCCGACGTCCTGCGGGTTGTTGGCGTAGAACTCGACCGCCGCCGCGAAGATGTCGGAGGTCGCCTCGTTCAGGCCGCCGGGCTCACCGCTGTAGGTCATGTTGCCGGTGACCGAGGTCAGGCCGTGGGTCATCTCGTGCGCGGCCACGTCGGTGGAAGTGAGGGGCTTGTTGTTGCCCTCGCCGTCGCCGTAGGTCATGCAGAAGCAGGAGTCCTGCCAGAAGGCGTTGACGTACGCGTTGCCGTAGTGGACGCGGGTGTACGGGGCCACGCCGTCGTTGCGCAGGCCGTTGCGGCCGTGCACGTTCTTGTAGTAGTCCCACGTGACCGCGGCGCCGTAGTGGGCGTCCGCGCCGGCCGTTTCCAGGTTGGAGGGCAGGCCGTTGCCCCAGGTGTCGTCCGGGCCGGAGAACAGCGTGCCGGTGCCGGACGTACCGCGGTTGAGGTTGTACGTCTTGTGGTTGCCTCGCGCCGCGTCGGTCAGGTTCCAGGTGCTGCCCGACTGCGTGGTGCCGAGGGTCACCTGGCCGCTGTACATCGTGTTGCCGGTGCCGGTCTCGACGGCCTGCCATTCGGTGATCTTGGCGCCGGTCCTGGCGTCGGTCACCACGTGCAGCTCGTTCGGCGTGCCGTCGTGCTGGAGGCCGCCGACGACCGTCTCGAACGCGAGCACCGGAGCGCCCTCGGCCGCCCAGATCACCTTGCGGGCGTTCTTGGAGGGTTTGGCCTCCTTGGAGCCCTCGGCGCCGGCGGCGGCGACAGCCTGGCTCTCGGCGGCAGCCGGGGTGACCGAGGCCTCGGTGGTCGCGACCTTGATCTCGTGGTTGGTCGCCTTCGTCACACTCTTGGTGACGCCGTTCTTGGCGTGAACGGTGAGGTCGCCACCGAGCACGGGCAGACCGTCGTAGGTCCGCTCGTACGTGGTGTGCGTGGTGCCGTCCGCATCCTGGACGACATCGCGGACGACGAGCTTCTCGCCACTGCCGAGGCCGAGCGCCTTGGCGGCCTGCGCGGTGGTCGAGTTGGCTTCGGCGAGGAGCGTCGCACGCTCCGATGCGCTGAGTACGCGGTTGGCCGCGCCCGGATTGGACTGGGCGGCCTTGGGTGCCTGTGACGCGGTGGCGTCGGCGGTGGCGGTTCCGGTCTGTATACCTACGGCGAGCAGGGCTGCCGCGGCAACGAGCGCGCCCGCCGCGGTGGCACGCCTCTGGGGGGTGGACCTCAACGCAGACTCCTTCTGCAAGGGGGGTTCCGGATGGCTGGGTGGGCCTCCGGGCAGAGCAGGTGCGGTGCGATGAACGGTCGAAGATTGCCACTTGGCGCGTTGAATGTCAGGGCCGCGTCAAAAGGTTGGCCGGAAACGGTTCGTTGTCCGAAGATGCGTATCCGATATCCGGACCATTCACCTTCGTGTGCGTCGCGCGGCGTACAGGATTCGGAACGTCAGCTACCGGTTGCTAACACTTGCGCAACAAGAGGCTGGGTTGACCGAAACGGCATTTACCGTACGGGTGTTTGTCGTACTGTTTGCCGGTGCGGCGATGTCCGTTGCCAGGGGAAGCCATGGACACTTGCCAATGTCATAGACCACGTGCCAGGGGGGCCCATGAGGCATGTTCATTTTCCTGCGCAAAGAGTGGCCAGGGCGGCCCATGAGTCACTGGCGCCCGTACGACGCCTCGGGGACAAGGCCCGGTGGTACCGTCCGGCCGCGGTGGCCGCCGACTTCTTCGGCGCAGCCGTCCCCGTCGGACTCGTCTTCGACGCCGCTCAGCAGGTCCGACCCGTCTACTGCGCGCTGGCCGCCGCCGTGGCGTGGACCGGCATACAGGCGCTGCGCCGCCGTTACGCCACGCGGGCACTCGGAGAGTCCCGCGGAGTGCTGCCGGTCCTCCATGACTGGCTGATTCTGATCGGTGTCCTGGCCGTGGCGCGCGTGGTGACGGAGGAGGACACGCCCCGGCTGTCCGCCCTCGGCGCCCTGCTGCCCGCCCTGCTGATCACGGTCGCCTGCCACAAGCTGACCTACCGTCACCTCTCGGCCGCCCGCCGCGAGGCCCAGGCCGTGAGCCGCGTCCTCGTCATAGGGGAGCCCGACGCGGCCGAAGACGTCATCGCGCACCTCGCCGCCCGCACCGACCACCCGTATGTGGTCGTCGGCGTCGTCCCCGTCGGCACCGGCCCGCTCGCCAGCGGGGTCCCCGTGGCGGCACGGCTCGACGCCGACACCCCCGAGGCCCCCGGCGTCGACTCCGCCGCCGTGCTCGGCGCGGTCCTCAGCCACCACGCCGACCTGGTGCTGGTGGCCCCCGGCGTGCGGATCACGGGGGAGCGGCTGCGCCGCGTCGCCTGGGCCCTGCACGACGCGGGACTGGAGCTCGCCATCTTCCCCGGCCTGGTGGAGGTCTCCGTCAAGCGGCTGGAGACCCTGTCCGCCGGCGGGCTCGCCGTGCTCCGCGTCGCGCCGCCGGTCAGCCGCGGTGTGCAGACGCTGCTGAAGTCCGCCCTGGACCGGGTGGGCGCCGCGGCCGGACTGCTGCTGCTCTCCCCGCTCTTCCTCGGGCTCGTGCTCGCCATCCGCTTCGGCTCGCCAGGCCCCGCCTTCTACCGCCAGCGGCGCATCGGCCGCGACGGGGTCCCCTTCGTCATGTGGAAGTTCCGCACGATGGTGGTGGACGCAGACGCCCGCAAGGCCGAGTTGGCCGGGGCCAACGAGAACGACGGCCTGATGTTCAAGATGCGGCGCGACCCCCGGGTCACCCGGGTGGGCCGGCTCCTGCGCCGCACCTCCCTGGACGAGCTGCCGCAGTTGGTCAACGTGCTCATCGGCGACATGTCGCTGGTCGGCCCGCGCCCGCCGCTCCCGGACGAGGTGGCCCAGTACGACGAGGTCGAGCTGCGGCGGCTCACCGTGCGGCCCGGGATGACGGGGCTGTGGCAGATCAGCGGCAGGTCGGACCTGTCGTGGGACGAGACGATCCAGCTGGACCTGCAGTACGTCGACAACTGGTCCTTCACCAGTGACGTCGACGTGATGGGCCGTACGCTCCGCGCCGTCGTCGACGGTCGCGGAGCCTACTGAGGGGCCGAGGCCGCCTGTGCGATCAGCTCTGCTCGCGCCACCACCGGTACGTGGAGGCGATGCCGTCCCGCAGCGGGATGCCGGGCTTCCAGCCGAGCGCGGTCAGGCGGCCGACGTCCAGCAGCTTGCGCGGTGTTCCGTCGGGCTTGGAGGTGTCCCAGGCGAGCCGGCCCCGGAAGCCGGTCACTTCGGCGACCGTCTCGGCCAGCTCGCGGATCGTCAGGTCCTCGCCGCAGCCGATGTTGACCGGCTCGTCGCCGTCATAGCTGTTCAGCAGCACGGCGCAGGCCGCGGCCAGGTCGTCCACGTGCAGGAACTCCCGCCGCGGGGTGCCGGAGCCCCACAGGGTGACCTCCTCGCGGCCCTCGGCGGCGGCCTCGTGGAAGCGCCGGACGAGGGCGGGCAGGACGTGCGAGGACTCCAGGTCGAAGTTGTCGCCCGGCCCGTAGAGGTTCGTCGGCATGGCCGAGATGTACGAGGCCCCGTACTGCTTGCGGTACGACTGGACCTGGACGATGCCGGCGATCTTCGCGAGGGCGTAGGCCTCGTTGGTCGGCTCCAGCGGGCCGGTCAGCAGGGCGTCCTCATGGATCGGCTGCGGCGCCAGCTTCGGGTAGATGCAGGACGAACCGAGGAACAGCAGCCGGCCCACGCCGGCGGCGTGGGCGCCGGCGATCACGCTGAGCTGGATCTGCAGGTTCTCCTCCAGGAACTGCACCGGGTAGGTGCTGTTGGCCATGATCCCGCCCACCTTGGCGGCGGCCAGCACGACGGCGTCGGGGCGGACGTCCTTCAGGTACGCCCCGGTGGCCGCGGCGTCGCGCAGGTCGAGGTCGGCACGGCCCCGGGTGAGCACCTCATGGCCGTCGGCGGTGAGCCGGCGGGCGACCGCGGACCCCACGAGGCCGCGGTGGCCCGCGACGAAGACGCGGGCGTTCGGGGGCAGGAGCGGCAGCGAACTTGTCATACCGCCGATGATGCCAGTCCGCTCCTGCGGGGGCGGCAGTGGTCCACGGCCCGGGACCGCGCCCCCGCAGCGGCCCCGGCCCCGGCGGACCTCACGGCCCCGGGCGGCGGTTCGCTCCCGGCCGCGTACGGCCCGGCTGCCGTTCCGGGCGCGGCCGGTGCGGTCGGCTTCAGGAACCGGCAGCGTGCCGGCCGACGTCAGGACCACCAGACGGCGGGCGCCCCGCAGGGGGTGCCCACCGACCGGCGTGTACGGTACGCATCCAGCCGCCTGGCCGCGGCCCGACCGCTCGGCGCGCCGCCCCGCAGGGCCCGCTCCACACCCACCCCGAGGCAACGCCTCACCACGACACACAGCAACCACCAGCAAGGGGACCCCATGGGCAAGACCGCACTGATCACCGGAGTCACCGGACAGGACGGCTCGTACCTCGCCGAGCTCCTGCTCTCCAAGGGCTACACGGTGCACGGTCTCGTGCGGCGGTCCTCCAGCTTCAACACGGAGCGGGTCGACCACATCTACCAGGACCCGCAGACGGCCAACCGGTCCTTCGTCCTGCACCACGCCGACCTCTCCGACGGCGTCGCGCTCGTGAACCTGCTCCGCGACATACGCCCCGACGAGGTCTACAACCTCGGCGCGCAGTCCCACGTCCGCGTCTCCTTCGACGCCCCGCTCTACACGGGCGACGTGACCGGCCTCGGCGCGCTGCGGCTGCTGGAGGCCATCCGGGCCAGCGGTGTCGACACCCGCATCTACCAGGCCTCGTCCTCCGAGATGTTCGGCTCCACCCCGCCGCCGCAGAACGAGCAGACCCCGTTCCACCCGCGCAGCCCGTACGGCGCCGCCAAGGTCTTCGCGTACTGGACCACGGTGAACTACCGCGAGGCCTACGACATGTTCGCCGTCAACGGGATCCTCTTCAACCACGAGTCCCCCCGACGCGGCGAGACCTTCGTGACCCGCAAGATCACCCGCGCGGTCGCCCGCATCAAGGCCGGTCTGCAGGACCACCTCTACCTCGGCAACCTCGACGCGGTGCGCGACTGGGGCTACGCCCCCGAGTACGTCGACGCCATGTGGCGGATGCTCCAGCAGGACGAGCCCACCGACTACGTCGTCGCCACCGGAGTGGCCGCGACCGTGCGCGAGTTCGTCGAGTCGTCCTTCTCGCACGCCGGTCTCGACTGGACCGAGCACGTGCGGTACGACGCCAAGTACGAGCGCCCCAGCGAGGTCGACGCCCTCATCGGCGACGCCTCCAAGGCCCATGACCTGCTCGGCTGGAAGCCGTCCGTCCTGGTGGCCGAATTGGCGCGGATCATGGTCGACGCCGACATCCGCCAGGTCGAGGACCAACTGGCGGGCGCGACCGTCCGTATCGATCGCTGAGGCCTTATATTTCCCCTACGATTTGCCGTGTTCCGGTCATGCAGGCGGTTCTGCGCCAGCGTGACCGGGGCAAACGTGCCGTATGTCCCTAGTGCACCCTCCATGCTGAACCTTTGATTCCAAGTTGGTATGCAATGGGTCAAGGGAGGTGACCAGGCCCCCGCGTGAGCCCTAGTCTGCGCCAGATACATATGGCTGTTCGGATAGTTCCAGCCATCAAACCGGGCGATTGCCCTGGGGGGCTCATGCGTAGATCCAGAGGGCTGACTGCCGCCCTCGTACTGTCACTGGCCGGTGCGGGTACCGGTATAGGCCTGGTGTTGATGCCGCAGGCGTCCGCCATCACGGCACCAGTGGCATTCACCGCCGACGAGCTGCCGACCTGGCAGCCGGACGGCATCGTCTGGGCGATGGCCCAGGCCAATGGCACCGTCTTCGCCGGCGGCACCTTCTCCGCCGTCCGCCCGCCCGAGGGCGTGGCGGGCGCCGAGCGGGAGGCCGTGAACTTCGTTGCGCTCGACGCCGCGACGGGCAACCCCACCTCCTGCAAGCTGGCCTTCACCATCGGCGAAGGCACCGCGACGGTGCGCACGCTGGTCGTCTCGAAGGATCAGAAGACCCTCTACGCGGGCGGCTACTTCGGCGCCGTCAACGGGACCCCGGTCTCCAGCCTCGCGGCCATCGACATCGCGAGCTGCACCCCCAAGGCAGCGTTCCACCCGGGCTTCCCCGCCACCGTGCGCGGACTCGCGGTCACGGACGACACCCTGTACGCGGCCGGTGACTTCACCACCGTCGAGGGCCAGACCCGCGAGCGGTTCGCCGCCGTGGACGCGTCCTCCGGTGCGCTCAAGCCCTTCGTCGCCAACGTCGACGAGCCGGGCCGGGCGGTCGAGGTCACCCCCGACGGCAAGAACGTGCTGCTCGGCGGCGACTTCTTCACGGTCAACAACGCCAACAGCCACGCGCTGGCCGTCGTGGACGCCGCGTCCGGCGCCGTGAAGAAGACCTACACCAACATCCCGTCGAACTCGGTCGTCAAGGACATCTCCACCGACGGCACCGGCTTCTACACGGGCCACGAGGGCTCCGGCGGCGGTGTCTTCGACGGTCGCATCGGCCTGCGCCTGAGCGACTTCACCGAGAAGTGGCGCGACCGCTGCCTCGGCGCCACCCAGTTCGTCCTGCCCTACGAGGGCGTCCTCTACAGCTCCTCGCACGCGCACGACTGCTCCACCGAGCTGGAGTTCCCCGACGGCAAGCGGCACTTCCTGCTGGCCCAGCCGACCAACCACGAAGGCGCCGCCCCCGCGCCCGTGGACGGTTTCGTCCGCGGCCCGGCCAAGCTCGGCTGGCACCCCACGGCCAACGACGGTCTCGGCGAGGGCATCGGCCCGCGCGTCATGGCCGTGGCCGAGAAGAACGACGTCAAGTACATGTGGGTCGGCGGTGAGTTCACCCTCATCAACGGCAAGGCCCAGCAGGGTCTGACCCGCTTCGCCTCCACCGGCGACGTCGGAGCCCCGACCACCCCGGTCGCCAGCGCCTCCAGCGTCAAGCCCGGCGAGGTCCAGGTCCGCTGGCGCACCAGCTACGACGCGGACGACAGCAAGCTGACGTACCGCATCTACCGCAACGGCTCGGCCACCCCGGCCGCCACCGTCACCGCGAGCTCGCTGGAGTGGGAGCGCCCGCAGGCCTCCTGGAACGACACCACGGTCAAGGCCGGACAGTCGTACACATACCGGGTGACCGCGACCGACGCCGCGGGCAACACCAGCGCCCTGTCGGCCACCACCTCGGTGACCGTCCCGACCGCGGTCCAGCCCTACCCGAACCAGGTCCGCACCGACGGCGCCGAGCTGTACTGGCGCTACGACGACGCGGTCACCCCGTACACCGCCGACTCCTCGGTGTCCGGCAACCGCAGCGGCGTCCAGGTCAACGCCCCCGCCCTGAAGCAGTCGCCCGGCGCCGTCCCCGGCAGCACGGCGATGGGCTTCAACGGGACCAGCCAGCAGGTGCACAGCGACCGCCGCCAGTCGGTCGGCAACACCTTCACCATCGAGACCTGGTTCAAGACCAACACCACGCGCGGCGGCAAGCTGATCGGATTCGGCAACAACACCACGCGCAGCAGCGGGTCGAACGACCGCCACATCTACATGACCAACACCGGTCGCCTGGTGTTCGGCGTCTACAACGGCTCGACCCGGACGGTCTCCACCGGCCTGTTCGAGACGTACAACGACAACAAGTGGCACCACGTGGTCGGCACCCAGGGCCCCGGCGGCATCACGCTGTACGTCGACGGCCAGAGCAAGGGCTCGCTGAACGCGACCAGCAACAGCGCCTACGCGGGCTACTGGCACGCCGGCGGTGACAACCTCTCCGGTTGGCCGACCCGCCCGACGAGCAACTTCTTCGCCGGTCAGCTCGACGAGACCGCCGTGTACCCGACGACGCTCACCCAGGCCCAGGTCAAGAACCACTTCGACCTGGCCAAGGCCCCCACCGACACGGTCTCCACGGTCAAGACGACCGAGGACACCTACATCAACCAGGGCGCCCCGAGCACCGCCTACGGCACCGCCACCTCGCTGGCCGTGCGCGGCAGCGGCTCGCTGTACCAGGCGTACATGCGCTTCGACCTGCCGGCCGCCCCGGCCGGCCAGGTCCTGAAGTCCGCCTCGCTGCAGTTCAAGACCAGCACCCAGGCCAGTGCCGGCACCGCCGACACCGTCTCCGTGGTCCCGGTCACCGGCAACTGGAGCGGCGCGAGCACGTCGTTCAACACCAAGCCCACCCTCGGTACCACCCCGCTCGGCACCATCGCGGGCGTACCGGAGGGCTCGGCGGTGCACAACGTCGGGCTGGACACCGCCGCGGTCACCGCGGTGCTGGGCAGCAGCTACAGCCTGGGCCTGACGAGCAGCGGCACCGACCCGCTGTGGATCTGGTCCTCGGAGTCCACGGCCGCGGAGGGCACTCCGCAGCTGGTCCTCACCTTCGGCGCGAAGTAGTACCACCGAAGCAACCGCCTGACGGATGCGGGGCCCGGCTGCGTGGCCGGGCCCCGCATTCCTGTGCAGATCCTTTTGAGTACGGGAGCCATCCGATGTACCGACGCTCCGCAGCGGCCGCCGTTCTGCTCGCCGCCGCCCTGACGCTGACCGCCTGCAGTTCGGGCGGAGACGACGCCGACGCCGATGCCAAGGCGAAGCCCCCGGCCTCGTCGGCGGCCCCCGACCCGGCGGACACCCCGGCCCCGTCGGCGCCCGCCGCCGACGCCAAGCCGACCGGCCCGGTCCTGCCCGACGCCAAGCTCACCCCGAAGACGGGCAGCTTCACGGCGGAGGAGAAGAAGTACCTGAGCGGGCGCGTCCCGGAGAAGATGGACCCGGCGGCCGTCCTGCAGACCGGCCAGGAGGCCTGTCAGCGGGTGGCGCGCACGGCCAAGCGCGACAAGGACGCGGCGACGGGAGCCGTCATCACCGGCGAGATCGCCGGCGCCAAGGACGCGATCACCCACCTGTGCCCGGACCAGAAGCCGATCCTCGCCGCGGCGGAGAAGGGCTTCCCCGAGGGCCCCCGGCAGTCGCCCGCCGCGGGCAACTACCGGGCGCTGACCCAGGCCACGAACTGCACCTGGGAGGCCAAGGGCAAGGACGGCTCGGTCCTCGCCTCGGGCCCCGAGGCCCCGCCCAAGGCCGGCGACAAGATCACGGCCACCATCCCGGCGGGCACCGCGGAGTTCAACTCCTCCGGCTGCTACGCCTGGATCCCCGCGTAACACCCGCACCGCGCAGCGCCGCAAGCGCGAAAAACGCCCCGCAGGACCGGACTTCCGGCCCTGCGGGGCGTTTTCGTCGCCGATACCCGGGTACCCGCGCGGTCACAGTCACCACACCGGAAGGCGGACCCATGGGCATCGGCGGATGCATAGGCCTGATCGTGGTGGGCGCCATCCTCACCTTCGCCAGCGACTGGGAGATGGAGAGCGTCAACCTCGACCTGGTCGGTCTGATCATGATGGCGGTGGGCGGGATCGGCCTCGCCGTCTACACCAGCATCTACAAGCGGCGCCGGGCGGCGGGCGCGATCCCCGTGGTGGAGGAGCACCGCCGGGACGTCATCTGACCCGGGGGCGAGCCCGATGGTGGGCCCGCCGGCGGGCCCGACGGCGACGCATCACCCGCGCAGCGCGGCCCCGTACACCGGCAGCAGCGTGTCCAGGACCGCGTCCATGGAGAAGGAGCCGTCGGCCAGCTTCCGCGCCGCGAGCGAGGCCTCGCGGCCCGCGAGCGGGTCCAGCAGTTCCAGGACCGCCGCTGCCACCCCGGCCGGTCCGGGGTCGACCGCGCGGCCCGCTCCGGCCCTCGCGATGTCCCGCGCCAGGCCGTTGGAGTGCGTCACCACCGAGGGGACGCCCACGGCGAGGGCCTCCAGGACGGACATCGGGAACGGCTCGTCCACCGAGGGCAGTACGTAGACGTGGGCCCGGCGCAGCTCCGCCAGCACCTGCTCGCCGGACAGCGCCCCTGGGACCGTGAACCGGTCCGTGAGGCCCAGGGCCCCGATCCGGGCGCGTACGGCACCCAGTTCGCCCTCGTCCGGGCCCGCGACGACGAAGTGCGCCTCCGGGTGCTCCGCCAGCACCGCCGGGGCCGCGTCCACGAAGTCCACCGGCCGCTTACGGGCCTGCAGGCGCGCGGAGTACAGGATGCGGGGCGCCCCCTCCGGCGCCGGCCGCTCCTCCTGCGCCGGGGTCCCGTTCACCAGCCGGACCGTGTTCGCCAGCGGTGCGCCGACCACCGCGTCCAGGCCCTCCCGCTCGTGCGGGGTCAGGTACAGCACGGCGTCCGCGCCGCGCAGCAGCCGGCGTACCGCCACCGCGTCCAGCGCCTTCGCCAGGAGCTTCTCGCTCGGGTCCACCATGCCGTGGGTCTGGAGCACCAGCGGCTTGCCCGCGCGCAGGGCCGCCAGCGCCACCGGCAGGGTCACCAGGTCGCGCGCCAGGTGGACGTGCACCACGTCGGCGTCGCGCACCAGGCGTCCCGCCGAGGCCAGCAGGGCCGGCGAGGTCATCCCGCTGAAGCCGAGCGGCAGCAGCCGGCGGGCCGGGAACAGCTTCGCCGGTACGCCCTCCACGCAGGTGGGCCACTCGTCGAAACCTTCGCCCAGCGCGAGCAGCCGCGCCTCGTGGCCGCGGGCCCGCAGCCCCTTCGCCAGGTTCAGCGCGACCCGCACCGGCCCGCCGAAGGCGTGCGTGGGGGAGTGCAGGGTGACGGCGTGCAGGACTCTCATGGCGGCACTCACTTGGGTTCCTCCACCGGGCGGCGCCGCCCGTCCTGCGTCTGCAGGGTCAGTTCGGGCAGGTCCTTGTGCACGACGGCCCCCGCGCCCGCGACGGCGCACCGGCCGACGGTCACCCCGGCCAGCACGGTCGCCCGTACCGCCACCCAGGCGCCGTCCTCGACGGTGATCGGCGCGTTGCGGTAGCGGAAGTCCGCGGTCCGGTGGTCGTGCGAGCCGGTGCACAGCATCGCCTCCTGCGAGAGGCACACGTGCGAACCGATGGTCACCGGCTCCAGGTTCAGCACCCAGACGCCCTCGCCGATCCAGGCGTGGTCCCCGACGGTGAGCTTCCACGGCCACAGCACCCGGACCTTGTGCCGGATCAGCACGCCCTCACCGATCTTCGCCCCGAAGGCCCGCAACAGCGAGACCCGCAGCCGGGCCGGGCAGAACCAGGCCATGAAGACCGTGTTCATCACGGCGAACCAGAGCGCCTGCGTCAGCAGCCCGCGCCCCTTGTCGTACCCGGCCAGCGTGAAGGAAGGAAGATCACGCAAAAGAAGCCCCCATCGTGCTCTCGGCCACGGCCTCCCCGGGCGCGGCCCGCTCAGACTAGACTGCGCGCGGACCAGGCACATCGGGTGGGGGCGGCAGTGACGACGGACATACGCAAGCCCTCCGCACCACCCGCCGGGCCGGTCGTCCCGTCCCCCTTCGAGGACGAGAGCATATGGGGCCGGGAAACCCTGCCGCGCACCCTGCTCTCCCGTGCGCTGTCCGTACCGCTCGCGCTCGGATTCACCGTCTTCCTGCCGCTGTTCGTCGCCGTCCAGACGGGCGCCGGCGCCCGCGACGCGGCCTTCTGGCTGCAGCTGCTGCTCACCATGTACGCGGGCGCCCGGCTCTCAGCGATGGTGCTCACCAGCCGCCGCAAGCTGCTACAGGGCTCCTTCTGGCTCTTCGTCTACATGGCGATGGGCGTGGCACCCCTCGCGCAGGCCGTCCTCGGCCAGGTCCCGACGCCGGTCGTCGGCCCGCGCTCCGACCTGACCGTCGCCATCGGGCTGGTGCTGCTCGGCTGCACGGCCTTCGACGTGGGCGTGCTACTGGCACGGCACCGCCCGGCCGGGCGCGCGGGCGGCTCCCAGAAGGAGTCCAGGCCCGTCATGGCGCACCGGCGCCGGCTCCAGGTGCTGACGGCCCTGTCGTTCCTGTGCAGCGCCGCCTTCATCATGAAGCTGGGCGGCCCCGCGGTCTTCTTCTCCAGCCGCCAGGAGATCATCGCCGGCATCGAGGAGGCGGGCGTCTCCAACGGCGACGGCCAGGCCGGCCAGGCCCTGCTGCGCGGCTTCGGCACCGTGCCGGCCCTGCTCGCGCTGCTCCTCTACACGCGCTGGCTGATCACCTCGAAGTTCGCCCGCCGCAAGGTGTCGATCATCGTCACGTGGGGGGCGCTCGCCGGCCTCAACCTGATCGTCAACAACCCGATCTCGAACCCGCGGTACTGGTTCCTGACGGTCATGTTCGCGCTGCTGTTCACCGTCTTCCCGGTGAGCGCGGCGATGTACCGGGTGGCGCTGTCGATGGCCGTGGTCGTCGCCCTCCTGATCTTCCCGTTCGCGGACCGCTTCCGGTACGACGAGAAGAACTACCGGCCGGTCGAGACCACGTCCTTCCTGGAGCCGATGGCGCTCAAGGACTACGACCAGATCGGCATGTTCGCGAACACCATCACCTTCTCGGAGTCGGGCCCCGGCCACTTCTACGGCCGCCAGCTGGCCGGATCGATCTTCTTCGCGGTGCCCCGCTCGGTCTGGGAGGGCAAGCCGAGGGACACGGGCGTGATGGTCGGGCAGTGGATGGGCACGGTCAACACCAACCTGTCCTCCCCGGTCTGGGCGGAGCTGTGGCTCGACTTCGGGCCGCTGGGCATGGGAGCCGGGCTCCTGGGCATGGGGTACGCCTCGGCCCGCGTCGACCGGCGCTACGCGAAACGGGCCACGCGGAGTTCACCACCGGGCAGCCTGATCTCGGTGGTCGTACCGCTGGTCGCGGGCTACTCCTTCATCCTGCTGCGCGGGCCGCTGCTCCAGGCGTCGGGGCGCGTCGCGATCGCGGCCCTCTGCCTCGCGCTGGTGGCGACCCACCGCACGGACAGGTCCACCACCCTCCGCTGACGCGGCACCGAGGCTGCAACACCCGGCCCGCCGACCCGGCATGGGAGCCGGCGGGGGCACATCCAGCCTCGCCGGCGTTTCAGGCGCGGGTCCGGGCGGAGCCCGGGGAACGGCGAAAGGGCGGGGCGGGGAGAGAGGCTCCGCGCAGCGGTCAGGCCGCGGAGGCCGGCAGGGGCTCGCTGTCCAGCCGGGCACCGGCAACCGGAAGGCGGGCGACCCGCCACCAGGCGGCCAGGGCCTTGAGGGCCGAGCCGGCCGCCAGGCCCCACGCGGCGCCCGCCACCCCGAACACCGCGTAGCCCCCCAGCAGCAGGGCCACCGACAGCAGCGAGAAGACCACCTGCAGGGACAGCGTGGCCTTCGGGGCGAGCACCCGCAGAGTCAGCAGCGCACACGTCCCGAGCCCCATCACGGCGTACTGCGCACCCGTCGCCGGCAGCAGCGCGGACGCGGCCGCCCACGTGTCGCCCAGCAGTTCCCGGCCCAACCGGTCCGGCAGCAGGTACAGGGCCGTCGCCCAGCCCGCGCCCACCGCCGCCAGCACCAGGCCCAGCGCCGCCGTCGCCCGCACCGTGGCCCGCTTGCCGCCGAGCCGCCCGAGCACCGGCGGCCCGAACGCGTTCGCGGAGTTGAACAGCACGTTCAGCGGCCCGAAAAGGGTGGTCGCACCCCGCAGCGCACCGACGGCCAGCGGCGTCGCGAAGACGCCGAGGCCCAGCACGGCGAGCTGGCTGGAGCCGTTGCCCACCGCGAACTCGACCACGAACCGCTGCCCCAGGTGACCCCGCCGCAGGTACGGCCGCAGGTCGGCGCGGGAGCCGCGGACGTACGGCCGCAGCAGCCACAGGCCCACCGCCAGCGCGGGCAGCGCGGACAGCCCCCACACCAGCACCAGCCGCCCGGCCGAAGCCCCTTCGGGCTGCAGGGCCAGCGCGGCGACCACGCACACCAGCCGCAGGGCGTCCGCGGCCAGCGCCCGCTCGGGGGCGCGCAGCGCGGAGAAGCAGTAGCGCAGCCCGTCCTGGAGGAGCACCAGCGGCAGGACGAGGCCCAGCGCGAGGAAGGCCCGCCCGACGGCCCCGGGGAGCGCGAGGCCCACCACCGCGAGCAGCACGCCCACGGCGGCCGAGGCGGCCGAGGTGAAGCCGGCCGCCGAGCGGCAGGCCGCACCGAGCCCGTCGCCCTTCTCCAGGACCAGGCTCTGGCCGACGTAGGCCATGTTCAGCCCGAGGAGCACGCTGAAGGCCACGTACACCATCGAGAAGTCGGCGAACCCGGAGGCCGAGGACAGCCGGGCGGCCAGCACCAGCACCAGGATGTTGGTGGCGCTGGAGGCAGCCTGGTCCAGGACCGAGGCGACGGCGGCGAGGCCGCGTCGGCTCATCTGCGGCCCATGCGTACGGTGCGCAGCGCGACGGTGTCGGTGCCGTCACCCGGGATGTGCTGCTCGGGCTCGGCCACCTCGTACGGGATCGGCTGGGGCTGCGGCGCGGCCTTCCCCGGCTTCGTGGGGGCCGCCGGGCCGGCGGCGGCCGGGCCGTCCTTGTCCTTGCCCTTGCCGCGCTTCTCGCCGGGCAGCGGCGCGTGCAGCACCGCGCCGAGCACCGTGCCGCCGGCGCCGCTGATGAGTTCGCGGATCCGGATGAGGTCGGTGCGGTGGATGGCGCGCGGGTCGCAGACGACCAGGACGCCGTCGACACGGTCGACGAGGGCGAGGGCGTCGGCGTAGGAGAGCACGGGCGGTGCGAGTACGACGACGGTGGAGTTGGGGGCGTCGGCCTCGGAGATCAGCCGGGTGGCGCGGGCGGAGGTCAGAGCGCGCGGCACGTTGCGCGCCCGGTCGCCCGGGATGAGGTCGAAGGAGCCGGACTCCCCGGCGTCCACGACGAGCTGGCGTCCGTCCGGCCACTCGGAGTCCGCGTGCCGCCCGGGCGCGGGAGCGGCGCCCTGGCCCTGGCTCCAGCGGGGCCGGGCGCCGGCGTCGGTCGGCAGCTGGCTGGCCAGCACCGGGGTGCGCAGGTCGGCCTCGATGAGCAGCACGTCCTTGCCGGTCTCCGCGAAGGAGGCGGCCATGTTCACGGCCACCGCGGCCGCGGTCTCGCTGCTGCCGCGCGGCGCGACGACGAGGAGCCGGCGCCGGTCGGCGAAGCGGGAGTCGTAGGCGAGGCGGAAGGCCACGGAGCGGTACTCCTCGGCGAGCCGGGGGTCGGCCTCGCCGGCGGCGAGCAGCGGCCCGCCGCCCGTGCGGTCCCGCGGCAGGTAGCCCAGTACGGGAGCGCGCAGGGCCCGGGCCACGTCGCCCTCGGAGCGGGGCGCCGGGTCGAAGACCAGCCGGACCCATGCGGCCAGCAGGCCGAGCGCGAGGCCCACGGCCGCGCCGAGCGCCAGGGACATGAGGATGCCGGGGCCGTCGGTCGCGGTGGGCGCGGTCGCGGCGCTGGTGACGCGGCCCGGGGTCATGTCCAGGGCCTCAAGCTTGGTGATCTTGGTGTTGTAGCCGCCGACCTCGCTCTGCAGGTCGGTCTTGGCGGAGCTGGCGGCGTCGCGTCCGGCGCCGGCGGGCATCCGGGCGATCTCCTTGGACAACTCGTCGAGCTGCTTGGCGATCGGGTCGCGCTGCTCCTTGTAGCCCTTGACCATCTTGTCGCGGGTGGCGTCGAGGGACTCCTGCCGCTTGAGCAGGTACGCCTCGGTCATCGCGTTGGCGCGCTTGGCGGCTTCCTTGGGGGAGTCCGCGGTGTAGGTGAAGCGCAGCACCATGGTCTGCGGCGGGTTGGTCACCTGCAGGCCGGAGCGCAGGGCGGCGAAGTCCTTGGCGGACACCCCGAGCTTCTTCGCCGCCTCGTTGGCGATGGAGGAGCTGAGCGCGACCTGGCGCTCGGAGCCGATGTTGATCGCCTTGTCCGGGGCCAGGCTCGGGTTGAACGGGTCGTCGGTGGGCGCGCGCAGCACCACGTCGGCGGTGGCGACATAGGTGTCGGCGGTGGATATGCCGAGGTAGACGCCGCCCAGCAGGCCGACTCCGATGCCCGCGCCGATCAGCCTGCGGTAGCGCAGGAGCTGGCGGAACTGGTCCCTCAGGAGGTCGGGTTCGTCGTCGGCCGGTGCCGCTGCCGGGCGGTTCGTCTCGATCACGGCCGGGTTCCCCCAAGTGCTTCGTCCATCAGTGCGTCGATGCGGGCCAGGCCCGCTTCACGGCTCAGGTGCGCCGCCACGTGGCGGGGTCCGGCCGCTCCCAGTGCGTCCGCGCCCTCGGGGTCCTCCGCCAGGGCCCGCACGGCCTTCAGCAGGGCCTCGGGGTCCTCCGGCGGTACGAGCACCCCTGCGCCCGAGCGTTCCACCTCCTGGGCGGTCCCGCCCTCCGCAGCCACTGAGGCGACGACGGGCCGGCCGGTCTGGAAGTAGGAGGTGAGCTTCGACGGGACGCTCATGTCCAGCACGGCGGCGTGCTGTGTGACGGCGAGAACGTCCGCCGCCGCGAGGATATCCGGGAACTCGCCGTCAGCGGCAGGGGGGATGATGTCCAGATTCGGCACGTCCGCGGACAGGTCGGCGAGCGCGGAGCGCTGACTGCCGTCGCCCATCAGGACGAAACGGACCTTCGGGTCCAGCCGTGCGGCGCCCACGAGGACTTCGAGCCCCTGCTTGAGGCCCATGTTCCCGGAGTGCAGGACGACGGTCTCGCCGGGGCCCCAGCCCAGGTGGCGGCGGGTCTCGCCGCGCGGCTTGGTGGGCTTGGGCACGTGCGACCAGTTGGGGACGAGGCGGATCCGGCCGGGGTCCACGCCCATGCCGACGACCCGCTCCACGAAGGTCTCGTGGATGACGCCGACGAGGGTGGCCCGCTTGAGGGCGTACGCCTCTGCGCGGCCGGCGATCGCGGCCGCCTTGTCGCCGCCGCTGATCCCGCTCTGCGCGGCGGCGGCGCCCATGAGGTCCTGGACGACCGGGACGTAGGGGACCTTCCAGCGTGCCGCGAGCCGGGCGGCGAGCACTCCGCCCGCCAGGCTGGGCATCTGGGCGAGCACCGCGTCCGGCTTGGGCATCCGCGGCGGGGCCACGGCGCCGTGCAGGAGAATCGATCCTTCGAACAGGGCCCGCTTCACGGCGGTCTGGCGCGGCGGCACGGTGTGCGCACGCCGGTGCACGGTGACTCCCGCGCGCTGCTCCGTGCGCCGGAGCGCCCCCTTGTACTCCGGTTCGAGCGACCACGCGGGGTAGTGCGGCATGCCGGCGAGGACGTGTGTCTCGTGGCCGAGATCCGCCCAGTGCTCCGCGATCTGCGTGGCATACGGGCCGATACCCGCGTGCTCCGGAGCGTAATTGGTGGAAACCAGCAGCATGCGCCGCTGACCGGATCTGGACACCGAGCGTCCCCTCTTCCCCTGGATGATGCGCACGTCACCCTATTCGTTCACCCGCGTGCTGCGGAACGTGCACGCTATTGTCTGCTAATCCGCTACACCGGGGGGTGTGGCCGCTGGGGACAAAGAGATGACGGAGCGGTACATGTCGGACATTGGTGCGCCTTCGCGTCGACCGTATCGAGTCGGTTACGCGCCGGGCGCCTACGATCTGTTCCACATCGGACATCTCAACATCCTTCGGCACGCCCGGAGTCAGTGCGACTACCTCGTCGCCGGAGTGGTCTCCGACGAGATGGCCGAATTCGCCAAGGGCCGCCGCCCGATGATCCCGCTCGTCGAGCGGCTGGAGATCGTGCGCAGCGTGAAGTACGTGGACGCCGCCTTCGTCGAGACGGTGCCCGACAAGGTGGAGACCTGGAAGCAGGTCCGCTTCGACGTCATATTCAAGGGCGACGACTGGCGGGGCACCCCCAAGGGCGCCAAGCTGGAGAAGGACTTCGCCGCCCACGGTGTCGACGTCGTCTACTTCCCCTACACCGTCCACACCTCCAGCACCCAGCTGCGCCGGGCGCTGGACGCGCTCGCCGAACCGGCCGCGGGGCCGGCGCAGGTCACCGGCGAACGGCGCTGAGCTCCCGGAACCACTTGGCGAGGAAGGCCACCAGGAACAGCGCGGCGACCGCGCCCAGTCCGGCGTAGGCCCAGGCGAACAGCTTCCCGCCGCCGAGGAGCAGGAACACCAGGCAGAACACCCCGTAGTCCACGGGCAGCAGCGCCACCGCGCGCGCGGTCGACGGCGCGGCGGCGGGGCTTCCGGGGGCCGGCTTGGGCTTGAGCTTCTCGGTCAGCAGTCCGCCGAAGAAGGTGACGACCGCGGCGAACTGGAAGCCCAGCGGCACCAGCAGCCAGCCGTCGGCCGTCGTCCCGTACTCCTCGGGGAACCGGTAGAAGGCGATCAGTACGCACGAGTGCAGGGCCGTCAGCTTGGCGGCGTCCACGACGTGGTCCAGCCACTCGCCGGCCGCACTGCCGCCGCCGCGCAGCCGGGCCAGCTGCCCGTCGGCGGAGTCGAAGGCGAAACCGACGGCGAGCGCGGCCCACACGGCGGCCCCCAGCGCCCAGGAGGGCCCGGTCAGCGCGACCGCGGCCACCGCGGCGAAGCTGAAGGCGGCGCTGATCAGCGTCACCTGGTTCGGTGTGAGCCCGAGCGCGTACGAACCGGCCGCCAGGTAGCGCCCGGTGGGCCGGTTCACGAACCGGGAGTAGAGCGACACCCCCTTCGCCGACTTCTGCGCCCCGCGCAGTTCCCGCAGCGCGGTACCGACTCTGCCCATGCAAGGGCTCCCCTCAGCGATGATGTCGAACACATCATCGCAGGACAGGTGAGCGAGTCGGTTCCGGATGTCTGCGGACGTCCGGAAGCAGCAGCACGGACAGGTTCGCGGTGGCGCTGAGGACGGCCGCGACCAGCAGCGGGGCCGTGGCCCCGACCGCGGCGGCCAGCGGCGCGGCCACCGCCAGCCCCAGGGGCCGCGCGGCGAACGAGATGAGGGTGTCGAAGGACCCGACCCGGCCCAGGGTCTCCAGCGGGATGCGGCGCTGCATCTCCGTCTCCCACAGCGGGCTCAGCACCCCCAGGCCGAACATGGCGCAGCAGAACGCGGCCGCGGTTGCCGGCAGCGGCAGCCGCAGCGCGAAGGCGGTGAGCGGCAGTGCCTGTGCGGCGGCCCCGAAGGCCACCCCGTACAGCGGCCGGCGCAGCGGCAGCCGGCCGGCCGTCCAGACGCCGGCGAGCATGCCGACCGTGCCGACCTGGGCGATCACCACCCAGGAGCCCTCGCCGCCCAGGTCCTCCATGGCGATCACCGGGCCCAGGGTGAGGAGCAGTCCGGCCGCCAGGTGCCACACCCCGTGGGCCAGTACGTTGGCGAGGAACCACGGGTGGCGCCTGGTCTCTGCCCAGCCGGCGCGCAGTTCGGCGCCGAAGGCGGCGCGCGGCGCGGTACGCCGGACCGGGCTGGTGCGCAGGCCGCCGAGGGTGAGCGCGGAGAGGACGAAGAGCGCCCCGGTGAGCAGCGAGGCCCAGCCGCCGCCCACGGTCAGCGACAACGAGCCGGCGGCCGCCGGAGCCGCGACGTTCGCGAGTCCGGTGGCCACCCCGAGCCGGGTGTTGACGCGCAGCCGCCCCTCCTCGGGAACCGCGGCCGCCACGAGCGTGCGTACCGCAGGCGTGCCGAAGGCCACCGCGGCGCCGGTCACGGCGGCGAGCGCGGCCAGCTCGGGGACGCGGCCGTCGAGTCCGGTCAGGAGCAGGGCCCCGGTCGCCAGTTGGGCGGACGCCCGCACGAGGTCGGCGACGAGGACCACACGCCGGGCGGGGAACCGGTCGGCGGCCACCCCGGCGACGGGCAGCAGGAGCAGCATGGGCAGCAGCTCGCATGCGAGTACGAGGCCCAGATCGCCAGAGGAGCCGGCCCGCAGGAGGGCCAGGGTCAGGGTGGTGGGCACGAGGGCGGAGGCGAAGGCGGCGGAGGTGCGGCCGACGACCAGCCGCGGTATCGGCGAGATCATGCCCGGAGATTATTTCGCCGGCGAATCATTCGTCAACGAAGTATCGGGTTCGGGACGGGCGGAGGACGGGCGGAGGACGGGACATAATGCGGACATGGGCAGACAGGCGGGCGAAGGCCGGGCGCGGAGCGCGCAAGGACGGGCCACCGGGGCGGCGGCGGGAACGGAACACGCCGATAACTCCGCCGATAACTCCGCCGAGGACTCCGTCGACCGCCACATCGCCCGCTGGAGCGGCAAAGTGCCCTTCGACGTGCCCACCGAGGCCGTCATCACCCGCATCCAGCTCCTCGCCAAGCACGTGTCGCACGGCAAGGAGCGGGCGCTCGCCGAGACCGGGCTCCAGGCCTTCGAGTTCGAAACGATGCACCGGCTCGCCTCCCGCGGCGCACCCTGGCGGGCCCCCTCCGCCGAGCTCGCCGCGGAACTGCTCCTCTCCCCGGCCGGGATGACCGGCCGCCTCGACACCCTGGAGAAGTCCGGGCTGGTCCGCAGGCTGCGAGCCGCCGCCGACCGCCGCCGGGTCGACGTGGAGCTCACCGAGGAGGGCCACCGGCGGTGGCTGGACGCCATGCGCTGGCGCGGCGTCGCCGAGGACGAGATGATCGAGCCCCTCGACGACGCCGAACGCGCCGCGCTCGCCGCCCTCCTCAAGCGGATGCTGTTGGCGGTCGAGACCCGCTGACCCGCAGCAGGAGCACCGAGCGGGCCGGCACGGTCAGGGTCTCCCCGGCGCGGTGCAGGGTGCCGGGGACGACGGCCTGCTCCTCCAGGGAGGTGTCCAGGACCAGCTCGTACTCCTGCGCCCACGGCGCCCCCGGCAGCACCCACGCCGCCGGCCGGTCCCCGGTGTGGAGCAACACCAGGAAACTGTCGTCCGTCACCTGCCGGCCCCGCTCGTCACGACCCGGGATGTCCCGCCCCGACAGGTACATTCCCAGCGCGGCCGCCGGGGCGTACCAGTCCCGCTCCGTCATCTCCATGCCCGCCGGCGTGAACCAGGCCAGGTCCCGCAGCCCGTCCGCCCCTTGCGGTCGGCCCGAGAAGAACGCCCGCCGCCGCAGCACCGGATGGGCGTGGCGCAGCGAGATAAGCCGGGCCGTCAGGGCGAACAGCGACCGCCACGCCGGATCCTCCAGCAGCGACCAGTCCACCCACCCCGTCTCGTTGTCCTGGCAGTAGGCGTTGTTGTTGCCGCCCTGGGTACGCCCGAACTCGTCGCCCGCGACGAGCATCGGCACCCCGGTCGACAGCAGCAGGGTGGTCAGCAGGTTTCGCAGCTGGCGGCGGCGCAGCACCCCGACGCGCACGTCGTCCGTCTCGCCCTCCGCCCCGCAGTTCCACGACCGGTTGTCGTTGGTCCCGTCCCGGCCCGCCTCCCCGTTCGCGTCGTTGCGCTTGCGCTCGTAGGACACCAGGTCCCGCAGGGTGAAACCGTCGTGCGCGGTCACGAAGTTCACCGAGGCGTACGGCCGCCGCCCACCCCACGCGTACAGGTCGCTCGACCCCGACAGCCGGTACCCCAGATCGCGTACGTCTGGCAGCGCACCCCGCCAGAAGTCCCGCACGGCATCCCGGTAGCGGTCGTTCCACTCCGTCCACAGCGGCGGGAACGCCCCCACCTGGTAGCCGCCCGACCCCACGTCCCACGGCTCGGCGATCAGCTTCACCCGCCGCAGCACCGGGTCCTGGGCGATCACCGCCAGGAACGGCGACAGCATGTCCACGTCGTGCATCGAACGGGCCAGCGCCGCCGCCAGGTCGAAGCGGAAGCCGTCCACCCCCATCTCCGTGACCCAGTAGCGCAGCGAGTCCGTGATGAGCCGCAGCACGTGCGGACGCCCGGCGTGCAGGGTGTTCCCGCAGCCCGTGTAGTCGGCGTACCGCCGCTGGTCGGACTGGAGCCGGTAGTAGCCCCGGTTGTCGAAACCGCGCAGCGACAGCGTGGGCCCCAGTTCGCCCGCCTCCGCCGTGTGGTTGTAGACCACGTCGAGGATGACCTCGATCCCCGCCGCGTGCAGCGCCCTGACCATCCGCTTGAACTCGCCGACCTGCTGCCCTGCCGTACCGCTCGACGAGTACCCGGCGTGCGGGGCGAAGTAGCCGACCGAGTTGTACCCCCAGTAGTTGCGCAGCCCCCTGCGCAGCAGGTGGTCCTCGTGCGCGAACTGGTGCACCGGCAGCAGCTCGACCGCCGTCACGCCCAGCTTCACCAGGTGCTCGACCGCCGCCGGATGGGCCAGGCCCGCATAGGTGCCGCGCAGCTCCTCGGGAACACCCGGATGGCGCATCGTGAAGCCGCGCACGTGCAGCTCGTAGATCACCGAATCGGCCCAGGGCGTCTTCGGCCGGACGTCGTCCGCCCAGTCGTCGTCATCGTGCACGACCACGCCCTTGGGGACGAACGGCGCGGAGTCCCGGTCGTCGCGCACGGTGTCCGCGATGTACTGCTGCGGCCAGTCCCGGACGTGCCCGTACACCTCCGGCGGCAGGGCGAACTCCCCGTCGACGGCCCGCGCGTACGGGTCCAGCAGCAGTTTCGCCGGATTGTGCCGGACACCCGTCCAGGGGTCCCAGCGGCCGTGGACCCGGAAGCCGTAGCGCTGCCCCGGGCGCACGCCCGGCACGAAACCGTGCCAGATCTCGTGCGTGAGCTCCGTCAGGACGCAGCGGGTCTCGGCCCCGGCCTCGTCGAACAGGCACACCTCCACCGACTCCGCGCCCTGCGCCCACACGGCGAAGTTGGTACCCGCGGTCCCGTCCGGACCGTGGTGGAAGCGGGCTCCCAGGGGATGCGAGGACCCCGGCCACACTGCCGGGGCCGGGCGCGCGTGTGCCCGTAACACCTGCCCCTTGACCTGCCCGTTCGTCCGGCCGTCCGGCCGTCCGTTCGACTGATGGCCCAGTGGGCCGCCCGGTTGGCCGTCGACCTGCGGTACGGGCGCGGCCTGTCCGCTCCGTACCGCTCCGACGGCGTTGCTGACGGCTTCCACCGCCTCCTGCTCGGCTGCGCTCGACACTGCCCGCCTCCACGGCTCCTGGGTACCGGCGGGGGGAGGGGAGTGTGTGGCCCCGGCGTCCCGGCCCGGGCCCGCCCCCGTCTGGTCCTTCCCACTGTTCTGCCCGGACTGTTCTGCCCGGAACGTCGCCCGCCCTCACGTTTCCCCCGGAGGCCTCCGGTCGTTGGAGGGATCGTGACACTTCTGACGAGGCGGGCAGGGGCGGGCTTGGCCGCCGTGGCGGCATGGGCGGGCCTGCTGGGCGGGCTGGCCGGCTGCACCCAGGACGGCAAACCACCCGTCGAGATCCAGCTCCCCGGCAGAGTCCGCTCGCCGGACGAAGCCATCCGCATCACCCCCGACGACAACGCCAAGGACGTCCCGGCGGACGGGCGGCTGGCGGTCACCGTGCCCGAAGGGCGGCTGGAGCGGGTGGTGGTGACCAAGGTGGAGGACGCGCAAGCGGAGGAGGTCCCCGGCGCCATCGCCGCCGACGGGCTCAGCTGGAGCCCCACCCCGCAGGCCGGCCGCCTCGCCCTCGCGGCCAAGTACACCGTGGACGCGGTCGCCCTCGACGGGCACAACCGCCGCCAGGCCCGGCACACCACCTTCACCACCTACGTTCCCGAGGAGCGGTTCATCGGCTACTTCAAGCCGGAGAACCGCTCGACCGTCGGCACCGGCATGATCGTCTCCTTCAAGTTCAGCCGGGCCGTCGAACGCCGCGCCGAGGTGGAGCGCGCCATCCGGATCACCTCCGAGCCGGCCGTGGAGGTCGTCGGCCACTGGTTCGGCAAGGAACGCCTCGACTTCCGGCCCAAGCAGTACTGGAAGCCGGGGACCAAGGTCACCGTGCGGATGGACCTGCGCGACGTCGAGGGCGCGCCCGGCTCGTACGGGATCCAGTCCAAGACCATCACCTTCACCGTCGGGCGCTCCCAGATCTCCACCGTGGACGCGGCCGCCCACACCATGGAGGTCCGCCGGGACGGCGAGCTGCTGTCGACCGTGCCGATCAGCGCCGGAGCGCCCAAGACCACCACCTACAACGGAAAAATGGTGGTGATGGAGCTCTTCGACGTCACCCGGATGAACGGCCAGACCGTGGGGTTCGGCGGCGAGTACGACATCCCCGACGTCCCGCACGCCATGCGGCTCACCAACTCCGGGACCTTCCTGCACGGGAACTACTGGTCCAGCCCCGACACCTTCGGCACCACGAACGTCAGCCACGGCTGCGTGGGCCTGCGCGACGACAAGGGCGGCGGCTCCGACACCCCGGCGGGCTGGTTCTTCGACCGGACCCTGATCGGGGACGTGGTGGAGGTCGTGAACTCGCAGGACAAGACGGTCGCCGCCGACAACGGGCTGGGCGGCTGGAACATGTCCTGGGCGGACTGGGTGGCCGGATCCGCCATCGCCTGACCGGCCCACCGTCCCCCCGCAGGAGTGACTTGTGTGATCGGAATGCCGTAGCGGAGAGTGTCCGCGGCCCGCACCGCCGACCCCTGCCCCCAGCCTGTCAGGGCACACGAGGGCAGCAGGGGAAACGGACGGAGCGTCATGTCGGCAAGGAACTGGACCCTCGGGCTCGCGATCGGTGCCGTGCTGGCCGCCGCCGCCCCCGCGGCCGCCGCCGGACCCGCGGCCGCCGCCGGACCCGGCGCCGACCGGCCGGTGGCGGCCCGGGCCGCGCTGCCCGACGGACTGGGTCCGTGCGTCCCGGGCCGCTGTCCCGATCCGTACCCGCCGGTCAACAGCGACGGCGTCCTGCGCGGCCGGGACAACGGCATCGCCTACCCCTTCAACGGAGACCTCCCCGACTGCGGCGGCCCGGTCCCGGTGACCGGCTCGGTCTCCGTCCTCAAGCGGGACGCGGCGACGACCGGGCTCGGCACGTACTACTGGCGCGAGACCCAGGCGCCCCCCGGGTACGTGCTCCCGCCCCAGCCGGTGCACGCGCTGACGCTGACCGCCGAGGACGCCCAGGCCGGCGTCCGGTACGAGGCGGACAACCGGCGGAACCCCGAGCCGCCGGTCGGCGCCCGGGTGGTGCTGCGCAAGACGGACGGCGCGACGGGACTGCCGCTGGCCGGCGCGGAGTTCGAGCTGTGGCGGGAGAGCAACGGCACGGCCGGGCTGCAGACCGCCGCCTCGGCCCGTGACACCCGGCTGGAAGGCGCCTGCGTGACCGACGCCCGGGGCACCTGCACGGTGGAGCTGCCGGCCGGCCGCACCTACTACTGGCGGGAGGCCGCGGTCCCGGCCGGATACGAACCGCCGGCGGACCCGGTCACGCGCTTCGACCTGGCCGAGGGCGACGTGGCGGACGGCATCGTCGTCGCCGTACCGAACACCAGGAGCGAGCGGTACGAGGCCGCCATCCGGGTCCTCAAGCAGGACGCCAAGACCCGGCGGCCGCTGCGCGGCGCGGTGTTCGAGGTGTGGCGGGAGACCAACGGCACCGCCGGCCTCCAGACGCGCGGCATCAACGCCGACCGCCGGGCGGCGGACGGCTGCGCCACGGACCGCGGCGGGGTCTGCGACTTCGGCCCGCTCCCCGAAGGCTCCTACTACCTGGTCGAGACGGCCGTGCCCGAGGGCTACGCGCTGCCCGCGGACCGGGTGACCGGACCGCTGAGGCTGGACTCCGCCACCCCGGACCGACGGCTCGTGGTCACGCTCCGGAACGAGCGCGACGGCCACGGCAAGGGCAAGAAAGACCACGGCCACGGCACGGGAGACCACGGCCACGGCAAGGGCGGCCACCCCGGGCACCCGAAGGACGCGAAGGGTCCTCGGGCCTGACCTTCCGGGCCTGACCTTCCGGATCTGACCTCCGGATCTGATCCCAGATCCGATCCCCGGCCCCTTACGACGGACGGAGCGGCATGACAGCCAGGACGACGAGGATGTGGCCCATCGGCCTCGCCGCCGCGGTGGTGCTCACCGCGGCGGCGCCGGCCCTGGCCGCACCGCCCCCTGCACCACCCGGCAGCGCCAAGGTCGTGCTGCGCAGCACCGACCTGGACACCGGCGCGCCGCTGCCCGGGGCCCGGTTCGAGCTGTGGCGCGAGACGAATGACCGGGCAGGGCTGCAGAGCAGCGGTCAGGGTGCCGACGAAAGGCAGCACGACGGCGTCTGCGTGACCGAGGCGAAGGGCGTCTGCACGGTGGAGCTCCTGACCGGCGAGACCTACTACGCGCTCCAGGTCGCGGTCCCCGCCGGATACGTGTGGGCGGACGAGGCGTCCACCGGATTCGACCTGGGCGGGGCCGCCGCCCGGGACGGTCTCGTCGTGGGCATCCCGAACCGGCGCCCGGACGCCGCGTACACCGGCTGGATCCGGGTCCGGAAGAAGGACGCCAAGACCGGCTCCCCGCTGCACGGCGCGGTGTTCGAGCTGTGGAAGGAGACCAACGGCACCCCCGGCCTCACGACCGGGGGCGTCGACGCCGACCAGCGCGTCAGGCCGGGCTGCGCCACCGACGCCGACGGCACCTGCGAGTTCGACGGGCTCGCCGACGGCGGGTACTTCCTGGTCGAGAAGGACGTCCCCGAGGGCTACGTCCTGCCGAAGAGCCCGGTGACCGGCCCCTATCGGCTGGACGCCCAGATCGGCCGGCAGCTCGTGCTCACCGTCCACAACAAGCGCGCCGAGCCGATCCCCCTGGATCGGAAGGGCCAGGACGCGGACGCGGGCGCCCAGGAGGACGGCCGCCGGGCCCGGACCGCAGGGCCGGGTGCGCCGGTGGAGTGAGCGCCTCACTCCGGCGGCGCAGCAGCGCGAGCCGTACCCCGGCCACACGGCTTGGCTGGGGTACGACCGTCGCGCTCGCAGACCGAGGAGGCCCGCATGGCCACACGTCAGGGAAGAGGCCCGGTGGCCCGGGCGGCCGTGATCGGCGCCCTGCTCGCACTCGCGGGCCCGTACCCGTCCCTCGCCGCGGCCGCCCCGGCGGAACCGGAGAGCGCGTGCGTGGCGGGCACCGGCCCCTACCAGCGGGAGCTGGAGCACCACGTGGGACGGCCGGTCGACGGGGTGCAGTCCTCGGCGGACTGCCGCGCGGTCCGCGACTTCCAGCGCAAGAACGGCGTCAGCCCCGCCGACGGCTACGCGGGCGTCGCCACCTACCGCACGATGCTCGTCGTGACGGCCCGCCCCGACCCCAACGCCGCGGGCGACTGCCCCGACCGTGAACACCGCGTCACCTGCGTCGACCTGGACCGCCAGCTGCTGTGGGTGCAGAAGGGCGGCGCCGTCGTCTTCCGGCCCGTGCCCATCCGCACCGGCCGCGACGTCCAGGAGACCCGGACCGGCTGGCACGATGTGTACTGGCGCAGCAAGGACCACGTCTCCACGCTGTACGGATCGCCCATGCCGTACGCCCAGTTCTTCGACGGGGGCCAGGCCCTGCACGGCTCTCCCGGCACCCTCTACGAGGGAGGCGGTTCCGCCGGCTGCGTCAACCTCACCGAACCGGACGCCAAGCGTCTGTGGGAGCTGCTGGCCGAGGGCGACGCCGTCTACGTCTGGGGCACCAAGCCGGGCACCGAGGACTGACCGGCAAGCCGTTCCCGCCGTGTCGCGGCAGTTGGGACGGAACGGTGACAAGACCGTGGCTCATCGTGATCCTCCCGTGTGATTTCCTGTCGACATGCGCGCGACTGTCCGTGCGCGGGGGACATGGGGAGAACACGAGTGAACGTGCAGCCGATACGCGGCCGCGCCCGGACCGGCCTGTCGGCCCTTCTGCTGGGAGCGGCCCTGCTGTTCACCACCGCCTGCAGTGGCGGTGGCGGCGGCAACAGCAACGGCAGCGGAAGCGACAACGCCGGGGGCGGCGGCAAGACCGGTACCGAGGCCTCGAAGGCCGTCGTCAGCGTCAAGCCCGACGACGGGGCCAAGGAGGTCGCGACCAGCGGCGTCCTGAAGATAACGAGCACCGGCGGCAAGCTCAGCACGGTGACCGTCGCCGACACCAAGGGCAACGCGGTCGAGGGCAAGCTCTCCGAGGACGGCGCGAGCTGGGAGCCGGCCCGCCACCTGGCCTCGGCCACCGAGTACAAAGTGCACGCGGTCGCCAAGGACGAGGCCGGCCGGGAGTCCGCCAAGGACACCTCCTTCACGACCCTGACCCCGACGAACACCTTCGTGGGCCACTACACGCCCGAGGACGGCGCGACCGTCGGCGTCGGCATGCCGGTCTCGATCAACTTCTCCCGTGGCATCACCAACCCCGAAGCCGTCGAGAAGGCCATCACGGTGACGGCCGAGCCGGCCGTCCCGGTCGAGGGCCACTGGTTCGGCAACGACCGCCTCGACTTCCGCCCCGAGAAGTACTGGGCCGCGGGCACGACGGTCACCGTGAAGCTCGCCCTGGACGGGGTCGAGGGCCGCCCGGGGGTCTACGGCAAGCAGACCCGTACGGTCACCTTCAAGATCGGCCGCTCGCAGGTCTCCACGGTCGACGCGGCCGCGCACACGATGCAGGTCGTCCGGGACGGCCAGGTCTTCAAGGACGTCCCGATCACCGCGGGCGCCCCGTCGACCACGACCTACAACGGTCAGATGGTCATCAGCGAGAAGTACAAGGTCACGCGGATGAACGGCGCGACCGTCGGCTTCGGCGGCGAGTACGACATCTCCGACGTCCCGCACGCGATGCGGCTGTCGAACTCGGGCACCTTCGTGCACGGCAACTACTGGGCCTCTTCGGGCACCTTCGGCTCGGCCAACGTCAGCCACGGCTGCATCGGCCTCAAGGACGTCCGCGGCGCGGGCGACTCCAAGCAGCCCGCGGCCTGGTTCTTCGACGAGTCGCTGATCGGCGACGTGGTCATCGTGAAGAACTCCAAGGACAAGCAGATCGCCCCGGACAACGGCCTCAACGGCTGGAACATGGACTGGGCGGAGTGGATCAAGTAGATCCGTCCCGTACGCGGTAGAGGTGGCCCGGTGCTGTGACACACAGCACCGGGCCACCTCGCGTTAACCGCCGCTAACCTGACCCGTATGACCATCTCTCTCGAAGTCTCCGAAGGCGTCGGCACCCTCCGCCTGGACCGGCCGCCCATGAACGCCCTGGACATCGCCACCCAGGACCGGCTGCGCGAGCTCGCGGTGGAGGCGACCGACCGGGCCGACGTCCGCGCGGTCGTCATCTACGGCGGCGAGAAGGTGTTCGCGGCGGGCGCGGACATCAAGGAGATGCAGACGATGGACCACGCGGCGATGGTCGTCCGGTCCCGTGCGCTGCAGGACGCCTTCACCGCCGTCGCCCGCATCCCCAAGCCCGTCGTCGCGGCCGTCACCGGCTATGCGCTGGGCGGCGGTTGCGAGCTCGCGCTGTGCGCCGACTACCGGATCGCCGCCGACAACGCCAAGCTCGGCCAGCCCGAGATCCTGCTCGGCCTGATCCCCGGTGCGGGCGGCACCCAGCGGCTGTCCCGGCTGGTCGGCCCCTCCCGGGCCAAGGACCTGATCTTCACCGGCCGCATGGTCAAGGCCGATGAGGCGCTGACCCTGGGCCTGGTCGACCGGGTGGTGCCCGCCGCCGAGGTGTACGAGCAGGCCCACGCCTGGGCGGCCAAGCTCGCGCAGGGTCCGGCGATCGCGCTGCGCGCCGCCAAGGAGTGCGTGGACGCGGGCCTGGAAGCCGACATCGACACCGGGCTCACCATCGAACGCAACTGGTTCGCGGGCCTGTTCGCCACCGAGGACCGCGAGCGCGGCATGCGCAGTTTCGTCGAAGAGGGCCCGGGCAAGGCGAAGTTCGTCTGACGGCCCCGGCCGGGCGGTCCTCCCTGGGGGTGGATTAGCCAGGCCTTAAGGCAACCTTAAGGCGCATCGGTGATCAACTCGCTGTGATCACTTCTGTGCGGTGCGTCACGCCAGGTCAGGCCCCGTTTCGAGGTCCCCTTGTTGCCTCCCGCATATGACCGGAGACCCCCTTGGATTCGTTGAATCCAGGGGGTGTTTTCCTGCGGAACGGCCCGGAGCGGCAGGCGGGCCGTCCATGATGGGTGCATGGCGGGCCTGGAGGGTGTGGAACAGCCGCGGCAGCGCGGCGGTGCTTCGGCGGTACGGCTCACGGCGGCGGTCGAAGAGGAGCAGGGCCTCAAGGCGCTGGAGTTGTACGGGAACCCGGCCGAGGCGGAAGTGACGTTGCCGTCCATGCCGGAGTCGGCCGGTACCGCCCGCCGGCTCACCCAGTGCGTGGTGGTCCGCCTCTGGGGCCTCTCGCCGCAGATCTCCGAGCACGCCGTCCTGCTGGTCTCCGAACTCGTCGGCAACGCCGTCCGCCACACCGGCGCCCGCTCCTTCGGCTTACGGATGCTGCGGCGGCGCGGTTGGATCCGGGCGGAGGTGCGCGACCCCTCACGCGGGCTGCCCTGTCTGATGCCGGTCCATGAACTGGACACCACCGGCCGCGGCCTCTTCCTCGTCGACAAGCTGTCCGACCGCTGGGGCGCCGACTTGCTGCCCCGGGGGAAGATCACCTGGTTCGAGATGCGGGTCGCCGACCGCCAGAACGCCTGAAGCCCCCGGCTCGCCGTGTGGGGCGGTGTGGGGGCTTCATGGGTGCGCCGAGGATCGAAGGGGGTGTGATCCTCGGCGTGGCGACTTCGCTCGGGTCAATGGGAAGTCGTGGTTTCGACTATGACAGACGAGGGCTCGAACGCCAAAAGTCCCTACTTGGACATAAGTGTGTAAATCGTAAGACTTTCTAGCTAAATCCTAGGTGAGGTGGACCACTGACCTGGCAATCGATGAATAACTATCGATTGCTCTGAGTAAATCGTTGATCACGTGGCGGATGGGCCGCCTGATTCACCCGCTTCGGCGAACGCCCGAAATGGGTCAATCATTACCTTCCGGGTCATCCACCTCTTAAATGGGCAAGTGCTCTCACATCCAGGCCGCCGCGCGGCCCTGCGTGCGGCTCTGCGTACGGCCGGTCTAGGGGTGGCCGGCGCCGCGACGGCCGGTCTCACCGCCGGCTGCGGCCCGAGCCGCCCGCACAACGGGCCCTCCGCCCCGCCCCCGGGCCCCGCCCGCCCGGCCGAGCCCGCGCAGCCGGCCCCGGCCGCCGCCCCGCGCCGGTTCGCCGGACAGCCCGTCGAGATCGGCCACGGTCCCCGCGACCGCGACCGGGTCGCCCTCACCTTCCACGGCAACGGGCAGCCCGCCCTCGCCCGCGCGGCACTGGCCGCCGCGGAGAAGGGCGGCGCGCGGGTCACCGTCCTGGCGATCGGCGCCTGGCTCGACGCCCACCCGGACATGGCCCGTCGGATTCTCGACGGCGGCCACGAGCTCGGCAACCACACCCAGCGCCACCTCGCGATCAACGACATGACCGAGGCGGAGGCCTACGCCGAGATCACCGGCTGCGCCCAGCGCCTCAAGCGGCTCACCGGCTCCATCGGCACCTGGTTCCGGCCCTCCCGGACGCAGTACGCGACACCCCTCGTCCGGAAGCTGGCCCAGCGGGCGGGCTATCCGCACGTCCTCTCGTACGACGTCGACTCCCTCGACTTCACCTCGCCCGGCGCCGCGGCCGTCATCCGCAACGTCACCGGGACGATCCGGCCCGGATCCGTGGTGAGCCTGCACTTCGGCTACGCGGACACGGTCGACGCGATGCCTCCCCTCCTCGAAGAACTCGCGCGCCGCAACCTGCGCGCGGTGACCACCACGGAGCTGCTGACGCCATGAAGACCACCCGCCTTCCCCGGAATGCCGGCGTACTGCTGGCCGGTCTGGTCCTCGCCGCCCTGGCCGGCTGCGGATCGGCCGGAAAGGGGCCCGCCGAGGCGCTCGGCACCAAGGGCCCGGCCAAGCCCGTCAAGGCCGTACCGGCCGCGCCGCCCGGGCTGCCCGGCATGCCGCCCCTGCTGGATCCGAACGACGTCTACGCGGCGGACCGGCCGGGCAAGCTGTCCCCGGTGGTCAAGGACTTCCCGTCCCGCGTCTACGTGCCGAACACCAGCTCCAACACGGTGTCCGTCATCGACCCGGAGACCTACCAGGTCATCGACACCATCCCGGTCGGGGTCCAACCCCAGCACGTCGTCCCCTCCTGGGACCTGAAGACCCTGTGGGTCAACAACAACCGGGGCCACACGCTCACCCCGATCAACCCCGCCACCGGCGAGGCCGGCAAGCCCGTCGAGGTCCACGACCCGTACAACCTGTACTTCACACCCAACGGGAAGTACGCGGTCGTCATGGCCTCGCTGGACAAGGAGCTGGTCTTCCGCGACCCGCACACCATGGACCGCGTGAAGACCGTCCCGGTGACCTGCTTCGGCGTCAACCACGCCGACTTCTCCGCCGACGGCCGCTACTTCATCGTCAGCTGCGAGTTCTCCGGCGAACTCCTCAAGGTGGACACCGAGAAGATGGAGGTCGTCGGCCAGCAGAAGCTGCCGTTCGAGGGCGCGATGCCGCAGGACGTCAAGGTCTCCCCGGACGGCAAGACCTTCTACGTCGCCGACATGATGGCGCACGGCATGTGGGTGCTCAGCGGCGACAGCTTCGAGACCCCCAAGCTGCTGCCCACCGGGAAGGGCTGCCACGGCCTCTACGTGAGCCGCGACTCCAAGGAGATGTACGTCTCCAACCGCGGCGAGGGCACCATCTCGGTCTACAACTTCCCGCAGAAGAAGCTCACCAAGAAGTGGACGCTGCCGGACGGCGGCAGCCCCGACATGGGCGGTGTCTCCGCCGACGGCAAGGTGCTGTGGCTCTCCGGCCGCTACAACTCCGAGGTGTACGCCGTCGACACCGTGACCGGCAAGCAGCTCGCCCGGATCCCGGTGGGCGGCGGCCCGCACGGACTCGCCGTGTACCCGCAGCCCGGCCGCTACTCGCTCGGCCACACCGGGATCTTCCGCTAGAGGGCGTCTTGCCGATCATGCCGGGGTCGCGGCGCCCGCGGGGCCGGGCCCCGGGGGGTCCGCCCGCCCCGGGTGCCGCTACCCTGGGCCGGTCAACAAGCACCAAGAAGGGGTGGACCCAGTGGCGGACATCGAGAGCGCACGAGCTACGTTCAACAGGTTCGACGTGAACGGTGACGGCTTCATCACGGCCGACGAGTACAGCGCCGCGATGCGCGCCATGGGCGACGCGCACGTCAGCCCGGCCGTCGCGGACTCCGTCGTCGCCTCCAAGGACGCCAACGGCGACAAGCTGCTGAGCTTCGACGAGTTCTGGGCCTCCCTGGACAAGTAGTCCCTCCGCCGCCGCCCCCGCCCCGGTCCGCCCGGGCGGGGGCGGCGCCGTGCACCGTACGGCAGTGGCCCCCGCCGTTTCAGGCCCCCGGGCCGGACATGTCCTCGACCTCGGCGAGGGCCTCCTCCAGCCAGGTCAGCCAGAACGTCTCCAGGGCGATCCCGCCGTGCAGGACGAGCCGGCGCAGCCGGTCCTCCACGGCGTCGCGCCCCGGCGGGAAGTCCTTCTCCTCGATCGCCTCGTACTGCGCCAGCTGGCGCCGGTGCAGTTCCAGATGGCGCCGCAGCTCAGGGCCCAGCCCCTGCGGCCCCACGACGCCCGCCGCCCGGATCCGCAGCAGCAGCGGATCGCGCATCGGCTTGGGGTCCTGGCTCTCCGCGACCCACCGGGCCAGCTCCGTACCGCCCGCGGGCAGCACCTCGTACTCCTTCTTCTGCCCCCGCACGGGCACTTCGCTGGGCAGCGCCCGGATCAGCCCGGCCTCCTCCAGCCGCCCCAGCTCGCGGTAGATCTGCTGGTGCGTCGCCGACCAGAAGTACCCGATCGACTTGTCGAACCGCCGGGTCAGCTCCAGCCCGGACGAGGGCTTCTCGAGCAGGGCGGTGAGGATGGCGTGCGGCAGGGACATGCCGCCATCCTAGGTTTGCCGCGGCCCGGCGCCGCGATCACCTCCCCACGGCCGCCCCGGACGGGCCAGGCCCGGTGGCGGCCGCCCCGCGCACTGCACAGGCTGGGGTGTGTGGCTGCCGACGAGAACACCGCGACCCCCGCGCCCTACGCCGACCTCACCGCCCTCTACGTGAACTGCACGCTCAAGCGCTCGCCCGAGACCAGCAACACCGAGGGCCTGATCGACAAGAGCCGCGCGGTCATGGAGTCCGCAGGCGCCCGTACCTCCCTCATCCGCGCCGTCGACCACGACATCGCGACGGGCGTCTGGCCGGACATGACCGAGCACGGCTGGGAGAGCGACCAGTGGCCGGTCCTCTACAGCCAGATCATGGACGCCGACATCCTCGTGCTGTGCGGGCCGATCTGGCTCGGCGACAACAGCTCCGTGATGAAGAAGGTCATCGAGCGGCTCTACGCCTGCTCCTCCCTGCTGAACGAGCACGGCCAGTACGCCTACTACGGCCGGGTCGGCGGCGCGCTGATCACCGGCAACGAGGACGGCGTCAAACACTGCGCCATGAACGTCCTCTACAGCCTCCAGCACCTCGGCTACGCGATCCCGCCCCAGGCCGACGCGGGATGGATCGGCGAGGCCGGCCCCGGCCCCTCCTACCTCGACCCCGGCTCCGGCGGCCCCGAGAACGACTTCACCAACCGCAACACCGCCTTCATGTCCTGGAACCTCATGCACCTGGCCGGCCTGCTCAAGCGCTCCGGCGGCATCCCGGCCCACGGCAACCAGCGCTCCCTGTGGGACGCAGGCTGCCGCTTCGACTTCCCCAACCCCGAGCACCGATGAGTTCTCCGCGCCCGGACGGTCCCATGAGGGACGACACGACTGGAGGAAGCCCGTGGAGCAGCTGCTGAGAGTCCAGAACTTCACCGTCTCGCGCGACGGGTTCGGCGCCGGCGAGCCCCAGAGCCTGGAGCGGCCGTTCGGCCACGCCGATCCCGGTGCCATGTTCGCGTGGGCCGGCGCCACCGCGAGCTGGCCGAACCGCACCGACCCCGGCGGCACCCGGGGCCTGGACGACTACTTCACGCGCGACTTCGCGCACAACATCGGCGCCGAGATCATGGGCCGCAACAAGTTCGGCCCCCAGCGCGGGCCCTGGGCCGACCACGAGTGGCGCGGCTGGTGGGGCGAGGAACCCCCGTTCCACACCCCGGTCTTCGTCATGACCCACCACCCGCGTCCCTCGTTCACGCTCTCCGACACCACCTTCCACTTCGTGGGCGGCGACCCGGCGACGGTCCTCGAAACGGCCAGGGAGGCGGCGCAGGGCAAGGACGTCCGGCTCGGCGGCGGAGCCACCACCATCCGCGGGTTTCTCGACGCCGGTCTCGTCGACACCCTGCACGTGGCGGTCGCGCCCGTGGACCTCGGCTCCGGGGTGAGGCTCTGGAAGTCGCCCGAGGAACTGCTCGACCGGTTCCACCTGGAGGTCGTGCCCAGCCCGAGCGGGGTGACGCACCACCTGTTCTGGCGCAGGTGACGCACGCGGCGGGGGTGCGCGGCCACGCCGGCACCCCCGCCGCCGGCTCGGCGGTCGGGCGGTTCGGGCGGTTCAGTGAGCGATGTCCACGACGAACCGCTCGGGCGAGTGCAGGCTGTAGGCGCGGTAGTAGGGGACGGTGTCGAAGGCGGCGCCGAAGGTCACGTACCCCTCGTAGTCGCCGGTCATGGCGAGGCCCTTGAGCTTACTGAGGTAGATCCTCTGGAGCTTGGGGCCGTGGTAGACGCTCCCGCCGGCGTCGTCGTGCGCGGCGGCGGGGTTGAGGCGGATCTCCAGGAAGTGCTTCCCGGCCAGCGGGACGGGCTTTCCGGAGCCGTCGTGGACGAGCTGCGCGACGGGCGTGACGGTCACCGTGGGGGTGTACCCCTGCAGGTCGATGACGATCCGGTCGTACGTGGCGTGCCCGCCCCAGCGGGCGTTCACGACGAGCGGGGTCGGGGCCTGGGTGTCGGCGGCGGCCGAGGTGAGGGTGGAGGCCGAGGCGGGCGCGGCGAAGGACAGGCAGGCGGCGAGCAGAACGCCGGTTGCCAGGGCCACGGACTGCCGTAGACGGACGTTGATCATGACGTCCCCTCGATTCCGAGAGACGGGGACAGGTGGCACACCCTAGGACGCCAGGCCGGATTCTTTGGTTCCGCACCTTGGCCGAGGGGGCCGGGCACGGCGAGGGGCTCCGGTCCCCGGCCCAGGCCGGGGACCGGAGCCCCTCGCTTCTCAGCCGCAGCTGTCGGCTACCACATGCCGGGTGCGGCGTACCAGGAGGCGCGGACGCCGTCGAAGCCGCCGTCGGGTCGGCTGGTCAGGGTGAAGGCCCTGGTGTCGCCGGCCGCGTAGTTGTAGATCATGACGATGTCGGCCCGGCCGTCGCCGCGAAGTTCAAGACGCCCACCAGGGAGTCGGTACCGGTTGGCAGATGGGAGATTGAAGTGTTGCTGTGGGATCAGGAGATGGAGTCCTTCGAGGCGCGGCTGGAGGAGATTCGGCCGACTCGAAGGCTGGAAATGGCCGTCGATGTCCTGGATTGGACTTTCGAGTCGTTCGGTTCGATCGAAGCGGACGACGTTCGGGAGTACATCGAGGCCGCCCTGCGCATCGGGCGGGACGGAGTGGCTGCTCACCACGAGAGGCTTGAACTCCCGGACGAGATGCTCGAAGAGTTCGGGGAGGTCGACGAAAACGCAGACGAGTCGGGCACCTCGCATCTCCTGTCTGCGGTCCTGGGGTGCAGCGACGCTCCCGAAGGGTTGACGGGCGAAGTTCTCTATGGCGTGCTTTCGTTCTGCTATGAGGGAATCCTCGACCGGGAGGAAATCCCCGAGTGGACCTTGGAGTCGGAGGCGGCAAACGGCAAGTGCGTCGCCACCATCGAGTTCCAGAAGAGCAAGATCTCGGAATTTCTGAACCACTCCGAGTGATCCTGTCCGTCTGAATCCGTTGGGCCAGGGCGGCCCCGCGAAAAAGGCCCCCACCTTGCTGGAGCAAGGTGCGGGGCCTTTGGTCTGCCGCCGCCCGGAGGCGTCGGTCAGGTCAGCACTCGATGACGTTGACCGCGAGGCCGCCGCGGGCGGTCTCCTTGTACTTGACCTTCATGTCGGCGCCGGTCTCCTTCATGGTCTTGATGACCTTGTCGAGGGAGACCTTGTGCGTGCCGTCGCCGCGCATCGCCATCTTGGCGGCGGTGACGGCCTTGACCGCGGCCATGCCGTTGCGCTCGATGCAGGGGATCTGGACCAGGCCGCCGACCGGGTCGCAGGTCAGGCCCAGGTTGTGCTCCATGCCGATCTCGGCGGCGTTCTCGACCTGCTCCGGGGTGCCGCCCAGGACCTCGGCGAGGGCGCCGGCCGCCATCGAGCAGGCCGAGCCGACCTCGCCCTGGCAGCCGACCTCGGCGCCGGAGATCGACGCGTTCTCCTTGAACAGCATGCCGATCGCGCCCGCCGCCAGCAGGAAGCGCACCACGCCGTCCTCGTCCGCGCCCGGGACGAAGTTCATGTAGTAGTGCAGGACGGCCGGGAGGACGCCCGCCGCGCCGTTGGTGGGCGCGGTGACGACACGGCCGCCGGCGGCGTTCTCCTCATTGACCGCCATCGCGTAGATCGTCGTCCACTCGCTGCGGTGCATCATCGGGTCGCCCTCGGTGCGCAGCTGGCGCGCCGTGGAGGCGGCGCGGCGCTTGACCCGCAGGCCGCCCGGGAGGATGCCCTCGCGGGACATGCCGCGCGAGACGCAGGACTGCATGACGCGCCAGATCTCCAGGAGGCCCTCGCGGATCTCCTCCTCCGTGCGCCAGGCCTTCTCGTTCTCCAGCATCAGCGAGGAGATCGACAGGCCGGTCTCGTTCGCCAGGCGCAGCATCTCGTCACCGGAGCGGAAGGGGTACTTCAGCACGGTGTCGTCGAGCTTGATCCGGTCCTCGCCGACCGCGTCCTCGTCCACGACGAAGCCGCCGCCGACCGAGTAGTAGGTCTTCTCCAGCAGCGGGGTGCCGGCCTCGTCGTACGCGAAGAGCGTCATGCCGTTCGCGTGGTAAGGCAGGGAGCGCCGGCGGTGCAGGATCAGCTGGTTCGGCTCGTCGAAGGCGATCTCGTGGCCATCACCTATCTCCGCGCCCAGCAGCCGCAGGCGACCGCTCTTGCGGATGCGCTCCACCTCGTCGTCCGCCGTCTCCACGTTGACGGTGCGGGGGGAGTGGCCCTCCAGGCCCAGCAGCACCGCCTTGGGGGTGCCGTGGCCGTGGCCGGTCGCGCCGAGGGACCCGAAGAGCTCGGCCCGCACGGAGGCCGTCTGGGCGAGCACGCCGTCCTTCTTCAGCCGCGTCACGAACATGCGCGCTGCGCGCATCGGACCGACCGTGTGGGAGGAGGAGGGACCGATGCCGATGGAGAAGAGATCGAAGACGGAGATGGCCACGGTGGCGGACTCCCTTGTCTGCTCGTGGGGTGGGAGGGGGCAGGAGAGGTGGATTGTTCAGATTTTGTCCGACAGACGAGCTTAGCGCGGTCCGGTGAACGTCCTGGCTGCCGACCGACGTGGGAAGGATTACGCGGACGGGTCGGGCAGGTGTCGCCCTGCCCCCCCGGGGCGCCGGGGAGGGGGGAGGCGGAGGGGCATGGGAAGGGCCCGGCCCGTGCACAGACGGGGCCGGGCCCTTCCACGCCACCGCTAGAGCGACGGGTACAGCGGGAACTTCGCGGCGAGCGCCGAGACGCGCGCCTTGAGGCCCTCGGCGTCGTACGTCGGCTTCAGCGCCTGCGCGATGATCTCGGCGACCTCGGTGAAGGCCTCGGCGTCGAAACCGCGGGTGGCGAGGGCCGGCGTACCGATCCGCAGGCCCGAGGTGACCATCGGCGGCCGCGGGTCGTTCGGGATGGCGTTGCGGTTGACCGTGATGCCGACCTCGTGGAGGCGGTCCTCGGCCTGCTGGCCGTCCAGCTCGGAGTTGCGCAGGTCGACCAGGACCAGGTGCACGTCGGTGCCGCCGGTGAGGACGTCCACACCCACGGCCTTGACGTCGTCCTGGACCAGGCGGGCGGCGAGGATCTTCGCGCCCTCCAGGGTGCGCTCCTGGCGCTCCTTGAACTCGGGCGAGGCCGCGACCTTGAAGGAGACGGCCTTGGCCGCGATCACGTGCTCCAGCGGGCCGCCCTGCTGGCCCGGGAAGACCGCGGAGTTGATCTTCTTGGCCAGCTCCTGCGTCGACAGGATGACACCGCCGCGCGGACCGCCGAGGGTCTTGTGCGTGGTGGTCGTCACGACGTGGGCGTGCGGGACCGGGTTCGGGTGCAGGCCCGCGGCGACCAGGCCGGCGAAGTGCGCCATGTCGACCATCAGGTACGCGCCGACCTCGTCCGCGATGCGGCGGAAGGCGGCGAAGTCCAGCTGGCGCGGGTAGGCGGACCAGCCGGCGACGATCAGCTGCGGCTTGGACTCCTTGGCGAGGCGCTCGACCTCGGCCATGTCGACCTCACCGGTCTCGTCGACGTGGTACGGGACCACGTTGTAGAGCTTGCCGGAGAAGTTGATCTTCATGCCGTGGGTCAGGTGACCGCCGTGGGCCAGGTTCAGGCCCATGATCGTGTCGCCCGGCTTGAGCAGCGCGAACATCGCGGCGGCGTTCGCCTGCGCACCGGAGTGGGGCTGGACGTTCGCGGCCTCGGCGCCGAACAGCGCCTTGATGCGGTCGATCGCGATCTGCTCGACCACGTCGACGTGCTCGCAACCGCCGTAGTAGCGGCGGCCCGGGTAGCCCTCGGCGTACTTGTTGGTGAGGACCGAGCCCTGGGCCTCCATGACGGCGACCGGAGCGAAGTTCTCCGAGGCGATCATCTCCAGGGTGGACTGCTGGCGCACGAGCTCGGCGTCGACGGCTGCGGCGACGTCGGGGTCGAGTTCGTGGAGAGGGGTGTTCAGTACGGACATCAGGATCCCCTGGGGTCAGTTACCGGCGGTGAGCTTGGTGTACTCCTCGGCGGAGAGCACGTCCTTGGGCTCCTCCGAGATGCGCACCTTGAACAGCCAGCCGCCCTCGAACGGGGCGGTGTTCACGAGCGCCGGGTCGTCCACGACGTCCTGGTTGGCCTCGACGATCTCGCCGGAGACCGGGGAGTAGAGGTCGGAGACCGACTTGGTCGACTCCAGCTCGCCACAGGTCTCGCCCTCGGTCACGGTGTCGCCGACCGCGGGGAGCTGGGCGTAGACGACGTCACCGAGCGCGTTGGCCGCGAACTCCGTGATGCCGACCGTCGCGACGCCGTCCACGACGTCGGACAGCCACTCGTGCTCCTTGGTGTAACGCAGATTCTCGGGGGTGCTCATGGCCTGATTCTCCTGGATGCGGGGGAGTGGATACGAACTACGGTCTTGGGTACTGAGACGGCGCCGTTCCGGTAGCCGGACGGCGGACGTCGTGCGCGGAGGGCTACTTCTGCCGCTTGTAGAACGGCAGCGCCACGACCTCGTACGGCTCATGCGTACCGCGAATGTCGACGCCGACGCCGGAGGCGCCGGGCGCGGCGTGCTCCGCGTCCACGTACGCCATGGCGATCGGCTTGCCCAGCGTCGGGGACGGGGCGCCCGAGGTGACCTCGCCGATCACCTCTCCGCCGAAGGTGACGGGGAAGCCGGCGCGCGGGACGCGGCGGCCCTCGGCGATCAGGCCGACCAGCTTGCGCGGCGCCTTGGTCGCGGCCTTCTCGGCGGCGGCCTCCAGGGCGGCGCGGCCGACGAAGTCCCCCTCCTTCTCGAACTTCACGACCCGGCCCAGACCCGCGTCGAACGGGGTCAGGGCGGTGGTCAGCTCGTGCCCGTACAGCGGCATGCCCGCTTCCAGGCGCAGGGTGTCGCGGCAGGACAGGCCGGCCGGGACCAGGCCGACGCTCTCACCGGCCTTGGTCAGCGCCTGCCAGAGCTCCACGGCGTGCTCGGGGGCGACGAACAGCTCGAAGCCGTCCTCGCCGGTGTAGCCCGTACGCGCGATCAGCGCGGGCACGCCCGCGACGGTGCCCGGCAGGCCGGCGTAGTACTTGAGGCCGTCCAGGTCGGCGTCGGTGAGGGACGCCAGGATGCCGGGGGACTCCGGACCCTGCACCGCGATCAGCGCGTAGGCGTCGCGGTCGTCGCGGACCTCGGTGTCGAAGCCGGCGGCGCGCTCGGTCAGGGCGTCGAGGACGACCTGGGCGTTGGAGGCGTTGGCGACGACCATGTACTCGGTCTCGCCGAGGCGGTAGACGATCAGGTCGTCGAGGATCCCGCCGTCCTCCTGGCAGATGTGCGTGTAGCGGGCGCGGCCGACGCCGACGGTCGAGATGTTGCCGACCAGCGCGTAGTCCAGGGCCTTGACGGCCTCCGGGCCGGTCAGCGTGATCTCGCCCATGTGCGAGAGGTCGAAGAGGCCGGCCTTGGTGCGTACGGCGTTGTGTTCGTCGCGCTCGCTGGCGTACCGAAGCGGCATGTCCCAGCCCGCGAAGTCGGTCATGGTCGCACCGAGCGAGCGGTGCAGCGCATCGAGGGCGGTCAGGCGGGGGGCAGTGCTCATGGGTGTGGCTCCCGGGTCCCAGGGCATCGACATGACATGACGAGGACGTTCCTCCCCATCTGTCATCGGAACCTGAGAGGTTCGCCGAGAGTTCCGCCGATCCATCGATCGCCGGTGTCCGCGACTTGCACCTTGGGTGGAGCTGCCGGGCAGCTCGCTTTTCAGATCTGCCTCATCCACGCGGTACGGGGCCTGAGAGATTCAAGGGAGGTTCTTGCTCCTTCGGCGCCCGCGCACGGCCTTGCGGCGTGCCGGGACTCTCCCGCGCGGATTCAAGCGGCCGGTATGCAGTTGGTCCAGATGGCGCACATCATTGCACGCCGTGTCCGAGATCGGGGGTGGGGGCCCGAAAGTTCGTACGCCCATCCGAGCGGGCGGAACGGAACCGGACATGCCGATTACCGTCTCTTTACACTCAGTGGGCAAGGGTCCCGGTGACCCGATTCGGGGGGAGGCGAACACTGTGCGGAGATTCGGAGTGGTGGCGACGACGGGAACCGTGGACGCGGTGCCGGCGCAGCGGCGCGGCGCCCGTGAGCGCAGGAAGGCGGCGGACGGCGGCCTCGGCCTCGTACGCGACCTGCGCGGCCCGGCGCTGCGCGGACCGCGGCGGCTCGGCTTCGCCGAGGGCGACATCGTCGTGGTCTCCGGCCTCCCCGGCGGCGGCAAGAGCACGCTGATCAAGCGGGCCGCGCCCGAGGGCGGGGCCGTCGACTCCCAGGACACCCGCGAGCGCTGGGAGCGCCGGATGCCCGCCGCCCTGCCGTACGCGCTGTACCGCCCGCTGGTGCGCGCCGCGCACTACTGGGGGCTCTACCGGATCCTGCGCTCCGGCGCCTCCGTCGTCGTCCACGACTGCGGCACCCAGGCCTGGGTGCGCGGGCTGCTCGCCGCGGCCGCGCGCCGCCGGGGCCGGGCGCTGCACCTCCTCCTCCTGGACAGCAGCCCGCAGGAAGCCCTGTCCGGCCAGCAGGCCCGGGGCCGCCGGGTGTCCGCCTACGCCTTCGCCCGCCACCGCGGCGCCGTGGGCCGCCTGCTGCGCGACGCCGAGGCGGGCCGCCCGCCCGCCGGCTGTGCCTCGGCAACCCTCCTGGACCGCCGTTCGGCGGCCGCCGTGACGGGGATCGGCTTCCAGGGCTGACCGCACGCCGGGCCCCTGCGGCGGTGCCCGCCCCGGTGCCGGTAGCCTGCGGGGCGACACGCGCGGGACCAGACGGAGGCAGGGGCAGATGCAGGGCAGCGGCTGGCCGGGGAATGAGCTGGAGCAGGTGCTCGGGGCGGCGCTCGGGCAGCCGGACGCGGGCGGCCGGATCCTGGAAGTGCTCGGGCGCAGCCAGGTGTGGGTGCCCCTGCCCGGCGGCGGCGGTCCCGACGCGGCCGGTCTGGACCTGCCCACCATGGACATCGGCGGGGCGGCGTACGTCCCCGTCTACAGCTCCGAGGCCCAGTTCCTCGCCTGCGTCGGCCCCGGCATGGACTTCGCGGTGGCCCCGGCGGTCGAGTTCGCCCGGGGGCTGCCCCCGCAGCTCGGCATCGCGCTCAATCCGGAGGGCGCCGTCGGCGTCCCGCTGCCCCCGCCCGCCGTCGCGGAGCTCTGCCGGGCCGGCCGCAGCCCGCTCGACGGCCCCGCCACCGGCGGCCGCGTGCGGCTCTTCGAGCCCGACTGGCAGGACGACCCGGTGGACTTCCTGGCCGCCGCCGGCGAGGAGTTCCGGGCCACCGGCGTGGTCGCAGCGGCGCACCGCTGCCTCGCCAGCGTCGAGGGAGGGGCCCCGGAACTGTTCATCGGTGTCCGCCTGGTGGGATGGGAGCCGCAGATGCGCGAGGCCCCGATGGAGGCGCTCGGGCGGGTGCTGACCCGCGTTCCGGCGCCGTGGCCCGTGCAGTTGATCCTCCTCGACGCGGTCCAGGACCCGGTCACGGACTGGATTCGTGAGCGCGTACGCCCCTTCTACCTCGCCTAGGGCCGCTTAAGCTGGTTACATCTCCAGGCCGCACGCATGAGCGCCGGCCCGGGTGAGGCACGCGTGGAGCGACGGGCGGACGAAGAGGGGTACCGGGTGAGTGCGTCAGGCACGGCCGCGGCCGGGCAGGTCGAGCACATGATGCGCCAGGTGACCCCCGGGCGCTACGAGAGCTACGAGTCACTGCTGCACGCCCTCTCCGAGGGCCGGCTGTGGATGCTGCTCTGGCAGGGGCAGCCGGGGTCCCCGGACGCCCAGTACGGCGGCATGGAGGTCGACGGCCTCGGCTACGCGCCCTGCGTCACCTCCCCCCAGGAGCTGGCCGCGAGCGGCTGGAACCGGGGCTACGAGGTGGTCACCGGGCGGGACATCGCCCGCGCCCTCTACCCGGACCGCTGGGGCCTGTGGCTCAACCCGCACGCCCAGGGCGGCGGCCTCGGCGTCCCGTGGGCGGACCTGCGCCGCATCGCTACCGGCCTGGACCGGATGCCGGCGGGCCCGCTGCGGCTGTCCGAGCCCAGCATCGAGCTCCCGCAGTTCTACGGGCTGCTGACCCAGCACGCGCACCGCACCCCGGCCGTACGGTCGCTGCGCCGCGCCTGGGTGCAGCCGGCGCTCGGGTCGCCGTACCTCGCCGTCGGGCTCGACCTGTACGACGCCTCCGCGCCCGCGCTGGAATCCGTACGGGAGATGATGCGCCAGTCGGTCGGGGCGGTCCCCGAGGGCGTCCCGGTGTGCACGGTCGCGCTGGCGGACGAGCACGATCCCGTGGCGATGTGGCTGCGGGCGCAGACCCGTCCCTTCTACGACCGCGAGGGCCAGGCGCCGGCGTACTGACCCGGCCCGCCGGGCGTGCCGCAGACCTGCAGCGACCTCCGGCACCACATCCGCATATCGAGACATCCGTCTCGAAGGCCGCACCGGACCCATCGGTGCGGCCTTCGGCATATCCGCTGAATACATCCAAGATCCGTGTCCGAAAGGGCAGTTGGGACGGATGTCCGTTCCGCGCCGAACATGCGGTGTTTCACCGCTCAACAGGTCTGGCGGTTCGGATAACGGAAGGTGTAGGCCCAGATCACGGTTGCGCATCACATCCCCGGGGGGTCTGGCGGCTGGTTGAGAGGGCGTTGAAGACTCCCCCCACCGAAGGCCGGTCCATCTCGCAAGCACCAGCTCTTCACGTGCACTTCCGGCACATTTCTCGCCAATCGCACCACCAGCGACGCCGATTGAACCAAGCCGCCACAGCGGCGGGCATGGGCCGGCCACCGTCGGCCGAGAGGGGTCCCCACCACGATGACGGCACCACTGCACGACACCGGCGCGGCCGAGCCCGCAGCCGTGGCCGCCCCCGAAGTTCCGCAGAAGGCGATCGAGGGGCGCTCGCCGTGGCAGATCGCCTGGCTGCGCCTGAAGCGCGACAAGGTCGCGCTGGCCGGCGGTGTCATCGTGCTCCTGCTGATCGTCGTCGCGATCTTCGCGCCGCTGATCGTCAAGGCGTTCGGGCACCCGCCGGAGGAGCTCCACGAGGACCTGCTCGACCCGCTGCTGGGCCTCCCGCTCGGCGACTGGGGCGGCATGAGCGGCGACTTCCTGCTCGGCGTCGAGCCGGTCAACGGCCGCGACGTCTTCAGCCGCATCGTCTACGGCGCCCGGATCTCGCTGCTGGTGGCCTTCTTGTCCGCCTTCGTGGCGGTGTCGCTGGGCACCTTCTTCGGCATCGTCGCCGGCTACTTCGGCGGCTGGGTCGACGCAGCCATCAGCCGGGTCATGGACCTGCTGCTGGCCTTCCCGCAGCTGCTCTTCATCATCGCGCTGATCTCGGTCATCCCCAACAAACTCTGGGGCTTCGAGGGTTCGGGCCTGCGCATCGCCGTCCTGGTGCTGGTGATCGGCTTCTTCGGCTGGCCCTACATCGGCCGCATCGTCCGCGGCCAGACCCTCTCGCTGCGCGAGCGCGAGTACGTCGAGGCCGCGCGCAGCCTCGGCGCGGGCCGCTTCTACATCCTCTTCCGCGAACTGCTCCCGAACCTGGTGGCGCCCATCACGGTCTACGCGACGCTGATGATCCCCACCAACGTGCTGACCGAGGCGGCCCTCAGCTTCCTCGGAGTCGGCGTCAAGCCGCCCACGCCGTCCTGGGGGGAGACCCTCGCCACGGCCGTGCGGACCTACGAGGACGATCCGCTCTTCATGATCTTCCCCGGCGTAGCGATCTTCATCACCGTGCTGGCCTTCAACCTCTTCGGCGACGGCGTCCGTGACGCCCTCGACCCGAAGGGCTCCCGCTAGCCACCGCAGGGCAAACCAAGGACCGGCCTCGTGCCGTACGTACACCGGAACTACAACGGAGGGTTGCGAGCATCGTGACTACCCATCGCACGTCGAAGCGCAGACTTGCCGCCGGCACGGCCGTCGTGCTCGCGGCCATGCTCACCGCGACCGCCTGTGGCGGGGCCGACAAGAAGGACGACAAGGGCGCCGCCTCGGGCGGTGGCTTCAACGCGGGCATCGAGAAGGTCGCCAACGCGTCGGACAAGAAGGGCGGCGAGCTGAAGTTCGTCGGTACCCAGGACGCCGACTCGTGGGACCCGCAGCGCGGCTACTACGGCTTCATGTGGGACTTCTCCCGCTACTACACGCGCCAGCTGATCAGCTTCAAGCCCGCGCCCGGCAAGGACAGCACCGAGCTCGTCCCGGACCTCGCCACCGCCAAGGCCGAGATCAGCGACGGCGGCAAGACCTACAAGTACACCCTCAAGGACAACGTGACCTGGGAGGACGGCTCGCCCGTCACCGCCCAGGACATCAAGTACGGCATCGAGCGCACCTGGGCGCAGGACGTCATCTCCGGCGGCCCGGTCTACATCCAGCAGGTCCTCGACCCGAAGGCCGAGTACCCCGGCCCGTACAAGGACACCGCTCCGGACAAGCTCGGCCTGAAGGCCATCGAGACCCCGGACGCGAAGACCATCATCTTCAAGCTCCCGACGCCCAACGGCGACTTCGAGCAGATGCTGGCGATGCCCGCGGCGAGCCCGGTCAAGCAGGACAAGGACACGGCCGCCAAGTACGGCCTCAAGCCGTTCTCGAACGGCCCGTACAAGATCGACTCGTACGAGCCCAACAAGAGCATGAAGCTCTCGCGCAACGAGAACTACAAGCCCGAGTCGGACACCATCCGCAAGGCGCTCCCGGACACCATCTCGGTCACGTTCATGGCGAACGCGGACGACATGGACAAGCGCCTGATGAACGGCGAGTTCGACGTCGACATCAACGCGACCGGCATCGGCCAGGCGGCCCGCGCCACCGCGCTGAAGGACCACAAGGGCAACCTCGACAACGGCCAGACCGGCTTCATCCGGTACGCGGTCATGCCGCAGACCGTCGCGCCGTTCGACAACATCGAGTGCCGCAAGGCCGTCATCTACGCGGCCGACAAGAAGTCCCTGCAGACCGCCCGCGGCGGCCCGCAGGCCGGTGGCGACATCGCCCCCAACATGCTCCCGCTCGGCATCAAGGGCTCGGACGCCAAGTACGACCCGTACGAGGTCCTGAAGAACGACGGCAAGCCGAACCTCGAGAAGGCCAAGGAGGCCCTCAAGGCCTGCGGCAAGGAGAGCGGCTTCAAGACCACCATCGCGGTCCGCAACAACAAGCCGGTCGAGGTCGCCACGGCCGTCTCGCTGCAGAACGCCCTGAAGCAGGTCGGCATCGAGGCCGACGTCGACCAGTTCGACGGCGCCCAGCACTCCGGGATCATCGGTTCGCCGAAGGTCGTCAAGGAGAAGGGCTACGGCATCATCATCATGGGCTGGGGCGCCGACTTCCCGACCGGTCAGGGCTTCTCCCAGCCGCTGGTCGACGGTCGCTTCATCCTCCAGAGCGGCAACAACAACTACTCCGAGCTGAACGACCCGGCGATCAACAAGCTGTTCGACGAGGCCATCGCGGAGACCGACCCGGCCAAGGCCGGCGACATCTACAAGCAGATGAACCAGAAGGTCTCCGAGGCCGCCGTCTACCTGCCCTTCGTCTACGACAAGACGATCACCTGGCGCAGCACCCGGCTGACGAACGCCTACACCACCGACGCCTACAACGGCCGCTACGACTACGCGTCCCTCGGTGTCGTGAAGTAACGGTCCATCAGTCCAGTTCCAGTGTTCCAGTGCCACACCCGCTAGGCACGAAGGGCAGGTGATGGCCGCGGTTACGGCTTGGGGGCGCTCTCCAGAAGAGGGCGCCCCCGGGCCGCAGCCAGGCCGAGCGCAGTGCTTGCATACCTCATCCGACGGATCTTCGCCGTCCTCGTCATGCTGCTGGTCATCACGCTGGTGACCTTCGGAATCTTCTTCCTGTTCCCGAAGCTGATCGGGACGGACCCGGCCCTGTACTTCGTGGGCAAGCAGTCCGACCCCATCGCCATCGAAGGCATCCGGCAGAAGATGGGTCTCGACGACCCGATCCTCGTCCAGTTCGGCAAGTTCGTCGTCGGGCTGGTGGCGGGTCGCACGTACGCCAACGGCCCCGACGTCACGCAATGCGCCGCGCCCTGCTTCGGATACTCCTTCAAGACCGAGCAGGAGGTCTGGCCGCTGCTGCTGGACTGGTTCCCGGTCACCCTCTCCCTCGCCCTGGGCGCCGTGGTGCTCTGGGTGGCCGGCGGTGTCGCCACCGGCGTGGTCTCCGCCCTCAAGCGCGGGACCGTCCTGGACCGCTCGGCGATGGGCGTCGCCCTCGCCGGCGTCTCCCTCCCCATCTACTTCACGGGCATGCTCGTCATCGCCCTCTTCTCCGACCAGCTGGGCTGGTTCGGACGGCCGGAGGCGACCTTCGCCGAGGATCCGGGCAGATGGTTCAACGGCATGATCCTGCCGTGGGTCTCGCTCGCCTTCCTCTACGCGGCGATGTACGCGCGGCTCACACGCGCGACCATGCTCGAAGTCCTCAACGAGGACTACATCCGCACCGCCCGGGCCAAGGGCCTGACGGAACCCGTCGTCATCGGCAAGCACGCCATGCGCTCGACGATGACGCCGATCCTGACCGTCCTAGGTCTCGACCTCGGCGCCCTCATGGGCGGCGCGGTCCTGACCGAGTACACGTTCTCGCTGCACGGCCTGGGCTACAGCGCGGTGCGCGCCATCAGCGAGCACGACCTCCCGGTCATCCTGGGCATCACCCTGATCTCCGCGTTCTTCGTCGTCGCCGCGAACCTCATCGTTGACCTCCTGTACGCGGTGATCGACCCCCGAGTGAGGCTGTCATGACCGACCGGACGACCAAGACCGGAGAGACCGTAGCGCCGAACCAGCCCTACGACGGGTCAGCGCCCTCCACCGCCTTCCTGGAGGTCCGCGACCTCAAGGTGCACTTCCCGACCGAGGACGGCCTGGTCAAGTCGGTCGACGGGCTCTCCTTCACGCTGGAGAAGGGCAAGACCCTCGGCATCGTGGGCGAGTCCGGATCCGGCAAGTCGGTCACCTCGCTGGGCATCATGGGCCTGCACCGCGTGGGCCAGTACGGCCGTCAGCGGGCCCGGATCTCGGGCGAGATCTGGCTCGACGGCAAGGAGCTGCTCTCCGCGGACGAGGACGAGGTGCGCAGGCTCCGCGGCCGGGAGATCGCGATGATCTTCCAGGACCCGCTGTCCGCGATGCACCCGTACTTCACCGTCGGCAAGCAGATCGCCGAGGCGTACCGGGTCCACCACAAGGTCGACAAGAAGGCCGCCCGCAAGCGGGCCGTCGAACTCCTCGACCGCGTCGGCATCCCCGAGCCGCACAAGCGGTTCGACAGTTACCCGCACGAGTTCTCCGGCGGCATGCGCCAGCGCGCGATGATCGCGATGGCGCTCGTCAACAACCCCGAACTGCTCATCGCGGACGAGCCGACGACCGCCCTGGACGTCACCGTCCAGGCCCAGATCCTCGACCTGATCCGGGACCTCCAGAAGGAGTTCGGCTCCGCGGTCATCATGATCACGCACGACCTCGGCGTGGTCGCCGAGATGGCCGACGAACTCCTCGTGATGTACGGCGGCCGGTGCGTCGAGCGGGGCACCGCCGAGAAGGTCTTCTACGAGCCCCGCCACCCGTACACCTGGGGCCTGCTGGGCTCGATGCCGCGCATCGACCGCGAGCAGACCGAGCGCCTCATCCCGGTCAAGGGCTCGCCGCCCAGCCTCATCAACATCCCGAGCGGCTGTGCCTTCAACCCGCGCTGCCCCTACGCCGACGTGCCCAAGGGCAACGTCACCCGCACCGTGCGCCCCGAGCTCACGGCGCCGGACGACATCGGGCCCGAGGGCACCCGCCACTGGTCCGCCTGCCACATGTCGCAGGAGGAGCGGACCCGGATCTGGACCGAAGAGATTGCGCCGAAGCTGTGACCGACACCAAGAAGACGGATCCGGCCGTCACCCTTCCGGCGCAGGCCACGGACTCTCCCGAGCCGCTGCTCAAGGTCACCGGCCTGACGAAGCACTTCCCCATCACCAAGGGGCTGCTGCGCAGGCAGTCCGGCGCGGTCAAGGCCGTCGACGGCCTCGACTTCGACGTCCGGCGCGGTGAGACCCTCGGCATCGTCGGCGAGTCCGGCTGCGGCAAGTCGACCATGGGCCGGCTGATCACGCGGCTGCTCGAACCGACCGGCGGCACGATCGAGTTCGAGGGCAAGGACATCACGCACCTGGGGGTGGCGGGCATGCGCCCGCTGCGCCGCGACGTGCAGATGATCTTCCAGGACCCCTACGGCTCGCTGAACCCGCGCCACACGGTGGGCACCATCGTCAGCGCCCCGTTCAAGCTGCAGAACGTCACCCCGGAGGGCGGGCTCAAGGCGGAGGTCCAGCGGCTGCTGTCGCTCGTCGGCCTCAACCCCGAGCACTACAACCGCTACCCGCACGAGTTCTCGGGCGGCCAGCGCCAGCGCATAGGCATCGCGCGGGCCCTGGCGCTGAAGCCGAAGCTGGTGGTCGCGGACGAGCCCGTCTCGGCGCTGGACGTCTCGATCCAGGCCCAGGTGGTCAACCTGCTGGACGACCTCCAGGAGGAGCTGGGCCTCACCTACGTGATCATCGCGCACGACCTGTCGGTCATCCGGCACGTCTCGGACCGCATCGCGGTGATGTACCTCGGCAAGATCGTCGAGCTCGCCGACAACAAGTCGCTGTACGGGGAGCCGATGCACCCGTACACGACGGCCCTGATGTCGGCGGTGCCGGTGCCGGACCCGAGGCGGCGGGGCGCCAAGAGCGGCCGCATCCTGCTCAAGGGCGACGTGCCGTCCCCGATCTCGCCGCCGACCGGCTGCCGCTTCCACACGCGGTGCTGGAAGGCGACGCAGATCTGCGCCACGCAGGAACCGCCGCTGCTGGCGCTGAAGACCGGCCACCAGGTGGCCTGCCACCACCCGGAGAACGCCCCCGACCAGGCCCCGGGCGACAAGCCCCTCCCCGGCGCGGCGGACGCGGTGACGACGGCCTCGGAGTAAGAGGCTCCACGGTGCCGGAACCGCCCTGGGCGCGGTTCCGGCACCGCCGGGCGAATCCAGCCTCGCCGGCGTTCGAGGCGCGGGGTCCGGGGCGGAGCCCCGGTTCCCGACCCGCACCCGGCCGCGGCGGTGGAGCCCCGCATTCCGCCGAGCCCGTCGCAGGCGGCGCGGCAGGCGACAATGGCCCCGTGCTCCATGATCTCTTCCCGCCCGGGGTCCAGCATGCCTTGGACCTCGCCGGCATCTTCGTCTTCGCCACCTCGGGCGCCCTGCTCGCCGTACGCAAGAACTTCGACGTCTTCGGCATCGCCGTCCTCGCCCTCGTCACGGCCCTCGGCGGCGGCCTCTTCCGCGACCTGGTCATCGGCGCCGTCCCGCCGGCCGCCTTCGGCGAGCTCAGCTTCTTCGTCACCCCGCTGATCGCCGCCGCGCTCGTCTTCTTCCTGCACCCCGAGGTCCAGCGGATCAACCGGGCCATCAACGTCTTCGACGCCGCCGGCCTCGCGCTGTTCTGCGTGACCGGCACGACCAAGGCCTACGAGTACGGCCTCGGCCTGACCGCGTCCGCCGCGCTGGGCCTGGCCACGGCCGTCGGCGGCGGCGTACTGCGCGACGTGCTGGTCAACGAGGTGCCCTCGCTGCTGCGCGACCGCGAGATGTACGCCGTGCCCGCCACCGTCGGCGCCGCGATGGTCGCCGTCTCCATCGCCCTGGACTCCCTCAACGCCGCCACCACCGCTCTGGCGATCGTCACCACGTTCGTCCTCAGGCTGCTCGCGATGCGCTACCACTGGCGGGCGCCGCTGGCCTGGAACCGTCGCTCTTCGGTGGCCGAAGAGCCGTAACAATAGAAAGCTACCGCTTAGTAGCAAGCAGGTGTACCGTCGTTCCATGTCATATGCAGCTGCCCAGGCATCCATCGGCGACAGCGAGTTCGACCGCGACACCGCCATCACCGAGCGCGCGGGCGAACCCGGCGTCTACGACGCGGAACTCTCCGCCGGCTGGACGATCATCGCCGCTGTCAACGGCGGATACCTGCTGGCCCTGGTCGGCCGGGCCCTGTCGGCGACCCTTCCGCACCCGGACCCCTTCACGGTGTCCGCGCACTACCTGACCTCCTCCGTGCCCGGCCCCGCCGTGATCCGCACCGAGGTGGTCCGGGTCGGGCGCACCCTCTCCACCGGCCAGGCCTCGCTCTTGCAGTACGACGAGCACGGCAACGAGGTCGAGCGGATCCGCGTCCTCGCCTCCTACGGCGACCTCGCCGCCCTGCCCGACGACGTGCGGACGGTCGCGGTGCCGCCGCTCATGCCCTCCTACGAGAACTGCGTCGGCCCGGAGGCCGGCCCCGCGCCGATCCCCGGCAGCTCCGCCATCGTGGACCGGCTGCGGCTGCGCCTGGACCCGGCGACCGCGGGCTGGGCCGTCGGCGCGCCCTCCGGCAAGGGCGAGATGCGTGCCTGGTTCGAACTGGCCGACGGCCGCGACGCCGACCCGCTCTCCATGCTCCTCGCGGTGGACGCGCTGCCGCCGACGGCCTTCGACCTCGGCCTGGTGGCCTGGACGCCCACCGTGGAGCTCACCACGCACATCCGCCGCCGCCCGGCCCCGGGCCCGCTGCGGATCTCCATCACCACCCGCAACCTCGCCGGCGGCTTCCTGGAGGAGGACGCCGAGGTCTGGGACTCCACCGACCACCTGGTCGCGCAGTCCCGCCAGCTGGCGCGAGCCCTGCGCATGTGACGAGCCGCCCGGCCGGTGAGCGGCCGGGCGGCTCGGCCGGGCCCCGACGCCCCGGCCGGATGGGGTCCCGCCGGGCGGAGGGGCACGGGCGGGCTCGTAGAATCGGGGGATCATGGCCTACCTCGACCACGCCGCCACCACCCCCATGCTGCCGGAGGCCGCCGCGGCGATGACCGCGCAGTTCGCCGCCACGGGGAACGCCTCCTCCCTGCACGCCGCCGGCCGCCGGGCCCGCCGTACCGTCGAGGAGGCCCGCGAGGCCTTCGCCGAGGCGATCGGCGCCCGTCCCAGCGAGGTGGTCTTCACCGCCGGCGGCACGGAGGCCGACAACCTCGCCGTCAAGGGCCTCTACTGGGCCCGGCGCGACGCCGACCCCGCCCGGACCCGGGTCATCGCCAGCCCCGTCGAGCACCACGCCGTCCTCGACGCCGTGCACTGGCTCGCCGAGCACGAGGGCGCCCAGGTCGACTACCTGCCCGTGGACCGCTACGGGCGCGTGCACCCGGACGCCTTCCGCGAAGCCGTCGAGCGCAACCCCGACGACGTCGCCCTGGCCACCGTGATGTGGGCCAACAACGAGATCGGCACCGTCATGCCGGTCGCCGAACTGGCCGCCCTCGCCCGTGAGGCCGGCATCCCGCTGCACTCCGACGCCGTCCAGGCCTTCGGGCAGCTCGACGTCCACTTCGGCGACAGCGGCCTCGCCGCCATGACCGTCAGCGGTCACAAGATCGGCGGCCCCTACGGCATCGGAGCGCTGCTCCTCGGCCGGGACCAGAGCCCCGTACCCGTCCTGCACGGAGGCGGGCAGGAGCGGCACGTCCGCTCCGGCACCCTCGACGTGCCCGCCGTCGCCGCCTTCGCGGTGGCCGCCGTACTCGCCGCCGAGCGGCGCGAGCAGTTCGCCACCGAGATCGGCGCCCTGCGCGACGAACTGGTCGCCGCCGTCCTCGCGGCCGTGCCCGACGCAGTCCTCGGAGGAGATCCCGAAGAGCGGCTCCCGGCCAACGCGCACTTCAGTTTCCCCGGCTGCGAAGGCGACTCCCTGCTGCTCCTGCTCGACGCCCAGGGCATCGAGTGCTCCACCGGCTCGGCCTGCACCGCGGGCGTCGCCCAGCCCAGCCACGTCCTGCTGGCGGCCGGAACCGACCCGCAGCTGGCCCGCGGCACCCTGCGCTTCTCCCTGGGCCACACCTCCACCAAGCAGGACGTCGCCGCCCTGGCCGCGGCCATCGGTCCCGCGGTGGAGCGCGCCCGGACGGCAGGCCTCAGCTGAGCGTCCGGGAGGGTCAGGCCGAAGCGGCCAGGGCCTCCCGGACCATGCGTATGTAGCGGTCCCAGTCCCAGTGGTCGCCCGGGTCCGTGTGATCGGCCCCCGGCACCTCGGAGTGCCCGACGATGTGGGTGCGGTCCGCCGGGAAGTCGTACCGGCGGCAGACGGCGGCCGCCAGTCGCGCCGAGGCCGTGTACATGGCGTCCGTGAAGTCCTTCGGGCGGTCCACGAAGCCGACGTGCTCGATGCCGACGCTGCGCTCGTTCATCGAGCGGTTGCCGGCGTGGAAGGCCACGTCCAGCTCGCGCACCATCTGCTCCACATGTCCGTCACCGCGGACTATGTAGTGCGCCGACGCCTTGTGCCACGGGTTCTTGAAGGCGTCCACCGACGACTGGAAGCCGCCCTGTGTGACGTGCACGACGATCCGGTCCACCCGGTAGTCGTCGGGCCGGTCCGCCATCCGCCAGTTCGCCGGGGAGGCGGCGGTCCACCCCGCGCCCACGTGGTCGATCTCGCCCTCCTTGCGCGGCTTGGACACCCCGGGCATCAGCCACCAGGCGCGGCTGATCTCGTCCCGCCCCGCGACGGCCGCCGCGGCGACCACCCCGAGGCCGCCGAACAGCACGGCCCTGCGCGTGCGGCTCCGCGGCTTCGATCTCGCGTTCCCCTGCTCGGTCATGTGATCCACCCCCCTGAACCGACAACGCGCTGTGACCCCGCTCGGTTCCCCCGTACCCTGGACGGTGCTATGACTGAGAACCTGCCGCGCACCGACCGCCCCCTTCGCGTCCTGGCCGCCATGTCCGGCGGAGTGGACTCCGCCGTCGCCGCCGCCCGTGCCGTCGAAGCCGGGCACGACGTGACCGGCGTCCACCTCGCGCTCTCCGCGAACCCGCAGTCCTTCCGGACCGGCGCCCGCGGCTGCTGCACCATCGAGGACTCCCGCGACGCCCGCCGCGCCGCCGACGTCATCGGCATCCCCTTCTACGTGTGGGACCTCGCCGAGCGCTTCCGCGAGGACGTCGTCGAGGACTTCATCTCCGAGTACGAAGCCGGCCGCACCCCGAATCCGTGCCTGCGCTGCAACGAGAAGATCAAGTTCGCGGCCCTCCTCGACAAGGCCCTCGCCCTCGGCTTCGACGCCGTCTGCACCGGCCACTACGCCACCGTCGTACTCAAGGAGGACGGCTCCCGCGAGCTGCACCGCGCCTCCGACATGGCCAAGGACCAGTCGTACGTCCTCGGCGTCCTCGACGAGAAGCAGCTGGCCCACGCCCTCTTCCCGCTCGGCGACACCCTCACCACCAAGGACGAGATCCGCGCCGAGGCGGAAGCCCGGGGCCTGGCCGTCGCGAAGAAGCCCGACAGCCACGACATCTGCTTCATCGCGGACGGCGACACCCAGGGCTTCCTCGCCCACCGCCTCGGCAAGGCCGAGGGCGACATCGTCGACGAGTCCGGCGAGAAGGTCGGCACCCACGAGGGAGCCTTCGGCTTCACCATCGGCCAGCGCAAGGGCCTGCGGATCGGCCACCCGGCCCCCGACGGCAAGCCGCGCTACGTCCTGGACATCTCCCCGGTGAACAACACCGTCACCGTCGGCCCCGTCGAGGCCCTCGACGTCAGCGCCCTCACCGCGATCCGGCCCCGCTGGTGCGGCGCCGAGGCGGCCGCACCGGGCACCTACACCGCCCAGCTGCGCGCCCACGGCGGCGAGACCGAGGTCTTCGCCGAGGTCGTGGACGGCGAGCTGCGCGTCTCCTTCACCGAGCCCGTCCGGGGCGTGGCCCCCGGCCAGGCGATCGTGCTCTACGACGGCACCCGCGTGGTCGGCTCCGCCACCATCGCGACGACGACGCGCGCCGCGGCCCCCGCCACCGCCTGACGGGGCGGCGGCGGCCGGCGACGGTCAGACCACCGTCAGGACGATCTTGCCGGTGGTGCGGCCCTGCTCGCCGATCTCGTGGGCACGGGCGGCCTGCGCGAGCGGCAGCACCGTCTCCACCAGCGGCTTCAGCAGCCCCTTGTCCGCGAGGTCCGCGATGGCCTCCAGGCCCTTGAGGTCGGGGTCGACCAGGACCCAGGACGCGTTCACCCCGTCGGCGTCCGCCGGGACGGAGTCCGGGCCGGGCAGGGACACCAGGTGCCCGCCGGGCTTGAGGACCTTCAGGCTGCGCTCGGCGGTCTCGCCGCCCAGCGCGTCCAGTACGACGTCGACGTCCGAGACCGCCTCGGCGAAGTCCACCGAGCGGTAGTCGATCAGCTCGTCGGCGCCCAGCTCGCGCAGCACGTCGTGCTTGGCCGCGCTGGCCGTGCCGATCACGTACGCGCCGCGCGCCTTGGCGATCTGCACCGCCAGGTGCCCGACGCCGCCGGCCGCCGCGTGCACGAGCACCCGCTGCCCGGCCGTGATGCCGGCCGTGTCCACCAGCGCCTGCCACGCGGTGAGCGCCGCCAGCGGCAGCGCCGCCGCCTGCACGTGGTCGAGGGAGGCGGGCTTGCGGGCGAAGTGCCGCGCCGGGGCCGCCACGTACTCCGCGTAGCCGCCCGCCTGCCGCGGGAAGTGCGGCATGCCGTACACCTCGTCGCCGGGGGCGTAGAGGGTCACGCCGGGGCCGACCGCCTCGACGGTGCCGGAGACGTCCCAGCCCACGATCGGGGTCTCGCCCCAGGCGATGAGGGCGCCGCTGGCGCGGGTCTTCCAGTCGACCGGGTTGACGCCCGCCGCGTGGACCCGGACGAGGACCTCGCCCAGACCCGGCTCGGGCCGCTCGATCTCCCGCTCGACCAGGTTCCCCGGGCCGCCCCACTCGTTGACGACGATCGCGCGCATCTCAGTCCGCCTCATTCCATCCGTTTGCGTCAGGTACCGGGCTGTTTCCCGGCGACGTGTTCCAGATTCGGGCCCCGCGCATCCTCATGGTGTTGGCCGTTTGGCCACTATGTGACAGGATCTGGCCATGGGTGAAATCGAGCAGCACACCGGGGACGCGACCCTCCGCGGGAACGGAGCGGACGGCCGGCACCTGGTCGCGGTGCTGGCCCTGCCCGGCTTCCCCCCGTTCGAGCTGGGCATCCCCTCCCGCGTCTTCGGCAGCGCCGTGGACGACGACGGCGAAGCGCTCTACGAGGTCGTCGTCTGCACCGCCGACGGCGCCCCCGTGCCCAGCGACTCCGGCTTCACCCTCCAGCCCGCCGCCGGGCCCGAGGCCCTCGCCGCCGCCGACACCGTGATCGTCCCGCCCACCCACGCCATGCCCGGGCTGGCCGACGGCGGACCGCTGCCCCCCGCCGTCGCCGAGGCCATCGCCGGCATCCGACCCGGCACCCGCCTGGTGTCGATCTGCTCCGGCTCCTACGTGCTCGCGGCCGCCGGACTCCTCGACGACCGCCCCGCGACCACCCACTGGAACCTCGCCGACGAGTTCCGCCGCGCCTACCCCCGGGTCCGCATCGACGAGGACGTCCTCTTCGTCGACGACGGCGACGTCCTGACCTCTGCCGGGGTCTCCGCCGGAGTAGACCTCTGCCTGCACCTGATCCGGCGCGACCACGGCGTGGCCGTCACCAACCGGGCCGCGCGCATGTGCGTCGTACCGCCCTGGCGCGACGGCGGCCAGGCCCAGTTCATCGACCGCCCGGTCCCCGAACCCACCGTCGCCACCACCACCGCCACCCGTGCCTGGGCCCTGGAACGCCTCGCCGAACCGGTCAGCCTCGCCGAACTCGCCGCCCATGCCCGGATGAGCCTGCGCACCTTCACCCGGCGCTTCCGCGACGAGGTCGGCATGACCCCCGTCCAGTGGCTCACCGCACAACGCCTGGAGGCGGCCCGGCACCTGCTGGAGTCCAGCGACCTCCCCGTCGACCTGGTGGCCCACCGGTCCGGCTTCGGCTCCGCCAACTCCCTGCGCCAGCACATGCGCGCGTCCCTCGGCGTCTCCCCGATCGCCTACCGGCGCACCTTCCAGCCCGCCGCCCCGGCATGACCTGAGAGGTAATCGCCACCCCGGTCGCACGCTGCGAGGATCGGATCAACGGCCCGCACCGGCGGACCGGTCGGGACCGACAGGGGAGCAGACCATGACCGCGTACGCCATCGCCCACCTCCGCCCCGAGACGATGAACGAGGACGTCCTCACCTACATCGAGGCCATCCAGTCGACGATGGACCCCTTCGGCGGCCGGTTCCTCGTGCACGGCAAGGAGGTCGAGGTCCTTGAAGGGCCCTTCCCCGGCACCGTCGTCGTCATCGGCTTCCCCGACATCGAGCGTGCCCGCGCCTGGTACGCCTCCGACGCCTACCAGGCCGTCCTCCCGCTGCGCACCGATCACATCGCGGGCGAGGCCGTCCTGGTCGAAGGCGTCCCGGCCGACTACGACGCCTCCGAGACGGCTGCCCGACTGCGCGCCGAAGCCGGCTTCTGATGGGCAACCGGGCCACCTTCGTGATCGCGGGCCCCGAAGGACACACCCGCCACCGCTCCTCCTACGGCGCGGTGGCCCTGGACCTCGACCTGCCGGCCGGGCCCGAGGTGGTGATCCCGTACCTGCGCGCCCACGCGCCCGACGACAGCTGGTACCCGGACGACATGGTTGAGGCGGGCGTCCTCGCCGACCCCTTCCGCAGGCTCTTGTTGGTCTTCGCGGGGGAGGGGCCCGCCGCCTCACTGCGCACCCGGGCCGCCGGCATGGAGCTGCTGCGGCTCGCCTGGCCCGGCTGGGAGGTGCGCTGGCTCTACGAGGGCCAGAGCGGGCCGCGCGCCCACCTCGGCCTCGCCCAGCCGGAGCCCGGCGCCGACGTGTACCCCGGCCCGGCGCCGGAGCCGGACGACGAGGAGCTGGCCGATCCCGATCCGCTGGTCGCCGTGGTCACTGTCGGTCCCGACCGCTGTCACGCCCTCGCCGACATCAACGACCACCCGGTCGAGGAGGGCCCCGCCCTGCTGGACCGGCTCCGGGACGCCCCCGGCCACGGCCGATACCGGCTGCGGGCGGATGCCGGGATCCACGTCGACCCGTCCCGGCGCCAGGTCGGCTGGTGGCTGAACACGGCCCGGGCCCACGCCCGCACCGTCGAGCAGCGGTGGCCCGGCTGGGCGGTGGAGTTCTGGGAGGACCGCTGGGCGGAGCACGAACGGGCCTCCGGCGGCCGCTTCGCCCCGCCCGCGCCGGACCGTGCCGCCGCGCTGGCCGACGTACGGGCGCAGGCGCTCCGGCGGTGGGCCGCGCCGCGGGCGGACACGCGGGCACGGCTCGTCGCCGCGCTCCCGCACGCCACGATCGGCCATGGCTTCGCCCCCGCCGTCACGGCGGAGCAGGCGGCCGCCGCCCGCGCCGCCGTGGAGCGGGCATACGCGGCTGCCGTCGGCACCTGACCTCGGCCTTCGGGCCCCGCGCCCCAGCGGACGGTCGTCGGCACCGGGTTCCCGCCCGCCGTCACCGCGCAGCGGGCGGCCCTGGCGCCGTCGGTCGTCGCACGGTCCCGCCGGGCCGCCACAGAGGGTTGAGCCGTCCGGAGCCGGGCTTCGCCCTCTGCGGCCCGCGCGACCTGCGAGCATGGGCGGTATGGCTACTCACTTGATCACCGGTGCCGGTTCCGGCATCGGCGCCGCCGTCGCGACCCGCCTGCACGCCCGCGGCGACGACCTCGTCCTCCTGGCCCGCGACGCCGGCCGCGGCAAGCAGCTCGTCGAGCGCTACCCCGGCTCCCGGGTCCTCGTGGGCGACCTCGCCGATCCCGACCGGCTCTCCTGGGCCTTCTCCAAGCAGGCGATCCCCGAGCGCATCGACTCGCTGCTGCACATCGCAGGGATCGTCGACCTCGGACCGGTGGGGGAGCTGCGCCCCAAGACCTGGCACCAGCAGCTCAATGTGAACCTGGTCGCCCCCGCCGAGGTGACCCGGCTGCTGCTGCCCACGCTGCGCGCCTCCAAGGCCACCATCGTCTTCGTGAACTCCGGAGCGGGCCTCACCGCCCACGCCGACTGGAGCGCGTACGCCGCGTCCAAGCACGGGCTGAAGGCGCTCGCCGACTCCCTGCGCGGCGAGGAGCGGGCCAACGGCATCCGCGTCACCTCCGTCTACCCCGGCCGCACCGCCAGCCCCATGCAGGCCAAGGTGCACTCCCAGGAGGGCAAGGAGTACGACCCCGCCGACTGGATCGACCCCGAGTCGGTGGCGACCACCATCGTGATGGCCGTCGACCTGCCCCGCGACGCCGAGGTCAACGACCTGTCCGTGAGGCCGGGCCGATGAGCGCGGGTGCGACCGGCGTCGGCTCGCTGCCCGGCGGCGACGCCCGCGAGGCCGCCAGGACCGCGACCGGCTCCTTCGAGGACTTCCCGTACCTGCCCGAGCTGCCCGCCCGCGGTCCCGGCGCGGACATGATCGGCCGCTCGGCCGGGCTGCTCGTCGACATGTACGCGCACGTGGAGCCCAGCGGCTGGCGGATCAGCGACCGTCCCGGACGCGACACGCGCCGGGCCCGGTCCTGGCTGGGCGAGGACCTGGACGCCCTGGAGGAGTTCACCCAGGGCTACACCGGCAGGCTCAAGGTCCAGGCGGTCGGGCCGTGGACGCTGGCCTCCGCCCTGGAGTTGCACGGCGGCGAGGCGATGCTGCAGGACGCCGGCGCCTGCCGGGACCTGGCAGGATCCCTCGCCGAGGGCCTGCGCGAGCACCTGGCCGACGTGCGCAGGCGGATTCCCGGCGCCGACATCGTGCTCCAGCTCGACGAGCCGTCCCTGACGGCCGTGCTGCTCGGCCGGGTCCGCTCCGCGAGCGGCTACCGCACCTACCGCGCCGTGGACCGGCAGGTCGTCGAGGGCACGCTGCGCGACCTGTTCGCCGTCCACGACGGTGAGGTGATCGTCCACTCCTGCGCGCCCGAGGTCCCCTTCGGCCTGCTGCGGCGGGCCGGCGCCACGGGCGTGTCGTTCGATTTCTCGCTGCTCACGGAGCGCGAGGACGACGCGGTCGGCGAGGCCGTCGAAGGCGGTACGAAGCTGTTCGCCGGAGTGGTGCCCGGCACCGACGGCCCGTTGTCGGACCCGGGCGGTAGCGTCATGGGTGTCAGGAAGCTCTGGCGCAGGCTGGGGCTGGCCCCGGGGACTCTGGCGGAGTCCGTCGTGGTCACCCCCTCGTGCGGTCTGGCGGGCGCCTCGCCCGCCTACGCCCGCGCGGTCCAGGCGCATTGCGCCAGAGCGGCGAGGTCGCTCGCCGACAACCCTGAGTGACGGTCGAGACGGGCCACGGGAGGACACGGCATGGCAGCCGAACAGCAGGACACGGCAGTACCGGCGGCGGTGCGCGAACAGCACCAGCTGCTGGCCGAGCAGGTCGAGGAGCACCGCTTCCGGTACTACGTGAACGACCAGCCGGTCGTCAGCGACGCCGAGTTCGACCAGCTGCTGCGTTCGCTGGAGGCACTGGAGGAGCAGTATTCGGAGCTGCGCACGCCCGACTCGCCCACCCAGAAGGTGGCCGGGGCGTACGAGACGGACTTCGCCTCCGTCGAGCACCGCGAGCGCATGCTCTCCCTCGACAACGCCTTCGACGACGAGGAACTGTCCGCCTGGGCCGAGCGGGTGGCGCGGGACACGGGCACCTCCGACTACCACTACCTGTGCGAGCTGAAGGTGGACGGCCTCGCCGTCAACCTCACCTACGAGAACGGCCGCCTCACCCGGGCGGCCACCCGCGGCGACGGCCGCACCGGTGAGGACATCACGCCCAACGTCCGCACCATCGCCGACATCCCCGACCGCCTGTCCGGCGACCGGATCCCGGCCCTCGTCGAGATCCGCGGCGAGGTCTACTTCCCGATGGAGAAGTTCGAGGAGCTCAACGCGAGACTCGTCGCGGCCGAGGGCAAGCCCTTCGCCAACCCGCGCAACGCCGCGGCAGGTTCGCTGCGCCAGAAGGACCCGAAGGTCACGGCGAGCCGCCCCCTGCACATGGTCGTCCACGGCATCGGCGCCCGCGAGGGCTTCGAGATCGAGCGCCAGTCGCAGGCGTACGAGCTGCTGCGCGAGTGGGGCCTGCCCACCGCCCGGCACAACAAGGTGCTCTCCTCCCTGGCCGAGGTCCGGGCGTTCATCACGGAGTTCGGCGAGAACCGGCACTCGGTGGAGCACGAGATCGACGGCGTCGTCGTCAAGCTCGACGAGATCGCCCTCCAGGGGCGCCTCGGGTCCACCGCCCGCGCCCCGCGCTGGGCCATCGCCTGGAAGTACGCGCCCGAAGAGGTCAACACCAAGCTGATCGACATCAAGGTCGGCGTCGGGCGCACCGGCCGCGTGACCCCCTACGCGCAGGTGGAGCCGGTGACGGTGGCGGGCTCCGAGGTCGAGTTCGCCACCCTGCACAACCAGGAGGTCGTCAAGGCCAAGGGCGTGCTCATCGGGGACACCGTGGTACTGCGCAAGGCGGGCGACGTCATCCCCGAGATCCTCGGGCCGGTGGTGGACCTGCGGGACGGCACCGAGCGGGAGTTCGAGATGCCGGCCGAGTGCCCCGCCTGCGGGACCGCGCTGCGGCCCATGAAGGAGGGGGACATCGACGTCCGGTGCCCCAACGCCCAGACGTGCCCGGCCCAGTTGCGCGAGCGGCTCTTCTACCTGGCCGGCCGGCAGTCCCTGGACATCGAGAACTTCGGCATGGTCGCCGCCGCCGCGCTCACCGGCCCGCTGGAGCCGGCGCAGCCGCCCCTGCTCGACGAGGGCGACCTCTTCGACCTGACCATCGAGCAGCTGCTGCCCATCAAGGCGTACGTCCTGGACCAGGACAGCGGCCTGCCCAAGCGCGACCCGAAGACGGGCGAGGAGAAGATCGTCAGGGTCTTCGCCAACCAGAAGGGCGAGCCCAAGAAGAACGCCCTGGCCATGCTGGAGAACATCGCCGCGGCCAAGGAGCGCCCGCTCGCCCGGATCATCAACGGCCTGTCCATCCGCCACGTAGGGCCGGTCGCGGCCGAAGCGCTCGCCCGCGAGTTCCGGTCCATCGCGGCGATCGAGGCGGCGACCGAGGAACAGCTGACCGCCACCGACGGGGTCGGCGCGATCATCGCCGCCTCCCTCAAGGAGTGGTTCGCGGTCGACTGGCACCGGGAGATCCTGCGCAAGTGGCGGGAGGCGGGGGTCCGGATGGAGGAGGAAGGTTCCGCCGAGGAGGAGGGGCCGCGGCCCCTGGAGGGCCTGACCGTCGTCGTCACCGGCACTTTGCAGAGCCATACGCGGGACGGTGCCAAGGAGGCCCTGCAGAGGCGCGGCGCCAAGGTGACCGGATCCGTCTCCAAGAAGACCTCCTTCGTCGTGGTCGGTGACAACCCCGGCTCGAAGTACGACAAGGCCGTCCAGTTGAAGCTGCCCGTCCTCGACGACGCCGGTTTCGCCGTGCTGCTGGAGCAGGGCCCGGACGCGGCACGCGAAGCCGCGCTCCCGCTGGACGGCGCCCCCGAAGGGGAGTAGTACCCATAGGGCAATCCCCGAGGGGGAGTAGCGAAGGCGAACGGATGCGTGGCGTGCGGCCGTACGGGCGGGCGCACGCCAGGCGCGGCGGACGGTGGTAATCGGCCGGTACAAGGCTGGTCGCGGGGCGGTGACCTGTCGGATCATCGGACGGGTGACTGGGGGCCCCGGTCCAAACTCACCCGTTCGGCGGATACCGTACTGATGAGGATGGCTGGGTCGCATTCGGGCAACCACTGCCGACCGCTGCCCCTGGGAGCCTCGCGCGTCCTACTGTTGAGGTGTGCGCCTGTCGTGCACGGCTGCGGGATGCGATTCCGGCCGTGGTGGCACGACATCGGGGCCATCGCGTGACATCGGCATCGCCGGCTGTGAGAGGTACGGGCATGAAACCCACCGAAAGCGCCGACCCGTCACCTGAATTCGGCGGGGACATCCCGTCCATGCGGGCGGGCAGGCTCGGCGTCCTGGGTGCCAGGACGGCGGAGACCCGACCGGTCGACACCGGTGAGGGCGGGCAGGGGCGGCGCGGTGTGCTGCCCTTCCTCGTCGTGGGTCTCGCGGTCGCGGTCCTCACCGCCGGCGTCGCGACCGCCCTGAGCGGCCGTCACGCCCTGTTCCCCGGCGGGCCGGTCGGCTGGGCGCTGGCCCTGCTCACCGGCATCATCGTCGGCCACCTGGTCGCCCTCGGCCGCGACCGCTGGTGGGGCGGTACCGGATCGGGCGCCGCCCTCACCCTCGGCGTGCTCATCCTCTACGGCTGGGTGCCCGCCGGACTGGTCTCGCTGGCCGTGGTCTCCCTGGTCGGGGCCGCACGCCGGCACCGCTGGCGGCAGGGGGTGCTCCACGGCTCCGTCGACATCCTCGGCATCGGGGCCGGGGCCCTCGTCCTCGCCGCCTTCGGCGAGACGCCCTCCGTCGAAACCCCCTGGCCGCCCGCCACCTGGGGGCTGGACGCCGTACCGGAGATCGCCCTGGTCGCCGTCGCCTACCTGCTGGCCACCCGGTTCCTGCTCTGGATCGCCCTGGCCCCGCGCGGCGGCGGGCTGCCCACCGTGGCCCGGACCGCCCTGCTCCGACAGGCCTTAGTGGCGGTCGCGCTGCTCGGCATCGCCCCCCTCATCTGTGTCGTCGCGGTCAGCCAGCCGGTGCTGCTGCCGCTGTTCGCCGTACCGCTGATCGCACTGGACTCCACCCTCTGGATCGCCCGGGCGCGCGCCGAGGAGCAGCTGCGGGACCCCCTGACCGGGCTGCCGAACCGGCAGTGGCTGCTGGAGCGGGCCTGGTCCGCCCTGGACGAGGCTGAACGCCTGGGCACCCGGGCGGCCCTCGTGCTGATCGACCTGGACCGCTTCCGGGCGGTCAACGACACCCTGGGCCACCTGGCGGGCGACCGGCTGCTCCTCCAGATCGCCGACCGGCTGCGGCAGGCCCTGCCCGACGAGGCGGAGGCCGCCCGCCTCGGCGGCGACGAGTTCGCCGTCCTGCTCCCCGTCACCGACTCCACCACCAGCGCCCAGCGCGTCGCCCGCCACCTGGTCGCGGAGCTCAGCTCCCCCCTCGACCTGGACGGCCTCACGCTCGTCCTGGAGGCCAGCGCCGGCCTCGCCGTCTTCCCCGACCACGCGCTGGACGCGGAGGGACTGCTGCGCCGCGCGGACGTGGCGATGTACCAGGCCAAGCGGGACCGCACGGGTGTGGAGGTGTACGAGTCCAAGCGCGACAGCAACACCCCCGACCGCCTGGGCCTCCTCGGCGACCTGCGCAGGGCCCTCGACGCAGGCGAAGTGGAACTGCACTACCAGCCGAAGGTCCGCTTCGACGGACAGGTCGCAGGACTCGAAGCGCTGGTCCGCTGGGTCCACCCGGAGCGCGGACGGGTGCCTCCGGACGAGTTCATCGCGATCGCCGAGACCTCCGGGCTGATGCCGCACCTGACGGAGTACGTGCTGGAGACCGCCCTGGCCCAGGTGGCCCGCTGGCGGGCGCAGGGCCTCAAGGTCCCGGTCGCCGTCAACGTCTCGCCGCGCGACGTCCACACCCCGGGCTTCGCCGGCGCGGTGGCCGCGCGGCTGGCCCGCCACGGGGTCCCGGCCAGCGGCCTGCAGCTGGAGATAACGGAACACGTCCTGCTGGAGGACCCCCAGCGGGCGGCGGACACCATGGCCGGCCTCACGGGGCACGGAGTGAAGATGTCCCTGGACGACTTCGGCACCGGCTACTCCTCACTCGTCCACCTGCGCCGCCTGCCGGTCAGCGAGCTGAAGATCGACCGGTCGTTCGTGGGCCGGCTGGCGGTCGACACGCAGGACGCGGAGATCGTCCGCTGCACCGTGGACCTCGCCCATTCGCTCGGCCTGCTCGTCGTGGCGGAGGGCGTCGAGGACGACGAGACCTGGGAGAGGCTGCGGGACCTGGGCTGCGACGCCGTACAGGGATGGCTGGTGGCCGCCGCGATGCCGCCGCAGGAGGCCACCGCCTGGTTGCTGGCCCGCGGTGAACGCGGCTGGCGCCGCCCGGCGGACATCACGGCGGAACTGGCGGCGGCCGAGGCCGACGCGGTCTGATCCTGCGGCGCGGTCGCCGGGGCTCCGCCGCGGACCCGGGCCCCGCCGGCGTGCGGGGCGGCGGGTCCGGGGCGGAGCCCCGTTCTTCGTCGCGCCGGCGTCCGAGCCACCTCTACCGGCGCCGCCGGACGGCTCCGGGCGGCGGCCCGGGCCAAACCGTTTCGCAGGCCGGGCACCGGGCCCCATAGGATTGAGCCCGAACCTACACATCCACCCACCCCCAGAGGATCGCTGCATGCCTGGCATTACGCGCGAGGAGGTCGTCCACCTCGCACGGCTGGCGCGCCTTGAGCTGTCCAGCAACGAGCTGGATCACTTCGCCGGACAGCTCGACGACATCATCGGCGCGGTCGCCCGTGTCTCCGAGGTCGCCGACCAAGACGTCCCGCCGACCTCCCACCCGCTGCCGCTGACCAACGTCATGCGTGCGGACGAGGTCCGTCCGTCGCTCACCCCCGAGCAGGCGCTCTCCGGTGCTCCCGCCCAGGAGCAGCAGCGTTTCAAGGTGCCGCAGATCCTGGGGGAGGACTAACAGCCATGGTCGACATCATCAAGCTCACGGCCGCCGAGACCGCCGAGAAGATCGCCTCCGGCGAGCTCACGGCCGTCGAGGTGACCGAGGCCCACCTGGCCCGCATCGACGCGACCGACGAGAAGGTCCACGCCTTCCTGCACGTCGACCGCGAAGGCGCCCTCGCCCAGGCCCGCGTCGTCGACGCCAAGCGGGAAGCCGGCGAGAAGCTCGGCCCGCTGGCCGGCGTGCCCCTCGCCCTCAAGGACATCTTCACCACCGTCGGGGTCCCGACCACCGTCGGCTCGAAGATCCTCGAAGGCTGGATCCCGCCCTACGACGCCACCCTGACGCGCAAGCTCAAGGAAGCCGACGTCGTCATCCTCGGCAAGACCAACATGGACGAGTTCGCCATGGGGTCCTCCACCGAGAACAGCGCCTACGGCCCCACCGGCAACCCCTGGGACCTCACCCGCATCCCCGGCGGCTCCGGCGGCGGCTCCGCGGCGGCGCTCGCCGCCTTCCAGGCCCCGCTCGCCATCGGGACGGACACCGGCGGCTCCATCCGCCAGCCCGCCGCCGTCACCGGCACGGTCGGCGTCAAGCCCACGTACGGCGGCGTCTCGCGCTACGGCATGGTCGCCTTCTCCTCCTCCCTCGACCAGGGCGGGCCCTGCGCCCGCACGGTCCTGGACGCGGCCCTGCTGCACGAGGTGATCGCCGGGCACGACCCGCTCGACTCCACCTCCATCGACGCCCCGGTCCCGCCGGTCGTCGAGGCCGCCCGCAACGGCTCCGTCGCCGGCATGCGCGTCGGCGTCGTCAAGCAGTTCGCCGGTGAGGGCTACCAGGCCGGCGTCGTCCAGCGCTTCAACGAGTCGGTGGAGCTCCTCAAGGAGCTCGGCGCCGAGATCGTCGAGCTGGACTGCCCGTCCTTCGACCTCGCGATGGCCGCGTACTACCTGATCGCGCCGTCCGAGTGCTCCTCCAACCTGGCCCGCTTCGACGCCATGCGCTACGGCCTGCGCGTCGGCGACGACGGCACCAAGTCCGCCGAGGACGTCACCGCCCTGACCCGCGAAGCCGGCTTCGGCGACGAGGTCAAGCGCCGCGTCATCCTCGGCACGTACGCGCTCAGCTCCGGCTACTACGACGCGTACTACGGCTCCGCCCAGAAGGTCCGCACGCTCATCTCGCAGGACTTCGAGAAGTCCTTCGAGCAGGTCGACGTGATCGTCTCCCCGACGACCCCGACCACCGCCTTCCCCATCGGCGAGCGCACCGACGACCCGCTCGCCATGTACCTCGCGGACCTGTGCACCATCCCGACCAACCTGGCCGGCAACTCCGCCATGTCGCTCCCCTGCGGCCTGGCACCGGAGGACGGCCTCCCGGTCGGGCTGCAGATCATCGCCCCCGCCATGAAGGACGACCGCCTCTACAAGGTCGGCGCGGCCGTCGAGGCCGCCTTCGTCGCGCGCTGGGGTCACCCGCTGCTTGAGGAGGCACCGTCGCTGTGAGCACCAGTGCACTGTCCAAGGCCAAGGGCTTCAAGAAGTCCAAGACCGGCACCTACCTGTCGATCGGCACCACCGCCTTCGGCGCCATCAGCGTGATCAAGCAGGTCAAGAAGGCCCGCAGCGAGAACGACATGCTGAAGCTGGTCGACGCCGCCGTGTCCGCCGCCGCCATCGTCACCGGCCTCGCGATCCTGTACCGCGAGCTCAAGCGCCTGGGCGACGACGACGTCCTGCTGGGCTGAGAGGGAAAGTTTCACCGTGACCACCTTCACCGAACTGCTGTCGTACGAGGACGCCCTGGCGTCGTACGACCCCGTCATGGGCCTCGAGGTCCATGTCGAGCTCGGCACCAGGACCAAGATGTTCTGCGGCTGCTCGACCGAGCTCGGCGCCGAGCCCAACTCGCAGACCTGCCCCACCTGCCTCGGCCTGCCCGGCTCCCTCCCGGTCGTCAACGCGATCGGCGTCGAGTCCGCCATCAAGATCGGTCTCGCGCTGAACTGCGAGATCGCCGAGTGGTGCCGCTTCGCCCGGAAGAACTACTTCTATCCGGACATGCCGAAGAACTTCCAGACCTCCCAGTACGACGAGCCCATCGCCTTCAACGGCTACCTCGACGTCCAGCTGGAGGACGGCGAGATCTTCCGCGTGGAGATCGAGCGCGCCCACATGGAGGAGGACACCGGCAAGTCGCTGCACGTCGGCGGTGCCACCGGCCGTATCCACGGCGCGTCCCACTCCCTGCTGGACTACAACCGCGCCGGCATCCCGCTCATCGAGATCGTCACCAAGCCCATCGAGGGCGCGGGCGAGCGGGCCCCCGAGGTCGCCAAGGCGTACGTCGCCGAGCTGCGCGAGGTCATCAAGGCGCTCGGCGTCTCCGAGGCCCGCATGGACAAGGGCCAGATGCGCTGCGACGTGAACCTGTCGCTGCGCCCCACTCCCGAATCCGAGTTCGGCACCCGCAGCGAGACCAAGAACGTCAACTCGCTGCGCTCCGTCGAGCGCGCGGCCCGCTTCGAGATCCAGCGCCACGCGGCGGTGCTCTCGTCGGGCGGCACGATCGTGCAGGAGACCCGGCACTTCCACGAGGAGGACGGCTCCACCACGGCCGGCCGCATCAAGGACAACGCCGAGGACTACCGGTACTTCCCGGAGCCCGACCTGGTCCCCGTCGCCCCGGCCCGCGAGTGGGTCGAGGAGCTGCGCGGCGGCCTGCCCGAGATGCCGCGCGTGCGCCGCAACCGCCTCCGCGAGGAGTGGGGCGTCAGCGAGCACGACATGCAGTCGATCCTCAACGCGGGCGCGGTGGACTCCATCGTCGCCACCATCGAGGAGGGTGCCGACTCGGCCGCCGCCCGCAAGTGGTGGATGGGCGAGCTGGCCCGCAACGCCAACGAGCAGGGCGTCGTCGTCGACGAGCTGCCGATCACCCCGGCGCAGGTGGCCCGGGTCGCGGCCCTGGTCGCGGCGGGTGACCTGAACGACAAGCTGGCCCGCCAGGTCATCGAGGGCGTCCTCGCCGGCGAGGGCACCCCGGACGAGGTCGTGGAGAAGCGCGGCCTGAAGGTCGTCTCGGACGAGGGCGCGCTCGGCGCGGCCGTCGACGAGGCCATCGCGGGCAACGCGGCCATCGCCGACAAGATCCGCGGCGGCAAGATCGCCGCGGTCGGCGCCCTGGTCGGCGCGGTCATGAAGACCACCCGCGGCCAGGCCGACGCGGCGCGCGTCAAGGAGCTCATCCTGGAGCGCCTGGGCGTCTCCGAGGGCTGAGCCCCTCACCCTGAGCGACTGAACGACCCGAGGCCCCGCACCGGTTGGTGCGGGGCCTCGGCCGTCTCCCGCACACTGGACGATCGAGGATGCCGACGGACAGGGGGAGTTGAGGGTGGAGATCGGGGCGATGGTCATCGCGGTCGCGGGCGTTGCGGGCACCCTGGGCGCGGCGCTGCTCACCCAACGCGGCGCGGAGCGGGCGAAACGCCGGGAGGTGGAACTCGTACGCGCGCACGAGGAGATCCGCGACTACCTGACGCTGCGGCGGGCCTGCTACGCGGACCTCAACCGGGAAGCACGGCAGTTCACCACCGCCCTCAACCGCCATCTGCACGTCATGCGGGAGCGCACGATCGAGGACGCGGACCGGGAGGCGCTCGACGAGGCGAAGAACGCCCAGCGCGACCGCTACTCCGAGGCGCAGATGATCGCCCCGGACGCCGTGCTCGGGCCCGCGAGCGCCGTCAACCACGCCCTGAGCAGGGTGTACGGCCAGGTCAAGCGCCTGGAGCGGGGCACCCCCGAGGAAGGCGAGACGATGGCCGCGGTCTCCCGGGAGCAGCAGGAGATCTGGGCCCTGCTCCGGGAGATGCGCGCGGCCATGCGGGCCGACCTCGGGGTGTCGGACGGGTCGGGGGGCGTCAGCGCTTGAGGACGGGGGCCGCCAGGACGGCGTTGCCGCGGCCCTTGCAGCCCTCTTCCACCTTGATGCGCAGCCGCAGGGCGCCCTTGATGTCCAGGGACTTGGTGACCGGCTTGCCCAGGTGGACCAGTTCGGAGAAGGTCGCGGGCTTGTCGTCCACCGAGATGGTCAGCCGCGCCTGTTCCACGGTCGAGCCGTCGTCGATCCCGGCGGTGAACTCCAGCGTGGACCAGGCCCTGTTGACGTCGTACTCGATGGCCGCACCGTAGTAGCAGCTGCCGAGGAGCGCCGCCCCGTACTCCGTGGTGTTCAGCTTGGCGGAGCCGACCTCGAAGTTGTCGACGTCGCCCACCGAGGCCAGCACGGTCAGGTCGGCGACGTTGCTGTCCTTGACCGCCCCCGGGGCGTGCGGGCCGGCGGAGGCCTCGGGGCTCGCGGAGGCCTCGGGCGTGGACTCGTTCGTCGCCCCCGGTTGCGGCGGCGCGGGTGATGCGGGCGCCGTGGCCGCCGGGGTGCCGTCCCCGCCGGCCTTGCCCGCCCCGCCGGCCTTGGCGGCGTCGGCCTTCTCCTTGTTCCCCAGGAGCTGTACACCGAGCACCGCGAGCACGGCCAGGACCACCACGGCGGCCGCCGAGCCCAGGACCAGCGCGGTCCGCTTCTTCTTCGCCTTCCCGGCGGGCGGCGGCTCCGGGGCGCTCGCCGTCGCCGGGACGCCCGGGCCCGGGTGGTGCGCCGCAGGGCCGTAGCCGGCGGGCACCGCGTCGGGAACGGTGGCGGACGGCGGCGTGGCCGGTGCGGGCGCCGCGGCCGGGGCCGGGTCGGGCGCTGTCACCGGCGGGGTCGTCGGCGCGGTCGCCACGTACGGCGGCGGCTGGGACGGAGCCTCGGCGGGCCGGACCGGCAGCTCGGCCGGCCGGGGCGGCACGACGGGCGGCGGAGGCGTCACGGGCTTCGGCGGGGAATCCTGCAAGGCCCGCTGCGAGGTCGTGGACGTCGTCGTGGACACCACCGCGTGGCGCAGGTCCTTCATCCACCCGGCCAGGTTCACCGGCCGCCGGGAGGGCTCCTCCGCGTAGAGGGCGGTGATCCGGGACCGCTGCTCGGCGTCCAGTACCGCGATCTGCGGCAGCTCGGCCATCGCCCGGGCCAGCTGCTGGGGAGAGGCGGGCGGCGACTCCCCGCTGAGGAGGAAGTACGCGATCGCCCCGAAGGCGTACCGGTCGGTGCCCGGCGTCCGCTTGCCCTCGAACACCTCGGGCGCCGCGTAGCCCGGGGTGAACCAGACCTCGGCCGTCTGGTGGTCGGCGGTCAGCTTGCTGAGGCCGAAGTCCACCAGCGTGGCCTGGCCGTGCGCGTCGACCATCACGTTGCCGGGCGAGAGGTCGCCGTGGACGACCTGGCGCCCGGAGGGCGTGGCCTTGCCCGAGTGCAGCCAGTCCAGTACCTCGGCCAGCTGCTCCAGGGTCCGCATGACCTCACGCCGCTCGGGGGCGGTGGTGAGCGTGCGCTCGGCCCGCCAGTCCCGCAGGTCGAGCCCGTCGATGTGGTTCATGACGAGGACGAGCGCCCGCCCGGTCAGGGTGGACGACTCCCCGGGCCGGTGGATGGGCGGGCCCTCGAAGTGCTCCCGCACTCCCACGACGCCGGGCCGGTGGACGAACCTCAGCAGTTCGGCCTGTTCGTTCCACTTCTGGCTGATGCGGTCGAAGACCTCGGGCGTGATGGTCGTCTTGGAGTCGAGCACCTTGACGACGACGGGCTCCGACCCGCCCGCGAGTTCGATCTCCGCGAGGTAGAGCACGGCCTCCCCGCCGCGCCCGATCGACCTGAGCAGGCGATAGCGGTCCGCTGCCGCGTCCGGACCGATGTGCAGATTCTGGCTGGTCAATTTCCCCCCAGCACCGGGTAGGTGAATGGCCATCAGTCTTTCGTGACCGGAATCACGCGGTCAATCGGAATGGTCGGTTTGCCGTTGCCGGGCGGCCGTTCGCCGGGCGGGCGGGCGTTCGCCGGGCGGGCGGGCGAATTTATGTAGCGTCCGCTAAAGAATCTGTGTACCGTTCAATCCGTAACGACCCCTACAGAAAGGCCGAGGTTTCGCCATGCCCGTCGTCGAGACGACCACCGCCCCCTACGCCCGTACCGTCCGCACCGAGAGCGGCGGCCCCGGGCTGCTGCTCGCCCACGGGGCGGGGGGCTCCGTCGAGACCAACTTCGGAACGGTCCTGGACGCGTTGGCCAGCCGCTTCAGCGTCGTCGGCGTCGACTACCCCGGCACCGGGGGCACCCCGCGCGCCGACGAGCCGCTCCGGCTGGACGAGCTGGCCGACCAGCTGGTGGCCGCCGCCGACGCGGAGGGGCTGGAGGAGTTCGCCGTACTCGGCTACTCGCTCGGGGGGAACGTCGCCGTGCGGATCGCCTCCCGCCACCCGGAGCGGGTCACCGCACTCGTGCTCACCGCCACCTTCGCACGGGCCGACAACCGGCTGGAGCTGGTGGGCGGCCTCTGGAGGCAGCTCGCCGAACGCGACGAGCGGGAGCCGATGGCCTCGCTGCTGGTGTCCCTCGCGGTGAACCCGGCGGTCCTGGAGGAGCTCACCCCCGCCCAGGTGGACCGACTGGTGCGGGACACCGCCGAGTCCGTGCCGCCCGGTACCCCGGACCAGGTCGCACTGCTCGAAGGCGCGGACCTGCGTTCCGAGATCGCGACGCTCGACGTGCCGTCTCTCGTCATCGCGACCACCGAGGACCTCCTCGTGCCGCTCCCGCTCCAGCGGGAGCTCGCGGACGCGCTGCCGGGTGCCCGGCTCGCGGAACTGCCCACCGGGCACCTTCCGTTCGCCGAGCGCCCGGCCGAATGGGCGGCGCTGGTCAGCGACTTCCTGCGGGCGACGCCGGAGCGCTGAGGAAGGCCAGGCGGGCCGGCTTGGCCGGGAGGTGGACCTCCGGCAGGTCGACCTCCGGGAGCACGACCTGCGGGCCGAGCACGAACCCGGTGCGCTCCAGCCGCGCGATGGCCTTGGTGTTGCGGGCGTCCGGCTCGGCGACCAGGCGCCGGGCGGCCGGGTCGGAGAACGCGAAGGAGAGGAAGGCCGTCATCAGGGCCCCGCTGAAGCCGGGCCGGGGCGCGCCCTCGCTGGGGCCGATCAGCAGGTGCACACCGACGTCGCCGGGCTGGACGTCGTAGCACTCGCTGACCCGGTCCGCCTCGCACTCGTACGTCTGGAACAGCGCGACCGGCACACCCTCCAGGGCCCCGATGAAGGCGTGGTGCGTGGTGCGGCGGTCGACGTCCTCGTAGATCTCCCGGACCCGTTCGAGACTGGCCCCGCCCATGCCCCAGAAGCGGGCCCGCGCCTGCGTGACCCAGCCGTGGATCAGTCCGGCGTCGGCGGCCGGGTCGACCGGGGTGACGGTGACGGTGCCGAATCCCTCCACGAAGTGCGTGTGGACGGGCCGTCGGGGGGCGGGGGATACGGCGGAGGTCATATCGATTCCTTGGTGAGCCGGGCCCAGTCGGTGACGACCGGGACGAGTTCGCAGCGTGCCCACAGGAGGAGCTGGTCGCGGTGGTGCGGGGTTCCCGTGACACCGTCCGCGCCCAGCGGGACCGCCCAGAGGCTGTCCTCGCGGTGGGCCAGGTCCCAGACGTAGCGGGCGGCCGACGCGCGGGCGGTGAGGTCGGTGAAGCCGGGTACGGAGGAGGTGGCGTTCACGCAGTCGTGGTCGCCGCCGAGGCCGGGCCACTCGGGGGCGTCCGGGTCGGGGACCGCCTGCCAGGGGGTCAGACGGTGGACCTGCGACCACGGGGTGTCGGGGGTGGCCGCCGCGGCCGTCTCCTCCAGGGCGGCGCGGACGTGCGCGGCGCGGTCCAGCTCCGGTACGAGGGACGTGGTGAGCAGGCCTTCGAGCGCGTAACCGATCTTGGGAAGGAGGTACAGCCACGGGTGGAACACCGCCGGTCCGGCCGGAGCCCCCGCGAGGTCCGCGAAGACGGGGTCGGCGGCGAAGCGCCGTACGGTCGCGGTCCGGAAGGCCGCGAAGACGGTGGCGTCGGTGCTCTCGGCCTCCATCCGCCGGTCCCAGGCCAGCAGTCGGGTGCGCAGCTCCCGCGCGGCGGGCGTCAGCTCCTCGAAGCCGGGCAGCAGGGCGAGCAGCGGCTCGGCCGAGGCCAGGTACGTGTCCCGGTGTACGTCGGCCATCGCCTTCGGGGACCAGTCCGCCGAGCCGCTGAGCAGCTCGCGGATGCGGTCGGCTCGGTGCGGGGGCGCGAACTCCACGCCCAGCGGGGAGGCGATGCCGCGCGCGTTCGCCATCACGGCGAAGCCCTGCACCGGCTCGGCGGGGGTCGGCGCCCAGCCCTGCCATGCGTGCTCCGGGTCCCACGCGGGCACCGGACGCAGCCGGTTGGCGGGGTGGCGCAGCGGAACGGCGCCCGCGACGCGGTGCAGCAGGCCGCCTTCGGTGTCGGCCGCGTGGACGACGTTGACCGGCTCCGCCCATCCGTCGAGGGCGCGGTCGATGTCGGCGACGGTACGGGCGCGCAGCAGGGCGGGGAGGGCGGCGAAGCCGAGGTCGCGCCGGACGCGGGGCGGGTAGCGCAGGGAGAGGGTCTGCGTGCTGCCGTCGGCACCGGCCGGGTAGGCACTGGCGTCGGTGCCGGGCTGTGCGCCGGGGTCGCCGTCCGCGTGCACGATCACCGGGCCGCGGGCGGTCTCCAGGACCTCCACCTCGACGTCGTCGCCGCCCGCCACGGTGATGGTCTCCGTGTGGCGAGCGACGGGCTCCCAGACACCGTCCGGGCCGAGCGCCTCGACGACGGCGGCGCCGCCCTCGCCCTCGCCGCGGCGCAGCTGCTCCACGTACAGGTCCTGGTAGTCGGACATCGCATTGGTGATGGCCCAGGCGGCGGAGCCGGTGTGCCCGAAGTGGGCGAGGCCGGGTACGCCCGGGACGGCGAGACCCAGGACGTCGTAGTCCGGGCAGGCCAGGCGGATCTGCTGGTAGACGCCCGGGTCCTCGATGAACCGGTGCGGGTCGCCCGCGATGATCGCCGCACCGGTGGTGGTGCGGTCGCCCGGGACCATCCAGCCGTTGCTGCCGGCGATGCGGGGGCCGTCGGTCGCGAAGAGGGTGAGCGTCTCGTCGCCGAGGGCGCGGGCCACGCGCTCGCGCCACAGTTTGGTCGGGAAGCCGGCGAAGAGGATGTGCGTCGCGATCCAGATCGCCAGCGGCACCCACGGCTCCCACGGGGAGGGGGCGAGACCGGTGCGGGCGAAGCGCTCGTCGCGGGCGGCGCCGGCGGCCAGGCCCGCGTTGACGCCGTCGACGTAGGCGCGCACCCAGGCGGCGGTCGCGGGATCGTCGGCCTCCATGGCCCCGTAGCAGAGGCGGGCGGTGTCGGCGAGGCGGCTCTGGCGGGCGAAACGGTCCCAGACGACGGAGTCCGGGCCGAGGAAGGAGGCGCTGGAGCCGTCGGCGCGGTGCCGTTCGACCTCCAGCTGCCAGGCGCGGTCGAAGGCGGTGACCCGGCCCTGGGCGTGGGCGAGCCCCAGTTCGTCCGAAGCGCGCAGGTGGGGGATGCCCCAGGGGTCGCGGAAGACGTCGTAGGATTCCGGGGTCTGCCCGTGGGACTCGCCCTGGGCGCCCGTGTTCGACTCCGGGTCGCTTCCGCTGCTCACACTGCTCACGCTGCTCTCTTCCCGACGCGCATTTAGGTTAGGCTGCCCTAACTATAGAGGTGTCAGGGGAGGGTTCGAACATGGCGGTCGGCAAGGGTTGGGAAGGCGTGGTCCTCAAGCTCCTGCGGGGCAAGGACTTCACGTTCACGGTGACCGGGGCGGAAGACGTCACGGAGCACTACCGCCGGGTGTACTTCACCGACGGCGGACTGCTGGCCGCTGCCGGCGCGTCGCTGCACCCGACGATGTGGGTGCGGGTCTGGTTCCAGAACGCGGACCGGCCGCACCAGCGGGCGTACACACTGGTCGACCCGGATCCGGAGACCGGCACCTTCTGCTTCGAGTTCGCGCTGCACGACGGCGTCGCCAGCGCCTGGGCGCGCGCCGCGCAGCCGGGCGACACCATCGAGGCCACCGTGCAGGGCACGGGCTTCACCGCCCCGGCGCCGGCCCCGGAACGCCTGCTGGTCATCGGCGACCCCGCGTCCCTCCCGGCGATCAACTCGCTCCTGGACGCCTTCCCCGCCACGCCCGCCACCATCTGGTTCGAGACCCAGCACACCTCGGACACGGAGCTGCCCGTACGCCTGGACGCGGACCGGCACGACATCCGCCGGGTGCGGCGGGACGGCACGGCACTGGCCGACCGGGTCCGGGCCGAACTGCCCGATCTGCTCGGGGACCCGGCATCGGCGTACGTCTGGCTGGCCTGCGACACCGCCACGACGCGCGACCTGACGGCCTACCTGCGCAAGGACCTCGGCCTGCCGAAGCAGCGGGTGAACGGCCTGGGCTATTGGCGGGCGGACGCCTGAGGCCGTCCCTTCCGGATCTTGTCGGCCGAGCCCGCGTTGTCCGGTGCCGTGCTCCGCAAGGCGGAGGAGCTGCCCGTGTACCGGACGCACTCGGGCGCCCCGACAGCGCGGCGAGGCCCGGTGCCGGGCAGCGCGGGCCCCGCAGGATCCGAAAGACAGCCCTTAGGCCTTGTCGTCAAAGCCCGCCTGGCCGGCCCCGCCCTTCGGGCGGCCGACGCCACTTTGACGACACTCCCTAGGCGCCGGTGGCGCCGTCGATCGCCTCGCGCAGGAAGTCGGCGTGGCCGTTGTGCCGGGCGTACTCGTGGATGAGGTGCAGCATGACGAGGCGCAGCGAGACATTCTCCTTCCAGCTCGGCACGTACGCCGTCACCTCCAGGGACTCGGCCGCCGCCTCGATGCGGCGGGCGTGCGCGACCTCCTCCCGCCAGGCGGTGAAGGCCTCGGCACGGGTGGACCCGGAGGCGTCGTAGGCGGCCTGGAAGTCGTGGGTTTGCGACCACAGGTGCGGGAGCTCCTCGCCGCCCAGGACGCGCCGGAACCAGTGCCGCTCGACCTCGCCCATGTGCCGGACCAGCCCCAGCAGGGACAGGGTGGACGGAGGCATGGAGGCGCGCCGCAGCTGCTCGTCGTCGAGGCCCTCGCACTTCCAGGCGAGGGTGGCGCGGTGGTAGTCGAGGTAGGCCCGGAGGGTCTCGCGCTCATCGCCGGTCAGGGGCGGGCTGATGCGTTCCATGCCGGTGATCATGCCGCGCCGCCCCCGTCGGCGGAACCCCGCCTCGGGAGGCGAAGCACCCCCTACTGCCGGGCCGGCGTCGACTCCTGTGGCGTCGGCTCCTGCGGCCGTGTCCAGATGTACGGCACCGTCACACCCATCACCCCGAAGCCCAGCCGCTCCAGGATCGGACGGCTGTCGTCCGAGGCGTCCACCTGGAGGTAGGGGATGCCGAGCTCCGCCGCGATGCGGGCCCGGTGCGCGACCAGCAGGCGGTAGATGCCCCGGCCGCGCCACTGCGGGAGCGTGCCGCCGCCCCACAGGCCCGCGAAGGCCGTGCCCGGCCGCATCTCCATCCGGGCCGCGCTCACGGGGGTGTCGCCCGCCATCGCGACGACCGCGGCGACGGTCTCCGGCTCGTCGCGCAGCCGGCTCAGCAGCGCCTCCCGGATGCGGGGCCGCTCCGTGCCGAAGGCCCCCGCGTGGACCCGCATCATCAGGTCGACGCCGGCCTCGTCGGTCACCACGCGCAGGGTGATGCCCTGCGGCGGCTCCACCGGAAGCTGCGCGAGCTCCGCCACCCGCCCCACCATCAGCGTCTCCGGCGGCTCCGGTACGAACCCCGCCGCCCGCAGCCGGTCCCCGAGGTCCGCCGGCCGGTCGTGCCGGTACAGCTTCCACTCGAAGTCCGGGCAGCCGCGCTCCGCGAAGAACGCCACCTGCGCCGCGATCTGCGCGTCCGCCGTATCCTCGTCGAGGTCCGACCAGAGGACGCCGTTCCACCCGAGGCCGGGCACGCTCTGCCGGACGACCCGGCCCACCCGCTCCACGAGTGCGTCCGCGCCGTCCGGTTGCGCACCCTCGCGCACCTCGGCGTCGTACCGGGCGCGCACCTTCAGCAGCTCATCAGGATCTATCGTCATCGGGCCAGCTCACCAGTGTCGGAGCGGCCCGCACAACTGCATTAGCCTCACCCCCGTGAACGACGACCTCACCATCTACACCGGCAAGGCCGCCCCCGACGCCGCCGCCGACCGAGGCTGGCTCCTCGGCCACTTCAAGGACCCGGCCGATCCCCGTCACAGCGAGGACGTGGAGATCAAATGGGGTGTCCACCCGAAGGGCGACGAACGGGAGCGCTGGGCCACCGCGGAGAAGCGCACCGCACTGCTGGTCCTGATCAGCGGACGCTTCCGGCTGGAGTTCCCGGGGCGGACCGTCGTCCTCGCCGAGCAGGGCGACTACGTCCTCTGGGGCCGCGGCGTCGACCACTCCTGGTACGCGGAGGAGGACGCGGTCGTACTCACCGTCCGCTGGCCCTCGATCCCCGGATACCGGGTGGACGAGCCCGAAGACCGGGTCGGAGCCCTCTCCTCGGGGACTCCCGGCCGGACCCCCGCCGGGGCCTGAGTTCCCGAACACCTCCCGGTCCTCCTGTGATGATGCACACGAAACGGGCCAACGATCACGAAACGCTGGGATCGTGGAGGTTGCAGACCATCTGGGCCGAATCGCGGGGCATCCCCCGGGCCTCGGCCGGGCCTTCACGAGTTCAACGCGTTCTTTGCGACGGGCTGTCTCCCGGTAAAGATCCGAACCCACCAGGGAGCACGTCCGTTGGCAGTCTTCGCGCGGTGGTGCATGCGCCACCGCCTCCTCGCCGTCCTGATCTGGCTGCTCACCCTCGGCGGGACCGCGGCGGCCGCAGTGACCGCCGGAACGGCGTTCTCCAACAACTACGAGGTCCCCGGCACCGAGTCCGGCAAGGCCAACGACCTCCTGCGCGAAGGCTTCCACGGCCAGGGCGGCGACACCGACACCATCGTGTGGCGGGCCCCGGACCATCAGAGCGCACGCACCCCGGACATCGAGCAGCGCATGACCCGTGCGCTCGACACCGTCGCCGCACTGCCCGGTGTCGGATCGGTCGCCGGACCCTACGGCCCCGGCCCCGACAGCGCCGCGCGCATCAGCCCCGACGGACGCACCGCCTATGCCGTGGTGACCTTCGACCAGCCGGCCGACTCCGTGCCCAAGGCCCAGGCGAGGGCGGTCGTCGACGCCGCGAAGAACCCCACCACCGAGGCCGGCGGACTCCAGGTCGAACTGGGCGGCCGTGCCATCCAGCTCACCGAGGCACCCACCGCGCACCTCGCCGAAGCCATAGGCGTGGCCGTCGCGGCCCTCGTCCTCTTCCTCGCCTTCGGCTCCCTCGCCGCGAGCCTGCTGCCCATCGCGACCGCCCTCGTCAGCGTGGGCACCGCCTATTTCGGCATCACCCTGCTCGGGCACGCGATGCCGGTCGCCGACTTCGCCCCCATGCTGGGCACACTCATCGGCCTCGGCGTCGGCATCGACTACGCGCTGTTCATCGTCACCCGGCACCGCAAGAACCTCGCGCGGGGCCTCCCGGTGGAAGAGGCCGCCGCCGGGGCCGTCGCCACCACCGGTCGGGCCGTCGTGTTCGCCGGCGCCACCGTCTGCATCGCCCTGCTCGGCATGCTCGTGCTGCGGCTGAACTTCCTCAACGGCGTCGCGATAGCCGCCTGCGTGACCGTCGTCCTGACCGTCGCGGCCTCCGCCACCCTGCTGCCCGCGCTCCTCTCCTACATCGGCATGCGCGCCCTCTCCCGCCGCGAGCGCCGCAGGCTCGCCACCGAGGGCCCGCAGCCCGAGCGGACCTCCGGCTTCGCCGCCCGCTGGTCCGCCTTCGTGGAACGCCACCCCAAGCTGCTCGGTGCCGTCGCCACCGCCGTCATGGTGGTACTGGCCCTGCCCACCCTCTCCCTCCACCTGGGCACCTCCGACCAGGGCAACAACCCCGCCACCTCCACCACCCGGCAGGCCTACGACCTGCTCGCGGAGGGCTTCGGGCCCGGCGCGAACGGCCCGCTCGCCGTCGTCGCCCGCCTGGACGGCGCCGGGGACCGGCTCGCCGTGGACCAGCTGGCGCAGGCGCTCCGTACGACCCCGGGCGTCGCCTCCACCGGCCCCGCCGTCCTCAACCGCAGCGGCGACACGGCCGTCCTGACCGTCGTACCGGACTCCGCCCCGCAGTCCCGGGCCACGAGCGGCCTCGTCGACACGCTCCGCCAGGACGTCATCCCGCGCGCCGGCCAGGGCAACTCCATGGAGGTCCACGTCGGCGGGGTGACGGCCGCCTACGACGACTTCGCCGAGGTCATCATCGGGAAGCTGCCGCTCTTCGTCGCCGTGGTCGTCGCCCTCGGCTGCGTGCTCCTGCTGCTGGCCTTCCGGTCCATCGGCATCCCGCTGAAGGCGGCGGCCATGAACGTCGCCGCCGTCGCCTCCTCCTTCGGCGTCGTGGTCGCGGTCTTCCAGTGGGGCTGGGGCAGCGAACGGCTGGGCCTGGGCAGCGCCGGCCCCATCGAACCCTTCCTGCCCGTGATCATGGTGTCCGTCCTCTTCGGGCTGTCGATGGACTACCAGGTCTTCCTCGTCAGCCGGATGTACGAGGAGTGGCTGGAGACCGGCGACAACCGGCGGGCCGTGCGCGTCGGCCTCGCCGAGACCAGCCGGGTCATCAACTCGGCCGCCATCATCATGATCTCCGTCTTCCTCGCCTTCGTCCTCAGCGGCGACCGGATCATCGCGATGTTCGGCATCGCGCTCGCCGCGGCCGTGGCCCTCGACGCCTTCGTGCTGCGCACCCTCCTCGTCCCGGCCCTGATGCACATGCTCGGCGGCGCCAACTGGTGGCTGCCCGCCTGGCTCGACCGGCGGCTCCCCAGGATCAGCATCGAGCGGCCCGAACACCGCCCGCATGCGAAACTTCCGGCACAGGGGTCCGGCGCGGTCCCCACCACGAGTGAGGACGACGCCGAGCCCGCCACAGCCTCCCGGTGATCCGGCCGACCGCCGCACGAGATCCAAGGAAGAAGCCGCATGTTCTCGATAGACCTCGCCGAAGGCGCCCAGCTGTTCCCGCTGGAAGCCCGGCACGCCGAGGAGTTCTTCGCGCACATCGAACGCGGACGCGAGTTCATCGGCCAGTACGTCGGCTTCCCGGACCGGTCCCCGGACGTGGACTCCGCCAGGGCCTTCCTGGCCAAGTACGCCGTGAAGGCCGGTGAGGACGGCGCCCGCTTCTTCGGCATCCGCCTCGACGGCACCCTGGTGGGCGGCGTCCTCTTCCCCAACTTCGACGCCGACGGCGGCAATTGCGAGATCGGCTGCTGGCTGGAGCCCGCCGCGGCCGGCCGCGGCCTGGTGACCAGGGCCTGCCAGGTCCTGATCGACTACGCCTTCGGCGAGCGCGGCATGCACCGCGTCGAATGGCACGCCGCCACCGGCAACAAGAAGAGCCTCGCCGTCGCCGAACGCCTCGGCATGACCCGCGAGGGCGTCATGCGGGAGAACTACTTCCACCGCGGCGTCCGCCAGGACACCGAGGTCTGGTCGATCCTCGCCCCCGAGTGGGCGGCCGCCCGCACCTCCTGAGGCACGCCGTCCGGGCCCCGCCGATCCCGGGGCCCGATACGGCCATGACCACGGGATTCTCAGAGAACTCTCAGACGCGGCCCCTACGGTGCCCCGCATGGACACCACGAAGACCCCCGCCCCGAACGCCGCCGAGGCGGACACCACCCCGGTCGCCCTCGAGAAGACCGAGACCCCCCAGGACGCCGCGGCCGAGGACCAGGCCAAGACCGAGGCCGACCTGGACGCCGCGGCCGACGCGGACCTCGACGACGACGCCTTCGCCGAGGACCTGGCCGACGAGGAGCAGCCGAGCCACGTCGGCTCCGCGGCCTTCGCGATCGTCTCCGCCGGTCTTTCCGTCGTCGCCCTCAGCGGGAGCTGGGTCGCCGGCATCGTGTCCGAGCGCGCGAGCATCGCCGCCCGTCTGGAACTGAGCCAGGCCGCCGACGCCAACGCGCAGATCGCCGCCCAGTTCGTCGACCCGTGGCACACCACCGCCATGGTGAACGGCGTCTTCTCCGCCCTCGCCCTGATCATCGCCACCTTCGTGCTGGCCCTCCCCGCCTTCAGCACCCCCGAGCGCACCCTCCCCACCTGGGTGCGGTCCGTCTCCTGGGCGGGCATCGGCCTGGGCGCCCTCGGCGTACTGCTCTTCGTCCTCATGTACTTCGACCTCCTCCTGGCCATCCCGAAGGCAGCGGCCTGAGCGGTGCCTTAGGCGCCCGAGGCCCCTCCCGGGCGCACCACCCCGGACTAAGGCCCCCGTCGCCCGGCGGATGCGGCATGCGCCCGATGTGCCGGTACCCCCTGGGACGCGAATCTTGGACCACACCGAACGAGGTGCCGAGAACAGCGACCAGGAGTACGAGATGTTCGAGCACGAAATCGCCGCGGCCGCCCGCACCACGGACCTCCTCCGGGAGGCCGCCGCGTACCGGACGGCCGGCGAGGCCCGGAAGGCGCGCCGCGCCTCCTTGCGCGGCCAGGAACCCCGGGAGCGGGTGACAGGACCCGGGACCCGCGGCGCCCGCTCCGCGCCCCGGCCCGCCTGAACCCGCGCGTGACCGGGAGCGCGCCCATAACGGGTGCCGCAGGCCAGGGCCCCTGTGCGATGCTCGGCGACGTGGAGACCAGACCTGTCAGCCCGGTGTTCGTCGGCCGCGCCGACGAACTGGCCGTACTCACCGACGCCCTGACCCGCGCCACGGGCCGCGAGCCCCAGGCGATGCTCATCGGGGGCGAGGCCGGGGTCGGCAAGACCCGCCTCACCGAGGAGTTCCTCTGCGAGGCGGACCGGCGAGGCGCCGTCGTCGCCGTCGGCGGCTGCGTGGAGATAGGGGCGGAGGGGCTTCCCTTCGCCCCGTTCTCGACGGCGCTGCGCACCCTGCACCGGCTGCTCCCGCAGGAGTTGGCCGCGGCGGCCGCGGGCCAGGAGGACGAACTCGCCCGGATCCTCCCCGAACTCGGCGACACCCCGCGGGGCCCGCACGACGAGGAGAGCACCGCCCGGCTCTTCGAACTGACGGCCCGGATGCTGGAGCGGCTCGCGGCCGACCGCACCGTCGTCCTCGTCCTGGAGGACCTGCACTGGGCGGACACCTCCACCCGGCACCTGCTCTCCTACCTCTTCCGCACCCTCGGCAGCGGCCGGCTCGTCGTCGTCGCCACCTACCGGTCGGACGACGTCCACCGCCGACACCCGTTGCGCCCCCTCCTCGCCGAACTCGACCGGCTCCGCACCGTCCGGAAGATCGAGCTGTCCCGCTTCAACCGCGCGGAGGTACGCCGTCAGCTCGCCGGCATCCTCGCCGCCCAGCCCGACGAGGACTTCGTGGACACGGTCTTCGACCGGTCCGACGGCAACGCCTTCTTCGTCGAGGAACTCGTCGCCTCCCAGGAGAGAGGCTGCCGCACCGGACTCACGGAATCCCTCCGCGACCTCCTCCTCGTCCGCGTCGAGGTCCTCCCCGACGAGACCCAGCGCCTGGTGCGCATCGTCGCCGAGGGCGGGTCCACCGTCGAGTACCCGCTGCTGCGAGCCGTCGCCGGGCTCATCGAGGACGAGTTGATCGAGGCGCTGAGAGCCGCGGTCGGCGCCAACATCCTGCTCGCCACCCCCGACGGCGACGGCTACCGCTTCCGGCACTCGCTCGTCCGCGAGGCCGTCAGCGACGACCTGCTGCCCGGCGAGCGCGCCCGCGTCAACCGCCGCTACGCCGAGGCCGTGGAGGCCGACGCCCACCTGATCCGCGCCGAGGAACGGGTCATCCGGCTGGCCAGCTACTGGTACCACGCGAACGACCCCGCCAAGGCGCTGCCCGCCGTACTGGCCGCCTCCGTCGCCGCCCGCCGCCGCCACGCCTACTCCGAGCAGCTGAACCTGCTGGAGCGGGCACTGGACCTGTGGGACAGCGCCCCGCAGGACGTCCGCGACGCGCTTCGCCCCGCCGACTACACCGACGTGTACCCGCCCTGCGGATGCGACCCCGCCACCACCCCGCTCCAGCGCCTCGACCTGCTGGCCGAGGCGACCGTCGCAGCACGCTACGGAGGGGAACGCGAACGCGCCCTGAAGATCACGAAGACGGCGCTGCGCCTGCTGGAGGAGCACGGCGACCCGCTGCGCGCCGCGTGGTTCTGGACCGAACGCTCCCGCCTGATCGCCGGCCTCGGCCGCGGCGACGGCTGGGAGGAGATAGCCAGGGCGCAGGACCTCGTCCGGGGGCTGCCCCCGTCCCAGGTGCACGCCGAGGTCCTGGTCCGGGCCGCGAGCTGGGGCATGCTCCACAAGCCGGGCCCCGGAAACCTCGCCGCCGCCGAACGCGCCGTCGAGTACGCGCGGATGGTCGGGGCGGCCGAGACCGAGCTCAACGCCCGGATCACGGTCGGCGCACTGCTCACCGACGCCGGCGACGGCCCGGGCGGCCTCGCCGAGATGCACGCGGTCAGGGAACGGGCCACGGAGCTCGGCCTCGCGCTGCTTGCAGGACGTGCGCATATCAACCTCACCTCTCAACTGGAAAGCCTGGGACGGTCCCACGAGGCGGTGGAACTGTCCGAACAAGGGGCCGAACTGGCCCGGAGATCCCGGCTGCTGGACACCGAGGCCTGGCTCTTCGGAAACATGGCCGAGAGCCTCTACAGCCTCGGCCGCTGGGACGAGGCCGCCGAAGCGGCACGGCGCACCCTGCTGGTCGGCCAGAGCGCCGCCCCGCGCGGCTCCGCCTCCGCACGGCTCGCCCAGCTGGCCCTGGCGCGGGGCGAGCTGACCGAGGCGACCCAACAGCTCGCCGCCGCCCACACCCACTTCGCCGCGCACGAGACCCAGCCCCAGCACCGGATCCCGCTGCACCGCCTGGCGATCGGGATCGCCACGGGGGAGGGCCGCATCGCCGACGTCCGCACCGAGACGGCCGCCGCCGTGGACCACGGCTTCCCGCTCGGGCAGCACCGCTACGCCTGGCCGCTGCTGCTCGCGTCCGCCTCTGCCGAGGCGGACGCCCGGGGGCTCCCCGCCGCCGAAGCCGGCCGTGCCGCCGCCCTGGGTGTTCTGCGCGCCGCCGCCCGGACCCTCGCCACCCCGGCCCCGGTGTGGAGCGCGCACGCCGAATTCCTGCGGGCCGAACTGCTGCGCGCCGAGGGCCGGGACAGCATCGCCGAGTGGACTGCCGTGGAGGAGTCCGTCCGCCCCCTGGAGCGCCCGTACCTGCTGGCCCGGGCCCGTCACCGGCTCGCCGAGGCCCTGCTGGCCCTCGGCGACCGCGAGCCCGCGGCCGCCCTGCTCCGCGAGGCCCACGCCACCGCCGACCGGATCGGCTCACGCCGGCTGCGTGAGGACCTGGCCCTGCTCTCCCGGCGCGCCCGGATCCCGCTGACCGCTCACGACACACTTCCGCACGCCCCCGAGCCGGAGCCGGCCGAGGCCCTCGGCCTGACCAGCCGCGAGCGGGACGTACTGCGCCTGGTGGCGGCCGGCAGCACCAACCGCAAGATCGCCGAGGAGCTCTTCATCTCCCCGAAGACAGCGAGCGTGCACGTCTCGAACATCCTGGCCAAGCTGGGCGTCGCCGGCCGCGGGGAGGCGGCCGCCCTCGCCCACCGGCTGCGGCTGTTCACCCCGACCGGCCCGGTCGGCCCACCCGGCGCGCCTGCGGTCAGCGCTCCTCCGCGGGCTCCTCGTCCAGGCGTATGAGCACCCTGCCGGAGTCGAGGTCTATCGGACCCCGTCCCGGATCGCTGTCACCCACGTCGGTCCGGGACAGCTCCAACCGCTTCTTCTCGTCGTTCGAGTGCTTGCGTCCCGGGTTGAACAGCTCCTCGATCATGTTGAACACCGTGTCCACGCACCCTCCGCCCCGCCGGGGGCATGCCGGTCATCGCACCGTCAGTGTCAGGATCCTGTCGTCGCCCGCCTCCGGCGACCCGCGCCCGTCCGTCTCGCTCGTGACCAGCAGCAGCCGGTCACCGCCGAGAGCGATCACCGTCCGCAGCCGGCCGTACTCGCCCTCCAGGAAGGCCTCGGGCTCGGCCACCGGCTCCGCCCCTGCCAAAGGGATCCGCCACAGCCGCGCGCCCTTCAGCCCGGCCATCCACACCGACCCCTCCGCCCAGGCGATCCCACTCGGCGAGGCCTCGTCGGTCCGCCACACGGCCACCGGATCCCGCAGACCCGGCTTGCCCGCCTTCCCCTCGGCCTCGGGCCAGCCGTAGTTCGCGCCGGGCTCGATCAGATTCAGCTCGTCCCAGGTGTTCTGGCCGAACTCGGCCGCCCACAGCCGTTTGTCCTTGTCCCAGGCAAGGCCCTGCACATTGCGGTGCCCGTAGGAGTAGACGACGGAATCGGCCTCCGGATTGCCGTGCACCGGATCCCCGTCCGGAGTCATCCGCAGGATCTTGCCACCGAGCGACTTCTTGTCCTGCGCGAGCCCGGTGACACCCGTCTCGCCCGTCCCCGCATACAGCATCTTGTCCGGGCCGAAGGCGATCCGCCCGCCGTTGTGGATCAACCCCTTGGGGATCCCGCGGAACACGGTGTCGGGCGCGCCCAGTTGCTGCCCGGGCGGTCTCTGCTCGTCGTAGCGCAACCGTGCGATCCGGTTGTCCGACGCGGTCGTGAAGTAGACGTACACCAGCCGGTCCGAGGCGAAGGCCGGCGACAGCGCGAGGCCCAGCAGCCCGCCCTCGCCGCCCGGATCCACGCCCGGCACCTCGCCGATCCGCGTCACCGCACCCGACCCCGCCGCGACCCGGCTGATCGTCCCCTTGTCCCGGGAGGCGACCAGCAGGTCCCCTCCGGGCAGCGGTGCCACGCCCCAGGGCGACTCCAGGTCCTTGGCGGCCTCGCCGGCGACGGTCACCGCCCCCTTCGCGGGCGGGCCCGACGCCGGCGGCGAAGCGGCCCCGCTCCCCGAAGGGCCCGGTGACCCGGACCCCGCCGCCGTCGCGCCCGGTGGGGAACCGCCCCGCCCGGTGTCCGGGCCGCCCTCCGGCGAGCACCCCGCGACCAGCAGCGCACCGCACCCGGCCAGCGCGACCGCCGCCAGCACGCTCCGGCGCCGCGCGGCCGGCCCCTCGTACCCCACCTGCCCGGGAGAACTTCCGTATCGCATCGCCCTGCTCCCTTCCGGTCCTCCGATCCTGCCCTTCACCTGTCTCAACAGCCGGGGCAGTTGCCGAAGTTCCACCACTCGTACACCCGATCGAGTGGTCGTGGGCGGGTCAGTCCCAGGCTCCCACGTCGACCGGAAGGCCCGCGATCTCGGCCAGGTCCGCGGCCGTGAGCCGCAGCCGCGCCGCACCGGCGTTCTCCACCGCCCAGTGCGCGCGGTCCGCCCCGGGCACCGGAACCACCTGCGGCCCCTGGGCCAGCACCCAGGCCAGGGCCACCTGCGCGACCGTGACCTCGGGCCCGTACCGCCGCGCCACCCGCCGCAGCCCCGCCACCAGCACCTGGTTCGAGGCCATCGCCTCCGCCGTGAACCGCGGGTGCCTGGCCCGGACGTCCTGCGGCTCGAAGCCCTCGCCCGGCGTGAGCGTCCCCGTCAGGAACCCGCTGCCCAGCGGCATCGCCGCCAGGAAGCCCACCCCGCGCGCCGCGCACCACGGCAGCAGCTGCCACGCCGCTTCCGGCGACCACACCGACAGCTCCGCCTGCACGGCGCTCACCGGGAAGACCTGCTGCAGCCGCTCCAGGTGCCGCAGCGTCGTCCGGTACCCGCGGTCACCGCGCCGCCCGGCACCGGGGCCGGCGCTCGCCCCCAGTGCGCAGAAGCCGAGGGCCCGCACCTTTCCCGCGCCCACCAGCTCCGCCATGGCACCCCAGGTCTCCTCCACCGGAACCTCGGGGTCCACCCGGTGCAGCTGGTAGAGGTCTATGACATCGGTGCGCAGGCGCCGCAGCGAGGCGTCGCACGCCCGCCTCAGGTAGCCGGGCCGGCCGTCGGCCACCACGTGCTGGTCGCCCGCCCGCAGCCCGACCTTCGCCGACACGAACGCGTCGGACCGCCGCTCCCGCAGCACCCGCCCCAGCAGCAGTTCGTTGGTGAACGGCCCGTACACATCGGCCGTGTCCAGCAGGTTCGACCCCAGGTCCAACGCGGCGTGCACGGCGGCCAGCGACTCGTGCCCCCGCCGCCGCGAAGGCGTGTACGCCCAGCTCATCGGCATACAGCCGAGGCCGACGGCGCCCACGCTCAGCGCCCCCGCCCCGATCGACCTGCGCTCCACCCCTGCGTCCCCCTCCGCTCCGGCAACCAAACTAACGGCTTGATCAAGACGGCTTGGCATAGCCTCGTGATCATGACTGCAACGCCACGGGACGTCTGGCTCCCCTTCCCCGCCGAAGAGGTCGCCGGCCTCCCCGACTCCTTCCGGTACCGCCAGTGGGACGGTGAGGACGCCTTCCCGGCCGATCCGGCCGACTGCGTCTTCTACGTGGCCCCCTACATGAAGTCCGCCGAGGTCACCGTGCGCCCGCTGGCCGCGATGTCCGCCGTACGGGTCGTCCAGACCCTGACGGCCGGCATCGACGACGTGCTGGGCCGCCTCGGAGACCTGCCTCCGGGCGTACGGCTGTGCAACGCAGTGGGGGTCCACACGGCCAGCACCGCCGAACTGGCCCTCACGCTGACCCTCGCGTCCCTGCGCGGCATCCCCGGCATGGTCCGCGGGCAGGACCGCGAGGAATGGCGTTCCGGCTTCTACGACGCCCTCGCTGACAAGTCAGTTCTGATCATCGGCTACGGATCCATCGGCTCCGCCATCGAGGACCGCCTCGTACCCTTCGAGTGCGAGCGGATCGAACGCGTCGCGCGTTCGGCGCGGACCACGGCACGCGGGCCGGTGCACGCCATCGCCGACCTGCCCCGGCTCCTGCCGCAGGCGGACGTGGTCATCCTCGTGACGCCCCTGACCGATGCCACCCGGGGTCTGGTGGGCGCCGGGTTCCTCGGCCGGATGAAGGACGGGGCCCTGCTCGTGAACGTCTCGCGCGGCCCCGTCGTGGACATCAAGTCCCTGCTGGCGGAGGTGGAGTCGGGCCGGCTGCGCGCGGCGCTCGACGTCACCGACCCGGAACCGCTGCCCGCCGGCCATCCGCTCTGGCACGCCCCGAACGTCCTGATCACGCCTCACGTCGGCGGCAGCAGTTCTGCGTTCGAGCCCCGCGCCAGGCGCCTGGTGGCCCGCCAGCTCACCCGCTTCGCCGCCGGAGAGCCCGTGGAACACACGGTGCTGATCACCGAATAGACCTTGCCCTGTACGCTCCGCAGCCATCCGAATGCGATCGGTTGCCCCAACTCCCTGCTCGGTAACGCAGCGTAGAACAACTATGTCCCTGAGTGACGAAAGTGGTGTATCGTCCGGAAGAAGGGGCTGCGCCACGAACGTCTGGCGCTGGGGAGTGATCGGACACTTTGGGGGGCGACGGGCGATGCACGGCCAATGGACGAAGGATCCGACGCGGCACAGCCGCCGGAGGCGGCGCTGCCGAGACTGGGCCGCGCCGGAACCGGCCGGCGAGGGGGACCGGTGAGCACGCCGGGGGCGGCGCTCCTGGACCGGCCGTCCGTCTCGGGCGGAGGCAGGGGCCTGGCGATGCAGCTGATCCTCGCGGTCGTCAGCGGCGGGTACGCCGTCGGCGCCGCCCTCAACTGGGGGTCCGAGGAAGTCGCTGAGATCATGGGCGACTTCGGACTCAGCGCCGCAGGACTGCTCGCCGCCGTCTCCTGCTACACCTACGCGCGCACGATCGACAGCCGGGAACGCCCCGCCTGGCTGCTCTTCGCCTTCTCCTCCCTCATGGGCGCCTGCGGCAACGCCGTCTGGGGCTGGTACGAGGTGGTCCTCGGCCAGGACGTGCCGAAGCCCTCGCTCGCCGACTTCGCCTTCCTCTGCTTCGCCCCGCCCGCCATCGTGGGCCTCCTCGTCCTCGCCAAACGGCCGGTCACCCGCGCCGGCTGGGTGTGCCTGGGACTCGACTCCTGGCTCATCGGCGGCTCCCTGCTGACCCTGTCATGGAGCCTGGCCCTGGCCCACGCGGCGCGGACCGCGCAGTCCGGCGCCCCCGGCAGCGTCCCGCGCGCCGCGCTCTCCCTCGCCTACCCGCTGCTGGACATCGCGCTCGTCTCGATGGTCCTCGTGCTGCACTTCCGGCGGAGCGAGACCAACCGCTCCGCCGTCAACACCGCCATCGCGGCGCTGGCGCTGACCGTCCTCAGCGACGCCCTGTTCACCTCGCCCCTGCTGAGCGCCGAGTACCAGTCCGGGCAGCTGCTCGACGCCGGCTGGTTCGCCGGCTCGCTGCTGCTCGCGTACGCCCCCTGGGGCGCCCGGCGCATGCACCAGGCCCAGGTGCCGCACGGGCACCCGCGCAGAGACCGCCCGCACAGCCGCCCGATCACCGGATCCCTGCCGGCCCTCACGCCGTACCTCGCGGCCGCCGTGTGCACCCTCGGCATCCTCTACAACGTCGTGGACGGCCGGAAGGTCGATCGGATGGTCGTGTTCACCGGCTGCACCGTCGTGCTCGCCCTCGTCATCCGGCAGGGCATCATGCTCCTCGACAACATCGCCCTGACGCAGGAACTGGCCCAGAAGGAGAACCACTTCCGCTCCCTCGTCCAGGGCTCCAGCGACGTCATCATGATCGCCGCACCCACCGGGACCCTGCGCTACGTGAGCCCGGCCGCCGCCGGGGTGTACGGCCGCGAGGCGGAGGAGCTGGTCGGCACCGAACTGGCCACCTTGATCCACCCCGACGACCTCGGCCGGGTGGTCCACGAGGTGCGCCGCTTCCTCGCCGCACCGCCCACCGAGGAGCCCACCACCCGCATCGAATGCCGCTTCAGGTCGGGCGGCGGCGAGTGGCTCAACGTGGAGTCCACCGTCAACCGCCACCAGGGCGGGCTCATCCTCAACAGCCGCGACGTCACCGAGCGCGTCCGGCTCCAGGCCCAGCTCCAGCACAGCGCCGAGCACGACCCGCTGACCGACCTGCCCAACCGGGCTCTGTTCACCCGCCGCGTCCGCCAGGCCCTGACCGGCCGGCGCGCCGGCGACCACAGCACCGCCGTGCTCTTCATCGACCTCGACGGCTTCAAGGCGGTCAACGACACCATCGGCCACCAGGCCGGCGACGAGCTGCTCATCGAGGCCGCGCGCAGGCTCCAGGACTCGGTCCGCGCCGGGGACACCGCCGCCCGGCTCGGCGGCGACGAGTTCGCCGCGCTGATCCTGGGCGACGGCAACCGCGACCGCAGCGCCCGCGAGTACCAGGTCCGCGAGATCGCCGACCGGCTGCGCACCAGGCTCTCCCAGCCGTACCGGATCGGCGGCAGCGAGGTACGGGTGGCCGCCAGCATCGGCGTGGCCTTCGCCGACCCCGGAATCACCCCCTCGGACCTGATGCGCAACGCGGACCTGGCGATGTACCGGGCCAAGGCGGGCGGCAAGGACCGCGTCGAGACGTACGCCCCGCAGATGCAGGCCGAGGTGGTCCAAAGGGCCGAGCTGGCCGGCCGGCTGCGCACCGCACTGCACGAGGGCGAGTTCGCCCTGCTGCACCAGCCCGTGGTCTCGCTGGCCACCGGCGAGATCGCGGCCGTCGCCGCGCAGGCCCGGTGGCGTTCGGCCCAGGGGATCCTCTTCACGCCGGCGGAATTCCTCCGGGTGGCCGAGTACAGCGAGGGCGTGGCTGGCGGCGGCTCCGGCTCCGGTCCCGACGCCTCGCGCACCGCCGAGCTGGGCCGCTGGCTGCTGGAGGAGGCCGTCGAGCAGGCCGCCGACCGTCACCGGGCCGGGCACGACGTGCCCGTGGCGGTGCGGATGACCGCCCAGCGGCTCCTGGACAGTGCCATGCCGCTCGGCAGCGTGGAAGCCCTGCTCAACCGGCACGGCCTGCCCTCCGGGGCCCTGGTGCTGGAGCTCGCCGTGTCCGACCCAAGGGTCCCCTTCGACGACCTGGAGCGCCGCTTGGCGGCCCTGCACCGGCTCGGGGTGGGGATCTCCCTGGACGGCTTCGGCAGCGGCTACGCCGCGATCAGCGCCCTGCGCCGCCTGCCCGTGGACATGCTCAAGCTGGACCGGGGCCTGGTGGAGGGGGTGGTCGAGTCCGCCCGGCTGCACAAGATCACAGCGGGTCTCTTGCGGATCGCAAACGACCTCGGCATGCGGTCCGTGGCCGACGGGGTGGACCTGCCCGAGCAGGTGGCCGCGCTGCGCGCGATGGGGTGCACACACGGCCAGGGGGTGGCCTTTTCCGGCCCCCTCGACGAGTACAGGCTGCGCCGTGCGCTGGTGCGCGGTACGTTCCCAGTACCAGGGGGAGCGGCCCAGCCCGCACTGGCGGGCGGCTCCTCCGGGGGCTCCATGGTCATCCGCAGAGGCTCACATAATGAGACGCCCGTCCCACCTACTTGACATCACCCTCCCGCCAGAGGGAGGGTCAATGCCATGCGCACCCGAATTCTCGTACTTGGAAAGCGCGTCGGCTGAAGCTGGGACCTGCATGTCCCCGCTCAACACACCCGACGCGCTCCCCTCGCTTGCCTCCTGGCACGAGGGGTTTTTTGTTGCACTGGCACAGAGTCGAATCCGCGTAAAACCCTCAGCTTCGAGAAGAGAATGCCGATGACCGAGCAGGCCACCGGGGCCCACCATCCGCAGCCGCGGCCCCGTTCCGGCGGACAGCAGTCCGCCGCAGTTGAGCACGTCACGGGTGCGCAGTCCCTCATCCGCTCTCTCGAAGAGGTGGGGTGCGACACCGTCTTCGGGATTCCGGGAGGTGCCATCCTCCCCGCGTACGACCCGATGATGGACTCGAAGAAGGTCCGTCACATCCTGGTCCGCCACGAGCAGGGAGCCGGCCACGCCGCCACCGGCTACGCCCAGGCCACCGGCAAGGTCGGCGTCTGTATGGCCACGTCCGGCCCGGGCGCCACCAACCTGGTCACCCCGATCGCCGACGCCCACATGGACTCCGTCCCGCTCGTCGCGATCACCGGCCAGGTCTCCTCCAAGGCGATCGGCACCGACGCCTTCCAGGAGGCGGACATCGTCGGCATCACCATGCCGATCACCAAGCACAACTTCCTGGTCACCAAGGCCGCGGACATCCCGAAGACGATCGCCGAGGCGTTCCACATCGCCGCCACCGGCCGTCCCGGCCCGGTCCTCGTCGACATCGCCAAGGACGCCCTGCAGGCGAAGACGACCTTCTCGTGGCCGCCCTCCCAGGACCTCCCCGGCTACCGGCCGGTCACCAAGCCGCACGCCAAGCAGATCCGCGAGGCCGCCAAGCTCATCTGCCAGGCCAAGCGCCCGGTGCTGTACGTCGGCGGCGGCGTCATGAAGTCCGGCGCCACCGCCGAGCTGAAGGTCCTGGCCGAGCTGACCGGCGTCCCGGTCTGCACCACCCTGATGGCCCTCGGCTCCTTCCCCGACAGCCACCCGCTGCACGTCGGCATGCCCGGCATGCACGGCAGCGTCACCGGCGTCACCGCGCTGCAGAAGTCGGACCTGCTGATCGCGCTGGGCACCCGCTTCGACGACCGCGTCACCGGCAAGCTGGACAGCTTCGCCCCCTTCGCCAAGATCATCCACGCGGACATCGACCCGGCCGAGATCGGCAAGAACCGCGCCGTCGACGTCCCGATCGTCGGTGACGCCCGCGAGGTCATCGCCGACCTGATCCAGGCGGTCCAGGCCGAGCACACCGAAGGCAACGCCGGCGACTACACCGCCTGGTGGAACGACCTCAACCGCTGGCGCGAGACCTACCCGCTGGGCTACGACCTGCCCGCGGACGGCAGCCTCTCGCCGCAGCAGGTCATCGAGCGGATCGGCGCGCTCGCGCCGAAGGGCACGGTCTTCGCGGCCGGTGTCGGCCAGCACCAGATGTGGGCCTCGCACTTCGTCAAGTACGAGGAGCCCCGCACCTGGCTGAACTCCGGCGGCGCCGGAACGATGGGCTACGCGGTGCCCGCCGCGATGGGCGCCAAGGTCGGCATGCCCGAGCGCACGGTCTGGGCGATCGACGGCGACGGCTGCTTCCAGATGACCAATCAGGAACTGGTCACCTGCGCCCTGAACAACATCCCGATCAAGGTCGCGATCATCAACAACGGTGCGCTGGGCATGGTGCGCCAGTGGCAGACGCTGTTCTACAACCAGCGGTACTCCAACACCGTCCTGCACGCCGACGAGACCGGTCACGACACCGTCGGCTCCCAGCTCGGCGAGTCCATCGCCCCCCGCAAGGGCACGCGCGTCCCGGACTTCGTCAAGCTCTCGGAGGCCATGGGCTGCGTGGCGCTGCGCTGTGAGGACCCGGCCGACCTCGACAAGGTCATCGCCGAGGCCAACGCGATCAACGACCGTACCGTCGTCATCGACTTCATCGTCCACGAGGACGCCATGGTGTGGCCGATGGTCGCCGCCGGCACCTCCAACGACGAGGTCATGGCAGCCCGGGGCGTCCGTCCCGACTTCGGCGACAACGAAGACGACTGAGCCGAGAGAGCCCGAGAGAGAGAACGCCTCACATGTCCAAGCACACGCTCTCCGTCCTGGTCGAGAACACGCCCGGCATCCTCGCCCGGATCGCCGCCCTGTTCTCCCGCCGCGGGTTCAACATCGACTCCCTCGCGGTCGGCGTCACCGAGCACCCCGACATCTCCCGCATCACCATCGTCGTCAACGTCGAGGACCTCCCGCTGGAGCAGGTGACCAAGCAGCTGAACAAGCTGGTCAACGTCCTCAAGATCGTCGAGCTGGAGCCGCACAACGCCATCGAGCGCGAACTCGTCCTGGTGAAGGTCCGCGCCGACAACGAGACCCGCTCGCAGATCGTCGAGATCGTCCAGCTGTTCCGCGCCAAGACCGTCGACGTCTCCCCCGAGGCCGTCACCATCGAGGCGACCGGCGGTACCGACAAACTCGGCGCGATGCTCAAGATGCTGGAGCCCTTCGGCATCAAGGAGCTCGTGCAGTCCGGCACGATCGCCATAGGGCGCGGCGGACGGTCCATCACGGACCGCAGCCTGCGCGCGCTCGACCGCAGCGCCTGACCCGGCCGGCCCGGCGGCCGCGCCACGGCGGCGCCCCGGGCCCCGGCAGACACGCTCGGCCCGCATAGCGAGACCGACAGACTCAGATTCCGTTCCCCGCCGTACGGTGGGAGCAACACCAGCGCACCAAGGAGATATCCCAGTGGCCGAGCTGTTCTACGAGAACGACGCCGACCTGTCCATCATCCAGGGCCGCAAGGTCGCGGTCATCGGTTACGGCAGCCAGGGCCACGCCCACGCGCTGTCGCTCCGTGACTCCGGCGTCGACGTCGTCGTCGGCCTGAAGGAGGGCTCGAAGTCCAAGGCCAAGGCCGAGGAGCAGGGCCTGAAGGTCGTCCCCGTGGCCGAGGCCGCCGAGTGGGCGAACGTCATCATGATCCTCACCCCGGACCCGCTGCAGGCCGAGATCTACGAGGAGTCCATCAAGGACCACCTCAAGGAGGGCGACGCGCTCTTCTTCGGCCACGGCTTCAACGTCCGCTACGGCTTCATCAAGCCCCCCACCAACGTGGACGTCGCCCTGGTCGCGCCGAAGGGCCCGGGCCACCTGGTCCGCCGCCAGTACGAGGAGGGCCGCGGCGTCCCGTGCATCGCCGCCGTCGAGCAGGACGCCACCGGCAAGGCCTTCGACCTGGCGCTCTCCTACGCGGCCGGCATCGGCGGCACCCGCGCCGGCGTCATCAAGACCACCTTCACCGAGGAGACCGAGACCGACCTGTTCGGTGAGCAGGCCGTCCTCTGCGGTGGTGCGTCCGCGCTGGTCAAGGCCGGTTTCGAGACCCTGACCGAGGCGGGCTACCAGCCGGAGATCGCCTACTTCGAGTGCCTGCACGAGCTGAAGCTCATCGTCGACCTCATGTACGAGGGCGGTCTGGAGAAGATGCGCTGGTCGGTCTCCGAGACCGCCGAGTGGGGCGACTACATCACCGGCCCGCGCGTCATCACCGACGCCACCAAGGCCGAGATGAAGAAGGTCCTCGAGGAGATCCAGAGCGGCAAGTTCGCCGAGGAGTGGATGGCCGAGTACAAGGCCGGTCTGCCCAAGTACAACGAGTACAAGAAGGCCGACTCGGAGCACCTGCTGGAGACCACCGGCAAGAAGCTGCGCAAGCTGATGAGCTGGGTGGACAACGACGAGAGCTGATCTCGCGGCGGTGGGGCCGGGACGGTCGAGTCACGGCCCCGCCGCGCATCACCGGGCGGTACGGCACATGCCGCGCCGGTGGCCGGAGTGCCGGGAACGGGGCCCTCACGGGCATGGCTTGTCCAACCCGGCCAACCACGGAAGAGTGATCCTTCCGTACAGGCGGAAAACCGGTCCGTCAGCGCCACTACACTGCTCAACACATACGCGTCAGGCCCACAGTGTCGTGCGTCTTCCACGCGGCTACCCCCTCCACCGCCTGCGGCCGTCGGGACGGCCGTCCGCACTGGACTTGTGAGGATGACCCACGTGAGCTCGAAACCTGTCGTACTCATCGCCGAAGAGCTGTCGCCCGCCACCGTCGAGGCGCTCGGCCCGGACTTCGAGATCCGCCACTGCAACGGCGCCGACCGCGCCGAGCTGCTCCCCGCGATCGCCGACGTCGACGCGATCCTCGTCCGCTCCGCCACCAAGGTCGACGCCGAGGCCATCGCCGCGGCGAAGAAGCTGAGGGTCGTCGCCCGCGCCGGCGTCGGTCTGGACAACGTCGACGTCTCCGCCGCCACCAAGGCCGGCGTGATGGTCGTCAACGCCCCGACCTCGAACATCGTGACCGCGGCCGAACTCGCCTGCGGTCTGCTCGTCGCCACCGCCCGCAACATCCCGCAGGCCAACACCGCCCTGAAGAACGGCGAGTGGAAGCGGAACAAGTACACGGGCGTCGAGCTCAGCGAGAAGACCCTCGGCGTCGTCGGCCTCGGCCGCATCGGCGTACTCGTCGCGCAGCGCATGTCGGCCTTCGGTATGAAGATCGTCGCGTACGACCCCTACGTCCAGCCCGCGCGCGCCGCCCAGATGGGCGTCAAGATGCTGACGCTGGACGAGCTCCTGGAGGTCGCCGACTTCATCACAGTGCACCTGCCCAAGACCCCCGAGACCCTCGGTCTCATCGGGGACGAGGCCCTGCGCAAGGTCAGGCCGTCGGTCCGCATCGTCAACGCCGCGCGCGGCGGCATCGTCGACGAGGCCGCCCTGTACTCGGCCATCAAGGAGGGCCGCGTCGCCGGCGCCGGCCTCGACGTGTACGCGAAGGAGCCCTGCACGGACTCCCCGCTCTTCGAGCTCGACCAGGTCGTCTGCACCCCGCACCTCGGTGCGTCCACGGACGAGGCCCAGGAGAAGGCCGGTGTCTCGGTCGCCAAGTCGGTGCGCCTGGCCCTCGCCGGTGAGCTCGTACCGGACGCCGTCAACGTCCAGGGCGGCGTCATCGCCGAGGACGTCCGTCCGGGGCTGCCGCTCGCCGAGAAGCTCGGCCGCATCTTCACCGCCCTCGCGGGCGAGGTCGCGGTCCGCCTCGACGTCGAGGTGTGCGGCGAGATCACCCAGCACGACGTCAAGGTGCTCGAACTGTCCGCGCTCAAGGGTGTCTTCGAGGACGTCGTCGACGAGACGGTCTCCTACGTCAACGCCCCGCTGTTCGCGCAGGAGCGCGGCGTCGAGGTCCGTCTGACCACCAGCTCGGAGTCCCCGGACCACCGCAACGTGGTGACCGTCCGCGGCACCCTGTCGGACGGTCAGGAGGTGTCGGTCTCCGGCACGCTCGCGGGCCCGAAGCACCTTCAGAAGATCGTGGGCATCGGCGAGTACGACGTGGACCTGGCGCTCGCCGACTACATGGTCGTGCTGCGCTACACCGACCGCCCCGGCGTGGTCGGCACCGTCGGCCGCGTCCTCGGCGAGGGTGGCCTGAACATCGCGGGCATGCAGGTCGCCCGCGCGGAGGAGCACGGCGAGGCCCTCGCGGTCCTCACCGTCGACGCCGAGGTGCCGGCGGGCGTCCTCGCCGACATCGCCTCCGAGATCGGCGCCGCCTCGGCGCGCACCGTCAGCCTCGCCTGACGCCGCCACGGCAGTGACATGCGGAAGGGCCCGGGGGAGACCCCGGGCCCTTCCGCGTTCCGCCGGCTGCGCCGCGCTGCGCCCCGCCGTTTCGCGCCATGTCGCGTCGTGCCGTGTCTTACCGGTCAGTTGTACGCCGTTTCGTGGGCCCGCGCCCCGGTGGCTCCGGCGGGCTCCGCCGCGGCCGGGGCGGGGGCGCCGATGCCCCGCAGCAGCGCGGCGGCGAGCACGGCCGCCCCGAGCAGCAGCGCCGTACCGCCCCAGGCCGCGTACTGCATGCCGTGCACGAAGGCTTCGCGAGCCAGGGCCAGGACCTGCTCGCCGGCAGCCCCGCCGATCTGGTGGGCGGCGGCGACGGCGCCGCCGAGGGTCTCCCGTGCGGCGGGCTCGGCGTCCGCCAGGTCGCTGCGGTAGACCGCGGTGCCCAGGCTGCCGAGGACCGCCATGCCCAGGGCGCCGCCGAACTCCGTACCGGTCTCCAGCAGGGAGGCGGCGGAACCGGCCTTCTCGGCGGGGGCCGCGCCCAGGGCCAGGTCGGAGACCAGGGACATCACGGTGACGATGCCCGAGGCCAGGACTCCGGCGCCGGCCAGGATCAGCCACAGCGAGTCGGTGTCCACCAGGCCGATCAGCGTGAAGCCGGCGGCGGCGAGGACGAACCCGCCGGCGACGACGTAGGCCCGGTCCGTCTTCTGGGCCAGGGCCGCGGAGACCGGGGCCGCCGCGCCGATGACCACCGAGGGGGCGAGGCTCCACAGGGCGGCTTCCAGGGTGCCCATGCCGAGCACCGACTGGAGGTACTGGGTGGTGAAGTAGGCCGAGCCGAGCATGGCGAAGGCGGCGAGGGTGTTCAGGGCGATGCCTGCGCCGAAGCCGCGGCCCCGGAACAGCGAGCGGCTGACCATGGCGTCGTCACGGCTGCGCTGGCGGCGGACGAAGACGTACCCGAAGAGCAGTCCGACGGCGAGGCAGGCCAGGTGGAGGGGCTCGAACCCCTCGGCGGCGATCTCCTTGAGGCCGTACACGACCGGCAGCACGGCGGCCATGGACAGCGGGACGGACCACAGGTCGAAGCGGCCGGGGGCGGGGTCCTTGAACTCCGGGACCAGGACCGGGACCAGGGCCAGCAGCAGCACCATCGCGGGCACGTTGATCAGGAAGACGGAGCCCCACCAGAAGTGGTTCAGCATCACGCCGCTCAGCACGGAGCCGAGGGCGATGCCGCCGGTCATGGCTCCGGACCAGATGGCGATGGCCTTGCCGCGCTGCTTGGCGTCCTGGAAGAGGTTGCGGACGAGGGCGAGCGTGGACGGCATCAGGGTCGCGCCGCCGACGCCGAGCAGGACACGGGCCGCGATGAGCATCTCGGCGCTGGTGGCGTAGGCGGCGCCCACCGAGGCGAGGCCGAAGGCGCCGGCGCCGATCAGCAGCAGCCTGCGGCGGCCGATCCGGTCGCCGAGCGAGCCCATCGTGATCAGCAGGCCGGAGAGGGCGAAGGCGTAGCTGTCGAAGATCCAGAGCTGCTGAGTGGCGCTCGGGTCGAGCTGCTCGGTGATCGCCGGGATGGCGAAGTAGAGGACCGAGACGTCCATCGAGACCAGGAGCAGGGGCAGCAGCAGGACGGTGAAGGCGGTCCATTCGCGGCGGCCGGCGAGTCGCGCTGTGGCGGCGGGGTTCGTCATGCCGAGAAACATACACACGTATAAAACGCTTGTCTATGACAGCCGTATGGAACAGATGTCTTGGACTGACGTATGGGACGGTTGTCTTGCTACGGTGTGGCCATGGGACATCGCGAAGATCTGCTCGAAGGCGCCAAGAAGTGCCTGGTGGAGAAGGGGTTCGTACGCACCACCGCGCGCGACATCGTCAGCGCGTCGGGGACGAACCTGGCGTCCATCGGCTACCACTACGGTTCGAAGGACGCGCTGCTCACCGAGGCCTTCATCGGCCTCATGGAGGAGTGGGGGGCGGTCTTCCACGACGGCCTGGACGGTGAGGGCGGGTCGCTGGAGCGTTTCCGCGCGCTCTGGGAAGGGGTCCTCGGGCAGCACGAGAAGTCCGCGCCCGTCTGGGCGGCCGGCCTGGAGGTCGCGCTCGGCCGGGACCAGCGGCCCGAGCTGCGGGCGATGCTCGCGGCATCACAGGCCGAGGGGCGCCGCGGGTTGATCTCGATGCTGACCGGCACCCCGGAGGACCAGCTCGACGAGCGGGACGTGCGGACCCTGGGCTCCTTCTACCAGGCGCTGCTCAACGGGCTGATGATCCAGTGGCTCTTCGACCCGGAGTCGGCGGCCACGGCCGAGGAGTTCACCGAGGGCATGCGCCGGGCCGCCGAGGCGATGACCCGCCCGCGGACGTAGCCGCAGCCGACCCGGACGCGGCCCCGGACCTGACAGCGGCCCCCGATCTGGCCGCGCCCCCGGATGTGACAGCGCCCCGGCTCCGGATCCGGCCCTGGCCCGGAGCCGCGGCCGGACCCGCACGTCTTCGGCTACAGCGTGATGACCACCTTCGCGCGGGCGTGTTCGACCTCCAGGTACCTGATGGCCTCGGGCACCTCGTGCAGGGGGTGGGTGCGGTCCACGGCCGGGGTGAGGCGGCCGGACTCGATGAGCTCGCGGAGCACCGCCAGGTTCCGGTGGTCCGGCGTCGCCGTGAGGACGAGCAGTCGGTGGCGGACGAAGGGGGCGAGCGCCCGGCCCTTCACCAGCAGGGCCATCGGCCCCACCAGAGTGCCCCCTTCGGACACGCCTCCGCCCGAGAGCACCAGCGTGCCCCCGGTCGTCAGGGCTCGGCGGCACTCGGCGAGCGACCGGTTGCCCACCAGGTCGAAGACGAGGTCGTAGCGCCGGCCGGCGCGGGTGAAGTCCTCCCGGGCGTAGTCGACGACGTGGTCGGCGCCCAGGGAACGCACCAGCTCCGTGTTCCTCGTGCCGCACACGCCGGTCACCTCCGCCCCGAACGCCTTGGCGATCTGAACGGCGAAGGTTCCGACCCCGCCTGACGCACCGTTGACCAGGACCCGCTGGCCCGGCCGCACGCGCCCCAGGTCGCGCAGCCCCATGAGGGCGGTGTTCCCCGCCAGCGGGACCGCGGCCGCCTGCTCGAACGAAAGGTTCGCGGGCATCGGCTCCACCGCGTCCTCCGGGGCGCACACGTACTCGGCGAAGGCCCCCTCGGCCTCGCCGAACACCTCGTCGCCCGGGCGCAGCCGGGTCACGTCCCTGCCCACCGCCTCCACCCGGCCCGCGAAGTCGGTGCCCCTGATGCGCACCTTCGGGCCGCGCAGGCCCAGCGCCGGCCGGGCCAGGTACGGGTCCCCCCGCATGAGGTGCCAGTCGCGCGCGTTGACCGCGGCCGCGTGGACCCGTACGAGCACCTCCCGGTCGCCGACCGGGGGCCGCTCGACCTCCCTCAACTCCAGTACGGCGGGGGAGCCGTACCGGTCCTGGACGATCGCCTTCATCGGGGCCTCCGTAGCGCACCGGCCGGTGCGGACGGGGTCCGCGGACCGGGCGGCCGGCGCTGTTCGCGACGGTAGGGGGCCGGCGGCCACCGGGGCATCGGGGACAGCCCCGAGACGGGCTCGGGGATTACCCTCAGGCCAGGCGGGAGGCCTTGAGGGCCATGTGGAGCAGCAGGCGGTCCTCGCCCGCGTCCAGGTCGAGGCCGGTGAGCTGCTCCACGCGGCCGAGGCGGTAGTAGAGGGTCTGGCGGTGGATGCCGAGAGCGGCGGCGGCGCGGCCCGCCTGGCCGGCGCAGTCCAGGAACACCTCGGCGGTGCGGGCGAGTTCGCGGTGGGCCGGGGAGAGCAGGGTCCGGGCCGCCGGGTCGTCCACCGGGTCGGAGGCCAGGCTCGCCAGCAGCCGGTACGGGCCGATCTGCGACCACTGGGCGACCGGGCCGAGCCGCGGTTCGGCGACGGCCGCGCGGGCCGCGGCGACGGCCTGCTCCCAGGCGGCGGGCAGTTCTGCGAGGCCGCGGACGGGGTCGGCGACCCCCGCGGTCATCCGGTGCGCGCCGCCCGGGCGCCCGGCCGGAGCGGCGCCCGCCGAGCCCGCCGAGCCCCCCGACCCCGCTGCCCGCGTAGCCGCTCCCGCGCCGGCCGCCCCCTGCGCCCGCGATCCCGCGGTGCCCGCGCCGGCCGCCGTGGCCGCCGCCGGTTCCGCCGTGCGCGGCAGCAGCCGTGCCACCGCCGTCAGTGCCGGAGCCAGTGCGTCCGTCGACCGCAGCCGGAGCAGTACCGCCAGGGCCGGGCCCGCGCCCGCCGGTCCGGCACCCGGCGCGTCGCCCGGCTCGCCCGCGCCGCCACGCCGGGGCACGAGGCACACGGCCGCCGCGCCCGGCACGGACGCCGGAGCCTCGCCGGGCCACGGCGCCACGCACACCGCCGCGTGCAGGCCGTCCCCGCCCGGCCCGAGGGCGGCCCGCAGCGCCGCCACCGCCATGTCCTGCTGCCACCCCCGCCCGGCAGTGAGCACCGCCCGGAACTCCCGCGACAGGTCCGCCCCCGCTTTCGCCTCCTCGGCGAGCAGCACCCCGATCCGCTGGGCCACGTCCATGGCCGCGTCCAGCGCCGCCGGCTCCGGACCCGGCGCGCCGGGCTCCTGGTCGAGCAGCCACACGTAGCCCTGCACGATGCCCCGGTGGCGCACCGGCAGGCAGATCCGCCCCCGGAACACCCCGGCGTCGGGGGCCGCCGGGATGCGGACGGGGCCGGTGGCGCGGGCGATGCCGAAGCCCTCGAACCAGGACCGGACGTCCGCCGTCGACTGCCGGGTCAGGATCGATCGGGTGCGGACCGGGTCCATCGCGAGATCGTCGTCGCTGTCGTGGGCACCGAAGGCGATGAGGCGGAAGTCCCGGTTCTCCAGGGTCGCCGGGGCGCCGAGGAGCGCCGAGATTTCGTCCACCAGGTCCTGGTAATCGCCCTTCACCCGGCCATTCTCCCACCCGCGGCCCCGCTCTTCAGACAGATGTATGAGATCGCGGACACGGATGCGTGACAGCTGTCGATGGCAGAGGATCAAAGCGATCCTTAGGTTTCACGGTGGTTTTACTTGCGCTTTTCTTCTGCCACCCGCTGGAGGTGCCCCGTGCTGGGTCCCGTGATCCTCGCCGCTTCGCGCAGCGACAAGATGCGTCGTATCGTCTCGGCCGCCCCGGTGACCAAGCCCGTGGTGAACCGGTTCATCCCCGGCGAGACCGTCGACCAGGTCATCCCGATCGTCGAGGACCTCACGGGCAAGGGCCTGGAGGTCACCCTCGACGTCGTGGGCGAGGACATCACCGAGGTGGCGCAGTCGCACGCCGCCCGTGACGCCTACCTCCAGCTCATCGAGCGCCTCGCGGAGCTCGGCCTCGGCGATAAGGCCGAGATGTCCGTGAAGCTGTCCATGTTCGGCCAGGCGCTGGAGGGCGGCCACGAGCTGGCCCTCGCCAACGTCCGCCCGGTCGTCGAGGCGGCCGCCGCCATCGGCACGACCGTGACGCTGGACGCCGAGGACCACACCACCCTCGACTCGATGTTCGCCATCCACGAGGAGCTGCGCAAGGACTTCCCGCAGACCGGCTGCGTGATCCAGGCGTACCTCTTCCGCACCGAGGCCGACGCCCGCCGCCTGGCCGCCGACGGCAGCCGCGTGCGCATCGTCAAGGGCGCCTACAAGGAGCCCGCCGAGGTCGCCTACCAGGACAAGGCGGAGATCGACAAGGCGTACGTCCGCATCCTGAAGATCCTGATGGATGGCGAGGGCTACCCGATGATCGGGTCCCACGACCCGCGCCTCATCGCCATCGGCCAGGAGCTCGCCCGCAAGGCCGGGCGCAAACTGGACGAGTACGAATTCCAGATGCTGTACGGCATCCGCAGCGAGGAGCACCTGCGGCTCGCCGCCGAGGGCCACCGCATGCGCGTCTACACCGCGTACGGGACGGACTGGTACGGCTACTTCATGCGCCGCCTCGCGGAGAAGCCGGCCAACCTGCTCTTCTTCGTCCGCTCGATGATCACCAAGAACTAGCCAAGAACCAGGTCAAGGAGTTACCACCCCCATGGATGCTGTGACCCAGGTCCCCGCTCCGGTCAACGAGCCGGTCCACTCGTACGCCCCCGGCACCCCGGAGCGCACGCGCCTCGAAGAGCAGCTCAAGCAGCTGTCCGAGAACCCGATCGACCTTCCGATGACGATCAACGGCGTCAAGCGGATGGGCGGCGGCGAGCGTTTCGACGTGGTCCAGCCGCACGACCACAAGTCCGTGCTCGGCACCTACGCCAACGCCACCGAGGCCGACGCGCAGGAGGCGATCGACGCCGCCCTGGCCGCCGCCCCGGCCTGGCGCGCCATGTCCTTCGACGACCGCGCCGCGATCATCCTGCGCGCCGCCGAGCTGCTGTCCGGCCCGTGGCGCGAGAAGCTCGCCGCCTCCACCATGCTGGGCCAGTCGAAGACCGCCCAGCAGGCGGAGATCGACACCCCGTGCGAGCTCGTCGACTTCTGGCGCTTCAACGTCCACTTCGCCCGCCAGATCCTGGCCGAGCAGCCGGTCGCGAACTCCGCCGGCGTGTGGAACCGCAGCGACCACCGCCCGCTCGAGGGCTTCGTCTACGCGATCACGCCGTTCAACTTCACGGCCATCGCCGGCAACCTGCCGACCGCTCCCGCCCTGATGGGCAACGTGGTCCTGTGGAAGCCGTCCCCGACGCAGACCCACTCCGCGGTCCTCCTCATGGAGCTCCTGGAGGAGGCCGGCCTGCCCAAGGGCGTCATCAACCTGGTGACGGGCGACGGCATCGCCGTCTCCGAGGTGGCCCTGAACCACCCCGAGCTGGCCGGCATCCACTTCACCGGCTCGACCAAGACCTTCCAGCACCTGTGGAAGACGGTCGGCAACAACATCGAGAAGTACAAGTCCTACCCGCGCCTGGTCGGCGAGACCGGCGGCAAGGACTTCGTCGTCGCGCACCCGTCCGCGGACCGCGCGATCCTGAAGACCGCCCTGACCCGCGGCTCCTTCGAGTTCCAGGGCCAGAAGTGCTCGGCGTCCTCGCGCGCCTACGTCCCGGCCTCGATCTGGAACGACGGCTTCAAGGAGGCCTTCGCGGCCGAGGTCGACGGCATCACCATGGGCCCGGTCACCGACCTGACCAACTTCATCGGCGCCGTCATCGACGACCGGTCCTTCGCGAAGAACAAGGCCGCGATCGACCGCGCCAAGGCCGACCCGACCTGCGAGATCGTCGCCGGCGGCACCTACGACGACTCGGAGGGCTACTTCGTCCGCCCGACCGTCATCGTGTGCAGCGACCCGGAGAACGAGGTGTTCACGACCGAGTACTTCGGCCCGATCCTGGCGATCCACGTCTACGAGGACGACAACTACGAGGCCATGCTGGCGCAGATGGAGTCCGTCTCGGCGTACGCCCTGACCGGCTCGATCATCGCCGCGGACCGCTACGCGGCGGCGGACGCGATGGAGAAGCTCCGCTTCGCGGCGGGCAACTTCTACATCAACGACAAGTCCACCGGCGCCGTCGTCGGCCAGCAGCCCTTCGGCGGCGGCCGCGCCTCGGGCACCAACGACAAGGCCGGCGCCGCGTCCAACCTGCTCCGCTGGACCTCGACCCGCTCCATCAAGGAGACCCTGGTCCCGCCGACCGAGTACGGCTACCCCCACATGGGCTGACCTCCGGCCCCCTGCTGAACCCCGCCCCCGTTCCGGTACCCCCAAGTCCGGAGCGGGGGCGGTATCCATTTCCCGGCCGGGCAACTCCTGCCAGCCTGGGCCCAGTTGTCGCGTACGGCGACCAGCTCCGATACCCGGTCCCGGTGACCTGGGGGAGCCAAGGGCTCTGACGAGTTCCCGTACGGGGTGGGACAGACCGCTGGGAGATACGCAACCTCTACGCGCCCGTACCGGGACCGGCGCCCGGGGAGACGTATGTCCAGGCGTACGGACAACCACCACCGCGCCGCGACCATCTGCCGCGCAGCCACCGGACTGCCGCACCGCACGTGCCTCGGCTGGGCCGAAGCGGGGCTGATCGACTACCGGCAACCCGTCCCGGATGCCGAGGACGAAGCGCAGCGCCTTCTGGAGTCGCTTCTGGTGGCCGAGCTCGCCGACGGGCTCCCTGAGAGCGAGCGCCGCGACGGGGCCCTTTTCGGCTTCACCTCCGCCCGGCCGGCCCGGACCGGACTGTCCCTCGGCCTGCACCCGGCCATGGCGGACCGGGTCCTCTCCACGGTGCTGCCTCGCATCGACGAGTACTACGGCGGACTCCGCGGGGTGCCAGGGCTGCGCATCGTCCCGGCGGGGCGCAGCTGGCCCTGACCCACCTGCGGGGGAGGGCCGCGGTACGCGGAAGCCCTCGGCGGCGGGCCGTCCGGGCCGCCCCCGGAGCAGCCCGCCGGGGAGGGCGTCACACCTCCACGATGACCTGGTCGAGGGACTTGCGCACCAGGTCCGGGACCACGCAGTCGTCCGCCGGGTAGCCGACCGGGATGACCGCGAAGGCCTTCTCGTTCGCCGGGCGGTCCAGGACGTGCCCCAGAAAGCGCATCGGGCTCGGCGTGTGGATCAGCGCGGCGAGGCCGCTCAGGTGCAGGGCGGACAGGAGCATGCCGACCGCGATGCCGACCGACTCGTCCACGTAGTAGTGCTTGCGCTTGGTGCCGTCCGGGCCGAGCCAGTACCGCTGCTGGAAGACCACGATCAGCGCGGGGGCGTCGGTCAGGTGGGTCTTCACGGCGTCCGTGCCGAGCGGGCGCAGGGCCGCCAGCCATTCGTCGCCGAGGCGGCCGTCGTAGGAGAGCTCCTCCTCCTGTTCCGCCGCCGCGCGGATCTGCCCGCGAACGGCCGGGTCCTTGACCAGGACGAAGGTCCACGGCTGCTGGTGCGCCCCGGACGGCGCCGTCGCCGCGCACGCGATGGCGTCCCGGACGACCTGCTCGGGCACCGGGTCGGGGGAGAAGTGGCGTACGGTCCGCCGCTCCTCCATCCTGGCCCGCAACTCGGCGGCCCGCGCGAGCGATTCGTGCTGCGGCAGCCGCTCGGGCCGGTAGGCGGTGGGGCGGTACGGCTGGCCGTGGGTGGGGGTCCACTGCTGGGTATCGGGCGACATGGGCCGAGTCTGCCGACGGATTGGTCCAGACCGCTAGAGCCGCTTCGGCCGATGGCGGCCGGTGTTCGGCGTTCGGCGTCCGCAATGCGGTCCTTGGTACGGTCGCGGGATGAGCGACTGGGGCGCGGGCGCGGGCGGGGGCGCGGGCGCGGACGTGGTGAGGGCACGGCTGCGGGCGAAGAGCCTTCCGCTACGCACTGCGGCCGCCGCTGCCGGAGGCGGAGATCCGGGCCTTCGAGACGGAGCACGGCATCCGGCTGCCCGAGGAGTACCGGACGTTCGTCACGGCGGTCGGCGACGGCTCCGGACCCCCTGGTACACCGACTGGCTGGAGCATTGATGGACACGCTGACCGCGCACACCTCGCAACTGACCGCGGACGAGCTCCGGGCGATCAGGTCCCTGCTCGACGACGCCTTCGAAGGGGACTTCGCCGACGAGGACTTCGAGCACGCGCTCGGCGGGATGCACGTGGTGATCGGCGTCGACGGCCGGCTCGTCGCCCACGGCAGCGTCGTGCAGCGGCGGGTAGTGCACCGCGGACGCGCCCTGCGCACCGGGTACGTCGAGGCCGTGGCCGTACGGGCCGACCTGCGACGCCAGGGCCTCGGCGGGCGGGTGATGGCCCGCCTGGAGGAGGTCGTCGCGGGCGCCTACGAGCTCGGCGCGCTCTCGGCGTCCGAGGAGGGGGCCGGGCTCTACCTCGCCCGCGGCTGGTCGGTGTGGCCGGGCCGGGTGGGCGCGCTCTCGCCGGCCGGGCCGGTGCGGCTGCCCGAGGAGGAGGGCTCCACCTATGTGTGGACACCGCCCGGCGGCGTCCGGCTGGACCCCGCCGCACCGCTCGACTTCGACTGGCGCGACGGGGACGTCCTCTAGGACACCCGGGCCGTCTCGATGTGGCTCGTGCAGCGGCGCGACCAGGTGCCGTCGGAGGCGGGCCAGGATCGTGAAGGCCACGGGCGAGGCGGAGGAGTCCGTCATCTTGAACCAGATGGCCGCCTTGCCGGTACCGGGCTCCACCGTGAACTTCGGGGTGGTCGGAATCAGACGCCGATCCGCACCAGCATCTTGCCCACGTTGTCCCCGCGGAGCATGCCCCGGAAGGCATCCACCGTGTGCTCGAACCCCTGCACAATGGTGGTGTCGGTACCGATCCGGCCACTGCGCAGATGCGGGACGAGGAAGTCCTCCAACTCGTCCTGCAGATCGGTGTGATGGCGGACCAGTACACCCTCCAGGCGCAGCGACTTGTGCACGACCTCGAAGAGGTTGCGGGGCGCGGCGGGGGAGCGGTCGCCGTTGTAGGTCGAGACGGCGCCGACCCAGGCGATCCGCCCGAACTCGCGCAGTGCGCCGATCGCGCCCTCCAGGTGCTCGCCGCCCACGTTGTCCACGTAGACGTCGATGCCCTCGGGGGCGGCCTTCGCGAGCTGCCCGCCGACCGGGCCGTCGTGGTAGTCGAACGCCGCGTCGAAGCCGAGGACTTCGGTGAGGTGGCGGACCTTCGCCGCCGAGCCGGCGCTGCCGACGATCCGCCGGGCGCCCAGCAGCCGCGCGATGTGCCCCGTGGCGGTGCCCACCCCGCCCGCGGCGGCGGAGACGAACAGGTCCTCGCCCTCCCGGAGCGCCGCGGTCCGCGTCAGGGCGGCGTACGCCGTCAGGCCGGTGCCGCCGAGGATCGAGAGGTATGCCTCCAGCGGGACGCCCGCGTGGCCGCGCAGCTTGCGGGTACCGGCCTCGCCGAGGGTGACGAGGGCGTGCGTGCGCCATCCCTCGCGGTGGAAGACCAGGTCGCCCTCGCGCAACCCCGGGTCGCGGGAGGCGATCACGCGGCCCACCGAGCGGCCCTCCAGCGGGGTGTTCAGCTCGAAGCCGCCCTCGCCGCCGTCCATCAGGCCGCGGTGGTACGGGTCCACGGAGAGCAGCAGGTTCTCCACCAGGGCGGTGCCGGGCCCCGGCTCGGGGACCGGGGAGGAGACGTGGGCGAAGTCGGTGGCGGCGGGGAAGCCGTCGGGGCGGGCGATCTGGTGGACGGCGTGAGCGGTGTGCGTGGTCATGGCCCGACGCTAGGAAGGAATCACCGGGCCGGGCAGGGAGTTGGGTTCATGGAAGTCACTCATCCATGAACGACACTCATACAACGAGGTGGGGGCCCCGGTGTCCGATCTCCTCCCGCAGGAACTGCGGATCCTGGTCGCCGTCGCCGAAGCCGGCGGCTTCTCCGCCGCCGCCGCGGCGCTCGGCCTCACCCAGTCGGCCGTGTCCCACTCGGTGCGCGGCAGCGAGGCCAAGCTCGGCGCGGTGCTCTTCGAGCGGGGGCGCTCCGGGGCCCTGCCCACGCCGGCGGGGGAGCGGGCGGTAGGCCACGCCCGCCGCATCCTGCGGATGTACGAGGCCATGCGCGCGGAGGCGCGCGGCGCGGGCCGGGCCGGGGGCCGCGACACGCTCCGGGGCGTGCTGCGGATCGCGGCCTTCCGCAGTGCCGCCCTGCACCTGCTGCCACCCGCCCTGGAACGGCTGACCGCCCGCCACCCGGGGATCCGTCCCGAGGTTCGCGTGGTGCGCGAGATCGGCGCCGGCACGGCCGGGGAAGTGGCGGCGGGCCGTGCGGACCTGGGCATCGCCACCCTGGGCGGCCCGCAGGACGCGGCGCCGCCCGGCCTGCTGACCGGAGTGCTCGCACGGGAGGCGTACCACCTGGTCCACCCGGCCGGGCACCCCGACCCGAGGTCGCTGCCCCTCATGGACTGGGACGAGAACTGCGGCTCCTACACCCGTGCCTGGTGGCGGGCCCAGGACTGGATCCCCCGGGCCACGGTCAAGGCGGAGGACGACGCGATGGTGCTGACCATGGTCGGCCGCGGCCTCGGCATGGCGATCATGCCGGAGCTGTCCCTGCGGGATGCGACCGAGGCGGTGGAAATCACCGGTCTGGGCCCGGAGGGGCCGGTGAGGCAGGTGGGATACGTCACTACGGCGGAAGCCGCCGCAACCCACATCGTCAGGGCTCTGATCAGGGAACTCCGCTCCGAGGGGGGGGAAACGGAGCCTCGGGGCGACGCGTTTCGCGGGGATTCCCGTCTCAGATAGTAGGAAGTCCGAGTAATTGCCGAGACATACAGCTGGACCTGGCCTAGCTTTGTAGAAGCCGAACGTCTCGCCGATCAGGCGAATGGCGGTCGAGAGCGCGCGCCCCTGGCAGGCAACCCCTGCGGCGCACTGCTCCCCGCCTCTTCCGGCGCCTTGAAGGAACCCCTCATCCGTGGCCCCGCCACGCCGTGATCTCAAGGAGTCGATCACCATGACCGCAACCACCGCCGCCCGCCGCGTCCGCCACGCCTCCGCCTCGGCCGACGAGCGCAAGAACGCCGCCGCGGCCCTGCAGCGAGCCCTCGACCGCCGTGACAACGGCGGCTCGACCGGCCACTGAGACAACGCAGGTCCGGGACATTTCACGTCCACATGGTGGACGTGAAATGTCTGAGGGCTGGACACGGAGTACGGTTTCGCCATGTCGACCAGCATCAATCTCGCAGTGATCCCCGGTGATGGCATCGGCCAGGAAGTCGTGGCTCAGGGACTCAAGGTCCTTACCGCGGTCCTGCCCCAGGATGTGAAGCTGGAGACCAGGCAATACGATCTCGGCGCCCAGCGCTGGCACCGCACCGGCGAGACCCTCCCGGACGCGGAGCTCGAAGCCCTCAAGCACCACGACGCGATCCTGCTGGGCGCCATCGGCGACCCCTCGGTCCCGTCCGGCGTGCTGGAGCGCGGCCTGCTGCTGAAGCTGCGCTTCGCCTTCGACCACTTCATCAACCTGCGCCCGTCGAAGCTGTTCCCCAACACCGCCACCCCGCTGGCGGGCCGCCCGGACATCGACTTCGTCGTCGTCCGCGAGGGCACCGAGGGCCCGTACACCGGCAACGGCGGCAGCCTGCGCACCGGTACGCCCGCAGAGGTGGCCACCGAGGTCAGCGTCAACACCGCGTACGGTGTCGAGCGCGTCGTCCGTGACGCGTACGAGCGGGCCAACTCCCGCCCCCGCAAGAAGCTGACGCTGGTCCACAAGAACAACGTCCTCGTGTACGCGGGTCACCTGTGGAAGAGCATCTTCGACAAGGTCGGCCAGGAGTACCCCGAGGTCACCACCGACTACCTGCACGTCGACGCGGCGACGATCTTCTTCGTCACCCAGCCGGAGCGCTTCGACGTCATCGTCACGGACAACCTCTTCGGTGACATCCTCACCGACCTGGCCGCCGCCGTCACCGGCGGAATCGGCCTCGCCGCCTCCGGGAACATCAACCCGACCGGCGCCTTCCCGTCCATGTTCGAGCCCGTCCACGGCTCGGCCCCGGACATCGCCGGCACCGGCAAGGCCGACCCCACCGCGACGATCCTCTCCGTCGCCCTCCTGCTGCGGCACCTGGGCCACGAGGCCGAGGCCGTCCGGATCGAGGACGCGGTCTGCGCCGACCTCGCGGAACGCGACGGGACCTTCCGCTCCACCGACGCGATCGGCGACGCCCTCGCCGCGCGAGTAGCCGGCTGACCCGGCCGCTCCACCTCAGGAAGCCGCCGGGTCACAATGGGACCTGGCGGCTTTTCCTGTGCGGCCCCGGGTGCCACCATCTCCCTGGGCCGCAATCCCCCGCTTCTCCGAAGCCTGCCCGCGGGCGATAATCGAACGCGAGGCCGCGGAATGCGGGGAAGCTCGGACGTCCTAGTACGCCGTGAGCGCGGTCCGCCATACACAACCGGTGAAGGACAAGCACTCATGACGACGCCCACGATCGAGCTCAAGCCCTCCTCGAACCCGCTGTCCGACGCGGAGCGCGAGGCGATCCTGGCCAGCCCCGGCTTCGGCCGCCACTTCACCGACCACATGGTGACGATCAAGTGGACCGAGGGACGCGGCTGGCACGACGCCGAACTGGTCCCGTACGCGCCGCTCTCGATCGACCCGGCGAACATGACCCTGCACTACGCGCAGACGATCTTCGAGGGCCTCAAGGCCTACCGCCAGCCCGACGGCACCGTCGCCACCTTCCGTCCCGAGGCCAATGCCGAGCGCTTCCAGGCCTCGGCGCGCCGCATGGCGATGCCGGAGCTGCCGGTCGAGCTCTTCATCGAGGCCTGCGACGCCCTGATCAAGCAGGACCGCGCCTGGGTGCCGGACTCCGGCGAGGCTTCCCTCTACCTGCGCCCGTTCATGTTCGCCTCCGAGGTCGGCCTCGGCGTCCGCCCGGCCAACGAGTTCCTCTTCATCGTCATCGCCTCGCCCGCCGGCGCGTACTTCCCCGGTGGCGTCAAGCCCGTCTCCGTCTGGCTCTCCGAGGAGTACGTGCGCGCCGTCAAGGGCGGCACCGGTGCGGCCAAGACCGGCGGCAACTACGCGGCCTCGCTCGTCGCCCAGGCTCAGGCCGCCTCGCACGGCTGCGACCAGGTGGTCTGGCTCGACGCCGTCGAGCACCGCTGGATCGAGGAGATGGGCGGGATGAACCTGTACTTCGTGTACGGCGACCGCATCGTCACCCCCGAACTCACCGGCTCGCTCCTTCCCGGCATCACCCGCGACTCCCTCCTCACCATCGCCCGCGACCTCGGCTACACCGCCGAGGAGGGCCGCCTGACCACCGAGGACTGGCAGCGCGACAACGCCAACGGCACCCTCACCGAGGTGTTCGCCTGCGGTACGGCCGCCGTGATCACCCCGGTCGGCTCGGTCAAGTCCGAGGGCGCCAACTGGATCCAGGGCGACGGCGAGCCCGGCTCCGTCACCATGCGGCTGCGCAAGGCGCTGCTGGAGCTCCAGACCGGCCACGCCGCCGACACCCACGGCTGGATGCACCCCCTGGGCTGACCCTCCCCCGTACACGAACGGGCCCGCACTCCGGAAACCCCCGGGGTGCGGGCCCGCTCGCGTACGGGGGAGGGCTCAGGCGTTCGCGGGCTCCTCGGCGGCGGCCACCGGGGCCGGGGCGGGCGCGCGGCGGGCGGTGAGCGCGGTGTGGACGAGCCCGCCGGTGAGGCCGGAGAGGACGAAGGAGCAGTCCACGCCGCCGGTGAGGGCCAGCAGCGGGCCCTCGTAGAAGGGGGTGGTCACGGCCAGCAGGCCGACGGCCGCGCCGACCGCCCAGGAAGCGGTGGCCGCGACGTTCCAGCCGGAGCGGTACCAGTAGACCCCGCCCACCGAGCGGCGGTTGAAGACCTGCAGCGCGTCGGCGTCGTAGAGCCCCCGGCGGCGCACGTGGCCGATCAGGGTGATCACGGCCCACGGGGTGCCGATCGCGGTCAGCACCAGCACGAAGGAGGTCATCGCGGACTGCACGTCCCACTCGAAGGACCCGAAGAAGACGAAGGCGGTGGCGACGACCGCGGCGATCACGGTCGCCGTGGTGCGGGTCGCGCGGGGGACGATCGCGTCGAGGTCCAGGCCCATGGAGTAGAGCATCAGCCCGGCGTTGCCGACCGAGCCGGCCGCGGCGGCGGCCAGCAGCGGCACCAGGTACCACAGCGGCGCCGCCTCGACGAGCGGACCGGCGTAGTCCAGGCCCGCCCGGGCGGCCAGCGCCGTGTACGTGCCGAAGAGCTGCGGGATCAGCAGGCCGATCAGCAGACCGAACGCGGTGGCCCACAGGACCTTGCGCGAGCCGTGGCGGCGCGGGGAGATGTAGCGCGTGTAGTCGCCCAGCAGGGTGATGAAGGCGACGGGCCCGCTGAGCCCGGCGGCGACGGCGGCCAGCAGCCACGTCGGCCAGAAGGAGCCGAGCAGGTACGAGGTCTCGGGCGGCGCGGCCGTGGTGAAGTCCGGGGCGTAGGCGACGACGCCGACCGCCAGCAGCACCACCATGCCGATGGACAGCACCTTGCTCATGCGCAGCAGCAGCCGGTAGCCGAAGACGGCCGTGACGACGGTACACGCGGCGAGCAGGCCGTACATCACGGCCCGGGAGAGGCCGGTGTTCGGGAGCCCGGTGAGCCGCGCGAGGGTGCCGACCATGACGTCGCCGCCGATCCACAGCGTGAGGGCGGTGTAGCCGAGCGAGAGCAACAGCCCCACCACCGATCCCACGAGGCGTCCGCGCACGCCGAACTGCGCACCGCTGGAGGTGGAGAGGTTGGTCGCGGTGCGCAGGGAGACGAGCGCCAGCGGCGCGGTGAAGGCGATGCCGACGAGGGTGCCGGTCACGATGGCCGTGACCGAGGGCCACAGGCCCAGCCCGAAGGAGGGGGGCAGCCAGCCGAAGACGATCACACCGAGGCACAGGTTGGAGCCGAGGAGGATCGATATCAGGTCACGGGGACCGCTGGTCCGCTCCTCCTCGGGGATGGTGTCGACTCCGCGCTGTTCGATGGGCATGGGGGACTCCCTTGGCAGGGCGGGGGGTGGTGTTTGAGCGACACTCAATGTGGCTCACGCCTTGCGTCCAGGTCAATGATTCCCCGCAACGAATTGAAGAGTTAGAGTGATGCTCTAACCTATCGACTCAAGAGGTGGTGGATCGGCGTGCGGCTGACCCCTACGGAGCGCGACCGGCTGCTGCTCCGCAGCGCTGCGGAACTGGCCAGGGCCCGGCGGGCCCGTGGCCTGAAACTCAACGTCCCGGAGGCCACCGCGCTGATCGCGGACACGGTCTGCGAGGCCGCGCGTGACGGCAAACGGCTCGCCGAGGCCATCGAGGAGGCCCGCAGTGTGCTCGGGCCGGACGACGTCCTGCCCGGCGTCGCCGACGTCGTCACCGAGGTGCACGTGGAGGCCGTGTTCGACGACGGATCCCGCCTCGCCGTGGTCTCGTCCCCCGTCCGGGGCGCGGTGCCGCTCGGCGACGACGCCCCTGGCGCCGTCGTCCCCGGCCCCGGCGTACCGCAGCCGGAACCGGTGCTGCACCTGCACGTGCGCAACACCGCCGACGTGCCCGTGAGCGTCACCTCGCACTTCCACTTCTTCGAGGCGAACCCGCGCCTGGACTTCGACCGCGCCGCGGCCTACGGCATGAGGCTGTGCGTGCCGGCGGGCTCGTCCGTGCGGTTCGACCCGCACGGCGAGGGCGACGTCTGCCTCGTCCCCGTCGGGGGCGACCGGATCGCGATCGGTTTCGCGGGTCTGGTCGACGGCCCGCTCGACGCCCCCGGTGCGAAGGAGGAGGCCCTGCGCCGCGCGGCGGCCTGCGGCTACCTGGGCGTACGCGGAGACGGCCGCCCGGAAGGGGCGACGGCATGAGCAGGCAGACCCCGCACACCGATCACAGTGCGCACTGCGCGCCGGGCAGCCGGCACATCGATCCGCACGAGTACGCGGCCGTGTTCGGTCCCCGGGCGGGTGACCGGGTGCGGCTGGGCGATTCCGGGCTGACGGTGCGGGTGGAGTCGGACGCGCAGAAGCCGGGGGACGAGTTCCTGGCGGGCTTCGGCAAGACGGCCCGCGACGGCCTGCACCTGAAGGGGGCCGCGGTCCGCGACACCTGCGACGTCGTGATCAGCAATGTCCTGGTCATCGACGCCGTCCTCGGTATCCGCAAGGTCTCCATCGGCATCCGCGAGGGCCGTATCCACGCGATCGGCCGGGCCGGCAACCCCGACACCCTCGACGGCGTCGACGTCGTCGTCGGCACCGGAACCTCGATCGTCTCCGGCGAGGGCCTGATCGCCACCGCCGGCGCCGTGGACACCCACGTCCACCTGCTGTCCCCGCGCATCATGGAGGCCTCCCTCGCCGCGGGGGTCACCACCGTCATCGGCCAGGAGTTCGGCCCGGTCTGGGGCGTCGGCGTCAACTCCCCCTGGGCCCTGAAGCACGCCTTCAACGCCTTCGACGCGTGGCCGGTGAACATCGGCTTCCTCGCCCGCGGTTCCTCCTCCGACGCGGCCCCGCTGGTCGAGGCCCTCGCCGAGGGCGGCGCCTCGGGCTTCAAGGTGCACGAGGACATGGGCGCGCACACCCGGGCCCTGGACACCGCGCTGCGGGTGGCCGAGGAGTACGACGTGCAGGTCGCCCTGCACTCCGACGGCCTGAACGAGTGCCTGTCGGTGGAGGACACGCTGCGGGTGCTGGAGGGCCGCACGATCCATGCCTTCCACATCGAGGGCTGCGGCGGCGGACACGTCCCGAACGTGCTGAAGATGGCGGGCGTGCCGAACGTGATCGGCTCCTCGACCAATCCGACGCTGCCGTTCGGGCGGGACGCGGTCGCCGAGCACTACGGGATGATCGTCTCCGTCCACGACCTCAAGCCGGACCTGCCGGGTGATGCCGCGATGGCGCGCGACCGGATCCGGGCCGGGACGATGGGCGCCGAGGATGTCCTGCACGACCTGGGCGCGATCGGGATCACCTCCTCCGACGCCCAGGGCATGGGACGGGCCGGGGAGACGATCCGGCGCACCTTCGCGATGGCGGCGAAGATGAAGGGCGAACTCGGCCCGCTGGAGGGAGACGGCGACGGCGACGACAACGCCCGGGTGCTGCGCTACATGGCGAAGCTGACGATCAATCCGGCGATCGCGCACGGTCTGGCGCACGAGATCGGTTCGATCGAGGTCGGCAAGCTCGCCGACATCGTGCTCTGGCGGCCGCAGTTCTTCGGCGCGAAACCGCAGCTCGTCCTGAAGTCCGGTTTCCCCGCCCACGGCGTCACCGGCGACCCCAACGCCGCCACCGACACCTGCGAACCCCTCGTCCTCGGACCGCAGTTCGGCTCGTACGGCGCCACCGCGGCCGACATCTCCGTCGCCTTCGTCTCGGCCGCCGCAGCGGCCCTGGGCGGCGACGAGATGCCGACCCGCCGGCGTCGCGTCGCCGTCCGCGGCACCCGCGGCATCGGCCCCGGCGACCTGCTCCTCAACTCCCGGGTGGGCGCGGTCGACGTGGACGCGCGCAGCGGGCTCGTCTCCCTCGACGGCGAACCCCTGCGCTCCGAAGCCGCCGCATCGGTCTCCCTCAACCGCCTGTACTTCCTGTAAGTCAGCACAGCCCGGAAGGACCTGCCTGCCATGACCACCAAGCCCGTGCACAACGGATTCCGGATGCCCGCCGAGTGGACGCCCCACGAGCGCACCTGGATGGCCTGGCCCAGCCCGAACCCGACCTTCACCAACGAGCAGGAGCTCGCCGAGGCCCGCGAGGCGTGGGGCGCCGTCGCCCGAGCGGTCCGCGGGTACGAGCCCGTGACCCTCGTCGTCTCCCCGGGCGATGCGGACAGCGCCCGCGCGATCGCCGGCGCGGGCGACGGCCACGCACTCGACGTGGTCGAGCGCGAACTCGACGACGCCTGGATGCGCGACATCGGCCCGACCTTCGTCACCAACGACACGGGCGAGCTGGCCGCGGTCGACTGGACGTTCAACGGCTGGGGCGCCCAGGAGTGGGCCCGCTGGGACCACGACTCGAAGATCGCCCGGCAGGTCTCGGACGTGCTCGGCACCCGCACGTTCAGCACCCCGCTGGTCAACGAGGGCGGGGCGGTCCACGTCGACGGCGAGGGCACCGTGCTGCTCACCGACACCGTCCAGCTGGGCAAGGGCCGCAACCCCGACTGGACCCGCGAGCAGGTCGAGGCCGAGATCCACGCCCACCTCGGGACCACCAAGGCGATCTGGCTGCCGTACGGCCTGGCCGGCGACTACGGCACCTACGGCACCCAGGGCCACGTCGACATCGTCGCGGCCTTCGCCCGCCCGGGCGTGGTCATGGTGCACACCCAGCCCGACCCGTCCCACCCGGACCACGAACGCTGCAAGACCATCGCGGCGATCCTCCGCGCGTCCACCGACGCCAGGGGCCGGCAGCTGGAGGTCGTGGAGATCCCGGCGCCGACCGTGCTGGAGGAGGACGGCGAGTGGGTGGACTACTCGTACATCAACCACTACCTGTGCAACGGCGGCGTGGTGCTGTGCTCCTTCGACGACCCCCGCGACGAGGAGGCAGCGGAGATCTTCCGCGGTCTGTTCCCCGAACGGACCGTGACCCTCGTTGACGCACGTACGATTTTCGCCGGGGGTGGCGGTATCCACTGCATCACCCAGCAGCAGCCGAAGGTCTGACCAACGGCGGACCTCACGAAGGAGTGGCCCATGGCGGCGGGTGGAGTACCGGTACGGGCGGCGCGCAAGAACGCGCCCCCGCGCGAGGACGTACTCGTCGCCGCCATGGCCACGATCGCCGAGCGCGGGCTCGAAGGCCTGACCATGGCCGGCCTGGGCCGCGAGGTCGGCATGAGCAGCGGCCACCTCCTCTACTACTTCCGCAGCAAGGACGAGCTCCTGCTGCAGACCCTGGAGTGGAGCGAGGCCGAACTGGGCAGCGCGCGGCGGGCCCTGCTGGCCCGCCGCGGTCCGGTGGCCGAGCGCCTGCGGGCGTACGTGGACCTGTACGTCCCCACGCAGGCCCGCGACCCGCACTGGACGCTGTGGCTGGAGGTGTGGAACCGCTCCCAGAACGCCGGCCCCCAGGAACGCGACCGGCAGGCGGCCATCGAGGGAGCCTGGCACCGCGACCTGGTGGCGTTGCTGGCCGAGGGCATCTCCCGCGGTGAGTTCCGCCCGGTGGACGCCGAACGCGTCGCGACCCGCATCCGTGCCCTCCTCGACGGCTTCAGCATCCAGCTGGCGGTGGGCCTGCCCACGCTCGACCGGCCGGCCATCCTGGCCCACGTCCGCGAGTTCCTCACCGACACCCTCAGCCCCGCCGCCGACTGAGGCGCGGCGGTCCGCCCCGGACGGACGGGCAGCGCCCGTATGGTGAGACGCCTGTCCATCCGCGGCGAACGGTGTGCCACACTGCGACCGTGCCTGCTCAGCTCATGATTATCGCCAGCAGCGCGCCGGTCCCCAGTGGCCGCTGAACCGTGGAAGAACTTCGCGGACGCGGCCACCGTGCCTCGGACCCGCGTGCAGACCTCTCGCTACCCGCGAGAGGTTTTTTCGTTTCCCGGCCCATCCCTGCCGGGACCGGACTGCGCGCGATGATGGGGGCAGTGACGGCGGCCTTCCCCATTGGCGGGTTTCCGGAACCACTCATCCGACAGGAGTCAGATCAGCATGACGACGACACCAGAGGCGGCAACTGTGCTGTCCGGGGGCCTGGACGACTGCTTCCACGTCTTCGACACCACCCTGCGCGACGGCGCCCAGCGTGAGGGCATCAACCTCACGGTCGCCGACAAGCTGACGATCGCGCGCCACCTGGACGACTTCGGAGTGGGCTTCATCGAGGGCGGCTGGCCCGGCGCCAACCCCCGCGACACCGAGTTCTTCGCCCGCGCCCGCGCGGAGATCGACTTCAAGAACGCCCAGCTGGTCGCCTTCGGCGCCACCCGCCGGGCCGGCGGCTCGGCCGACCAGGACCCGCAGGTGCGGGCCCTGCTGGAGTCCGGCGCCCCGGTCATCACGCTCGTCGCCAAGTCCCACGACCGCCACGTCGAGCTCGCCCTGCGCACCACCCTGGACGAGAACCTGGAGATGGTCCGGGACACCGTCTCCCACCTCGTGGCCAAGGGCCGCCGGGTCTTCGTCGACTGCGAGCACTTCTTCGACGGCTACCGTGCCAACGCCGAGTACGCGAAGTCCGTCGTACGCACCGCCCACGAGGCCGGCGCCGACGTCGTCATCCTCTGCGACACCAACGGCGGCATGCTGCCCGCCCAGGTGTCGGCCACCGTCGCCACCGTCCTCGCCGACACCGGCGCCCGCCTCGGCATCCACGCCCAGGACGACACCGGCTGCGCCGTCGCCAACACCCTGGCCGCCGTCGACGCCGGCGCCACCCACGTCCAGTGCACCGCGAACGGCTACGGCGAGCGCGTCGGCAACGCCAACCTGTTCCCCGTCGTCGCCGCACTGGAGATCAAGTACGGGCGCAAGGTGCTCCCCGACGGCGCGCTCGCCGAGATGACCCGGATCTCGCACGCCATCGCCGAGGTCGTCAACCTCACGCCCTCCACCCACCAGCCGTACGTCGGCGTCTCCGCCTTCGCGCACAAGGCCGGCCTGCACGCCTCGGCGATCAAGGTCGACCCGGACCTCTACCAGCACATCGACCCCGAGCGGGTCGGCAACACCATGCGGATGCTGGTCTCCGACATGGCCGGCCGCGCCTCCATCGAGCTCAAGGGCAAGGAGCTCGGCGTCGAACTCGGCGGGGACCGCGCGCTGATCTCCCGGGTCGTGGAGCGGGTCAAGGAGCGCGAGCTCCAGGGCTACACCTACGAGGCGGCCGACGCCTCCTTCGAGCTGCTGCTGCGCGCCGAGGCGGAGGGGCGGGCCCGCAAGTACTTCCGCATCGAGTCATGGCGGGCGATCGTCGAGGACCGCCCGGACGGCACCCACGCCAACGAGGCCACGGTCAAGCTGTGGGCCAAGGGCGAGCGGATCGTCGCGACGGCCGAGGGCAACGGCCCGGTCAACGCGCTCGACCGGGCCCTGCGGGTGGCGCTGGAGCGGTTCTACCCGCAGCTCGCCAAGTTCGAGCTGGTCGACTACAAGGTCCGCATCCTGGAGGGCACGCACGGTACGGCGTCCACGACCCGCGTGCTCGTCGCCACGACGGACGGGGTCCGCGAGTGGTCGACGGTCGGAGTCGCCCCGAACGTGATCGCCGCTTCCTGGCAGGCCCTGGAGGACGCGTTCACCTACGGTCTCCTCCACGCGGGCGTCGAACCGGCCGAGTAGCCGCCGTCAGCACGAGACCCCGGCGGGCCGGCGGGGCTCCGTCCGGGACATGGCCCTGCCCTCCGCCCCCACCTCGCCGGCCGGCAGGCCGTCGAGGTCCTCCGTGGCGAACGCCGGCACGCCCGGACGCGGCGGGGCCCGAACCGGCAGAAGATGCCCTTATGTCCTGCTTACACGGGAAAGTGCCGGTTCGGGTAGCGTCATGGATATGAGGACCAGGCTGACATCCGTACGTTGGGGATCGCTGCTGTCCGGTCTGCTGCTGGCCCTGTCCGCGACGGCCCTGACGGCCGCTCCGCAGGCAGTGGCCGCCACCGGAGTCGCCGCCGTGGGAGAGGCCCTCAAGGAGGGTCCCGTGTACGTCGACCCCCGGGCCGAGGCGCAGCTGCCGAAGGCCGAGGCCGACGCACTCGCCAAGAAGATCAAGGACGCCGGAAAGCCGGTCTTCGTCGCCGTGCTCCCGGCCACCGCCGAGTTCCCGCAGGACAAGGTGCTCGCCGCCGTCCGTGCGGAGACCGGCGTCACCGGGCTCTACGCCATCCGGCTCGGCGACGGCTTCAACGCCGGCGCCGACCGGGCGGTCATGCCGGCCAACGCCGTACGCAACCTCACCGAGGCGGTCAAGACCGGCGCCCCGGTCGACGCGAGCACCCAGCTCAACAACTTCGTGGATCAGGCGCTGCCCCGGACCAGGGGCAGTGCCCCCGCCTCCTGGGGCACCACCGGCGCCGACGACGGCGTCCCGGTCGGCGGGCTGATCACCCTCGGTGCCGTGGCCGTGATCGGCGGCGGCGGTGCGTACGCGCTGGTCCGCAGGAACCGCCAGAAGAAGGAAGAGGCCCGGCGCGAGGCCGTCGAGCGGCTCGGCGTGGTCGTCGACGAGGACATCACGGCCTTCGGCGAGGAACTGGAGCGCCTGGACTTCCACCCCGGCGAGCCCGGCGCCGACGACGCGATGCGCGAGGACTACGAGCGCGGGCTCGACTCGTACGAGAAGGCCAAGCAGATCATGGCCTCCGTGCGGTACCCGGAAGAGGTCACCGGGGTGACCCGGGCCCTGGAGGACGGCCGGTACGCCCTGGCCTGTCTGGACGCGCGCCGGCAGGGCCGGCCCGTGCCGGAGCGCCGCGCGCCCTGCTTCTTCGACCCGCGCCACGGTCCGAGTGCGCAGGACGCGAGCTGGGCCCCGGCATCGGGTGCGGCGCGTACCGTGCCCGTCTGTACGGCGGACGCCGTGCGGCTGCGCGACGGACTCGACCCGGCGGTCCGTACGGTCGACACCGAGCGCGGACCGCGGCCGTACTACGACGCCGGCCCGGCGTACGGTCCCTGGGCCGGCGGCTACTTCGGCGGCGGCATCCTGCCCGGCCTGCTCATGGGCACGATGCTCGGTTCGATGATGTCGACCCCCGCCTACGCCGCGGACTACGGCGGCGGCTACGACGGCGGGGACGTCTCCGGGGCCGACTTCAACCCGTCCGACTTCGGCGGCGGGGACTTCGGCGGCGGAGGGGGATTCGACGGCGGTGGTTTCGACGGGGGCGGCTTCTAGGCGGTGTTCTCGAGCGGGCCGCCCCCGGTCGCCGTGCGGCCGGTCAGGCCTGCTTGATGGCGGAGATGTCGAAGGTCAGCTTCACCTTGTCGCTGACCACGACGCCGCCGGTCTCCAGGGCCGCGTTCCAGGTCAGGCCCCAGTCCGAGCGAAGGATGTCGGCGCTGCCCTCGAAGCCGACGCGCTGGTTGCCGTACGGGTCGGTGGCGGAGCCGTTGAACTCAAGGTCGATGGAGAGCGGCCGGGTGACGTCCTTGATGGTGAGGTCGCCGGTGATCCGGTAGGTGTCCCCGCCGAGGAACGCGGCCTCGGTGGAGCGGAAGGTCATCAGCGGGAAGGCCTCGGCGTCGAAGAAGTCGCCGCTGCGCAGGTGGCCGTCGCGGTCGGCGATGCCGGTGTCCACGGAGGCGATCTTCACGTCGATCGAGGCCGCGGAGCGGGCCGGGTCGGCACCGTCCAGGTGCAGGGTGCCCTCGTGCTCCTCGAAGGCGCCGCGGACGTTGGTGACCATGGCGTGGCGGACGGTGAAGCCGATGCGGCTGTGGGCGGCGTCAATAACGTAGTCGCCCGTGAGCGCGGCGAGAGCCGGGTCCACGTCCAGGGTGGCGACGGCGGTGTTCTCCTGGGTCCGGCGGTTGAAGAGGCCCATGACTTACTCCTTGCTAGTGGGTCTGTGTGGGGGCGCCGTAGCTGTTGAACGTTCAACGACTTCGACGCCACAGACACTAGAGCCATTCTGTTCAAATTTCAACCACTGGGGGACGCGCCTGCGGTTTCTGTGAAGGTCCTACAACCGGAGATGGCCCCATCTGGCGGAGTCCTTACTTCCACTGGTGGTTCTGTGCGGGCCGGACAGCGGAAGACTCCCGAGACTGTGCGGAATGAACGGAGGTTTTTCATCACGATCTTCGTAAGGTCGGTACATGACCGTTGTGGACCAGATCCCGAGCGAGCCGACGGACGCCCGTGGGCGCGTGGCCGAGCTGCACTCCCTGCGCGAGCAGGCGCGGCGTGGACCGAGTGACCGTGCGACCGAGGCCCAGCACGCGAAGGGCAAGCTGACGGCGCGCGAGCGCATCGCACTGCTCCTCGACGAGGGTTCCTTCAAGGAGGTCGAGCAGCTGCGCCGCCACCGTGCGACCGGCTTCGGCCTCGAAAGCAAGAAGCCGTACACCGACGGTGTCATCACCGGCTGGGGCACGGTCGAGGGCCGCACGGTCTTCGTCTACGCGCACGACTTCCGGATCTTCGGCGGCGCCCTGGGCGAGGCCCACGCCACGAAGATCCACAAGATCATGGACATGGCCATCGCGGCCGGGGCCCCGCTGGTCTCCCTCAACGACGGCGCCGGCGCCCGTATCCAGGAGGGCGTCTCCGCCCTCGCCGGCTACGGCGGCATCTTCCAGCGCAACACCAGGGCCTCGGGCGTCATCCCGCAGATCTCCGTGATGCTCGGCCCGTGCGCCGGCGGAGCCGCGTACTCCCCGGCCCTCACGGACTTCGTCTTCATGGTCCGAGACACTTCGCAGATGTTCATCACCGGCCCGGACGTGGTCCGTGCGGTGACCGGCGAGGAGATCACCCAGAACGGCCTCGGCGGCGCCGACGTGCACGCCGAGACCTCTGGTGTCGCGCACTTCGCGTACGACGACGAGGAGACCTGCATCTCCGAGGTGCGCTACCTCATCTCGATGCTGCCCTCCAACAACCGCGAGAACCCGCCCGTCCACGAGACGAGCGACCCGGCGGACCGCCGCAGCGAGGTCCTCCTGGACCTGGTCCCCGCGGACGGCAACCGCCCGTACGACATGCACAAGGTCATCGAGGAGCTCGTCGACGACGGCGACGTCCTGGAGATCCACGAGCGATGGGCCCGCAACATCATCTGCGCCCTGGCGCGCATGGACGGCCAGGTCGTCGGCATCGTCGCCAACCAGCCCGCCCACCTCGCCGGCGTCCTCGACATCGAGGCCTCCGAGAAGTCCGCGCGCTTCGTCCAGATGTGCGACGCCTTCAACATCCCGATCATCACGCTGCTGGACGTCCCCGGCTTCCTGCCGGGCGTCGACCAGGAACACGGCGGCATCATCCGCCACGGCGCCAAGCTGCTGTACGCGTACTGCAACGCCACCGTCCCGCGGATCTCGCTGATCCTGCGCAAGGCCTACGGCGGCGCGTACATCGTCATGGACTCCCAGTCCATCGGTGCCGACCTCACCTACGCCTGGCCCACCAATGAGATCGCCGTGATGGGCGCCGAGGGCGCGGCCAACGTCATCTTCCGCAAGCAGATCGCGGACGCCGAGGACCCCGAGGCCATGCGCGTGCGCATGGTCAAGGAGTACAAGGCCGAGCTGATGCACCCGTACTACGCGGCCGAGCGCGGCCTCGTCGACGACGTCATCGACCCTGCCGAGACCCGCGAGGTGCTCGTCAGCGCCCTCTCGATGCTCCGCAACAAGCACGCCGATCTGCCGTCCCGCAAGCACGGCAACCCGCCGCAGTAACCGCGAAGGAGATCTGCCACCCCATGACCCACGCCTCTGACACCCTGCTCCGCGTCGAGAAGGGCAATGCCGAGCCCGAGGAGCTGGCCGCGATCACCGCGATCCTGCTCGCCCGCGCCGCTGCCGCGCCCGAGGAGACCCCGGTCCGCCTGCCGCGCCAGGCCGGCTGGCGCCGCCTGGAGCGCACCCCGGGCTTCCGCGCCCCGCACAGCTGGCAGGGCTGAGCCCCGTAGCTCCCGGAAGACCGGAAGGCCCCGCACCCGTCCAGGGTGCGGGGCCTTCCGCGTACTGCCGTTCGTACGTACCGCCGCGGACAACGCCCGGACCGTACCCGCCCAAGGCGAAGGCCCCCGCGTCGTGGACACAGGGGCCTGTCCGATGCGGCCGCGGCGGCGGTCCTACCGCAGGCGCGCCATCAGGGCGTGCTCGACGAGCGTGATGAGCGCGCTCTTGGCGTCCGCGCGGTGGCGGGCGTCCGTGGTGATGATGGGGGCGTCGGGGCCGATCTGCAGGGCCTCGCGGACTTCCTCCGGCGTGTAGGGCTGGTGCCCGTCGAAGCCGTTGAGGGCGATGACGAAGGGCAGGCCGCTGTTCTCGAAGTAGTCGACGGCGGGGAAGCAGTCGGCGAGACGGCGCGTGTCGACGAGCACGACGGCGCCGATGGCGCCGCGGACCAGGTCGTCCCACATGAACCAGAAGCGGTCCTGGCCGGGGGTGCCGAAGAGGTACAGGATCAGGTCCTGGTCGAGCGTGATGCGACCGAAGTCCATGGCGACCGTGGTGGTCGTCTTGTCACCGGTGTGGGTGAGGTCGTCGATGCCCGCGCTCGCGGACGTCATGACGGCTTCGGTGCGCAGCGGGTTGATCTCGGACACGGCTCCGACGAACGTGGTCTTGCCCACGCCGAAGCCGCCCGCCACCACGATCTTCGCGGAGGTGGTGGAGCGGGGAGCCGCTCCGCCGTTAGAGCTTGCGAAGTCCACTGAGCACCCTTTCGAGCAGTGTCACGTCTGGCTGGCCACCGGCAGACTCGTCGCCGCCGGGCTGGTGAATGGCGACAAGGCCCGCCTCCGCCAGGTCGGCGACGAGGATGCGGGCGACACCAAGAGGAATGGAGAGGAGTGCCGAGATCTCCGCGACGGATTTGATCTCCTGGCACAGGCGGCAGATGCGCTGGTGCTCGGGCAACTGCCCTTGCATGCGCGCGGGATCCGCCGTGGTACTGACCAGCGCCTCGATGGCGAGCTGGTAGCGCGGCCGAGTACGGCCGCCGGTCATCGCGTACGGGCGCACCAGCGGGTTGTGGGCCTTCGGGGCCGGCTGCCGCGCGGCGCGCGGAGGCGGCTGCGGAGGCATCTGGGGCTGCTGGGGCTGGCCGTACTGCTGGTAATGGTTCTGCTCCGGCACGGGCCGGCTTGGCGCGGAGGGGAAGTTGAAGCGGTTCTGGTCGTGCCCACCCTGCGGCTGCTGCGCGCCGCCATAAGGATGTCCTCCGGGTGTTGTCACGTTTCCTCCTCCGACTCCAAGAACGCAGTACTCCCTGTGGAACCGCGCCACCGCACCCTACGGTGCGATGGCGCGAAACGCACTGCCTGTTTGCTAGTTGAGAAGGCTTCCCTGCAGTTCGGCGCGCAGGTCCGGGGTCAGGACACTGCCCGCACGATCCACCAGAAGAGCCATCTCGTAACCCACGAGGCCGATGTCGCACTCCGGGTGCGCCAACACCGCGAGGGACGATCCGTCCGAGACGGACATCAGGAACAGGAATCCCCGGTCCATCTCGACCACGGTCTGATTGACGGCGCCACCCTCGAAGATGCGGGAGGCACCGGCGGTCAGCGAGGTCAGTCCGGAGGCCACGGCCGCCAGCTGATCGGCGCGGTCGCGCGGAAATCCGTCGGACATCGCCAGAAGAAGGCCGTCGGCGGAGACCACCACCGTGTGCGACACCCCTGGGGTGTTGTCCACGAAGTTGGTGATCAACCAGTTCAGGTTCTGTGCCGCCTGGCTCATCGGGCTCACACTAACGCTCCTGGTCATAGCTGTTACTTGACTGCTCAGTACCCGCGCTGCGTCCCTGCTGGACACCTCGCCGCAGGTTGCTCAACCTGCCGCGGACGTCCTCCGGAGCGCGGGAGACCTGGGGGCCGCCCTGCGGGGTCGTCTCCGCTGCGCCCTCGACCAGGTTGGCCTTGGGCACGCGCCGAGGGAGACCGGACGGGGTGACCCCGCCCGCCTTCGGCTCACGGAGTTTGGCGGCCTGCTGCCAGCGCTCGTCGTTGCCCGAGCGCCACGCCGTGCCACCGTCCTGGTCCTGGTCCTGCTTCGGCGCCGCGTCCTGCCGCTGACGCTGCGGCCGCTGCTCGAAGAGGGACCCGGAGGACTCCGCTTCCTGCTGTGCCGGCTGCCACTGCTGCTGGCTGCCGCGTCGCGGCAGGCCCGCTCCGGTCATGTGGTGACCGGTGTCGGCAGCGGCGCCCGGACGGTCGAAGCCTACGCGCTCCGCGGCCGGTTCGGGGACGGCCTGGGATTCCGATTCAGTCCCGTAATCCTGCTGGTAGGCAGCCGGATACGTGTTCTGTTCGGGCCACTCGGCCTGCCCCGACCGGGCGTCGTACCCGCCGTCGTAGCCCTGAGTGCTCGACTGCTGGTCCGGGTAGCCGTCTTCCGTATAGGCGTAGTCCTGCTGCGGGTACGCCTCGTACCCCTGCTCCGTGCGCTGTCCGTCGTACGAGGGTTCGTAACCCTGCTCGGACTGCTGCTCGTAGCCCTGGTACGGCTGGTAGCCGTGCTCAGGCTGAGGTTCCGGATAATCCTGGCCGCCCTGGTCGGCGTAGCCCTGCTGCTCCTGCGGGAAGCCGACCTGGGCCTCCAGGGCCGCGCGGCGCTCCTCGCGGCCGAGGGAACGGACCACGGGGTCCAGGCCGGGCCCCTCGCCGCCCTGCTCGTAGCGCGAGTCGTCGAAGCCGAGCTCCGCCGCCGTGCGCATCGGGGCGGCCTGCTGGGCCTTCTGCTCCGGGATGATCTGGGAGACCGTGAAGTCGTCGTCCGGGATGCCCTCGCCACCGCCACCGTGCGTGATGGCGTCGGGAAGCATGATCAGCGACGTGGTGCCGGCCGCCTCGCCCGACGGGCGCAGCTGGACGCGGATGTTGTGGCGGTCCGCCAGCCGGCCGACCACGAACAGACCCATGCGCTGCGAGATCGCGGCGTCCACGGTCGGCGGGTTGGCGAGCTTGTGGTTGATGTCCGCGAAGTCCTCGGCGGTGAGGCCGATGCCCTTGTCGTGGATCTCGACCATGACGCGGCCGTCGGGCAGACGCGTGGCGTTGACGCGCACCTTGGTCTGCGGGGAGGAGAACGTGGTGGCGTTCTCCAGCAGCTCGGCGAGCAGGTGCACGAGGTCGGTCACGGCCTGGCCGTGGATCTCGGCCTCGGAGACGCCGGAGAGCTCGATGCGCTCGTACTGCTCCACCTCGGAGGAGGCGGCGCGGAGCACGTCCACGAGGGGCACGGGCTGGTCCCAGCGGCGGCCCGGCTCCTCACCCGCGAGGATGAGGAGGTTCTCGCCGTTGCGGCGCATACGGGTGGCCAGGTGGTCCAGGCGGAAGAGGTTCTCCAGCTGGTCCGGATCGGCCTCGTTGTTCTCCAGGTCGGTGATGAGGGTCAGCTGGCCCTCGATCAGCGACTGGTTGCGCATGGAGAGGTTCGTGAAGATCGCGTTGACGTTCCCTCGCAGGAGCGCCTGCTCGGCTGCGAGCCGGACCGCTTCCCGGTGGACCTGGTCGAACGCGCGCGCGACCTCGCCGATCTCGTCCTGGGAGTCGATCGGGATCGGGTGGACGCGGGTGTCGACCTTGCCCGGGTCGGTGCGCGAGAGCTGGTCGACGAGCGACGGCAGGCGCTGCTCGGCGATGTCGAAGGCGGCGCTGCGCAGGCGGCTCATCGCACGGCCCATCTGGCGGGCCATCATGCCGGCCAGGATGAACGCGGCGAGCAGGGCCACGACCACGATGGCGCCGTTGGTGATGGCGTCGGTGCGGGCGTCGTCGGAGACCGCGACGGCGTCGTTGACGGCCTTCTCGAGGAGTTCCTTCTCGATCTCGTCGTAGCCGTCGAACTTCGCGGTGGCGGCGTACTGCCAGGCCGTCGGCGTGGTGCCGCCCTCGATGACCTTCTTCTTGGGGTCGCCGCTGGCGATGGCCTCGGTCATGCCGGTGAGGATCGACTTGTTGATCGGCGAGACAGGCGGGGACTTGAAGGGGGTGCCGGCCTGCTCGGCGGCGCCCTTGGCCTCGGCGAGCTTGGCGGCGCCCTCTTCGGCCTTCTTGCCCATGACCGTCTTCAGACGGGCCACGTCCTCCTCGGTACCCGCCGCGACGTACTCGCCGATGGCGATTTCCTCGAGGTAGGCGTAGGAGGAGAAGGCGACGAGCTGGGCCTTGCGGGTGTTCTCGTCGGCGCTCGGGCGCACCAGGAGGTGCGTGCCGACGGAGCGCTGGAGCGAGTTCGCCGCCTTGGCGAGCTGGATCGCGTAGACCATGCGGCCGTACGAGGTCACGTTGCCGGTGCCGAGACCGAGCTCGTTGGCGAACTGCATGAGGTAGTGCTGGACCGTTACGTAGCCCTCTTCGGTCGGGATGGGACCGAAGGAGGTGGGCGGGTTCTTCTTGGGGCTCTCGATCCCCGCCTGGTACGCGGTCTGGCGGACGTCCGTCAGCTTGGGCTCCTCCGTACGGAAGAGCTCCAGACGCCGTTCCATGCCCTGGTTCTTGGGCATGTCCTGGACGACCTTGTCGAACTTCTCCTTCGCGGCGGTGGTCGCCGCGTAGGCCTTGCTGACCTTGTCGTCCTTGGTCAGGCCGTTCAGGAGCGGCTCGGCCGTGAGGTCACGCTCGTTGAGCAGTGCCTGGCTGTATTCCGAGGCCGCCTGAACGACCCGGGCTATCTGCTCGGCGTCCTGGGCCTCGTTCCACGTGTCGATGGAGCCCTTCACCTGGAAGCCGCCCATGACCAGGCCCACGAGGGCCGGCACGAGCAGGATGGCGTTCAGGCGGGTCGGCACGCGCCAGTTGCGGGGGGAGAACCGGCTGGTGCTCCCACTCTTCACAGGCGGTTCCACGGGCACGTCGGCGGGCGACGCGGCCGCTCGCGGCGGCGGGGTGAAGTTGCCGCGCGCGGGTTCATCCGCGGGGCTTGCGTTGCTTCGCCTCACTCGACCAACAACCTCTCGGCGGTGCTACTAGCTAGTTCGTTGAATTCCAGCACGGTTGACGGCCCTGTTCCAAACAGTTGAAATCCGCCGTTCCTAGAGACTTATGCCTCACATAAATCGGACAAAAAGAGCGTCCCGCTGCAAAAACCGGGGCGGTTGTGAGCGCAGCGGTACCGACCGAACGCAACCCGTTGCCAACCGGCTTCAATTCTCTGTCGAAACGTTATGAACGACAGGGGCGGGCCGTGTCATACGACACAGCCCGCCCGTCCCGTGCGGCAGTTGGAGCCGCTCCGCTACTTGAGCCGCGCCATCAGGGCGTGCTCGACGAGCGTGATGAGCGCGCTCTTGGCGTCCGCGCGGTGGCGGGCGTCCGTGGTGATGATGGGAGCGCCCGGACCGATCTGCAGCGCCTCGCGGACTTCCTCCGGCGTGTACGGCTGGTGTCCCTCGAAGCCGTTGAGCGCCACGACGAAGGGCAGGCCGCTGTTCTCGAAGTAGTCGACGGCGGGGAAGCAGTCGGCGAGACGGCGCGTGTCGACGAGCACGATCGCACCGATCGCGCCGCGGACCAGGTCGTCCCACATGAACCAGAAGCGGTCCTGGCCCGGCGTACCGAAGAGGTACAGGATCAGGTCCTGGTCCAGCGTGATGCGACCGAAGTCCATGGCGACCGTGGTGGTCGTCTTGTCACCGGTGTGCGTGAGGTCGTCGATACCGGCGGAGGCGCTGGTCATGACGGCTTCGGTGCGCAGCGGGTTGATCTCGGACACGGCTCCGACGAACGTGGTCTTGCCCACGCCGAAGCCGCCCGCCACCACGATCTTCGCGGAGGTGGTGGAGCGGGGGGCCGCTCCGCTAGATGTTCCGAAGGCCACTGAGCACCCTTTCGAGCAGCGTTACATCCGGCGTGCCGCCGGCCTCTCCATTGCCCGGCTGGTGGATGGCCACCATGCCGGCCTCCGCCAGGTCGGCGACGAGGATGCGTGCCACGCCGAGCGGCATGGAAAGCAGCGCGGAGACCTCGGCGACCGACTTGACCTCGCGGCACAGGGTGCAGATGCGCTGGTGCTCCGGGAGCAGGCCGGACAGGTGCATCGGATCGGCGGTGGTGCTGACCAGCGCCTCGATGGCGAGCTGGTAGCGGGGCCGGGTCCGGCCGCCGGTCATCGCGTAGGGACGCACCAGCGGCTGATCGCCTTCCGAGTACGAATCTCCGTACGCATCGGGATAGGCGGGGGGCGGGGTCATTGATCCTCCGGGCTGGACAGCAGTGGTCAGCGTGCCGTCTGACGGGGCGGCCGGTGGGGGGAACGGTATGACGGCCTGGCGGTGGTACTGGATTCCGGGGCGCGGGCCCCGGTCTCCCGGCCGGTAGTACCGTCCGGCCGGGAGCTGGGAAGTCAGCCGAGCAGGCTTCCCTGCAGTTCGGCGCGCAGGTCCGGGGTCAGGACACTGCCCGCGCGATCCACCAGAAGAGCCATCTCGTAGCCCACGAGGCCGATGTCGCACTCCGGGTGCGCCAGCACGGCCAGCGAGGATCCGTCCGAGACGGACATGAGGAAGAGGAATCCCCGGTCCATCTCGACCACGGTCTGGTTGACGGCGCCACCCTCGAAGATGCGGGAGGCACCGGCGGTCAGCGAGGTCAGTCCGGAGGCCACGGCCGCCAGCTGATCGGCGCGGTCGCGGGGGAACCCGTCGGACATCGCCAGAAGGAGGCCGTCGGCGGAGACCACCACCGTGTGCGACACCCCTGGGGTGTTGTCCACGAAGTTGGTGATCAACCAGTTCAGGTTCTGTGCCGCCTGGCTCATCGAACTCAACTATCGCTCCTGCTGGTAAGTGGGGTCGATGTGGTAACTGCCGGTCGTCTGGCTGTTGTTGCCAGCCTGACGGCCCTGCTGGATACCGCGTCGGAGGTTGGTCAGACGGCCGCGGACGTCGTCCGGCGCCCGCGAGACCTGCGGTCCCGCCTGCGCGTCGGCCTGCTGCTGCGCAGTGCCGGCCACGAGGTTCGCCCGCGGTACCCGGCGGGGCAGCCCCGACGTCGTGATGCCGCCGGCGGCGGGCTGGCGCACGCGCTCGGCCTGCCGCATCAGCTCGTCGTTCGGCGAGGACTTCCAGCTGACGGTCGGCATGGCACCGGTCGTCGCTGCGGCGGGCTCGGCCGCCTGCTCCTGGCCGCGCTGCGGCAGCTGCTGCTGCGGGGCCGGGGAGGACTGCTGCGGCTGCTGGGGTACGGCCGGGCCCTGCGCGGGGGGCTGCTGCCCCTCCTCGCGGAACCAGTTCGACTCCAGGGTGTCGAAGATCGGGCTGCGGGCGTCGCCGGAGTTCTGGGCCGGCGGCAGCGCCTCGGGCCGGTGGCCCTGCGGCAGCCGCGGCGCCTCGGGGCGCGCGGGCGGCACGGGTGCGTACTCGCCGCCCGGCTGCGGAGCCTGCGGCTGCATGTGCTGCGGCTGAGGCTGCTGGGGGGCCTGCGGCTGGCGGGCGAACCCGCCGACACCGGGGCCGCCGGGCCGCTGGGGCTGGTAGCCCGGGCGCTCGAACTGGCCCGTGGCGGACGGGTCGACGGGGCCCCGTACGTCCGGACGCTCGAACTGGCCGGTGGTGCTGCCCACGCCGTCGCCCTGGGGCATCGGCGCGTTGAAGTCCGGGCGCGCGAACTCGGCCGTCGAGCCGGGGCCCGAGAGCTCGTCGTGGCCACGGGCCTGGTCCGAACCCCAGCTGGTGGCCTGCGGGCCGGGCAGCTCCGGACGGGCGCCGGCGCCACCGCGCGGCGGCAGCTGCGGCCGGGGACCGGTCGGCTGCTGCTGAGCCTGCTGAGCCTGCTGAGCCTGCTGTGGCTGGGGCTGCTGAGCCTGCTGCTGCGGACGCTCGAAGCCGTTGCCCTGCGGGAACCCGGGCTGGCCGGACGCGGGACGGCCCTGCGGGCCACCGCCGAAGCCGACGCTGGGTACCGGACCGCGGTTCGGCAGCGGGCCGCCGGCGCCGAAGGCGCCCTGACCCTGGCCCGCGGTGGTCGGACCGCCCTGCTGCGGACGGGCACCGGGAGCACCGGGAGTACCGGGGCCGCCCTGGGGCCGTCCGCCCTGCGGACGCTGCTGACCGGGCGCGCCGTCGCGTCCCGGCAGGGCGGCGCGCTGGCCACCCCCCGCGACCTGACCGCGCTGCGGGCCGGTGCCCACGGAGGGACGTCCGCCCGGACCGGGCACCGAGGCCTGGGCACCGGGAGCGCCCTGGGCGCCGCCCGGACCGCCCTGGCCCGGCGTCGGGCCCGGCTTCTTGCCGCCCTGGGCGACGTCCACCGGCAGCATGACGAGTGCCGTCGTACCACCCGAGTCGGAGGGGCGCAGCTGGATGCGGATGCCGTGTCGCAGGGACAGGCGGCCGACCACGAACAGACCCATGCGGCGGGAGACGGAGACGTCCACGGTGGGCGGCGACGCGAGCCGCTCGTTGATCGCGGCGAGGTCCTCCGGGGAGAGACCGATGCCGGTGTCGTGGATCTCGACGAGCACGCGGCCGTCGGGCAGCGCGTGACCGGTGACCTTGACCTTGGTCTGCGGGGAGGAGAACGAGGTGGCGTTCTCCAGCAGCTCGGCGAGGACGTGCACGAGGTCGTTGACGACACGGCCGGCGACGTCGGTGCCGGGAACCGAGGCCAGTTCGACGCGCTCGTACTGCTCCACCTCGGACGCGGCGGCGCGGAGCACGTCGACCAGCGGGACGGGGCGGGTCCACCGGCGGCCCGGCTCCTCGCCCGCGAGGACGAGGAGGTTTTCGCCGTTACGGCGCATGCGGGTCGCGAGGTGGTCGAGCTTGAACAGGGAGGAGAGCTGGTCCGGGTCGGCCTCGCGCGACTCCAGTTCGGAGATGAGCGACAGCTGACGCTGGATGAGGCCCTGCGAGCGGCGCGAGAGGTTGGTGAACATCGCGTTGACGTTGCCTCGCAGGAGGGCCTGCTCGGCGGCGAGGCGGACCGCCTCGCGGTGCACGTCGTCGAACGCCGCGGCCACCTGGCCGATCTCGTCGCGGGTATGCACACCGACCGACTCCACGGAGGTGTCGACGTCCTGCGGGTCGGACTCGGACAGCTGCTTGACGAGCTCGGGCAGGCGGTCCTGGGCGACGCGCGTCGCGGTGTCCTGCAGGCGGCGCAGCGAGCGGATCATGGACCGGGCCATGACGAAGGCGCCGACGAGGGAGACACCGAGGACGAGGAGGATCAGCGCACCGTTGATGATGGCGTCCTGCTGGGCCTCGCTCTTCAGCTCGCGGGCCTTCTGCTCCATCTCCTCGAGCAGGGTCAGCTCGATGACCTTCATCGCCTGGAGCTTGGTGCCGTCCGCGTCGTACCAGTCCAGCCAGGACCGGTTCTTCTCGCGGAGGAAGGCGTCCTGGCTGGTCAGCACGCGGCGTGCGTAGTGGTCGGCGCTGGAGATCTCCGAGTTGCTGTCGCCCAGACCCGCGAGGAGTTCCTCGGTGCGGCCCTGGTAGACGAGCTCGAAGGTGGTCTTCGCCTGCTGCTCGCCCTTCTGCGCGGAGAGGGCGTAGAGCCGGTCGTTCTCCTGCAGCTTGCCCTGCTTCTCGTTGGTGTCGGGAAGCGAGGCGGCGATGATCGCGCGCTGGATGGAGGCGTACTCCTTGGCGGCGGAGAACGCGGCCAGGGCACGCGTACGCTTGATCATCTCCGGGTTGGAGGTGGCCTGCGCCATGTCCTGGGAGAGCGAGAGCAGCGAGACGATCATCGCGTTGTACTCGCTGACGGTCTGCTGGGCGCCGGTGGTGTACGCCTTGTTGCGGACCGTCTCGATGTTCGCGATTTGACGGCCGATCTGCAGCACGTTGTTGCGGATCGACTTGAGGGTGTCGTCCTTCTTGCCCGTGCTGTCGACCCGGTCGGTCGCGGCGGTGAAGGCCTTGGCGGCGACATCGGTCTGCGCGCGGGCACTGTCGACCTGGCTGTTGCTCTTGCCCTGGGAGATCGAGAGCGGACCTGCGGAGAGGTCGCGCTCCTCCTGGAGCATGGCGGCCAGGTTGGTGGCCTGTCGCGTCATCGTCGTCAGCAGCTGCATGTGCTCGAGCTGCGCGATGTCGTTGAGCGAGTCGTTGATGCGGAAGCCGCCGAGCGTGGTGGCGGCGACGACCGGCAGGGTCAGCAGCGACACGAGTCGCGTGCTGATGCGCCAGTTCTGCAAGGCGAGGCGGGATCCGGGCCCACTGGGGGCCTTCGGTATCGCCACGTCCTGCTCAGCCGACCCGGCCGCCTTCTCCTTGGACCTGCCGTCCTTGGACTTGGCCTTCAGGCTCCTCGCGCGGCCCTTCGCCTTCACCGCGGCGGAGGCGTCGGGGCCTGCGCCTTCGACAGCCGGCCCGCGGTTCTGGGCGTGCTGGGGCGAGGAGCCACGGTCGGTCCCGCCGCGCGGCTCCTGCTCCGCCGCAGCGCTGCCATCCCTCTTGAATCGTCCCTGCACTAGCGTCGCAACCTCTGGACCAGGCGTCCCGCCGGGCGACCGGCGGAACGGTGTCGAGTCGTGGGGCACTTTCGGCCCCATGGTGGTCGTCGGTGACCGGCGCGTCTCCCTTTCTCTCCGCCGCACGGCGCTGAGTCGCGCCACCTGCGCGCCGGACTGAGTCCCGCGGCGGTCCCGCGAATTCCAGCACAGTGGCGGATCTCCAACAAGGTGCGTGTGTCACCCCGGAGAGTCGGTCACGACTTGTGACCGACCCATTACGCGATGTGCGACCGCATTCGGTCGAAATCGGACTTACGCCATGTAAACAACACGGCTGGCAAGGTGTCCCAGTCGAGATGATCAGGAGCGGAATGGCGCATTCAGTGGCGCAATGTCCGTTTCGTTGCGTCTGATTGACTGTCCATTATGGCGGAAATGTCTGGTCACGGGTGAGCAAACTCACATAGCCGTGGCCATTACTTCCTGGTTCGGCAGGGGATTCAGATGTTTAGCCTTGCCCCTTAAAGGGTTGGCGCCAGGGCTGGTGCGGGCGCCGGCCGACATCCACAGACCGAACCGAGGACCCCGAACTCCGATGAAGACGACGACGATGTTCCGCAACATAGCCAACCCCCGCCGCACCACCCTCGCGCACCTCAAGGACGCCGAGGAGCTGCAGGCGGCACCGGCCACCCCGGAGCACGCCGTCGAGCTGCCGACGCAGACCGCCAACCCCCGGCGCACGGTCCTGATGGACGCGCCGGTCGCCGCCGCCGCGCAGTAATCCGCCCCGCACGGAACGTCAAGCGCCGCCGCCGGCCGCGTTAGCCTGGGGAACGCAGACTCCAGCCAGCGGAAACAGAGGGGCAGACGCAACACGTGCGCATCGCCAGGTTCTCGATCGACGGCAATGTCGCGTTCGGCGCGGTCGAGGGCGACGCCGCCCCCGGCAACGAAGCGTCGCTCGTGCTCGACATCATCAAGGGCATCCCGTTCGCGGACTTCGAGCTCTCCGGTACGAAGGTCCCGCTGAGCAAGGTCCGGCTGCTGCCGCCCGTGCTCCCGAACAAGGTCGTGGCCATCGGCCGCAACTACGCGGAGCACGCGGCGGAGCTCGGCAACGAGGTCCCGGACGCCCCGATCACCTTCTTCAAGCCGTCCACCTCCGTGGTCGGCCCGGGTGACCCGATCACCTACCCCTCCTTCTCCCAGGACCTCCACCACGAGGCGGAGCTCGCCGTGGTCATCGGCCGCATGTGCCGCGAGGTCCCCAAGGAGCGCGTCAAGGACGTCATCCTCGGCTACACCTGCGCCAACGACGTCACGGCCCGTGACGTCCAGCAGCGGGAGAAGCAGTGGGCCCGGGCCAAGGGCTTCGACAGCTCCTGCCCCCTCGGCCCCTGGATCGAGACCGACCTGGACCCGGCGGACCTGACCATCCAGTGCACGGTCAACGGCCAGCAGCGCCAGCTGGGCCGCACCAGTGACATGGTGCGCTCCATCGAGGACCTCATCGTCCACATCACCGAGGCCATGACGCTGCTCCCCGGCGACGTCATCCTCACGGGGACCCCGGCCGGAGTCGGCCCCCTCAACGTCGGCGACGAGGTCGCCGTCACCATCGAAGGCATCGGCACTCTCACCAACAAGGTGATCAAGCGTGGCTAACGGACCCTCCCCCAAGCTCTCGGCTCCGCTGGAGCAGGGGGTACCCCCTCGCGTACGTTTCTGTCCCTCCCCGACCGGCAACCCCCACGTGGGCCTGGTCCGCACCGCCCTCTTCAACTGGGCGTTCGCCCGCCACCACGGCGGTACGTTCGTCTTCCGCATCGAGGACACCGACGCGGCGCGCGACTCCGAGGAGTCCTACGAGCAGCTGCTCGACTCGCTGCGGTGGCTCGGCTTCACCTGGGACGAGGGCCCCGAGGTCGGCGGCCCGCACGCCCCGTACCGCCAGTCCGAGCGCATGGACATCTACAAGGACGTCGCGCAGAAGCTCCTCGACGGCGGCTACGCCTACCACTGCTACTGCAGCACCGAGGAACTGGACGCGCGCCGCGCCGCCGCCCGTGCCGCCGGCAAGCCCTCCGGCTACGACGGCCACTGCCGCGAGCTCACCCGCGTGCAGATCGAGGCGTACCAGGGCGAGCACCGCCCCGCGATCGTCCGCTTCCGGATGCCGGACGAGCCCATCACCTTCACCGACCTGGTCCGCGGCGAGCTGACCTTCACCCCGGACAACGTGCCGGACTTCGGCATCGTCCGGGCCAACGGCGCCCCGCTCTACACCCTGGTCAACCCGGTCGACGACGCGCTGATGGAGATCACGCACGTGCTCCGCGGCGAGGACCTCCTCTCGTCGACCCCCCGCCAGATCGCCCTCTACAAGGCGCTGATCGAGCTGGGTGTCGCCAAGAGCACCCCCGCCTTCGGCCACCTGCCGTACGTGATGGGGGAGGGCAACAAGAAGCTCTCCAAGCGCGACCCCGAGGCCTCGCTCAACCTGTACCGCGAGCGCGGCTTCCTCCCCGAGGGCCTGCTGAACTACCTCTCCCTCCTCGGCTGGTCCTTCTCCAAGGACCAGGACGTCTTCTCGATCGAGGAGATGGTCCAGAGGTTCGACATCGACGGCGTGAACGCCAACCCGGCGCGCTTCGACCTGAAGAAGGCCGAGTCGATCAACGGCGACCACATCCGCCTGCTCGACCCGAAGGTCTTCGCGGACCGCTGCGCCCCGTGGCTGCAGGCCCCGCACGCCAACTGGGCGCCCGAGGACTTCGACACCGAGGCCTGGGAGCGCATCGCGCCGTACGCCCAGACCCGCGTGGGCGTCCTGTCGGAGATCACCGCCAACGTCGACTTCCTGTTCCGCAAGGAGCCCGTCGAGGACCAGGCCTCCTGGGACAAGGCGATGAAGGGGGAGCCGGCGGCCCTGCTGACCAGCGCCCGCGAGAAGCTCGCCGACGCCGACTGGTCGGACCCCGAGTCCCTCAAGCAGGCCGTCCTGGCCGCCGGCGAGGCCCACGGCCTCAAGCTCGGCAAGGCCCAGGCCCCGGTACGCGTCGCCGTCACCGGCCGCACGGTCGGCCTGCCGCTCTTCGAGTCCCTGGAGATCCTGGGCAAGGAGCGCTCGCTGGCCCGCATCGACTCCGCCCTGGCCAAGCTGGCCGGCTGACCGGCCCGCACGACCCGCACGTCCCGCAGGGGGCGGCTGCCCGTACCTCCGGGCAGCCGCCCCCTGCGGCGTTGTCGGCGGCGTCCCACAGGCTCCGGCGGAACCGAGCACCCCGCGCCTCCCCGGGATCGGCCGGGTGACGCCGCCCACGGGCCGGGTCGTGGCCCGCGACCCCTTCGTGTGGCGGGTCACCTGTTTCCTGGCGGACTTCCTCGTCGTGCCCACCGAGCGGGTGCCCGCGGCGTAGGCTCTGGCACATGCCGATCCGCGCCGTGCTGTGGGACATCGACGACACCCTCTTCGACTACACGGGGGCCGACGCGGCCGGACTCGCGGCGCAATTGGAGGCCGTCCGGCTCGCGGAACGGTACGGCACCCCCGCGCAGGCCCTCGCGCGCTGGCGGGAGATCACCGACCGGCACTGGGCGCGCTTCGCGGCCGGGGTGGGCACCTTCCAGGGGCAGCGGCAGGAGCGGGTACGGGAGTTCCTCGACGAGCCCCGCATGACCGCGGCCGAGGCGGACGCCTGGTTCGACCAGTACGTCGAGCACTACAAGGCCGCCTGGGCCGTCTTCCCCGACGTGGTGCCGGCGCTCGACGCCCTCGCGGCCGACTACCGGCACGGGGTGCTCTCCAACTCCTCCACCGCCAACCAGGACCCCAAACTGCGCCACCTCGGGCTGCGCGAGCGCTTCGAGGTGCTGGTCTGCGCCGTGGAGCTCGGCGTCAGCAAGCCCGAGGCGGAGGCGTTCCTCGCCGCCTGCGAGGCCCTGGGACTGCCGGCCGAGGAGGTGGCGTACGTGGGGGACCAGCCCGAGATCGACGCGCGCGGCGCCCGTGACGCTGGGCTGCTGGCCGTCTGGATCGACCGGGACGGCCGCCGAGGGGCCGGTCCCGAGGGCGCGCACCGGATCGAAGGCCTTGACCGGCTGCCGGAGCTGCTGGGACGGGATACCCGTTTTGGAGCACGGTCAGGCATCCGGTAATGTTCTTTCTGCGCCGCCGGAGCGGGCCGAAAGGCCGGACGGAGGCGCCACTCGAAAGAAAAGTCCACAAGGGCTTGACTTTTGGTGGGGTATAGTGTAATTGGCAACACGAGGGTTTCTGGTTCCCTTATTCTAGGTTCGAGTCCTGGTACCCCAGCGCAGTGCAGTAGTGACGCAGTGCTTTGCCCCCGTTGTGTAGCGGCCTAGCACGCCGCCCTCTCAAGGCGGTAGCGCCGGTTCGAATCCGGTCGGGGGTACAGATCCTTCCCGCAAGATCTTCATTGGGTAGCTCCCGGACGTCTTGATGCAGGATCGCTAGGGCCCCCGTTGTGTAGCGGCCTAGCACGCCGCCCTCTCAAGGCGGTAGCGCCGGTTCGAATCCGGTCGGGGGTACTGGTCTGGTATAGACCACATTGGGCTATGGTGTAATTGGCAACACGAAGGTTTCTGGTTCCTTTGTTCTAGGTTCGAGTCCTGGTAGCCCAGCGCAGTACAAGCAAGCCCCCGTTGTGTAGCGGCCTAGCACGCCGCCCTCTCAAGGCGGTAGCGCCGGTTCGAATCCGGTCGGGGGTACGCATCGAAGAGGCCCTTCGCGTTCATCGCGGAGGGCCTCTTCGCTGTGCGCCGGCGGCTCTCCCCGCGCGGACGTACGTGACGTAAGTACGGGCCCGGAGGCGCGTGTTCGGACGTGTGCGGCGTCGAACGCGCCCCCGGACCCGGGGGTGAACGGATGGGGTCGGGCGTCAGCCGGAGCGGCGCAGCGCCTCCGTGAGCCGGGCGGCCGCGTCGATGACGGCCTGTGCGTGCATGCGGCCCGGGTGGCGGGTCAGCCGCTCGATCGGCCCGGAGACCGACACGGAGGCCACCACGCGGTTCGACGGCCCGCGCACCGGCGCCGAGACGGACGCCACGCCGGGCTCCCGCTCGCCGATCGACTGCGCCCAGCCGCGGCGCCGTACGCCCGAGAGCGCCGTCGCCGTGAAGCGCGCCCCCTGAAGGCCGCGGTGGAGCCGCTCGGGCTCCTCCCAGGCCATCAGGATCTGCGCGGCCGAACCGGCCTTCATCGGCAGGGTCGAGCCCACCGGGACGGTGTCCCGGAGGCCGGACAGCCGCTCCGCGGCCGCCACGCAGATGCGCATGTCTCCCTGACGGCGGTAGAGCTGCGCGCTCTCGCCCGTCACGTCACGGAGGTGGGTGAGTACCGGTCCTGCCGTGGCCAGCAGGCGGTCCTCGCCGGCCGCGGCGGCGAGCTCCGCCAGCCGCGGACCGAGGATGAACCGGCCCTGCATGTCCCTCGCCACCATCCGGTGGTGTTCCAGTGCCACGGCGAGGCGATGTGCCGTGGGTCGTGCGAGCCCTGTCGCCGCGACCAGCCCGGCGAGGGTGGCCGGACCGGACTCCAGTGCGCTCAATACCAGAGCTGCCTTGTCGAGAACGCCGACGCCGCTAGAGTTGTCCATGAAACGATATTCGCGTCTCACACTGTGAAACGCAAGTTCAATTTTTCCAAGAACCAGCGAGTCTGTATGTGCGGGTCCACGAACCACTGGGTCCGAGCCGTCGTCCGGGACGTGGGGTACGGGCGTCCGGCGCACGAGATCTCTATGAAGCGCCGGCACAACCCGCCGGCCGGAGGGAAAGCGATGGGTAGGACACTCGCGGAGAAGGTCTGGGACGACCATGTCGTCCGGCGCGCCGAAGGCGAGCCCGACCTCCTCTTCATCGATCTGCACCTGCTGCACGAGGTGACCAGCCCGCAGGCCTTCGAAGGACTGCGCCAGGCCGGCCGCAAGGTCCGACGCCTCGACCTCACCATTGCGACCGAGGACCACAACACCCCCACCCTCGACATTGACAAGCCGATCGCGGACCCCGTCTCCCGGGCCCAGCTGGAGACGCTGCGGGCGAACTGCGCCGAGTTCGGCGTGCGCCTGCACTCGCTGGGCGACGTCGAGCAGGGTGTCGTCCACGTCGTGGGACCGCAGCTGGGCCTGACCCAGCCCGGCACCACCGTGGTCTGCGGTGACTCGCACACCTCCACGCACGGCGCCTTCGGCGCGCTGGCCTTCGGCATCGGCACCAGCCAGGTCGAGCACGTGCTGGCCACCCAGACCCTGCCGCTGGCCCGCCCGAAGACGATGGCGATCACCGTCACCGGCGAGCTGGCCGAGGGGGTCACCGCGAAGGACCTGATCCTGGCGATCATCGCCAAGATCGGTACCGGCGGCGGCCAGGGCTACATCCTGGAGTACCGAGGCGAGGCCATCGAGCAGCTCTCGATGGAAGCCCGCATGACCATCTGCAACATGTCGATCGAGGCCGGCGCCCGGGCGGGCATGATCGCCCCCGACCAGACCACCTTCGACTACCTCCGCGGCCGCGACCACGCCCCCGTGGGCGAGGACTGGGACGCGGCCGTCGCGTACTGGAAGACCCTGCGCACCGACGAGGACGCGGTCTTCGACGCCGAGGTCGTCATCGACGGCGCCGGGCTGTCGCCGTTCGTCACCTGGGGCACCAACCCGGGCCAGGGCGCGCCGCTGTCGGCGGAGGTCCCCGACCCGGCTTCGTACGAGGACCCTTCGGAGCGCCTCGCGGCCGAAAAGGCCCTGGAGTACATGGGGTTGACCGCCGGGCAGCCGCTGCGCGACATCAAGGTCGACACCGTCTTCGTAGGTTCCTGCACCAACGGCCGGATCGAGGACCTGCGCGCCGTCGCCGGGATCATCGACGGCCGCAAAGTCGCCGACGGCGTACGGATGCTGGTCGTCCCGGGCTCGGTCCGTGTCGCCCTCCAGGCCGTGGAAGAGGGCCTGGACAAGGTCTTCAAGGAGGCCGGCGCCGAGTGGCGGCACGCGGGCTGTTCGATGTGCCTGGGCATGAACCCCGACCAACTCGCGCCCGGTGAGCGCTCCGCGTCCACCTCCAACCGCAACTTCGAGGGCCGGCAGGGCAAGGGCGGGCGCACCCACCTGGTCTCCCCGCAGGTGGCCGCCGCCACCGCGGTGCTGGGCCATCTGGCCTCGCCCGCCGACCTGTCCGCCGCCGACGCGACCGCCGGAGTCTGAACCATGGAAGCCTTCACCGTCCACACCGGCCGGGCCGTCCCGCTGCGCCGCAGCAACGTCGACACCGACCAGATCATTCCGGCCCACTGGCTCAAGAAGATCACCCGCGACGGGTTCGAGGACGGGCTGTTCGAGGCCTGGCGCAAGGACCCGGAGTTCGTCACGAACCGCCCCGAGCGCGCCGGCGCGACGGTGCTCGTCGCAGGCCCCGACTTCGGCACCGGCTCCTCGCGCGAGCACGCCGTCTGGGCCCTGCAGAACTTCGGCTTCAAGACGGTCATCTCCTCCCGCTTCGCCGACATCTTCCGCGGGAACTCGCTGAAGAACGGCCTGCTGACCGTCGTGCTCCCGCAGGCGACCGTCGAGCAGCTGTGGAAGCTCACCGAGGCCGACCCCACCGCCGAGATCACCGTCGACCTGGTCGACCGCCAGGTGCGAGCGCAAGGCGTGGTGGCCGAGTTCGAACTCGACGACAACGCACGCTGGCGTCTGCTGGAAGGCCTGGACGACATCTCGCTCACCCTTCAGAACGAAGCGGACATCGCCACCTACGAAAGCGCCCGCCCGGCCTTCAAGCCGCGCACGATTCAGGCCTGATTCCTGCCTGATCAGCGCTTATTCACCCTCGGGTGATCACATCACCAACACTGTGCCCCCCGCTCTCCGGCGGGGGGCACAGCCGTTTGTTGAGGCCCCGTGAGGCGACAACTCGCCCCAGATGGCACAATCTGTGCATGGAACGCGACAGTCAACTCGAGCTCTACGAACTCGTCGCGGACCGGCTGAAAGAAGCACACACACGGGTGCGCTCACTGCAAGTCCCGGAGGGCGTAAGGATGGCGCTGTCCCGGAAGCTGTTGGTCGTCACGGCCGCGACGAAGCATGATCTCGCCGATGCGGCAAGGCGCCTGGACAGGTTGATGAAGGACCTCGACGAGGGTCGATTCCCTGAAGGCGACTGATGCGAAGGAACTCCGTAACCGCCTCCGGCGTTGCGGCACTAGGGTGATTAGCCCGTTTCGTGTTTGATTTGCGGTATATATCCGCCTAACGTGCGAAATAAGCTTGAACACATTCGTTCTGGCGATGTCTCCGAAGGGGAAGACGTGAACAAGGCGCAGCTCGTAGAAGCGATTGCCGACAAGCTGGGCGGCCGCCAGCAGGCCGCGGACGCTGTCGACGCGGTACTGGACGCGATCGTCCGCGCTACCGTCGCGGGCGACCGGGTCTCGGTCACGGGCTTCGGCTCGTTCGAGAAGGTCGACCGTCCGGCCCGTTACGCCCGCAACCCGCAGACGGGTGAGCGCGTCCGGGTCAAGAAGACCTCCGTGCCTCGTTTCCGCGCCGGCCAGGGCTTCAAGGACCTGGTCAGCGGCACCAAGAAGCTGCCCAAGGGCGGCGAGGTGTCGGTGAAGAAGGCGCCGAAGGGCAGCCTCACCGGCGGTGCCTCCGCGACGGTCAAGAAGGCCGCGGCGAAGAAGGCCACCACCGCCAAGAAGTCCGCGGCGAAGACCACGGCCGCGAAGCAGGCCCCGGCGAAGAGGACCACCGCCACCGCCAAGAAGTCGGCCGTGAAGAGCACGGCCACGGCGAAGAAGGCGACGTCCACCGCCAAGAAGGCCACCCCCGCCAAGAAGGCCACGACCGCGGCGAAGACCACCGCCGCCGCGAAGAAGACCGCCCCGGCGGCCAAGAAGACCACCGCAGCGACGAAGGCGCCGGCCAAGAAGACGGCGACCCGCAAGGCCACCGCGAAGAAGACCACCGCCCGCAAGAAGTAAGGGCACGAGTCACACACGCCGGGCCGGCTTCCCCCTCCGGGGAAGCCGGCCCGCGGTGCGTTCCCGGGCCGCCGGCCGCCCCTTGGGCGCCGCGGCCGACCGGTTCAGAAGGTCTGGAGCGTGATCAGGGTGATCCGCAGCTCCGCGCCCTTGCCGTCCGTCTCGATCCGGACCCGCTGCCCCGGCCGCAGCAGCCGCAGGCCGCCCGCGTCGAACGCCGGGGCGTCGAAGGACACCGGGGTGCCGTCGTCCAGCAGCACACTGCCGCTGCGGGTCTGGGAGTCGTACGTGTACGCGGTCGCCTGCATACCCGCACTGTATCGGGCCGTGTGACGACCCACACCGAGGGCGAAGGCCCTGCGCAGGTCGGCCGCGGTGTCCACGTCCCGGCGCACGCTGTCCACGCCCGCCAGTGCGATTTCCACCGCTCCCGAGGCGGAATGCCTGGCCCGCGACGGCCCTCCGAAGGACGGGGCCAATTCGACGTCCGGTGCGGCGGAAAGCAAGGTCGTCCCGATTCCGGCCGCATCCGCCAGAAATGCCCGTGGAAATGCCGAGGCGTTTTCGAGCACGCGTAGCAATTCGGGGGGCCGCAAGGCCGGCAGGTCGGCGTTCATCGCCGCGACCGCGGTGCCGGGCCGCCCCTCGCGCGCCGCCCGCGCGCCGTGCGCCAGCGCCGCGTTGAGCCCGGCCGCCGGGGCGTCCGGGACGATCCGCGCCCCCAGCCTGGCCAGTTCCGCACCGGCCCCCGAGTCGTCCGTGACGACCACCACATCCGCGACCGCGGCGCAGGCCAGCGCCCCCGCGACGGTGTCCTGGGCGAAGGCCAGGGCGAGCCCCGGCCGGGAGGCCCCCACGGCAGCGGCAAGACGGCTCTTGGCCACCGCCAGGGGTTTCAGGGGGACCACCAGACTCCAGACGGCGTTCGTGACGACCCCTTCCCTCCGGTGCGCTCCGGCCCCTCCCCGGGCCGAGGCCGGGTCACGGCCGGGTCATGTGTCGCCCCATTGTCGCCCCCGCCCGGGCAGCCCGGGAGTCCGGCGTCCTGAGCGGGGCGTACGGTGTTCTCGACAGAGACGGGGCCCGGGGCGACACTTGTCCGGCCGACGACGAGGTGCCCCAGCCGCGCTCCGGTCCTAGAGGAAGGTGTCCGAGTGTCCCGCCGCAGAATCGGCTTCTGGTACCGCCTGGCGGCGGTCATCGCAAAACCGCCGCTGGTAGTGCTGTTCAAGCGGGACTGGCGGGGAATGGAGCACATTCCGGCCGACGGCGGCTTTATCACGGCCGTCAATCACAACTCGTATCTGGACCCGCTCTCCTACGCGCACTTCCAGTACAACACCGGCCGGGTGCCCCGATTGCTCGCCAAGGCCGCCCTCTTCAAGGTCCCCTTTGTCGGGTCGATCCTCCGCGGCAGCGGGCAGATCCCCGTCTACCGGGAGAGCACCAACGCCCTGGACGCATTCCGGGCCGCAGTCGACGCCATCGAGCGCGGCGAATGCGTCGCCTTTTACCCCGAGGGCACCCTGACCAGGGACCCCGACATGTGGCCGATGGCCGGCAAGACCGGTGTCGCCCGCGTCGCGCTGATCACCAAGGCGCCGGTCATTCCGGTGGCCCAGTGGGGCGCCAACCTCGCGATGCCGCCGTACGCCAAGGAGAACAAGGTCCGGCTCTTCCCGCGCAAGACCCTCCAGGTGCTCGCCGGACCGCCCGTCGACCTCTCGCCCTTCTACGACCGGGAACCCACCCCGGACATCCTCAAGGAGGCCACCGAGGCCATCATGGCGGCCGTCACCGGCCTCCTGGAGGAGGTGCGGGGGGAGACCGCGCCCGAGCAGCCGTACGACCATCGCAACGCCAGGGCGGAACAGCGGCGCAAGGCCGCAGGGGAGGGCTTGAAGTGACACGTCCCATGAAGGCGACCGTCTTCGGAACAGGCTCCTGGGGCACGGCCTTCGCCATCGTGCTCGCCGACGCCGGCTGCGAGGTGACCCTCTGGGGCCGCCGCCGCGAGGTCGTCGACGCCATCAACACCGGCCGGACCAACCCGGACTACTTCCCGGACGTCGAACTCCCCGGGAACATCCGGGCCACCCACGACCCGGCCGAGGCCGCCGCGGGCGCCGACTTCACCGTCCTGGCCGTCCCCTCCCAGACCCTGCGCGACAACCTCGCCGCCTGGGCCCCGCTGCTGGCCCCCGACACGGTGCTCGTCTCCCTGATGAAGGGCATCGAACTCGGCACCGCCAAGCGGATGAGCGAGGTCATCGAGGAGGTGGCCAAGGTCCCCGCGGAGCGGATCGCCGTCGTCACCGGGCCCAACCTGGCCGCCGAGATCGCCGCCCGCCAGCCCGCGGCCTCCGTCGTCGCGTGCGTGGACGAGGCTGTGGCCCAGCGCCTCCAGGCCGCCTGCCACACCCCGTACTTCCGCCCGTACACCAGCACCGACGTCATCGGATGCGAGCTCGGCGGCGCCGTCAAGAATGTCATCGGCCTCGCCGTCGGCATCGCGGACGGCATGGGCCTCGGCGACAACACCAAGGGCTCGCTGATCACCCGCGGCCTCGCCGAAGCGACCCGCCTCGGCGTGGCCATGGGCGCCGACCCGCTCACCTTCTCCGGCCTCGCGGGCCTCGGCGACCTCGTCGCGACCTGCTCCTCGCCGCTCTCCCGGAACCACACCTTCGGCACCAACCTCGGCCGCGGGATGACCCTGGAGGAGACCATCGCGGTCACCAAGCAGACCGCCGAGGGAGTCAAGTCCTGTCAGTCGGTGGCCGATCTGGCGGGCCGGCACGGGGTGGACATGCCGATCACCGAGACCGTGGTGGACATCGTCCACCACGGCAAGCCGACCCTCGTGGCCCTGAAGGAACTGATGAGCCGCAGCGCCAAACCGGAACGTCGCTAACTCCTTTCCGGACGCATGAGCGGGTACTCTCATGCCGATATGAGCAGCGAGAACCTCCCCCAGACCCCTGAGCAGCAGGGCCGCAAGCCCCGCGTGGCCGTCGTGTTCGGCGGCCGCAGCTCGGAACACGCCATCTCGGTCGTCACGGCGGGCGCCGTACTGCGCTCCATCGACCGGTCCAAGTACGAGGTGCTGCCCATCGGCATCACCACGGACGGCCGGTGGGCGCTGACCGCCGACGAGCCCGCGCGGATGGCCATCGCAGACCGCAGGCTCCCGAGCGTCGAGGAGCTCGCCGAGTCCGAGGACGGCGCCGTCGTGCTCTCGGTCGACCCGGCCAGCCGCCAGGTCGTCTACACCGAGCCGGGCGCCGTCCCGAAGGCCCTGGGCGAGGTCGACGTCGTCTTCCCCGTGCTGCACGGCCCCTACGGCGAGGACGGCACCCTCCAGGGCCTCCTGGAGCTCTCCGGCATCCCGTACGTCGGCTCGGGCGTCCTCGCCTCGGCCGTCGGGCAGGACAAGGACTACATGAAGCGCGTGTTCACGTCCTTCGGGCTGAGCGTCGGCCCGTACGTGACCATCCGCCCCCGCGAATGGGAAGCCGACCGGGACGCCGCCACCGCCAAGATCCTGGACTTCGCCGCCGAGCACGGCTGGCCGCTCTTCGTGAAGCCCGCCCGGGCCGGCTCCTCGATCGGCATCACCAAGGTCGACGACGCCTCCGGCCTGGAGGCCGCCGTCAAGGAGGCCCGCCGCCACGACCCGAAGTTCATCGTGGAGGCGCTGCTGCGCGGCCGCGAGATCGAGTGCGGCGTCCTGGAGTTCGAGGACGGACCGCGGGCCAGCGTGCCCGCCGAGATCCCGCCGGTCTCCAGCCACGACTTCTACGACTTCGAGGCGAAGTACATCGACTCCGCCTCCGGGATCGTGCCCGCCCCGCTCACCGCGGAGCAGACCGCCGAGGTCCAGCGGCTCGCGATCGAGGCCTTCGAGGCGGCGTCGTGCGAGGGCCTCGTGCGCGCCGACTTCTTCCTCACCGAGGACGGCGAGTTCGTCATCAACGAGATCAACACGATGCCCGGTTTCACGCCGATCTCGATGTACCCGCTGATGTGGGAGAAGACGGGCATCGCCTACCCGGAGCTGGTGGACCGCCTGATCCAGGCCGCCCTGCGCCGCTCCACGGGGCTGCGCTAGCACCACCTACAGCCGCCGCCCGCCGGCCGCCCTCCAACGGGGGCGGCCGGCGGGCGGCGGTGTGCCGGAGCTCAGTAGGAGGAGAAGCCCTCGGGCACGGTCGCGGCGATCGCCGCGGACAGACCGACGAGCATCCCCGCGTCCGTGGCATGCTCCTTGTCGACCCGGACCTCCGTGTAAGCCAGCCGCATACCGGTGGTGAAACGGAATCCGCCGTCGCCGACCTTCTGGAGCAGCCAGGCCACGCCGTTCACATGGACGCCCTCCTGCTTCGGATCCAGCATCTCGGGGGGTTTGGCGATACCGCACCGCAGTACGATCGCCGAGCCGCCCCACGAGGCGGTCAGGTCGGACTCCGGTTCGGTCCGGGTCCGCGCCAGGCCGGCCACCGTCTCCGGGAGCTCCTTGTGCAGTGCCGCACAGAACCCAGCGACGTCGGTCGGCGGCGCGGGCGGCGGTTCCACCCGGGCCCCGGAACCGCCCGGGGAGCACGCCGCCAGGGCGGCGGCGGACACGGCGAGGGCGACGGGCAGGGCCAGGACACGGAGGGGCCGGCGGTGGAGGGACATCACCGGCCAAGAGTAGACGGGGGCTACAGATGGACCACCGGACAGGTCAGGGTGCGGGTGATCCCCTCCACCTGCTGGACCTTGGCGACGACCATGCGGCCGAGCTCGTCCACGGTGTCGGCCTGGGCGCGCACGATCACGTCGTACGGACCTGTCACGTCCTCGGCCTGGATCACCCCCGGGATCTGGCCGATGGACTCGGCGACGAACGACGCCTTGCCCACTTCGGTCTGGATGAGGATGTACGCCTGTACCACGGAACCTCCAGGGCGGCCACGAGGGTCATTTCCCCTAATCTTCGGGTGGACCCCACACGATGGACAGGGCCGGGGGAAGAAGGGACGCCACGGTACCGCGTCGCCGTGCGCCACGGGGAGACCTGCGGGCCCGGCGCCACGCACAGCGGGGCGTACGGAGAGCAGAAGTTGACGTATCTGTTGACGGTACCCAGAGCTGTGACGGCTCGCGACCGCAAGCGGACTGGGCAAGAAGGGGCACAGCGATGAAGGGCACTGTCGGCGAGCTGGGGGAGTTCGGGCTGATCAGGGAGCTCACCTCACGGCTCACCACCACCCCGGCGGTCCGGCTCGGACCCGGCGACGACGCCGCGGTGGTGTCGGCCCCCGACCGGCGGGTCGTGGCGAGCACCGACATCCTGCTGGAGGGCCGGCACTTCCGGCGCGACTGGTCCACGGCCTACGACGTCGGCCGCAAGGCCGCCGCGCAGAACCTGGCGGACATCGCGGCCATGGGAGCCGTGCCGACCGCACTGCTCCTCGGCCTCGTCGTGCCGGCCGAACTCCCGGTCACCTGGCCCACCGAGCTGATGGACGGCATCCGTGACGAGTGCCAGGTCGCCGGCGCCGCCGTGGTCGGCGGCGACGTCGTCCGCGGAGACACCATCACCGTCTCCATCACCGCCCTCGGCGACCTGCGCAACCACGAGCCCGTACTGCGCTCCGGGGCCCAGCCCGGCGACGTCGTCGCCGTCACCGGCTGGCTCGGCTGGTCCGCGGCCGGCTTCGCCGTGCTCTCGCGCGGCTTCCGCTCCCCGCGGGCGTTCGTGGAGGCCCACCGGCGCCCCGAGCCGCCGTACCACGCGGGTCCCGCGGCGGCCGGGCTCGGCGCCACCGCCATGACCGACGTCAGCGACGGCCTGATCGCCGACCTCGGACACATCGCCGAGGCCAGCAAGGTCCGCATCGACCTGCGCTCGGCGGCCGTCGACATCCCGACGCAGATGCACGACATCGGGCAGGCCGTCGGCGTGGACCCGCTCCAGTGGGTGCTCACCGGGGGAGAGGACCACGCGATCGTGGCGACCTTCCCGCCCGACGTGAAGCTCCCCGCCCGCTGGAAGGTCATCGGCGAGGTGCTGAACCGCTCCGCGCTGCCCCAGGTGACCGTGGACGGCGCACCCTGGACCAGCACCGGCGGCTGGGACCACTTCGGGGCCGACCCGGCCGCCCAGGACGGCACGCAGTGAACACCGCACCACGGCACGCAGTGAACACCGCACCGCCGCTGTGCCTGACCGTCGCCGGATCGGACTCCGGCGGCGGCGCGGGCATCCAGGCCGACCTCAAGACCATGCTGGCCCTCGGCGTGCACGGCATGAGCGTGGTGACCGCCGTGACCGCTCAGAACTCGCTCGGGGTACGGGGAGCCTGGGAGCTGTCCCCCGAGGCCGTCACGGCCCAGTACCGGGCCGTCGTGGACGACATCGGCGTGCACGCCGTGAAGACCGGCATGCTGTCCTCCGCCGCACTGGTGGAGACCGTCGCCGCGCTGCTCGCCGACACGGCCGCGCCGACCGTCGTGGACCCCGTCGGCGTCTCCAAGCACGGGGACGCGCTGCTCGCCGCCTCGGCGCTGGACGCCGTACGCGGCGAACTGCTGCCGCGGGCCACGGTGGCCACGCCCAACCTGGACGAGGTCGCCCAGCTCACCGGAGTCGTCGTGGAGAACGAGGACGACATGCGCCGGGCCGCCGACGCGATCCTCGGCCACGGACCCCGCTGGGCGCTGATCAAGGGCGGGCACCTCGCGGCGCACGGCGACGAGGCCGTGGACCTGCTCACCGACGGCACCGAGGAGCGGTGGCTGCGCGCCCCGCGCCACTCCAACCGGCACACCCACGGCACCGGCTGCACCCTCGCCAGCGCGATCACGGCGGGCCTGGCCAAGGGGCTGGACGTCCCGGAGGCCGTCACAGCCGCCAAGGAGTACGTGACGGGCGGCATCGCCGCCGGCTTCGCGCTCGGCGGGGGCATCGGCCCCGTGGACCACGCCTGGCGTCAGCGCTGACCCCGCCCGGACCCCCGGGATTCCCCGGACAAGGCAAAAGGCCGGTCCACCAGAGGTGGACCGGCCTTCTTGGCAACCGGAAGGGGCTGCGCTACGACGGGCGTCAGCGCGAGACCTTGCCGGCCTTGATGCACGAGGTGCAGGCGTTGAGGCGCTTCGGCGTCCCATTGACCACGGCACGGACGCGCTGGATGTTCGGGTTCCAGCGACGCGAGGTGCGGCGGTGCGAGTGGGAGATGTTGTTGCCGAAGCTCGGCCCCTTGGCGCAAACGTCGCAGTTGGCAGCCACAGGTCACTCCAAAGACTTCAGATGCACTTACAGTGAAACCGGCGCACCGGTTCAGAGATCTGAGGTGGTTTGCCGGGGAAAAGGCCCGACTTTCATCGGGCAACCGGAGCAGCATACAACGTCTGCGCCCGCCCTAGAAAACTACCATGGCGCCCGGCGGCCCCGCTCCGCGGTCCGGACCCCGGGGGCGCGGTCCTTCGTTACCCTGCGGTGAACCCTGGCCCGCACAAGGAGGAACGCCCGGTGCCGCACGAGGCTCAGCCGCAGCCCGCCGACGAGCTCGACGCCGAGGCCGTGCGCACCTGGAGCTCGCTCGCCCTCGCCGCACTGGGACGGGCCCGCTACGACATCGACGCGATCAACGTGTACCCGGTCGCCGACGCGGACACCGGCACCAACCTCTACCTCACCGCAGAGTCCGCCGACCGCGCCCTCACCGAGACCTTCGAGAACGCCGCCCGCTCCACCGGGGCAGGGGCCGGGGCCCGTGCCGGGACCGGTGCCGCTGCCGGGAGCGGCACCGCGGACGTGACCGGCGCCGCGCAGCCCACCTCCCTGGCCGAGGCCGTACGGGCCTGGGCGCACGGCGCGCTCGTCGGCGCCCGCGGCAACTCCGGCACGATCCTCGCGCAGCTGCTGCGCGGAGTGGCCGACGTACTCGGCGCCGAGCCCGACGGCCGGCAGACCGGCCCCGGCGGGCTGCTGGCACACGCCCTCACCCGGGCCGCGGAAGAGGCCTACGCTGCCGTCGCGCACCCGGTGGAGGGCACCATGCTCACCGTCGCGGGCGCCGCCGCGCGGGCCGCGGAAGCGGCCTCGTCGGCGGCGGGCACCGCGGCCGACGTGGCCCGCGCCGCCTACGACGGCGCCCGCGCCGCACTCGCCGAGACCCCCGGGCAGCTCGCCGCGCTGGGGCGGGCCGGGGTGGTCGACGCCGGCGGCTGCGGGCTGGTCGCCGTACTCGGCGCCCTCTGGCAGGCACTGTCCGGCCAGGAGCCGGCCGCCCAACCGCCCACGGGCCGGGCCGCGACCCCGGCGCCGGGGCCCGCGGACCCCTGCGAGCAGCACGAGGACGGCCCCGCGTACGAGGTGATCTACCTGCTGGAGGCCTCCGAGGCGGCGGTCGCGGAACTGCGCGCGCACCTCGACGGACTCGGCGACTCCCTGGTCGTGGTCGGCGGCGACGGGCTGTGGAACGTCCACGTCCACGTCGACGACCCCGGCGCGGCCGTGGAGGCGGGTGTCGTCGCCGGGCGGCCGTACCGGATCCGGATCACGCACTTCGGCGACGAGCGCCGCCGGGGCCGCGGCGAACGCGCCCAGCGGGGCGTGGTCGCGGTGGTCCCCGGCGAGGGACTGGCGGGCCTGTGCGCCGAGGCCGGCGCGACCACCGTGCTCGTGCGCCCCGGCGAGGTCCCGGCCACCGCCGAACTCCTCGACGCCGTCCGCCGCGCCCACGCCCGCGAGGTGGTGCTCCTGCCGGGCGGCACCGAGCTGCGTGCCGCCGCGGCCACCGCGGCCGAACAGGCCCGCGCCGAGGGCGTGCGGGTGGCCGTGATCCCCACCCGGTCCGCGGTCCAGGGCCTGGCAGCCCTCGCCGTCCACGACCCGGACGGCAGCTTCGACGAGGACGTGGTGGCCATGACCGCCGCGGCCGGCGCCACCCGGTACGGGGAACTGGCCGTCGCCGAACGCCAGTCCTTCACCTCGGCCGGCATCTGCCAGGCCGGCGACGTGCTCGGCCTCATCGACGGCGATGTCGCCCTGATCGGCGCGGGGCTGCCCGAGACCGCGGAGGCCGTGCTGGACCGGATGCTGGGCTCCGGCGGCGAACTCGTCACCCTGGTCCTCGGACCGGAGGTGCCGGACGCCGTCGCCGAACGCCTGGAGGCGTACGTCCAGTCCGGCCACCTGGCCGTGGACACCGTCACCTACCGGGGCGGCCGGTACTCGGCGCCGCTCCTCATCGGGGTGGAATAGCGGGCTTGTCAGCGCCATGGTGTGCAATGGAACACGTGCCCGCGCTCGACGAAGACCTCAAGAAGACGCTCGGTCCCGCCACCGCCAAGGTGCTGGCCGAGCAGCTCGGCCTGCACACGGCCCTGGACCTGCTCCACCACTACCCGAGGCGGTACGCCGAGCGCGGCGAGCTGACCTCGCTGGCCGAGCTCGCCGACCAGATCGACGAGCACGTCACCGTCGTCGCCCAGGTCGCCGACGCCCGCGTCCTGACCTTCAACGGGGGCCGGGGCAAGCGGCTGGAGGTGACCATCACCGACGGCAGCGGCCGGCTCCAGCTGGTCTTCTTCGGGGCCGGCGTACACAAACCGCACAAGGAACTGCTCCCCGGCAGCCGCGCGATGTTCGCCGGCAAGGTCTCCAAGTTCAACCACAAGCTCCAGCTCGCGCACCCGGCGTACGAGCCGCTCGGCGGCGACGCCTCCGACCGGGACGCCGCCACCGCCTTCGCGAACCAGCTGATCCCGATCTACCCGGCCTGCGCGAAGCTGGAGTCCTGGAAGATCGCCAAGTGCGTGGACGCCGTGCTGCCCAGCGCCCGGGAGGCCGTGGACCCGCTGCCGCCCGCCCTGCGCGAGGGCCGCGGCCTCGTCCCGCTCACCGAGGCCCTGCTGAAGATCCACCGGCCGGCCACCAAGGCCGACATCGAGGACGCCCGGCAGCGCCTGAAGTGGGACGAGGCCTTCGTCCTCCAGGTCGCCCTGGCCCGCCGCCGCCACGCCGACGCCCAGCTCCCGGCCGTCCCGCGCCGCCCCGCCCCCGGCGGCCTGCTCGACGCCTTCGACGCCAAGCTGCCCTTCACCCTCACCGACGGCCAGCGGACCGTGTCGAAGGAGATCTTCGACGACCTCGCCACCAGCCACCCCATGCACCGTCTCCTCCAGGGCGAGGTCGGAAGCGGGAAGACGATGGTGGCCCTGCGGGCGATGCTGGCCGTCGTGGACTCCGGCGGTCAGGCGGCGATGCTCGCGCCCACCGAGGTGCTCGCACAACAGCACCACCGCTCCGTCGTCGAGATGATGGGCGAGCTGGCCGAGGGCGGCATGCTCGGCGGATCCGACCAGGGCACCAAGGTCGTGCTGCTCACCGGGTCGATGGGGATGCCCGCGCGCCGCCAGGCCCTGCTCGACCTGGTCACCGGTGAGGCCGGGATCGTCATCGGCACGCACGCGCTCATCGAGGACAAGGTGCAGTTCCACGACCTCGGCCTGGTCGTCGTCGACGAACAGCACCGCTTCGGCGTGGAGCAGCGCGACGCACTGCGCTCCAAGGGCAAGCAGCCCCCGCACCTGCTGGTGATGACCGCCACCCCGATCCCGCGCACCGTCGCCATGACCGTCTTCGGCGACCTGGAGACCTCCGTCCTCGACCAGCTGCCCGCGGGCCGCTCGCCGATCGCCACCCACGTGGTGCCGGCCAAGGACAAGCCGCACTTCCTCGCCCGGGCCTGGGAGCGGGTCCGCGAGGAGGTGGAGAAGGGCCACCAGGCGTACGTGGTCTGCCCGCGCATCGGCGACGGGGAGGACGACCCGAAGAAGAAGCAGGCCGCGGACGACGCCGACAAGCGGCCGCCGCTCGCGGTCCTGGAGATCGCCGAGCAGCTCGGCCGCGGACCACTGGCCGGGTTGAGCGTCGAGGTGCTGCACGGCCGGATGGACCCCGCCGACAAGGACGACGTCATGCGCCGGTTCGCGGCCGGCGAGGTCAAGGTGCTGGTCGCCACCACCGTCATCGAGGTCGGTGTGAACGTTCCGAACTCCACCGTCATGGTGATCATGGACGCGGACCGGTTCGGCGTCTCCCAGCTCCACCAGCTGCGCGGCCGCGTCGGCCGAGGCTCTGCCCCCGGCCTGTGCCTGCTGGTCAGCGAGATGCATGAGGCCAGCCCCGCCCGGGCCCGGCTGGCCGCCGTCGCCGCCACCCTCGACGGCTTCGAGCTCTCCCGGATCGACCTGGAACAGCGCCGCGAGGGCGACGTCCTGGGCCAGGCCCAGTCCGGAGTGCGCTCCTCGCTGCGCATGCTCGCCGTCATCGAGGACGAGGAGGTCATCGCCCAGGCCCGGGAGGAGGCCACCCGCGTCGTGGCCGAGGACCCGGCGCTGGAGCGGCTGCCGGGCCTGCGGACCGCGCTGGACGCCCTGCTCGACAGCGAGCGCGAGCAGTACCTGGAGAAGGGCTGAGCGGCACGACCTATCGTTGGAGTGCCGCGGCAGCCCCGCCGCACGCCCCCTACCGCCGTACCGAAGGACCCAGATGACCCGCGTGATCGCCGGCAGCGCCGGCGGGCGACGGCTGGCCGTGCCCCCCGGCACCGGCACCCGGCCGACCTCGGACCGGATGCGCGAAGGCCTCTTCTCCACCTGGGAGTCCCTGCACGGGGTCGAAGGAGCCCGGGTACTCGACCTGTACGGCGGCTCCGGCGCCGTCGGTCTGGAGGCCCTCTCCCGGGGCGCGTCCCACGCCCTGCTCGTCGAGGCCGACGCCAAGGCCGCCAAGGCGATCCGGGACAACATCCGGACCCTGGGCCTGCCCGGAGCCGAGTTCCGCGCCGGCAAGGCCGAGCAGATCGTGGCCGCCCGCGCCGCCGGGGACCCGTACGACGTCGTCTTCCTGGACCCGCCGTACGCCGTGGACAGTGCGGACCTGCGGGAGATCCTCCTCACACTCCGGTCCAATGGCTGGATCACGGACGATGCGCTCGTCACCGTGGAGCGCAGCACCAGGAGCGGCGCCTTCCCGTGGCCCGAGGGCTTCGAGCCGCTCCGATCGCGCAAGTACGGCGAGGGCACCCTTTGGTACGGCCGCGCCGCCAGCCGAAGCGAAGACTCATGAACGAGGGAGTTCAGTTGCGCCGCGCCGTCTGTCCGGGGTCCTTCGATCCCATCCACAACGGACACCTCGACATCATCGGACGCGCCTCCAGGCTGTACGACGTCGTGCACGTCGCCGTGATGATCAACAAGTCGAAGCAGAGCCTGTTCACCGTCGAGGAGCGGGTCGAGCTGATCCGCGAGGCGACGGCCGACTACGGCAACATCAAGGTCGAGGCCTTCCACGGCCTGCTCGTCGACTTCTGCAAGCAGCGGGACATCCCGGCCATCGTCAAGGGCCTGCGCGCGGTCAGCGACTTCGACTACGAGCTGCAGATGGCCCAGATGAACCTGGGCCTGTCGGGCGTCGAGACGCTGTTCGTCCCGACCATCCCCACCTACAGCTTCCTGTCCTCCTCGCTGGTCAAGGAGGTCGCGACCTGGGGCGGCGACGTCGCCCACCTGCTGCCGGAGCACGTCCACGCGGCGCTCCTGGAGCGGCTGCGCAACCGCTGACCGGCTGACAGGGCATCAGGCGGTGTCGGGCGCCCGCCCGGTGGCCTTACAGTCGTCCCGTCCGTCTCAGGAACCGCCCGAGGCCGAGAGAGTGCGAGCCCCCATGGACGTGCAGAAGAAGCTCGACGAGATCGTCGCGGCCGTCGGCGGCGCCCGGTCCATGCCCATGTCGGCCTCCTGCGTGATCAACCGCGCCGAGCTGCTCGCCCAGCTCGAAGAGGTCCGCCAGGCGCTCCCCGGCTCGCTCGCCCAGGCTCAGGAGCTCATCGGCGGCCGGGAGCAGATGGTCGAGGACGCCCGCCGGGAGGCGGAGCGGATCATCGGTGCCGCCCACGACCAGCGCGGTTCGCTGATCGCCGACACCGAGATCGCGCGGCGCTCCCAGGCCGAGGCGGACCGGATCCTGGAGGAGGCCCGCCGGGAGGCCGAGGAGATCCGGGCCGAGGCCGACGACTACGTCGACAGCAAGCTCGCGAACTTCGAGGTCGTGCTGACCAAGACGATCGGCTCGGTGGACCGGGGCCGGGAGAAGCTGCTGGGACGCGGCCCGGGGCTGGACGAGGACGGCTACCCGGACGCGGACGCCCCCGAGCGCAGCCACGACCCCGAGACGCAGCGCCAGCAGGCGGACGCGTACGTGGACACCAAGCTCGCGACCTTCGAGGCAGTGCTGTCCAAGACCCTCGAAGCCGTGGGGCGCGGCCGCCAGAAGCTGCTCGGCCGGGTCCCGACGGACGACCTGGGCGTGCACATGGCGGCCCAGGACGCGGCCGCGGGCCAGACCTCCCGCTCGGCGAGCGACTCGGACTTCCTGGCGGGCCTGGCGGAGCCGGAGCCCCCGCACGCGCCGGCGCCGGTCCCGGCCCGGCCGGAACCCCTGTACGACTCGTACGCCTACCAGCAGCCCGCCGCCCAGCGGCAGGACGCCTATGCGTACCACGACCCGTACGGGGGCTACGAGCAGCAGCCGGACCCGTACGCCGGTGCGGGCGGCTCCACCGGAGCGGCCTACGCCGCGCACTACGACGCGCAGCAGCCCGATCCCTACGCCGCATATCAGCAGCAGCCGCAGCAGCCGACGCAGGCCCAGCACCCGCAGCACGCGCAGCAGCCCTCGCTCGACGAGACCAGCTTCTTCGACACGAGCATGATCAACCTGGACCAGCTGCGCCAGTACGAACAGGGGCGCTAGGGCCGGATTGGGCTCAGAGCGAAGCGCCGGGTATCCTGGCTCTTCGGTCGCGCGTATGCACCGCGATCCGTGCTGCCCGTACGTGCGGGATCTACGCAGCATTTTCGATCTTCAGCGATCTGTGAAAGCAGGAACGGCCCTGAACACCCGCCTCGACCACCGCAACCCCCTCGTGTTCGACACGCACGAGCTGGGTCGGCGTCCTGGTGCCATGCAGCGGCTGTCCCGCGAGATCGACGCACCGGCGGACCTCGGTCTCGCCGGCGTGATCGGGGTGCCGGAAGGCGCCCCGGTGAAGCTCAACCTCCGCCTGGAGTCGGTCATGGAAGGGGTGCTTGTCACAGGCACCGTCCGTGCGTCGGCCGAGGGGGAGTGCGTAAGGTGTCTGGAGGCCGTCCGGCGTGAGCTCAAGGCGGACTTCCAGGAGATGTTCTCGTACCCTGACGCCGACGACCGGGGCCGCGGCAAAGCGGAGCCGGCCGACGACGCCGAGGACGACGAGGACACGCTCTTCCTCGAGGACGGTTTGTTCGACCTCGAACCCGTGCTGCGGGATGCGGTGGTGCTCGCACTGCCGATGCAGCCGGTGTGCCGGGAGGACTGTCTGGGACTGTGCCCTGAATGCGGGGCCGGCCTGAACGACGACCCGGACCACCACCACGACGCCGTCGACATCCGTTGGGCGGCATTGCAGGGACTCGTCACCGATCAGGGCGATGAGAAGGACAACATGAGCGGCACTGCGTCTGACGGAGTTCAGAGCGCCGCCGAGAAGCAGGAGAAGTAGCCGTGGCTGTTCCGAAGCGGAAGATGTCGCGCAGCAACACGCGCCACCGCCGGTCGCAGTGGAAGGCTGCGGTCCCCACCCTGGTTTCGTGTGAGCGTTGCCAGGAGCCGAAGCTCCAGCACATCGCGTGCCCGAGCTGCGGCACCTACAACAAGCGCCAGGTCCTCGAGGTCTGAGCGGCTGGTGAGAGGCGCAATGTCTGAGCTGTCCAACGCTGAGAAGCAGGCAGACAGTAACAACGCGGCCTCGTCCCACACGCTTCTGGAAGGGCGGCTCGGGTACCGACTCGAGTCCGCCCTTCTGGTGCGTGCGCTGACCCACCGCTCGTACGCGTACGAGAACGGCGGTCTGCCCACCAACGAACGCCTGGAGTTCCTCGGGGACTCCGTGCTGGGCCTGGTGGTCACGGACACGCTGTACACGACCCACCCCGATCTTCCCGAAGGCCAGCTGGCCAAGCTTCGGGCCGCGGTGGTCAACTCGCGCGCACTGGCGGAGGTCGGACGCGGCCTCGACCTCGGCTCCTTCATCCGGCTCGGCCGGGGCGAAGAGGGCACGGGCGGCCGGGACAAGGCCTCCATCCTCGCCGACACCCTTGAAGCGGTGATCGGTGCGGTCTACCTCGACCAGGGCCTCGACGCGGCCTCGGAGCTGGTCCACCGGCTCTTCGACCCGCTCATCGAGAAGTCCTCGAACCTCGGGGCCGGCCTGGACTGGAAGACCAGTCTCCAGGAGCTCACGGCGGCCGAAGGTCTTGGCGTACCGGAATACCTGGTCACCGAGACCGGTCCGGACCACGAGAAGACCTTCACTGCTGCCGCCCGCGTCGGTGGTGTCTCGTACGGCACCGGCACCGGCCGCAGCAAGAAGGAAGCGGAACAGCAGGCCGCGGAGTCCGCATGGCGCGGGATCCGCGCCGCGGCGGACGAGCGGACCGCGGCGGCGGCGGCAGCGGCGGCCGCTCCGGCAGAGGTCCCGGCTTCGGCCGAGGCCGTGGACGGCGGGGTGCCGACGCCCGCCGAATCGGCGCCGGACGCCTGACCTTCCTTCGGTATCCCTTCGCCCGCCCCTGCACCGCAGGGGCGGGCGATGCCGTTTCCGGGCGGCCGGTACGCTCGCGGCAACGCCCAGATCCGCACCCCACGGAGGTACCCCGTGCCCGAGCTGCCCGAAGTCGAAGTCGTACGGCGGGGGCTGGAGCGCTGGGTCGCCGGACGGACCGTCGAGGCCGTCGAGGTCCTGCACCCGCGTGCGGTGAGGCGCCATCCGGGCGGCGGGGCCGACTTCGCGGCACGGCTGCGGGGAGAGACCCTCGGGGTGCCGCAGCGGCGCGGGAAGTACCTGTGGCTGCCCGTGGCGGGACGGGACCTGTCGGTGCTCGGGCACCTGGGCATGAGCGGGCAGCTGCTCGTGCAGCCCGAGGACGCCCCCGACGAGAAGCACCTGCGGATCCGGGTGCGCTTCGGGGACGACGCCGGGACGGAGCTGCGCTTCGTGGACCAGCGGACCTTCGGCGGGCTCTCGCTGCACGAGACCGTGGCCGGCAGCGCCGAAGGACTGCCCGACGTCATCGCGCACATCGCACGGGACCCCCTGGACCCGCTGTTCGACGAGGCGGCCTACCACCTGGCGCTGCGCGCCAAGCGGACCACCGTCAAGCGGGCGCTGCTCGACCAGTCCCTGATCAGCGGGGTCGGCAACATCTACGCCGACGAGGCCCTGTGGCGCGCCAAGCTGCACTACGAGCGCCCCACGGGCAACCTCACGCGTCCCCGGAGCGCGGAACTCCTCGGCCATGTCCGGGACGTCATGAACGCGGCCCTCGCCGTGGGCGGCACGAGCTTCGACAGCCTGTACGTCAACGTGAACGGGGAGTCGGGATACTTCGACCGGTCGCTCGACGCGTACGGGCGCGAGGACGAGCCCTGCCGGCGCTGTGGCACGCCGATGCGGCGCCGGCCTTGGATGAACAGGTCGAGCTACTTCTGCCCGCGCTGTCAGCGGCCGCCGCGCGTGCCGTCGTAGGTCTCCCGGGCGGTCAGGACCGCCGACATGTTCCCCTCCAGGTAATGGATCAGCGCGAGGAGCCGGTCCGCGACCTCGACGCCGAGCGGGGTCAGTTCGTAGTCGACGCGCGGCGGGTTGGTCGGCTGCGCCTCACGGTTGACGATGCCGTCGCGCTCCAGCGCGTGCAGGGTCTGGGAGAGCATCTTCTCGCTCACGCCCTCCACCCGGCGGCGCAGCTCGTTGAACCGGCACGGGCCCTCGCGCAGGGCGCCCACCGTGAGGCTGCCCCAGCGGCCGGTGACGTGCTCCAGCGTCTCGCGGGACGGGCAGGCGCGCGCGAAGACGTCGAACGGCTGCTCGGAATCGCAGGCATCGGTACAGACGGGTGTCTCCATAGGACAAGCGTACTCCGAGGCAGCGCTAACTCGAAGCTTGCGCTTTCGAAAAGTTAGTGGTTCTCTTTTCCTCGTCGCACCACGCTCCGTGCTGCGGCGGGAGTCTTCCCGAGGGAGAGATCAGCCTTGTCCGGTATCACGCACAGCCCCGTCGTCTCGATCGCCTACCACTCCGGCTACGGCCACACCGCCGTCGTCGCCGAGGCCGTCCGCAGCGGCGCCGTGGACGCCGGGGCGACCGTCCACCTGATCAAGGTCGACGAGATCGACGACGCCCAGTGGGAGCTGCTCGACGCCTCCGACGCGATCGTCTTCGGCTCCCCGACGTACATGGGCACCGCCTCGGGCGCCTTCCACGTCTTCGCCGAGGCCTCCTCGAAGCGCTGGTTCGGCGACGCCTGGCAGGACAAGGTCGCGGCCGGCTTCACCAACTCCGCCTCGAAGAGCGGCGACAAGCTGCACACGCTGCAGTTCTTCCAGGTCCTGGCCGCGCAGCACGGCATGAACTGGGTCAACCTGGGGCTGAAGCCGGGCTGGAACTCCAGCACGGCCTCCGAGAACGACCTCAACCGCCTCGGCTTCTTCTCCGGCGCCGCCGCCCAGTCCAACTCCGACGAGGGTGCGGACGCGGTCCACAAGGCCGACATCGCGACGGCGGAGCACCTCGGCCGCCGCGTCGCGGAGCACACCCGCGTCATCGTCGCGGGCCGCGCCGCCCTGGCGACCGCAGCGGTCTGATCCCCCGGGGGTCTGGCCGGTATCGCGGCATCGCCCGCAGGGCGATGCCGGAAGCCGAAGAAGGGGCCGGGTCTGGTGACCCGGCCCCTTCCGGGCGTTGAGCGCTGCGGCCTGTGCGCGGTCAACGCTCTGACCTGCGGGGACGTCAGAAGCCGAAGTCCTGGGTCCACCAGGGGCCGCCAGCGGCGAAGTGGGCGCCGACGCCCAGGGTGCGGAACTCGCAGTGGAGGATGTTCGCCTTGTGGCCGGGACTGTTCATCCAGGCCTTCATCACGGACCCGGCGTCGCCCTGGCCGCGGGCGATGTTCTCGCCGCCGAGGCCCGAGAGGCCGGCCCTCGCGGCGCGGTCCCAGGGGGTGTTGCCGTCGGGGTCGTCGTGGCCGAAGAAGCCGCGGGTGGCCATGTCCTTGCTGAAGGCGCCGGCCAGCGCGGCCAGCGGCGGGTTGGCGCGGATCGGGCCGCAGCCCGCCCGGGCGCGCTCCTGGTTCACCAGGGTGACCACGGCCGCCTCCTGCGCGGAGTGGCCGTCCAGGCTCGGCCGGGTCGCCGTGGCGGTGGGAGCCGGCGTGGACGGGGCCGGGGGCCGGGTCTTCTCCGGGACCTCGGGGGAGGGGGAGGGGGAGGGGGAGGGTGCGGCCGGGACCGGGCGCTCGGTGCTCGGCTTCGGCTTCGGCTTCGCCTTCGGCGGGGCGGGCGGCGCGGAGGGGGTCGGCGAAGCCGACGGCGCGGGGGAGCCCGACGGGGTGGGCGAGGCCGGCGGGGTCGGCGCAACCGACGGGGTCGGCGAGGCCGGCGGGGTCGCGGAGGCGCTCGGCGTACCGGTCGTGGCGGAGCCGCGGCCAGACAGGCTCGCGAGGCCGCCCTGCTTCTGGAGGACGGAATCGTCGGGGCCGGGCTTGGCCTTGGCCCGGGCCGTGGCGGCGGTCGTGTCCGTAGCGCTGACGCCCACATAGGGGAACGAATCGCCGACCGGCACCATGCCGGTGGTGAGGGCCGCGGTGCCGAGGGCGACGGCCACCGAGACCCCGAGCAGGCCGGTGCGCAGGGCGGTGCCGTGCGAGCCGCCGCGGCGCGGCGGGGCGGGGAGTCGGTGACGTCCCATCGGTGTCGTGCCTTCCTGACCGGATCAAGATCATCCCTAACCCACCCAAAATGGGTGAGTTCATTGGTGCGGCGACTGTACGCCATGGGGCCCTGGGGCGATGTGACCGGAAAGTGGCCGCCCGGTTAGCGTTCACGCATGAACGAAGACGTCCGTCTGACCGCCTGGGTGCGCGGCCGTGTGCAGGGAGTGGGCTTCCGCTGGTTCACCAGGGAGAACGCCTTGGAGATCGGCGGGGTGGTCGGCTTCGCGCTCAACCTCGACGACGGGCGAGTACAGGTGGTCGCCGAAGGTCAACGTGAGAATTGCCACCGGCTGCTCGACTGGCTGCGGTCCGCCGACACGCCCGGCCGGGTGGACGGGGTGACAGAGATCTGGGGGACACCGCGCGGTGGCTACGAGGGGTTCGGGATGCGGTGAGCGATCGACTGATCATGGACTCATCACATCTCTGATCGCCCGGACCCGGTCGGAACTGGGCATTCGTCGCCGACGCGTTGCCGCCGCGGACGATTCGTGGAAGGCTCGGAGATGAGGATGATCTCCACGCCCCTCGCGGGGGCCGGGGTGCCCGCCGATACGGGGCGTGATCGTGTTGACCGTCAAACTTTTTGGTGAGACGCTGGAAGCCCCGCGCACCTGAGCTGTTTGGCAGTGCTGGCAGTAGTAAGCGCAGTGACTGACAGTCGCTGCCGGACATCCGCGGGTGCGATTCCCTCACGACCCACACCGCTTCGGTCGGTCACTCAGTGTGGAGGACCATCCATCATGGCAAAGGCGCTTCTCGGTTACGTCGGCGGTTCCGATCCGCGACTCCTCGCCGAGATGCGACGGCTTCAGCAGCGCGTCCAGGACCTCGAGTCCGAGCTCGTACGGATTCAGTCCGAAAATGACGCGCTGAACGCGGCCGCCGCTCAGCACGACGGAGACTCGCTGCTGGACAGCATCGACATCGACGTACCCCAGGCGGAGCCTGCGCTCACCTGATCACGCGCTCACTCGTCGCTCGAATCCAGCACCGCATGATCTGCAAGGGACGCTCCGGCGTCCCTTCTTTCTTTGGACTCCGCATCAGGGGCCCCAGGGCCGGGTGGGGTGCTTGATGCCTTTGACGTCACTCGTGCCCTGCACCTTCACGGGTGAAACCGAACGTGAAAGGTAGAGTCCGGCGGCGTGCACCTCAAGTCCCTGACCCTGCGTGGCTTCAAGTCCTTCGCCTCCGCCACCACCCTGCGCTTCGAACCCGGCATCACCTGCGTCGTGGGTCCCAACGGCTCGGGCAAGTCCAACGTCGTCGACGCGCTGTCCTGGGTCATGGGCGAACAAGGGGCCAAGTCCCTGCGCGGCGGGAAGATGGAAGACGTCATCTTCGCCGGGACCACCGGACGCCCGCCGCTCGGGCGCGCCGAGGTCTCCCTGACCATCGACAACGCCGACGGCGCGCTGCCCATCGACTACGCCGAAGTCACCATCACCAGGATCATGTTCCGCGGCGGCAGCAGCGAGTACCAGATCAACGGTGACACCTGCCGGCTGCTCGACATCCAGGAACTGCTCTCCGACTCCGGCATCGGCCGTGAGATGCACGTCATCGTCGGGCAGGGCCAGCTGGACTCCGTCCTGCACGCCGACCCCATGGGCCGCCGCGCCTTCATCGAGGAGGCCGCCGGCGTCCTGAAGCACCGCAAGCGCAAGGAGAAGGCGCTGCGGAAGCTCGACGCGATGCAGGCCAACCTCGCCCGCGTGCAGGACCTCGGCGACGAACTGCGCCGGCAGCTCAAGCCCCTGGGCCGGCAGGCCGCGGTCGCCCGGCGGGCGGCCGTGATCCAGGCCGACCTGCGCGACGCCCGGCTGCGCCTGCTCGCCGACGACCTGGTCGTTTTGCGGCGTGCGCTCGACACGGAGATCGCCGACGAGGCCGCGCTGAAGGAACGCAAGGAGGCCGCCGAGGCCCAGCTCGCCGCCGCGCTGCGGCGCGAGGCCGAGCTGGAGGAAGCGGTACGGGAACTCGCGCCGCGGCTCCAGCGGGCGCAGCAGACCTGGTACGAGCTGTCGCAGCTCGCCGAGCGGGTACGGGGCACAGCCTCCCTGGCGGACGCGCGGGTCAAGAGCGCGACGGCCCCCGTCGAGGAGGAGCGCCGGGGCCGCGACCCCGAGGACATGGAGCGGGAGGCCGAGCGGATCCGCGAGCAGGAGGCCGAGCTGACGGCCGCCCTGGAGGCGGCCTCCCGCGCCCTGGAGGACACCACCGGGCACCGCGCGGAGCTGGAGCGGGAACTGGCCGAGGAGGAACGGAGGCTGCGGGACGCCGCGCGGGCCATCGCCGACCGGCGCGAGGGACTGGCCCGGCTGACGGGCCGGCTCGGCGCGGCCCGCTCCCGCGCAGGTGCGGCCCAGGCGGAGATCGACCGGCTCGCCCTGGCGCGGGACGAGGCGCGGACCCGGGCCGAGGCCGCGCAGGCCGAGTACGAGGCACTGGCGGAGGAGGTCGGCGGGTTCGACGACCCGTCGGCGGAGACGGACCACGAGGCCGCGCGGGTGGAGCTGAAGGAGGCCGAAGCCGGCCTCGGTGCCGCGCGGGAGGAGCTGGCGGCGGCGGAGCGCGCGCGGGCGGCGGTGTCGGCCCGCAGGGACGCGCTGGCGATGGGGCTGCGCCGCAAGGACGGTACGGGAGCGCTGCTCGCGGCCCGCGAACGGCTGGCCGGTGTGCTCGGACCGGCGGCGGAACGGCTGTCGGTGACCCCCGGCTACGAAGCCGCCGTGGCCGCCGGCCTGGGCTCGGCGGCGGACGCGCTGGCGGTGTCTTCCCCGGCGGCGGCGGCCGACGCCATCCGCCACCTGCGCGAAGCGGACGCCGGCCGGGCAACGCTCCTGATCACCCCGCCGGCTGCCCTGTCGGGCGGGGGTGCGTGCGGTTCGGCTGTCCTGCCGAGGCAGGGTTCCGAGCCGGGAGCCGTTCCGGTGCACCCGGCGCCGGAGCCGGCGTCCGCGCCGGACGCCGCCGGCGCAGGTCACGCCCCGGACGCGGGCGGATCGGTCGCGCTGCCGGGTCAGGGGCTCGGCGCTGACGCCGCTCCGGCGGACGGGGCCCAGCCGGGCCGGGGTGCCGAGCCGGCGTCCGGGCTCGCGCCGGACGCCGGCGCTGACTGGCGGGCCCGGCCTGCGGGCGGACCGGCAGCACCCGGTCCGTGTGCCGAACCCGGCATCGCTCCGGCAGACGCCGTCGCCGAGGGGTGGGACGCTGGGCTTGTCTCCGGGACCTCCGTCGGCGGCGGTGGCGAGCGGGTGTCCGTGCCGGCCGGGGGAGGCGTGCCCCACCCGGCCCCCGCTTCGGACGGGATGGCCCTGCCCGTGCCCGTCGTCGCGCTGGTGGCCGGGGACGGCGAGGTGCTCCGGGCCCTGGCGTGGGTGCTGCGCGACCACGTCGTCGTCGCCACCCTCGACGAGGCAGAGGCGCTCGTCGCGCGGCGCCCCGACGCGGTGGCCGTGACCGTCGGGGGCGATGTCCTCGGCGCACACCTCGCGCACGGCGGATCCGCCGGGGCGCCCAGCCTGATCGAGGTGCAGGCCGCCGTCGACGAGGCCGCGGCGGAGCTGACCCGGCTCGGTGCGCGGTGCGAGGAGCTCGCGCAGGCGCAGGGGACCGCACAGGCCCGCCGGCAGGACGCGGCCGCCCTGGTGGAGGAACTCGCCGAGCGCCGGCGCGCCGCGGAGCAGGCCCGGGCCGGGGTCGCCCAGCAGCTCGGCCGGCTCGCCGGACAGGCGAAGGGGGCCGTCGGCGAGGCCGAGCGCGCCGCCGCCGCCGCGGCCAGGGCCCAGGAGGCCCTGGAGCAGGCGCTGGCCGAGGTCGAGGAGTGCGCGGAGCGGCTCGCCACCGCCGAGGAGATGCCGGTGGAGGAGGAGCCGGACAGTTCGCGCCGCGACCGGCTCGCGGCCGACGGGGCCAACGCCCGCCAGACCGAGATGGAGGCCCGGCTCCAGCTGCGGACCCACGAGGAGCGGGTCAAGGGGCTGGCCGGACGAGCGGATTCCCTCGACCGGGCGGCCCGGGCGGAACGCGAGGCCCGGGCCCGCGCCGAACGCCGCCGGACACGTCGGCGCCACGAGGCGGACGTGGCCCGCGCGGTGGCCGACGGGTCCCGCCAGCTCCTGGCCCACGTGGAGGTCTCCCTCCTTCGGGCCGACGAGGAACGCATCCTGGCCGAACGGGCCAAGGGGCTGCGCGAGCGCGAGCTCGCCGACGCGCGCAACAGCGGCCGCGACCTGAAGGGGGAGCTCGACAAGCTCACCGACTCCGTCCACCGCGGCGAGGTGCTCGGCGCCGAACAGCGGCTGCGCATCGAGGCCCTGGAGGCCAGGGCCCTGGAGGAGTTCGGCATGGAGCCCCGTGCGCTCGTCGCCGAGTACGGGCCGGAGCAGCCGGTGCCGCCGTCCCCGCCGGCCGACGGCGAGGAGCTGCCGCAGGACCCCGAGCACCCGCGCAACCGGCCCGGGCCCTTCGTACGGGCGCAGCAGGAGAAGCGGTTCAAGGCGGCCGAACGGGCCTACCAGCAGCTCGGGAAGGTCAATCCGCTCGCCCTGGAGGAGTTCGCAGCGCTCGAAGAGCGCCACAAGTTCCTCAGCGAGCAGCTGGAGGACCTCCGCAAGACCCGGGCCGATCTCCTTCAAGTGGTGAAGGAGGTCGACCAGCGCGTCGAGCAGGTGTTCACCGAGGCGTACCGGGACACGGCCCGGGAGTTCGAGGGTGTCTTCGCGCGCCTGTTCCCCGGCGGCGAGGGCCGGCTGGTCCTGACCGACCCGGACAACATGCTGACCACCGGCGTCGACGTCGAAGCCCGCCCGCCGGGCAAGAAGGTCAAGCGGCTGTCGCTGCTGTCGGGCGGCGAGCGCTCGCTGACCGCCGTGGCCATGCTGGTGTCCATCTTCAAGGCGCGCCCCAGCCCGTTCTACGTGATGGACGAGGTCGAGGCCGCGCTCGACGACACCAACCTGCAGCGGCTGATCCGGATCATGGAGGAGCTCCAGGAGAGTTCGCAGCTGATCGTGATCACGCACCAGAAGCGGACCATGGAGGTCGCGGACGCCCTCTATGGCGTTTCCATGCAGGGCGACGGGGTATCGAAGGTCATCAGCCAACGTCTCCGCTGAGCGCATAAATTCAAGAAGTGAATTCAAAGGTGCCCGACTCTGCGGTATGTGACCTTCGCGTCAGGTCTTGACTTCAGAAACTGAACGCATAGGCTCGCTCCGCTGTCTCCCGGCTTCGAGTGGTGCCCGATCTTGAACTGTGCGCCACTGTGAAGACGGACGAAACCCCACGGAGCACACCTTGACCAGCAGCACATCGCGGGCCTCGGCGCCCGGCGGCGGAGCCTCGCCCCAGCCCGACCACCTCGGCCACGTCATCTTCATCACGGCGGCCGCTGCCATGGGCGGCTTCCTCTTCGGGTACGACAGCTCCGTCATCAACGGAGCCGTCGTCGCGATCCGCGAGCGGTTCCACGTCGGCTCCGAGGCACTCGCCCAGGTGATCGCCGCCGCGCTGATCGGCTGCGCCATCGGCGCCGCCACCGCGGGCCGGCTGGCCGACCGGATCGGCCGCATCCGCTGCATGCAGATCGCGGCCGTCCTCTTCACCGCCAGCGCCATCGGTTCGGCGCTGCCGTTCGCCCTCTGGGACCTCGCCATGTGGCGCGTGATCGGCGGCTTCGGCATCGGCATGGCCTCCGTCATCGGCCCCGCCTACATCGCCGAGGTGTCCCCGCCCGCCTACCGCGGCCGGCTCGCCTCCTTCCAGCAGGCCGCCATCGTCATCGGCATCGCCGTCTCCCAGCTCGTCAACTGGGGCATCCTCAACCTCGCCGACGGCGACCAGCGCGGCGAGATCGGCGGCCTGGAGGCCTGGCAGTGGATGCTGGGCGTCATGGTCGTCCCGGCCGTCCTCTACGGGCTGCTGTCCTTCGTCATCCCGGAGTCCCCGCGCTTCCTGGTCTCCGTCGGCCGCACCGACGAGGCCAAGAAGGTGCTGGCCGAGGTCGAGGGCTCCAAGGTCGACCTGGACGGGCGCGTCCGCGATATCGAGCACGCGATGCACTCCGAGCACAAGTCCACCTTCAAGGACCTGCTCGGCGGCCGCTTCGGCTTCCTGCCGATCGTCTGGATCGGTATCGGCCTCTCGGTCTTCCAGCAGCTCGTCGGCATCAACGTGATCTTCTACTACAGCTCCTCGCTGTGGCAGTCCGTCGGCATCGACCCGTCCAGCTCGTTCCTCTACTCCTTCACCACGTCGATCATCAACATCGTCGGCACGGTGATCGCGATGATCTTCGTCGACCGGATCGGCCGCAAGCCGCTCGCCCTCATCGGCTCGGCGGGCATGGCCGTCTCCCTCGGCCTGTGCGCGTGGGCGTTCTCCTTCACCTCCGGCACCGGCGACGACATCACCATGCCCGACGCCCAGGCCGCGGTGGCCCTGGTCGCCGCGCACACCTTCGTGCTCTTCTTCGCCCTGTCCTGGGGCGTGGTGGTCTGGGTGCTGCTCGGCGAGATGTTCCCGAACCGCATCCGTGCCGCGGCGCTCGGCGTCGCCGCCTCGGCACAGTGGATCGCCAACTGGGTCATCACCGTCTCGTTCCCGTCCCTCTCGGACTGGAGCCTGTCCGGCGCATACGTGATCTACACCGTCTTCGCACTGCTCTCGATCCCGTTCGTCCTCAAGTGGGTGCCGGAGACCAAGGGCAAGGCGCTGGAGGAGATGGGGTAACCCCTCCCCGCCACCACCCCTTCTCCTCGGTACTGCCCCGGCTCAGCCCTTGAGCCGGGGCAGTACCTGTTCGCACAGCAGGTGCAGGCTGCGCCAGCCCTCGTCCAGCGGCATCCCGCCGCACAGCGGGTGCAGCACCAGGTTCCCCGCCTCGCCGGCCCTCCGCCCGTACGCGACCGCCTCGTCCGGAGTGAGGACCCGGTAGACGCCCTCCGCGCGCAGCTCCGCCACCGACCGCGCGGCCGACCGTACGGCGCTGCGGATGTCCTTGGACTGCCAGGACGCGTACATCCCCGCCTCGTGCAGGAAGTGCTCCCCGTACTGCGCCCAGACCCGGTCGGGGTCCTCCGCGATGTGCAGCAGGGGGGTCTCGGCCGCGGGCATCATGCAGAAGCCCTCCGTGCCGTACTCCGCCAGCCGCGCCGTGTAGTACGCCTCCAGCTCCGGCAGGTGCGCGCTGGGGAAGAAGGGCAGCCCGAGCCGGGCGGCGCGGCGCGCTGCCGCCTCGGAGCTGCCACCCACCAGCAGCAGCGGGTGCGGCCGGGTGAAGGGCGTCGGGGTGACCCGTACCGTGCGGCCGCGGAACTCGAAGGGCTCGCCGGTCCACGCCTTCAGCAGGGTCTCCAGCAGCTCGTCCTGGAGCCGGCCGCGCCGGCCCCACTCCACGCCGTGCTGCTCGTACTCCTCGGGCCGGTAGCCGATCCCCGCGACCGTGACCAGGCGCCCGCCGCTCAGCAGGTCGAGGACGGCGATGTCCTCGGCGACCTTCAGCGGGTCGTACAGCGGACCGATGATCGCCGAGACGGTGACGGTGATCCGGCGGGTCGCGCCGAAGACCGCGCCCGCGAAGGCGAAGGGGGAGGGCAGCCAGTTGTTGTCCGTGCCGTGGTGCTCCTCGGTCTGGACGGTGTCGATCCCCCGGCCGTCGGCGTAGCGCGCCATCTCCAGTGCCGCCTTGTAGCGGGCGGAGAGGGACTCGGGGGTGCCGCCGGGGTCGACGAGATTGAACCGGGCCACGGTGATGGGCATGGAGAAGTCCCCCTTCGCCGGATGGGGTGGGCTGGCGAAGGGGGACGTTAGCTGACGCGACGTCAGTTGGACAGTGGTCCGGCGAGCTCGGGCTCCTGCTCCGGCGCGGGAGCCGGCCCGGCGGGCGCCGTGCGCGGCGGTACGGCGTACAGCCGGCGCGGCACGTCCACGCCGAAGACGCCGATCCACAGGCTCACGTCCCGGTCCGAACGCCCGGGTTCAGCGGCTCCGGGGTGGCCGTAGCCGATACTGGTGGGGTTATGGACATCCTCATCCTTGCTGTAGTCATCGCCCTGGTCGCGGTCGGTGCGATCAGCGGGCTCGTGGTCAGCAGCCGCAAGAAGAAGCAGCTGCCGCCCCCGGCACCGCCGAGTACGCCGACCATCACTGCCCCGCCTGCCGAGCCGCAGGTGGGGGAGGACGCCGTAGAGACGGCGGAAGAGCCGCGCCGCACGATCGAGGAGGTCGGACTCCCGGAGGCCGAGGCTCCCGCCGCGGCGCCCGTCGTCATCGAGCCCGAGGTCCCGGCCGCCCCCGAGATCGAGGTGCCCGAGCCCACCGCCGGCCGCCTGGTCCGGCTGCGCGCCCGCCTCGCCCGGTCGCAGAACTCCCTCGGCAAGGGGCTGCTCACGCTGCTCTCGCGCGAGCACCTCGACGAGGACACCTGGGAGGAGATCGAGGAGACCCTCCTCATCGCCGATGTCGGCGTCGTGCCGACCCAGGAGCTCGTCGAGCGCCTCCGGGAGCGGGTCAAGGTCCTCGGCACCCGTACCCCGGCGGACCTGCGCACCCTGCTCAAGGAGGAGCTGCTGACCCTGGTCGGCACCGACTTCGACCGCGCCGTGAAGACGGAGAGCGGCGAGGACACCCCCGGCGTGATCATGGTCGTCGGCGTCAACGGCACCGGCAAGACCACAACCACCGGCAAGCTGGCGCGGGTGCTCGTCGCCGACGGCCGCAGCGTGGTGCTCGGGGCGGCCGACACCTTCCGCGCCGCCGCCGCCGACCAGCTGCAGACGTGGGGCGAGCGCGTCGGCGCCCGCACCGTGCGCGGCCCCGAGGGCGGCGACCCGGCCTCGATCGCCTACGACGCGGTCAAGGAGGGCATCGCCGAGGGCGCCGACGTCGTGCTCATCGACACCGCCGGCCGCCTGCACACCAAGACCGGCCTCATGGACGAGCTCGGAAAGGTCAAGCGCGTCGTCGAGAAGCACGGCCCGCTGGACGAGATCCTGCTGGTCCTGGACGCCACCACCGGGCAGAACGGCCTGGCCCAGGCGCGCGTCTTCGCCGAGGTCGTGGACATCACCGGCATCGTGCTGACCAAGCTCGACGGCACGGCCAAGGGCGGCATCGTCGTCGCCGTCCAGCGCGAGCTGGGCGTCCCGGTCAAGCTCATCGGACTCGGGGAGGGCGCCGACGACCTGGCCCCGTTCGAGCCCGAGGCGTTCGTGGACGCCCTGATCGGCGACTGAGCACGGCCCGCGCACACGCCGGTGCCCCCGCCTTCCGAACGGAACGCGGGGGCACCGGCGTGTGCACCGCTCAGCGACGGAAACGGTGGCAGATGTACGCCAGGGTGCCCAGCAGCAGCCGGGCCTGCGGCGGACCCCCGGCGGAGTCGAGCGCGGGCGGCCGCAGCCAGCCGACCTGGCCGAGCCCGGACCGGTCCGGGGGCGGGGCCGTCACGAAGGTTCCCGGCCCCAGGGCGCGCAGGTCCAGATCGGCGTCGTCCCAGCCCATCCGGTACAGCAGCTGCGGCAGCTCCGCCGCCGCGCCGGGAGCCACGAAGAACTGCGCCCGGCCGTCCGCGGTGACGATGACGGGGCCGAGCGGCAGCCCCATCCGCTCCAGTCGCACCAGTGCGCGCCGCCCGGCCTCCTCGGAGACCTCGATGACGTCGAAGGCGCGGCCCACCGGGAGCAGGACCGCGGCGCCCGGGTAGCGGCCCCAGGCCTCGGTGACCTCGTCGAGGGTGGCTCCGGCCGGGACCGTCGGGGCGAAGGCCACGGGGTGCGCGCCGGGCGCGGCGCACCGGGCGTCCCCGCAGGAGCAGTCGCGCGAGGGGGCCGCGGCGCGGGCCCCGGGGACCACGTCCCAGCCCCACAGCCCGGTGTACTCCGCCACCGCCGTGCACTCCGAGGTCCGGCCGCGGCGCCGGGTGCCGGAACGGAACTCCCTGGTACCGCGGCTGCCGCCGATCGTGAAGCCCATGCCCATGCCCCCTCCAACGGGTCGGACGCGCCGGTGGTTACGACGCCTTGGTGAGGACGTCGGCGGAGTCCGCCGCCGGGGCCGCACGGCGGTCGGCCGCGGGGTCGCCGGGGAGTGCCCGCCGTTGCTGCCCGGCGCACTCCTCGCCGCGCGCGCCCCAAGCGCACTCCAGTCCAACCGGTCCGTTTCACCTTGGTGTCAAGTGAATCGCGCCTGGCCGGTGGCGGGTTCATTCGAAGGGGTGGCGAATGGTGGCGTTTCTGGAAACAACCTCGCCGCAGGGGTGATCGTAGGATTACTTTCGGTACACGAACCCTGAGGCGGGCCCGTGCGTGGGTATGCCGGAGGCAATGCGTGAAGGACCTGTGAAGGTCCGTGGTGACGCTGGGCCTACCGGCCAGGGTTTCGTATGGAAGAGGCTGAGCGGATGGGGGCGTTCCAGTGAGCGGCAACGGCGCAAGCGGAACGATCGAGGATGCTGCTGCGCGCAACGACCAGCTGACCTCGTGGTTCGTCCGCAGCGGATGGTCGAAGGGCGAGCTCGCCCGGCAGGTCAACCGCAGGGCCCGGCAGATGGGCGCCCACCACATCAGCACCGACACCTCCCGGGTGCGCCGCTGGCTGGACGGCGAACAGCCCCGTGAGCCCGTCCCGCGCATCCTGTCCGAGCTGTTCTCCGAGCGTTTCGGCTCCGTCGTCGCCATCGAACAGCTCGGCCTGCGCACCGCCCACCAGACCCCCTCCGTCTCCGGGGTCGACCTGCCCTGGGCCGGCCCGCAGACCGTCGAGCTCCTCGGCGAGTTCTCCCGCAGCGACCTGATGCTGGCCCGCCGCGGCTTCCTCGGGACCTCCCTCGCCCTCTCCGCCGGCCCCGCCCTCATCGAGCCCATGCAGCGCTGGCTCGTTCCCGCCCCGGCCGCCGACCCGGGACCGCGCGGGGCGGGGCCGACGGGGGCCCTCGGCGGCCACCGCCCGCCCCGGCTCTCCGAACCGGAACTCGACCTCCTCGACGCCACCACCGTGATGTTCCGCCAGTGGGACGCCCAGTGCGGGGGCGGCCTGCGCCGCAAGGCCGTCGTGGGCCAGCTCCACGAGGTCACCGACCTGCTCCAGGAGAACCACCCCGCCCCCGTCATGAAGCGGCTCTTCAAGGTCGCCGCGGAACTGGCCGAACTGGCCGGCTGGATGAGCTACGACATCGGCCTGCACCCCACCGCGCAGAAGTACTTCGTCCTCGCGCTGCACGCCGCCAAGGAGGCCGGGGACAAGCCGCTCGGCTCCTACATCCTCTCCGGGATGAGCCGCCAGATGATCCACCTGGGCCGGCCCGAGGACGCCCTCGAACTCGTCCACCTCGCGCAGTACGGCAGCCGCGACTGCGCCGGCCCGCGGACCCAGGCCATGCTGTATGCGATGGAGGCCCGCGCCTACGCCAACATGGGCCAGCCCAGCCGCTGCAAGCGGGCCGTGCGGATGGCCGAGGACACCTTCTCCGACGTCGGCTTCGCCGACGAGCCGGAGCCGGACTGGATCCGCTTCTTCTCCGAGGCCGAGCTGAACGGCGAGAACTCCCACTCGTACCGGGACCTGGCCTACGTCGCCGGGCGCAGCCCCATGTACGCGTCCCTCGCCGAACCCGTCATGGAGCGGGCCGTCGAGCTCTTCGAGAAGGACCAGGAGCACCAGCGTTCCTACGCCCTGAACCTCATCGGCATGGCCACCGTCCACCTGCTCCAGCGCGAGCCCGAGCAGGCTGCCTCCCTCGTCGGCCGGGCCCTCGACGTGGCGGGAAAGGTTCGCTCCGAACGGGTGAACACCCGCCTGCGCAAGACCGTGGACAGCGCCGCCCGTGAATACGGCGACGTCGCCGAGGTGGTCCGGCTCACCGATCACCTCGCCTCCCGGCTCCCCGAAGCCGCGGAGGCCGTCTGACGGCCCTGTAAGGCCGTTCCCGAGGCCCCGGCCGCGGCAGTCACCCCGAGAAGCCCGATCAGGCTCCCCCAGCCAGGACGCCCGGGTGCTGCCGCGGCCGGCTGTTCTTCGCGGCCGCTCCGCCGCCGCCTCGCGGAGGCGGTCGCCCGCCGTCGTGGTTGCCCAATCGATCGCCGCGGTGTTCATCGCCGCGTAACAGCACGGACCTCTTCGTCACGGGCGCGAAACATCGGGCGGCGCCGCCGGAAACCGGCCTGCGCGAATCTCATGGCCAATAACCGGCCAGTTCCTTCTGCCGCCGCTCAGGCTTTCACGATCGCCCGCACGCGAACGTACCGACGACGAGGAGACGCCGATGGCATCAGCCATCACGACCCTCGCTGCAGACGCCCCGACGCTGTCTGCCGCGAACACCGGGTTCATGCTCATCTGCTCCGCCCTGGTCATGCTGATGACCCCGGGACTCGCCTTCTTCTACGGAGGCATGGTCCGCGTCAAGAGCAGCCTCAACATGCTGATGATGAGCTTCATCAGCCTCGGGATCGTCACGATCCTCTGGGTGCTCTACGGCTTCAGCCTCGCCTTCGGCACCGACTCCGGCTCCCTCATCGGCTGGAACTCCGACTACGTGGGCCTCAGCGGCATCGGCATCACCGAGCTCTGGGACGGCTACACCATCCCGGTCTACGTCTTCGCCGTCTTCCAGCTGATGTTCGCCGTCATCACCCCGGCCCTGATCAGCGGCGCCCTCGCCGACCGCGTGAAGTTCAGCGCCTGGGTCCTCTTCACCGCGCTGTGGGTCACCGTGGTCTACTTCCCCGTCGCCCACTGGGTATGGGGCGCCGGCGGCTGGCTCTTCGAGCTGGGCGTCATCGACTTCGCCGGCGGCACCGCCGTCCACATCAACGCCGGCGCCGCCGCCCTCGGCGTGATCCTCGTCATCGGCAAGCGCGTCGGCTTCAAGAAGGACCCGATGCGCCCCCACAGCCTGCCCCTCGTGATGCTGGGCGCCGGTCTCCTCTGGTTCGGCTGGTTCGGATTCAACGCGGGCTCCTGGCTCGGCAACGACGACGGCGTCGGCGCGGTCATGTTCGTCAACACCCAGGTCGCCACCGCCGCCGCCATGCTGGCCTGGCTGGCCTACGAGAAGCTGCGGCACGGCTCCTTCACCACCCTCGGCGCCGCCTCCGGCGCGGTCGCCGGCCTCGTCGCCATCACCCCGGCCGGCGGCGCCGTCAGCCCGCTCGGCGCGATCGCCGTCGGCGCCATCGCCGGTGTGCTGTGCGCCATGGCGGTGGGCCTCAAGTACAAGTTCGGCTACGACGACTCCCTCGACGTCGTCGGCGTCCACCTCGTCGGCGGCATCGCCGGCTCCCTGCTCGTCGGCCTCTTCGCCACCGGCGGGGTCCAGTCCGACGTGGCCGGCCTCTTCTACGGCGGCGGCCTGGAGCAGCTCGGCAAGCAGGCCATCGGAGTCTTCTCGGTCCTCGCCTACTCTCTGGTGGCATCCGCGGGGCTCGCCTTCCTGCTCGACAAGACGATCGGGATGCGCGTCGCCGAAGACGTCGAGGTCGCCGGCATCGACCAGAGCGAACACGCCGAGACCGCATACGACTTCAGCGGCGCCGGTGGCGGAGCCGCCGCGCGGAGCACCGCCGCCCCCCTCCCCTCCGCCGCGAGCAAGAAGGTTGACGCATGAAGCTGATCACCGCGATCGTCAAGCCGCACAAGCTGGACGAGATCAAGGAAGCCCTCCAGGCCTTCGGAGTGCAGGGCCTCACGGTCAGCGAGGCCAGCGGCTACGGCCGCCAGCGCGGCCACACCGAGGTCTACCGGGGCGCCGAGTACCAGGTCGACCTCGTCCCCAAGATCCGCATCGAGGTGCTGGTCGAGGACTCCGACGCCGAAGAGCTCATCCGGGTCGTCGTGAGCGCGGCGTCCACCGGCAAGATCGGCGACGGCAAGGTGTGGAGCGTCCCCGTGGACTCGGTCGTCCGGGTCCGCACCGGCGAGCGCGGCGCCGACGCGCTCTGAGGCTGACGGGAGCTGCTGGGTGACGAGCACGGAAGACACCACGGACCACACGGCCGACTCGGGACCCAGCGGATACGCCGCGGCCCGGCTGCGACTCCTCCAGGAGGAGTCGCGGTCCGGGCCCTCGCGGCGTTCCGCCCTGGCCGGACTGACCGACGCATGGCTGAACGCCCTCTTCGCCACCGCCGTACGCGAGACCGGCGTCCGCGGCGCCACCCTCGTGGCCGTCGGCGGCTACGGCAGGGCCGAACTCTCCCCCCGCAGCGACCTCGACCTCCTGCTGCTGCACGACGGCAAGGCCGAGCCCCGGGCGCTCAGTGCACTCGCCGACCGCCTCTGGTACCCGGTGTGGGACCTCGGCGTCGCCCTCGACCACTCGGTACGCACCCCCGCCGAGGCCCGCAGGACCGCCACCGAGGACCTCAAGGTGCACCTGGGCCTGCTGGACGCCCGGACGGTCGCCGGCGACGCCGGACTCCTCGCGGGCCTGCGGACCTCCGTACTGGCCGACTGGCGCAACCAGGCGCCCAAACGCCTCCCGCAGCTGCACTCCCTGTGCCGGGAGCGGGCCGAGCGGGCCGGGGAGCTCCGCTTCCTGCTCGAACCCGACCTCAAGGAGGCCCGCGGCGGTCTCCGGGACGCCACCGCGCTGCGGGCGGTCGCCGCCTCCTGGCTCGCCGACGCCCCGCGCGAAGGCCTCGCCGAGGCCCGCCGCCGGCTCCTGGACGCGCGTGACGCCCTCCACCTGGTCACCGGCCGGGCCACCGACCGGCTCTCCCTGCAGGAACAGGACCAGGTCGCGGCGCGGCTGGGGCTGCTCGACGCCGACGCACTGCTGCGCGAGGTCTACGAGGCCGCGCGCGTGGTCGCGTACGCGGGCGACGTGACCTGGCGCGAGGTCGGACGGGTGCTGCGGGCCCGCGCCGCCCGGCCCAGGCTCCGCGGGCTGCTGGGCGGCCGCGGCGCCACCGCCGCCCGGGCACCCCTGGCCGAAGGCGTGGTGGAGTCCGACGGGGAGGCCGTCCTGGCCCTGGCCGCCCGCCCGGACCGCGATGCCGTGCTGGCCCTGCGGCTGGCCGCGGCGGCCGCGCAGGCCGGACTCCCCGTGTCGCCGCACGCCGTACGCCGAATCGCGCAGCAGGGCAGGGCCCTGCCGGTGCCCTGGCCGGCCGAGGCCCGTGAGCAACTCCTCACGCTCCTGGGCGCGGGGGAGCCGACGGTGGCCGTCTGGGAGGCCATGGAGGCAGAGGGGCTGATCACCCGGCTGCTCCCCGACTGGGAGCGGGTGCGCTGCCGCCCCCAGCGCAACCCCGTGCACACCTGGACCGTGGACCGGCACCTGATCGAGACGGCCGTGCGGGCCGCGGCCCTCACCCGCCGGGTCGGCCGCCCCGACCTGCTGCTGATGGCCGCGCTCCTGCACGACATCGGCAAGGGCTGGCCCGGCGACCACTCCGTCGCCGGGGAGACCATCGCCCGGGACGTCGCCGCCCGGGTGGGCTTCGACGCCCGCGACGTCGCCGTGCTGGGGGCTCTCGTACGCCACCACCTGCTGCTGATCGACACCGCGACCCGGCGCGACCTGGACGACCCGGCCACCGTCCTGTCCGTCGCCGAGGCCGTGGGATCGGTGGGCACGCTGGAGATCCTGCACGCCCTGACCGAGGCGGACGCCCTGGCCACCGGGCCGGCCGCGTGGAGCGCCTGGCGCGGCTCGCTCGTGGCGGACCTCGTCGCGCGCGTCGCCGCCGTGCTGCGCGGCGCGGCCCCGGCCGAGCGGGAACCGGAGATCCCGAGCGCCGAACAGGAACGCCTGGCGGTGGAGGCGCTGCGCACGCGCGAGCCCGTCGTGGCGCTCCACGCCCGCCAGGAGGAAGAGGACGCGGTCGGCGTGGAGCTCGTGGTGGCGGTACCCGACCAGCCCGGGGTCCTCCCCGCCGCGGCCGGCGTGCTGGCCCTGCACCGGCTCACCGTACGGGCGGCGGACCTGCGCTCCGTGGAGCTCCCGGACCGGCTGGGGGAGGTCCTCGTCCTGCGATGGCGGGTGGCGGCCGAGTACGGGGCGCTGCCCGAGGCCGCCCGGCTGCGCACCGACCTGGTGCGCGCCCTGGACGGGTCGCTGGACGTCCCGGCGAAACTGGCGGACCGCGAGGCGGCCTACCCGCGCCGGCGCGGGGTGGTCCCGCCGCCGCCCCGGGTCACGGTGGTCCCGGACGTCTCCTCGCTGGCCACGGTGCTGGAGGTGCGTGCGCCCGACGCCGTCGGCCTGCTCCACCGCGTCGGACGGGCACTGGAGAGCGGCGGGGTGCGTGTGCGCAGTGCGCACGTCTCCACGCTCGGCGCCAACGCGGTGGACACCCTGTACGTGACGACCCCGGAGGGCAAGCCCCTCGACGCCGCGGACGCGGCCGCCCTCGCCGCCTCGGTGGCGGCCGCCCTGTCGTAGCCGGGTACGACGCCGCTGCCCGGGGTTCCCGAGCAGCGGCGGACCGCACCAGGAGCAGGCAGGTCCCCGGACGGGGGAAGGGCCCGATACCCTGGGGGACGACCACAACGCCCCCGACCCGAGGAATCGCGACCACCGTGTTCGATACGCTCTCCGACCGCTTGGCGAATACCTTCAAGGGCCTGCGCGGCAAAGGCCGGCTGTCCGAGGCTGACATCGACGCAGCGGCCCGGGAAATCCGTATCGCGCTCCTCGAGGCCGACGTCGCCCTCCCGGTCGTCCGCTCCTTCATCGCGAACGTCAAGGAACGCGCGCGCGGTGAAGAGGTCAGCAAGGCCCTGAACCCGGGCCAGCAGGTCCTGAAGATCGTCAACGACGAGCTCGTCACCATCCTCGGTGGCGAGACCCGGCGGCTGCGCTTCGCCAAGACCGCCCCCACCGTGATCATGCTGGCCGGCCTGCAGGGTGCGGGTAAGACCACCCTCGCCGGAAAGCTCGGCCTCTGGCTGAAGGGGCAGGGCCACGCCCCGCTCCTCGTCGCCTGCGACCTTCAGCGCCCCAACGCCGTCAACCAGCTCAGCGTCGTCGCCGAGCGCGCCGGCGTCGCCGTGTACGCGCCCCAGCCCGGTAACGGCGTCGGCGACCCGGTCCAGGTCGCGAAGGACTCCGTCGAGTACGCGCGCACCAAGCAGTTCGACATCGTCATCGTCGACACCGCCGGCCGCCTCGGCATCGACCAGGAGCTGATGCAGCAGGCCGCGGACATCCGCGACGCCGTCAGCCCGGACGAGATCCTCTTCGTCGTCGACGCCATGATCGGCCAGGACGCGGTCAACACCGCCGAGGCCTTCCGCGACGGCGTCGGCTTCGACGGCGTGGTGCTCTCCAAGCTCGACGGCGACGCCCGAGGCGGTGCCGCGCTCTCCATCGCGCACGTCACCGGCAAGCAGATCATGTTCGCCTCGAACGGCGAGAAGCTCGACGAATTCGACGCCTTCCACCCCGACCGCATGGCGGGCCGGATCCTCGACATGGGTGACATGCTCACCCTCATCGAGCAGGCCGAGAAGACCTTCTCGCAGGCCGAGGCCGAGAAGATGGCGGCCAAGCTCGCCAAGGGGCCCAAGGAGTTCACGCTCGACGACTTCTTGGCCCAGATGGAGCAGGTCCGCAAGATGGGCTCCATCTCCAAGCTGCTCGGCATGCTGCCCGGCATGGGGCAGATCAAGGACCAGATCAACAACATCGACGAGCGCGACGTCGACCGCACCGCCGCGATCATCAAGTCGATGACCCCGGCCGAGCGCCAGGACCCGACGATCATCAACGGCTCGCGCCGCGCCCGTATCGCCAAGGGCTCCGGCACCGAGGTCAGCGCCGTCAAGTCGCTGGTCGAGCGGTTCTTCGACGCCCGCAAGATGATGTCCCGCATGGCCCAGGGCGGCGGCATGCCCGGCATGCCGGGCATCCCCGGGATGGGTGGCGGTCCCGGCCGGCAGAAGAAGCAGGTCAAGCAGGCCAAGGGCAAGCGCAAGAGCGGCAACCCGATGAAGCGCAAGGAAGAGGAGGCCGCAGCCGCTGCCCGCCGCGAGCAGGGCCCGCAGGTGGTCGACCCGGCGGCCGCTTCCAACCCGTTCGGCCTTCCCGCCGGCGGTCAGGGCGGTCAGGACTTCGACCTGCCGGACGAGTTCAAGAAGTTCATGAAGTAGTACGCGGACAGCCGCGACGAGGGCCCCGACCCGGATGTGAGCACAAGTTCACACGGTCGGGGCCCTTCCGTTCGCCGACGTGCCGCTCCGACCCGCCCCGATGCTCCCCGCGGCCGTTACGCCACCCGGGCAATGACGTACCGGAAGATGTTCGGCAGCCACACGGTGCCGTCGGGCCGCTCGAACGGGTGAAGCGCCTCGGCGAGCTCCTTCTCCGCGAGCGCGGCATCGGACGCGCCGTCGTAGAGCCCGGTGGACAACAGCCCCCGCACCGCGCTGTCCACGTCCGCGTAGCCGAAGGGGCAGAACACCCGCCCCGAACCGTCCGGCCGCAGCCCGGCGCGCTCCACCACCGCGTCCAGGTCCCCGGGTGCCGGACCGCCGCCCAGCACCGAGGGCACCGTGCAGCGTTCGGCGGGACCCCAGTCGGCCAGCACCACGGCCCCGCCGCGTCTGACCGCCGGCAGGGCGGAGGCCAGGGCCGCCGGCGTGGGGGAGAAGGCCAGCAGGGCGTCGTAGGGGCGGGGCGGCGCGGACGCCGCGGGCGGGGCCGCCAGCACCTCCAGCAGCCGTTCGCGGGCCAGTGCCCGCCGGGCCGGATCCGCCTCCACGCCCGTGGCCGCGGCTCCCCGCGCGGCCGCCAGCAGCAGGGCGAGGCCGGCCCCGCAGTCGAGGTCCAGCAGCCGGTCACCCGGCCCGACCTCCAGCCGGTCGTAGACCGCCTCGTACAGCGGTACCAGCATCCGTTCCTGGATCTCCGCCCAGTCCCGGGCGACGAGCGTCGCGGTCGGCGTCGGTGTCATCGAAGAAGCGCTCCTGATTCCGTGTCGCCCCCCAGCCCCCGTTGCCAGGGAACTCCCCATTCGCCCCCGCGTCCAGAGGAGCGCGGCACCCGATTCACGCATCCTGTGCCGGGCGCCGTACGATTCGCGGCATGGCAAAGGCACCCGTTCTCACCCCGCAGGCGGAGGATTTCCCCCGCTGGTACCAGGATCTGATCAACAAGGCCGAGCTGGCCGACAACGGTCCGGTCCGCGGCACCATGGTCATCCGACCGTACGGCTACGGCCTGTGGGAGCGGATGCAGCAGGAGATGGACGCCCGCATCAAGGACCAGGGCGCCCAGAACGCGTACTTCCCCCTCTTCATCCCGCAGTCGTACCTGACGCGGGAAGCCGAGCACGTCGAGGGCTTCGCCCCCGAGCTCGCGGTCGTCACGCACGGCGGCGGCAAGGAGCTGGAGGAGCCGGTCGTCGTCCGGCCCACGTCCGAGACGATCATCAACGACTACTTCTCCAAGTGGGTCCAGAGCTACCGCGACCTGCCCCTGCTGATCAACCAGTGGGCCAACGTGGTCCGCTGGGAGATGCGCCCCCGCGTCTTCCTCCGCACGAGCGAGTTCCTCTGGCAGGAGGGCCACACGGCCCACGCCACCTACGAGGACGCCCGCGACTACGCCGCCCGCATCCACCGCGACGTCTACGGCGACTTCATGACGAACGTGCTCGGCATCGACGTCGTGCTCGGCCGCAAGACCGCCAAGGAGCGCTTCGCCGGCGCCATCAACACCCTCACCCTCGAGGGCATGATGGGCGACGGCAAGGCCCTGCAGATGGGCACCAGCCACGAGCTCGGCACCAACTTCGCCAAGGCCTTCAACACCCAGTACCTGTCGAAGGAAGGCAAGCAGGAGCTCGTCTGGCAGACCTCGTGGGGCGTTTCGACCCGCATGGTCGGCGGCCTGATCATGTCCCACGGCGACGACAACGGCCTGCGCGTCCCGCCGCGTCTCGCGCACGTCCAGGTCGTCGTCATGGCGATCAAGGGTGACGAGGCCGTCGCCAAGGTCCGCGAGCTGGGCGACCGGCTGAAGGCCGCCGGCATCCGCGTGCACGTCGACGACCGCGTCGACACCCCCTTCGGCCGCCGCGCCGTGGACTGGGAGCTCAAGGGCGTGCCGGTCCGCATCGAGATCGGCCCCCGCGACCTGGAGGCCGGCACCGCGATGCTCGCCCGCCGGATCCCGGGCGGCAAGACCCCGGTGCAGATCGACGCCCTCGTCGACCTGCTGCCCAAGGTGCTGGACGAGGACCAGGCGCAGCTGCTGCGCGAGTCCCGCGAGCGCCGCGAGTCCCGCACCTGCGACGTCGCGACCATCGAGGAGGCCGCCGAGGCCGCCGTCGCCGGCGGCTGGGCGCGGATCCCGTGGGCCGACCTCGGTGCGGAGGGCGAGGCGAAGCTGGCCGAGCAGGCCGTCTCCGTGCGCTGCCTGGTGGCCGAGGACGGGTCCGTGCCGGACGCCGACGACGCTCCCGGTACCCTCGCGATCGTGGCGCGCTCGTACTGATCACGCCGCGAGGCTTCCGGGCCCCGGCGTGCGGCTGGTGCCGCGCGCCGGGGCCGGTCCTTTTTTGGTCGGCGTTACGTACCGACTCCTCCTGAGTTCGGCGCACCCGTCCTCGTCCGGACGCATGAGCATGAACTGACTGGTACGTGCAAAAAAATTTGGAATGGCCCGGAATCGGAACACCCGGGCACCCCGGCTCGTTGTCACGACGTGAGCACGACACCACCTGTTCTCGCCGCAGAGCTGGCGCAGGCGTGGGCCGACATTCAGCGGTACCACCCCGAGCTGCCTGACCTTGCCGCGCCCGAGTCCCTGATCGGAGAGTCCTCGTCCGCCTGCGGCGCCGAACTCTCCTTCGAGCGACTGCTGCACGAGGCAGTCCACGGCATCGCGGCCGCCCGCGGTGTCCGTGACACCTCGCGCGCAGGCCGCTACCACAACCGCAGATTCCTCGCGATCGCCGAGGAGATGGGGCTGGACCACTCCGACGAGCCGCACGCGAGCAGCGGTTTCTCGCTGGTCACGCTCAATCCCGAGGCCAAGCGGCGCTACCGTCCCACCATGGAGCGGCTGCAGCGCGCCCTCAAGGCGCACACCGCGGCCACCGCCTCCGACACCAAGCGCACTTTCCGCGGACCCGCCGCCCGGCACGGCTCCTCGGGCGGCGGCGTACGCGTCAAGGCGGTCTGCGACTGCGGGCGCAACGTACGGGTCGTCCCCTCCGTGCTCGCCCAGGCGCCGATCGTGTGCGGCGGCTGCATGAAGCCCTTCCGCATCCCCGAAGTCGCGATCGCGGCGGCCTCCTGACCCGCCCTCCCGCCCGCTTGGGGGCCACCGCCCCACGGCGAAGCGAGTGTCGGACCTCCGCCCCCACCGGGGCGGCCGGTCTGCGCACGTGAGGGCACCCCGCGGCGCCGTACCGCCGGCGGCAGTCCGTCCTGCCCGCCCGGCCGAGTGAGCCGCAGGCGTATGGCACAATGGCTAGCTGTACTCGACAGTCGCATAGGACCCCTCTCTCCTCCGGCTGACGCGTCCATCGGGCACCCGAGTACCGCAACCCCACGTGGCATCTCATGTGCCCAACCACGTCAAGTTCAGGAGACACCACTCCAGTGGCAGTCAAGATCAAGCTCAAGCGCCTCGGTAAGATCCGCTCTCCCCACTACCGCATCGTCGTCGCCGACGCCCGCACCCGCCGGGACGGCCGCGCGATCGAGGAGATCGGCATCTACCAGCCGACCTACAACCCGTCGCGCATCGAGGTCAACGGCGAGCGCGCCCAGTACTGGCTCTCTGTCGGCGCCCAGCCGACCGAGGCTGTTCTCGCCATTCTGAAGCTCACCGGTGACTGGCAGGCGCACAAGGGCCTCCCGGCCCCCGCGCCGCTGCTGCAGCCGGCCACGAAGGAAGACAAGCGTCGCTCCTTCGACGAGTTCGCCAAGGCCCTCGAGGGCATCGGCGAGGGCAAGGGCGAAGCCATCACGCAGAAGAAGAAGGCCGACAAGAAGGCGGACGAGGCTGAGGCCGCCGCCGAGTCGACCGAGGCCTGAGCATGCTCGAGGAGGCTCTTGAGCACCTCGTGAAGGGCATTGTGGACAACCCCGACGACGTGCAGGTCGCCTCGCGCAACCTGCGCCGCGGGCAGGTGCTGGAGGTCCGGGTCCACCCCGACGACCTCGGCAAGGTGATCGGCCGCAACGGCCGCACCGCACGTGCCCTGCGTACCGTCGTGGGCGCCATCGGCGGCCGGGGGATCCGCGTCGACCTCGTCGACGTGGACCAGGTCCGCTGAGCAGTTGAATCACCGGCACGGGCCGGGGAGGGCATACGTGCCCGCCCCGGCCCGTCGTCGTCTGAACAGGAGAGGCACAGACAGTGGAGCTGGTAGTCGCGCGGATCGGCCGCGCCCACGGCATCAAGGGTGAGGTCAGCGTCGAGGTGCGCACGGACGAGCCGGAACTGCGGCTCAGCCCCGGCGCCGTGCTGCGCACCGAACCGGCTTCGGTCGGCCCGCTGACCATCGAGACGGGCCGGGTGCACAGCGGCCGGCTGATGCTGCGCTTCGCCGGCGTCAAGGACCGCACCGCCGCGGAGTCACTGCGCAACACCCTCCTCATCGCCGACGTGGACCCGGCGGAGCTGCCCGAGGAGGAGGACGAGTACTACGACCACCAGCTGATGGACCTGGACGTGGTGCTCGAGGACGGCACCGAGATCGGCCGGATCACCGAGATCTCCCACCTGCCCTCGCAGGACCTCTTCATCGTCGAGCGCCCCGACGGCACCGAGGTGATGATCCCCTTCGTCGAGGAGATCGTCGCCGAGATCGACCTGGAGGAGCAGCGCTGCGTCATCACCCCGCCGCCCGGGCTGATCGACGACCGCGCCGAGATCGTCTCCACCCGTGACGCCGAGGCCGCGAGCTCCGAGGACGACGCCTGATGCGTCTCGACGTCGTCACGATCTTCCCCGAGTACCTGGAACCGCTGAACGTCTCCCTCGTCGGCAAGGCCCGCGCCCGCGGCCGGCTCGACGTCCACGTCCACGACCTGCGGGACTGGACCCACGACCGGCACAACACGGTCGACGACACCCCGTACGGGGGCGGCCCCGGCATGGTCATGAAGACCGAGCCGTGGGGCGAGGCACTGGACGAGGCGCTTGCCGACGGCTACGAGGCGGGCGCGCACGGCCCCGTCATGGTGGTCCCCACGCCCAGCGGCCGTCCGTTCACCCAGGCACTGGCCGTCGAGCTCTCCGAGCGGCCCTGGCTGATCTTCACGCCCGCCCGCTACGAGGGCATCGACCGCCGCGTGATGGACGAGTACGCCACGCGCATGCCGGTGTACGAGGTCTCCATCGGCGACTACGTCCTGGCGGGCGGCGAGGCGGCCGTCCTGGTCGTCACCGAGGCCGTGGCCCGGCTGCTGCCCGGGGTCCTCGGCAACGCCGAGTCGCACCGGGACGACTCCTTCGCGCCCGGCGAGATGGCGAACCTGCTGGAGGGGCCCGTCTACACCAAGCCGCCGGTGTGGCGCGGCCGGGACATCCCCGACGTGCTGCTCAGCGGCCACCACGGCAAGATCGCCCGGTGGCGCCGGGACGAGGCCTTCCGCCGGACCGCGAGCAACCGCCCCGACCTGATCGAGCGCTGCGAGGCCTCCGCCTTCGACAAGAAGGACCGCGAGATCCTCTCCATCCTGGGCTGGCAGCCGTCGCCGGACGGCCGATTTTGGCGCAGGCCGCAGGCCGTGGAAGAATAGGCCGCTGCTGTGTGCTCGCCGGACGCCCCTGCCACAGGGGGACCGTCGGCCGCCGAGTGGCACGGCTCCCGAATTCTCTACGGAAACCCGCATCGGCGACCTGTGGCGTCATGCGAAGAAAGCAGACGAAGAACATGTCTCACCTGCTCGATGGCGTCAACGCCGCCGTGCTCCGCTCGGACGTCCCGGCCTTCCGCCCGGGTGACACGATCAACGTGCACGTCCGCGTGATCGAGGGCAACCGCTCCCGTATCCAGCAGTTCAAGGGTGTCGTCATCCGCCGCCAGGGCGCCGGTGTCTCCGAGACCTTCACCGTTCGCAAGGTCTCCTTCAGCGTCGGCGTGGAGCGTACCTTCCCGGTCCACTCCCCGATCTTCGAGAAGATCGAGCTCGTCACCCGCGGTGACGTGCGTCGTGCGAAGCTGTACTACCTCCGTGAGCTCCGCGGCAAGGCCGCGAAGATCAAGGAGAAGCGCGACAAGTAAGGTCGCCGCCGGTGTCGGGGGGCGGCCGGATAGGCTCGCCCCCGATGGACACCGAAGCACCTCACACGCAGCGCGGTCACTCTTCCCCCCGCGAGGGGCAAGGGTGGCCGCGTTCTGCGTTCTCCGGGAGCGGTGCGCCCGGGCACGGACGGCGGGCCTCCGGGCGACCTCTCACCTGGCGCCGCGCCGGGGTGCTCGGCGTGGTCTGCACGGTGTTCCTGCTCCTGTTCAGCAACTTCGTGGTGCAGCCCTTCCTGATCCCCAGCCGCTCCATGGAGCCGACGCTCAAGGTCGGGGACCGGGTGCTGGTCAACAAGCTGGCGTACCGTTTCGGGGACCAGCCGCGCCGCGGCGACCTGGTGGTCTTCGACGGCACGGGGTCCTTCGTACGGGAGCGCGCGGACGGCAACCCGGTCGGTGGCCTGGTGCACGGCGCGGCCTCGGCGCTCGGGCTCGCGGAGCCCTCCGACACCGACTTCGTGAAGCGGGTGGTGGGCGTGGGCGGTGACGACGTGGTCTGCTGCGACGCGGGCGGCCGGGTCGCGGTCAACGGCGTCCCGCTGGACGAGCCGTACCTTTACCCGGGGGACGCGCCCTCGGCGGTGCCCTTCCGGATCGTCGTGCCCCTCGGGACCCTGTGGGTGATGGGTGATCATCGTTCCCAGTCCCGCGACTCGCGTGACCACCTCGGGGAACCGGGCGGGGGGATGGTGCCGGTGGAGAAAGTGATCGGACGGGCCGACTGGATCGGCTGGCCGGTTTCGCGCTGGGGCACCGTCGGCGGCGGCCATGGGTAGCCGCGGGCGGCCGCGCGGCCGACGGGAGCAGGAGCCCGAACCGGCGCCGCGCGCAAGGACGCGGAGCCGACGGGACTGGCTCGATGACGAGCCCGAACCGGAGCAGCGCGCACGACCGCGGGGCCGACACCGGCCCGAGCCGGAGCCGGAGCCGGTCGTGGCGGAGGGCGGCCGGGCCCAGCGGCGCCGGCTGGCCCGCAGGGTCCGGCGGCGGCGCCGCACGCGCCGGGCGGGCGAGCTGCCCCTGCTCGTGGTGGTGGCGCTGTGCATAGCCCTCCTCCTCAAGACCTTCCTGGTGCAGGCCTTCTTCATCCCGTCGGGCTCCATGGAGCAGACCATCCGGATCGGCGACCGGGTCCTCGTGGACAAGCTGACCCCGTGGTTCGGCTCCAAGGTCGAGCGCGGGGACGTCGTCGTGTTCAAGGACCCCGGCGGCTGGCTCAAGGGCGAGTCGGCCCGGCAGGCCCCGGACCCGATCGTGGTCAAGCAGATCAAGCAGACCCTGACCTTCATCGGCCTGCTGCCCTCGTCGGACGAACAGGACCTGATCAAGCGCGTCATCGGCGTCGGCGGTGACACCGTCAAGTGCTGCGACGCCAAGGGCCGGGTCACCGTCAACGGCTCGCCGCTCGACGAGCCGTACGTGAACCCCGGCAATACCCCCTCCGACATCCCCTTCGAGGTGGAGGTGCCGGCCGGACGGCTGTTCGTGATGGGCGACCACCGGGCGAATTCGGCCGATTCCCGCTTCCACCTCGACGAGGCCTTCGAGGGCACCATCGACGAGAACGGGGTCGTGGGGGAGGCCGTGGTGATCGCCTGGCCGTTCGGACACTGGACCCGTCTGGAGCAGCCCGCGACCTTCCGCATGGTGCCCGATCAGGCACGCCGTGCCGGACGCGGCCGCGGGCGACGCCGTTCGGGCGCGCCGTTCGCATAGTGTGTCCTGGGTCTCCCGCGCCTTAGGGAACTCCCGCTCGTTAAGGGAGGGGAGGGCCCGTGTCCGGTTCGGCGCGGGCGGCGATCGTGAGTGAGGAGTGGATGTGGGGGACGTGGCGGTAGGCGCACGGTCCGGACGCGACGAGGGCGAGGAGCGGCCGGACGACGCCGTCGCGCGCGAGACCGAGGAGGACGGCGCTCTGGAGAAGCCGCACCGCTCCTTCTGGAAGGAGCTCCCGCTCCTCATCGGCATCGCCCTGCTGCTGGCCCTGCTGATCAAGACCTTCCTGGTCCAGGCGTTCTCGATCCCCTCGGACTCGATGCAGGACACCCTGCAGCGCGGGGACCGGGTGCTGGTCGACAAGCTCACCCCGTGGTTCGGATCCGAGCCGGAGCGCGGCGAGGTCGTGGTCTTCCACGACCCCGCGAGCTGGTTGTCCGGCGAGCCCACGCCGGAGCCGAACATCGCGCAGAAGGCCCTCAGCTGGATCGGCCTGATGCCGTCCGCCGAGGAGAAGGACCTGATCAAGCGGACCATCGCCATCGGCGGTGACACGGTCGAGTGCAAGAAGGGGGGACCGGTCGTCGTCAACGGCAAGGCGCTCGACGAGCCGTACATCTACCCCGGCAACACCGCGTGCGACGACCACCCCTTCGGCCCGCTCAAGGTGCCCGAGGGCAAGATCTGGGTGATGGGCGACCACCGGCAGAACTCCCAGGACTCCCGCTACCACATGGAGGACTCCACCCAGGGCTTCGTGCCGGTCGACAAGGTCGTCGGGCGGGCCGTCGTGATCGCGTGGCCGGTGACCCGCTGGTCCACGCTGCCGGTCCCGGAGACCTTCGACCAGCCGGGCATCGGCAACCAGGCCGCGGCCACCGCGCTCGGCCTCGGGGCCGCCGGACTGGCGCCGGTCGGACTGGGACCGGGCGCGCTGGGGCTCGCCGGAGCCGTCCCGCTCGTCATGTGGCGCCGCCGGAAGCTGACCAGCGGCCGTACCGACGGGTAGGGTGCCGCCCAGGTCGACGATCCCGATGTGGGGGCGCTGTGATGGGCGGAACAGAAGCGATACGCAGGGGCAAGGATGGCCGCGGCGGGCTCGGCAACGTGTTGTCGGGAATCGTCGTGGCCATCGGCTTTGCGCTCTTCCTCGGCGGCTTCGTGTGGGGGGCGCTCGTCTACCAGCCCTACACGGTCCCGACGGACTCGATGATGCCGACGGTGCGGCCCGGCGACCGGCTGCTGGCACAGCGCATCGACGGCGGTGAGGTGCGCCGCGGGGACGTGGTCATCTTCACTGATTCCATGTGGAGCGATTCGCCCATGGTCAAGCGGGTCGTCGGCATCGGCGGCGACACCGTGAAGTGCTGCGGCACGGGCGGTGAGCTGACCGTGAACGGCGTCCCGCTGGACGAGCCCTACGCCGACACCAGCCGGCCGGATCCGGGCCTGGTCATGCCGCCCGGCCAGGCCCCGCCGCCCGGGACCCCCTTCGAGGTGACGGTCCCCGAGGAGAACCTCTTCCTGCTCGGCGACCGGCGTGCGGCCTCGTTGGACTCGCGCTCCCACCTCCAGGAGGCGGGCCAGGGCACCGTGCCGCGCTCCGCCGTCAGCGCCCGCGTCGACGCCCTGGCCTGGCCGTCCATGACGATGCTGGAGCGGCCGCGGACGTACGCCGCCCTGCCCGGCGGGACCTCGGGGCACGGGCCGCTGCCGCTCCAGGTGACGGCCGTGGCCGCCGGGGCCGCCCTGGTGGTGCTGGGAGCCGCGTACGGGCCCCTCGCGCGGGTCCTGGGGCGCGGGCGGCGGGAGCGGGCCGGTGTCGCCTGACCCGGCCGGTGACCCTCGCCCCCGTCAGGTGTCCCGGGTGATCCTGCTCGACCCGGCGGACCGGATCCTGCTGCTGCACGGTTTCGAACCGGCCGACCCCGCGGACGACTGGTGGTTCACCCCGGGCGGCGGACTGGAGGGGACGGAGACCCGGGAGGAGGCCGCGCTGCGCGAGCTGGCCGAGGAGACCGGGATCACCGAGGTGGAGCTGGGGCCGGTGCTGTGGCACCGCTACTGCTCCTTCCCCTTCGACGGCCGGCGCTGGGAGCAGGACGAGTGGTACTTCCTGGCCCGGACCAGCCAGACCGCGACCTGGATGGGCGGTCTGACCGAGCTGGAGCGGCGCAGCGTGACCGGAGCCAGGTGGTGGACCTCCGAGGAACTTCTCACGGCACATGAGACGGTGTACCCGACCAGACTCGCCGAGCTGCTCCGCACGCTGCTCGACGAGGGTCCTCCGGGTGCCCCGGTGGTCCTGGCCCCGGAAATCGTTTAGGGGCGCACGGCGCTGGCGCACAATAGGGGGACGCACGGCTGAAGGGGAACATGCCATGAGTGCCGAGGACCTCGAAAAGTACGAGACCGAGATGGAGCTGAAGCTCTATCGGGAGTACCGCGACGTCGTCGGGCTGTTCAAGTATGTGATCGAGACCGAACGCCGTTTCTACCTCACCAACGACTACGAGATGCAGGTGCACTCGGTCCAGGGGGAGGTGTTCTTCGAGGTCTCGATGGCCGATGCCTGGGTCTGGGACATGTACCGGCCGGCCCGCTTCGTCAAGCAGGTCCGGGTGCTGACCTTCAAGGACGTGAACATCGAGGAGCTCAACAAGAGCGACCTCGAACTGCCCGGCAGCTGATCGCCTCACCCGGGAGGGTGACGCCTCCGTCCACAGCGGCCCGGTTGTCCACCAAGATCCACAGGGTGGGCGGGGACGCGGGACCGTCGGTGCCGGAGGTGGTGCCGGATGGACGCGAAGAGCGTGGCACGGCAGGCGATGGGGCGGTACGGCGAGGAGCTCGCGGCACGGCGGCTGACCGAGGCCGGGATGACCGTGATCGCACGGAACTGGCGGTGCCGCGCCGGGGAGATCGACATCGTGGCGCGCGACGGGGACGCCCTCGTCGTGTGCGAGGTCAAGACCCGGCGCGCGGGTGACTTCGAGCACCCGATGGCGGCCGTACGGGCCGCGAAGGCCGATCGGCTGCGGCGCCTCGCCGGGCGCTGGCTCGCCGATCACGGCGGACCACCGCCGGGCGGGGTCCGCATCGACCTCGTGGGAGTCCTGCTGCCGCGGCGCGGCGCGCCCCTGGTGGAACACGTCAGGGGGGCGGCCTGATGGGGTTTGCGCGAGCCTGCTCCGTGGCCCTGGTCGGCGTCGACGGCGTGGTGGTCGAGGTCCAGGCCGACCTGGAGCCCGGAGTCGCGGCCTTCACCCTGGTGGGGCTGCCGGACAAAACCCTCGTCGAGAGCCGGGACCGGGTGCGAGCGGCCGTGGTCAATTCCGGGGCGGCCTGGCCGCAGAAGAAGCTCACGGTGGGGCTGAGCCCGGCCTCCGTACCGAAGTCCGGCGCCGGATTCGACCTGGCCGTCGCGGCGGCCGTGCTCGGGGCGGCCGAGGTGGTCGACCCGGCGGCCATCGCCGACCTGGTGCTGATCGGCGAGCTGGGGCTGGACGGGCGGGTGCGTCCGGTCCGGGGGATCCTGCCGGCCGTCCTCGCCGCGGCCGAGGCCGGCTACCGGCAGGTGGTCGTGCCCCAGCAGTGCGCCGCGGAGGCCGCGCTCGTACCGGACGTCTCGGTGCTCGGCGTGCGCAGCCTGCGCCAGCTGATCGCCGTCCTGACCGACGGGACGGTGCCCGAGGAGGACTGCGGAGGCCCGCCGGGCCGCCCGGACCCGATGCTGGCCGGACTGCTCGTCCCGGGGGCGGGCCTGGGTACGGGTCTCGCCCCGGGCCGGCCGGGCGGGGACTGCGCCGACTTTCCCGACCTCGCCGACGTGACCGGGCAGCACACGGCGCGCCGCGCCCTCGAAGTGGCCGCCGCCGGAGGCCACCACCTGTTCCTCAGCGGGCCCCCCGGCGCCGGCAAGACGATGATGGCCGAGCGGCTGCCCTGGATCCTGCCGCCGCTCACCCGCCAGGACTCCGTGGAGGTCACCGCGGTCCACTCGGTCGCGGGAATCCTGCCGCCCGGCGAACCCCTGGTCTCCCGGCCGCCCTACTGCGCCCCGCACCACTCGGCGACCATGCAGTCCCTGGTGGGCGGCGGTACCGGGGTGCCCAGGCCCGGAGCGGTCTCCCTCGCCCATCGAGGGGTGCTCTTCCTGGACGAGGCCGCGGAGTTCCACAGCCGGGCGCTGGACGCGCTGCGCCAGCCCCTGGAATCGGGGCACGTGGTCATCGCCCGCGCCGCCGGCGTGGTACGGCTGCCCGCCAGGTTCCTGATGGTCCTCGCCGCGAACCCCTGCCCGTGCGGACGGCACACCCTGCACGGCGCGGGATGCGAATGCCCGCCCTCGGTGATCCGGCGCTACCAGGCCCGGCTGTCCGGGCCGCTGCTGGACCGCGTGGACCTGAGGGTGGAGGTCGAGCCCGTGACCCGCAGCGACCTGCTGGGCCGGGGAGGGCGGGGGGAGTCCACCGCGGTGGTCGCCGACCGGGTGCGGGAGGCCCGGGAGCGTGCCGGGACCCGGCTCGCCGGCACGGGCTGGCGGCTCAACTCGGAAGTCCCGGGACAGGAATTGAGGACCCGTTGGCAGGCGGCGCCGGGGGCGCTGGCGCAGGCCGAACGGGAACTGGAGCGGGGAATGCTCACCGCGCGCGGGCTGGACCGGGTCCTGAGGGTCGCCTGGACCGTCGCCGACCTGCGGGGACGGGACCGGCCCGAGGCGCTGGACGTGGCCGTGGCGCTGGAGCTGCGGACCGGTATCGCCCGTGGGGCCATGTCGGTGCCGGGGGCGGGGACATGACCGGCGCACAGGACGAGGAGCTGCTGGCGCGGGCGGCACTGACACGGGTGCTGGAGCCCGGGGACACGCACGGCGGGCGCTGGATCCGCGAGCACGGTGCCACCGGGCTGTTGAGGCTGCTGGCCGACCCGGAGGCGCCATGGCGCACTCCGCCCGGGGTCGGGCCGGAGCGGCTCGCCGCCTACCGCAGGCGGGCGGCGCTGGCAGACCCCCGGCGCGACCTCGAACTGGCCGCCGGGTCGGGGGGCCGGTTCGTCGTTCCCGGGTCGGCGGAGTGGCCGACGCAGCTGGACGACCTCGGCGACGAACGGCCCGTCGGCCTCTGGCTGCGGGGCCGGCCCAATCTGCGTACGTGGGCGCTGTGTTCGGTCGCCGTGGTCGGGGCCCGGGCCTGCACCCCGTACGGCGCGCACATGGCGCAGACGCTGGCGGCCGGGCTCGCCGAGCGGGGCTGGGTCGTGGTCTCCGGCGCGGCCTTCGGGATCGACGGGGCCGCGCACAGGGGAGCCCTCGCCTCCGGCGGGGCGACCGCGGCGGTGCTCGCCTGCGGGGTGGACGTCGCCTATCCCCGCGGACACGCCGGGCTGCTCGGCCGGATCGCCGGCCAGGGACTCGTCGTCGGGGAGCTGCCGCCGGGCAGCCACCCCACGCCCAGCCGGTTCGTCCTGCGCAACCGGGTCATCGCCGCCCTCACCCGCGGCACCGTCGTCGTGGAGGCCGCCCACCGCAGCGGCTCCCTGGTCACCGCCCGGCGCGCCCAGCGGCTCGGGCGGTTCACGATGGGCGTCCCCGGGCCCGCCACCAGCGGGCTCTCGGCCGGTGTGCACGAACTGCTCAGGGGCGAGGCCGTGCTGGTCTCCGACGCGGCGGAAGTGGTCGAACTCGTCGGCTCCATGGGGGAGCTGGCTCCCGAGCGGCGCGGCCCCGTGCTCGCCCGCGACCTGCTGGACCGCGACACGGCCCGCGTGCTCGAAGCCCTCCCGGCCGGACGCCCGGCGACCGCGGCCGAGCTGGCACTTGCCTGTGGCACCGGCACCGATGAAGTCATCGGCAGACTGTACGAACTTCACTCTCTGGGGTTCGTCGAACGGCAGGGCGACGGCTGGCAGTTGAGCAGATGAACGGCTGGAGGGGGCATACAAACCCAGGATCCCCGGCGAGGCGGTCGTTGACCTGGGGACTTCCGGTGGAAGAGTGAAAGCGATGAGAGACGCGGTCCTCCCGGTGGCAGTCGCCGGGACCGTGCGCCAGGCGCCGGTCCCGGGTCGCCCGCGCGATCCGGGACGACCACCGGCCCCCGCGCCATCCCGTACTCTTCGCGCACCGCGACACTTTCGTCACGCTACGCTCCCAAGGAATCCGGCTCCGGCAAAGGCGAAGCATGCCCCCACACACCTCAGGGTCCGACCGCGCTGCGGTGCCTCCCGCTGCCCGCGGCAGCGTGCGGTCCACCGCGCCCTCGTCCCTGGAGGTGCTGTGGCGCTCGTACAAGGACTCGGGTGACGAACGGCTGCGGGAGCAACTGATCCTGCACTACTCACCCCTGGTGAAGTACGTGGCCGGACGGGTCAGCGTGGGCCTGCCGCCCAACGTGGAGCAGGCCGACTTCGTCTCCTCCGGGGTCTTCGGGCTGATCGACGCCATCGAGAAGTTCGACATCGACCGCTCGATCAAGTTCGAGACGTACGCGATCACCCGGATCCGCGGCGCGATGATCGACGAACTGCGGGCGCTGGACTGGATCCCCCGCTCGGTCCGGCAGAAGGCGCGCGCCGTGGAGCGGGCCTACGCCACGCTGGAGGCCCAGCTGCGGCGCACCCCGACGGAGACCGAGGTCGCCCGCGAGATGGGGATCGGCGTGGAGGACCTCCACACCGTCTTCAGCCAGTTGTCGCTGGCGAACGTGGTCGCCCTGGAAGAGCTGCTGCACGCCGGCGGCGAGGGCGGCGACCGCCTGTCGCTGATGGACACGCTGGAGGACACCGCCGCCGACAACCCGGTGGAGGTGGCGGAGGACCGCGAACTGCGGCGTCTGCTGGCACGGGCCATCAACACGCTGCCCGAACGCGAGAAGACCGTCGTGACCCTCTACTACTACGAGGGCCTCACCCTGGCCGAGATCGGCAACGTGCTGGGCGTCACCGAGAGCCGGGTCAGCCAGATCCACACCAAGTCCGTGCTGCAACTGCGCGCGAAGTTGGCAGATGTGGGGCGGTGAGCTTGCGGTACCTCCGTAGAGTGGATGTGTGCCCAGGATTCGAGCGGCCTCCGTGGCCGAGCACCGGTCGATGCAGCGCGGCGCCCTCTTGGACGCCGCGCGTTCCCTGCTGTCCGAAGGCGGTACGGAGGCGCTGACCTTCCCCGCCCTGGCGGAGCGCACCGGACTCGCCCGGTCCTCCGTGTACGAGTACTTCCGCTCCCGCGCGGCCGTGGTCGAAGAGCTGTGCGCCGTGGACTTCCCCGTGTGGGCCGCCGAGATCGAGGCGGCGATGGAGCGGGCCGATGCGCCGGAGGCGAAGGTCGAGGCCTACGTGCGCAGCCAGCTGGGACTGGTGGGGGACCGCCGGCACCGGGCGGTCGTGGCGATCTCGGCCAGCGAGCTGGACGCGGGGGCCCGGGAGAAGATCCGGGCCGCGCACGGCGGACTGATCGCGATGATCGTCGAGGCGCTGGCCGCCCTCGGTCAGGAGCAGCCCAGGCTGGCCGCGATGCTCCTCCAGGGGGTCGTGGACGCCGCCGTGCGCCGCATCGAGCTCGGCGCCGCGGAAGATCCCGAAGTCATCACGGAGACGGCCCTGGCCATCGCCCTGCGGGGCGTCCGGGGCTGAGCCCCGTGCCGTCGGCGGCCCCCGCCCCGCTCCGTACGCCGTCCGGACGCGGGTCCGGCAGCAGGCGCGGGGTGGGCCGCGTCAGGAGGGCCAGCGGGTTGAGGTACGCCTCGCCCGACAGCAGCCCCCAGTGCAGGCACGGCGCCGGACAGTGGGACCCCTCGGTGAGCACCGCCACCACCTGCCCCGCCGAGACCTCCTCGCCCTCCGTGACCAGCGGCCGGACGGGCTCGTAGGTCGTGCGCAGGCCGTTCGGCAGGGCGAGCGAGAGAACCCCGCGGCCTGCGACCTGCCCGGCGTAGTGGACCCGGCCGGCGGCGACCGCCCGCAGCTGCGCACCCACCGGGGCGGCCAGGTCCACCCCGCGGTGGCCGGCCGCGTACGGGGTCGGGGGCGGGTCCCACCAGCGCGCCACCGACAGCGGCGCGGGCAGCGGCCGGACCACGGCCGGTGCCGCGGGCAGGGCGGTCCGGGCCAGGAGCATGAGCAGGCTGAGCAGCAGTGTCGTCATGCCGCACAGCGTCCCGCGGTCCCCCGGGCCGCTGGGCCGGACTGTGGACGGTCCGGGCACTGTGGACAACGGCGTCACCCGGCATACCGCCGGGTCCCGTACACTTCTTGTGGCGATCCGGGTCACCGGGTCGACTTCGCACGCCCCGGCACCAGCCCGAAACGGCCAGGTGACAGCGTCTCTCGGTCCCTCATGGGGCAGGGCGCGGCGGGGCGTCAGGAACCAAACCGAGAAACCAAGGAGATGGCCATGGCCGTCGTCACGATGCGGGAGCTGCTGGAAAGCGGCGTCCACTTCGGTCACCAGACCCGCCGTTGGAACCCGAAGATGAAGCGCTTCATCTTCACGGAGCGCAACGGCATCTACATCATCGACCTGCTGCAGTCGCTGTCGTACATCGACCGCGCCTACGAGTTCGTGAAGGAGACCGTCGCGCACGGTGGCTCCATCATGTTCATCGGTACCAAGAAGCAGGCCCAGGAGGCCATCGCCGAGCAGGCGACGCGCGTTGGCATGCCGTACGTCAACCAGCGCTGGCTCGGTGGCATGCTCACCAACTTCTCCACCGTCTACAAGCGCCTCCAGCGTCTGAAGGAGCTTGAGGCGATCGACTTCGAGGACGTCGCCGCCTCGGGTCTCACCAAGAAGGAGCTCCTGGTCCTCTCCCGCGAGAAGGCCAAGCTGGAGAAGACCCTCGGTGGTATCCGCGAGATGTCGAAGGTTCCCAGCGCCGTCTGGATCGTCGACACCAAGAAGGAGCACATCGCCGTCGGTGAGGCGCGCAAGCTCCACATCCCGGTCGTCGCGATCCTCGACACCAACTGCGACCCCGACGAGGTCGACTACAAGATCCCGGGCAACGACGACGCGATCCGTTCCGTCACCCTGCTCACCCGCGTGATCGCCGACGCCGTCGCCGAGGGCCTCATCGCCCGCTCCGGCGCTGCGACCGGCGACTCGAAGCCGGGCGAGAAGGCCGCCGCCGAGCCGCTCGCCGAGTGGGAGCGCGACCTGCTCGAGGGCGACAAGAAGGCTGACGAGGCCCCGGCCGCCGATGTCGACGCCGCCAAGGTGGACGCCGACGCCGCAGCCGAGGTCGCCGCCGAGGTCACCCCGGCCGTCGAGGCCGTCGAGGCCCCCGCCGCCGAGGCCCCGGCCGCCGACGCCGAGCAGGCCTGACCCACTGAGAGCGCCCGGCGTTCACGCGCCGGGCACTCACAGCACGGACGATGACGGCGGGGGAGCCGCGCCACGAGCGCGGCGCCTCCGCCGTTCACCCGTAGATCTACGACTTCGAGAGAGAATCACAGACTCATGGCGAACTACACCGCCGCTGACGTCAAGAAGCTCCGCGAGCTCACCGGCGCCGGCATGCTGGACTGCAAGAACGCGCTCGTGGACGCCGACGGTGACGTCGACAAGGCCCAGGAAGCGCTCCGCATCAAGGGTCAGAAGGGCGTCGCCAAGCGCGAGGGCCGTTCTGCCGAGAACGGTGCCGTGGTCTCCCTCATCGCCGACGACAACACCTCCGGTGTCATCGTCGAGCTGAAGTGCGAGACCGACTTCGTCGCCAAGGGCGAGAAGTTCCTGGCCGTCGCCAACGAGCTGGCCGCGCACGTCGCCGCCACCTCCCCGGCCGACCTCGAGGCGCTGCTCGCGTCCGAGATCAAGCCCGGTCAGACCGTCACCGCTTTCGTCGACGAGGCCAACGCCAACCTCGGCGAGAAGATCGTCCTGGACCGCTTCGCGCAGTTCACCGGCGGCTACGTGACCGCGTACATGCACCGCACGATGCCCGACCTGCCGTTCCAGATCGGCGTCCTGGTCGAGCTCGACAAGGAGAACGCCGAGGTCGCCCGCGGCGTCGCGCAGCACATCGCCGCGTTCGCCCCGCAGTGGCTGTCCGCGGAGGACGTCCCGGCCGAGAAGGTCGAGTCCGAGCGCCGCATCGCCGAAGAGGTCACCCGCGCGGAGGGCAAGCCCGAGGCTGCCATCGCCAAGATCGTCGAGGGTCGCGTCAACGGCTTCTTCAAGGACGCCACGCTGCTCGGCCAGGCCTACGCCCTGGACAACAAGAAGTCCGTCCAGAAGGTTCTGGACGAGGCCGGTGTCACCCTGAAGCGCTTCACCCGCATCAAGGTCGGCATCTGAGTCCGTCCGTACGCGACGGACACCGGACCCCGGTAGGGTCTGAAGCAGTCGTCCGCGCTTGCGCGAGGCGACCGCAGATCTGACGAGGAGGCCATTGCCGTAGAGGGAACCGCAAGGACCCACCGGCAATGGCCTTCTTCGTATGTGCACGAGGAGATCTCCATGAATCAGGGCGTGGACCCCCACACCGCTTCCGACGACAAGAGCGACCAGTTCAAGAAGGGCCGCCGCTTCATGCTGAAGCTGTCGGGCGAGGCCTTCTCCGGTGGCGGAGGACTGGGCGTCGATCCCGACGTCGTCCACGCCATCGCGCGTGAGATCGCCGCGGTGGTCCGCGACGGCGCGGAGATCGCCATCGTGATCGGCGGCGGCAATTTCTTCCGAGGCGCCGAGCTCCAGCAGCGCGGCATGGACCGGGCGCGGTCCGACTACATGGGCATGCTCGGAACGGTCATGAACTGCCTCGCACTCCAGGACTTCCTGGAGAAGGAGGGCATCGACTCCCGCGTGCAGACCGCCATCACCATGGGCCAGGTCGCGGAGCCGTACATCCCGCTGCGCGCCGTGCGCCACCTGGAGAAGGGCCGCGTCGTCATCTTCGGCGCGGGCATGGGCATGCCCTACTTCTCCACCGACACCACGGCCGCCCAGCGCGCCTTGGAGATCGACGCCGAAGCCCTGCTCATGGGCAAGAACGGTGTCGACGGGGTCTACGACTCCGACCCGAAGAAGAACCCGGACGCGGTGAAGTTCGACGCGCTGGAGTACGGCGAGGTCCTCTCGCGCGACCTCAAGGTCGCCGACGCCACCGCGATCACCCTCTGCCGTGACAATAAGCTGCCGATCCTCGTCTTCGAGCTGCTCGCCGAGGGCAATATCGCCCGCGCCGTCAAGGGTGAGAAGATCGGCACGCTCGTCAGCGACCAGGAAACCCGGGCCTGAGCAGTCCGCTGCCGGTCCGGGCGGCCCGGACCGGCCCGCCCGCCCCGCCTGAACCATCCATTCAAGACATGCAGGAGCACGTGGTGATCGAAGAAATCCTCCTCGAGGCCGAGGAGAAGATGGAGAAGGCCGTCGTCGTCGCGAAGGAGGACTTCGCCGCGATCCGTACCGGCCGAGCGCACCCGGCGATGTTCAACAAGATCGTCGCCGACTATTACGGCGCCATCACGCCCATCAACCAGCTCGCCTCGTTCGCGGTTCCCGAGCCGCGCATGGCCATCGTGACGCCGTTCGACGCGTCCGCGCTGCGCAACATCGAGCAGGCCATCCGCGACTCCGACCTCGGTGTCAACCCGAGCAACGACGGCCGGATCATCCGGGTGACCTTCCCCGAGCTGACCGGTGAGCGCCGCAAGGAGTACATCAAGGTCGCCAAGAACAAGGCCGAGGACTCCAAGGTCTCCATCCGTTCCGTGCGCCGCAAGGCCAAGGACGCGCTCGACAAGCTCGTCAAGGACAAGGAGGCCGGCGAGGACGAGGTCCGCCGCGCCGAGAAGGAGCTCGACGACACCACCGCGAAGTACGTCACGCAGGTGGACGAGCTCCTCAAGCACAAGGAAGCCGAGCTCCTCGAAGTCTGATGAACGACTCTTCCTGGCAGCCGGAGCCGGTTCCGGCGGGTCCCGCATACGATGCGCAGGTGGGCCCGCACACTCGGCCCATGCCCATCGTGCCCGATGCCGCCGGCCGTGACTTCGACGACCGGGAAGCACGCGATCGGGGGGCCGCCTCGAACGGCGGCCCCCTCTTCCGCGCCGATACGCCGCCGCAGGAGCCCATGCCCAGCCCCCCGCCCCCGCATGCCGAGCACCCGCAGGACTCCTCACCCCCGCCGCAGAAGAAGCGCGCGGGACGGGACCTGCGCGCCGCGATAGGGGTGGGCGTCGGTCTCGGCGCGGTGATCTTCGCCTCGCTCCTGATCGTCAAGGCGGTCTTCGTCGGCGTCGTCGTCGTCGCGGTCGTCGTCGGCCTGTGGGAGCTCACCTCGCGGCTCCAGGAGAAGAAGGGCATCAAGGCCCCTCTGGTCCCGCTCGCGGTCGGTGGCGCGGCCATGGTCATCGCCGGATACGTCCGGGGGGCCGAAGGCGCCTGGGTCGCCATGGCGCTGACGGTGCTGGCCGTGCTGGTGTGGCGGATGACCGAACCGCCCGAGGACTACCTCAAGGACGTCACGGCGGGTGCCTTCGCGGCGTTCTACGTGCCCTTCCTGGCCACCTTCGTCGCGATGCTGCTCACCGCGGACGACGGGCCGCAGCGCGTGATCACCTTCCTGCTGCTGACCGTGGTCAGCGACACCGGGGCCTACGCGGTGGGCTGGCGCTTCGGGAAGACCAAGCTCGCGCCGCGCATCAGCCCCGGCAAGACCCGCGAGGGCCTGCTCGGCGCCGTGGCCTTCGCCATGGGCGCCGGCGCGCTCTGCATGGAGTTCCTGATCGACGGCGGCGCCTGGTGGCAGGGCCTGCTGCTCGGCCTGGCGGTCGCGGTCAGCGCCACCCTGGGCGACCTGGGCGAGTCGATGATCAAGAGGGACCTGGGCATCAAGGACATGGGCACCCTGCTGCCGGGGCACGGCGGCATCATGGACCGGCTGGACTCGCTGCTGCCCACCGCCCCGGTGGTGTGGCTGCTGCTGGCCGCCTTCGTCGGCACCGGCTGACCGGTCCCGGTCGGGTTATCCTGGAGGGCGCGCCGCGTGTACGCGGCGCGCCCTTTCCGTCCAGCGGCCGAGCCGCGGACCGGCCCTGCACGCGCGGGGTGACCCCCACCTCGTCGCACTGAGGAGTACCGCATGGCCCCCCGTCCCGCTCCGGGTGAGCTCACCTTCGTCGCGCCCCGCGGGGTCAAGAAGCCGCCCCGACACCTCGCCGACATGACTCCGGCCGAGCGCCGCGAGGCGGTCGCCGCGATCGGTGAGAAGCCCTTCCGGGCCAAGCAGCTCTCCCAGCACTACTTCGCCCGCTACGCGCACGACCCGGCGGAGTGGACGGACATCCCCGCGGGCTCCCGGGCCAAGCTCCAGCAGGAGCTCCTCCCGGACCTGATGAACGTCGTCCGGCACATCAGCTGTGACGACGACACCACCCGCAAGACCCTGTGGAAGCTGCACGACGGCACGCTCGTGGAGTCCGTGCTGATGCGCTACCCCGACCGGGTCACCATGTGCATCTCCTCGCAGGCCGGCTGCGGCATGAACTGCCCGTTCTGCGCCACCGGCCAGGCAGGCCTGGACCGCAACCTCTCCACCGCCGAGATCGTGCACCAGATCGTCGACGGCATGCGCGCGCTGCGTGACGGCGAGGTCCCCGGCGGCCCCGCCCGGCTCTCGAACATCGTCTTCATGGGCATGGGCGAGCCGCTGGCCAACTACAACCGCGTCGTCGGCGCCATCCGCCGGCTCACCGACCCCGAGCCCGACGGCCTGGGCCTGTCCCAGCGCGGCATCACCGTCTCCACCGTCGGCCTGGTCCCGGCCATGCTGCGCTTCGCCGACGAGGGATTCAAGTGCCGCCTCGCCGTCTCGCTGCACGCCCCGGACGATGAGCTGCGCGACACCCTGGTCCCGGTGAACACCCGCTGGAAGGTCCGCGAGGTACTCGACGCCGCGTGGGAGTACGCCGAGAAGTCCGGCCGCCGGATCTCGATCGAGTACGCCCTGATCCGCGACATCAACGACCAGGCCTGGCGCGGCGACCTCCTGGGCCGGCTGCTCAAGGGCAAGCGCGTACACGTCAACCTGATCCCGCTGAACCCGACGCCCGGTTCCAAGTGGACCGCGTCGCGGCCCGAGGACGAGAAGGCCTTCGTCGAGGCCATCGCCCGCCACGGCGTGCCCGTCACCGTACGGGACACCCGCGGCCAGGAGATCGACGGCGCGTGCGGCCAGCTGGCCGCCTCGGAGCGCTAGCGTCCGCTTCTGACCGGTCACATTCGGCCCCGGGGTACCCTGTGGCCGAACCAATTGCATATTCCGACAGGGGAGCGCCACAGCGCTGAGAGTGCGGTATCCGTCATCCGCAGACCCTCTGAACCTCGCCCCGGTCATTCGGGGTAGGAAGTTCGGTCACCACTCAAGCTGTTGCGCCCTGCCCGGCGTCCGCTCCGAACAGAGCGCCGGGCAGGGCCGCGTCTTCTCCTGGTCATCCCAGGAGGAATCACCAGTGAGCACCACCAAGAAGATCGCGGGCGCTGCGCTCGCGGCCGCGCTGGGCGTCACCACGCTCAGCGCCTGCGGCGGCGACGCCAAGGACAAGTCCGCGGACACGAGCGACGCCCCGAAGTCCAAGACCGTCACGCTCGTCTCCCACGACTCCTTCAACGTGACCGAGTCGGTCCTGAAGGAGTTCGAGCAGCAGAGCGGCTACACCGTCAAGGTCCTGAAGTCCGGAGACGCGGGCGCCGCCCTGAACCAGGAGATCCTCACCAAGGGCTCCCCCCGCGGCGACGTCTTCTTCGGCGTGGACAACACCCTGCTCTCGCGCGCCCTCGACAACGGCATCTTCACTCCGTACGAGGCCAAGGGCCTGGGCGAGGTGAAGCCCGAGTACGTCCTGGACAAGGAGCACCGGGTCACCCCGATCGACTCCGGCGACATCTGCGTCAACTACGACAAGGCCTACTTCTCCGACAAGAAGATCGCCCCGCCGCAGACCCTGGAGGACCTGGCCAAGCCGGAGTACAAGAACCTGCTGGTGGTCGAGAACGCCGCGACCTCCTCTCCCGGCCTCGGCTTCCTGCTCGCCTCCGTCGGCAAGTACGGCGAGGAGGGCTGGAAGGACTACTGGAGCAAGCTGAAGGCCAACGGCGTCGAGGTCGTCGACGGCTGGGAGCAGGCCTACAACGAGCGCTTCTCCGGTTCCGCGGGCGGCAAGAAGGCCAAGGGCGACCGCCCGCTGGTCGTCTCCTACGCCTCCAGCCCGCCGGTCGAGGTGCTGTACGGCGAGCCGCAGCCGGCCGAGGCCCCCACGGGCGTCGCCACCGGCACCTGCTTCCGCCAGATCGAGTTCGCGGGCCTGCTCAAGGGCGCGAAGAACGAGGCGGGCGGCAAGGCCCTCGTGGACTTCCTGATCAGCAAGAAGTTCCAGGAGGACATGCCCCTGCAGATGTTCGTGAACCCGGTGACCAAGGACGCCGCGCTGCCGGAGCTGTTCACCAAGCACGGTGTGGTGGTCGAGAAGCCGGAGAACGTCACTCCGGAGACCATCGCCGAGAACCGTGAGCAGTGGGTCAAGGCATGGACCGCGCTCGTCGTGAAGTAAGCGGTACGAAGGAGCCGGGCGCGGCGTCGGCCGACGCCGCCCCGGCCCCCGGACCGGGGCGGGTGCCCGGACAGGGCGAGAGCGGGCGGGCCACCGCCGTCCGCCTCGCCCTGATGGCCGTTCCCCTCGCCTTCTTCGGGCTGTTCTTCGCCTACCCCGTCGCCGCAATCGTGGGCCGCGGCCTCAAAACCGACACCGGTTGGCAGTTCGGCCGGCTGGGCGAGGTGCTGGCCCGGCCCGACATCGCCGACGTGCTGTGGTTCACCACTTGGCAGGCGCTCGCCTCCACCGTCCTCACACTGCTGATCGCACTGCCCGGCGCGTACGTCTTCGCGCGCTTCGAGTTCCCCGGCAAGCAGCTGCTGCGTGCCGTGGTGACCGTTCCCTTCGTGCTCCCGACCGTGGTCGTGGGCACCGCCTTCCTCGCGCTGCTCGGGCGCGGGGGACTGCTGGACGAACTGGCGGACGTCCGGCTCGATACCACCGTCTGGGCGATCCTGCTGGCGCACGTCTTCTTCAACTACGCCGTCATCGTCCGCACGGTCGGCGGGCTGTGGGCCCAGCTCGATCCGCGCCAGGAGGAGGCCGCGCGGGTGTTGGGCGCCGGCCGGTTCGCCGCCTGGCGCAAGGTGACGCTGCCGGCGCTGGCCCCGGCCGTGGCCGCGGCCTCCCTCATGGTGTTCCTCTTCACCTTCAGCTCCTTCGGCGTCGTCCTGATCCTGGGCGGACCCGCCTACTCCACCCTGGAGGTGGAGGTCTACCGGCAGACCGCGCAGCTCCTGGACCTGTCGACGGCCGCCGTCCTGACGCTCGTGCAGTTCGCCGCGATCGGCGCGATCCTCGCCCTGCACGCCTGGACCGTGCGCCGGCGCGAGACCGCGCTGCGCCTGGTCGACCCGGGCCGCACCACGCACCGGCCGCGCGGCTGGGCGCAGCGCACCCTGCTGGGCGGCGTCCTGCTGACCGTCGGGCTGCTGATCGTGGCGCCGCTGGCCGTGCTCGTCGAGCGGTCCTTCGACATCCCCGGCGGCTACGGCCTGGGCTACTACCGGGCCCTGCAGGACGCCGGCGCCGGCGGCGGAACCTTCCTGGTGCCGCCGCTGGAGGCGATCTGGAACTCCCTGCAGTACGCGCTCGCCGCCACCGCGATCGCCCTGGCCGTCGGGGGACTCGCGGCCGCCGCCCTGACCCGGCGCGGGGGCCGCTTCGTCCGGGGCTTCGACGCGATGCTGATGCTCCCGCTCGGGGTGTCCGCCGTGACGGTCGGCTTCGGCTTCCTGATCACCCTGGACGAGCCGCCGCTGGACCTGCGGACCTCGTGGATCCTGGTGCCGCTGGCGCAGGCGCTGGTGGGCGTGCCCTTCGTCGTACGGACCATGCTCCCGGTCCTGCGCGCGATCGACGGGAGGCTCCGGGAGGCCGCCGCCGTGCTCGGCGCGTCACCGCTGCGCGCCTGGCGGGAGGTGGACCTTCCGCTGGTCCGCAGGGCGCTGCTGATCGCGGCCGGGTTCGCCTTCGCCGTGTCGCTGGGGGAGTTCGGCGCGACCGTCTTCATCGCGCGGCCCGACCGGCCGACGCTGCCGGTGGCCGTGGCGCGGCTGCTGGGGCGGGCCGGCGAGCTGAACTACGGGCAGGCCATGGCCCTGAGCACGATCCTGATGCTGGTGTGCGCGGTGTCCCTGCTGGTGCTGGAGCGACTGCGACCCGACAAGACCTCCGGAGAGTTCTGATGACACTGCTTCAGCTGGAAGGGGTGTCGGTCCGCTTCGGTGAGCGCGCGGTCGTCGACTCCGTGGACCTGGCGGTGGCCGAGCACGAGACCGTGTGCGTCCTGGGCCCGAGCGGCAGCGGGAAGTCCACGCTGCTGCGGGTCGTCGCCGGGCTCCAGCAGGTGTCCGGGGGGCGGGTGCTGCTGGGCGGGGCGGACCAGGCCTGCGTCCCCGTGCACCGGCGGGGTGTGGGCCTGATGTTCCAGGACCACCAGCTCTTCCCGCACCGCGACGTCGGCGCGAACGTCTCCTTCGGCCTGCGGATGCGCGGCGGCGGGCGCGCTTCGTACGCCGCCCGGGTCGCGGAGCTGCTGGAACTGGTCGGGCTCCCCGGGGCCCAGGGCCGGGCGGTGGCCTCCCTGTCCGGCGGCGAGCAGCAGCGGGTGGCGTTGGCCCGCGCGCTCGCGCCGTCACCGCGGCTGCTGATGCTCGACGAACCGCTCGGACAGCTGGACCGGGGGCTGCGGGAACGGCTCGTGGTCGAGCTGCGGGAGCTGTTCTCGCGGCTGGGGACGACGGTCCTGGCCGTCACGCACGACCAGGGGGAGGCCTTCGCCCTGGCCGACCGGGTCGTGGTGATGCGGGACGGCCGGATCGCGCAGGCCGGGACGCCGCTGGAGGTGTGGCAACGGCCCGCATCGGAGTTCGTGGCGCGCTTCCTCGGCTTCGACAACGTCGTCCCGGCGACGGTGACGGGAGCGGTCGCGGCGACCGCCTGGGGCGAGGTCCCGGTCCCGGCCGGCTCCCCCGAGGGGGAGCAGCGGCTGCTGATCCGCCCGGCGGGAGTGGTGCTCCGCGCGGCGGGCCTGCGGTGCGAGGTGGCCTCCCGGACCTTCCGCGGCACCCATGTCGCCCTGCTGCTGCGGCCGGAGGGCGGCCCGGTACTGGAGGCCGAGTGCGGCCTGGCGGGGGCTCCGGCCGTCGGCGACCGGGTCGCGGTGGCCTTTGCCCCCGCCGAGGTCGTGGTCCTCCCTCCGGGCATCCGCTAGCCCGGCTCAGGCGGCCTTCGCAAGGACGCCGTCGCAGGCGATCGGCAGGTGCCGGGGGCCGCGCAGCACCGCGTTCTGGCGGTACGGCGGCGGGTCCTCCAGCAGCCGCGGGTTCACCAGCCGGCGGGCCAGCTCGCTCAGCGCCAGCTGCGCCTCCTGCCGGGCCAGCGGCGCCCCGAAGCAGCTGTGGATGCCGCTGCCGAGCCCGAGGTGCTGGATGTCCTTGCGGTCCGGGTCGAATCTGTCCGGGTTCTCGAAGCGCTTCGGGTCGCGGTTGCCGGAGGCCAGCATCAGCCACAGGGAGGCGCCCTTGGGGATGGTGACCCCCGAGACCTCGATGTCGGAGAGCGTGGTGCGCTGCGGCAGCAGCTGCACCGGCGGCTCGTACCGCAGCAGCTCCTCCACGATCGGAACCGACAGACCGGGGTCCTCGCGCAGCCGCTTGAGGACCTCCGGGTGGCGCAGCAGGGTCAGCATGCCGTTGGTGATGAGGTTGACCGTGGTCTCGTGGCCCGCGATCAGCAGCAGCGCGGAGGTGCTGAGCGCCTCCATCGTGGTCATCGAGCCGTCCGGGCCGTCCGCCGTCGCCAGCTGGGACAGCATGTCGTCGCCGGGGTTCTTGCGCCGCTCCTCGATCAGCCCGGCCAGGTACATGCCCAGCTCCATCCGGGCGTCCGTGGTGCCCTTGCCCCGCTGGGCGGGGTCCGCGTCCGGGTCGGGGTCCAGGCTGGCGGCGAGGGTCTCCGCCCAGACGTGGAAGCGCGGTTCGTCCTCGTGCGGCACCCCGAGCAGCCGGCAGATCACCGTGACCGGGAAGGGGTACGCGAACTGGTCGACCAGGTCCACCCGGTCCAGGTCGCCGGATGTGGCGATGCCGTCGATGAGCCCGGCGACGAGGCCGTCGAGCTCGTCGCGCATGTCGTGCACCCGGCGCGGGGTGTGCGGCGGCCCGAACGGCCGGTTCGTCATGCGCCGCAGGCGGTCGTGGTCCGGCGGGTCGAGCTTGAGGAAGGAGGGGGGCAGGGCCGTCCCCTCGTCGTCGGCGGACTGCCCCAGCGGATCGTCACCGGTCGCCTTCAGGTTGCGCGAGTCGGAGCTGATCCGGGGGTCGTGCAGCAGGCTGTGGATCTCGTAGTACGTGCTGATGACGTACGGGCCGTTCCCGTCGTGGGACACCGGGGTCTTGCGGAGCTCCTCGTACAGCGGGTACGGATTGGCCCGGTTCGCGTAGTCGATGATCTCCCGCAGGAGGGCTTGTGTCATGACGGGTCCTCGTGATCCTCGGGGGCGGTCGCGGCGCGGTCAGCGCCCGGGGGTGAAGGTCATCTTCCGGTCGGCCGGCGAGTAGCCGCTGAGGGTGATGGTCGGGCCGTGGGTCGGCACCGAGGGGTCGGGGAAGTCCGCCGGCACCGGCTTGTTCCCCTCCGGCCTGCGGTCCACGGTGGAGAACGGGGGCGGGAACGGCGCGGTGCTCTCGATCTGCTGCTCGTAGAACGGCAGCCAGCGGCAGTTGTCGAAGGTCACGGCGGCGATCACCCGCCCCTGGTACCCGTAGACGGCCGCGAACCGGCGCTCGACCAGCGAGCCCTGGGTGATGAGGATCTCGGTCCCCATCGGCGGCACTCCGACCGACTTGATGTTCACGCCGAACTGAGAGGACCAGAAGGCCGGCACCCACAGGTGGGGGCGACGGTCCGCGCTCTCGCTGAGCATGTTGTGCGCGGCGGTGTCGGCCTGTGCGAGGGCGTTGCCCCAGTGCTCCAGGGACAGGAACTGGTAGCCGAACAGGGCGTGCGGGGAACGTGCCACGTCACCCGCCACATAGATGTCGTCGGTGACGATGCCCCGGACGTCGAAGGCCCGGCAGCCCGCGTCGCAGGCAATGCCCCGGGGCCCGGCGCCCAGTCCGGACCCGGCGAGCCACTCGGTGTTGCGCTGCGCGCCGAGGGACACGACCACCACGTCGGCCTCCACGGTGGAGCCGTCGGAGAGGTGGGCGGCGCGGACCCGGCCCGCCGGATCGCCCTCCAGCGAGGTGACCATGACGCCGGTGCGCAGGTCGACCTCGTGCTCGCGGTGCATCTCGGCCGCCACTTCACCGATCACTCCGCCGAGGGCGCCGACCAGCGGCGCCGAGCCGCGTTCGGCGACGGTCACCTTCAGGCCGCGTTCCCGGCAGGCGGAGGCGATCTCGGACCCGGTGAACCCGGCCCCGATGACGAGCACCCGGCGGGGACGGGCGGCGAGGGCGCGTTGCAGTCGTTCGCCGTCGTCGCGGGTGCGCAGGACGAAGACCCCTTCGAGCTCGCCCTCCTCCGGGTTGGGCCAGGGCCGGGCGCGGACACCGGTGGCGATCAGCAGCCGGTCGTACTCGACTTCGTCGCCGTTGCCGAGCCGGACCCGGCGGGCGGCCATGTCCAGGCCCGTCGCGGGGACTCCGAGCCGCCAGTCGGCGTCGATCGCCCGGCGGCGGGGGAGCGCCGTGTGGTCCGCCACCGCGTTGCCCAGCAGGACCTGCTTCGACAGCGGGGGCCGGTCGTACGGCTCGTGGGGTTCGTCGCCGATCATCGTGAGCGAACCGGCGAACCCCTTGTCGCGCATGGTCTCGGCGGCCCGAAGACCCGCGAGGGACGCACCGACGACGACGATGCGTCCCTCGCGCTTGAGGTGCTCCAAGGCGCCGTCCCGTGTGCGTTCACCGGTCACCGTGAACCTCCGGAACCGGCGCCGGCCCCGGCCCCGGCGGCGTCCTGGGACACCATGCCTGCCATGTCCTCGTCGGTGAGTTCGAGGAGGATCGCGCCGACGGGGCAGGCGGCCACGGCGCGGGCGACGTTCTCACGCTGCTCGGCAGCCGCCTCCGGGTTGTAGAGGAGCGACTCGTCGCCGTGCATGGCGAAGACGTCGGGAGCGAGGAATGCGCACTGGGCGTATCCCTGGCAGCGGTTGAGGTCGACGACAAGCCTCATGACGGATCTGCCTTTCCCTCGGCCGTTGATCCCCGTCGCCCCCCGGCCACCCCCGGTCCCTCCCTTGTCCACCAGCATGCACGCGGTCCCCGGGGGCCGCCTGCCGGAGCACGGACCGCCAGGTCAGGAGGGGTTCAGGGGCGGCCCGGAGCGGACCGCGGGCGAGGCCGTGCGCCGGACGCGCAGGATGTAGAGGCTGATGACCAGAGCCCAGGCCGGGAACAGCAGCTCGGACCAGGGGACGCCGGAGCCCGCCACGATGAGGACCAGGCCGACGAGGGTGCCCAGCATGGCCAGCGGCCGGGGGAAGACGCCGAGCGTCCGCCCGATCATCGAGGTCGCGAGGACGAAGACCGCGGCCATGCGCATGGCGTACGTCGCGAGCAGGGTGTAGGCGTAGTGGCGGCCGAAGTCGGAGGGCGTCTCCTCGTTCAGCACGGTGCCGGCCGCCGCGGCGGCGGCGAAGAGAGTGGCCACGAACACGAAGCCGCTGCCGAGGAACACGGTGGCGACGAACCGGTCCTCGGCCTCACCGGTGTGCGCGCGGAGGGCGCCCATGAACCAGAGGAAGAAGATGCCGGCGAACGGCACGATCTGCAGGGCCAGCTGGACCGCCCAGCGGCGGTCCGGGTCGATGGTCGCGTCGGCGGCGTCGCCGGCCGGAACGGAGATCCGCATCAGGACGATCGCCGCACCGAGCAGCAGGGCGAAGGCGACACCGGCCATCCCGGCCGCGCGCGGCGTCTTCAGCCGATCGGTCGTGGGCTCCATGAACCCCTCGCTCTCTCCCCCGGTCCAGCAAGCGCCGGCCGCCGCCGCGTCACCAGCGGGGGACGGCCGACCGGGTGAGGGAGCGGGGCGGCGGCGCCGCGCGGCCGGGGTTCGGCCGCCCGGCCGGGGTTCAGCCGACCGGCTGCGGTACCGGGGCCGCCGTATCCTCCTCGGCGCCCTCGTGCTTGCCGTACCAGGCGACCGCCACGGCGCCGGTCACCGCCATGACGAAACCGGCGACCGCCAGCCAGGCGAGGCCGGGGCGGGACGCGTCGCCGAGCCAGAGCACTCCGATCGCGCCGGGGAGCACCGTCTCGCCGACGACGAGGGCCGCGGTGGCTCCGTTGACCGAGCCGATCTGCAGGGCGATGGTGTGCAGGTACATACCGCCGATGCCGGCCAGCAGGATGGCGTAGAGGGCCGGGTCGGTGAGGAGGGTGCCGAGGCCGAACGGGTCGACGCCGTCCAGGATCCGCACGCCGACGCCGAGCGCGCCGAAGCCCAGACCCGACAGCAGGCCCGCCAGGATCGCGGCGCCGCCGCCGAGGAGGCGGACGGCCACCGTGCCGCCGACCATCAGCAGCGTGGTGATCCCCAGCAGCCACCAGTGCGTGGACATCGGCGCGTGGTGGCCGCCCTCGTGGCCCGCCGCCGTCGCCAGCAGAACCAGCGCGGTGCAGACGACCCCGATCGAGGCCCATTCCTTGCGGCTCAGCCGGATGCCCAGCATCTTCACGCTCAGCACGGCCGTGATCACCAGGTTGGCGCTGATCACCGTCTGGGACAGGAACAGCGGGAGGAGGCGGGCGGCGAGGGCGCCGAGCCCGAAGCCGACGAAGTCCAGGATCGTGCCGACGATGAACTCCCACGTCATCGCCGCCTTCGCGGTGGACGAGAGGTTGGGGCCGCCGTGGGCGGTCACCCCGGCCGCGGTCGGGGACATCCGGGCGGCGCGGCGCGATCCGACGGCTTGCAGCACGGATCCCGTGCCGTAGCAGATGGATGCCGCGACAGCGGTCAGCAGGCCTATGAGCACCGATGGCTCCGTTCACGTCTGGCAGGTTTTGCGGTACCTCTGCCAGACGCGGATATCGGCCCGGAAGTTGCCTCCGCAGCCCAGTTCGTCGAAAGCCCGGCTCAGCGCATCGAGGCGAGGACGCCGGGGACCTCGTCCACCGAGTCGACGAGCGCGATCCGCGACTCCATCGCCCGGCCCCGGGCCAGTGCCCGGAGCAGGGGCCAGGCCGGGAGGTGCTCGGTCCAGTGGGTGTGGCCGACCAGGACCATTGGCGCCGGCTCGCCCCGGGACCCGTAGTAGTTCGGCGTCGCGGCGTCGAATATCTCCTGGACGGTGCCGGCCGCGCCGGGCAGGAACACCACGCCCGCCGTTGACCGGGCCAGAAGCCCGTCCTCGCGCGTGGCGTTCGCGAAGTACTTCGCGATGTGGGCGGCGAAGGCGTTCGGCGGCTCGTGACCGTAGAACCAGGTGGGGATGCCCACCGAGTCGCCGCCGCCGGGCCAGCGGTCCCGTACGGCGAAGGCCGCGCGCGCCCAGTCGGACACCGACGGCTCGAAGGACGGGGCCTTGGCCAGCAGCTCCAGGGCCTCCGCGAGGGCCTCGTCCGGAGCCGGCGCCAAGTAGGCGCCGAGGTTCGCGGCCTCCATCGCGCCTGGTCCGCCGCCCGTGGCCACGGTCAGCCCGGACCGGGTCAGCGCCCGGCCCAGCTCCGCCGCACCGCGGTAGTCGGCGCTGCCCCGGGACATGGCGTGGCCGCCCATCACGCCCACCACGCGGGCGGCGGCGAGATGCTCGTCGAGGGCGTCGGAGATGGCGTCGTCGTGCACGGAGCGCAGCATCGAGGAGAAGACGTCGCGGTCGGTCGCGGTCTCCTGGAACCAGGCGTATGCCCCGGCGTCCGGGGTGGCCTCGTACCCGTCGGGCAGCCCGTCGAAGAGCTCCTCCGGCGAGTAGAGCAGGCCCCGGTACGGGTCGAAGGGCAGGTCCGGAACGGGCGGGAAGACCAGCGCGCCGTCCGCGCGGACCTTCGCCGAGGCATCGGGCTCCATCGCGCAGCCCAGGAAGACGGCCGCCGAGGTGTCGGCGGCCAGCAGCGCGAAGGTCCGCTCCAGCAGGTTGACCGACTGGATCCGGTAGCCGCTGAGCGAGCCGCGTGCCACGACCTGGTCGAATTCGGCGAGCGTCTCGATCTCGATGTCTGCGTTGACCATTCGGCCCACCCTAAGGGCTGTGTGCCTCAGCGGGTCAGCGCCAGCGACGTCAGCTGTGCCACACCCCAGCTGAGCGGAGCGCACACGGCCACGAGCGCGGTGGCCCGCAGGCCCGCCGCCGTCCGCAGGACCCTTGCGGGAGCTGCCAGATCGAGCATGGCCTCCCGCCCGGCGGCCCGGCTCCGGCGGCCCTCCACCGCGGATGTGAGAAGGGTCGCGGCGGCGCACAGCGCCACCAGGGCTGCGGCCGGCCAGGCCAGCGGCCCCAGCGGAACGTGCAGCCCGCCCCGGTCCCGCAGGGCCAGGGCGGTCAGGGCCCCGGCGGCCACGGAGCACAGCACGCCCAGCGGCGGCCCGATCCGGGAGGCCTGCTCCTGCAGGTACCGCCCGGCCAGCAGCCGGAGCGCGCCCGGGCGCCCGGCCTGGACCAGGCTGCCGCAGGCGTAGGCCAGACCCGGCCCGGCGAGGGCCAGCCCGACGGCGGTCAACACCCAGCCGGCGAGGACCCCGCCGCCGTCCCGGCCGGCGTAGGCCTCGACGGCGAGCCCGCAGGCGGTCACTGCGATGCCCCAGGGCAGAGCGGTCTGCGGGGCCAGTGGCCGGTGCGGACGCAGCGCGAGCACGGTGGCGGCCGACGCGGTCACCGGTACGAGGGCCAGCAGGGTGAGGGCGGCCGCCAGGGGCAGCGGCTGCTCGGCGTGGAGCAGCCGGGCGCCGGAGCCGTCGAACGGCAGGCCGGCGAGGTCCCCGCGCAGGTGGAGGAAGACGGCCAGGGCCAGGGCGCTGCCCAGGGTGCAGGCGACGGCCGTGGAGATAGCGGCGGCCAGGGTCAGCCGTACGGGTCCCAGCCCGGCGGCGTCCAGCCCCTCGCGGGGGCGGGTCGCGGGGTCGGCCCGGGCGACGGCGACGGCGAAGTGGACCGTCGCGGCCAGCGGGACCAGCGCCCACAGCAGGCGAGGGAACGATCCGGCAGGGCGGTCCACGGCTTCGGCGAGTACGTACAGCAGCAGGAAGCCGGTCCCGGCGGAGGCGGCGGCGACGAACAGCCGCCGCAGCTGCACGGCGGGCCGGGAGCCGCGGGCTAGGCGGAGAGCGAGCACGCGGCCTGGCCCTCCGGGGTGTCGGGGAGCGCGGAGGTGTCGCCGGCCCCGGCGAGGCGGCCGTCTACCAGGGTCAGGCGACGGTCCGCGACGGCCGCGGTGGCCCCGTCGTCGGTGGCCAGCAGCACGGTGATCTCGTGGGAGCGGGCCGCGGTGGTCAGCGTCCGCAGCAGCAGGGCCCGGTCGGCCCGGTGCAGCGGTGCCGTGGGCTCGTCGGCGTAGATCACCGAGGGCACGGTGACCAGGGCACGGGCCAGGGCGACCCGCTGGCACTCGGCGCGGCTGAGCGCGGCGGGCCGCTTGCGGGCGAAGGCGCCGATGTCCAGGCGGTCGAGCCATTCGCAGGCGGCGTGCTTGGCGCTGCGGTGGGAGGCCCCGGCGAGCAGCAGCGGCAGGGCGGCGTTCTCCCAGACCTTCAGCTCGGGCAGCAGCTGGGGTTCGGGACCGAGCCAGCCGAAGCGGTCGCGGCGCAGCCGTTCACGGGACAGGTCCCCCATGGTGTGCACGGGGACGCTGTTGAACCAGACCTCGCCCTCGGTGGGGAGCAGCTGCCCGGACAGGCACCGCAGCAGCGTCGTCTTGCCGCTGCCGCGGGCTCCGGTCAGGGCCACGATCTCACCCTGGCGGACTCCGAGGGAGACACCGACGAGGGCCGGGGCACCGCCGTGCGCGTAGTGCAGGGACCGCGCCCAGAGAACGTCATTGTCCGGCGGGGCATTGTCCGGTGGGGCCACCATGGCGTACACCTCCGTCCGAGGGAACGAAACGGAGCCCTTTCGGTCACTGGCGCCGCACTGAGATGTAAAGAGATGAACCGCTTGGATGGTGACAGCACACGGCCCGGACCCCCGTGTTCTCACTCGAACGAAGGATCCGGGCCGTGTGATCGGACTACCGCAGACTGTTCACAGCCTGCTCAGAGCTTGGTCCACGCCTCGGTGAGCACCGTGCGCAGGATGCCCTCGATCTCATCGAAGGTGCCCTGGTCCGCGGTCAGCGGCGGCGCCAGCTGGATGACCGGGTCGCCGCGGTCGTCGGCCCGGCAGTACAGGCCGTTCTCGAAGAGCGCCTTGGAGAGGAAGCCGTAGAGCACGCGCTCGGTCTCCTCGTCCGTGAAGGACTCCTTGGTGGCCTTGTCCTTGACGAGCTCGATGCCGTAGAAGTAGCCGTTGCCGCGGACGTCGCCGACGATCGGCAGGTCGTGCAGCTTCTGCAGCGTCTTGAGGAAGGCGCCCTCGTTGTCCAGCACGTGCTGGTTGAGGCCTTCCTTGTCGAAGATGTCGAGGTTGGCGATGGCCACCGCGGAGGACACCGGGTGTCCGCCGAAGGTGTAGCCGTGCAGGAAGGTGTTGTCTCCCTTGTAGAACGGCTCCGCGAGGCGGTCCGAGATGATGCAGGCGCCGATCGGGGAGTAGCCCGAGGTCATGCCCTTGGCACAGGTGATCATGTCCGGCACGTAGCCGAACTTGTCACAGGCGAACATCGTGCCGAGGCGGCCGAAGGCGCAGATCGTCTCGTCGGAGACGAGGAGCACGTCGTACTCGTCGCAGATCTCGCGGACCCGCTGGAAGTAGCCGGGCGGCGGCGGGAAGCAGCCGCCGGCGTTCTGCACCGGCTCCAGGAAGACGGCCGCGACGGTGTCGGCGCCCTCGAAGAGGATCTGCTGCTCGATCTGGTCGGCGCACCAGCGGCCGAAGGCCTCGGGGTCGTCGCCGTAGATCGGGGCGCGGTAGATGTTGGTGTTCGGCACCTTGTGCGCGCCGGGCACCAGCGGCTCGAAGGGAGCCTTGAGGGCCGGCAGACCCGTGATCGACAGGGCGCCCTGAGGGGTGCCGTGGTAGGCGACCGCGCGTGAGATGACCTTGTACTTGGTGGGCTTGCCCTGGAGCTTGAAGTACTGCTTGGCCAGCTTCCAGGCGGTCTCGACGGCCTCGCCGCCGCCGGTGGTGAAGAAGACCTTGTTGAGGTCGCCCGGGGCGTAGTTCGCCAGGCGCTCGGCGAGCTCGACGGCCTTGGGGTGGGCGTAGGACCACACCGGGAAGAAGGCGAGCTGCTGCGCCTGGTTGAAGGCGACCTCGGCCAGCTCCTTGCGGCCGTGACCGGCGTTGACCACGAACAGTCCGGCGAGACCGTCGAGGTAGCGCTTGCCCTTGTCGTCGAAGATGTAGGTGCCCTCACCACGCACGATGGTGGGGACGGGTGCGTTCTCGTACGACGACATGCGGGTGAAGTGCATCCACAGGTGGTCGTAGGCGGTCTTGGAGAGGTCCTGGCTCACGGGCTATCGAGTTCCCCACATGTAGGTCTGCTTCTTCAGCTTCAGATAAACGAAGCTTTCGGTTGATCGCACGCCGGGGAGCGTGCGGATCTTCTTGTTGATCGTTTCGAGCAGGTGGTCGTCGTCCTCGCAGACGATCTCCACCATCAGGTCGAACGACCCCGCGGTCATCACGACGTACTCGCACTCGGCCATCGCGGTCAGCGCGTCGGCCACCGGGTCGAGGTCGCCCTCGACGTTGATGCCGACCATGGCCTGACGGCGCAGGCCCACGGTGAGCGGGTCGGTGACGGCGACGATCTGCATGACGCCCTGGTCGAGCAGCTTCTGCACGCGTTGGCGCACAGCCGCCTCCGACAGGCCGACGGCCTTGCCGATCGACGCATAAGGACGGCGGCCGTCCTCCTGCAGTTGCTCGATGATCGCCAGGGACACAGCATCGACCGAAGGGGACGGTTGTCTGTTCCTGGAATCTGCGCTTCGACTGACCACGAGCCCACTGTGCACGAGGAGTCGTCTGTTCCGCAAGACGGAATCAATGAAATCCGTTGTTTGGCCATGCTGATCTCACTGATTTCGTAGGTGGTGGCCTTCGGGTCTGTCGAAAGCCTCCGCCGAGAGGCTAGGCTTGGTATTCGTCTCAATCGTTGGACATGTGATCAGGAGTGTGGCTGTAGTGACCACCGAACTGCGTCGTCTGCGCAACTACATCGGCGGGGAGTTCAAGGACGCCGCCGACGGGCGCACCACCGAGGTGGTCAACCCCGCCACCGGCGAGGTGTACGCGACCGCCCCGCTCTCGGGCCAAGCCGATGTCGACGCCGCCATGGCCGCCGCCGCGGCCGCCTTCCCGGGCTGGCGCGACACCACCCCCGCCGAGCGCCAGAAGGCGCTGCTGAAGATCGCGGACGCCTTCGAGGCGCGCGCGGACGAGCTCGTCGCCGCGGAGTCGGAGAACACCGGCAAGCCGCTGGGCCTCACGGCCAGCGAGGAGCTGCCGCCGATGGTGGACCAGATCCGCTTCTTCGCGGGTGCGGCCCGCCTGCTCGAGGGCCGCTCGGCCGGCGAGTACATGGACGGGATGACCTCGATCGTCCGCCGCGAGCCGGTCGGCGTGTGCGCCCAGGTCGCGCCGTGGAACTACCCGATGATGATGGCCGTGTGGAAGTTCGCGCCGGCCATCGCGGCGGGCAACACGGTCGTGCTCAAGCCCTCCGACACCACCCCGGCCTCCACCGTCCTGATGGCGGAGATCATCGACTCGGTCCTGCCCAAGGGCGTCTTCAACGTCATCTGCGGTGACCGCGAGACCGGCCGGGCCATGGTCGAGCACTCGACCCCGGCGATGGCCTCGATCACCGGCTCGGTGCGGGCGGGCATGCAGGTCGCCGAAAGCGCCTCCAAGGACGTCAAGCGCGTCCACCTGGAGCTGGGCGGCAAGGCCCCGGTCGTCGTCTTCGAGGACGCCGACATCCCGAAGGCCGTCGAGGACATCGCGGTCGCCGGCTACTTCAACGCCGGCCAGGACTGCACCGCCGCCACCCGCGTGCTCGTGCACGAGTCGATCCACGACGAGTTCGTGGCCGCGCTCGCCAAGGCCGCCGCCGACACCAAGACCGGCGCGCCTGACGACGAGGACGTGCTGTACGGCCCGCTGAACAACCCGAACCAGCTCAAGCAGGTCGCGGGCTTCATCGAGCGGCTCCCCGCCCACGCCAAGGTCGAGGCGGGCGGTCACCAGGTCGGCGAGAAGGGCTACTTCTACGCCCCGACCGTGGTCTCCGGCCTCAAGCAGGACGACGAGATCATCCAGAACGAGGTCTTCGGCCCCGTCATCACCGTCCAGTCCTTCACGGACGAGTCCCAGGCCCTGGAGTACGCCAACGGCGTCGAGTTCGCCCTCGCCTCCTCCGTGTGGACCAAGAACCACGGCCGTGCGATGCGCATGTCCAAGAACCTCGACTTCGGCTGCGTGTGGATCAACACCCACATCCCGCTCGTCGCCGAGATGCCGCACGGCGGCTTCAAGAAGTCCGGCTACGGCAAGGACCTCTCCGCCTACGGCTTCGAGGACTACACGCGCATCAAGCACGTGATGACCTCGCTCGACGGCTGATCGGCCGCATCGATCACAGCAGAGCGCTGAAGGGGCGGGCAGTGGACAACATGTCTATTGCCCGCCCCTTCCGCGTTCGCCGAGGCCGTGCCCATGCCTCAACTCGCCTTCTCCCGCCGCGCCGCGCTCGCCGGACTCGGTGCCGCGGGCCTGTCGGCCGCCCTCACCGGATGCGGCGTTCCCCCGCCTCGCCTACTCCGGCGACGCCGTCCAGCTGCAGGCCGACAACCCGGACATCGAGTTCGTGGTCCCCGAAGAAGGCGGCGAACTCTCGCCGAGAACCCGCTGGTCTTCCCCGACGACGACATGCGCGAGCGGCTCGCCGTCGCCCGGGACATCTCCTCGGCCGAGCGGCGCTCCCTCGCCAGGCGGTGGCACGCGATCGTCGGGCTCTGATCACGGTCCGGACACAGAACTGAACATGTTCAGTGATTTGGCTGAACGTGTTCAGAAACTTGCATAGGCTTCTTCCATGAGCGAGACAAGCGCCCTCGAGCGCAGGATCCGTGCCTGGTTGATCGTCTTCGTCGTCTGCCTGGTGCTCAGCGGCCTCACGGCCTTCCCCCTGGTCAGCGAGGTCCGCTGGGGCAACGCCCTGGTCGACAACATATGGCTGCGACGGGTGGGCGAAGGGCTGGAGCGGGCCGACGCCGACTACCCCTTCCTCCTGTACGGGACCGACTGGCTCGCCTTCGCCCACCTCGTGATCGCCGTCTTCTTCTACGGCGTGTACCGCGACCCCGTCCGCAACATCTGGATCGTCGAGGCCGGCATGATCGCCTGCGTCGGAGTGATCCCCCTCGCCCTGATCTGCGGGCCGATCCGCGGCATCCCCTTCTGGTGGAGCGTCATCGACATGTCGTTCGGCGTCTTCGGGGTGCTCCCCCTCGTGATCCTGCGCCGCATGATCCAACGGCTGGAGACCGCGACTACCTCGTGAACGCCGCCATGACGATGCCGAGGGCCACCGGGTTCACGTCCTGGCCCTCGGCGTCCGTCGCGTTCACCGAGTGGACCGAGGTGTGGGAGAGGTCCCGGGTCGCGCCCATCGCGTGGTGCAGCCGTGCCGGCTGCCCGCCCTGCCCCAGACCGCCGTGCCGTCCGGCAGGACGATCCTGGGCAGGCCGGCCGCCATCGCCGCCGGCTTCCCGCTCTCGAAGTCCTTCACGCCCGGCACCGTGAACATGCCTCCAGGTGTGCCTCCAGCTGGGCCTGCGGCACGACCCGGCCGCTGCGGCCCAGGTCCACCCACGGCCGGGCCCGGCGCGGGCGCCGGACCCTTCCGTCCAGCGCGGCTGTCACCGGCCGAACTCGGCCCGCACGGCCGTCAGCGCGTCCATCCGGTTCGTGGTGATCGCGTCGACCCCCGCCGCGATGAGCCCCTTCATCGTCCGCCTGGTGTCGGCGGTCCAGGCCGAGACCAGCAGGCCGTCCCGGTGCAGCGCGTCCACCAGCTCCCGGCTCACCAGCCCGAAGCGGTAGTTGAGCCAGCGCGGCGCCACCGCGTCGATCAGGACCCGCCGGGGCGGCGAGAGCGTGGTCCAGGTCAGCGCGATCTCCGCGCCGGGATCGGCCGCGCGGAGCACCAGCATCGACCCCGGTCCCGCGCAGTAGAACGTGCGCTCGCGCGCTCCGCACTCGCGGACCAGGCCCACGACGGTGCGGACCGCCTCGGGCGTGGCGCCGGGGAGGTCGAGCATCAGCCGGCCCGCCCCGGCCGCCGTCAGCGCGTCGCGCAGCGTCGGAACGGCGCCCCCGGTCAGCTCCTTGAGCTGTGCGGCCGAGATCTCGTCGAGCCGCACGTCGTGGTTCCACAGCCGCTGGAGCGACTCGTCGTGGAGGAGGACGGGCACCCCGTCGCGGGTCAGCCGTACGTCGACCTCTACCGCGTCCGCCCCGCGGGCGAAGGCGGAGCGGATCGAGGGAAGGGTGTTCTCACGGATGCGGTAGGGATCGCCGCGGTGGCCGATGGCAGTCAGGGTGCGCATGGGCCCCATTCTCGGGGGAGTTCAGCGCGCGAGCCATTGCCCGGTGTACGTGTCGATCTCCGCGTTGAGCTTCTCCTTGCCGGCCGGGTCCAGGAAGGAGGCCTCGACGGCGTTCTTCGCGAGCTGCGCGAGCCCGCGCTCGTCGAGGTCGAGGAGGCGCGCGGCCACCGCGTACTCGTTGTTGAGGTCGGAGCCGAACATCGGCGGGTCGTCACTGTTGATCGTGACGAGCACGCCCGCCGCGACCATCTCCCTGACCGGGTGCCGGTCGAGGTCGGTCACCGCGCGCGTGGCGATGTTCGAGGTCGGGCAGACCTCCAGCGCGATGCGGTGCTCGGCGAGGTGGGCGAGGAGCTCCGGGTCCCGGACGGAGCTCGTGCCGTGGCCGATGCGCTCGGCGCCCAGGTCGCGGATGGCGTCCCAGACGGTCTCCGGGCCGGTGGTCTCGCCGGCGTGCGGCACGCTGTGCAGGCCGGCGGCCCGGGCCGCGTCGAAGTACGGCTTGAACTGCGGGCGCGGAACGCCGATCTCCGGGCCGCCCAGGCCGAAGGAGACCAGGCCCTCGGGGCGCAGGTCCACGGCGAGCCGCGCGGTCTCGGCGGCGGCTTCGAGGCCGGCCTCGCCGGGGATGTCGAAGCACCAGCGCAGGATGACGCCGAGTTCCTTCTCGGCGGCCTTGCGGGCGTCCTCGATGGCCTCCATGAAGGCCTTCTCTTCGATGCCGCGGCGGGTGGAGGAGTACGGGGTGATGGTCAGCTCGGCGTAGCGGATGTTCTGCCGGGCCATGTCACGGGCGACCTCGAAAGTCAGCAGCCGTACGTCCTCGGGGGTGCGGACGAGGTCGACGACCGACAGGTAGACCTCGATGAAGTGGGCGAAGTCCGTGAAGGTGAAGTAGTCGGCGAGGGCGTCGGGGTCGGTGGGCACCTTGGAGTCGGGGTGCCGGGCGGCGAGCTCGGCCACGATGCGCGGGGAGGCCGAGCCGACGTGGTGGACGTGGAGCTCGGCCTTGGGCAGCCCCGCGATGAAGGGGTGCAGGTCGGTCATGGGGGTGCCTCCGGACGGGCGGGGGTGCGGGCAGGACGCCCTCATCGTAGGCACGGCCGTGACGGTCGGTGGCAGCGCTTAGCATGGCCGTACGAGAGAGGGGGGCTCCGTATGAACGACAGCAGTCCCGAGCCGCGAGACCCGTGGGCGCCGCCCGAGCGGCCCGTGGTGGACCTGGGCAAAGCGCAGGCCGCGCACGGCACATCGAGCGGGTCGGGCCCGCCGTCCGTGCACGACCAGCCGACGCTCGCCGGGATGCCCGGCGACGGGACGACGACCCCCGCCGGGCCCGGGCCCGGCACGTCCGGTCCCGCCGCGAGCGCCCCGGCGGCCGGCCCCGCCCCGGCGGCGTACGGATACCCGGCGGCCCAGCCCGGCTACGGATACCCCGGCGACGCGGGGTATCCCGGTCCCGGGTATCCCGGCCATCCCGGGTACCCCGCCCAGCAGGGGTACCCGTTCCCCGGCGGCTACCCGCCGTACGGGCGTCAGCCCAGCAACGGCTTCGGCATCACCTCGCTGGTCCTCGGCATCCTCGCGGTCGTGGGCTGCATCACCAGCTTCATAGCCGTGGCGCTCGGGATCGGGGCCGTCGTCTTCGGCGCCCTGGGCAAGGGCAAGGCCAACCGCGGCGAGGCCGACAACGGCGGAATGGCCCTCGCCGGCATCATCCTGGGCGCGGTCGGCATCGCGCTGGGCCTCCTGATGCTGTTCGCCATGTTCGCCCCGTTCCTCGACGGCGGATGGGACGACGGCCCGCGCCGCGAGAGCCCGTATTCGGACTCACGGCTTCACGAACGGGTCTGAAGCCACGGCCAGTCGGCGTTCCGGCCGCCCTCGATCAGCGAGACCATCCGGAAGGCCGCGTCCGTGAGGCCGCCGAAGGTGTGCCGGTTCCCGCTGCCCGAGGGAGCGTGGCCCACCCGGTAGCCGGCCAGGTTCCAGGTGTAGACGGGCACGTCGGACGGCACGTGCTCCGTCGGGTCCCCGCTGTAGCCGTAGGAGCCCGCCTGCTCGTCCGTCACGATCAGCACCCGGTCGTGGTCCCGGTAGTGCTTCTTCACGGCCTCGGCGGTGTAGGTGCCACCGAGGTCCCCGAACCGTTCGAGCACCTTCAGCACGGACTCGCCCCGGGTGTGGGGGACCGCCTCGCTGGACGTCCCGAACTGCACGAGGTCGGCCCGCTCGGCCCGCAGGGCCAGCGCCGCTCCGAAGACGGCCGCGGCGTCGGCCCGGTTGAGGCGGGAGCGGTCCGAGAGCGGGGACCACATCGACCCGGAACGGTCGACGAGGACCAGCGTGCGGCCCGGCAGCGCCGGTACGTTGGCCAGTGAGTGGCCGAGCGCCTGCTCCAGCGGGTACGCCCAGCGCAGCGAGGGCGCGTGCTGGTAGGCGGCCAGGTAGCGGAAGGGGAACTGCCGCGACCGGGCGACGACCTCCGGGTCGGAGATCTTCGCGGCGACCTGCGCGGCCACCGCGTCCGAGACCCCGGCCTCGTCGAAGTTGCGCAGGTTGCGCAGCAGCGCCATCGACCCCATGGACGGAATGACCGCCTCCCAGGCGGCCGCGTCCAGCGGCCCCTGCAGCCAGCCGGCCAGCGCCTCCCAGGTCATGCCCGCCGCCGCGAGCCGCTCGGCGCCGTCCGCCGCGAGGACCACGGCCCTCCGCTCGGAGACCGGCAGCTCCATCAGCGCCCGATGGGCGGCGAGGGTGCGGGCGCCCGCCGGGACCTGCGCGGTCTGCGGGTTGTGCCTGCGGTCCAGGGCGTAGCGGAACAGCTCGCCCTGCCAGGGCTTGTCGGGGTCGGGGGAGGCGTGCACGAGGTTGAGGACGTCACCGAAGCGGTAGGCCTTGGAGTCGGTGTCGTACTTCAGCAGCGAGGTGCCGGAATAGAGCCGGCGCACGGCGTCGGCGATCCCGCGCTTGACGGGCTTGGGCACCGCCCGCCCGTACGCGGCCGTCCAATAGGCCAGCAGTTCACCGGGCTCGTCCGCGCGCCGCAGTACGGAGTCCACGACCCGGCGGTTCGACGGGCCGTCGGTTACGCCCGCGTCGAGCCTGGCCTTCACGTACTCCGCAGCGCCGACGAGGGAGGCGGTGCGCATGTTCGCGTCCCCGCGCAGCCAGCCCAGCAGGCCGGCCGTCCACTCCGGGTCCTCGACGGCCAGGGTACGCACGAGCGCGGCGAAGCGGTCGTCGCGCGCCTCACCGCTCTCGTAAGCGGTGCGCTGCGTGACGAAGTTGGCGACGGCGAGCAGAAAGAGTTCGGAGCGCGGATCGCGCAGACGGCCCGGCCCGCCCTGGGCGGTGCGGGCGTGTCCGGTGGAGCGCACCGGGGAAGTGGGCGCGGCGGACGCCGACTTGACGAGCGCGCGCAGGTTGAAGCGAGCCATGTGAATCCCCCCGAATTCGATGGAAGCGGGGGAGGCGTTGCGTGGAGGATGCCCGAGATCGGGAGTCGGCGGCGGACTTGTGTCAGCTGCTCTGATCTTCTGAGCTACCGGCCGGAGCCGGGCGGGACTTGAACCCGCGACCCGCTGATGAGAAGAAGTAACCGTCGCCTGCGCACCGGGCGTCCCCCACGCGGCCTCCCGAGATCAAGGTGGCGGCGGCCTGGGTTTTCTTTGCAAAAGAAGGAGCCGCAGCCTGCGCACCGGGAGGTGCGTGACGTAGGTGTCCAGAGAACAAGGCCGGCGAAACCACAAGGTGCTCTGCCAACTGAGCTACACCGGCCGGAAGCCGGTGACGGGACTCGAACCCGCGGCCGCCCGATCTGGAGTCGAAGTAGGTCTCGCCTTCGCACCTGGACGAGGAACACGTTATGCGGCGCCCTTCCGGCTCCGCCAGCCAATTACCGCCGGCTGGGGCTCCGCCGCCACCAGCGGTGTTTCGTCACGCGCCGCCTTCGCGCAGCCGCTCCCGGGCCTCCATCAGGGCGAAGCCCAGCAGGTTCAGCCCGCGCCAGCGCGCCGGATCCAGGGCGCGCTCGTCGTCGGCGGCCAGCCCGATCCCCCAGATCCGGTCCATCGGGCTCGCCTCCACCAGCACACGGTCCCCGGTGCCCAGCAGGTAGGCGCGCATCGCCGGGTCGGAACCGAACTTGTGCACACTGCCCTCGACGACCAGGCTGAAGCGCTCCCGCTCCCACACCGCGTTGTCGAAGCCGCGCACCAGCCGCCCGACCTTCTTCGCCTCGGCCGGGCTCTTCGCCTCCACCGCGGCGCGCTCGGCCTCCGGGTCCCCGAACAGCCGGGCCTTGCCGGCCATCATCCAGTGCTCGGCCGTGGCATATCGGACGTCACCGACAGTGAATGCGGACGGCCACCACTGGCTCAGGCAGCTCGGACCGAGCTTGCCGTCGGGCCGCGCCCGGTGCCCCCAGAACGGCAGGTACTTCACCCGCTCACCACGGCTGACCTGCTTGATCAGGTCCTCGATCATCTCCATGCACGCGAGTGTGGCACCCGCCACTGACACTTCGTACGGGATTTTCGGCGTGCCTCGACACATGGTCGACCGATTCCGTCGCGTAATCAAAAGGCAACAACGGAATCACTTGGCCGAGGGCACCGCCTCTGTCAGGATCGGCACTCAATTCGAGCTGTAGCTCGAACTGTAGCTACGGAGAGCGTGAGAGCGTGATGGGCAACCGCTTCCAGGTCAGGGACCGCTTCGCGGACGGCGCGCAGTACATCGACGGAAAGCTCCGGGCCGGAACCTCCGGCCGGTCACACACCGTGGTCGACCCGGCCACCGGCGAGGAGGTCCTGACCTACGAGCTGGCGAGCACCGCGGACGTCGACGAGGCCGTCGCCGCCGCCGAGCGCGCGTTCCCGGCCTGGTCCGGCGCCACCCCCGGCGAGCGTTCCGACGCCCTGCACCGGCTGGCCGCCGTGCTGGCGGAGCAGGCCGAGGACTTCGCGCACGCCGAGTCCCTCCAGTGCGGCAAGCCGATCAAGCTGTCCACCGAGTTCGACGTGCCGGGCACCATCGACAACACCGCCTTCTTCGCGGGCGCCGCCCGCCACCTCCAGGGGCAGGCCGCCGCAGAGTACTCGGGCGACCACACCTCGTACGTTCGCCGCGAGGCCATCGGGGTCGTCGGCTCCATCGCCCCCTGGAACTACCCGCTGCAGATGGCCGCCTGGAAGATCCTCCCGGCGATCGCGGCGGGCAACACCATCGTGCTCAAGCCCGCCGAGCTCACCCCGCTGACCTCCCTGATGTTCGCCCAGGCGGCCAAGGACGCGGGCCTGCCCGACGGCGTGATCAACATCGTCACCGGGGCCGGCCGCGACGCGGGCGAGCACCTGGTGGGCCACCCCGACGTGGTGATGACCTCCTTCACCGGCTCCACCGCCGTCGGCAAGCGGGTCGCGGAGATCGCCACCGCCACCGTGAAGCGCCTGCACCTGGAGCTCGGCGGCAAGGCCCCCTTCCTCGTCTTCGACGACGCCGACCTGGAGGCCGCCGCGCACGGCGCCGTCGCCGCCTCCCTGATCAACACCGGCCAGGACTGCACCGCCGCGACCCGCGCCTACGTGCAGCGCCCCCTGCACGACGCCTTCGTCGCCCGGGTCGCCGAGCTGATGGAGACCGTCCGCCTCGGGGACCCCTTCGCCCCCGGCACCGACCTCGGCCCGCTGGTCTCGCACGCCCAGCGCGACCGCGTCGCCGGGTTCGTCGAGCGCGCCCGCCACTACGCCACCGTCGTCACCGGGGGCGAGGTCCCGGGCGGCGAGCTCGCCCCCGGCGCGTACTACCGGCCCACCCTCATCACCGGCGCCGCCCAGGACAGCGAGGTGGTCCAGTCGGAGATCTTCGGCCCCGTCCTCGTGGTCCTGCCCTTCGACAGCGACGACGAGGGCATCGCGCTGGCCAACGACACCCCGTACGGACTCGCGGCCTCCGCCTGGAGCCGCGACCTCTACCGGGCGAACCGCGCCACCCGCGAGATCAAGGCGGGCTGCGTGTGGGTCAACGACCACATCCCGATCATCAGCGAGATGCCCCACGGCGGCTACAAGGCGAGCGGCTACGGAAAGGACATGTCCGCCTACTCCTTCGAGGAGTACACGCAGGTCAAGCACGTGATGTACGACAACACAGCGGTAGCCGCGAAGGACTGGCACCGCACGATCTTCGGGGACCGATAACCGATCACCGCCTGACCAGCGGTCCACCTCCCGAAAGGCCACAGCGCATGGAGCAGTACGAGCCCGACCGCCTCTCGGCGGTGCAACTCGCCGCGATGCGGCGCAGCCTCGGCAGTGGGCGCGGCGCCCTCACCCGCCGCTCGCTGCTGCGCGCCTCCGGAGTCGGAGCGCTCACCCTCGGCGGCCTGTCCACCCTCGCCGGGTGCGGCATCCCGCCCGCCAAGCGGGAGGGCGGCGCGGCCGCCGCCTCCGACGACCACTCGGCGCAGGAGAAGGAGATCAACTTCTCCAACTGGACCGAGTACATGGACACCAGCGAGGACGAGAAGTCCCGTCCCACGCTGGAGGAGTTCACCAAGCGGACCGGGATCAAGGTCAAGTACACCGAGGACATCAACGACAACGTCGAGTTCTTCGGAAAGATCAAACCGCAGCTCGCGGCCGGCCAGGACACCGGCCGGGACCTGATCGTCGTCACCGACTGGCTCGCCGCGCGCTTCATCCGCCTCGGCTGGGCCCAGAAGCTCGACCCCTCGCACCTGCCGCACGCCTACGCCAACCTGTCGCCGCAGTTCCGCAGCCCCGACTGGGACCCGGGCCGCGCGTACAGCTACCCCTGGACCGGCATATCCACCGTCATCGCCTACAACGAGAAGGCGACGGACGGCAAAAAGGTCGACTCCGTCACCCAGATGCTCGACGACCCGTCCCTCAAGGGCCGCGTCGGCTTCCTGACGGAGATGCGCGACAGCGTCGGCATGACCATGCTCGACCAGGGCAAGAACCCCTCCTCCTTCACGGACGCGGACTTCGACGAGGCGATGGGCCGGCTCCAGAAGGGCGTCGACAAGAACCAGATCCGGCGCTTCACGGGCAACGACTACACCTCCGACCTCGACAAGGGCGACCTCGCGGCCTGCCTCGCCTGGGCGGGCGACGTCATCCAGCTCCAGGCCGGCAACCCGGACATCAAGTTCGCGATCCCCGCCGCCGGCTACATCACCTCCAGCGACAACCTGCTGGTCCCCGCCAAGGCCCGGCACAAGGCCAACGCCGAGCGGCTCATCGACTACTACTACGAGCTCCCGGTCGCCGCCCAGCTCGCGGCGTACATCAGCTACGTCTGCCCCGTCGAGGGCGTCAAGGACGAGCTCGCGAAGATCGACGCCGAGCTCGCGGAGAACACCCTGATCGTCCCGGACAAGGCGATGACCGCCAAGTCCCACGCCTTCCGCTCCCTCACCAGTGAGGAAGAGACGGCGTACGAGGAGAAGTTCGCCAAGCTCATCGGCGCGTAACGGCCGGCGCCGCACCGCGCCCGCTCCTCCCCCGACCTCTTCGCCCACCCAACCCCGGGACCATCCATGACTGACAAGACCGCGGGCGGCGACGTCCGCCTCTCCGGGATCAGCAAGCACTACGGCACCTTCACCGCCGTGCACCCGCTGGACCTGACCATTCCCCAGGGCTCCTTCTTCGCCCTGCTCGGCGCCTCCGGCTGCGGCAAGACCACCACCCTGCGCATGATCGCGGGACTGGAGGAGCCCTCCACCGGCACGGTCCACCTCGGCGACCGGGAGGTCACCGACCTGCCGCCGTACAAGCGCCCGGTCAACACGGTCTTCCAGAGCTACGCGCTGTTCCCGCACCTCAGCATCTTCGAGAACATCGCCTTCGGCCTGCGCCGCCGCGGAATCAAGTCGGTCAAGAAGCAGGTCGACGACATGCTGGACCTGGTCCAGCTCGGCCAGTTCGCCCAGCGCAAGCCGCACCAGCTCTCCGGCGGCCAGCAGCAGCGCGTCGCCGTCGCCCGCGCCCTGATCAACCACCCCCAGGTGCTGCTCCTCGACGAGCCGCTCGGCGCCCTCGACCTCAAGCTGCGCCGCCAGATGCAGCTGGAGCTCAAGCGGATCCAGACCGAGGTCGGCATCACCTTCGTGCACGTCACGCACGACCAGGAGGAGGCCATGACCATGGCCGACACGGTCGCCGTGATGAACGGCGGCCGCGTCGAGCAGCTGGGCGCCCCCGCCGAGCTCTACGAGAACCCGCGGACCACCTTCGTCGCCAACTTCCTCGGCACCTCCAACCTCATCGAGGCCTCCGTGGAGTCCGCCGGCTCCGACGTCGTGGTCTCGGCCTGCGGCACCACCCTCCGGCTGCCCGCCGCCCGGTGCTCGACCACGCCCAGCGCCGGCGGGAAGCTGCTGGTCGGTGTGCGCCCGGAGAAGATCTCCCTGGTCCCGGCCGAGGAGGAGCACACCATAGCCACCGGCCGGAACAAGATCACCGGCCGTGTCGCGGACTCCTCCTTCATCGGCGTCTCCACCCAGTTCGTCATCGACAGCCCCGTCTGCCCCCGGCTCGAGGTCTACGTCCAGAACATCGAGCGCGACAGCCGCCTGGTCCCGGGCGCCGAGGTGGTCCTGCACTGGAACCCGGAGCACACCTTCGGCCTCGACGCCGGCCAGTCCGTGCTTGCAGGGACGATGGGCGACGCGGGCATCGAGACGGTCGAGGAGAGCGCGTGACCGCCACCGCCGCGCCGCCCCAGGCGCCCGCCCCCGCCGGACCCCCGGTCCACAAGCCGTCCGTGCGCAAGCGGCTGGTCCCGTACTGGCTGCTGCTCCCCGGCATCCTGTGGCTGCTGGTCTTCTTCGTCCTGCCGATGGTCTACCAGGCCTCCACATCGGTGCAGACCGGCTCCCTCGAAGAGGGCTTCGAGGTGACCTGGCACTTCCAGACGTACTGGGACGCCTTCACCGAGTACCTGCCGCAGTTCCTGCGCTCCCTGCTCTACGCCGGCACCGCCACCGCGCTGTGCCTGCTGCTCGGGTACCCGCTGGCCTACCTGATCGCCTTCAAGGCCGGCCGCTGGCGCAACCTGCTCCTGGTCCTGGTCATCGCCCCGTTCTTCACCAGCTTCCTGATCCGCACGCTGGCCTGGAAGACGATCCTCGCCGACGGCGGACCGGTCGTCGCCGGACTCAACGCGATCGGCTTCCTCGACGTCACCAGCTGGCTCGGCATGACCGAGGGGGACCGGGTGCTGGCCACGCCGCTCGCGGTCGTCTGCGGCCTGACCTACAACTTCCTCCCCTTCATGATCCTGCCGCTGTACTCCTCTCTGGAGCGCATCGACACCCGCCTCCACGAGGCGGCCGGAGACCTGTACGCCCGCCCCGCCACGGTCTTCCGGAAGGTCACCTTCCCGCTCTCCATGCCGGGCGTGGTCTCCGGGACCCTGCTCACCTTCATCCCGGCGAGCGGCGACTACGTGAACGCCGAACTGCTCGGCTCCACGGACACCCGGATGATCGGCAACGTCATCCAGTCGCAGTACCTGCGGATCCTCGACTACCCGACGGCGGCCGCGCTGTCCTTCATTCTCATGGCGATCGTGCTGATCATGGTCACCATCTACATCCGCCGAGCGGGGACGGAGGACCTGGTCTGATGCGCACCCCCCTCACCTGGCTGCGGCGCAACCTGGTCGTGATCGCGGGGCTCGCCACGCTCGCGTACATGATCCTGCCGAACGTCGTCGTCACCGTCTTCTCCTTCAACAACCCCTCCGGGCGCTTCAACTACGCCTGGCAGGAGTTCTCGCTCGACGCCTGGAAGGACCCCTGCGGCGTCGCCGACATGTGCGGCTCCCTCGGGCTCTCGCTGCAGATCGCCCTGTGGTCCACGCTCGCGGCGACCGCCCTGGGCACCGCGATCGCCTTCGCGCTGGTGCGCTACCGCTTCAGGGCGCGCGGCGCGGTCAACTCGCTGATCTTCCTGCCCATGGCCATGCCGGAGATCGTGATGGCGGCCTCGCTGCTCGCGCTCTTCCTCAACATGGGCATCCAGCTGGGCTTCTGGACGATCCTGATCGCCCACATCATGTTCTGCCTCAGCTTCGTCGTCGCCGCCGTCAAGGCCCGCGTCCTGTCCATGGACCCGCGGCTGGAGGAGGCCGCCCGGGACCTCTACGCGGGCCCGGTGCAGACCTTCCTGCGGGTCACCCTGCCGATCGCGGCACCCGGTATCGCGGCGGGCGCGCTGCTCTCCTTCGCGCTCTCGTTCGACGATTTCATCATCACCAATTTCAACTCGGGCAACACCGTCACCTTCCCCATGTTCGTGTGGGGCTCGGCCCAGCGCGGTACGCCCGTGCAGATCAACGTCATCGGCACGGAGATGTTCGTCATCGCGGTGCTGGTGGTCCTCGCCGGCCAGATGGCCGGCAACCGCCGCAAGAAGGCACAACCGAAGTAATTCGGAAAAGCACGTCGTCAGTTCCGTAGGGAGTTGGAAGCCATGGCCCCAGTCGCCATGCGTAGTGTTGCTGCGTCACTTTCCGAAGCGAAGCCGGTCTCGTACTGGCTGGACGACCCCGGCAAGCCGGCCGCCGAGCCGGCGCTCACCTCTGACGAGCGCTGCGACCTGCTGGTCGTCGGCGGCGGCTACAGCGGCCTGTGGACCGCGCTGCTCGCCAAGGAGCGCGACCCCGGGCGGGACGTCGTACTGATCGAGAGCAAGGAGGCGGGCTGGGCCGCCTCCGGCCGCAACGGCGGCTTCTGCGCCGCTTCCCTCACCCACGGCCTGGGCAACGGGATCGCCCGCTGGCCCGGCGAGCTGGCGAAGCTGGAGGAGCTGGGCGCCCGCAACCTCGACGCCATCGAGGAGGCCGTCGCCCGCTACGGCATCGACTGCGACTTCGAGCGGACCGGCGAGATCGACGTCGCCACCGAACCCCACCAGGTCGAGGAGCTGCGCGAACTCCACGAGGAGGCGCTCCGCCTCGGCCTGGCCGACGGGTCCGAATGGCTCGACCGGGACGCCGTGCGCGCCGAGGTCGACTCCCCGACCTTCCTCGCCGGCCTGTGGGACCGCGACGGCGTCGCCATGCTCAACCCGGCGAAACTGGCCTGGGGCCTGAAGCGGGCGTGCCTCGACCTCGGGGTGCGGATCTACGAGAACACCCGCGGCCTGAAGCTCGCCCCGGCGGGGCGCGGGATGATCGTGCAGACCCCCTACGGCACGATCCTCGCCCGCCGGGTCGCCCTGGGCACCAACATCTTCCCGTCGCTGGTCCGGCGGATCCGCCCCTTCACCGTCCCGGTCTACGACTACGCCCTGATGAGCGAGCCGCTGGACGACGCGCAGCTGGCCGCGATCGGCTGGAAGAGGCGGCAGGGCCTGGGCGACAGCGCCAACCAGTTCCACTACTTCCGGATCACCAGGGACAACCGGATCCTGTGGGGCGGCTACGACGCGATCTATCCGTACCGCGGCAAGCTCGACTCCGAGTACGACCACCGCCCCGAGACCTACCTCCGGCTCGCGGAACACTTCTTCACCGCCTTCCCCCAACTGGAGGGGCTGAAGTTCAGCCACGCGTGGGGCGGCGCGATCGACACCTGCTCGCGTTTCTCCGCCTTCTTCGGAACGGCGCACTCCGGCAAGGTGGCGTACGCGGCCGGCTACACCGGCCTCGGAGTGGGCGCCACCCGCTTCGGCGCGGACGTGATGCTGGACCTGCTCGACGGCCTGTCGACCGAGCGCACCCGGCTGGAGATGGTGAAGTCCAAGCCGATGCCGTTCCCGCCCGAGCCGTTCGCCTGGACCGGGATCGCGCTCACCAAGTGGTCGCTGGCCCGCGCGGACGCCCGGGGCGGACACCGGAACCTGTGGCTGAAGGCGATGGACAAGCTCGGCCTCGGCTTCGACAGCTGAGCCGACCGCGCTGCCCTGCTGACCGACCGGCCCGGCCCGGTGCTCGCCGACTGCGGCGCATCGCGGCTGGGCTTCTTCGTGCCCGCGGGCACCGCCTCCCACTGGATCGGCACCGGCGTACGGGGGGCCGGGCGCGGGGCATGGATCGAGGTCCCGTACCCGGGCCGGGCGACCGCCGGAGTGCGCTGGACGGTGCTCCCGGACGGGGAGGGGACCCTCACGGACCCGGTCCTGCTGGAGCTGGCCATGCACGAGGCCGCCGCACGCGCGCTGGTCGGGGAGTGCCGGAGCCCTTGACAAGGGGACCGCTTCGGCGGCCGGGAGTTCAGCCGGAACTTCGAGGCGTGCTGCGGCAGGACCGCCTGACCGCCAGCAGCAGCGGCGTACACATCAGCAGGCTGGCCAGCACGTCCAGCGGCCAGTGGAACCCCCGCAGCACCAGCCCGACGGCTGTCGCCCCCGTGAGCACGAGGGCGGCGGCCGCCGGCCACCACCGGCCCAGGTGCGGCCGCAGCAGCAGGGCCGCGCCCGCGTACGCCACGAAGGCCGTCGCGGTGTGGCCCGAGGGGAAATAGCCCGCGGCCCACGGCTCCAGCGGGCCGGGGCGGGCGGTCCACTCCTTCAGCGGGACGACCAGGGCCGGCACCAGGGCCATCGCCGCGACCGCGGCCACGGCGCCGCGGCGGTTCCCGCGCAGGGCGGCGTACGCGGCGGCGAGGAGCAGCACGGGCAGGGCGACCGGGATGTTCCCGAGGTCGGAGAGGCCCTCGGTGGCCGGGTCGGGGACGGTGCGCACCAGCGCGCCGCTCAGCCGGGCGTCCCAGGACAGCAGAGGGCCCCGCACCAGGACCTGCCAGGTGATCAGGGCGAAGAGGAGCGCGCAGAGCGCGCAGGCGGCGAGTTCGCCGTAAGGGGTGGCCGGCCGTCCCGGAACAGGGGGGATGGTTCCGGGACGGCCGCCCGGACCGGGTTGCCGGACGCCCCGGGGGGTTTGGGGCGGTCGGCCGTCCGATCGGTGAGGAGTGTGCGCGAACGCATGCCCAGTACGGCGCTGGGGAAGCCCGGTACTGGTATCGCCCCCGGTTTCCCCGGAGCGGGCTGTTTCACTCATCTGCAGAAACCGTACGGCAGCGGAAGGGGGACCGACAGCAGGAACGCGCTCCCGCCATCGGCCCCCCACAGCTTCTTCACAGTGCCCGCCCGTTACCGTCGGTACGGGGGGCGGGCACTGCGCTCGGACGTTCTAGTCGTTCGAGCGGGTGTCGTACCGGCGTGGCTCAGATCTCCGTGCCGATGGCCGCGAACGCCGCCTCGATCAGGTCCAGGCCCTCGTTCAGGAGGTGCTCGCCGATCACGATCGGCGGGAGGAAGCGCAGCACGTTGCCGTAGGTGCCACAGGTGAGGACGAGCAGGCCCTCGGCGTGGCAGGCCTTGGCGAGCGCGCCGGCCGCCTCCGGGAACGGGGTCTTGGAGACCGGGTCCTTGACCAGCTCGATCGCGATCATGGCGCCGCGGCCGCGGATGTCGCCGATGATCTCGTACTTCTCCTGCATGGCCGTCAGGCGGGCCTTCATGATGGACTCGATCTTCTTCGCCTTGGCGTTGAGGTCGAGCTCCTTCATGGTCTCGATGGAGCCGAGCGCACCGGCGCACGCCACCGGGTTGCCGCCGTAGGTGCCGCCCAGACCGCCCGCGTGAGCGGCGTCCATGATCTCGGCGCGGCCGGTCACGGCGGCGAGCGGCAGACCGCCCGCGATGCCCTTGGCGGTGGTGATCAGGTCCGGGACGATGCCCTCGTCCTCGCACGCGAACCACTGGCCGGTGCGGCAGAAGCCGGACTGGATCTCGTCGGCGACGAAGACGATGCCGTTGTCGTTGGCGAACTGCACGATCGCCGGCAGGAAGCCCTTGGCCGGCTCGATGAAGCCGCCCTCGCCGAGGACCGGCTCGATGATGATCGCGGCGACGTTCTCGGCGCCGATCTGCTTGGTGATCTGGTCGATCGCCTGGGCGGCGGCCTCGGGGCCGCAGTTCTCGGCGCCGGTGGGCCAGCGGTAGCCGTAGGCGACCGGGACGCGGTAGACCTCGGGGGCGAACGGGCCGAAGCCCTGCTTGTACGGCATGTTCTTCGCGGTCAGCGCCATCGTGAGGTTCGTACGGCCGTGGTAGCCGTGGTCGAAGACGACGACGGCCTGGCGCTTGGTGTACGAGCGGGCGATCTTGACGGCGTTCTCGACGGCCTCGGCACCGGAGTTGAACAGCGCCGACTTCTTGGCGTGGTCACCCGGGGTCAGCTCGGCGAGGGCCTCGCACACCTCGACGTAGCCCTCGTAGGGGGTGACCATGAAGCAGGTGTGGGTGAAGTCCGCGAGCTGCGCGGAGGCGCGGCGCACGACGGCCTCGGCGGAGGCGCCGACGGAGGTCACGGCGATGCCGGAGCCGAAGTCGATCAGCTGGTTGCCGTCGACGTCCTCGATGATGCCGCCACCCGCGCGGGCCGTGAAGACGGGCAGCACGGAGCCCACGCCGCCGGCCACGGTCTGCAGGCGCCGGGCCTGCAGCTCCTGCGACTTGGGGCCGGGGATCGCGGTGACGATCTTGCGCTCCTGCGGGACAGCGGTCATAGAGGGCTCCTGGGGGGTGTTTTCGGACGCACTTGTGTCTTTGTCCGCAGGCTAGGCCCGGGAGCGGGGGTCCTGCATGCTCCGTTCGGTAGTGATCTCAGCGTGTCCTTGTCCGCCACGGCCATAGAGCTCCGTCGTCCACCTTCCTCGGCGCGGCCCGCGCAAGGACGCTCCAGGCCGCACACCGGGCCGGCAGCCCTTGATCGCGCCCGGTTCCGCAAGGTCACCGGGTGATCATCCCGTCCTCGAAAGCCCCCGTGCCTGCCGCGGTCCCGACTGAGTGTCATGACCGCTGCCGCGAACACGACTTGGGTACACCCACCGGGCGCCGGCGACCACTACATTGAGCGACGCAGCACCGCAGGCACGGTCAGGGGGCAGGGGTTTCATGGACACCGACGGCACGCACGAGACGCGCACGGGCCGTACGGGGCACATTCCGAGACCGGCCACCCCGCCGAAGCCGACCCACGCGCCGACGGCCGGGCCGGCACTGGGGGACTGGCTGCGCTTCCCACGCTCCTCCGACGGGCCGGGCGTGTGGACGTACGGACACGTGCCGCGGGCCGCGGAGGAGCCCGAGGTGACCCCCACCCGCCAGCTGGTCAGCGGAGCCCTGATCGCACTGCTGGCAGGCCTGCTGCTCTGGTCCCTGCTGTGGAACGGCTACCTCGGCGGCTTCTGGCTGTGGCCCCTCTACATGTTCACGCCCGACTCCTGGGCGGGGACCTTCCCCTCCGTCGCGGCCTCGTACATCTGGTACGCCATCGTCGCCACCATCCTGATCGTCGGCTTCGGGCGCCTCGGCCGGTGGCCCGAGCTGCTGGTCCGGCTGCTACGAGGCCGGGCCGCACGTCCGCTGCACTCCGCCGCACCGCCCCGCCCCGAGGCGGGGGGCGCCGACGATCCCGTGCGGTGGCCGCAGTTGCGGGGGGCCGGGCTGGTGGAGGCGGCCGATCGGCTCGAAGGGGAGGCCGGGGGCGGGCGGATGAACGACGTGGACTACGCGCGCATCCGCCGCGCCTGGGAATCCGTGCGCGTCGACCCCTCCCGCATGCGCGCCTTCGCCGACTCCGTCCGCGACAAGGGCGCCGGGGCCTGCGTGCACCCCTCCGGGGACCGGGACCTGCCCGTGCGGGCCGCCCGGCACGACCTCCTGGCCCGACAGGTGCTCCTCGGCACCGTCGAGGACGGCGTCCGCAACCCGTACGCCCGCCGCGGCACATCCCTCGCGCTCGACCCCGACGTGCTCGGCACCTCCCTGCTCGCCGTCGGCCCATCCGGCACCGGCAAGACGCAGCGCCTGGTGCGGCCCGTCGTGGAGTCCCTCGCCCTCCAGGCGCTCGCCGGGCAGGCCGCCGTCGTCGCCGTCGGCGCCGCCGGGGCCCAGCTCGGGCCGGACGCCGCCTACGACGTCGTGGTCCGCATCGGCGACCCCGCCTCCGTCTACGACCTCGACCTCTACGGAGGGGCCACCGACCCCGACGAGGCCGCGACCCTGCTCGCCGAAGCCTTCGTCGGAGACGTCCCCGGGATCGACGTACGCCGTGCGGCGACCGCCCTCGCCCAGCTCCTCGGGCCGTTCCGGGCCGCGTACGGCCGCTTCCCCGCCGTGCCCGAGCTGCGCGAGCTGCTCGACCAGGTCCCGGCCGCCTTCGACGCCCTGCGCCGCGAGCTCGCCGCCGACGGCGCCGCGCGGCACGCCATGCTGCGCGAACTCGACGCCCGCACCCGCCAGCACGGGGCGCACGGGGACCCCGGACCGGCCCTCGCCGACCGGGTGGCTCTGCTGGACCGGCCCGCCTTCGCCGGGTTCTTCGACACCACCGGCCAGGGCCGGCCCTTCTCGCTGCGCGCCCTGGAGCACCCCATCCGGGTCCGCGTCGACCTCCCCGAGCGGGGGCACGCCGACGCCTCCCGGATGCTGGCCCGGCTGCTGCTCGCCCAGTTCAACGCCGCCGCGACCGCCCGCGTCGACCGTTCCCTCTTCGCCTTCCTCGCCTTCGACGACGCCTCCCACACCCTGACCGCGGAGACCGTGCGCGGCGTCCAGCGGCTGCGCTCGGCGCACGCCGGCGTACTGCTCACGCTGCGCACGCTGGACGACGTACCGGAGGCACTGCGCACGCCCCTGCTGGGGGCGGTCGGCTGCCGGATGGCCTTCGCCGGGGTCACCACCTGGGACGGCAAGCGCTTCGCGGAGGCCTGGGGAACCGAATGGGTGGAGACGCGCGACGTCACCCACCGCACGGTCTTCGCCGACCAGCCGCTGACCCGGGCGATCCACGCCTTCCGCAAGCTCGTCACCGGCAAGGCGGTCACCACGGACGCGGTGACGGTGCGGCAGGTGGAACGGGAGCGGTGGTCCGCCTCGGACCTGGCGCACGCCGTGCCGCCCGGGCACGCGGTGCTGTCGCTGACCTCCGTCAGCGGGGAACGGGCGGCCCCGCTGCTGGTCCGCCTGGCCGGAACGGCCTGACCCGCGCCCCGACCCGTACGAGGTGGCAGAATCGAGGGGAGTCGTTCGTACGACACGGCGAAAAGCGTCGGCGGCTCCTCCCCGCTTCCCCTCCCGCTCCCTCCCGCTAAGGCCCCTGGTAACCGATGCCGCTGACCCTCGCCTCACTCGTCCAGCATTCGGCGCTCAAGCTCAGCGTCCGGGCGGGGGAGAGCCGCCTGGACACCCCCGTGCGCTGGGCCCACGTCAGCGAGCTGGCCGACCCCGTCCCCTATATGGAGGGCGGGGAACTGCTCCTGATCACCGCGATGAAGCTGGACGCCGACGACCCCGAGGAGATGCGCCGCTACGTACGCCGCCTCGCCGCGGCCGGGGTGGTCGGCATCGGCTTCGCGATCGGCGTCAACTACGAAGCGATCCCCGACGCGCTCGTCGACGCCGCGCGGAGCGAGGACATGCCGCTGCTGGAGGTGCCGCGCCGGACGCCCTTCCTGGCGATCAGCAAGGCCGTCTCCGCGGCGCTCGCGGCGGACCAGTACCGGGCGGTGACCGCCGGTTTCGAGGCGCAGCGGGAACTGACGCGCGCCGCGCTCTCCGCCGACGGGCCCGCCGAGCTGCTGGCGAAGCTCGCGGCGCACGTGCACGGCTGGGCGGCGCTCTACGACACCTCCGGCGCGGTCGTGGCGGCCGCCCCCGAATGGGCCGCGCGCCGCGCCGCCCGGCTGACCCCGGACGTGGAGCGGCTGCGGGAGCGGCCGGCGCCCGCGAGCGCCGTGGTAGGAGGTTCCGAGGACCGCGTCGAGCTGCAGTCCCTGGGCACCGGCCGGCGGGCGCGGGGCGCGCTCGCCGTCGGTACCGGCGCCCCGCTGGGCACGGCCGAGCGCTACGCCGTGCACTCCGCGGTCGCGCTGCTGACGCTCACCACCGAGCGGTCGCGCTCGCTGCACGACGCCGAGTCCCGGCTGGGGGCGGCGGTGCTGCGGATGCTGCTGGCGGGGGAGCCCGACCACGCCCGGGCCGTGGCCGGGGACCTGTACGGGTCCCTGCTGGACGCGCCGTTCCGGCTGATCGTGGCCGAGCCGGCGCTGGCGGGAACCGCGCAGCCGGAGGGGCTGGCGCTGCTGACCGACACCGTGGAGTCGGCGGCCGCCCGCACCGGGGAGGCGCTGCTGGTGGTCCCGGAGCCGGGACGGCTCGTGGTCCTCGCCTCCGACGCCGGCTCGGCCGTACAGGCGTGCACGGACCACGCGGAAGCCCTGGAGGCCCGGCGCGGCCGGGACGCGGCCGGCCCCGAGCCGGACGAACTGGTGGTCGGGCTGTCCGCGCCCGCCGGACCCGGCGGCGTCGCGGCGGCACTCAAGCAGGCCGACCAGGCCCTCGCCGTGGCCCGCCGGCGCGGCCGCCCGATGGTGGAGCACGAGGACATGGCGGCGGGCTCGGTCCTGCCGCTGCTGGCCGACGACGCGGTACGGGCCTTCGCGGACGGCACCCTGCGCGCCCTGCGGGAGCACGACGCGACGGGCCGCGGCGACCTCGTCGCCTCCCTGCAGGCCTGGCTCTCCCGCCACGGCCAGTGGGACGCGGCCGCCGCCGACCTCGGCGTGCACCGGCACACCCTGCGCTACCGGATGAAGCGGGTCGAGGAGATCCTCGGACGCTCCCTGGAGGACCCCGACGTCCGCATGGAGCTGTGGCTCGCCCTCAAGGCCACCTCCGCCGCCGGCCAGTGAGCCGCGAGGGGCCCGCCCGGCTGCGACAGTGACAAACCGGCGCGACCCCGACGGCAGGTACTACACCCCGGATAAACGCCGAATCCCCCGGGGAGTCCTACGGTGGAGGGGTCAGGACCCACCGCACACTTCCGAAGGGCCGGGATTCGCATGACTTCCACCCACGCCTTCTGGCTCGCCGGCCGCCAGGCCACCGGCGAGGACAGCTTCGACGTCCACTCCCCGTGGGACGGCCGCCTGGTCGGCACGGTCAGCGTGCCCACCGACGAGCAGGTCGAAGAGGCCGTGGCCGCGGCGTACGCCGTGACGGCGGAGTTCTCCGCGACCCCCGCCCACGTACGGGCCGCGGCCCTGGACCACGTGTCCAAGCGGCTCGTCGAGCGCACCGAGGAGATCGCCCAGCTGATCTCCGCCGAGAACGGCAAGCCCGTCAAGTGGGCCCGCGGTGAGGTCGGCCGTGCGGTGTCCGTGTTCCGCTTCGCAGCGGAGGAGGCCCGCCGCTTCAACGGCGGTGAGGCCCAGCGCCTCGACACCGACGCCGGCGGTGTCGGCCGTCTCGCGCTGACCCGCCGCTTCGTCAAGGGTCCGGTCCTCGGCATCGCGCCGTTCAACTTCCCGCTGAACCTGTGCGCCCACAAGGTGGCCCCGGCCATCGCCGTCGGCGCGCCGATCATCCTCAAGCCGGCCCCGGCCACCCCGCTGTCCGGCCTGATCCTGGGCGAGCTGCTCGCCGAGACCGACCTCCCGGCCGGCTCCTGGTCGGTCCTGCCGGTCGCGAACGACAAGATGCCCGCCCTGGTCAAGGACGAGCGCCTGCCCGTCATCTCCTTCACCGGCTCCGACACCGTCGGCTACGCCATCCAGCAGTCGGTGCCCCACAAGCACTGCACCCTGGAGCTCGGCGGCAACGCCGCGGCCGTGGTCCTGGACGACTGGTCCTCCGAGGCCGACCTCGACTGGGCCGCGACCCGCATCGCGACCTTCTCGAACTACCAGGCCGGCCAGTCCTGCATCTCCGTGCAGCGCGTGATCGCCGACGCCTCCGTCTACGACCGTCTCGTCGAGAAGGTCGTCGCGAAGGTCCAGGCGCAGGTCACCGGCGACCCGAACGACGACGCCACCGACGTCGGCCCCCTGGTCTCCCAGGCCGCCGCCGAGCGCGTCGAGTCGTGGGTCGACGAGGCCGTGTCCGCCGGCGCCAAGCTGCTCACCGGCGGCAAGCGCGAGGGTGCCTCGTACGAGCCGACCGTCCTGGCGAACGTACCCGAAGGCGTCAAGCTCGCCACCGAGGAGGTCTTCGGCCCGGTCCTCACCCTGCTGCGGGTCGAGAACACCGACGAGGCCTTCGCCGCGGTGAACGACTCGAAGTTCGGCCTGCAGGCCGGCGTCTTCACCCGCAACGTCCAGACCGCGTTCCGTGCCCACCGCGAGCTCGAGGTCGGCGGCGTGATCATCGGCGACGCGCCGTCCTACCGCGCCGACCAGATGCCGTACGGCGGCGTCAAGCAGTCCGGTGTCGGCCGCGAGGGCGTCCGCTACGCGATGGACGACTACACGTACGAGCGGGTCCTGGTTTTGACCGGCCTCGACATCTGATCTCGTACGGCCGAAGAGCCGACGGCCGGAGCCCACTGTGCGGGGGCTCCGGCCGTCCCCCTTTTCCGGGCCGGGTCCGGCCCCCGGGCCGGGCGGTTCCCCCGACTGGTCCGCCCCGGCTTTTCCCGCGCGGCCGGGCGGGGTACGACTCACAGGTAGCACCGGCCAGTGGGCCGGCACCACCGACTCCGGCGGCGAGGTGAGTCCCCGCATGTCCGCAACACAGCCCGTACAGCCCAGCGGCACACAGCCCAAGGTGACCGAGCGCGAGGCACGACAGGTCGCTGAAGCGGCCCGGGAACAGGACTGGCGCAAACCCAGCTTCGCCAAGGAGCTCTTCCTGGGACGGTTCAGGCTCGACCTGATCCATCCCCACCCGCTCCCCGCCGACGAGCACGTCCGCCGGGGCGAGGCCTTCCTCGCCCGGCTGCGCGAGTTCTGCGAGACCCGTATCGACGGCGCCCTCATCGAGCGCGAGGCGAAGATCCCCGACGAGACCGTGCGCGGGCTCAAGGAGCTCGGCGCCCTCGGGATGAAGATCGACCCCAAGTACGGGGGCCTCGGCCTCACCCAGGTCTACTACAACAAGGCGCTCGCCCTCGTCGGCTCGGTCAGCCCGGCCATCGGGGCCCTGCTCTCCGCCCACCAGTCGATCGGCGTGCCCCAGCCGCTGAAGATGTTCGGCACGCAGGCCCAGAAGGACGCCTACCTGCCGCGCTGCGCCACCACCGCCATCAGCGCCTTCCTGCTCACCGAACCCGACGTGGGCTCCGACCCGGCCCGCCTGGCCACCACCGCCGTCCCGGACGGCGACGACGCCTACGTCCTCGACGGGGTGAAGCTGTGGACCACCAACGGGGTCGTCGCCGACCTGCTCGTGGTCATGGCCCGGGTGCCGAAGTCGGAGAACCACCGCGGCGGGATCACCGCCTTCGTCGTCGAGGCCGACTCGCCCGGCATCACCGTCGAGCACCGCAACGCCTTCATGGGCCTGCGCGGCCTGGAGAACGGCGTCACCCGCTTCCACCAGGTGCGGGTGCCCGCCGACCAGCGCATCGGCGCCGAGGGCGCCGGCCTCAAGATCGCCCTCACCACGCTCAACACCGGCCGGCTCTCCCTGCCCGCCATGTGCGTCGGCGCCGGCAAGTGGTGCCTGAAGATCGCCCGCGAGTGGTCCGGCGTGCGCGAGCAGTGGGGCCGGCCGGTCGCCCGGCACGAGGCGGTCGGCGCCAAGATCTCCTTCATCGCCGCCACCACCTTCGCCCTCGAAGCGGTCGTCGACCTCGCCTCCCAGATGGCCGACGAGGACCGCAACGACATCCGCATCGAAGCAGCCCTCGCCAAGCTCTACGGCTCCGAGATGGCCTGCCTGATGGCCGACGAACTGGTCCAGATCCGCGGCGGACGGGGTTTCGAGACCGCCGAGTCCCTGGCCGCCCGCGGCGAGCGCGCCGTTCCCGCCGAGCAGATGCTCCGCGACCTGCGCATCAACAGGATCTTCGAGGGCTCGACCGAGATCATGCACCTCCTGATCGCCCGCGAGGCCGTGGACGCCCACCTGTCGGTGGCCGGCGACCTCATCGACCCCGACAAGGACCTCGGCGACAAGGCCAGGGCCGGCGCCCGCGCCGCCGGGTTCTACGCCCGCTGGCTGCCCAAGCTGGCCACCGGCCCCGGCCACGTCCCCGGCACCTACCGGGCCTTCCACCCCGGCGGCCACCCCGACCTCTCCACCCACCTGCGCTATGTGGAGCGCAGCGCCCGCAAACTCGCCCGGTCCACCTTCTACGCGATGTCGCGCTGGCAGGGCCGCATGGAGACCAAGCAGGGCTTCCTCGGCCGGATCGTCGACATCGGCGCCGAACTCTTCGCGATGAGTGCGGCCTGCGTCCGCGCCGAGCACCTGCGCGCCTCGGGACAGCACGGCCGCGAGGCCTACCAGCTGGCCGACGCCTTCTGCGAGCAGTCCCGGCTGCGCGTGGAGGAGCTCTTCGGCCGGCTCTGGTCCAACACCGACGACCTCGACCGCAAGGTGGTCGCGGGCGTCCTGTCCGGGACCTACGCCTGGCTGGAGGAGGGCGTCCTCGACCCGTCGGGCGACGGCCCCTGGATCGCGGACGCCGCCCCCGGCGCCTCGACCCGGAAAAACGTGCACCGCCCCATCCGCTGACCTGCGATCATCGCCGCACGTCGGACAGACGTACGAGGATGAGTACGCGTACGGAACCGGTACGCGTACGAGCACAGCACGAGGCGGACGAGAACGATGCCGACGGCCGAGCAAGACCGCACCAGCCGACGGCTGGCCTGGTGCGTGGCGCACCTGCTGCGCCACGCACCGGACCACGTCGTCGTCGACCTGACCCGCCGGCTCGACGGGCCGACCCTCAAATACCTCTGCCGGGACGAATGGCTGGCGGCCTCCACCGTCACCCTGCTGCTGCGCCACGCGGGCGCGGCCGACCGGGGCTACATAGCCCGCAACCCCCGCGTCGTGGGACGGCCCCTGCCCGGCCTGCCCGGGCCCGCCCGCTACGCCCGCCGCCGCACGCCGCCGGAACTCCTGCCCGTGCTCCGCGCCGAGCTGGGCCGCGACCCCGGCGCGGAACCCCTCACCACCGCCGAGACGCTCGGCCTGCTGCGCCGGCACGGCCGGCGCGGACCGCGGGTCCCCCTGGACATCCTGGCGCTGCCCCACGAGCTCGCCCCGGAGCAGCTGATCGCCGAGCACTCCCGCCTGCCTCTGCCGGCCGGCTCCGTCGAGGCCCTGCTGCTCGTCGCCGACCTGCCCCGGGAGACCGTCGGCGGGCTGCTCGCCACCGCCGCGGCGCCGGCGGCCGCCCACTCCTGGCACCGGCCGGCCGTCCGCGCCGTCCGCATGGGCCGACTCACCCACGAGGAACTCGTCACCCACGTCGCCCCCGCCCGCCACACCCTGCTCCTCGGCCACCTTCCCGCCCGCCGCTCCCTGCGCTGGACCCTGCCCGAGCAGGCCGGCATGCAGACCGCCGTGATGCGGGCCCTGCGCCCCCTGGGGGACGACCCGCGGCTGTGGGCGGAGCTGTTGCGGCACGCCGCCCGCCACCCGGGGCCGCTGCCCGCACTGGTTGCGGGCGTCGTCGACGGGACCCTGCCCGAACCGGACGGCGGGGGGGAGGCGGACCCCGAGCTCACCCGGGCCGTGCGCCACCTGGCCCCGACCGCCGCCGAGCCGACCGGCGACGTCGAGCGCGAACTGGCCCTCGCGAGCCTCGCCGTGCCCATGGAGAGCGTCGACGAGGACATCCGCTGGGTGCGCGACTGCCTCGACCGCGGCCTGCTCACCGGCATCGACGTGATCCGGCACAAGCTGCCGGCCTGCTGGGCCCTCGACGAGGACCACTGGCTCGGCGACGTCGACCACCCCGACCGGCACGACCACGCAGGCGCCGTCCTCGCCGCCCACGCGGAGGCGTACCGGCTGCTCACCGTGGCCCTCGGCGAGGACCCGGAGGCCTGGTGGCGGACCGCCCGCACGCTCCCCGACTTCGCCGGAACGCTCCCGCACCTCCTCCTGCGGGTCACGGAAGGGGGCTCCGTGTCGGGCCGCCCCTGACTTGCGGCAACAATGGGGGGCATGAGCGACCGTCCAGCCCCCCTCGCCGACCCGCACCTCCTCTTCGACGCCGCGGCCGGCCGCCGGGACATCGTGATCCTCGGGTCCACCGGCTCCATCGGCACCCAGGCCATCGACCTCGCCCTGCGCAACCCGGACCGCTTCCGGGTCACCGCACTGTCCGCCGCCGGCGGCCGGGTGGCGCTGCTGGCCGAGCAGGCCCGGCTGCTGCGGGTCGAGAAGGTGGCCGTCGCCCGCGAAGACGTCGTACCGGCCCTGAAGGAGGCGCTCGGCGCCGAGTACGGGCCGGGTGAGGCGCTGCCCGAGATCCTGGCCGGGCCGGAGGCAGCGACCGAACTCGCCGCCTCCGAGTGCCACACCGTCCTCAACGGCATCACCGGATCCATCGGCCTCGCGCCGACCCTCGCCGCGCTGCGGGCCGGCCGCACCCTGGCCCTGGCCAACAAGGAGTCGCTGATCGTCGGCGGCCCGCTGGTCAAGGCCCTCGCGAAGCCCGGCCAGATCATCCCCGTGGACTCCGAGCACGCCGCGCTCTTCCAGGCGCTGGCCGCCGGCACCCGCGCCGATGTGCGCAAGCTCGTGGTGACCGCCTCCGGCGGCCCCTTCCGCGGCCGCACCCGCGCCGAGCTGGCACGCGTCACCGTCGAGGACGCGCTCGCGCACCCGACCTGGGCCATGGGCCCGGTGATCACCGTCAACTCGGCGACCCTGGTCAACAAGGGCCTGGAGGTCATTGAGGCGCACCTGCTCTACGACATCCCGTTCGAGCAGATCGAGGTCGTGGTCCACCCGCAGTCGTACGTGCATTCGATGGTGGAGTTCACCGACGGCTCCACCCTCGCCCAGGCCACCCCGCCGGACATGCGCGGCCCCATCGCGATCGGCCTCGGCTGGCCCCAGCGGATCGCGGACGCGGCCCCCGCCTTCGACTGGACCAAGGCGTCCACCTGGGAGTTCTTCCCGCTGGACACCGAGGCCTTCCCCGCCGTCGGCATCGCCCGGCACGTGGGCGCCCTCGGCGGCACCGCCCCCGCCGTGTTCAACGCGGCGAACGAGGAGTGCGTCGAGGCGTTCCTGGCCGGTCGGCTGCCGTTCACAGCAATCATGGATACGGTCTCTGCCGTGGTCGATGAGCACGGGACGCCGGAGTCGGGAACCTCCCTGACCGTCCAGGACGTCCTTGAAGCAGAGGCCTGGGCCAGGGCCCGGGCGCGGGAGATGGCGGCTCGGGCCGCCGCGGAGGCGCGCGCATGACACTTCTGATGACGGTGCTCGGAATCGTGATCTTCGCGGTCGGCCTGCTGGTCTCCATCGCGTGGCACGAGCTGGGGCACCTCTCCACGGCCAAGCTCTTCGGCATCCGCGTGCCGCAGTACATGGTCGGCTTCGGCCCGACCGTCTGGTCGCGCAGGAGGGGCGAGACCGAGTACGGGATCAAGGCCATCCCCATGGGCGGCTACATCCGCATGATCGGGATGTTCCCGCCCGGCCAGGACGGCAAGGTCACCGCCCGGTCCACCTCGCCGTTCCGGTCGATGATCGAGGACGCGCGCTCGGCGGCGTACGAGGAGCTCCGGCCCGGCGACGAGACCCGGCTCTTCTACACGCGCAAGCCGTGGAAGCGCGTGATCGTGATGTTCGCCGGCCCGTTCATGAACCTGGTCCTGGCCGTGGCGATCTTCCTCACCACCCTGATGACCTTCGGGCTGAACACCCAGACCACCTCGGTCGCCACCGTCTCGGACTGCGTCATCCAGCAGAGCGAGAAGCGCGACAAGTGCCGGCCCGGCGACCCGGCCGCACCCGCGAGGGCGGCGGGCCTCAAGGCCGGCGACAAGATCGTCGCCTTCAACGGCCGCCAGGTCGACGACTGGTCCGCCCTCCAGAAGGACATCCGCGCCACCGTCGGCCCCGCCACGATCACCGTGGTCCGGGCCGGCGAGCGCCTCGACCTCAAGGCGAACCTGATCGAGAACAAGGTCGCCAAGACGGACGGCAGCGGCACATACGTCAAGGACGAGTACGTCACCGCCGGCTTCCTCGGCTTCGCACCCGCCTCCGGCTACGTACCGCAGTCCTTCGGCCAGTCCGCCGAGCGCATGGGCGAGATGATGGAGGCCGGCGTGCAGTCGCTGGTCGCCCTGCCGTCCAAGGTCCCGGACCTGTGGAACGCGGCCTTCAACGGGGCCGAGCGCAAGCAGGACAGCCCGATGGGCGTCGTCGGCGCGGCCCGCGTCAGCGGTGAGATCTTCACCCTCGACATCCCCGCCCAGCACCAGCTGGTGTTCTTCCTGAACCTGCTGGCCGGCTTCAACCTCTCGCTGTTCCTCTTCAACATGCTGCCGCTGCTCCCCCTCGACGGCGGGCACATCGCCGGCGCCCTCTGGGAGTCGCTCCGGCGGGGCGTGGCACGGATCTTCCGCCGCCCCGACCCCGGCCCGTTCGACGTGGCGAAGCTGATGCCCGTCGCGTACGTCGTCGCGGGCCTGTTCATCTGCTTCACCCTGCTGGTGATGGTGGCCGACGTGGTGAACCCCATCAAGATCACCTAGTTTGCGGGGCCGTATCCCAGACGTACCGGAGCCGGGCACGGATCGTGCCCGGCTCCCTACGTTCGGGTGGCGCACCCCCTCGGATGCACGGCCCGCCCCTGGGTTGGCGTAATCTCGAAGCCTGGAGCCCGCCGATCTCGGGACCTTGATCCACACCTTGGGGTTGCACAGCAGATGACTGCCATCTCTCTCGGAATGCCGGCCGTGCCGACGAAGCTTGCCGACCGCAGGGTCAGCCGCAAGATCCAGGTCGGCAAGGTGGCCGTCGGTGGCGACTCACAGATCTCCGTGCAGTCGATGACCACCACCAGGACCTCCGACATCGGGGCGACGCTCCAGCAGATCGCCGAGCTCACCGCCTCCGGCTGCGACATCGTCCGCGTGGCGTGCCCGACGCAGGACGACGCCGACGCGCTCGCCGTGATCGCCAAGAAGTCGCAGATCCCGGTCATCGCCGACATCCACTTCCAGCCGAAGTACGTGTTCGCCGCGATCGACGCCGGCTGCGCCGCGGTCCGCGTGAACCCGGGCAACATCAAGCAGTTCGACGACAAGGTCAAGGAGATCGCGAAGGCCGCGAACGAGACGCGCACGCCGATCCGCATCGGTGTGAACGCCGGCTCCCTCGACGCCCGACTGCTGAAGAAGTACGGCAAGGCCACCCCCGAGGCCCTCGTCGAGTCCGCGCTGTGGGAGGCCTCCCTCTTCGAGGAGCACGGCTTCGGCGACATCAAGATCTCGGTCAAGCACAACGACCCGGTCGTCATGGTCAACGCCTACCGCCAGCTGGCCGCCGCCTGCGACTACCCGCTGCACCTGGGCGTCACCGAGGCCGGGCCCGCCTTCCAGGGAACCATCAAGTCCGCCGTCGCCTTCGGCGCCCTGCTCTCCGAGGGCATCGGCGACACCATCCGCGTCTCCCTCTCCGCACCGCCGGCGGAGGAGGTCAAGGTCGGCATCCAGATCCTGGAGTCGCTGAACCTCAAGCCGCGCCGCCTGGAGATCGTCTCCTGCCCCTCCTGCGGCCGCGCCCAGGTCGACGTCTACAAGCTGGCCGAAGAGGTCACGGCGGGCCTGGAGGGCATGGAGGTCCCGCTGCGCGTCGCCGTCATGGGCTGCGTCGTCAACGGCCCGGGCGAGGCCCGCGAGGCCGACCTCGGCGTGGCCTCCGGCAACGGCAAGGGCCAGATCTTCGTGAAGGGCGAGGTCATCAAGACCGTCCCCGAGTCGAAGATCGTCGAGACCCTCATCGAAGAGGCGATGAAGATCGCGGCGCAGATGGAGGCCGACGGCATCACCAGCGGCGAGCCGACCGTCGCCATCGGCGTCTGAGCCATCCGGCCACCGGCACTCGGCCCCGGCCCCGTTCCCGCAGTTCGGGAGCGGGGCCGGGGCTTTTTCGTGACCTGTGGACGCGGCATCGCCCGGCGCCGCCGGGTACAGTGCGGAGATCAGCAGACTTGCATGGTGAGGCCCCAGTGTTGACGCAGACCACCACCCGGGTCCTTGAGCCCAGTGATCTCGACGCCGCGCTCGACATCCTCGGACGCGAGCCGGTCGAGAACGCCTTCGTCACCTCCCGGGTCCAAGTCGCCGGACTCGACCCCTGGCGCCTGGGCGGCGAGATGTGGGGCTGGTACGCCGGCGGCGAGCTCCGCTCACTCTGCTACGCCGGAGCCAACCTCGTGCCCGTCTGCGCCGAGCCCGACGCCGTACGGGCCTTCGCCGACCGGGCCCGCCGCACCGGCCGCCGCTGCTCCTCCATCGTCGGCCCCGCCGAGCCCACCCGGCGGCTGTGGCAGCTCCTGGAACCCAGCTGGGGCCCGGCCCGCGAGGTCCGCGCCCACCAGCCCCTCATGGTCATCGACCGTCCCTCCACCACGGTCGAGGCGGACCCGCTGGTCCGCCGGATCCGCAAGACCGAGATGGACCTGATCATGCCCGCCTGCGTGGCCATGTTCACCGAGGAGGTCGGCGTCTCGCCGATGGCCGGAGACGGCGGACTGCTGTACCAGGCCCGCGTCGCCGAGCTCGTCGCGGGCGGCCGCTCCTTCGCCCGCGTCGAGGACGGCAAGATCGTCTTCAAGGCGGAGATCGGCGCCGCCACCCCCCGCGCCTGCCAGATCCAGGGCGTCTGGGTGGCCCCCGAGTTCCGCGGCCGCGGCCACTCGGAGACCGGGATGGCCGCCGTCGTCGAGTACGCGCTGCGCGACGTGGCGCCCGTGGTCAGCCTCTACGTGAACGACTTCAACACCGCGGCGCGGGCCGCCTACCGCCGGGTGGGCTTCCGTGAGGTCGGCGCGTTCATGAGCGTGCTGTTCTGAACCGCCGGACGACTCGGACGCGGCATTCCGGCACACCCTGACCCCGAAGTAAGGTCGCCGCATGCTGCCTTCCGGAGTCCGTATCGGCCCCCTCGACCTCGCCGCCCGCGTGGACGAGGCCCTGCGCGTGCAGGCCGTCGCCTTCGGCCTCAGCGAGGAGGAGGTCGGCATCCGGCGCTACATCGTCAAGCGCCACATGACCTGCAGGGGCGCCCGCGCCCTCGGGGCCTTCGCCGAGGACGGCGCGCTCACCGGATTCGTGTACGGGATGCCCAACGACCGCACCCACTGGTGGTCCACCATCGTCGAGCCGTACCTGCGGTCCGGCGGGCACGAGGACTGGCTGGACGACTCCTTCGTCATCACCGAACTGCACGTCCACCCCGGCTTCCAGGGCCACGGCGTCGGCCGCGCCCTGATCACCACCATCACCGACGCCGCCGCCGAGCCCCGCTCGATCCTCTCCGCCATCGACACCGAGAGCCCCGCCCGCGGGCTCTACCGTGCCCTCGGCTACGTCGACCTTGCGCGCCAGGTCCACTTCCCGAGCGCGAGCCTCCCGTACGCCGTCATGGGCGCCCCACTGCCGCTGACCAGGGCCTGAAATGGTTTTCGGGGTCCACGGGCCCCCGGTAACCTCCCGGGCATGTCCACACATCACGTACAGCGCATGTCCCGCCTCATGGCCAAGACCCTCCGCGAGGACCCGGCCGACGCCGAAACCCTCAGCCACCGGCTCCTGGTCAGGGCCGGATACGTCCGGCGCAGCTCCGCCGGTGTGTGGGCGTGGCTGCCGCTCGGCAAGCGGGTCCTGGACAACGTCAGCCGCGTGGTCCGCGAGGAGATGGACGCCATCGGCGCCCAGGAGGTGCTGCTCCCGGCCCTGCTGCCGAAGGAGCCGTACGAGGTGAGCGGCCGCTGGTCGGAATACGGCGACCTGCTGTTCCGGCTCAAGGACCGCAAGGGCGCGGACTACCTGCTCGGCCCCACCCACGAGGAGATCTTCACCCTGGTGGTGAAGGACCAGTGCACCTCGTACAAGGACCTGCCGGTCATGCTGTACCAGATCCAGACCAAGTACCGCGACGAGGCCCGGCCCCGGTCGGGCGTGCTGCGCGGCCGCGAGTTCCAGATGAAGGACTCGTACTCCTTCGACGTGTCCGACGAGGGGCTGGAGGAGTCCTACCGGCTCCACCGCGAGGCCTACGTCCGCATCTTCGAGCGGCTGGGCCTGGACCACCGCATCGTCTCGGCGGTGTCGGGGGCGATGGGCGGGTCGGCGTCCGAGGAGTTCCTGGCCCCGGCCGGGGCCGGTGAGGACACCTTTGTGGACTGCCCCTCCTGCGACTACGCGGCCAACACCGAGGCCGTGACCTTCGCACCGGCGGCCCCCGTGTCCGCGGAGCACCCGCCCCTGGAGGAGGTGGACACCCCCGACACCCCGACGATCGAGACCCTCGCCGCGCACCTGGGGGTCCCCGCCTCGGCGACGCTGAAGAACCTCCTGGTGAAGGTCGACGGCGAGATCGTCGCCGTGGGCGTGCCCGGGGACCGGGAGGTGGACCTCGGCAAGCTGGGCGAGCACCTGGCCCCCGCGGTCGTCGAGCTCGTCACCGCCGAGGACTTCACCGACCGGCCCGACCTCGTCCGCGGGTACGTGGGCCCGCAGGGCCTGGAGAAGGTCCGCTACCTGGCCGACCCGCGGGTCGCTCCGGGCACCGCCTGGGTGACGGGCGCCAACAAGCCCGACACGCACGCCCGCAACGTGGTCTGCGGCCGTGACTTCGAGGTGGACCGGTACCTGGACGTGGTGGTCGTGGAGCCGGGCGACCCCTGCCCCTCATGCGGCGCCGGGCTGCGGCTCGACCGCGCGATCGAGATCGGGCACATCTTCCAGCTCGGCCGCAAGTACGCGGACGCCTTCGGGCTGGACGTGCTGGGCCGCGACGGCAAGCCGGTGCGGGTCACGATGGGCTCCTACGGCATCGGCGTCTCCCGCGCGGTGGCCGCACTCGCCGAGCAGACGGCGGACGAGCGCGGCCTGTGCTGGCCCGCGGCGGTCGCCCCGGCCGACGTCCACGTCGTCGCGGCGGGCAAGGCGGTACCCCTGGCTCTGGCCGAGCAGGCGGCGACGGCCCTGGCCGCGTCGGGGCTCCGGGTCCTGCTGGACGACCGGCCGGGCCTCTCCCCGGGCGTGAAGCTCACGGACGCGGAGCTGATCGGCGTGCCGTGGATCCTGGTGGCGGGCCGCCGCTCGGCCGACGAGGTCGTCGAACTCCAGAACCGCGCCACGGGCACCCGCGAGGAACTCCCCCTGACCGAAGCCCTCGCCCGCTTGCGCGAAGCCGCCCCCGCCGGCGCCTGAGGCACGCAGCCCGTAACCGCCCCGACTTCCCCTCAGCCCCGCCGGGTTCGAGGCGCGGGGAGCCTGGCCATTTCAGCCCCGCCGGCGCCTGAGGCGCGCGTCCGGGCGGAGCCCGGCTCCCTCAGCCCCGCCGGCGTTTGAGGCGCGGGGCCAAGGGCGGAGCCCTGGGGAAACGGTGAAAGGGGCGGGGCGGGGAGAAGGCCCCGCGCAGCGGCTACGGCGGGGACTCGTCCGGGTACGGCGGCGGCTCGGCGGCCCCGAGGGCTCGCTCCTCCGCCGCCCGGTCGAGGGCCGAAGGCCCGCCGTCCGACCCTGCGGCGTCGACCTCGGCCGGCGCCTGCGCGGTGTCGACGGCGGCCGGCGCCTCCGCGGCGTCGACCTCGGCCGGCCCGGGGCCTTCGGAAGCCGGGCCGGCCGAGGCCGGTTCCTCCCGCGCGGCAGCCGCCGGAGGCGGTGGGGCGGCGCGTTCCAGGAAACGCAGCAGCTCCACCGGAAACGGCAGCACCAGCGTGGAGTTCTTCTCGGCGGCGACGGCCACGACCGTGTGCAGCAGGCGCAGCTGAAGCGCGGCGGGCTGCTCGGACATGACCTCCGCCGCCTCGGCGAGCTTGTGCGAGGCCTGCAGCTCCGCGTCCGCGTTGATCACGCGGGCCCGGCGCTCGCGGTCGGCCTCCGCCTGCCGCGCCATCGACCGCTTCATCGTCTCCGGCAGCGACACGTCCTTGATCTCGACCCGGTCGATCTGCACGCCCCAGCCCACCGCCGGGCTGTCGATCATCAGCTCCAGGCCCTGGTTGAGCATCTCCCGGTTGGACAGCAGATCGTCCAGGTCGGACTTTCCGATGATCGACCTGAGCGAGGTCTGCGCCATCTGCGAGACGGCGAAGCGGTAGTCCTCCACCGCCACGACCGCGTTCGCCGGGTCGACGACCTTGAAGTACACGACCGCGTCGACCCGCACCGTGACGTTGTCCCGGGTGATGCCCTCCTGCGCGGGTACCGGCAGCGTCACGATCTGCATGTTGACCTTGCGGAGCCGGTCGATCACGGGAACGATCACCGTGAAGCCGGGAGGCCGGATCTCCTCCCGCAGCCTGCCGAAGCGGAAGACCACGCCCCGCTCGTACTGCTTCACCACCCGGGCGGCGGCGCCCATGTAGACCGCGACGCCCACGCCTGCGGCGACCACTGCTGTCAGCAGTTCCTCGACCATGACGGCCCCCTGCCGGACATACCTACCTCTTTACGGTATGCCCACGGGAGGGTCCGGTCGATCAGGCCGCCTACAGCCAGGCCGCGAACTCCAGCAGGAGCTCCGCGTCCCGGCGGCGCCCCGCGGCCAGGGCGCGGTTGCCCGATTCCACCGCCCGGAAGAGGGTCCAGCCCCGCAGCCGGTCCCGGTCGACCTCCAGTGCGTCCGCCAGCTTGTTCACCCGGCGCCGGGCGCCCGCCGCCCCCGCCGAGGAGGCCATCTGGTCCTCCAGCCGGTCCCGGACCAGCCGCGCCAGGTCATACGCCCGCTCGCCGACCAGGGGGTCCGGTCCCACCGTCAGCCACGGTGCCCGCTCGCCCGCCAGCACCTTGCCCTGGCGGAAGTTCCCGTGCAGCAGCAGGTCCTCCGGCGGCGCCGCCACCAGCTCCTCGCGCGCCGCCAGGGCCGTGTCGGCCAGCGTCCGCACCTCCGCCGGGGCAGCCTTCAGCGCCGCCGACTGGGCGCCGGTGCGCTCCGCCACCGTCTCCCACCCGTGCCCGGCGGGCGGCGCCACCCACAGCCGGCGCAGCGTGCCGCTCGCCTCCAGCAGCGCCTTCGCCTCCGGCAGGGACCGCAGCGACACCTCCGGGTGCAGCCGCTCCAGCAGCAGGGCCCCGTCGTCCTCGTGGTGGCGGGTGTCGAGTACCCGTACGGCGCCGAAGCCGCCCCAGTGAGCGAGCGCGGCCAGCTCCCGGTCGGGCCGGGCGTGCGGGGGCGCGAGTTTCAGAGCGGCCGGGGTCCCGTCCGCGTAGGTGACGAGGACGACCAGACTGCTGCGGCCGCCCGGGGCCTGCACCCGCTGGGCCCGTAGGCCCCGCCGGGAGAGCGCGGCCTCGGTGAGCCCGGGCAACTGCCCCAGCCAGTCCGTGTCCTGCGCCGTTCCCGGCATCTCGCCGAGCGCCCGTACAAGCCGCTGCGGCGGTTCGAAAGCCATGCGTGCGTGGTCCCTTTCAGCTGGTGAGGGCTCGCTATGCGCGTTCCGTGAGCCCTGGGAAGGCTACGCCGACACCGCGCCAGCGTGCCGCGCGCACGGCCGCGGCGCTCAGCGCGTCGGCCGCCTCGCGGCGCAGCGGGCCCTCCGCCGCCCGCACCAGATCGGAGTACGCACCGGCCACCCGGTCCTCGACCACCGCGGCCAGCCGCTCGGCGTCGGCGGGGCTGCGCACCTCGAACGGCAGGGCGTACGCGGCCTCAGAGGGCCGGGGCGCGCCGCCCAGCTCGCGCACGGTCCGGGCCAGCGCGTCACGCCGGGCGAGGTGGCTGCCGTACGCCTCCCGGGCCTCCGTGGCGCGGGCGCCGGTGCTGCGCGCGCCGATCACCCCGTACCCGTACGCGGCCGCGTGCTCGGCGGCGAGGGCCGCCTGGGCGGCCTCCAGGGCCCGTCCGGCGGGGGAGGGGTCGGGCTTCACGGCTTGGCTCCGGGAGTCGAGGTCAGCAGGTACACGTGCACGGCGCCGCAGGCGGCCACCGAGGCCAGCATCCGGGCCAGTTCCCCCGGCGCCCCGGCCAGGTCGATGGTCCGGGCCTCGGACAGGCTCCGCTCTGCGTCGGCGAGGGCGGTGAGGGCTTCGGCGGGATTGGCGGACACCGGCTCGCCGCTGGCCGCGGGCGCCGCGGCCCCCGTACCGCCGGACGGCGACGCGGCGGGGGAGGGCGAGCCCGACGCGGCGGCGGGGGACAGGGCCGCCGTGTGCGCGGCGACGGCGGCGCGCAGGGGAGCGAGCCGCGCGGCCAGGTCCGGATGGGCGGCGGCCGTGGCGTCGTAACGTTCCAGCAGCCGCGCACTGTCACGAACGGCCGCCTCCCGCATCCGCCGTTCGAGTGAAATCGCCGGGTCGGAGGCCGCTGAACGGTCGTCGGTGCACCCGGTGAGCAGCGCGGCACCGGCCGCGCCGGCGGCCCCGGCGAGCAGGCTCCTGCGCGAAGGTCTCGAAGGCGGAGTCCAGGGCACGGCGTCGTCCTAGGGGGTGTGGGGCGGGGCAGGGTGTGATCACGGTACCCGGGGCCCTGCTCGGAGGGCGGACGGCAACACCCCCTGACACCGGATACCCTTTGACCTGACACGCGACGGAAACCACAACAGCACACGCGGCCGAGGAGTCACCCGGATGAGCACGACCCAGAGCGACAGGCTGCGCGGACTGCTGGAGCCGCTCGTCGCCGCCAAGGGCCTGGACCTCGAAGAGATCGAGCTGTCGCGGGCGGGCAAGCGCCGGATGCTGCGGATCATCGTGGACTCCGACGAGGGCGTGGAGCTGGACGCGTGTGCCGAGCTGAGCCGTGAGGTCTCCGACAAGCTCGACGAATCCGATGTGATGGGCGAGGACGAGTACGTCCTCGAGGTGAGCTCCCCGGGCGCCGACCGCCCGCTGTCCGAGCACCGTCACTTCGTACGGGCCATCGGCCGTCTCGTGAAGTTCCAGCTGTCCGCCGAGGACGGCAAGGGCGCCGAGGAACTGGTCGCCCGCATCCTCGACGTCGACGACGAGGGCATGGACCTCGAAGTACCGGGCGTGAAGGGCCGCAAGGCCACCGCCCGCCGCATTGCTTTCACCGACATCGCCAAGGCGCGTGTCGAGATCGAGTTCAACCGCAAGGACAAGAAGGAAGAGGAGGCGTAGCCGTGGACATCGACATGAGTGCCCTGCGGGGTCTGGTCCGGGAGAAGGAGATCTCCTTCGACCTGCTCGTCGAGGCGATCGAGTCGGCCCTCCTCATCGCGTACCACCGGACCGAGGGGAGCTTCCGCCGCGCCCGCGTCGTGCTGGACCGCACCAACGGTCACGTGGTCGTGTGGGCGACGGAAGACCCGAGGGATCTCGAAGAGGGCCAGGAGCCCAAGGAGTTCGACGACACGCCGTCGGACTTCGGCCGGATCGCCGCGACGACTGCCAAGCAGGTGATCCTCCAGCGTCTGCGCGACGCCGAGGACGACCTGACCTTCGGCGAGTTCGCCGGCCGTGAGGGCGACGTCATCACCGGCGTCGTGCAGCAGGGCAAGGACCCCAAGAACGTCCTCGTCGACATCGGCAAGCTGGAGGCCATCCTGCCGGTGCAGGAGCAGGTCCCCGGTGAGGACTACCCGCACGGTCTGCGCCTGAAGGCGTACGTCGTGCGTGTGGCGAAGGGCGTCCGCGGCCCGTCCGTGACCCTCTCGCGCACCCACCCGAACCTGGTGAAGAAGCTGTTCTCGCTGGAGGTCCCGGAGATCGCCGACGGCAGCGTCGAGATCTCGGCGATCGCACGTGAGGCTGGTCACCGCACCAAGATCGCCGTCCGGTCCACCCGTTCGGGTCTGAACCCCAAGGGCGCCTGCATCGGCCCGATGGGCAGCCGTGTGCGCAACGTGATGGCCGAACTGCACGGCGAGAAGATCGACATCGTCGACTGGTCGGACGACCCGGCGGAGATGGTCGCGAACGCGCTGTCACCCGCCCGGGTGAGCAAGGTCGACGTCGTCGACTGGGACTCCCGCTCCGCCCGGGTGACCGTGCCCGACTACCAGCTGTCCCTGGCCATCGGCAAGGAGGGCCAGAACGCCCGCCTCGCCGCGCGGCTCACCGGCTGGCGCATCGACATCCGTCCCGACACCGAGGCGTCCCCGGACGCGGACCGGGACCGGGACGGGGAATAAACCGGTACCGGCCGGGGCTACCCCGACGGTAGACAGGATCCACACGGCCGCTGCCGAGGGCAGCGGATCAAGACAACACAGCAGCCGTTCGATCTTTACTCCGGCACTCGTCGGGGGAGAGGTCGGTACGGGGAGGTAGACTTAGGCGTGTCTGGCCGGACGCAAGCCCGCGCATGCCCCGAACGCACCTGTGTGGGGTGTCGGGAGCGAGCGGCCAAGAGCGATCTGCTGCGGATCGTGGCGATCGAGGACGAATGCGTCCCCGATCCTCGCGGTACGCTGCCCGGCCGGGGTGCGTACGTGCACCCCGCCGTGGTCTGCCTCGACCAGGCGGTCCGCCGCCGGGCGTTCCCCCGGGCCCTCAGGTCCGCCGGAGCGCTCGACACGGCGAACCTGCGCAAAGCCGTGGCCGGGAAAGCCGGGACCACAGCGTAAAGAAGTAGTACGGCACGGATACCCCGTGCGGTCAGGTACCTCGCGAGTTGGAAGTAGGTCGAGATTGCGATGAGCACTCGATGAGTACGCGATGAGTACGCCCATGAAGTAGCGACGGTCCGGCGTAACCCGGACCTAAAAGGAGCGAAGTGGCTAAGGTCCGGGTATACGAACTCGCCAAGGAGTTCGGGGTGGAGAGCAAGGTCGTCATGGCCAAGCTCCAAGAACTCGGTGAATTCGTCCGTTCGGCGTCCTCGACGATCGAGGCGCCGGTTGTACGCAAGTTGACTGACGCACTGCAGGGGCCCGGCGGCAACGCCGGCAAGTCCGCTGCAAAGCCCGGCGCGCCCCGCAAGGCCGCGCCCGCCAAGCCCGCAGCGCCGTCCCCGGCCGCTGCGGCACGTCCTGCTGCCCCGAAGCCCGGCGCACCGGCCCCCAAGCCGGCCGCTGCCGAGGCCCCGGCCGCAGCACCCGTGACGCCGGCCGCCCCCGGCCCGCGTCCCGGCCCGAAGGCTCCGGCCGCCCCGAAGCCCGCTCCGGCGGCGCCTGTGGCGACCGAGTTCTCCGCGCCTCCGGCGGCTCCGGCCGCCCCGGCGCGCACCGAGCGTCCCGCCGCGGCTCCCGGCCCCCGTCCGGCGCAGCAGCGTCCGGCGGCCCAGGGTGGCCAGGCCGGCGCCCGTCCCGGCGCACCGCGTCCGGCCGGCGCCACTCCCGGTGCCCAGGCCCCGCGCCCCGGTGGCGCGGCCCCGCGTCCGCAGGGCGCCCGTCCGGCCGGTCCCCGTCCGGGCAACAACCCCTTCACCTCTGGTGGCTCCACCGGCATGGCGCGCCCGCAGGCGCCCCGTCCGGCCGGCGCCCCGCGTCCCGGTGCCCCCGGCGCCGGCGGCGGCCAGGGTGCTCCCCGTCCGCAGGGCGGCCCCGGCGGCGCTCCGCGTCCGCAGGGTCCCGGCGGCGCCCGTCCGACCCCGGGCGGCATGCCCCGTCCGCAGGGCGGTGCCCCGCGTCCCGGTGGTGCTCCCGGCGGTAACCGTCCCAACCCGGGCATGATGCCGCAGCGTCCCGCTGCCGGTGGTCCCGGTCCCCGTCCCGGCGGCGGCCCCGGTGGCCGTGGTCCCGGTGCGGGTGGTCCCCGTCCCGGTGGTGCCGGTCGTCCCGGCGGCGGCGGCTTCGCCGGCCGTCCGGCCGGTCCCGGCTCGCGTCCCGCGGGCGGCGGCGGCTTCGGCGGTCCCCGTCCGGGTGGCGGCGGCTTCGGCGGCGGCCCGGCCGGCGCCGGTGGCGGCGGTCGTCCCGGTTTCGGTGGCCGTCCCGGCGGTCCCGGTGCCCGTGGCGGTACGCAGGGTGCCTTCGGCCGTCCCGGCGGTCCGGCCCGTCGCGGCCGCAAGTCGAAGCGTCAGAGGCGCCAGGAGTACGAGGCCATGCAGGCCCCGTCCGTGGGCGGCGTGATGCTGCCCCGCGGCAACGGCGAGACCGTTCGCCTGTCGCGCGGTGCGTCCCTCACCGACTTCGCGGAGAAGATCAACGCCAACCCGGCGTCGCTGGTCGCGGTCATGATGAACCTCGGCGAGATGGTCACTGCCACGCAGTCCGTCTCCGACGAGACCCTCCAGCTCCTCGCCGGCGAGATGAACTACCAGGTTCAGATCGTCAGCCCGGAGGAGGAGGACCGCGAGCTCCTCGAGACCTTCGACATCGAGTTCGGCGAGGACGAGGGCGGCGAGGAGTACCTGCTGCCGCGTCCGCCGGTCGTAACCGTCATGGGTCACGTCGACCACGGTAAGACCCGACTGCTCGACGCCATCCGCAAGACGAACGTCGTCGCGGGCGAGGCCGGCGGCATCACGCAGCACATCGGTGCGTACCAGGTCTCCACCGAGGTCAACGACGAAGAGCGTCGCATCACCTTCATCGACACCCCCGGTCACGAGGCGTTCACCGCCATGCGTGCCCGTGGTGCCAAGTCGACCGACATCGCGATCCTCGTGGTCGCGGCCAACGACGGCGTCATGCCGCAGACGATCGAGGCGCTCAACCACGCCAAGGCCGCCGGCGTCCCGATCGTCGTCGCGGTCAACAAGATCGACGTCGAGGGTGCTGACCCGACCAAGGTCCGCGGTCAGCTGACCGAGTTCGGTCTGGTCGCCGAGGAGTACGGCGGCGACACGATGTTCGTCGACATCTCCGCGAAGCAGGGTCTGCACATCGACTCCCTGCTGGAGGCCGTCGTCCTCACCGCCGACGCCTCCCTCGACCTGCGCGCCAACCCGGAGCAGGACGCTCAGGGTATTGCGATCGAGTCCCACCTCGACCGCGGCCGCGGTGCCGTCGCCACCGTCCTCGTCCAGCGCGGTACCCTCCGCGTCGGCGACACGATGGTCGTGGGCGACGCCTACGGCCGAGTGCGCGCCATGCTCGACGACAAGGGCAACAACGTCGAGGAAGCGGGTCCCTCGACCCCCGTCCTGGTCCTGGGTCTCACCAACGTCCCCGGCGCCGGCGACAACTTCCTCGTCGTCGACGAGGACCGCACGGCCCGCCAGATCGCCGAGAAGCGTGCTGCGCGTGAGCGCAACGCCAACTTCGCCAAGCGCGTCCGTCGCGTGTCCCTCGAGGACCTCGACTCCGTGCTCAAGGCCGGTCTGGTCCAGGAACTCAACCTCATCATCAAGGGCGACGCGTCCGGTGCGGTCGAGGCTCTCGAGTCCTCGCTGCTCCAGCTCGACGTCGGTGAAGAGGTCGACATCCGGGTCCTGCACCGCGGTGTGGGTGCGGTCACCGAGTCCGACATCGCCCTGGCGATGGGCTCCGACGCCATCGTCATCGGCTACAACGTCCGTGCTGCCGGCCGCGCCGCGCAGATGGCGGACCGCGAGGGCGTCGACGTCCGCTACTACTCGGTGATCTACCAGGCCATCGAGGAGATCGAGGCGGCCCTGAAGGGTCTCCTCAAGCCGGAGTACGAAGAGGTCGAGCTCGGTACGGCGGAGGTCCGCGAGATCTTCCGCTCGTCCAAGCTGGGCAACATCGCCGGTGTCCTCATCCGGTCCGGCGAGGTCAAGCGCAACACCAAGGCGCGCCTGCTGCGCGATGGCAAGGTCATCGCGGAGAACCTCACCATCTCCGGTCTGCGCCGCTTCAAGGACGACGTCACCGAGATCCGCGAGGGCTTCGAGGGTGGTATCAACCTCGGCTCCTTCAACGACATCAAGATCGACGACGTCATCGCGACGTACGAGATGCGCGAGAAGCCCCGCGCGTAAGCGCGAGGCGGTTCGCACCGTGTCGTAACTCGTAACACCGGGGCCGGTCGGCGGAATATCCGTCGATCGGCCCCGGCCGTTGCGTGTACGGTTCTGGTGACCCGGCCGCGCGAGCGCCGGGTGATCCTGCCGGGCGACGGCCCGGCAGGCCACCGAACCCGCACCGGCGGGATATCCGGAACTGCATGTACGTGGGGACTCTGTCCTTCGACCTGCTCCTCGGCGACGTCCACTCGCTGAAGGAGAAACGCTCCGTCGTCCGGCCCATCGTCGCCGAGCTCCAGCGAAAGTTCTCCGTGAGCGCGGCAGAGGTGGGCGACCAGGATCTGCACCGCAGGACCCGCATAGGGGTCGCGCTGGTGAGTGGGGACCCGGGGTTCCTCTCGGACGTACTGGACCGCTGCGAGCGGCTGGTCGCGGCACGTCCGGAAGTGGAGCTGCTGTCCGTACGACGGCGCCTCCACGGTGATGAAGACTGATTGCTTGTCTGCAAGAAAAGAAGGAGACGGACCAGTGGCCGACAATGCGCGGGCGAAGAAGCTGGCGGACCTCATCCGGGAGGTGGTGGCGGAGAAGCTGCAGCGCGGTGTCAAGGACCCCCGCCTCGGTACGCACGTGACCATCACGGACACCCGGGTCACCGGCGACCTGCGGGAGGCCACGGTCTTCTACACGGTCTACGGCGACGACGAGGACCGCGCCAGCGCGGCAGCGGGCCTGGAGAGCGCCAAGGGCGTCCTGCGCTCCGCGGTCGGCCGGGCGGCGGGCACCAAGTTCACGCCCACCCTGACCTTCGTCGCGGACGCCCTCCCGGAGAACGCCAAGACCATCGAGGACCTCCTCGAGAAGGCGCGGACCTCCGACGCCCAGGTCCGCGAGGTCTCCTCCGGTGCCCAGTACGCCGGCGACGCCGACCCGTACAAGAAGCCCGGTGAGGACGACGACGAGGACGCAGCCGCGGAATGAGCACCAACGCAGGGAAGACTCCGGACGGCCTTGTCATCGTCGACAAGCCGTCCGGCTTCACTTCGCACGACGTGGTCGCCAAGATGCGCGGGATCGCCAAGACCCGCCGCGTCGGCCACGCCGGCACCCTCGACCCGATGGCGACGGGCGTGCTCGTCCTCGGAGTGGAGAAGGCCACCAAGCTCCTCGGCCACCTCGCGCTCACAGAGAAGGAGTACCTCGGCACGATCCGTCTGGGCCAGAACACCCTGACGGACGACGCCGAAGGCGAGATCACCTCGTCCACGGACGCCACCGGGGTCACCCGGGAAGCCGTGGACGCGGGCGTCGCCAAGCTGTCGGGCGAGATCATGCAGGTCCCGTCCAAGGTCAGCGCCATCAAGATCAAGGGAGTGCGCTCCTACAAGCGCGCACGGGACGGCGAGGACTTCGACATCCCGGCCCGGCCGGTGACCGTCTCGTCCTTCCAGGTGTACGACATGCGGGAGGCGGAGGCCGAGGACGGCACCAAGGTCGTCGACCTCGTCGTCTCCGTCGTCTGCTCCAGCGGTACCTACATCCGAGCCCTCGCCCGCGACCTGGGCGCCGACCTCGGCGTCGGCGGACACCTGACGGCGCTGCGCCGCACGCGGGTGGGCCCGTACAAGCTCGACCGCGCGCGGACCCTGGACCAGCTCCAGGAGGAGCTGACCGTCATGCCGATCGGCGAGGCGGCGGCCGCGGCCTTCCCTCGCTGGGACCTGGACGCCCGGAGGGCCTCGCTGCTCGCCAACGGCGTGCGGATCGACATGCCGGAGGAGTACGGGGACGGCCGCACGGTCGCGGTCTTCGGGCCGCAGGGCCAGCTGCTCGGGCTCGTCGAGAGCAAGAACGGGAAGGCGAAGTCCCTCGCGGTCTTCGTCTGACCGTTGACGTGGAGCGGTGAGCGCACCTGCCGTGCCGCTCACCGCTCCACGACCCCCCTCGGATAGGTCTCTATCCACCCGGACCCCGCTTTTCACCCGTCCGAGCAGGCGCTCGGAGTGAATGGAGGGAGCGTAAGGGGGCGCGTTCGCCGCATGTGCTTCTCGGGAATTCGTCAGGATCTGCGATCCGGTCGGGCGGGGGCGCGGCAGCGGCTTCGTCGCGGACGACCACGCAACGGTCGTCACCAGTCACCAGTCAGCAGTCACCGGTCACGAGGCCGTCGTCGGCCTGGCCCGGGTGCTGGCGCACTGGCTCATCCGGCGCTGGCCCTCGTCCGCACGGACAGGCTCGGGGTGCGACGCCGGTGGCGCAGCGCGAGGCGATCGAACCGGGGACCTACGTACGACTGCGCAGCCGCTGCTCTGCGCCTGGTTCGGCTCCGGCCGCCGGCTGGGCGGCCGCCCCGGCGCCATCGCCGCGCACCCCCGCGCCGACGAGCTGCTCGCCGTACTCGCCGAGGAGGAGCCCTCCGCCCCGTGCCGTGCCGTGGACCGCTGGGCCCACGACGAACGGCCCGGGCGCCGGGTCGCGGCCGCCGCCTACGGTCTCGCCACCGCCCCGCGCGTACGCACCGCCGCCGACCGGGAGCTGCTCGCCCGGCCCGCGGACGTCACCCAGCCCGCTACCTCCCCGACGCCCTCGCGTCCTTCGCCGATCCCGATTCCGATCCCGGCTGCCCGCCGCGGCGCTGGTTGCGACCCTGCCCGTACTCCCGTACCAGGACGCGGTGTTCGCCGCCCTGCGGGCCCGAGCCGACGGGGAGGTGCTCCGCGCCCTGGCCGCACCGACGACGCCGGAGCCGGCCCGGCGCGCGGCCGGGTTCGTACGCGAGCACCTCGCACGCGCCCCGGGGGCGCGCCGCACGGCGCCGCCTTCGTGGACCGGCGGCTGGAGCAGGGGCCGGCCGCGGGTTGCCGCGCTGCGCCCGCTGGTGCTGGACCTGATGCGGACCGCGCCGGCCGGGGTACGGGCCGAGCTCGCCGCCGTACTGGGCGCGCCGGCCGGGGAGCCCTCCTACGCGCTGCGCGGTGATCCGGCCGAGGTGCTGCTGCGCGAGGAGACCGATCCGCTGGTGCCGGACGCGTTCCTCGGGGCGGTCGCGGCGGGGGCATCGACGCGCCCGGAGGGCCGTACGCGGGAGCCGCTGCGCCGCACCGGGCGGCAGCGGCCGCGGGCCCCCGGCGGCCCGGCGGTCTTCGAGCGGCGGACGGTGGAGACCCTCAGCAGGGCCGCCGCGGAAGTGGCCTGAAGATCCGCGCTGGCGGCCCGGCGGGCCCCTCCGGCCCGGATGCCGATGCGTGGCACCGGCCTCCGGCATGGCAGTCTTAGACCTGCAATCGGCAATCAGTTCAAGGACCAAGCGGGTTCGGGCGAGGAGCGGTCACAGTGCAGCGCTGGCGTGGCTTGGAGGACATCCCCCAGGACTGGGGACGCAGCGTCGTCACCATCGGCTCCTACGACGGCGTGCACCGGGGACATCAGCTGATCATCGGACGGGCCGTGGCCACGGCACGCGAGCTCGGCGTCCCGTCCGTCGTCGTCACCTTCGACCCGCATCCGAGCGAGGTCGTCCGCCCCGGCAGCCACCCGCCGATCCTGGCTCCGTACGACCGGCGCGCCGAGCTGATGGCCGGGCTGGGCGTGGACGCGCTGCTGATCCTGCCGTTCACCGCCGAGTTCTCGCAGCTGTCCCCGGCCGACTTCATCGTGAAGGTGCTCGTCGACAAGCTGCACGCCCGGGCCGTCATCGAGGGCCCGAACTTCCGCTTCGGCCACCGGGCCGCGGGGAACGTCGACTTCCTGCGCGAGCTGGGCTCCACGTACGACTACCAGGTCGAGGTCGTGGACCTGGTGGAGCGCGGCACGGCGGGCGGCGGCGTGCCGTTCTCCTCGACGCTGGCGCGTCGGCTGGTCGCCGAGGGCGACATGGAGGGTGCCGCCGAGGTCCTGGGCCGCCCGCACCGCGTCGAAGGCGTGGTGGTGCGCGGAGCGCAGCGCGGACGTGAGCTCGGCTACCCGACGGCGAACGTCGAGACGCCTCCGCACACGGCGATCCCGGCCGACGGGGTCTACGCGGGCTGGCTGACGGCGGACGGCGAGCGGATGCCCGCGGCCATCTCGGTGGGGACGAACGTGCAGTTCGACGCGACCGAGCGGACGGTGGAGGCGTACGCGATCGATCGGCTCGGGCTGGACCTGTACGGAAAGCACGTGGCCGTCGACTTCCTCGCGTACGTGCGCGGGATGGCGAAGTTCGAATCGCTGGACGGGCTGCTGGAGGCCATCGCGGACGACGTGAAGCGGGCGCGGGTGCTGACCGACACGTACGACGCCAAGCGCTGACGCGAGTACGGGCGAGGGCCCGTACCGCCCCGGATCCGGATCGGACCCGCGGGTGGTACGGGCCCTCGCCCGTTGTGCTGCTCGGTGCGGCGGCCGTCAGCCGAGGCGCGGGTCGCGCGGCGGCTGCTGGGGCTGCTGCGGCGGGGCGGCCGGCGGCTGCTGCCAGGGCTGGCCCGGCTGGGGGTAGGGCTGCCCGTAGGGTCCCGGCTGCTGCGGAGGCTGCTGGTACGGGGGCGGGCCCTGCGGCTGACCGTACGCCTGGGGCTGGGGCTGCGGCTGGTGGTGCTGCGGCTGGTGGGGCTGGTGCGGCTGCTGCGGTGCTCCCCAGTGGTTCTGCGGGGCCTGCTGCTGGGCCCGCAGGAAGTCCTCGGCCACCAGGGCGGAGAGGTTGAAGTACGCCTCGCGGGTCTTGGGCCGCATCATGTCGAGGTCGACTTCGGCGCCGGCCGCGAGGTGCTCGTCGAAGGGCACCACGACCACACCGCGGCAGCGGGTCTCGAAGTGCTGCACGATGTCCTCGATCTTGATCATCTTGGCCGTTTCGCGCACCCCCGAGATGACGGTGAGGGAACGGGAGACCAGGTCCGCGTAGCCGTGGGCGGAGAGCCAGTCGAGGGTGGTACTGGCGCTGCTGGCACCGTCCACCGACGGGGTCGAGATGATGATCAGCTGATCGGCGAGGTCGAGGACGCCGCGCATGGCGGAGTAGAGGAGACCGGTGCCCGAGTCGGTGAGGATGATCGGGTACTGGCGGCCCAGCGTCTCGATGACGCGGCGGTAGTCCTCGTCGTTGAAGGTCGTGGAGACCGCGGGGTCCACGTCGTTGGCGATGATCTCCAGGCCGGAGGGTGCCTGCGAGGTGAACCGGCGGATGTCCATGTACGAGTTCAGGTACGGGATCGCCTGGACCAGGTCCCGGATCGTCGCGCCGGTCTCGCGGCGGACGCGGCGGCCGAGGGTGCCGGCGTCCGGGTTCGCGTCGATGGCCAGGATCTTGTCCTGGCGCTCGGTGGCGAGGGTGGCGCCGAGGGCGGTCGTGGTCGTGGTCTTGCCGACGCCGCCCTTGAGGCTGATGACGGCGATGCGGTAGCAGGACATCACCGGGGTGCGGATCAGCTCCAGCTTGCGGCGGCGTTCGGCGTCGGCCGCCTTGCCGCCGAAGCGGAAGAGGCCGCCGCCCGCGCCGTTGTTGTTGCTCTTGGGCTTCTGCTTGTTGCGCAGCAGCCGGTCAGAGGACAGCTCGACGGCGGCGGTGTAGCCGAGCGGCGCGCCTGCGCCGGTGGGCGCGGCCGCGTACCGGGGGTCGTGCGGCTGCGGCTGCGGCTGCGGTTGGGGCTGGGGAGGCTGCTGCTGACCGGGGCCCGCGCCCCACTGCCCGCCGGCGCGCGGGTCGTACTGCGGCTGCGGCTGCGGAGGCTGGGACTGCTGCGGGGCGGGCGCGGGAGCCGGCGGCGGGAAGCCGTAGCCCTGGTTGGCGAACGCGGGCGGCAGCGGCGGAAGTTCACCGGGAGGCGCCCCGAACGGGCTCTCCGTCGAGGCCGGAGCCACCGGCTGCTCGGCGGCGGGCGGCACGGGGACCCCCTCGGCGGGGGTGGCCCGCGGGCCCGCCCAACCGGCGGAGGAGGCCTCGGCCTCGGCCGGGGGAGTGGCGGGGAGCGGCTCGGGAGCGGGCGGCAGGTCCGCGAACGGTGCGGGCGCGGCGTCGGCCGGCTCGGGGGCGGCAGCCTCGGCGGCCGCCGTGAACGACGCGACCGGCGCCGGCGCATCGGGAGCCGGGGGTACGGCGTCGAACGGGGCGGGCTCGGGCGAGGCCGCCGCAGGGGCCGCGTCGGCAGGAGCGGGCGCGGGAGCCGCAGCCGGGACCGCAGGGGCGTACGGCAGCTCGGGAGCCCCGACCGGCGCCGACGCCTCGGGCGCCGCAGGGGCGGGCTCGAACGGAGCCGGAGCCGGCGCCTGGGCAGGAGCAGCAGCCGCGTACGGGAGCTCGGGCGCCGCGATCGGCTCGGGTGCTGCCTGCGGCGGCTCGTCGGCCGGAGCCGGGGCAGGGGCGACGGCCGCGTACGGCAGCTCGGGGGCCACGATCGGCTCGGCGGTCGGCGTCGGGGCCGGAGCCGCGTACGGCGGCTCGGGGGACGGAGCGGGGGCCGGGAGGGCCGTGTCGGGCGTGGCCGCGAGCGGGAACGGCGGGGCCGTGCCCGCACCGTCGGACGGGGTCCGCGGCGCCGGCGGAGCGATCCGCATCGTCGAGGGCGACTCCAGGTCCGACGGGCGGTGCGGCTCGAAGCCGCTCCCCTCCGGCAGCCCCGGCACCTGCGCGGCCGCGGCCGGCGGCGCACTCTGCGTGTACCAGGCCGGCGGTGTGTAGTCGATGGTGAACTCGCCCGTCATCTCGGGCTCCGCGTCGGACTGATCGTCCGTCGGGACGTCCCACGTCCCGCCGCGCCTCTCGTTCCGATCGCCGTTCACTGGTCCTCCTGGTATGTCGAACACTGCTCCGGCGCCCACCCACGCCGCGCCGACGTCCAGCCTAATCGGGGCGCGTCGCCCCTGTCCGCCGCGTCCCGTTCCACGGGGAGGGCGCGCGGCGCGTCAGTCGATGCGGCGCGCCGCGCCCAGCAGGCCGGTCTCCGCCTCGGTCCCCTGGGTCATCACGAACTGCCGGTCCCGCGGGGTGCACCACAAGGTCACCCCGTCGCCCAGGGTCGGTAGCGAGCCCACGGCCTGACGCGGCAGCCGCATCAGGCGGCCGATCTGCTCCGCCTCGTCCGGGGACACGCGCTGAACGCCCACCAGCGACGACTGCTGGAGCAACCGCGGCGCCGTGGGGCTCAGATACGGCAGCAGGGTCAGCACCGACTGCCACGGCCCGGCCACCACGCGACCGCGCGGCGGCCGCATGCCGCAGTCGCGGATCACCAGTACCGGGCTGCCCGCGGACGCGCCCTGCGGCGGTATCCGACCCACCTCGTGCAGGGTCACGCACTGCTGCCCGCCGCCCGCGGCCTGGGCCAGCCCGGACCACACCTGCCCGCGCCCGGTCTCCACCGCGACCCGCGCACCCGTGGCCGCCGCGCGCAGCGCAAGCACCTGCGCCGTCCACAGGCCGCCGATCAGCGTCACCTCGTACGGCGTCGGCCGGTTGATGCCGAGCACCGCCGAGCGGCCCTCGGCGTCCACGCCGATGACGACCCCGTCGTCCCCGACGGGCACCGCCAGCGCGTCCAGGTCCGCCGCGGGCACCACGTGCCGCTCCCGCCGCGGGCCGACCAGCCCGAATCCGCCCCTCATCGCGCACCTCCCAGCGGCAGCGAAGCCAGCAGCCCCGGAACCTGTTCGCGGTCGAGCCGGACCAGCCCGGTCTTGACGCCCCGCGCCGTCCTCTCCAACTCCCGCCGTGCCGCGACCAGTTCCTCGTCGCTGCGGCCCGTCACCCGTACGTGTCCGGTCAGGGTCACGCCCTGCCGCTCCGCAGGGGCCATCGTCAGGCTGAAGTTGGTGGCGAGGGCGGGCAGGGAGGTCAGCAGGGCCACGAACTGCGGCAGCGCCGCCGCCCCGGCGCCGCCCAGCTGCGGCCAGCGGCCTATCCAGTACGTCGTGTGCCGGCGGTCGTCGCAGCGCCAGGTCCGCGAGGTCTCCTCGGTGCGCCGCCCGGTGCTGGCCGACCGGCCGGCCTGGGTGATCGCCATCGGGTTCGCGCACGAGGACGTGGCCAGCGCCGCCGTCAGCTCCTGCTCGGTGAGCACGGTGGCCTTGAACCCGGCGCCGGTCAGCCGGCTCGCCAGCTGGTCCGCGGCGCGCACCACGCACCGCTGCGCGCCCGCCAGCCCTCCGCCGCGGGCAGTGACCGCCTCGGGGCACAGCTCCGGGTCCAGCTTGAGCGCGATCCAGGTCAGCCGCACCGCGGGCGTGCCCGTACGGGCCTGCAGCGGGGCGTAGTTGCGCGCGGCCATCGCCCGTTCCGGCAGGTGCGGCGCCGGCGCCGGCTGCGTGTGCTGCACCAGCTGCGCGGACTCCAGCCGGATGCCGTCCACTTCGAGGATGTCCCGTACGACGCCGAGCGGCAGCGGCCGCGCCGCCCGGTCGGGCCGCAGCGCGGTGGCGTCCGTGTCCACCTGGACCACCGCGGTCAGGAAGGTCCCGTCGCCGACCATTCCGACGGGGCGCCGGTCGCGGTCGCTGAAGGTCAGGGTGCGCAGGGCCGGATCGGCCTCGACCAGCGGCGCGAGCCCCGGTTCGGTGCCCGCGGGCACGGCGCCGGAGGCGGCCCGGCGGCGCCGTGCGCGCAACGACAGCGCGCTGCCGATCCACTCCGGCAGGGAGCGCTGGTGGCGGCGTACGACCGCGAGGACCACCAGGACGAGCGCGAGCACGCCGACGGGGACCAGGAGCAGCGGCTCGACCACCCACGCCACGAGCAGCCCGGCCGCCGCGACCTGGAGCAGTACGAGTTGTTGCAGTCGGAACGGACCGAAGCGGCCCGGGCTCGACTTCGGGTGCGGCGTCACCCCGCCGCGTGCGGGTGCGGGCGCGCCGGTCTGCGGCTCCGTCGCCGTGGCCATCACTCGCGCACTTCCCCTCTCCAGGGTCAGACCTCCTGAGTTCCGGCGCTGCGCGACACCCGTCGCGGGACCCCGGAATCTCCCCAATCCACCCCAACAAGCCCTGATTACCCCGGTGTGGAAGGCCCTGAGCGGCTGCCTCACCCTACCCGGCCCCTGCATACCGTTCGTCAAGAGGCATAGTAGGTGCCCGGTCCGACAATCGAGGCCCGGGGACCGTACTCACCGGCCGGGCCGTGCGGGGAGAAGCAGACGGTCATGGCATCACGACGTGATGAGCTCAACGCGTACACCTTTGCGAAGCGGCGGACGGTGGCCGCGTTCCTCCAGCCCTCCGCCACGGGTACCGAAGAGGGCGCGCCCCGCCCGCTGCGCGCGGTCCTCCCGGGGGTGGTCGTGGGAGCCCTCGTGCTCGCCGGGTTCGGTGCCTGGGGCATGTTCAAGCCCACCGCCCCCAAGGGCTGGGACGAGCCCGGTACGAAGGTCATCGTCGGCAAGGAGTCGACGACCCGCTACGTGGTCCTGACGACGAAGGTGGGCGGCAAGGACCAGACGCGCCTGCACCCGGTGTTGAACCTCGCCTCCGCCCGACTCCTCCTGGATCCGCAGAAGTTCAAGGTCGTACAGGTCGAGGACAAGGTCCTCGACGCGGGCAAGCCGCCGCGCGGCCCCATCATCGGCATCCCGTACGCCCCCGACCGGCTCCCCTCCAAGGCCGAGGCGGCCAAGGCCAAGCGCTGGGCGGTCTGCCAGCAGCCGGGCGGCAACGGCCGCGGCGTGCAGAGCGCCACCTTCGTCCTCGCGGACCGCGAGGCGTCCGTGACGGACGACGCCCGCAGGCTCACCGACACCCAGGCGCTCTACGTGGAGAGCACCGGGCCGGGCAAGGAGCGCTATCTGGTCGACGCGACCGGCACCAAGTACAAGTTCCCCGAGGGCACCCCGGCCGCCGGAACGATGACCAACGCCCTGGTCGGCACCGGGGCCACTGCGCAGCAGGTCGGCCCGCAATGGCTCGGAACCCTCAACTCCGGCGACGACCTGTCCTTCCCGGCGATCCCCGGCAAGGCCGGCGCCAACGCCGACGTCAAGGGCCTGTCCACCGCCGACAACAAGGTCGGCATGGTGCTCAAGGCCCAGACCGGCTCCGGCACGCAGCACTACGTGGTCCTCCCCGGCAAGGTGGCGCCGGTCTCCGACTTCGTCGCCTGGCTTCTGATCTCGGCGCCCGCGACCGACGGCCTCAACATGCACGGCAAGGCCCGCGAGGTCGACCTCCAGTCGCTCGACCCGGACGCCACCCCGTTCGCCGGCGAGGTCAAGTGGCCGCAGAAGAAGACCGAGCGGATCAACCAGACGACTCCGCCCGCCGGCACCGGGGCGAGCGGCTCCCACAACCGCGACACCGTCTGCAACGTCCTGCGCTCGGTCGACGGCCAGGGCAACCAGACGCTGAGCACGTGGGCCGGCACCGGCTACCCCGTCGACATCACCGCCAGCGGCACGAGCGCGTACGTCACCCCGGGCTCCGGCCTGCTCTACACCCAGGTGCAGGGCAAGCAGACCACGGCCGGCGGTTCCCTCTTCCTGGTCACCGACACCGGCCTGCGCTACGCGGTCCAGGCCAACGGCGACAGCGACAGCGAGCAGTCCAAGATCGGCGCCCCCGACCAGTCCAAGACGGGTGGGGACGGCCGGCCCGAGGCCAGCCAGGCGCAGGTCAGGCTCGGCTACGGCGGCGTCGCCCCGGCCATGGTGCCCATCGCGTGGTCGGAGTTCCTCTCCAAGGGCCCCCGGCTGGACACCAACTCCGCGCGTCAGCCCCAGGGTTCGTGAGGAGGCCGCCGATGTCCCCCTACCGCGAACCCCGGCGCGCACTCCTGGCCGCCGCCTTCGCCCTCACGCTGACCGCCGCGGGCGCGGCCGGTACGGGCTCCGCTGCCGCCGCCGCGCCGCACGCCCCGTACGCCCTGCGCCTCGACGGGGCGGGGGAGTGCACCTTCCCCATGAAGAAGCAGATCGCGGACCGCCCCTGGGCCCTCCAGCGCCTCCTGCTCGACGAGCTGTGGGCGCAGACCAAGGGCAAGGACAAGAACGGCGCGAGCGTCCGGGTCGCCGTCATCGACACCGGTGTGGACCGGACGAACCCCCAGCTCAGCGGCGCCCTCGACGTCGGCGCGGGCAAGGACTTCGTCGACCCCAAGGGCGGCGACGGCACGACCGACACCGTCGGGCACGGCACCAAGGTCGCCGGGCTGATCGCGGCCCGCCCCCAGGAGGGCACCGGCTTCGTCGGCCTGGCCCCTGACGCCACCGTCATCCCCATCCGGCAGAACGACGGGCAGGGCAAGGGCAACGCCCTCACCCTGAGCCAGGCGATCGACCACGCGGTGGCCAAGGGCGCCCAGGTCATCAACATCTCGCAGGACACCGACGTCCAGCTGTCCGCGGACTCCGAGCTCGGCAAGTCCGTCCAGAAGGCCGTCGCCGCCAACATCGTGGTCGTGGCCTCGGCGGGCAACGACGGCATGAGCGGCCAGAAGCGCAAGACCTATCCGGCCGCCTTCCCCGGCGTCCTGGCCGTCGGCGCCTCCGACCGCAACAACGAGCGCGCCGTCTTCTCCCAGCCGGGCGACTTCATCGCAGTGGCGGCGCCCGGCGTGGACATGGTCTCCACCGTCCCGGGCTTCGGCCAGTGCATCGACAACGGCACCAGCTTCTCCGCGCCCTACGTCGCCGGGCTCGCGGCCCTGCTGCGCGCCGAGCACGGGGACTGGTCCGCGCAGCAGATCGTCTGGCAGATCCAGAACACGGCCGAGCGCGCCGTCAACGGCCGTGACGACTACGTCGGTTGGGGCGTCGTCGACCCGGTCCGCGCCATCAGCCAGGACCAGGAGGCCCCCAGGGCCCCCGTCCCGGACCCGGGTCCGCCCCCGGCGACGGCACCGCAGGCCGCGCCCCTCGCGCTCACCGAGACGGCCCAGGAACGGCAGGAGCGCTACGGCACGTACGCTCTGGGCATCGGCGCCGTCCTGATCGCCGTCATCGCGGGAACGGCCACGGTCGTCCGTGATGCCCGGAGCCGCCGACGTCGTTTGCAGTGAACAGTCACAGTTCGTCTAAGGAAGCGGCCCACCGGTGTTGGGACTGCTTCACGAACTGACTAGAGTGACACCAGGCTTCACGAGTGTGATCGGGGGATCGCGTGAAGCGGAGGGGGACGGCCCGGAGCGCGTGGCACAACATCCGCGCCAGGTACGCCCGCCCCGCTGCGCAATCCGTCGGTTCTGCCGGCGAATTGAGAAGTGAGGAGCTTCGATGAGCACGAACACCTTCGGACTTGCGGACGATCCGGTCGTCAAGGCGAAGAACAGGATCCAGGAGACGGGAGCCGCCGTCTCCCGGCAGGCCCGCGAGCTTGCCGACATCATCGCCACCGTGAGCGCCGGCTGGACCGGTGTCGGCGCCTCGGGCTTCGTCAAGGCGCAGACGACGCTCAACGACAGCCACGACGAGATCCGCCGGCTGCTCGGCGTCCTGCACAACGCCGTGGCGCAGACGAAGAACCTCACCAACGCCCAGGACGACGAGGTGCTCGCCGCGTTCAACCAGGCCGTCCAGGCGACGTCGGCCCCGGCTCCCGGCCCCCGTTCCGCGCTCGACGGCGTCTGATCGACGCCCCTTTCCACTTCGGCCGCAGCGAGAAGGAGAAGAACATGACGGCGAACGACGGGACCCGGGTCCGGTACGAGACCGTTCAGCAGATGGCGGACCGCATCCGGGTCGTCTCCGGGAACATCCTCAAGGACCTGGACCAGATGGAGCAGGCCGTGAAGGTCGTCACGGACACCTGGGACGGTGAGGCGCACCAGGAGTACGTCAACCTCCAGAAGAAGTACAAGGCCAAGGCCGACACCATGCACGCGGAGCTGGAGAAGGTCGCCAAGCTCATCGAGCGCGGCAAGGACGACTACCGCGCCACCGACAAGCGGGCCTCGACCCTCTTCACCGAGGCCTACTGAGCCCGGCGGGGACCCGGGTCCCCCGGGTCCCGAAACGCGGAAGGGGCGCACCCGTACCGGGCGCGCCCCTTCCGCGTCTCCTGCCGCCCCTCAGGGCTGGTGGCGGTCCAAGTCGAACTCACCGTCCCTGGCACCGAGTACGAAGGCCTCCCACTCGGCGGCCGTGTAGCGCAGCACCGTCTCCCGGTCCAGCGAGGACCGCATCGCCACCGCCCCGTCGGGGAGCCGCGCGATCTCCACCCGCTCCTCGTCCGGGCTGGTCCCCGGCGGCCCTTCCCACTCCACACCGCTGATGTCGAGCGCGTACAGCTCGTCCTTCTCCTGCTGGGTGCCCATGAGCGGCCTTTCCCTCGGTGGTGCGGTCTTCCCCGCCGATTATCGGGGCTGCGCCGCCACGTGGGACGGTTTTCCGGCCGATGCCCGAGGCCAGGTCCGTGATCCCCGGCACCGGCTCACACGCCGCCCGGCATCCGGCCGAGCTGGACCAGCGACGTGCCCCGCCGCCGCGTGACGAAGTAACCCCGGCCCGGCGGCATCGGACGCGGCCGGACGGTGCCCACCAGATCGCCCTCCGCCGGATCCCCGGACAGCACGACACCCTGCGCGCCCAGCTCCTTGATCCGCTGCATGAACGACTCGTACATCGAGCGGGAGGCACCCGCCGAGCTGCGCGCGATGATGAAGCGGACGCCCGTGTCGCGGGCGAAGGGCAGGTACTCCACCAGCGGCGCCAGCGGATTGCCCTGGCTCGTCGCCACCAGGTCGAAGTCGTCGATGATGATGAACACGTCCGGGCCCGTCCACCAGCTGCGGTCGCGCAGCTGCTGCGGAGTGACGTCCGCGGGAGGCTGCCTGCGCGAGAACACCCCGCCCAGCGCCTCCATGTGCATCTGCAGGGAGCTCGCCATCGGCGCGTACTCCAGCAGGTGCTCCTCCGGCAGCGCCCCGAGCAGGGTCCGCCGGTAGTCGCCGACGACCAGACGCGCCTGGTCCGGCGTGTACCGCTCCGCGATCTGCTTGGCGATCAGCCGCAGCAGGTTCGTCTTGCCCGACTCGCTCTCGCCGAAGACCAGCAGGAAGGGGTCGCTCTCGAAGTCGACGAACACCGGCTCCAGATCGGTCTCGTCGATGCCGATCGCGATCCCGCGCTGGGGGAACTCCCCGCCCTTGGGCAGCTGGTCGGAGTGGAGCAGCCGCGGCAGCAGCCGCACGCCCGGAGCCGCGGGCCCCGACCAGTTCTGCCGGACCGCCTCCACGAAGGACGCCGTGGCCTCCGACAGGTCATCGGCCTCGTGCGAGCCGTCGATCCGCGGCAGCGCGCCCAGGAAGTGCAGCTTCTCCGCGACCTGGCCGCGGCCCGGCATCCCCGTGGGGACGTTCGCCGCGACCTTCCGGTCGAATTCCGAGTCCATGGTGTCGCCCAGCCGCAGCTCCAGCCGGCTGAGCATCTGGTCCTTCAGCGCCGCCCGGACCTCCATGTACCGGCCCGCGGTGATCACCACGTGGATGCCGTAGCCCAGACCCCGCGCGGCGATGTCCGTGACGACCTGCTCCAGGACCTCGTACTCACCGCGGAAGTTGCCCCAGCCGTCGACGACCAGGAACACGTCGCCCCACGGCTCGTGCGGCAGGTCGCCCGCCGCCCGCCGGCGCCGGTAGGTACCGATCGAGTCGATGTTGTTCGCGCGGAAGAACTCCTCGCGGCGGTTGAGGATCCCGCCGACCTCCGCGACCGTGCGCCGCACCCGCTCCGGGTCCAGACGCGAGGCGATACCGCCCACGTGCGGCAGGTCCGAGACCGCCGACAGGCTGCCACCGCCGAAGTCCAGCCCGTAGAACTGCACCTCGCGCGGGGTGTGCGTGAGCGCGAAGGAGGAGATCAGCGTCCGCATCAGCGTCGACTTGCCCGACTGCGGACCGCCCACCACCATCATGTGGCCCGCCGCGCCCGAGAAGTCGCGGTACAGCACCTCGCGCCGCTGCTCGAACGGCTTGTCGATGAGACCGAGCGGCACGACCAGCCCGCCCGGACGCGTGTAGCCGTCCGCGTGCAGCCCGCGCTCGGCGCTCGGCGCCAGCGCCGGAAGCAGCTGGTCCAGCGGCGGGGCCTGGTCGAGCGGCGGCAGCCACACCTGGTGCGCCGGCACGCCCTGGCCCTCCAGCCGGCTCACGATCACGTCCAGCACGGTGTCCGCGAGCGCGTCGTCCTCCCGCGACGAGCGCGCGGCCAGGTACGCCGGGTCCGGGGCCGCGTACACCACCGGCACCGGCGCCGCCGTGAACAGCGCGGGACGCCGCTCCACCGGGAACTGCCCCACTGAGAGGTCCGGCCCGCCCGAACGGTAGGTGCCCGACACGTACGCCGCCTTGAAGCGCACCATCTCGTCCGTACCGAACTTCAGGTAGCCCGAACCGGGCACCGACGGCAGGTGGTAGGCGTCCGGCACACCGATCGCCGTCCGCGACTCCGCCGCCGAGAAGGTCCGCAGACCGATCCGGTAGGACAGGTACGTGTCCAGCCCGCGCAGCTTGCCCTCCTCCAGCCGCTGCGAGGCCAGCAGCAGGTGCACGCCCAGCGAACGGCCGATGCGGCCGATCTGGATGAACATGTCGATGAAGTCGGGCTTCGCCGTCAGCAGCTCGCTGAACTCGTCGATCACCAGCACCAGCGACGCCAGCGGCTCCAGCGGGGCGCCGGCCGCACGGGCCTTCTCGTAGTCGTGGATGTTCGCGTAGTTGCCCGCCGAACGCAGCAGCTCCTGGCGGCGTTGCAGCTCGCCGCGGATGGAGTCGCCCATGCGGTCCACGAGCGTGAGGTCGTCCGCGAGGTTGGTGATGACGGCCGCGACGTGCGGCATCTGGCCCATGCCCGTGAAGGTCGCACCGCCCTTGAAGTCGGCGAGCACGAAGTTCAGCGTCTCCGAGGTGTGCGTGACCGCCAGACCCAGCACCAGTGTGCGCAGCAGCTCCGACTTGCCGGAACCGGTCGCACCCACGCACAGGCCGTGCGGGCCCATGCCCTCCTGCGCGGCCTCCTTGAGGTCCAGCATGACCGGCGCCCCGTCCTCGCCGACGCCGATCGGCACGCGCAGCCGCTCACCGGCGGACCGCGGCCGCCAGGTACGCGCCACGTCGACCGCGGCCGCGTCGCCCAGGTTCAGCAGGTCCGTGAAGTCCAGGTTCGCCAGCAGCGGCTCGTCGTCGTCCCCGCCGCCCGTGCGCAGCGGCGCCAGCTGCCGGGCGAGGGCCTCCGCCGCGGGCAGCGACAGGGTGTCCGGCACACCCTCGTACGCGACCCCGCCGCCCGACTCCAGCCGCAGCCGGCCCGGCCGCACCACGACCGACAGACCGCCGCGCGGCTCGTCCAGCTCGCCCGCGACCACCTCGATGATGGTGACGCCCTGCAGGCCCTCGGCCGCCGCGAACACCGAGTCCGGGGGCACCATGCCGCCGTCCAGCACGACCACCAGGTGCGGCTGGTCCAGCACCGGCGACACGTCGCGGCTGAACCGCGGACGCCCCTCCAGCCGGGACGCCAGCATCCCCTCCAGCTCGGCGAGGTCGTCGCCGAACAGCCGCTTCGTACCGGCCCCGTCGACCTGCCCCGGCAGTTGCGTGTGCGGCAGCCACTTCGTCCAGTCCCACGAGGGCACCGCACCCGGTGAGGCCACCACCGCGACCATCAGGTCCTCGGGGGAGTGCAGCGTCGCCAGCTGCGCGACCAGCGCCCGCGCCGCGCCGCGGGCCGACTCCGGCTCCCCGGAAACCGCCACGTGGTAGAAGGCCCGCATCGAGACCGCCATCGGCAGCCCGTCCAGCGAGGAGTGCACCTTCAGGAAGCGCTGCATCGCACCAGCCGTCAGCGGCTCCAGCTCGTCCACCGGCGCCGTCTCCGGCGCCACCAGCGGGGTCGACAGCCGCTGCGCGCCCAGCCCCAGCCGGGCCTGACCGAAGTCCGGGTCGCCGACCCGCCGCTCCCACAGCCGCGAACCGTCCGCCACCACCGACCACAACTGCTCGGGGGACGGGTGCAGATACAGCTGTGCGTCACGCTGCGCCCGCGCCGTCCGCCGCACCTGACGGCGCGTCTGGGCGAGGTATTTGAGGTAGTCCCGGCGCACGTCGGCCATTTGCCCCTGCGTACCGCGCCGGAAGCGCACCAGCTGCGCCACGACCATGCCCACCGTCGACGCCAGCATCAGCACACCCATGATGCGCATGAAAGGGGCCGCGCCCGGCATGAAGAAGAAGACGACGGAAGAGCCCATGCCGAGCATCGGCAGGAGCTGCATCAGCATGCCCTCCTGCTGCCCGCGCGGCAGTTCGGGAGGAGCTTCCAGCCTCAGCTCCTCCGAGGGAACCTCGGGCGGCAGGGACCGCGGCGGGCGTTTGACGACGATCTGGCTCACCGGAGCATCAATCCCTCGAAAACGGACGGGACGTCGCAACCGGCGCCCCCAAGTCCCGGGCGCGAAGGGGGTATCCCTCACGCGACGGTGATCCTACTTGCCGACTGTCGCTCATACGCCCGGTAGGGTGTCGCGCGCAGCATGCGCATCCGCGAATCGAGCACGGGCGCGGACACCAACCAAGGGGGTCACGCAGGTGAGTACGGCCGGGACGACTGGTTTCTGCAGGGTCACCGTCGTGGCCCCCGACAGCCGCATCGACGTCGCCCTCCCCGAGGACATCGCGGTCGCCGACGTCTACCCCGAGCTGCTGCGCCTCACCGGCCAGACCCAGCCCGTCGGCGCCCCGACCGGCTTCCACCTCGTACGCCGTTCCGGGACCGTCCTCGACGGGGCCCGCACCCTCGCCGCCCAGCAGGTCCTCGACGGCGAGGTGCTGAGCCTGCGCCCCTTCGCCGAGTCCCTGCCGCCGGCCGTCTTCGACGACGTGTCCGACGCCGTCGCCTCCGCCGTCGTCCGCGACCGGCACCGCTGGAGCGACGACATGCTGCGCGGCGCCGGGCTGGCCGGCGCCGCGGTGCTGCTCGTCATGCTGGGCTTCGTCCTCTGGTACGCCGACCCCGTCCGCCACGACATGCACGGCCTGCCCGGGATCATCGCCGGTGCCGTCGGCGTCCTGCTCACCGCCGTCGCCGGGGTGCGCGCCCGCGTCTACCGGGACCGCCTCTCCGCCGTGGCCCTGGGCCTCGGCGCCCTCCCGCACCTGCTGATCGCCGGATCCGGGATCGTCGGCCCCGCCGTCGGCGACGGCCCCGGCCGGCTCCAGTTCCTCCTGGGCTGCGTCTGCGTCCTGGTCGCCTCCGTCGCCCTGGTCGCGCTCACCCCCAGCGGCGACGCCCCCTTCGTCGCGGCCACCTTCGTCGCCGCCACCGGCACCCTCGCCACCTTCGCCGCGATCGCCGCCGAAGCCTCCGCGACCTCCACCGCAGCCGTCTGCGCGCCCGTCGCGATCGGCCTCGTCGCCTTCCTCCCCGGCCTCTCCGCCCGCTTCGCCCGGCTGCCCATCGGCTACGCCGCCCCGCAGAGCGCCATCGAGGATTACGAGACCCCGGACCGCTACGAGACCGAGCCGTACGGTGACCAGCCCGGCGCCGACCAGAACGAGCAGGGCGCCCCGCTCGACGCCGAGGCGATCGCCGCCCAGGCCCGCCGGGGCCACGAGATGCTGCTCGGCCTGGTCGGCGGCTGCGCCGCGGTCGCCGTCGGAGCCGCCGCCGTCCTCGGCTTCTCCGACAACACCTGGGGCCGCCTCCTGGCCCTGGCCACCGGCCTCGCCATGCTGCTGCGCGCCCGCCTCTTCCGCTACACCTCCCAAGTGGTGTGCGCCCTGGCCGCCGGCCTCGCCGCCGTCGCGCTGCTGATCCTGGGCCTCTCCCTGCACCCGCCGCAGGCCCTGCTCGAAGCCCTCGTCCTGGAGCAGGACCGCAGCGGCTTGGACCTCCGTACGATCTGGCTCACCGCCGCGGTCGCCGCCGGCGCGGCACTCCTCGCGGGAATTGCGCTTGTCATTCCCCGCAAGGGCCTGTCACCCTTCTGGGGAAGGCTGCTCGACCTCACCGAGGCGGCGGTCCTGCTCAGCCTGGTGCCCCTGACCCTGGCCGTGCTCGACGTCTACGCCCGGGCCCGCGCTCTCACCAGCTGAGACGGGGCGGAGCGGCAGCCTGGTACGCTGTGTGACGGCCGTTTGTGTACGCGTCCCCCGGATCCCTTCGAAGGGTCTGTGGACTGCGCTCAGCGGACCCCGCCTCCCGAGTAACGGAAGCTCCCCAGAGACTCAGACCTGGGGCACTCGGTGGCAACGAAGACCAAAACGAGGAGTACGCGTGCCGCTCGACGCCGCTACGAAGAAGCAGATCATCACCGAGTTCGGTGCCAAGGAGGGCGACACCGGCTCCCCCGAGGTCCAGGTCGCGATGCTCTCCCGCCGCATCTCGGACCTGACCGAGCACCTCAAGACCCACAAGCACGACCACCACTCCCGTCGTGGTCTGCTGATCCTGGTCGGCCAGCGTCGCCGCCTGCTGCAGTACCTGGCCAAGAAGGACATCCAGCGCTTCCGTACGCTGGTCGAGCGCCTCGGCATCCGCCGCGGTGCGGCCGGCGCCAAGTAAGACGCCGTGAAGGGAGCGGTTCCCACATCCGGGGGCCGCTCCCTTTGCTGTACGTGCGATACGGACCGGTCCCTTTGTAGTCTGGAACGGACGCACGTGTACGTCCGACGACGAGACGTGCACAACTGAAGAGGAGGAGCGCCCTCCCACGCCGCCGGTCCTCGGTAGTGGCACCCGGAATGCCCCGCACGGGCAACGAACCGGGTGCTTCGATCGAAGACCGGCCAGCACGCCAGGAGCGCTTCTCCGCAACCGTCCTCCGCCACACGGGCGGCGGACGGAGACGACGAAAATGGAGAAAACGCTAGTGGAGAACGAGACCCACTACGCCGAGGCCGTCATTGACAACGGTTCCTTCGGCACCCGCACCATCCGCTTCGAGACGGGCCGTCTGGCCCGCCAGGCCGCCGGCTCCGCCGTTGCCTACCTGGACGACGACACGATGGTGCTGTCCGCCACCACCGCGTCGAAGAAGCCCAAGGACCAGCTCGACTTCTTCCCCCTGACGGTGGACGTCGAGGAGCGGCAGTACGCGGCCGGCAAGATCCCCGGCTCCTTCTTCCGCCGTGAGGGCCGTCCCTCCGAGGACGCGATCCTCACCTGCCGCCTGATCGACCGCCCGCTGCGCCCGTCCTTCAAGAAGGGCCTGCGCAACGAGATCCAGGTCGTCGCCACGATCATGGCGCTCAACCCGGACCACCTGTACGACGTCATCGCGATCAACGCCGCGTCCGCGTCCACCCAGCTCGCCGGCCTTCCCTTCTCCGGCCCGATCGGCGGCGTCCGCGTCGCGCTGATCCGCGGCCAGTGGGTCGCCTTCCCGACGCACACCGAGCTCGAGGACGCCGTCTTCGACATGGTCGTCGCGGGTCGCACCCTCGAAGACGGCGACGTCGCGATCATGATGGTCGAGGCCGAGGCCACCGAGAAGACCATCGCCCTCGTCAAGGGCGGCGCCGAGGCGCCGACCGAGGAGGTCGTGGCCGCCGGCCTCGACGCCGCGAAGCCGTTCATCAAGGTCCTCTGCAAGGCGCAGGCCGACCTGGCCGCCAAGGCCGCCAAGCCCGAGGGCGAGTTCCCGGTCTTCCTGGACTACCAGGACGACGTGTACGAGGCCCTCGCGGCCGCCGTCAAGGGCGAGCTCTCCCAGGCGCTGACCATCGCGGGCAAGCAGGACCGCGAGGCCGAGCTGGACCGCGTCAAGGAGATCGCCGCCGAGAAGCTCCTCCCGGCCTTCGAAGGCCGCGAGAAGGAGATCTCCGCCGCCTACCGCAGCCTGACCAAGGCCCTGGTGCGCGAGCGCGTCATCAAGGACAAGGTCCGCATCGACGGCCGCGGGATCACGGACATCCGTACCCTCGCCGCCGAGGTCGAGGCCATCCCGCGCGTGCACGGCTCGGCGCTGTTCGAGCGTGGCGAGACCCAGATCCTGGGCGTCACCACCCTCAACATGCTCCGCATGGAGCAGCAGCTGGACACCCTCTCCCCGGTGACCCGCAAGCGCTACATGCACAACTACAACTTCCCGCCGTACTCCGTCGGCGAGACCGGCCGCGTCGGTTCGCCGAAGCGCCGCGAGATCGGCCACGGCGCGCTCGCCGAGCGCGCGATCGTGCCGGTCCTGCCGACCCGCGAGGAGTTCCCCTACGCGATCCGCCAGGTGTCCGAGGCCCTCGGCTCCAACGGTTCGACGTCCATGGGCTCGGTCTGCGCCTCCACCATGTCGCTGCTGAACGCCGGTGTGCCCCTCAAGGCCCCCGTCGCCGGTATCGCCATGGGCCTGATCTCCCAGGAGATCGACGGCAAGACCCACTACGTCGCCCTCACCGACATCCTCGGTGCTGAGGACGCCTTCGGCGACATGGACTTCAAGGTCGCCGGCACCAAGGAGTTCGTCACCGCGCTCCAGCTGGACACCAAGCTCGACGGCATCCCGGCCTCCGTCCTGGCCGCCGCCCTCAAGCAGGCCCGCGACGCCCGCCTCCACATCCTCGACGTGATGATGGAAGCGATCGACACGCCGGACGCGATGTCCCCGTTCGCCCCGCGGATCATCACCGTCAAGATCCCGGTGGACAAGATCGGTGAGGTCATCGGCCCCAAGGGCAAGATGATCAACCAGATCCAGGAGGACACCGGCGCCGAGATCACGATCGAGGACGACGGCACCATCTACATCGGTGCCTCCGACGGCCCGGCCGCCGAGGCCGCCCGTGCGACGATCAACTCGATCGCCAACCCGACCATGCCGGAGGTCGGCGAGCGCTACCTGGGTACGGTCGTCAAGACCACCACCTTCGGTGCCTTCGTCTCCCTCATGCCCGGCAAGGACGGTCTGCTGCACATCTCGCAGATCCGCAAGCTCGCCGGTGGCAAGCGCGTGGAGAACGTCGAGGACGTGCTCGCGGTCGGCACCAAGGTGCAGGTCGAGATCGCCGAGATCGACCAGCGCGGCAAGCTCTCCCTGGTCCCCGTGATCGAGGGCGAGACCGCCGACGCCGATGCGGACAAGGACGACTCCGACAAGTGACGTCGCGTAGTTCCCGTGTGACGGCCCGCCCCTCTTCGGAGGGGCGGGCCGTCGCCCGTACCCAAACCCTGCTCAAGGGGCAGAACGGCATCGGCACCGTCCGCCGCACCGTCCTGCCCGGCGGACTGCGCGTCGTCACCGAGACGCTGCCCTCGGTCCGCTCCGCCACCTTCGGCATCTGGGCACACGTCGGCTCCCGCGACGAGACGCCCACGCTGAACGGCGCCACGCACTACCTGGAGCACCTCCTCTTCAAGGGCACGCACAAGCGCAGCGCCCTGGACATCTCCTCCGCGATCGACGCGGTCGGCGGCGAGATGAACGCCTTCACGGCGAAGGAGTACACCTGCTACTACGCCCGGGTGCTCGACACCGACCTGCCGCTCGCCATCGACGTGATCTGCGACATGCTCACCGGCTCGCTGATCCGCGAGGAGGACGTCGACGCCGAGCGCGGCGTCATCCTCGAAGAGATCGCGATGACCGAGGACGACCCGGGCGACATGGTCCACGACCTGTTCGCGCAGACCATGTACGGGGACACCCCGCTGGGCCGCCCCGTCCTCGGCACCGTCGACACGATCAACGCCCTCGGCGCCGACCGGATCCGCCGCTTCTACAAGAAGCACTACGACCCTCGCCACCTGGTGGTCGCCGCGGCCGGCAACGTCGACCACAACAAGGTCGTACGGCAGGTCCGCGCCGCCTTCGACAAGGCCGGGGCCCTCACGCACACCGACGCCGAGCCGATCGGCCCGCGCACCGGCACCCGCCGCATCCGCACCTCCGGCCGCGTCGACCTGGTGAGCCGCAAGACCGAGCAGGCCCACGTGGTCCTCGGCATGCCCGGCCTCGCCCGCACCGACGAGCGCCGCTGGGCGCTCGGCGTGCTGAACACCGCTCTGGGCGGCGGCATGTCCTCCCGCCTCTTCCAGGAGGTCCGGGAGAAGCGCGGGCTCGCCTACAGCGTGTACTCGTACACCTCAGGCTTCGCCGACACCGGCCTCTTCGGCGTGTACGCGGGCTGCCGCCCCAACCAGGTCCACGACGTGCTGCGGATCTGCCGCGACGAGCTCGAAAAGGTCGCCACCGACGGGCTCGGCGACGACGAGATCAAGCGGGCCGTCGGCCAGCTCTCCGGCTCCACCGTCCTCGGACTGGAGGACACCGGCGCGCTCATGAACCGCATCGGCAAGAGCGAGCTGTGCTGGGGCGACCAGATGTCGGTCGACGACATGCTGGCCCAAATCGCCGCGGTCACCCCGGACGACGTCCGCTCGGTCGCACAGGATGTACTGGCCCAGCGGCCCTCGCTGGCGGTGATCGGCCCGTTGAAGGAGAAGCAGGCCGCCCGCCTCGACGAGGTCGTCGCCTAGGGGGTGTCTCCCTGATCCGCCTGATCGACAAGACACCCCTTGATTCCGTACGTAGGTAAGGAAGTGACTATGAGCAAGCTGCGCGTGGCAGTCCTCGGCGCCCAGGGCCGCATCGGCTCCGAGGCGGTCAAGGCGGTCGAGGCCGCCGAGGACATGGAGCTGGTCGCGGCGCTCGGCCGCGGCGACAAGCTGGAGACGCTGGCCGAGTCCGGCGCCCAGGTCGCGGTCGAGCTGACCACCCCCGCCTCGGTGATGGAGAACCTGGAGTTCCTCGTCCGCCACGGCATCCACGGCGTGGTCGGCACCACCGGCTGGACCGAGGACCGCCTCGCCCAGCTGGACTCCTGGCTCGCCGCCTCTCCGCAGACCGGTGTGCTCATCGCGCCGAACTTCTCCATCGGCGCCGTCCTCACCATGAAGTTCGCCGCCCAGGCCGCCCGCTACTTCGAGTCCGTCGAGGTCGTCGAGCTGCACCACCCCAACAAGGTCGACGCCCCCTCCGGCACCGCGACCCGTACCGCGCAGCTCATCGCGGCCGCCCGCGCCGAGGCCGGCCTCGGCGCGCAGCCCGACGCCACCGCCACCGCGCTGGACGGCGCGCGCGGCGCGGACGTCGACGGCGTCCCCGTCCACGCCATCCGCCTGCGCGGCCTGCTCGCGCACCAGGAGGTACTCCTCGGCGGCGAGGGCGAAACCCTGACCATCCGTCACGATTCCCTGCACCACAGCAGCTTCATGCCGGGCATCCTGCTCGGCGCGCGCCGCGTGACGCAGACCCCGGGCCTCACCTTCGGCCTGGAAAACTTCCTCGACCTGGGCTGACCGGACTGATTCACGATGCGCGCGAAGATCACGTACTTCATCACGGCCGCCGTCCTGGTCGTCTACTTCGTCCTGGTCGGCAGCCGGGGCCTGCTGCTGATCCAGCAGGGAACCCTGCTCACCGTCACCTTCGGGGTGGCCGTGCTGATCCTGCCGCTCATCGGCATCTGGTTCCTGTGGAAGAACACGCAGTTCGTCACCAAGGCCAACCAGCTCGCCGGCGAGCTGGAGGCCGAGGGCGGGCTGCCCGTGGACGAGCTGGAGCGCGACCAGTACGGCCGGATCCTGCGGGACTCGGCCGACGAGGTCTTCGCACGCCGCAAGGCCGAGACCGAGGACGCGCCGGGGGACTGGCGCAGCTGGTTCCGGCTCGCCGTCGCCTACCACGACGCCCGGGACACCCCGCGGGCGCGCAAGGCCATGCAGCGGGCGATCGCCCTCCACGACAAGAAGCCCGTACAGGTCTGACACCTGTACGGGCTCACCGTGGCGCGTCCCGTCACACGCCGGGACCCGGGGCGGTGTCAGGCGGGCACGGGCCGGTACTCCTCGGCCCATGCCTCGACCGTGTCGGCGGCCCGGTCGAAGGCCTCCGCCCGCGACAGGAAATCGGCGTTGTGGTCGGTCAGCAGCACCGGCGGTTCCTCGACGCCGCGGGCCGACACCGTCAGCGCCTGCCCCTGCACGGTCCTCGGCAGTCCGAGCCAGCGCACCGGCTGCTGCACCGTGCGGATCTCGGTGACCTCGTTCCACGGGATTGTGCGGGTTACGAAGAACCCGATCCGGCGCAGACCCGTACGGCTGACCCACACGCCCACGCGCAGCATCTGCAGCGCCGACGCGAGGACGGCGAGAGCGGCGACCAGGCAGGCGCCCGCTCCGGCCCAGCCCCCGCCGGCGAAGGCGATGATCATCGTGGCCAGGAGCATGAAGGCGGACAGCAGGAGCAGCACCGCGGAGATGGCCACGCGCCAGGGGCCGGGCCGGTAGGGCCGCCGCCAGCGGTCGTGGTCGTCGTCGGCATGGGCCAGGACCTCGTCGCCGACGTCATCCGCATCGGACACGCCGTCGGCCGTCAGGAAGGGCAGGGGCACGGCTGGACCTCACTCACATGCACGTTCGGTTGGGCTGTGCCCGTGAGGCTACCGCCCCTCGGACGCAGTCGACTGCTGCGACTTCTCCGGTGCCTTGTTCGGCTGCAGCGCCGGTATGCCGAAGAGCAGCGAGCCGGCCAGCCCCGCGACCACGGTCAGCCCGACCAGACTACGGGCGGCCAACTGGGCTTTGCCCAGCCGTTCGCGCGGCGGTGGGGTGACGTTGCTGCGGAAACGGTCGGCCTCGGCGACGAAGGCGAACGGAACGGGTTCGCGCCGGCGAAACATGAGAGCGAATCTCCTCGGGCTCGATGCGGGTGCGTTCTGTCCTGTAGGACGTACGGGACCTTCAATCGGTGCCGGATTTCGGGACATTACCCAAAAAACATGGCTGTGCGTCAGCTGCACGGCAGCCGTGCGGAGGCCCGGGCGGCAGGGCGGCTTGCGCGGGGACCCGCGAGGCGCGCCGTAGAGTGGGCGCGCCCCAGGACGCGATTTTGGAAGGACCCCCGGTGAGCGAGACCGCCGCTTCAGATCTGAAACCCAGCTTCCGCAGCGACGTGACGGTGGAGCTGGTGAAGCACTCCGCCGCCGACTCCGACGTACTGTGGGCGGCCCGCGTCTCCACGGCCGGCGAGCAGTCCCTGGACGAGCTCCAGAAGGACCCGGAGCGTTCCAAGGGCCTGATCAACTACCTGATGCGGGACCGGCACGGCAGCCCGTTCGAGCACAACTCGATGACCTTCTTCATCAGCGCCCCGATCTTCGTCTTCCGGGAGTTCATGCGTCACCGCGTGGGCTGGTCGTACAACGAGGAGTCGGGCCGCTACAGGGAGCTCGAACCGGTCTTCTACGTCCCCGACACCGAGCGCAAGCTCGTCCAGGAGGGCCGCCCCGGCAAGTACGTCTTCGTCGAGGGCACCAGCGCGCAGCAGGAGCTGACCGGCCGCGTCATGGAGGACTCCTACGTGCAGGCCTACGAGGCCTACCAGGAGATGCTCGCCGCGGGCGTCGCCCGCGAGGTGGCCCGTTCGGTCCTGCCGGTGGGCCTTTTCTCCTCGATGTACGCCACCTGCAACGCCCGCTCGCTCATGCACTTCCTGGGCCTGCGCACCCAGCACGAGCTCGCGGCCGTCCCCTCCTTCCCGCAGCGGGAGATCGAGATGGTCGGCGAGAAGATGGAGCAGCACTGGGCCAAGCTCATGCCGCTGACGTACGCGGCCTACAACGCCAACGGTCGCGTTGCCCCGTAAGGCCCGTTACACCCGCGGCGTACAGATGTACGGACTCAAGTCCGAAGTGTCCGTATTGCGGCGTTTCGGAAACTTCATCTAGGCTGATCAAACGGACCCGGCACTGCTTGAACCCCCGAGCAGGCAGTGCCGGCGTCCAACACCCCGTTGACGTCCCCCGAGGGGACACCGCGAGCATGGCAGCGAGTAGCGTGTTACCCATGGCTCCGATCTCGACTCCGCAGACCCCCTTCGGGCGGGTCCTCACCGCCATGATCACGCCGTTTACGGCGGATGGCGCACTCGACCTCGATGGCGCGCAGCAGCTCGCCGTCCACCTGGTGGACGCAGGCAACGACGGCCTGATCGTCAACGGCACCACCGGTGAGTCGCCCACCACCACCGACGCGGAGAAAAACGACCTCGTACGAGCCGTCCTCGAAGCCGTCGGAGACCGCGCCCACGTGGTCGCCGGCATCGGTACCAACGACACCCGGCACACCCTCGAACTGGCCCGCGAGGCCGAGCGCACCGGCGCCCACGGCCTGCTCGCCGTCACCCCGTACTACAGCAAGCCGCCGCAGGAGGGCCTCTACCGGCACTTCACGGCGATCGCCGACGCCACCGAGCTGCCGGTCATGCTCTACGACATCCCCGGCCGCAGCGGTGTCCCGATCGAGACCGAAACCCTGGTCCGGCTGGCCGAGCACCCCCGTATCGTGGCCAACAAGGACGCCAAGGGCGACCTCGGCCGCGCCGGCTGGGCGATCGCGCGCAGCGGCCTTGCCTGGTACTCCGGCGACGACATGCTGAACCTGCCGCTCCTGTCGGTCGGCGCCGTCGGTTTCGTCTCCGTCGTGGGCCACGTGGTCAGCCCCGACCTGCGCGCCATGCTGGAGGCCCACCTCGCCGGGGACGTCCAGAAGGCCGCCGAGATCCATCAGAAGCTGCTGCCCGTCTACACCGGTATGTTCCGCACGCAGGGTGTGATGACCACCAAGGCCGCACTGGGCCTGCAGGGCCTGCCCGCCGGCCCGCTCCGGCTCCCGCTGATCGAACTGACCGACGAAGAGACGGCCCAGCTCAAGATCGATCTTGCTGCGGGCGGGGTACAGCTCTGACAACAGACTTCACAACTCAATAAGCATGACCGAACAAATACAGAGCAACAGCAAGTGCACGAATGACATGCGCGCCACGTGCCTTCCGGGTACGTGGCGTGCGTGGTGAGGAGACACTTTTGAGCCATCCGCATCCGGAACTCGGTCCGCCGCCGAAGCTGCCCAAGGGCGGCCTCAGGGTCACCCCCCTGGGTGGCCTCGGTGAGATCGGCCGCAACATGACGGTCTTCGAGTACGACGGCCGCCTCCTGATCGTCGACTGCGGCGTCCTCTTCCCCGAAGAGGAGCAGCCGGGCATCGACCTGATCCTGCCGGACTTCTCGTCCATCCGGGACCGCCTCGACGACGTCGAGGGCATCGTGCTCACGCACGGTCACGAGGACCACATCGGCGCCGTTCCGTACCTCCTGCGGGAGAAGCCGGACATCCCGCTGATCGGTTCCAAGCTGACGCTGGCCCTCATCGAGGCCAAGCTCCAGGAGCACCGCATCCGCCCCTACACCCTTGAGGTGAAGGAGGGCGAGCGCGAGAACCTGGGCCCCTTCGACTGCGAGTTCATCGCGGTCAACCACTCCATCCCCGACGCGCTGGCCGTCGCGATCCGCACCGGCGCGGGCATGGTCGTCGCCACCGGTGACTTCAAGATGGACCAGCTCCCGCTGGACAGGCGCCTCACCGACCTGCACGCCTTCGCGCGTCTGAGCGAGGAGGGCATCGACCTCCTGCTGTCGGACTCGACGAACGCCGAGGTCCCGGGCTTCGTCCCGCCGGAGCGCGAGATCTCCGGCGTCCTGCGGAACGTCTTCGCCAACGCCCACCACCGGATCATCGTGGCCAGCTTCGCCAGCCACGTGCACCGCATCCAGCAGATCCTCGACGCCGCCCACGAGTACGGCCGCCGGGTCGCCTTCGTCGGCCGCTCGATGGTCCGCAACATGGGCATCGCACGCGACCTGGGCTACCTGCGCGTCCCGCCCGGACTCGTCGTGGACGTCAAGACGCTCGACGACCTGCCGCCCCACGAGGTCGTCCTGGTCTGCACGGGCTCGCAGGGCGAGCCGATGGCGGCCCTGTCCCGCATGGCCAACCGCGACCACCAGATCCGGATCGTCCCCGGCGACACCGTGATCCTGGCGTCGTCCCTGATCCCGGGCAACGAGAACGCGGTCTACCGCGTGATCAACGGCCTGACCCGCTGGGGCGCGAACGTCGTGCACAAGGGCAACGCCAAGGTGCACGTCTCGGGCCACGCCTCGGCCGGCGAGCTGCTGTACTTCTACAACATCTGCAAGCCGCGGAACCTGATGCCGGTCCACGGTGAATGGCGCCACCTGCGCGCCAACGCCGAACTCGGCGCCCTGACGGGCGTCCCGAAGGACCGGATCGTCATCGCCGAGGACGGCGTGGTCGTCGACCTGATCGACGGCAAGGCCCGGATCTCCGGCAAGGTGCAGGCTGGCTACGTGTACGTGGACGGCCTCTCGGTCGGCGACGTCACGGAGTCCTCGCTGAAGGACCGCCGGATCCTCGGCGACGAGGGCATCATCTCGGTCTACGTCGTGGTGGACAGCACCACCGGCAAGGTGGTCAGCGGCCCGAACATCCAGGCCCGCGGCTCCGGCATCGACGACGGGGCCTTCGGCCCGGTCATCACGAAGATCGAGGAAGCCATCGCCCGCGCGGCGGCCGACGGCGTGGCCGAGCCGCACCAGATCCAGCAGCTCATCCGCCGCACGATGGGCAAGTGGGTCTCGGACAGCTACCGCCGGCGTCCGATGATCCTCCCGGTCGTCGTCGAGGTCTGATCCAGCCCTCGCCGTAGCGCCGTCACCGGAGCGGGGCAACCGGATTTGCATCCGGGGGCCCCGCTCCAGTACGTTTACGTCTCCACCCCGCAAGACACCCAGGCACACACGTGTGTCCGGGCCGAGTCATGCGGGCGGGTGGGAATCAGACCGGGGAGACCTGATAAAGTCTGATCCGCCCGAAAGGGAAAGGCCTTCCAACGGCCGCCGAATTCAATTCCGAACCGACTGCGACCTTCGAGAAGCAGGACGCGGAAATGGTCTGGTAAGGTTGGAGCCGCCGGAAAGGGAAACGCGAAAGCGGGAACCTGGAAAGCGCCGAGGAAATCGGACACGAAAGAGTCTGATAGAGTCGGAAACGCAAGACAGCAGAACGAAAGCCCGGAGGAAAGCCCGCGAGGGTGAGTACAAAGGAAGCGTCCGTTCCTTGAGAACTCAACAGCGTGCCAAAAATCAACGCCAGAAGTTGATACCCCGTCCACTTCGGTGGATGAGGTTCCTTTGA